>DYHH01000001.1 GCA_020724265.1 Melioribacter roseus | reverse complement strand
TACTGACATTTCTATTGAGTTATTTACATGACATTTTTAACGAGTTATTACACTATAAATTTTTCATGTGAGATTTTTTTTATATTTATTTATATGAAAAGATTCTTATTCATAATTCCTCTTTTTCTACTCTCTTTATTGTTGTATACAATTGAGCAACCCGGAATCACGTCAATAACAAATAACAATAGCCTTGATGTTCTATCTTCTTCACTTCAAAAAAAACATGGGGAAATTTCTACCGTTTATAAACTAAATGTTGATTTCAATCCGGACAAAAAATTATTCACTGTAGAAGAAATAATTAATTGGAAAAACTTAACAGAATTTTCAACAAATGAAATTCAATTTCACTTGTATGCAAATGCATTCAGCAACAATAAAACCGAATTAGGCAAAAAATTTGATTTTGATGAATCTGAACAGACAAAAATTCAAATTCGTTCTTTGACTGTTAACGGAATCGTTAGACAGTTTGAATACTTCCAACCGGAAATTGATAATCTTTTCGACAGTACTGTTGCTAGAATTGATTTCGATAAACCTATTTTACCCTTTGATTCTGTTGTGATTAAAATTAAGTATGAATTACAAATTCCAAGAAGCAGAATTCGGTTTGGTTATGCTGCCGGAAGGGAATTCTATTTTATTGCTCAATGGTTCCCGAAACTTGGTGTATTTAAAGACGGAAAGTGGATTTGCAGTCAATACCATCCCTATACTGAGTTTTATTCTGACTTTGCAGATTATGAAGTTACAATCAATCTTCCGAAAGATTATATAGTTGGTTCGACCGGTCAATTAATAAATGAAGTTATAAGAGACTCGAATAAATCTTTAACTTATTCTGCCCAAAATGTAATTGATTTTGCATGGACAGCTTCAACCGAATTTTATACTCAGACAAAAAATTATCAAAGCAAATTCGGAAAGGATATTGAAGTAACATTCTTAATTCAACCGGAGAATAAAAAATTATTAAGCAGAAAATTTCAAGCCGCTTTCAACACTATTGAATATTTGGAGCAGTACATTGGTGAGTTTCCATATTCCCAAATAAATTTAGTTGATGCACCGCGCACGGCGAATATTGGTGGAATGGAATACCCTTCGATTGTAACATATTTCACTCCGTTATTTAGTCCGATTGAAATACAAAGACCTGAATCAACAATTATACATGAAATTATTCACCAATATTTTTATGCGGCGGTTAGTAGTAATGAAGTATATGAAGCTTGGCTGGATGAAGGAATTACAAGTTATCTTGAAGCAAAAATATTATCCGAATACTATGGCAACCCAATACTCCATTTCAGATTTATCGATTATTATCCTGTTTATGGTATGAGTTTTTTATCATTCAGAGAAGTTCCTTTAATATATTCTTTAAAAGCATTTGAATTTGAGCATTCATCTTATGCACTTGCAAGTTATTATTTGAATAATGAATTAGGAAGTATAAGAGATACAAGCTACAAATTACCTAATCGATTATCATATTTAGTTAATGCATATTCAAAACCGTATTTAATTCTTCAAGTTCTTGAAAATTATTTGGGTAAAGAGGAGACTTTAAAACTTATTTCGGATTATTATAGTAAAAATAAATTTTCGCTTGTAGATGCAAATGACTTTTTAGATGTATTAAAGAACAATGAAAGCACAGACTTGGAGTGGTTTATATCAAACTTTCTAAATGAGAGCAAAAAATTTGATTACAAAATTCGTTCTTTAGCTAAAGAAGGAAATACATATAAAATTTTCGTTGAAAGACTTGAAGAGGGAATTGCACCAACAGAGATTGCTGTCTATTCGGAAGTAGATACTACCTATATCGATTGGGACGGCATTGATCGATGGAGAGTTTTTACTATCGAAAGTAATAATGAAATAATTGCAGCAGAAGTTGATCCTTTTAGAAGGAATATACTTGATATAAACTACGCAAATAATTCATACACGGTTGAACCAAAATATTGGGCGTCTTTATCGATAGCTATTCGCTGGTTTTTCTGGGTTCAAAATGCATTATTAATTTTTGGAAGTGTCGGATGACTCTCACTTTAAAAAATGCACTTATATTAGGTATTCGATCAGTATTTAAGAATATTAAATTCATATTCTTACTTTGGGGTATAAATGCATTAGCTGCTTTCCTATTGTCAATGCCAATCTACTATTTGTTAATAGATAATCTAAATTATTCTTTAATGAGCGACGAACTTGCACTCGGGTTCGACTTTACCTGGTATATTCAATTCCGTAATATTTACGAATCAAGTATCGGTGAAATTCCTTTTATGATATACAGTATGTTCGGGGTGTATATTCTTGTGCAAATATTTTTTGTCGGCGGTTTAATTTCAATTTTTAATCTACCTGAAAAAAATCACATGGTTGATTTTTTCTTCGGCGGTGTTAAATATTGGTTCCGGTTTACAAGAGTTGTATTGATATCGTTAGTATTTTTTATGATGGCATTTATATTTCATGATTATCTCGGTCTATTTATCGAATGGGCATTTTCCGAAACAGAAAATCAAATGGCTGATTTTATTATTAGGTTAGCAAGATATATTCTGCTTGTATTTTTTATTGGGTTGGTTACTTTAGTTTCTGATTACACAAAAGTTCACATGGCTGTTCAAGATACCACAAAAATATTTCAATCAATTTATCAAACATTATCATTCATAAAAATTAATTTCAACAAAATATTTACTGTCTTTCTAATCATAGCTTTAATAGGGGCAGGGGGTGCAATTCTTTACAACTTATTAGAAGTGTTTATCCCAAGAACGCCATACTATTTTCTACTACTTTCGTTTATTCTTCAGCAAATGTTGATTATATTTCGGCTGTTTATAAAAATGTACTTCTGTTCAACGGAAGTTTTATTATACAAAGATTTAAGTGCGGATGTAGTGGAAGTTAAAGCTAAAGAAGAAAAAATTGGAGTTGGTTAATGTCTATTATTCCTATCACTGTTTATGGTGATTCTATTCTTCGTAAAAAAACCGAAAAAGTTAAGTATGTTGATGACGAACTCATTCAGAATATACGGGACATGTTTCAGACGATGCGAAATGCAAATGGTATCGGTTTAGCCGCAAATCAAGTTGGTCTAGATAAATCTGTTTTTGTAATTGATTTGCAAGAAGTAGAAGGTTATGAAAAATTTAAACCGGTTGTAATGATCAATCCGATAATTGTTCTGGAATCTGACGAAATAGTAACAATAGAAGAAGGTTGCTTAAGTTTGCCGAATTTACGTGCAGACGTTGATCGTCCGGCTTCTGTAAAAGTTAAGTATTTAAGTACAGACGAACAAGAAGAAATTATTGAAGCAGATGAATTATTTGCAAGAGTAATTCTTCATGAGTACGATCATCTTATTGGCAAAATGATTCCCGATAGAGTTAATGAAAACATTAAAAAGAAACTTCAAAAGCAACTTCATGATATTTCAGATAGGAAAGTTGAAATTGATTATCCGATAACCGAAAAGTAGTTCGTAAAATGAAAATTGTTTTCTTTGGTACTCCCGATTTTGCTGTAACCTCACTTTCAAAAATTTTCGAAAGTCATCATAAAATAAATGCAGTTGTAACTGCCCCGGATAAAGAAAGAGGGCGGGGAAGAAAAGTAAGTGTAACTCCTATTAAAGAATACGCGCTAAGTAAAAACATTCCGGTTCTCCAACCGGAAAAATTAAAAGATGAAAAATTTATTGAAGAGTTAAAACAAATTGAAGCTGATTTATTTGTCATTGTTGCGTTTAGGATTCTTCCTATAGAAGTATTTACAATCCCCGGATATGGTTCCATTAATCTTCACGGATCCTTGCTTCCCAAATATAGAGGAGCTGCGCCGATTCAATGGGCTTTGATAAATGGTGATGATGAAACCGGCGTAACAACATTTTTCCTTAAAGAAAAAATTGATACCGGGAATATGATTCTGCAAGAAAAAATTACAATTGATCCTGAAGATAATTTTGAAACTTTACACGATAAAATGAAAAATGTCGGTGCCGAAGTATTACTTAAAACTATTTCTTTAATTGAACAAGGTGAAGTTGATGAACAACCTCAAGATGATTCGCTTGCTTCACCGGCACCAAAAATTACAAAGGAAATTTGTAAAATCGATTGGACACAACCTGCTGTTGATATTCACAACTTAATTCGCGGGTTGTCTCCGTATCACGGTGCTTTTTTTATAAAGGATGATAAGCAATACAAAGTTTATAAATCCAAAGTGGTTGATGAGCCCGGTCTTCAAACTGCCGAAATCTATGAAAGCAAAAAAGAAATTTTTATCGGTTGCGGAAAGAGTACTTTACAATTATTGGAGATTCAACCAGAAGGCAGAAAGCATATGACTACCGAAGAATTTTTACGAGGGTATAGTTTATTAAAATAAATAACCAGGAAAGCTTTACTGATAATGAGAGTTCATGTGTCACAATTGTTATGCAGAGAGCTATGGAGAAAATCTAATAATTATTGACTGTTATAATTAATTGATAGATTCAAAATAACAAAAATTTATATAGGACTTAATTTTGCGAAATAAAACATACAACGTACTTGATTCGATAGGGAATACACCTATTGTCCGACTTGATAATATTTCCAAAGGATTAAAATCAAAAGTTTGGGCTAAGCTTGAGTTTATGAATCCCGGTGGAAGTTTAAAAGACAGAATTGCTTTATACATGGTTGAGAAAGCCGAACGTGAAGGGAAGATAAAACCCGGAGATACAATTTTGGAAAACTCTTCCGGTAATACTGCAATGGGGCTTGCAATTGTTGCACGGCAAAAAGGTTACAAACTAAAAATTGTAATCAGAAATACAACAAGCAAAGAAAAAATAAAAATGCTGCAAGTGCTTGGTGTTGATGTACTTTTA
Organism: Melioribacter roseus; assembly: GCA_020724265.1. GTDB lineage: Bacteria > Bacteroidota > Ignavibacteria > Ignavibacteriales > Melioribacteraceae > SURF-28. The sequence continues at coordinate 337,863 of DYHH01000001.1, read as the reverse complement.
GTCGATGCTAATCTTCCACCTGATCATCCTGAATCTTACAATAACTATGCTCAAAATTTAGCGAATGAAAATTCCGACTATTACTATATAGATCAACATAATAATTTGGATAATAATGAATCACATTATAAAACAACCGGACCGGAAATTTGGGAACAGATGGAGGGGAAAGTTGATTACGTTGTTGCAGGGGTAGGTACCGGTGGTACTCTATGCGGTGCAGGCAAATATTTAAAGGAAATGAATCCCGGCATTAAACTCATCGGTGTTGACCCGATGGGATCAATATTCTATAATTATTTTAAAGATAAAAAACTTATTCAACCATATAGATATAAAGTAGAAGGAATTGGAGATGAGTTTTTAATTAAGACAGCACAGTTAGAATTAATTGATGATATGTATCAAGTTGAAGATAAGACTGCGTTCCAGTGGACAAAAAAATTAGCAAACGAAGAAGGAATACTTTCTGGAGGTTCAAGCGGCGCAAATATTTGGGCTTGTGTTAAACTCGCTAAAGAAATCGATCGTGAAGCAAATATTGTAACAATTATTTGCGATTCGGGTTATAAATACTTCAGTACGATTTATAATGATGAGTGGTTGCGTGAGAATAACCTACTTTAATTTTGTATTGAATGTGACAATACAAACTGCTATTTTATTTTTAATTAAAATTAATGGAGATGGTTGATGGAAGAAATTATTTTTCAAATAAAAGATTCAATCGAAGGTGGATATGAAGCACAAGCAGTTGGCTTCTCAATTTTTACAGAAGCTGAAACGATGGAAAATTTGAAGAGTAATATTGTAGAAGCGGTAGATTGTCACTTTGAAAAGTATGAAAAACCAAGATTAATTAGACTTCATTATACTAAAGAAGAAATTATTGCTGCGTGAAATTACCGCGTGATATATCAGGTGTAGAACTTGTTGCTAAACTCCGAAGACTCGGCTATGAGATTACAAGACAAAGGGGTAGCCATATTAGAATAACTATAATCTTGAGAAAAAAACAACATCATATTACAATACCTGATCATAATCCAATTAAAATCGGCACCCTTAATAACATTTTAAACGAACTATCTACAATTCATAAAATTTCAAAGGATGAGCTTATTTTAAAACTATTTCATTAATGAATAGACTTATCCTCCTTAATTATTTTTCATTTCTCCAACAATTCTTTATAAATTTGCACTTCAAATCTTATTTAAAAAGGTAAATGTTTTGGAATTTAAAAACAGTATAATAGACTTAATCGGCAACACACCGTTGATTCAATTAAATAAACTAAATAAAGGATTAAAACCGAAAATATTTGCGAAGCTTGAATCACATAATCCCGGCGGAAGTGTTAAAGATAGAATCGGTCGTTCGATGATTGAAAATGCCGAACAAACCGGCAAACTAAAACCGGGAGGAACAATAATAGAAGCTACAAGTGGGAACACCGGGATTGGGTTAGCATTAACTGCGTCAATAAAAGGTTATAAATCAATATTTGTTGTAACTGATAAAGTTAGCAGCGAAAAAATAAATTATCTCCGTGCATTGGGAGCAGATGTAATTGTTGTTTCAAATGCGGTTGAACCGGATCATCCCGAATATTACGTAAATGTAGCAAAACGAATTCATAGCGAAACACCGAATTCAATTTTTGCTTATCAATATTCAAATCCGGCTAATCCTGAAATTCATTACAAAACAACTGGACCGGAAATATGGAGACAAACAGAAGGTAAAATAACTCATTTTATTTCAAGTATCGGGACAGGCGGAACGATAAGTGGAACCGGAAAGTTTTTAAAGGAGAAAAATCCGAATATAAAAGTTATCGGAGCAGACCCGCTTGGCTCAATTTTTAAAACATACAAAGAAACCGGCGAACTAATTAAAGGTACTCCATATTTAGTTGAAGGAATCGGGCAAGATTGTCTGCCGGAGAATGTTCATTTTCAATATATTGATCAAATTATAAATGTTAGCGATAGAGAATCTTTTGCGATGGCAAGAAGATTGACAAAAGAAGAAGGAATATTTTGCGGTGGAAGTACCGGAACAATCGTCAAAGTAACTTTGGATATTGCAAAAGATTTGACGGAAGATGATGTAATTGTATTTATTGTCTGCGATACTGGTGAGCGTTATTTATCAAAAGTACATAATGAAACTTGGTTAAAAGATAATCGAATGCTCGAAGTTGAAATGAAAATTTTACGCGATGTATCAGATGAGAAAAAAAGAAAAGGAATAGAAAATATTTGTTATGTTCACGATGATGACTTAGTTAAAGATGCCGTTGAAATATTTAATAAAAACGGCTTCACTCAAATTCCCGTTTTTGATGAAAGACTTAAACCGGTTGGTTCCATTCGAGAAAATAAGTTGATGGGAAAATTAGTAGAAAATTCAAAATTACTTAATGCCAGAGTTTGCGAGGTAATGGAAGAATCCTTCCCGGTTGTTGATGCAAAAACCGAAACCGCTGAAGTAAGAAAAATTCTGAAAGATAAAAACGCAGTCTTGGTTAGTGATTTCGGAAGAATTACGGATATAATTACAAGATATGATTTGATTGATTTTAGCTAATAGAAAATTGTCAATATTAAATAGGAAATTAAAATGGGTTTTCAAACAGACGCTGTTCATGCCGGACAAAAACCGGAACCGTTAAGCGGTGCAATAACTATTCCGATTTATCAAACATCAACATATCATCAAGAAGAACTTGGTAAACATAAAGGATACGAATACGGACGAACACATAATCCCACACGTGAAGCAATGGAGAAGAATATTGCAGCATTAGAAAAAGGGAACTATGGAATTGCTTATTCGTCAGGACTTTCTTCTGTTCAAGCTCTTATGGGTTTGCTAAAACAAGGCGATCATGTTGTTATATCAAATAATGTTTACGGAGGGACATATCGTCAGCTTGAACTAAATATGACAAATTACGGGTTGTCCTTTTCGTGGGTAGATACATCGAAACTAACAAACATTGTAGATGCGATTAAAAAAAATACAAAAATGGTTTATATCGAAACGCCGACAAATCCGATGTTAAACTTAACCGATATAAGAGGTACTGTAGAAATTGCAAAAAATCATAATCTTATTTCTGTAGTTGATAATACTTTTATGAGTCCGTATTTCCAAAATCCATTAGTTCTTGGTGCTGATGTTGTTTTACATAGTACAACAAAATATCTAAATGGTCATTGCGATGTAGTCGGCGGTATATTAATTACAAACGATGAAAAGATTCATGAGCGGCTAAGATATTTACAAAATGCAATTGGTGCTGTTCCATCGCCGTTTGATTGCTGGCTAACTCTTCGATCGACAAAAACTTTAGCATTGCGAATGAAGCAACATAACAAGAATGCAATTAAAATTGCAGAGTATTTAGAGAAACAAAGTTATGCCGAGAAGGTTATTTACCCCGGACTAAAATCTCACCCGCAGCATGAACTTGCCAAAAGACAAATGACAGGATTCGGGGGAATGATTTCTGTTGATTTCGGCTCATTTGAAAAAGCGAAAAAAGTTTTAAATGGTGTGAAAATCTTTGCGTTAGCTGAAAGTCTAGGTGGAGTTGAAAGTTTAATCTGTCATCCTGCCTCAATGACTCATGCTGCAGTTCCGAAAGAAGAGCGGGATAAAATTGGTATTACAGAAAGTCTAGTTCGTTTTTCTGTTGGAATTGAAGATGCAGAGGATTTGATTGCAGATATTGAGCAAGCTTTGAATATTTAGCCGAAGTTGGATTGACTTAAGATTTGTTATAAATCTAAAGTCAATTGATATTGGCAAATAAATTATCTAAATTGCCAAAAATAATGAGTGAGAGATGATAACAACCTTAGATAAATTTGGTCGAGTAATAATACCGAAAAAACTTCGTGAAAATTTGGGTATAAGTACTGAAACAACTCTTAATATTTCTGAAGAAGATAAAAAAATAGTCATTGAGTTAGTTAAAGAAAAAGCGCCGATTGTCAATAGAGATGGATTACTTGTATTCACAGGTAAATTAGACAAAAAGAGAAGTGATTTGCTTAAATCAGATAGAAATAAGCGTATGCGCAAATTACTTACTCATGAGGAATTAGGTTGAAAATATTATTTGATAGTTCTGCTTTAATCGGTGCATTTGTAGAATCTCATCCAAAGCATAAATCAGCATTGTCATTTTTACTTAAAGCGAAACGTAATGAATTTGAGTTATTCGTTGCATCACATTCTTTATTAGAGATTTACAGTGTATTAACGAGTGCTCCATTCAAACCGAGAATCACTCCAAAAATTGCAGAATTATTAATAGAAAATAATATTAACAATCTTGCTCGAATTATATACTTAACAGACAAAGAATACTTTCGATTAATTGAAAAATTAAGTGACTTGAATATTTCCGGCGGGATTGTTTATGATGCACTAATAGTTGAATGCGCAAAAAAAGCAAAAGTAGATGAAATATTAACATTGAATACAAAAGATTTTATACATTTGACGTCCGATTTATCGATAAAAGTAAATTCAATATAGAGTTTACTGTTTATAACAAATACAGCAAGCAGTGGTCATTCTTTAGCCGATAACTCACGATTTGCAGCTTTTTTTAGAAAGTAATGTTTCCCTCATTTTTGTTCAAAAATTCATGTATCCCTTTTTCTATTTTCTAAGGACATAGAAATCCTTAATTTTACACAGGAAATAAAATTAGGGAGGAATATATGTCGGAAGAATTGACTACAAAGAAAAATAAGATAGACGACTCCAAATATTCTATGGAGACTCGTGTAATTTACGGTAAACATGTTACTGATAAATGGGATTATTCGCATCATGTTACCGCGCCTATTTCATCATCAACAACTTTCCGTTTGGATTCGGTAGAAAGGGGAGCGCAAGGATTCCAGCAATTTGCGCAAACCGAAAAGTTTGGCGATGAAGCGCCGATTTTTATTTATGACCGGCTCGGTGAACCAAATAAAGATATGCTTGAAGAGAATCTCGCTTATATTGAAAAAGGAGAAATGGCTGTAACTTTTGCAAGCGGAATGGGAGCTATTTCTGCTGTGCTTGGGGTTTTGACTAAATCAGGTGATGAGATAATAACCCACTCAACTCTTTATGGATGTACAATTTCTTTATTCAATAATTGGTACCCGCGATATAATATTCCTGTTCATCCTATTGATTTGACTGATCCGAATAATTTTTTCAAAGTAGTAAACGATAAGACAAGAGTTGTTTATTTAGAATCACCGGCTAACCCAAATTTGGATATTCTGGATTTAACGGAAATCAAAAAGATAGTTGATGATATAAACAAAACAAGAGATGAATCGGATCATATAAAGATTATTGTTGATAATACTTTTGCAACTCCATTCTGCCAAAGACCAATTGAACTTGGGGCTGATTTTGTTGTTCACTCATTAACAAAAGGTATCGGTGGGTTTGGAACTGATATGGGAGGTGTTGTAGTTGGTCCGAAAAAATTCCGCGATATGATTTTACTTTACCGCAAAGATTTCGGTGCAGTGCTAAATACAAAAAGTGCTTGGGCTATTTTAACTTATGGATTACCGACTTTACCGCTTCGACAAAAACAACAGATCAAATCTGCAATGAGAATTGCCGAGTTCTTGGAAGCTCATCCGAAAATTTATTTTGTTAATTATCCGGGTCTGCCAAGTTATAAATATCATGAACTTGCTAAAAAACAAATGATTGATTTCAACGGAAACTTTGCCCCCGGTAGTATGATTTATTTTACAATTAAAGGCGACACAGCGGCAGAAAGAAAAGCTATCGGTGCAAAATTTATGGATTATGTTGCCGATCATGCATATACAATGACACTTGCTGTGAGTTTGGGGCATACACGAACTTTAGTTGAGCACCCGGCTTCAATGACGCATTCCGTTGTTCCACCTGATCAGCTTGAACAAAGAGGTATTGATGCCGGCGGCGTTAGAATTGCGGTTGGTCTTGAAAATACTGATGATATTTTAATGGATTTGGATGAGGCATTGAAACAGTTGTAATGAATATGAAGAATAGAGATTCCATCTTTCAAAAGATGGAATCTCTTGTTTAGATTTATCTCTTCCCTAAATACCACTCACTCGATTTTTCAAGCAACTCGTTTATTCTCTTAACTAATTTATGCGGGTCTTCGAGATTGCCTTCCAATAATAATGCTGATTCAAACAACTGCTCAGTTGCATTTTCTATTAACGGATCATTGCTGTCTTTCTTAAATACTTCAATCAAATTACGGATGAGTTTATTATCGGGATTAATTTCCATTACTTTTTTATCTTCACCGAATGATTGATGCGTCATCTTCATTATCTTTTTCATTGAAGAAGTCATCTGATCATCTTCGCTCACTAAGCAACTTGCACTGCCGCTCAATCTTTCTGATTTGCGAACATCAGTTACTTTATCGCCGAGAATCGATTTCATTTTTGAAAGGAGACTACTGAAATGTTTCTCGTCATCTTTTTCTAACTTCTCAAATTTTTCTTTCTTTTCGTCTTCAACATCTTTTACTTTTTTTAGCTTTTTAAGATCAGCATTTTCAACGGATTCAAATTCGTACTCTTTATATTTCCTTAAAGAGTTGATCACAAATTCATCTACCGGATCAAAGAGATAGAGCACTTCGATTCCTTTGTTTTTGAAAATGTCTAAGTGCGGATCGAGATCGATCGATTCTCGTGAAGAACCAAATGCATAGTAGATAACTTTTTGATCTTCTTTCAATCGTGAGACATACTCATCAAGAGAAATTAGTCCATCTTTGTTTTCGGAAGAAGATGAATTGAATCGCAACAGTTCCATATACTTTTCTTGGTTGGAGAAATCGGAGTATCCGAGTTTGAAAATTCTTCCGTGTTGTTTCCAGAATTCAACGTATTCTTCCGGTTTGTTTTTTGCTTTATCTGTTAAGTGAGATAGAACTTGTGATGTAACCGAGTTTGCGATTTTTGTAAAAACAAGATTTTCTTGAAGTGTTTCTCGAGATATGTTAAGCGGTAAATCTTCAGAATCGACCACACCTTTTACAAATCCTAAATATTCCGGAAGTAAATCTTTGTTTTTATGTTGAATCAAAACTCGTTTGACATAAAGGTCTAGACCATAATTATCTTTGTTCATCCAGAAAAAATCGTTGTGTTTTTTAGGAATGAATAATAGCGAACTGAACTGAATTGGTGCATCAACCGATTTGTGAATAATATCCATCGGCGGTTCAGAATCGTATGTTAAAAATTTATAGAATTCATTGTACTGTTCATTTGTAACCGAACTTTTTGGTTCGCGCCAAATTGCAGATACTGTATTTACTTTTTCATCTTTTATGTAAATAGGGAAGGTGATGAAATTAGAGTGATTCTTTATTGTGCTTTCCAAACGGTATTTTTCGGCAAATTCTTTTGCATCTTCTCTTAACTTGATTTTTATTTCTGTTCCGCGTTTCATATCGGCATCTAATTCTTGAACCGTATAACTTCCTGTACCATCTGATTTCCAATAAATCGGTTTAGCATCTTTTATGTAAGACTTTGATTTGATCTCCACTTCTTCGGCAACCATAAAGACAGAATAAAATCCAACGCCGAATTTCCCGATTATATTGTTTGTTTGTTCTTTACTTTCCATCAATGTTTTGATGAATTCAGCCGAACCGGATTTAGCGATTGTACCAATGTTCTCAATAATTTCATCTCGAGTCATTCCAATTCCGGTATCGGAAATTGTTAATGTGTTTTTCTTATCATCAAAATTTATTTTTATTTCAAGAGGTAAATCATTATCTGCAACTTCATCCCCTTTAGTAGACTTGAATCTAATTTTATCAAGTGCATCAGAAGCATTTGAAATAAGTTCACGTAAAAATATTTCTCTGCTTGTATATAGAGAATGAACTAAAATATTCAGTAACTGTTTAACTTCCGCCTTAAATTCAAATGTTTTATTATCGGTTTGGGTAGTACTCATTATGTCCTCCGTAAATGAAAATGATTTGCAAAACTTTTAAGTTCTTCGAAGAAAATCAAGTTTAATTAATTTTTCTTTTTCTGACTTGGATAAATTCTTCGGGACTCTAACAGAAATTTTTACTAAGAGATCACCTCTTGCTCCGGTTTGAGTCGGCATTCCATGTCCTTTAACACGTAAAATTTTACTGCTGTCGGTACCTTCTTTAATCTTTATGTTGATTGTTTTTCCGTCAATAGTTGTAATGGATTTTTCACCGCCAAGAATTGCCGTCATTAAATCTACATCTAAATTCATTAAGAGATCATTTCCCTCTCTTTCAAAATTAGGATCATCTGCAATTTTTAAAGTAATTATTAAATCACCGCGTTGAGACCCGGGAAAAGATGACTGACCTTGACCTTTTAATCTAAGTTTTTTGCCGTCGTAACTCCCTTTTGGAATTTTTATCTTAATCTTTTGTCCGTTTACGACGATAAATTTTTCAGAACCATCAAAGGCATCGTAAAGAGAAATATTTAACTCTGCAGTTGCATCAGCCACCTTTTGAGAAGTGGTTCTTCGACTAGTATTTCTTCCACCAAAATTACTATCAAAACCACCGCCGAAAAAACTATTGAAGAAATCAGAAAATCCGCCGAGATTATTAAAGACATCTTCAAAATCACCATGAAATTGATATGACCTACCGCTTTGTCTACCAAAACCGGAAAACGGACTGCCTTGGTCGAAACCGGCACGTTCATACTGTCTCCAATTGGAACCGAGGGTATCATATTTTTTTCTTTTTTCGGGATCGCTTAAAACTTCGTGAGCTTCGGTTACTTCCTTAAATTTATCTTCTGCTTCTTTGTTATCGGGATTTCTATCGGGATGATATTTAAGTGCAAGTTTACGATATGCTTTCTTTATTTCTTCTTGAGAAGCATTTTTATCAACACCTAATATTTTATAATAATCTTTGAATTCCATATCGCAACATAAATAAAAACTTGTTGTTAATGATCAGATAATAAAAATAAGAAGCCGCAATTTGCGGCTTCTTAAAATAATGCAATGTGATGCATCTTAATTGACTTTGATATCAATTTCTCTCGGTTTAGCTTCTTCGGCTTTTGGAATTGTTACGGTTAATGTACCGTCTTTGAATTTAGCTTCAATCTTATCTTCAACAATTTTTTCGGGAAGCATAAATTCACGATAATATTTTCCGTAAGCTCTTTCGATTCTGTGATACTTAGATGATTTTTCTTCGCTTTCTTGTTTTCTTTCACCGCTGACAACTATACTTCCGTTTTTGTAAGAGATTTTTACATCTTTCTTATCGACACCGGGAATATCCATGCTTAGAACATATTTGTCATTATCTTCGGAAATATCAGTCAATGGTGACCAAACAGCATTTTCAAAATCATCATCGCTATCACGCAAGCCGAATCTACTACCGAATGTGTTGAAGAGTTTGCTGAATTCTTTTTCGAGATTCATTAACTCTCTTGTTGGATTCCATCTTACTAGTGCCATAATACACCTCCTTTTTTTAATTATTCAAAAAAGAAGAATTAATTAATTTCTATAGTACGTGGTTTAATTCTGTCGTGCTTTGGTAATTTTACTGAAAGCACACCGTTTTCAAACCTCGCTTCTATTTTTGAGTTATCGATCGAATCGGAAATTTTAAACTTTCTGTAGTAATTACCGATTGTGTATTCATTCAAGATATATTTACGATTAACTGCCTCGTTGTAATTAATTCTGCCCATCATAACTAAACTGCTGTCTTCCAATTTAATTTTTATTTGATCTCTTTGAACATCGGGCATAAAAGCAGTTAAATGAAATTCATCATTAGTTTCAAATATATTTACCATTGGAGCAATCCATGATTCTCTTTCCAATGCTTCATCCCAAGATGAATTATTTTCTACTTTTACTAATTCTTTTGTATCAGTCATTTTTACCTCCGATTTATTTTAATTCAATTGTTTTTTCCGACAAACTTTGTGCTTCATATTTTTCAAGGGTAATGCTAAGTAATCCGTTTTCAAACTTTGCATTTACTTTATCCGGGTTAACATCAACCGGTAATGTAAAACTTCGTTTAAAGCTGCCGAAAGATCTTTCACATCTAAAAGTTTTTTGAACATCGTTTCTTTCATCAACTTTCTTCTCACCTTGAATTGTAAGAATATTATCTTCAAGCGTAAGTTTTATATCTTCTTTTTTTACACCCGGAATTTCAACTTCTACATTTAAGGTGTTTGTTGTTTCGAATACATCAACTTTTGGTAGTGAAGCAGAAGTATTAAAAGCTGATGTAGTATTATTTAAAAAGCTTTCTAAATGATCTGTTAAGCGATCAAATTCGCGAAGCGGTTCAAATCTAATTAAAGTCATTTTTTCCTCCATTGGTTTTGATTAATAATAGATAATTTTTGTGCCATTCTCACAAAACTCTATAAGTTATTATAAAATAATGAGTTATACGAACTTTCAAATTCTCTACCAGAGTTGCATATATGACGTATATAATGAAGTTATGACATAATAATGATATTAAGGCAAAGAATGCCGTCAAGTTGACATTTCGGAAAGAAATTTCTCAAAATCTAAAAAGAGAAAAATGCGGCTAAATTTTTTATATTTTCGAATCAAAAAATGAGGTTTATATGGAAATTTTTGTAGTAATTATGGCGGGTGGAGTTGGGTCAAGATTTTGGCCGAGAAGCCGTAAATCAAAACCCAAACAACTTTTGAATATTTTCGGTGAAAACAGTATGATTCGCGAAACATTTAAAAGAGTCAGCAATTTTGTGAAATCCGAAAATGTGTTTGTAATTACTAATAAACTTCAAAGCGAATTGATTAAAAAAGATCTGCCCGAACTTCCAGCAAAAAATATTATTGCAGAACCAATTGGGAAAAATACGGCACCATGTGTTGCAGTTTCTGCAAAGATAGTTAATAACATTTCCGAAGATTCAGTAATTGTTACTTTGCCTTCAGATCATTTGATAAAAGACAAAAATGAATTCGAGCAATTGATTTTAAAAGGAGCAAAATTCGCTTTTGAAAATAATGCTTTACTTACTTTTGGGATAATACCTGAAAGACCTGAGACAGGCTATGGATACATTAATTTTGATAAATCAAGTCGAACCGACGGTGTTTATAAAGTAAATAAATTTGTTGAGAAACCTGATATTGAAAAAGCAAAAGTATATTTAGCTGAAGGAAATTATCTCTGGAATTCAGGTATGTTTATTTGGCGGAGTGATATAATTTTAGAAGAAGTAAAAAAATACTTACCCGAAACTCATTCGCTTATTACTAAACTTAAGAATGGAGATTACGATAATATAATAAAGGAAATATACCCCAAGTTCCAAAGTATTTCTGTTGATTACGGAATTATGGAAAAATCAGATCGTGTTTTTGTTATGGAGGGTAATTTTGGCTGGAACGACGTTGGCAGTTGGGAAAGTGTTTACGAACTTAGCTCTAAAGATAATAATGGTAATGCAGTAACTGGTGATGTTTTATCAATTGATTCTAAAGATAGTTACATTTATTCTGACAATAAATTTACTGCAGTAGTTGGTGTAAATGATTTGGTTGTGATTAATCTGGAAGATACTTTATTAGTTTGTCACCGTAATAAGGCGCAAGCTGTAAAAGATGTGGTTGATTATTTGAACAGTGAAGCAAGAGATGAACTGCTATGATTAATTTTAATCTGAAAAATTAATATATACGTTACAATGTTGTATATTTATTTCATGCATTACGTATTTTTGTCCCGATCTGTTTATTTATTTGGTATCCTTTAATGACTTCTGTTTTAGTCTATATCTTAAATGTTTCCATCAGTGCTTTTCTCTTTTTAACAATTCATTTAAAATCCTCAATAGCTTACCTATTAAGAATTTTTGAAATCCCGGAATGGTTATTTATTCTTCTATTTATACTGCTGATTACAATTATAGTTTTTCTTGTAGTTCTTCATATTAAATATCGTAAATCTGTTGGTGCAGAAATCAATGAGCTAAAAAAGAATGAAGAACGACTTCGTAATCTTACTTCACTTACTTTTGAGGGAATTATTATTCATAGACAAGGAATATTTATGGATTGTAATGACTCTTTCTTAAAGATTGTCGGTTACGAAAAACATGAATTAATGAATCAGAACATTGTTGAAAAATGCATACATGAAGATGATATTAAAATAGTTGCTGAAAAAGTTAAAACAAAAGATAGTAAACCATACGAAGTAAGAGGTATTCGTAAAAACGGTCTGGTATTCCCGGTAGAAATTGAGTCCCGCAATGTGCATATTGAAGGGAAATCTGTTCGTGTTGCTGCAATTAGAGATCTGACCGAAATTAAAAGGCAGAAAGAACTAATCGAAAAAGAGCAATGGCTTTTGTCGACACTTATGCGAAATATTCCCGATTCAATTTATTTCAAAGATTTGGAAAGCAAATTTATAAGAGTTAATAAAAGTACTTGCGAAAAGTTTAATGTGAATTCAGCGGAAGAACTGATAGGTAAAAGTGATTTCGATATTTTTGATGAAGAACATGCGTTACCTGCCTTTAATGATGAGCAGCAGATCATTAAAACAAAAATTCCTATTGTTAATAAGGTGGAAAAAGAAGCATGGAAGGATGGAAAAGTAAGTTGGGTATCAACTTCAAAATTACCATTAATAGATTCTTCCGGTAATGTTGTGGGAACATTTGGTTTAACGCGTGATATTACAGAACTAAAAAATGCTCAAGATAATTTAATAGCCGAGAAGGAAAAGTTTGAGCGGTTATTAAGGTTAGTACCAAGTGCGGTTTTTACAGTAGATATGGACCGGAATATCACAAGCTGGAATTTTATGGCAGAAAAATTAACAGGATATACTGCACAAGAAACTATTGGACATAAATGTTCTGATTTGGCTGTTAGTCCTTGTTCAGATCATTGTAGTTTATTTGATAATAATATTCCTAAACCGGCAACAAATGTTGAGTGTAAATTACGTCGCAAAGATGAAAAAACTATTACTATATCGAAGAATGTTGATTACATAAAAGATCCAACAGGTGAAATAATTGGTGGAATAGAAAGTTTTATAGATATAAGTGAACGTAAAGAATATGAAGAAAAAATCAGAGAAATTAACTTGCAATTAGAAGAGTCTAATAAAAGTAAAGATAAATTCTTTTCTATAATTGCTCATGACTTGCGTAACCCTTTCGTAACATTACTTGGTTTTACCGAAATGATGATTGAGGATTATTTTGATTTTACCGATGAAGAAAAAATTAGTTACTTAAAAGACATGCAGAAAACATCAAAAGCTTCACATGAATTGTTGGATAATTTATTGCAATGGTCTCGCTCTCAAACCGGGCGAATTGATTTTGAACCTAAGCAGATAAATCTTATAGATGTTGTTCTTGAGAATTATCAACTTTTAAAAAAATCTGCAGATTTAAAAAACATTAAATTACATGTTTTGGTAGACGATAATGTAATTCTATATGCAGATGAAAATATGATTACTACAATTCTTCGTAATCTATTAACAAATGCAATTAAATTTACTCCTCAAAATGGATCAATTACTGTTGCTTCAAACGATTTGAATAAGGATACTGTTCAGGTTTCGGTTATCGATACGGGAATTGGAATAGAACCCGAACGGATCGATAAAATTTTCAGAATTGCGGAAACATCATCTACAGAAGGTACCGAAGGAGAAAAAGGTTCAGGACTAGGATTAATTCTTTCCAAAGAATTTGTTGAAAAACACGGAGGTAAGATTTGGGTTGATAGTAGCCCCGGTGCCGGCACTACATTTTATTTTACTCTCCCAAAAGCAAATAATTTATTTTAGGGAATGAATATGACTAAAGAAAACAAAATTGCTATCGGTTCTGTTGGATGGGTAGACCTTACGGTTAACAATACGGAAGAATTAAAAAAATTTTATGAAAAGGTGATAGGATTTAAATCAGCTCCGGTTCCGATGGGTGAGTATAATGATTATACAATGCTTTCACCCGATGATAATATTCCGTATGCCGGTATTTGTAACAATAAAGGTCCAAATAAAAATTTGCCTTCTTATTGGTTGGTTTATTTCAATGTTTCGGATATTGAATTATGTTGCGAAAATGTAAAAGCACTTGGCGGTGAACTATTATTTGAACCAAAGGTTATGAACGGATATGGCAAGTATTGCGTTATTAAAGATCCGGCGGGTGCATACTGTGCTTTGTTTGAACCAATCGAAAAGTAAAAAAACATGTGCTCAATTATTTCGCCGGCGGGGATATCCCTATCTGCTTAAGATATCCCCCTTTACTAGTTTTTCCATTGGACTATTGTCTAGCTTTTTTCCGGCTTTAAATAAGAATTTAAAAAATAATTATAAAAATTCTTGAGCACCTTTCAATTGTATATAATGAGTAAATGAAATATTTGCAATCCCCAAATTGGGTAGGTATTAAAAATGGTACTAACTATATAATAATTGCTATCTTTGGAATATTATAAAAATCAAAATTGGTCATGAAAAAATTAACAATATTAATTACTGGCGGAGCGGGATATATCGGCTCTCATATTGTTCACGACTTAGTTGAATTAGGTCACAACACCATTGTATTTGATAATCTTTCAACAGGATTAAAACAAAACTTACATCCGGACTCGAAATTTATTGAAGGTGATATTCTGAACAAAAATGAATTACAAAAAGCTTTTGCAGAGAAGGTTGATATTGTATTTCATTTTGCAGCGTTAAAAGCTGCAGGTGATTCTATGATACATCCTTCAAAATTTGCTGAAGGGAATATTACCGGTAGTCTTAATTTGATGATTAAAATGATTGAAAATAATATTAAGTATATCGTCTTTTCATCTTCTGCAGCAGTATACGGCAACCCGCAATATTTACCGATTGATGAAGACCATCCTAAAGACCCAACCAATTATTATGGTTATACTAAATTAGCAATCGAAGAAAACTTAATGTGGTTCAGTAAGTTACACGGAATTAATTATGCCGCTTTAAGATATTTTAATGCAACCGGTTATGATATACGCGGAAGAATTACCGGGCAAGAAAAAGATACTACAAACCTTTCTCCTTTAGTTATGGAAGTTGCTTCGGCAATGAGAGAACAACTTCAAGTATTCGGTGATGATTATGATACGGATGATGGAACTTGCATAAGAGATTATATTCATGTAAATGATTTATCGGATGCACATCTTAAAGCAATGGATTATTTGTTAAATGAAAATAAAAATCTCGTAGTTAATTTAGGTACATCTAAAGGAAGCAGCGTACTTGAAGTAATTGATGAGGCAGAAAAAGCAATCGGTAAAAATATAAACTATAAAATTGTCGGTAGAAGAGCAGGCGATCCGGCACATCTCGTTGCATCCTATGAAAAAGCTAAAGATTTACTGGGATGGGAAGCAAAACATTCCGACTTAAAAACAATTTTCGAAAGCATGAAGAAAGTTTATTTTAATTCATAACTCAGCTTAAGCATCTGTCATGCCCGAAAACTTTAACCGGGCATTTTGTAGTAAAGAATCCCGCTTCAACATGCGGAAATGACGAGGAATTTTTAAGTTTTTACGTAACATGAATTAATAAATAAAAAAAATTATGATTACTTTTTGATTATTGTCTTCCTAAAACCTTTTTGATTCTATTAAGAATAATTATATGAAAATATTAGTTATCGAAGATATCATTAAGTATAGTTCTATTATTAATAGGTTAATATCACATCCTAACATTGAAGTAGTTAATTTTTCCTCAACAGTTGAAGCAGAAACCTATCTTAACCAATTTCATATAGATTTAATTATCGTTGATGCCGGTCTTATCGAAATCAAATTTTTAGAATACCTTAATAACAGAGCCAAAGCAAAAAATAATTTTAGTCCTTATCTACTATTAATTGTCGATAAGATCAGTGAATACGATTTCTATAAATCCAAGCTAAATGACTACGTTGTTGATTATTTATATCAACCGGTAAAAGAAGAGGAAATAAAAAACAAAGTCGAACTCTTTTTAAAAATTACCTCTTCCCAAACGAAGAAACTGGAAAAGCTTCAAGAGAAAAATAAAGAATTAACTCAAACAGAAACCAAACTCAGGAATATTTTAGAAAATTATCCTGATGGAATGATAATAATAGTAGATAAACAATACAGGTTGATCTTTGCGGAAGGTACGGCTATTAATTTGTTGGGTTTTGAAAAAGATAAAATAATCGGCAGAACTATTAATGAAGTATTTTCTGAAGAGCTCACAAATATTTTGATAACATATTTAAGCGGAGTTTGGAAAGATCACCTGGTAGAATTTGAATTTGAATTGCAGAAAAACAGTTTCCATTGTGTTGCAAGTCCGCTAAAAAATGTAAACGGGACTTTCAATCAAATATTTATTGCTGTTCAAAATATTACAGATTTTAAAAACGCACAAAACAAGATTAAGGAGAGCGAAGAAATATTCAGAGTGTTTATGGATTTTCTTCCGGCTGGTGTTTTTATTAAAGATGAAGAAAGCAGGTATCTCTTTAATAATAAATATAATAAGGACCATTTCGGTGTAGAGAATTGGGAGGGGAAGACTGCTTACGATTTTTTCAATGAAGATTTAGCTAATCAATTTATTGAAGAGGATCAAAAAATATTAAAAGGAGAAACACTCAAGTCCACTACTAGAATGATAGACCTCTATGGTGAAGAACTCTATCTCGATACTCATTATTTCCCAATTTCAAAACCCGATGGGAAAAAATTAATAGGAGGAATTTCTTTAGATGTTACTAAGGAAAAACTTGCTCAACAAGCTCTCGAAAACGAAAGAGTTATTCTAAACTCTATTGTAGACAGGCTCCCGGTTATGCTGACAAGATATGACCCAAATACAAAAGTCCTCGGATTAAATAAAGAAGCTGAATGTTTGTTGGGTTGGACTTCAAAAGAGGTTAGAGAAATTAATCTCATGGAAGAAGTATATCCGGATCCAAAGTATAGGGGAGAAGTTGCTGAATATATGCTTAAAGCATCAAATGAATGGAGAGAATTTAAGTGTAGAGCGAAATCGGGTGAAATAATTGAAAGCGAGTGGTCCAACTTAAAACTTCAAGACGGAACACAAATTGGAATTGGAATTGACATTCGTGAACGAAAGCAGAGAGAAACATCTCTTAGTAATTATAAAATTTTGTTGGAGAGAATTATCAATAGTCTTGACCAAGCATTAATTCTTATAGACTCTTCAAATAGAACTATAATTTGGGTTAATAATGCATTCGAAAAAATATTTGGTTATTCTCAAAATGAAATAATGGGAAAAACAACAGAATTCCTGCACGTTGACCATAAACATTATAAAAAATTCGCCGAAGTTGGAAACCCCCAGCTTGAAAAAACCGGTATATTTTCTATTGAATATAAAATGAAAAGAAAAGACGGTAGTATAATATTTACCGAAAATTATGTTTCACTTATAAAAGATGAAAAGGGGAATTGGAAAAATGCAATAAGCGTAATTAGAGATATAACTGATAAAAAAGAAGCAGAGTTAGCCCTAAGAATGAGTGAAGAAAAATATAGGTTGCTGGTAGAAAATCAAACCGATCTTGTAGTAAAAGTAGATCCTGAATATAGATATCAATTCGTAAGTAAATCATATTGTAAATTATTCGGTAAAACCGAAAAGCAATTATTAGGTAAGAAATTTCTGCCTTATGTGCATAAAGAAGATATTGAATCAACAAAAAAAGAAATGGAAAAGCTTTCGAGACCACCCTATAAAGCGTATATGGAGCAAAGAGCTAAAACAACAAAAGGGTGGCGATGGCTTGCGTGGTCGGATAAAGCAATTATAAATAATAAAGGTAAAATTGAAGCAATTATTGGTGTGGGCCGTGATATTACAGAAAGAAAAAATATTGAAATACAACTTCGTGAAAGTGAAGAAGCATATAGAACTTTGATAAACTCAACAGCTGATGCAATTTACGTTCTTAAGAATAAAAAGTTACTGTTGGTAAATAAAGCCTGGCTTAAAATGTTTGGTTATACTGAGAATGAAGTTTATCATAAAGATTTTAATGTCGCAAAGATTATTGCACCTTCAACAAAAAAATTATTTAGAGAAAGATATGCTAACCCGGTAACTACACTAAATAAAATATCTACTTATGAAATGCAAGGTATAACTAAGCATGGAAAGATTATTGACATACAGGTAAATGTATCAAATATAATTTGGAGGGGAGAAAGAGTCTATCAAGGAATTTATCACGATATCACTGAAAGAAAAGAGCACGAAAGAAAGATTATTGAAGAAAGAAATAGAGCCGAAAGGTATTTTGAAACTGCTTCCATTATTATGCTGATTCTAAATAATGATGGTAATATTGTCGCGATAAATACTGCCGGGATTAAAATTACCGGGTATACAAAAAGATATCTTATAGGAAAGAACTTTATCGAGTGCTTCATTCCTGAAAACGAAAAGAAAACAGTAATTAAGTTACTTTCAAATCTTAGAAAAAAAGTTATCGAATCTACCGGTTTTATACAATTGCCTATAAGAGGAAAAAACAAGAAGGAAAGAATTATAGGCTGGTATTTTAATGTCTTAAAAGATAATAAGGGTAATGTCACCGAAATATTAATGTCGGGGGATGATATTACGGAAGAAATAAGAATAAAAAATGAACTTGAGAAAAGTAACTTGGAGCTTGCGAGACTGACAAATTACTTGCAGGAAATAAGTGAAGAAGAAAGAGCCGCATTAGCAAGAGCAATACATGATGATCTCGGGCAGGCTTTAACCGGCCTCAAACTTGATTTGAATATCGCAAAAAATTCTATTAAGAGTAACATTAACACTTCAGAACAAAGAATTAACTCTGCTTTAAGTTTAGCAACTGAAACGATAAAATCAGTTCAGCAGATTACCAGTGATCTTCGCCCCGGACTTATTGATGATCTCGGTTTAATTCCGGCAATTGAATGGTATACAAATCTATTTACGGAAAGAACTAAAATAAAAGTAAAACTGCATACATCAATTTCGGAAGAAATAATTAGCAAAGCACTGAAAATCACCATTTATCGTATGATTCAAGAAGCATTAACAAATGTTGTACGTCATGCCAAAGCAAATCTTGTAAATATCAAAATGAAAGAAAAAAACACAAATTTGGAATTAATTATCCAGGATAACGGTAAAGGCATTTCACAAAGTGCAATAACAAATCCATCCTCGTTTGGAATTTTAGGAATGAAAGAAAGAGTAAAACTTGCTAATGGTTCATTTGTAATTGATAAAGTAATTCCTAAGGGAACAAAAATAGAAATTTCCATTCCTCTTAAATAGAATTCTATTTAAAAGAATTTGCTTTTTCACTATACTGTTTATAAAGTTTTCCAGTTAATTGTTTTTTTTGCTGATTGTATTTTGCTTTGTGAAAGTAAACAACAAGTGTGCATTAAAAATTAACCTGGAGTTTAAAATGCAAGTTCTTATCGCCGATGATCACGCAGTAGTTAGAGCCGGGTTAGTTCATCTCTTAAAAACTCATAAATCGGTTAAAAATGTTATTGAAGCCAACGACGGTCAAGAAGCTTATAACATTTTGATAAATGAAAAAATTGATTTAGCTGTACTTGATATTTCGATGCCGAAACTAAACGGATTAGAAGTACTGCAAAAAATTACAAATGAAAAAATTAGTACCAAGTTATTAATCTTAAGCATCTACCCGGAAAAAGAATATGCAGTTAGAGCTATTAAACTTGGAGCCAGCGGTTACATAACTAAAGATCAAGCGGCAGATGAATTATTAATTGCTATTGATTCTGTTATAGAAGGTAAAAATTATATATCAAAGGAATTCGCATCTACCTTAATACAAATTCAAACCGAAAAATCTAATCTAGCCAAACATCACAAATTATCCGATCAAGAATATAATGTATTTATTAAGCTTTCAGAGGGAAAAAAGATTTCGGAAATTGCCGAACAGATGCATTTAAGCGTAAAAACAATAAGTACTTACAAATCAAGAATTTTTGAGAAATTGGAAATTAAATCTATTTCCGAATTAGTTGTCTATGCAATTGACCATAAACTAATGAATGTGTAGGAATATTCTTATTTAATTTTCAGTTAATTCTTACAGAAAGTATATCAGATTCTTACATAGTATTAGTGCTTCCAGCATTATTTTGTTACTCATTAATTTGGAAATATTATGAAAGTATTAATTGTAGACGATTCGAAAATAATTCTTGATAGATTAACCAGTATAGTCTCTGTAATAAGTCAGATAGAGATTATCGGGCAGGCACTAAACACTTTAGAAGCAAAAACGATAATAAAAGAAAAAATCCCCGATGTTGTAATTAGCGATATACGAATGCCGGGCGGAGGAGGCTTAGACCTTTTACAATATATAAAAAAGAAATACCCCGGTATTATCGTTATTATAATAACAAATTATCCGTATCCGCAATACAGAGATCGTGCTATTGAATATGGTGCTGAATATTTTCTTAATAAATCTGATGAACTTGAAAAACTAAGTTCTATACTGGAGCAAATCAAAAACAATGGTTTGAAAAACAGATAGATGACGAAAAATAAACAAAAAATATCTCTCCAAAATAAGGTGAATAAATCAATTAAAAATGATGAAAATAAGATCGAACAGAAAGCTATGTTCGATCTTATTATGGATACAATTCCTCAGAGAGTTTTTTGGAAAGACATTAATCTTAATTATCTGGGATGCAACCTGGTGTTTGCAAAAGACGCCGGTCTAAATCATCCGTCGGAAATAATTGGCAAAAACGATTTTGAATTGTCTTGGAAAGAAAATGCCGAATTATATAGAGCCGATGACAGATTCGTAATTGAGACTAAACAAAGTAAAATTGATTACGAAGAACCTCAATATAGGAGTGATAGTACGACTCTGTGGCTAAAAACATCTAAAATCCCGCTCAAAGATGAAAAGGGAAATGTTATTGGTGTGCTTGGTACATATGAAGATATAACCGCACAAAAACAAACAGAAGAATCATTAAAGGAAAGTGAAGAAAATCATCGAAGTTTATATGAAAACTCATCTGTCGGTTTGTACAGAACTTCACTTGAAGGTGACATATTAATGGTCAACCCGGCTTTTCTTAAAATACTTGAATCAACCTCAATTGAAGATATTAAATCTAACCGGAAAGTTTCGGACTATTACAAATACCCGGAACAATTAAAAAAGTTTCGTGAAATTTTATTAAACGAAGGTGTGGTTTACGGTTTTGAAAGTCAACTTATTACGGAAGATGGAAGAGAAATTTATATCCGGGAAAGTGCAAAAATCATATCCCGGAAAAATGGAGTAAAAGTAATTGAAGGAGTTGTTGAAGATATAACCGATTCGAAATTGATTGAGGAACAACTTGTCTCAGCAAAAAATAAAGCCGAGGCAATGGAAAAAGTTAAAGGTGAATTCTTAGCTCAAATGTCTCACGAAATTAGAACACCTTTAAATGCAATACTTAGTACCCTTGATTTTCTTAAGGATGAACTCGGTGGTAAAATGACTAACGATATGATTGATGTTTTCGGAATAATTGATTCATCCGGTAATAGAATAATTAGAACAATAGAATCTATACTGAACATGTCCGAGTTACAAACCGGTAGTTATGAAATAATTAAAACGGAATTTAATTTATGCGAAGAAATTATTGAACCGATTCTTAACCAGTATGCGCAAATTATTGTGCAGAAGAAAGTTAAATTAGTTTATAACAAACCGGATAGTGATTTGAATCTTCTTGCAGATAGGTATTCTATTTCACAAATTTTTAATAATATTTTTGATAACGCAGTTAAGTATACGAGTAAAGGAACAATTGAAGTAACAGTTAAACGGAATATATCGGACTTCTGTGTTGAAATAAAGGATACGGGAATTGGAATTTCCAAAGATTATCTTGATAAAATATTCGAACCCTTTACACAAGAATATCAAGGTTATTCAAGACCATATGACGGATGCGGATTAGGTCTTTCGGTTACAAAAAGATATTGCGAATTGGATAATATTGATTTCAAAATAGATTCCGAAAGGGGGACAGGGACTACGGTTCTCTTAACTTTTCAAAATGATTTATTCGAAATAGTACCAAGTCAAAAAATTTTAGTAAAGCAAAGTTCATTGTAGATTGTATTTACTCCGCAGGCAATTCGATAATAAATTCAGAACCGGCTCCATGCTTGGAATTTACTTTTATTTTACCTCCGTGTTTGTCAATTAAATCTTTACATAAATTCAGTCCTATTCCTGTACCTTTTTCACCAAGAGTTCCACGTTCAGCTTTTACGAATTCTGAATTGAAGAGATTAATTCTTGTTTCTTCATCGATTCCAACTCCATTATCAATAACAGAAAGTAAATATATGTTATTATCCTTTTTGAAATTGATATGAATTTCCCCGCCCGGGTGACTGAATTTTATGGCATTCGCTAAAAGATTTCTTAATACAATTTGAAGCATGGATATATCTGCGAATACAGTATCATAATAAAAATTAAGTTTTACCGATATTGTTTTTTGATTTAATTGGTTTTGCATTCCTTCAATCACACTGTTGATGAACGGTTTTATTTCAACAATTGTCGGAGAATATTCGATATTTCTTACACGGTTTAAAGAAAAATCAAGTAAGTTTTCCAAAAGGGAATAAGTATTTCTTAATGATGAATCCAAATAGATCAGAGTCTCGTTAAGTTCTTCTTCGGTAAGTGAACCTTCCCTTAAAAGTGAAATATATCCCATCAAATTAAAAAACGGGTTCTTCAAATCATGGGCAATTATAGAAAATAATTTATCCTTAGCTTCATTTGATGCTTTCAGTTCATTATTAATCTTTTCTAATTCTCTTCGCTGCCCCTCAATCAACCTATTCTTTTCGGAAAGTTCTATGTTAATAATTCTTTTTCTCTTATTCGTTCTGATCAGAAAAAATGAAAGAGATATTAAAAGAACTGACAGCAAAATGAATGCATAAATCAGAAATTGTTGTTTTTGTAATTCATATTTCTGAATTTCCAAATCGGCAAGATATTTTTGAGCTTCAAAATTCTGTTTTAACCTGGATAATCTTTTCTCCATTTCACTATCTGCAATAAGAGTATGATAACGCATGTATTCTTTATAAGAATTTAATGCATCAATTATATTTTGCGAACCTTCATAGATTTCACTCAAAAGTTCGTAATTATCCCTAAGTAATGGGTACTTCTTAATTTCTTCGGAGATAGTTATACTTTCCAGCAAGTATTTTTTTGCCAGTGGAATATTAAATTCTTTTTTAGCTATAATTCCCAGTAAATGCTTTGCTTCGGCAATTCTTAATGCATTATTATTATCTGTTGCCAACCGGAGCATATTACTAATAAATTCATTTGCAGCTATATAATTCTTTTTTGCGATTTGTGTTTCACCTAATCCTTTTAAGGAAATAATTATTCCTCCAATTGAGTTAGCTTCTTTATAATTCTGCATAGCTTTTTCAAAATAGACTTCTGCTGAATCGATATTAGTTCTTAAATAAGCCGAACCAATATTATGGTATATATAACCGAATATATCGTTATCAAAATCTTTTTCAGCATAATTAATGCTTTCAAAAAAACATTCAATAGCTCTGTCAATTTGTTCGGTATCCTTATACACTAATCCAATATTTGTTAATACTAAGGCAGCACCGCTAAAGTTATTTACTTCTTTTTTGATTTCAAACGCTTTGAGGTAGTAATCTAAAGCGATATCATAACTTGCCCAATGGTAATGAACAGTCCCGATATTGTTGAGAGTTGTTGCATAACTGTCTTTATCAGGCAAATTTTCTTTTATTTTTAATGATCTTTCGAAATAAAAGATTGCACTATCAAAATGTGTGATTTGCCAATGGATATAACCGATTGTGTTCAGAACTTCGGCAAGTTTTTTGTCTGCACCGGATTCTTCAAACTTATTTCCAGCCTTGTGATAATATATCTCGGCTGAATCTTTAATCTCTAAATTTCGATAACATTTAGCTAAACCGAGATAAGTTTCGGCTAAAAATTTATTTCCTAGCGTATTTTCATTGCAGTATAGAATCGAATCAAATTTCGTTTTTGCAGATTTGTAATCTTTTTTTTGAAGTAAATAATTTCCTTCGAAGAGTTTAATTAGAGGTGAGATATTCTCGGATTCTTCCTCTGTTGAATATCTTTTTAGTGAGTCTAATGTATTTATAAGCCAGCTTGAATCACTAAGGTCTTTCTCTAAAAAATTTAAAAAAGAATTGCGGTTACTCAGAACGGTTTTTGATTCATCTAATTGTTTATATCCGATTAAGAGAGTAAGTAAAAGAATAATTGATAATATAGAGTTCCTTAAAAGCAATTTATTTCCAATTGGTAACAGAAAAATGAAATAACTTAAAAATTATAATAAATAACCTACCATATAATATTTCTTCCTAATTTTGTATTGGAAAAACATATATCTAGTTCTATCTGATATATTATCGAAAAAAAATCTAAAAAGTTGAGTTAAATAAGTTGATAATAATAAGATACCTTATAATATTTTATAACAAGTAATTCAGAAATAACATTAGATTCGAATGTAAAATACATATTAATAATTCCCACATCATATCCTCTATTGCTTACCGATTGGAAATCAATACTTTCTAAGTTCTCTTATCTAAGAAAAATTTATAAAATCCATTAAAAATAAATCAATAATTAAGATTTATATGTATTGGTATACTAATTGTTGATTTTCCTTAATACTCAAAGAGCTTCATCTGATTATGAAATTACTTGAAATAGATTTCACCGCGTATTGAGTTTAGAATAAATGAAAAATGAGAAGTTAGAAAATATTCTGTCTAAGCAGAATTTCAGCAAGGAAGAAGTTATAGATCTTTTGAACCTTGATGAGAAGCATGATATTGAAAGCTTATTTCGAAAAGCAGATCAAGTTAGAAAAGATTTTTGCGGTGAAGAAGTCCATCTTAGAGGTGTAATTGAAATATCAAATCATTGCGACCAAAACTGTTTATTCTGCGGCTTGCGTGATGATAACTTTACAGTAAAAAGATACAGAATGGAGCCGGATGAGATAATTGAAACCGCTGCAAAACTTGTTAAACTTGGCATTTATACTATTGTTCTTAAATCCGGTGAAGATAGAAAACTTGATACAGATATTATTGCTCACATCATATACTCAATAAAGAAATCAACTAATGTTGCAATTACTTTAAGCCTCGGTGAAAGAGGCTTAGATGAATATAAAACATGGAAAATTGCCGGTGCCGATAGATATATCTTGAGACATGAATCATGTGATTCTACAAAGTATGCTTATTATAGAAATAAAAAAACTCACACTAATAGAATACAGCAATTAAAATATTTAAAAAGATTAGGGTATCAAATTGGTGATGGAACCCTAATCGGATTACCTTTACAAACTATAGACGAAATTGCAGATGATATGTTGTTATTCCAAGAAATGGATACCGATATGATTGCATTTAGTCCTTTTATCCCATCACCATTTACACCTTTCCAGAATAAACCTGCCGGGAGTATTGAACTTACCTTAAAAGCGATTGCAGTAGCAAGATTATTATTAAAAAATGTTCATATACCGGCAACAACAGCACTCGATAGTTTAGACCCAAAGGGTAAAGAGAAAGGGCTGAAATGCGGTGCGAATATATTAATGCCGAATTATACTCCGTATCCTTATAGAGAAAGCTACAGAATTTATCCGAATCGAAGAGATTCTAATTCAGATCCTTTTGACAGCCATAAAATGCTGGTTGATAGGATTTCAAATATTGGACGAGATATTTCTTTCTCACGCGGTGATTCTCTGCGTAATTCTAGTTTTCTCCATCTCTAATCTTCATTATCATATTTTTATAAATAACCGTTCCTTATAATAAACTTACTCAATCAACAAAATTTTATCGAAACACAATTATTTTGTATCTAAATTCTCAAATAATTGGGATCAAATCAAATTATTTCTGGAACATATCAGGTATGGAAATTGTATTGTATGCAATTTATTTTTGAAGCCGAGTTAAATGTACTATATTTCAAATCATCAAAAAAAACGGTGTGGTAAAATGAGAAAAAGTTATTTAGTCTTTTTAATAATTATTGGTGTATTTCTTATTTCCTGTTCAAGCGAAAACGAAAAGGAATTGATGTCTAAAGCTCAGACTCAATTAAGAGAAGGTTCTTATGCAGAAGCTTTATCAAGTCTTGAAAAAATTACTAATGAATTCCCTAAAACTTCTGAAGCTGGAACAGCTTTTTTAGAAATGGCTAAATTGTATCAAGGCAGAGCTATCAAAAATGTTGATGACAAGGAATCTTTTTTGAAAGCGGTTGAATATTATCAAGTTGTTTATAATGAATACCCGGAATTAAAAAATAATGATGGTGACTTAGTTGCCCCGGGAGCACTTTTTATGTGTGGATTCTTGTTGGCAAATGAAATAAATGATATTGAGGCTGCTGAAAAGACATATAATTTATTTCTTGAAAAATACCCTGATCATGAACTTGCCGGCTCTGCTAAAGTTGAACTGGAAAATTTAGGATTAACCCCTGAAGAAATTTTGCTAAAGGCAATGGCTCAACCTAAATAGCAAAAGTGGCATTAGATAGAACACAATATCGTACTTTCTTAGAACCAAAAGTAATTTCTAAACTCGCCTCACTCGAATTAAAAGCCCGGAACGTTGTTGAAGGTTTTATGGTGGGACTCCACAAGAGCCCCTACCATGGTTTCTCCGTGGAATTCTCTGAGCACCGTCCGTATATGCAAGGAGACCAATTAAAAGATATTGATTGGAAAGTTTTAGCTAAAAGCGATCGTTATTATATTAAGCAGTATGAAGAAGAAACAAACTTAATTGCTCATATTTTTGTTGATGTCAGCAAGTCAATGGATTTTAAAAATGAAGGTGCAGTAACCAAACTTGAATATGCAAAAATTCTTGCAGCATCTCTTTCATATTTGTTAATTCATCAACAAGATTCGGTAGGTTTAGGTTTGTTTTCTGATAAGTTGGAAACTTATTTACCTCCGAAATCATCAAGAGTTTATTTGAAGAATATTTTAATTGAGATTAATAATGTTATTGCATCAAGTAAAACTAATACTGCCGAATGCCTCAATTCGGTAAGCGAGAAAATTAAAAGAAGGGGAATGGTAATTCTCATTTCGGATTTTTTTGATGATGTTGAAAAAGTTCTGACTGTATTAAAGAAATTACACTATAAAAAAAATGATGTAATCCTTTTCCAAATTCTCGATCCGATAGAAAAAAACTTTGCATTTGAAAAAAGCGGAGTTTTTGTTGATCTGGAAACAAGAGAAGAAATGACAACTCAACCATATCAAATTCAAGCTGCTTATCAAACCGCATTTAAGGAATATCTTTCCAGACTAAAAAAAGAATGTTTGAGTTTTGGAATTGAATATAACCTCATTAATACAAACGAACCTTTCGATACCGCATTGCTAAGTTTCATAAAGCGCAGAAGTAAACTGCTTTAATAAATTTCTTACTTTTTATAATAAGTCAATATTTAAAAGCAAAACCAAAAGGAACACTAAGAAAGCACAACGAGCACAAAGAAAAAACTTAGTAAATGTTGTGGTTATATAAAACTAAGTTTATAACATCAATTCACTCAAAGCAGTAAAATATTTTTTCATATACTTTTCTGCATTTTCTTTTTTATCTGCTTCCACAATACATCTAATTATAGGTTCAGTGTTTGATTGACGGAAATGTACCCAGTGATCATCAAAGTCAATTCTTAACCCGTCTTCCGTATTGATTTTTTCGTTATGATATTTTTCCATTAACCTATT
Source organism: Melioribacter roseus (assembly GCA_020724265.1). Lineage (GTDB taxonomy): Bacteria > Bacteroidota > Ignavibacteria > Ignavibacteriales > Melioribacteraceae > SURF-28. The sequence goes on along the minus strand of DYHH01000001.1, from coordinate 309,810 downwards.
AACAATGTCATCCGGATTATGATCTTTAGTTTCAATCTTTCCTTTTACAATATTATACTTGGGCAAACTCTCTTTAAGTTCACTCATAGTACCTCCGAATTCCAAAAGGTGTTGAAGTGTCAATACAGTTCCTACTAATGCATCTCTGCCGTAATGTATGGCTGGTAATATTACACCACCGCTTCCTTCACCTCCAATTACAGCATTTACTTCTTTCATTTTCTTTACAACATTAGCTTCACCAACCGGGGAACGAAACACTTTAGCTCCGAATTCTTTTGCAACATCATCAACTGCGCGTGTTGTAGAAAGATTCACAACAACATCACCTTTTTCTTTGCTTAAAATAAATTTTACTGCTTGAGTAATAGTATTTTCTTCAATAAACGGTTCACCTCTTTCAGTAATAAGAACTAATCTATCAACATCAGGATCGACAACAATTCCAATTTCGGCATTGTTATCAATAACTGTTTTCATTGTTTCGGTTAAGTTTTCCGGTATCGGTTCGGGTAATCTGGGAAAGATGCCGTTCTTTTCACAATTAATTTTTATTACTTCACATCCTAATTCTTCTAATAACTTAGGCATTATGTAACTGCCGGCACCATTTACACAATCGAGCAAAACTCTGAATTTACGTTTTCTAATAGCTCCAAAATCAATGTATTTTAGCGAAAGAACATCATTCAGATGATTCATTAAACCGGCTTCCGATACTTCTAATTTCCCGAGTTTATCCCAACTTTTGAATTGACTTGGTTTATCCAATAGTTCAAGTATTTCTTTATTTTGTTCCGGAGTCATAAACTCACCATCGCTGTTCAATAATTTCAAGGCATTCCATTCATTTGGATTATGACTTGCCGAAATTACTATTCCGCCGGCAGCATTGAATTTTTTTATATTATATAAAACAGTTGGGGTCGGTGTAATTCCTAAATCAACCACATCGTTACCTTTTGCAAGAAGTGTTCCGATGACAATACTCTTAACCATTGTCCCGGAAATTCTTCCGTCACTACCAATTACTATTTTGCCTTCACCGCAAAAGTTCGAATATGCTTGAGTATATTTAACTAAAGTTTGGGGGTCAAGACCGTCACCAACAATTCCTCTTATACCCGATACACTTACCATTAGCGTTGACATATAATTCCCGATTTATTTTTTATGCTGCAAAATACTATAAATGAAAAACTTTCTGAAATAATAATTTCTTGAAATATTAAGTGAGTTTTCATTCAATTCATTTAACGAAAAAGTGTGATCATTTAATTAAGTTTCGTATAATAATAAATTCTCGTATGTATGGAATCAAAATCTAAACTAATAATTAAAGTAAACAAGTTACTCATCGATAAATTCGGCATTCCGCCGAGAAATAAATCACTCCCAAATCCGGTTGATATGTTGATAGCTACAATTCTATCTCAAAATACAAATGATAACAATTCTTATAAAGCGTTTAAGAATCTTAAAGAAAAATATCCAACATGGGAAGAAGCTGCTAAAGCAAAACGTTCGGACATTGAAATTGTTATTAAAGTTGCAGGACTCGGCAAACAAAAATCATCAGCTATAAAAAGCTTTTTAACAGATATTCAAAAAAAGCATAATAATATTTCGTTGGATTATCTAAAAAATTATGATGAAAAATCTGCTATAAATGAATTAATAAATTATAGCGGAATTGGCGTAAAAACAGCAAGTTGTGTTTTATTATTTTCGATGGATAGAAATATTTGTCCGGTTGATACACACGTTCATCGAACGGTCAACAGAATAGGAATTGTGAATGCAAAAACTCCGGATAAAACTTTTCTTTTTCTTAACGAAACCTTTCCTCCCAAAATTGCACATTCATTTCATACGAATCTAATAAGGTTAGGTAGAGAAATTTGTAAGCCAAAGAACCCAAGCTGTGGAATTTGTCCGTTGAATAAAATCTGTAAATACGAAGAAAAAGATCTTCAAATAAAAAAAATGCATAAGAAAAATGATTTTATGCTTCTAGATAATATTAAAACAAAATATTCGGTAAAATAATGTGGGTATTGTTTGCATCACTCAATCCGGCTGCAGAGGGTTTTAGAAGTTTATTTATAAAACGTGCATCAAGAACAATTGACCCACTTGTTATTTCTTGGGCTAATTATGTAATTCCTATTTTAGTTTTCGTCCCTCTTTTATTTTTTATAGAATTAAAATTCAATCAACTATTTTGGCTGTCAGTATTCGGAAGTGGAATAATTAATGTAATTGCTGCTATACTTTATATGAAAGCAATTTCCGAATCCGATATTTCTTCTGTTATGCCTATGCTGAGTTTTACGCCGCTGTTTTTATTAGTAACTGCTCCGATATTTGTCGGAGAGTTCCCAAATCTGATGGGATTAATTGGAGTTTTATTAGTTGTTATTGGTTCATATTTATTGAATGTCTCTGAGAGAGAAAACGGTATGTTTGCCCCGTTTAAAAAACTTCTATCTGATAAAGGTACAAAACATATGTTTATAGTTGCATTTGTGTGGAGCATTTCGGCAAATTTTGATAAGATTTCAATCCAAAGTTCTTCGCTTTATCAACACATAATTTTTGTAAATATAATAATATTTGTTTCATTAACGATAATTGTGCTGTTGAAAGGAAAGCTCAAAAAACAAGAAATCTCAAAGGGGAAGAAAAACTTATTTATGGTTTCGTTATTCACAGCAAGCGCCTTTTTCTTTCATATGAATGCTCTTTCTCTTACACTTGTAGCTTATGTTGTTGCAATGAAAAGAATGTCGGGAGTATTTTCGGTTTTCTTGGGGCATCTTTTTCTAGGTGAGTCAAATATAAAAGAAAGGTTACTTGGAGCAACCGTTATGTTTACCGGAGTAATGCTTATTGTTTTCTCTTAAAAATCACATCCGTTTATCGTTTTGTAATCCGTTTTTAATAGGATTCGTTGTTTTATTTTGAATAGTATCTTCAGTATATTTATAATCTTCATCTAAACTTAATTAGGAAGCAAAAGGATAATAAATATGAGCAAAAATTATGATATTGTAATTTTAGGAGGTGGACCCGGTGGTTATGTTGCTGCAATTAGGGCTGCTCAACTTGGATATAAAACTGCAGTTATTGAAAAAGATAATCTTGGTGGTGTCTGTCTAAACTGGGGCTGTATTCCTACAAAATCTTTGTTGAAAAATGCAGAACTTTATGATCTTGCTAAAAATCATTCGGAAGAATATGGTCTTTCATTTTCCGATCTGAAATTTGATTTTACAAAAATTATTCAGAGAAGTAGAGGAGTTTCGGATAAAATTGTAAAAGGTGTTCAATTTTTAATCAAGAAAAACAAAATTGATCATATTCAAGGATTTGGAAAATTTGTTGCTAAGAATAAACTGGAAATTTTAGATAACAATAAAAAGAAAATCGACGAAGTTGAAGGAAAACATATTATCATAGCAACCGGTGCAAGACCTCGTTCCGTAGATGCAATTCCTATCGATAGAAAAAATATAATTACAAGTACGGAGGCAATGAGTTTAGATAAACAACCGAAAAGTTTAATTGTTATAGGTGCTGGCGCAATCGGAGTAGAGTTTGCTTATTTCTATAATGTACTCGGAACAGAAGTTACAATTATTGAAATGCTTGATACTGTGCTCCCGATTGAAGATAAAGAAGTTTCGGATACACTTGCACGCAGTTTCAAAAAACGAGGAATAAAAATTCATACAAGTACTAAAGTTGAAAAAGCAGAAGTAAAAGGTAAATATGTTGTTGTTACTATAGAAAAGAACGGCAAGAAAGAAGAATTAAAAGCCGACAAAGTATTAAGTGCAATTGGTGTGCAAGGAAATATTGAGGGAATCGGACTTGAAGATATTGGTGTTGAAGTCGAACGAAATCATATTAAAGTGGATAAAAAAACATATAAGACAAATGTTGACGGAGTTTATGCAATTGGTGATGTAATTGGACCACCATGGTTAGCACATGTAGCATCTCATGAAGGTATTCACTGTATTGAAAAAATTCACGGTATTAATCATCCTCCGATTGATTATAATTCAATACCGGGTTGTACATACTGTCAGCCCCAAGTTGCAAGTATCGGGCTAACAGAAGCAAAAGCGAAAGAAAAAGGATACGAAATTAAAATTGGTAAATTCCCTTATTCGGCAAGCGGCAAAGCCGGAGCAATAGGGGAACGCGAAGGTTTTACTAAAATAATTTTTGATGCTAAATACGGTGAAATATTAGGTGCACATATAATTGGTGCCGAAGCAACTGAACTGATTGCCGAAATTGGAATTGCAAAAAGTTTGGAAGCAACTTATGAAACAATCTTGCAGACAGTGCATGCACACCCAACTTTAGCCGAAATGATAATGGAAGCAGCAGGACAAGCTTATGGCGAAGCAATCCACATATAGAATATTTAATTATATTGATCTCGATTTTATCGATTACGATAAAGCTTGGGATTTGCAGAAAGATGTATTTAAACTGCGTACCTTAGATGAGATAGAGGACATTTTATTTCTACTTGAACATCCGCATACTTATACCTTAGGTAAAACTGCAGATAGGAAAAATCTTATTAGCAACGAAACTTTTTTGAATAAATACAATATCAAAGTTTTTGATATTGATCGCGGTGGTGATATTACTTATCACGGTCCGGGACAAATTGTCGGTTATCCAATAATAAAACTTAGCAATTGGAAAGAAGATACACATCTTTATCTTCGTAATCTTGAACAAGTAGTTATTGATGTTTGTGCTGATTACGGCTTAGAGACGAATAGAACTGAAGGTCTTACAGGTGTTTGGATTGATGATAGAAAAATTGCCGCAATAGGAATAAAAGTTTCACGTTGGGTTACAATGCACGGATTCGCATTTAATATAAATACGGATCTTAATTTGTTCAATGGAATCATACCTTGCGGAATTACCAATAAAAAGGTAACATCACTTCAAAAAGAATTGGGCAAAGAAGTGGATATTAATGAGGTAAAAAATAAAATTGTGAATAAGTTCAAAGAAGCATTTGATTACGATGAATATAAAGTTGTATTAAAAGATGCATTTACTTTTGTAAATAATAATTAGAAAAGGGTTAATCAATGACAAGAAATAATAAACTTGATTCTTTAACCGAAGAGAAGAATACTACAAACAAGAAAAACGGTAAAGCCCCTACCGGAAAAATAGATTCTTTTGGCGGTATGACTAAAGATGAATTGATGAACATTCTTCGTTTAATGTCATTATCAAGACAGATGGATAATAAAATCATGAACCTTCTCCGTCAAGGAAAAGTTTTTTTTCATATTGCAGGCTCGGGACATGAAGCAACACAAGTTGCTTTCGGCCTGGCTATGAAAAAGAAAGTTGATTGGGCTTTCCCTTATTATAGAGATATGGCTTTTATGCTCGCTCTCGGAACTAAAATTGAAGATGTATTCCTCGCACAAATGGGTAAAGCTGATGACCCAATGACCGGTGGTCGTCAGATGCCTTGTCATTATAGTTCCAAAGAATTAAATGTACCTACACAATCAAGCCCAACAGGTACCCAGTTTTTACAGGCAGTTGGCGTTGCTCTTGCCGCACGTAAAAGAGGAGAAAATACAGTAGTTTATGTAAGTGCCGGAGAAGGTACCACCAGTGAAGGAGAATTTTACGAAGCAGTTAATTGGGCTTCTCGTGAAAAACTTCCTGTTGTATTTGTGATTCAAAATAATAAATGGGCAATTTCTGTCCCGGTTCAAGGGCAAAATTCCGGGAAAAATAATTCTGTCGCAGAAATGATGAAAGGGCATGAAAATCTTTTACGTATGGAAGTTGACGGAACGGATTTCCTTAAAGTTAATGCTGCTGCACAATCTGCATTTAAGTATGCAAGGCAAGGAAAAGGTCCTGCTTTAATTGAAGCGCACGTTGTTAGATTACTATCTCACTCTTCTTCCGACGATCAAAAAAAATATAGACCGCAAGATTCACTTCAAGAAGATTTGAAAAAAGATCCTATTGAAATTTTTGCTAATAAATTAATTGAAAAAGGAATTCTTACCGAACTTGCTTACGAAGAATTTAAAAAGGGAATTAAAAATCATGTGGATGAAGCGGCAGATTGGGCATTAAAGCAAGCTGATCCGGAACCCGAAACAGCTGTGAAATATGTACTTGATGAAAGCGGTAAACGTGAAAAATTAGATTATGAAAAAGGCAAATTAGATGGTCAACCGGTTGTAATGGTCGATTCAATTAATCATGCTCTTCGAGAAGAGATGGAACGAAATGAAAAAATTTATGTTTTTGGTGAAGATGTTGCCGATGGGAAGGGTGGAGTATTCAGTGCAACAAAAGGATTGTCAACGCAGTTTGGGAACGACCGTGTTTTCAATTCACCTTTAGCAGAAGCTAGTATTATGGGTGTTGCAATCGGTATGGCTTTGAAAGGTTTGAAACCTTGTGTTGAAATTCAATTTGGTGATTATATTTGGCCTGCATTTATGCAAATGAGAGACGAACTTGTTATGTATCGTTACCGTTCTAATAATTTATTTGAAGCTCCGGTTGTTACAAGAGTTGCGGTTGGCGGCTATATCCACGGCGGGCTTTATCATAGCCAAAATATTGAAGGATTTTTTGCGCACATGCCCGGACTTTTAATAGCTTATCCATCAAATGCACGTGATGCAAAAGGATTGCTTAAAACAGCACTTCGTCTTAACGACCCGGTGCTTTTCTTAGAACACAAAGGTTTATACAGACAAAGTCATTCCACAACTTCTGAGCCATCTGCCGAATATCTTCTACCATTTGGTAAAGCAAATGTTGTTAAAGAAGGAAATGATTTAACAATCATTACATGGGGTGCTATAGTACATGAAGCAAAATTTGCAGTTAAAAAAGTTGAAGAAGAAGAAGGATGTTCCATAGAAGTAATAGATATTAGAACAATTCATCCTTTAGACGAAGAAACTATTTATAATTCTGTTCGTAAAACCGGTAAAGCAATTATAATGCATGAAGATACATTAACCGCAGGATTCGGAGCGGAAATAGCAGCAAGAATTTCTGCAAATTGTTTTGAAAGTTTAGACGGTCCTATTATGCGAGTTGGAGCTAAAGATACGCCGATTCCGTATCACCCGAATCTTGAAAATTATATTCTTCCAACAAGAAATAATATTGTTGAATCAATAAGAGAAATAATACGTTACTAAAATTGAATATAAAGGAAAATTAAAATGAAAGTTGATGTCGTAATGCCCAAAATGGGAGAGAGTGTTAATGAAGGAACGATTATCAAATGGCATAAGAAAAAAGGGGATAAAGTAGAAAAAGATGAAATTATTTTCGAGATAAGTACCGATAAAGTTGACACCGAAATTCCAAGTCCGGAAAACGGAGTACTTGCCGATATTAAAGCTTTTGAAAATGAAACAGTTGAAGCCGGAGCAGTTGTTGCCATTATTGAAACCGACGGTGAAGCTGCTGCAGAAGAGGTTAAATCGGAACAAGAAAAATCAAAAGAAGAATCATCAACTACACAAGTCGGTGGAGAACTTATTGATATACCAATGCCTAAAATGGGTGAATCTGTTATGGAAGGAACCATAATAAAATGGCATAAAAAAGAAGGTGACAAAGTTGAGAAAGATGAAATTATTTTTGAAATAAGCACTGATAAAGTTGATACTGAAGTACCTGCTCCTGAAGAAGGTGTTCTTGCTGAAATATTAGTTAGTGAAAATGAAACGGTTGAAGTTGGTCAAACTGTTGCCCGAATTTCAAAAAGCGGCGGTATTGTTAAAAAGAAAACTGAAGTAAAAGATGAAGAATCAAAATCCGAGCAGAAGAAAGAAGAAGTTAAGCAAACAGAAAAACCGGTAGAGAAGAAAACTGATGTTGCTTCATCAGATAGATTTTACTCACCTTTGGTAATGAAAATTGCAAATACCGAAAATGTCTCTTATGATGAATTAGAATCAATTGATGGAACAGGATTAAACGGGAGAGTAACTAAAAATGATATTCTAAAGTATATCGAAGATAGAAAATCCGGTAAAGCAACAGCTCCAAGAACTCAACAACCGAAAAAATCTTCCGATGTCATTCAAAAAAGTACGTCGAAAGAAACTTCGCAGCCTACGTGGTCTGCAAGTGAAGGTGTCGAGATAATTCCGATGGATAATATTCGACAGAGAATTATGTACCACATGGTAAATAGCCGTGATACTTCGGTTCATGTTACGGCAGTATTAGAAGTTGATATGACAAAGATTCATAAATTTATTCAAACTAATAAACAGAAATACCTTGAAACAGAAGGTCTTAAACTAACTTATATGCCGTTTATTTCTTATGCTGTGATCAAAGCGCTGAAGGAATACCCTTATATAAATGCTTCGATAGACGGTAATAATATTGTAGTAAAAAAATATATTAATCTTGGTATTGCAGTTGCAGTTGAACCAAACGGATTGATTGTACCTAATATTAAAAAAGCAGATGAAAAAAATATTCGTGGAATTGCAAAATCAATGGTTGAACTGAGCGATAAAGCAAGAAATAAAAAACTCACTCCCGATGATATAATGGACGGCACTTTTACTATTACAAATTACGGTGTTTTCGGTTCATTATTTGGTACCCCGATAATAAATCAGCCGGAAGTAGGAATCCTTGGTGTAGGTGCGGTTACAAAGAAACCTGTAGCCGTTGAGGTTGATGGAGTTGATACAATTGCAGTTAAACCGATGATGTATTTATCACTTAGCCATGATCATCGACTTGTGGACGGTATGCTTGGTGGTAAGTTTTTATTATCGATTAAAAATACTTTAGAAAATTTTGATATGTCCATTTTTTAATAAAATACCCGCTTCAAGCGGATATCTTACTCTTAATCATAATCTTAATCTTTATCTCAATATGATTTTATATTTATTGAAAGCGATTAAGATTAAGAGCATGATTAGGATTAAGAATTAAAAGGAAATTATGAAAATCAATCAGCATCAAAAAAAATATGCAGAGACATTAGAAAAGGAAAGAATCCCTTTAGGAAAAAGACCTGAATGGCTAAAAGTAAGATTACCGAGCGGACAAAATTATAAAGATGTGCATCAATTGATGCGTAATTCAAAATTGAATACAGTTTGCGAAGAAGCTCGTTGTCCTAACATTGCCGAATGCTGGAATGCAAGAACAGCCACATTTATGATTTTGGGAGATACTTGTACAAGAAGCTGTGGTTTCTGTAATGTTAAACTCGGGTTACCGACAGAGCTTGACTTAGATGAACCGAGAAGAGTTGCAGAATCTGTTGAGCAATTAAAACTAAGACATGTTGTTATTACTTCCGTGAACAGAGATGAATTGAAAGACGGCGGTGCATCAATCTTTACCGAAACAAATAGATTAATTCGTGAGAAAATGCCGGAAACAACTATTGAGATTCTTATCCCGGATTTTAAAGGAGAAGAACACGCCTTTGAAATAATAATGCAACAGCCGCCAGATATTCTTAATCACAATTTAGAGACAGTAAACAGATTATACCATGCTGTACGTCCTCAAGCAAAATATTCAAGAAGTTTGGCATTGATAACATGGTTTAAGGAAAAAGGCTTAAGAACCAAAAGCGGAATAATGGTTGGAATAGGTGAGAAGAAAGAAGAAGTGATTGAATTAATGGAAGATCTTTATAATAGCGGTTGTGATATTATGACTATCGGACAGTACCTGCAACCGACAAAAAATCACTTGCCTGTAGATAGATTTGTAACTCTTGATGAATTCAAAGAATATAAAGATTTTGGACTGGAATTAGGATTCAAAGCAGTTGAATCATCACCACTTGTGAGAAGTTCCTACCACGCAGATAAACATGCGAGATTGATTTAATTATTACCCATCGATAATTCCCATATCTATCGATGGGTAAATTTAAACACATCTACTTAATTACCATCATTTTCTTTACTGCAACATTATTATCGGTTTTAATCCTATAAAAATATATGTTTGATGATAAATTCTCAGCACTAAATTTCACTTCATGATACCCGGCATTCAATTCTTCATTTAAAAGTGTACTGATTGTCTGTCCAAGTACATTATATATAACAATCGAGACATTTGATTTTTCGGGTAGATCAAATTTTATTGTTGTGCTGGGGTTAAAGGGATTTGGATAGTTTTGATGCAATGCAAATTCATTAGGAATATTTTCAGCAATGCCGGTAATTGTTGAAGCATCAACTTTTGCTGTAAGTGTATAATATTCATAACTACCATCCGAATCAATCTGCTTTAAACGATATTCTAAAAATTCTGCAGGTGGGAACTCATCGATAAATTCATAGTATTTGCTCGAAGCTGATGTTCCGTTACCCAAAACGAATCCAATTTTATTCCAATCATTCTGATTAGTTGCATCTACTATCCTTCTTTCAATATCAAAACCATAATTGTTAATTTCCATTGCAGTTTCCCATTCCAATCTAACTTTGTTGTCAATTAGTTCGGCAGAGAAAGCGACAAGTTCAACTGGAAGTGCTGAGCTTTCTTCTGATACTATCATCCTCATTCTAAAATCATTGCTAACATAGGATCCCCAACCACCGCCTAAATTTCCACTTGAACGACCATCACTTGATGACGCATCCATAAGTATTCTTAACTCGGTTCCAGTTGGGTAGTACATAACAAGATGATAATCTGTACCGGAGGTGATACTCACACCAGTGCCAACTAGATTAATATAGTTCCAGCTAAAAAGTAGTAAATTATCTTTATCAAATGTTACAGTGCTCCCCATTTTTGAATCAGGCATACCACTATTATCTGACCAAATCTCAAATGAAATATCACTTGTTATGTTTGAAACGTCATGTGGATGAAAAAATGCACCCGTAACAGATCCTGATATGGAGGGTGAATACCTTACAGCAGCATATTCCCCAGCAGACAAAGAGGCAAAGCTATTTCCTGTCCATTCATCATAAGCTAAAATTTCTTGGTTTGGTATCCACGAGGAATTAATGGATTTAGCAAGTGCTTTAAAAATATTTACTTTACCATAACCCCAAGTGTAATCAGGCAAACCTCCGCCTGTATATGTATCAGTGTCAGTATTAGATGTCAATAATGATTTTACCGTTGAACCTGATAAGGAGTTATTTTGCTCTAGTAATAGAGCAACTGCTCCAGCTACAACTGGAGCAGACATACTTGTACCCTGATTCCTTATGTGTTTATCACCTGGGACTATACTAGAAGCTGTAGGACTAGCTATATGCGAGGACAAAGAAGACACTATAGCTTGACCCGGACCAGTTAAGTCAGGTTTTTGCCTGCTGTCACGGGTTGGTCCAATGCTACTGAATGAGGAAATATCATCAGAATAATCAGTCCCGGAGTAAGAATAAAAACCCCCGTCCGATGAATTCCATCTCCATCTGCTGACATAAGAACCTATTGTAATTGCTTCATTAGCAGTTCCAGGACTTCCGACAGTATAATTTGAATTACCGCCAATTAATGAAGTACTAATTGATGTAGAATATAACCACCCATGATAATCTACACTTGAGCCTGTATTGTTCTGAATCTGTAATGTCCAAGTTCCTACTGCTGGTGTTTTTGAAGCATCATTATCGTCAACTATTAATAGAATATACCGATCTGAATTGTTAACATCTACTAAATTCTCTAAATAAATTGCACCATCCGAATCATCTCCACCCGTTCCAGATTCACCGGCATTTCTTGAATATGTAACAGCGTTTGGAGATGTAACATTTGCAGTTACATCAGTGTTATTATCAAGCCAAACTTTAAAATAAAAAAAATCATTATCAGTCCCAGGTGTTGGAGAATATGATGGAACACTGAAATTAATATCAGTAGTACCGGAAGCCGGCAGTGTTCCATTAATGTGAATATTATTACTTCCATCATTACCGGCGGAAATAACAGCAATTCTACCATTATCAACAAACGTATCTACAGCTTGTTCAATTGCACTTGTTCCATCATGCGCATTAGAATGACCGCCGAGGCTCATATTTACAACTATTGGTTTGTTTTCATCATCTGCTACTGCTTTTGCATAAGTTAAAGCATCAATTAAATTTGAATTGGAAAAAGTACCATTGCCGGATTTTATCACGAGTATATCAGCTTTAGGTGCAATTCCTGCATATTTTCGTGTACTAAGTGCTGCTCCATTACCCGCAGCTGATCCGGCAACATGAGTTCCATGACCATTGGTATCTTCTTGACGAACAAAACCAGCAGGACTACCATCAATCTCATCCTCAATTTGAGCTTTTGAATATTCAACACCATAATTTAACGTGGAAAAATCACCGCCACGAGCCGCTGGGGTAGTTTCTCCTCCGATAGCAGTTAATGTTTGATCCCATATGTAAAGAATTCTACTAATTGCATCATTTGCCGGATCTCGAAAATCTAAATGTTCCCAATCAATCCCGGTATCAATTATACAAACGATTACCCCTGCTCCTTCATAAGATGTCTCATTTATGTAACCGTTATGTATTAAATCAGAACCAATTAGTCCACCGGCAACATCATTGGTTGTGTAGAATACTTCTCCGGGAGAAATAAAAATTACATCAGAATTCTGAGCTAATTTTACTATCTGATCTTTTGTCACTCTTGCAGTAATTATATTATCGTATAAAGAATTTATTATTATTCCTTCGGAAATCAATGACATAGGATTTTTTGTGTGAACAATAAGACCATATACTGATTCACCAAAAGCATTTTTGGAAGTTATCGATTCAATTTCTATTGTTGTAAGAAATATACTTTCCTTAGTAATTTTTTCATCGATTTGTTCTTTTAATAAACTGTGCAGACTTGGGTCAATTTTCCGAAGTTCATTATCTGTCAATTGAGAAAAGAGAATATTTAATGGAAGTATAAAGCAAAGTATAAGTACTCTAAAAAATTTTTTCATTGCTTTCTCTCTCTAATTTAATTTTTTGTGAAGATAAGAATAATTCTTACAAGAGGAAATAAAAAACTTGTTGTCATTATTTTTGGGCAATGACACGATTTATAATTTGTATATTTAGATCAAGTATCATAGCTTTGAAATAATTTGGAATCGGTTTATAAATTTTCCTTTTTTACAAGAAAACTCTTCTCATAATTGAAAATTATTCACTAATTAATTAATGAAAATTAGCTTTAATTGAATTAAACCGAGAATAGTCATCATTATTTTTGGTACGTTCTCTGCTATAAAATAAGTGTTAGGTATCTGAAATAAAAAAGACTAATTATACTATTTACCAAAAGAGGTAATTATGGCAAAAGTAAAAGGGGATATACTAATCGATATCGAAAAATGTAAGGGATGCGAATTATGTGTTGTTGCTTGCCCGCAAGATTCACTTGAAGCGTCACGCAAGATTAACAATAAAGGGTATCATTACATTGTCAAAATTGAAGATAACTGCACCGGCTGTATGAACTGTGCGTTAGTTTGTCCCGAAGGAATTATCAAAGTTTATCGCAAGGTTGATAAAAAGAAAGTACACCTTGCAACCATTTCAAATGTTTCTAAAGATATTAATATTACGGTGAGCGAATGAAAAAAGAACTAAAATTAATGAAGGGTAACGAAGCTATGGCAGAAGCCGCTATTAGAGCCGGTGCCGATGCATACTTCGGTTATCCGATTACACCGCAATCTGAAGTACTGGAATACTTAACCAACTTTGCATATCAAAAAACCGGAATGGTAATTCTGCAAGCAGAGAGTGAAATTGCTGCAATTAATATGATTTACGGTGCTGCTGGTGCAGGTAAAAAAGTTATGACCTCATCTTCATCTCCTGGTATAAGCCTTATGCAGGAAGGTATTTCTTATATTGCTTGTGCTGAGTTGCCTTGCCTATTAGTAAATGTAGTTAGAGGTGGTCCCGGTTTAGGTACAATTCAACCATCACAAGGTGATTACTATCAATCCGTAAAAGGTGGTGGACATGGTGATTATAAAATGATTGTGTTGGCTCCTTCCACAGTTCAGGAAATGGTTGATTATGTTAAACTCGGATTCGATTTAGCATTTAAGTGGCGCAATCCAGTTATGATGCTTACTGACGGCGCATTAGGGCAGATGATGGAAAAAGTAGAATTATTTGAACAATTACCCAGAGAAACTGTTAATGGTATTGAAAAGTGGGCTACTATTGGAAAGACAAAAGATCGCGAAAGAAATGTTATTACTTCATTACATATTCAACCGGATAAAATGGAAGAAATCAATCTACATCTTCAAGCGAAATACAAAAAAATTGAAGAAGAAGAAATTAGGTTTGAAGAATTTGCTATGGAAGATGCTGAATATATGATTACGGCTTTTGGTTTGGTTGCAAGAATATGTCAAAAAGCTGCAATGCTTGCTCGCGAAAAAGGATTTAAAGTAGGTGTTTTCAGACCGCAAACACTTTTCCCGTTTCCCTATAAACAAATAGATAGCTATACAAAACAAATTAAAGGCATACTTGATGTAGAAATGAATGCAGGACAAATGGTTGAAGATATTCGGCTTGCAGTCAACGGAAAAGTACCTGTTGAATTTCACGGAAGAATGGGTGGAGTTGTTCCTTCTCCGGAAGAAATATTAGAAAAAATTGAAGAAAAATTTGTGGGAGTTCCGGCATGAATGAAAAAAGAATGATAGAAGAAGAAAAACATTACGAAGAAGTAATTGCCGAAGAAAGTATCTGTATCAACGATAATCTTGTTTACGAGAAACCCGATACTTTGCTCGATACTCCGATGCATTATTGTCCCGGTTGCGGACATGGAGTTGCTCATAGATTGATAGCCGAAGCTATTGACGAACTTGATATTCAAGAAGATACTATAGGTGTTGCTCCCGTAGGATGCTCGGTTTTTGCATATAATTATCTGAATATTGATATGTCAGAAGCTGCACATGGACGTGCTTCTGCGGTTGCTACCGGCATTAAAAGAGTTTTACCTGAAAAATATGTTTTTTCTTATCAAGGGGATGGTGACTTAGCCGCAATTGGAACAGGTGAAACACTTCATACATGCAATAGAGGTGAAAACATACTTATTGTATTTATCAATAATGGCATTTACGGAATGACCGGCGGTCAAATGGCGCCAACTACTTTAGAAGGAATGAAATCAACTACAACTCCATTTGGAAGAGATGTTAAAATTATGGGTAATCCATTAAAAATCACTGAATTGATTGCTCAATTACCGGGAGTTTATTATTGTACTCGTGTTGCTGTGAACAACCCGAAAAATGTTAGAAGAGCAAAAAAAGCAATTCTAAATGGCTTTCAATATCAAAAGAGAGAGAAGGGATTATCATTTGTTGAAATAGTATCAAATTGTCCGTCTAACTGGAAAATGACACCGGTCGAATCTAATAAATGGATGGAAGAAAATATGTTCTCATTCTATCCGCTCGGAGATCTAAAAGTACCAGAGAAGGAGGATGAATAATGACTGAAGAAATAATTATATCGGGATTCGGAGGACAAGGTGTTTTGTCAATGGGACAAATTCTCTGTTACTCCGGTGTGGTTGAAGAAAAAGATGTTAGCTGGATGCCGTCTTATGGACCTGAAATGAGAGGAGGTACGGCTAACTGTATTGCAATAATTAGTGATCAAAAAATTAGTTCTCCTATTCTCACCAAATTCGATACTGTAATAGCATTGAATCAACCATCGATTGATAAATTTGAATCAGCAGTTAAACCGGGTGGATTATTAATTTATGAAAGCAGCACTGCCCTTAATCCGCCGACAAGAACTGATATTGAAATTGTTCCTATTGAAGCTGCTAATGAAGCTACAAAACTTGAAAATCCAAAAGTAATGAATATGATTATTCTCGGAGCTTTTCTTAAGAAAAAACCAATATTAAAATTTGATAACGTATTAGCCGGATTAGGTAAAGTTTTACCGGAACGTTATCATCATTTAATTCCTTTAAATGAAAAAGCCTTGCGCAGAGGAATGGAATTGGTTGAAGAAGTAACCGCATAGTCAATTTCCCCAATTGGTTTAAGGAAACCCGCTGAATTAAAGTTTAGCGGGTTTTTTATTGATTTTGACTAAAATTAATAGGGAAAATTAATTGAAATATTAAGAGCGATTACCTAATTTTGTAATCTTATATTTATTTATCTAAAGGAGAAAAATGGAAGGTAATGCTGGAATTGTTGTCCAGGTAATTGGACCTGTAGTTGATATTGATTTTGAAGAAGGAAAACTCCCCAAGATTTACAATTCAATAAAAATTCCTCGAGAGAATTTAGAAGGTGAAAAAGAAGAATTAATAGTTGAAGTGCAACAGCATCTTGGTGAAAACCGGGTAAGAACTGTAGCAATGGATTCAACTGATGGTTTAGTGAGAGGAATGAAAGCTTACGATACAGGCGGCCCAATTTCTATTCCCGTCGGCCCTAAAACTCTTGGTAGATTGATAAATGTTCTCGGTGAAGGAATAGATGAATTGGGTGAAATTGAAGCTGAAACAAGATATCCGATACATAGACATTCACCAAGTTTTAATAGTCTTTCAACTCAGCAGGAAATATTTGAAACCGGTATAAAGGTTATTGATTTGATCGAACCTTATTCAAAAGGCGGGAAAACCGGTTTATTTGGAGGTGCCGGTGTTGGTAAGACGGTTATTATTCAAGAATTAATCCATAATATTGCAAAAGAACACGGTGGTTATTCGGTATTTGCAGGTGTAGGTGAAAGAACTCGTGAAGGTAATGACCTCTGGCTTGAAATGAAAGAATCCGGTGTATTAGATAAAACTGCATTAGTATTCGGCCAGATGAATGAACCGCCGGGTGCACGCTTAAGAGTGGGTCTTACCGGTTTAACAATTGCAGAATATTTCCGTGATGAAGAAGGACGAGACGTACTTTTGTTTATTGATAACATTTTCCGTTTTACACAAGCCGGCTCTGAAGTTTCTGCACTTTTAGGACGTATGCCTTCTGCAGTTGGATATCAGCCAAACCTGGCAACTGAAATGGGTGAACTTCAAGAAAGAATTACATCGACAGAGAAAGGTTCTATTACATCCGTACAGGCTATATATGTTCCGGCAGATGACTTAACAGATCCTGCTCCGGCAACTACTTTCTCTCACTTAGATGCTACAACGGTACTTAGCCGTCAAATTTCAGAGCTTGGCATTTATCCGGCAGTAGATCCGCTTGATTCTACCTCTAGAATTCTTGAACCGGGAATTATAGGAAAAGAACATTATCAAGTTGCTACAATTGTAAAAGAGATCTTACAACAATACAAGGACTTACAGGATATAATTAACATTTTAGGTATGGATGAACTTTCCGAAGAAGATAAAGTTGTAGTAAGAAGAGCAAGAAGAATTCAAAGATTTTTAAGTCAACCTTTCTTTGTTGCAGAGCAATTTACAGGGTTCCCCGGCAAATATGTAAAACTTGAGGATACCATAAGAAGTTTCAAAGAAATTGTTGACGGTAAGCATGATTCAATACCGGAGCAAGCTTTTATGTACTGCGGAACGATTGAAGAAGTTGTTGAAAAAGCTAAAAAAATGAGCTAATTGATGAAAGAACTAAGTTTAGAAGTAATTACCCCATCAAAGAAAGCATATGAAGGGAGTATCAAGTCGATTACTCTTCCAGGTACATTAGGTTCTTTTCAGGTTTTATTTAACCATGCTCCCATTTTGAGTTCAATTGAAATTGGTGAGATAACGATAATTGATTCCGATGGAAAGGAAAAACACTATTCCGTTGGAGGAGGCACCGTAGAAGTATTAAAAAATAAAGTACTTGTTTTAGCTGAAAGTTTTGAAACTCCGGAAGAAATAGATATTCGAAGAGCCGAAGAAGCTAAGAAAAGAGCCGAAGAAAGATTAAAGGCTCACAAAAGTGACTGTGATTTAGACAGAGCCGAAGTAGCGTTAAAAAGAGCAATTAACAGAATAAAAGTTTCTCGTAAGTATAGTTAAATCGATTTAAATAATTATTTGTTAAAAGGGATTGTGATTTTGTCATAATCCCTTTTTTTAATTTATATAACCATCCCCGGCAATTATTTCTTTTAAAACTGCTGCTCTATCTAAATACTCTTCAAGTTTTTGAAAATGTTGAAATAGAAATTTCAGTCGATCTGATTCACTTCTTAGTGATAACAAATTTTGTTGTTGTTTTAAATTCATACCTGATTTTTCAGCAATTTTGTAAGATTTGTTTTGTGATTTATTAAAATTCTTCCAATATCTTTCATCAAACTTAATTTCTGTTCTATCCAATATATTTTTAAACTTAGATATAGTATCATTCTCAATTGGAAGAGAAGGGGAATGGTGTTCATCGTCAAAATAAGGGACGACATGTGAAACAATATAACCGTGTGGATGTAATTCGGTAGAAACAGTTTGAAATCTCTCACGTCCTCTGACTAAAATATCCAGACTACCGTTTTCAAATACATTTATTACTTCAACAATTTCTACATAACATCCTACTGTGGAGATATTTTCATCGATCTTTGTAACAATTCCAAAACCTTCCTTCTCCGTTCTACACCAATTTATTAATTTTTTGTAACGCGTTTCAAAAATATGCAGCGGATAAATTGAATCCGGGTACATTACAAGATTCAATGGAAATATTGGAATTATTGATTTCATAATTAACTTTTTTTTTTGAAATATAAAAAAGCCCGATAGTTTTTACAACATCGGGCTTACAAAAAAAGTAGTGTAAATATTATTTGGCAGCTAAGTAATTTTTTCCTACTTCATCCCAATTAATTACATTCCAAAAAGCAGCAACATAATCCGGTCTTCTATTTTGATAATGCAGGTAATATGCATGTTCCCAAACATCAATACCTAAGATCGGTGTACCTTTTACATCGGCAACGTCCATAAGCGGGTTATCTTGATTTGGAGTTGAAGTTACGGCTAATGAACCGTCATTTTTAACAATTAACCAAGCCCAACCGGAACCGAATCTCGTAGCAGCGGCACTGGAAAATTCTTTTTTAAAATCATCAAATGATCCGAAATGTTTGTTAATAGCTTCTGCTAAATCGCCGCTCGGTTCGCCGCCTTTATTTTGTCCCATGATTGTCCAAAATAAAGAATGGTTATAGTGTCCGCCACCGTTATTTCTAACTGCAACAGGATATTTTGAAATATTGCTCATCAATTCTTCTAATGATTTTCCTTCAGCTTCAGTACCTTCAATTGCTTTATTCAGATTTGCAACATAACCAGCATGGTGTTTACCGTGATGAATTTCCATAGTTCTCGCATCAATATGCGGTTCTAAAGCATCAAAAGCATATGGTAATGCAGGTAATTCGAATTTTGCCATAGTATTATTACTCCTTACGTTTTTATTATTGATTAAATTTGCATTTGTAAAAGCACTTACGTTATTAAGAGACATTGCGGCTGACGCAAGTCCTAACGAATAAATAAATTTCCTTCTATCCACCTTTTTCTCCTATTTATATATCAAACACCGAAAGATTCTCCGCATCCGCAAGTTTTTGATGCATTCGGATTATTAAAGATGAACCCCTTCCCGTTCAAACCGTCGCTAAAATCTAAAATTGTACCGGTTAGATAGAACAAACTTTTCCCGTCAACAAAAAGTTTGATACCTTTTTTTTCAATTATCGTATCACCGTCTTTTTGTTCACCATCAAAACCGAGCTGATAAGTTAAGCCTGAACAACCTCCGCCTTTTACACCAACCCTTAAACCAAAACTTGGTTCAATTTTATTTTCATCCATAATTTTTTTTACTTGAGCTGCGGCTTTATCCGTAATTTGGATTTCTTGCATTGTGGTTTGTTCACTCATAATTATTCCTTTTCTTCTGTTACTTTTTGAGTTTCTTCTTCAACAACTTCCGGTTTGAAAAAATTCACTTTCCAAACATTGTTGCTAATTTTTGTTAAATCTCCTTTGCTAATAAGATAACCGCTGAATTCAATCATTAATTCTTCAGCTTCGGGATAAGTAATTTTGATATCCTTCTTTTCGAAATATTGTTTAATAGCATATTGTAAATCGCGTGCAAAAATGTTTGAGTTGTAAAAAATACGGTACTTTTCTTTCATAAAATTGAAGAAAATTTCTTGATTATTTTTTAATTCATCGAAGTAGTTCATTGTCTATTCCAAAGTTAATTTAGGATTTCCTGTAGAGTAGTACTTTTAAATAATTCAGTAATTTTATCCTGCATTTTGCTTAAAGGATTTCTTAAGCAGCAATTTTCAAATCTCGCACAATCTTCTTTTGTTGGATTTGTCACCATACAATCGGTTAACTGAACTTTTTCATCTAAAGCAAGTATCACATCGTTAAGAGAAAGTTTTTCAGGGGATATATTTAACAAATATCCGCCGAACTTTCCTTGTTTTGAAATAATGATATTTTGCTTAACTAATTTTTGCATCAATTTTGCCAATAAGTCGTAGGGAATATTTTCATATTCAGAAATTTCCTTTGTACTTATACATTCCATATTTTCATTTTTTGCTATATACCTTAATGCTAATATGGAATATTCAACTGATTTTGCTATTTTCAACATAAATACGACTAAATTTATCGGATATAAAACTATTGAAAATAAGTAAAAATGTCAAGAAAAGCAGGATCAGATTCCTAACAAGGAAACACAAGAGCGAGCAAATTCAACAATTGGTGTGAAATATATTCCGAAAAATAGAATTGGTATTAATAGAACTAATAAATAGACTAAACTTCCAATTGAAGGTGTGATATTTTCCTGTTCGCGTTCTGATTTTGTGAGGTACATATGTTTAAGAACACGAACATAATAATAAAGAGAAACAACAGTATTCAATAATGCAATGATTGCAACAACAATCATGTTTGCATCAATAAGCGCAATGAATAGGTATAATTTTGCAATAAAACCGGCGGTAGGAGGGAGACCGGTTAATGAAATTAAAAATATTGCCAAAGCAACACCAAGGAAGGGAGCTTTAGCACCAAGTCCATCATAATCGTCAATGTTTTCGGAACCGGTTTTATTGGAAATTAACATCACAACGTAAAAAGCTCCGATATTCATCAACATATAAACGAAGAAATAAATAAGAACCGCAATTAAACCCTGGTTTGATAGAACAGCAATACCAAGTAAAATATAACCGGCATGGGCAATACTTGAATAAGCCAACATTCGTTTTAGATTATCCTGCCAGAGAGCAGAAAAGTTACCAAGCGTCATAGTAAGAATAGATATCGCAATAAGTAAAGCCTGCCAATCGAAAACTGCAATTAATGTCCAGTAACCATCTTCACTAATAAAAGAAGTAAAACCGGTTTGGATAAATCTTATTAACAATGCAAATCCGGCAGCTTTACTTGCAACAGAAAGATATGCGGTAATTGAAATCGGTGCTCCTTCATACACATCCGGTGTCCAGAAATGAAATGGAGCAGCAGAAATTTTATACCCTATACCAACAAACATGAGAATTGAAGAGAAAGATAATGTAAAAAGATTTATCTGTGGTCCTTGAATCAAAGAATTGATAACGTATAGATTAGTACTTCCTGTAAGTCCGTAAATAATTGAAATGCCGAATAACATCAACCCGGAGGAGACGGAACCATAAATAACATACTTAAGAGAAGCTTCGCTGCTGCGTTCTCTAAGTTTCAAGAATCCAGCTAAGACGTAAGACGAAAGTGAAAGTAATTCAAGAGATAAGTAAATTAAAATCAGATCGCTTGCCGAAATCATTACCAGCATACCTAGAATCATTCCGTAAATCAAAGCATGAAATTCTCCAAGTCTTTCTTTTAAATCTATTACTTCTTCGGATGCTATAGTAAAGAAGATTATCAAGATTGAAGTAACAACAACCAGTAATTTGAAATACGAACCGAAAGGATCGATTGTCATCATTCCATATTTCTTAACTGCAGAAAGCTGAGGTACAAATGCAAAATGAGTAATGCCGATTTGATTTAAAACTAGAATCCCGGTTATTACTAAACCGGCAAGTGAAATATAAGGGATATATTTTTTGTCTTTATGGAAAACTAAATCAACAAGAACAATGATCAACAAGAAAATTGATACTGCAAGTTCCGGGTAAATAAACGTTATGGAATTTAGTATTTCGTTTATCATTGTTAGTCCAAATTATAATCCGCTAATTGAAATATTGTTTGCACCGTTAATCACAAACTCTACTAAAGTATTTACCGAAGTGCTCATTATATCAAGCATTGCAGAAGGATAAATACCCAAGAAAATAATAATAACCGTAAGAGGAATAAACATAATATATTCACGAGCATCAATATCGGTTAATTGTGCCCATTTTTCATTTAATTTACCGAAGAATATTCTTTGCAAGGTCCAAAGTATATAAGCCGCACCTAAAAGAATTCCAAGCATGGATATTATTGTAAGGACTCTAATACTTTCTACACCAAAAGCACCTACAAATACAAGAGCTTCGGAAATAAATCCACTTAAACTCGGTAATCCTAAAGCAGCAAAAAATGCAACAGTAACAAACCCGGTATAAGCAGGCATTTGTGTTGCGAGTCCTCCGAAATCATTTAATCCTCTTGTATGTGAACGATCGTATAAAACTCCAACAATCAAAAAGAGCATTGCGGTAATTGTACCATGGTTGAACATTTGGAATATAGCACCGTTAATTCCGGTAGATGAAAGGGATGCCATTCCCAGCAAAACATAACCCATATGCGAGACGGAAGAATAAGCAATTAGTTTCTTGAAATCCTTTTGAGCAAGTGCAACGAGTGCACCGTAAATAATATTTATCATTCCAAACAAAGCTATGTACCACATTAAATCCCGGGTAATATCAGGAAAGATCGGATAACTAATTCTTAAAATTCCGTAAGTACCCATTTTCAAAAGAACACCGGCAAGAATAACCGAAATTGGTGTTGGTGCTTCAACGTGTGCGTCGGGAAGCCATGTATGGAAGGGGAACATTGGTATCTTAATAGCAAATCCAACAAACAATGCAATGTATGCAATGAATCTTAAATTGTGTGGATTAAAAGGCGAAAGTATACCATCAACACTGTAATTTGCTTGATCCATCAAAGCAAGCATGTTAAATGTAAATACCCTTTCACCTCCGGCAATAACTTCGGTAGCACTGAAGTATAATCCGATCATCACAATTAGAATAAATATCGATCCGAATAATGTATAGATGAAGAACTTAATTGCAGCATATTCTTTACGAGGACCACCCCAAATTCCAATTAAGAAATACATCGGTAGAAGCATCAATTCCCAGAACACATAGAACAAGAACAAATCTAAAGCAACAAAGACACCCATCATACCGGTATCAAGCAACAAGAATAAAGCAAAGTAACCTTTTACCGATTTATTAATGTTCCAAGAAGAAATTGTTGCTATGAAACTTATTAATGCAGTTAATAAAACCATCGGCATACTTAGACCGTCGATGCCGAGAAAATAATCAACTTTTAAAGTTCCAAGCCATGAAAGACCTGTAATTTCAATCCATCTGAATTTTTCGATGAATTGGAAACTTTCTGCTTGAAAAATTCCACCGGCGGAATAATCATAATTCCCAAGCAAAATAACCGCAAGCATAACTTGGAATCCGGTTGCCGCTAGAGCTGTATACTTAATCCATATACTTTTGTCCTTTGGCATTGCTAGAATAATGATCATTCCTACTATCGGCAGGAAGGTGATCAATGTTAAAATTGGAAATCCAATCATGATTTATAATTACCTATTTTTATTAATTCACACTAAAACGGTCTAAAAAACAATAACAGTACTAAGACCGCAAATACAACAAATACTATATAAGTCTGTACTTTCCCGGTTTGTAATCTTCTAAAAGATAGACCAATAAATCCGCTGAAGAGCGCAGAGAAATTAACAAGTCCGTCAACAATAAAAGTATCGAACCAACCGCTTAATCTAGAGACAAAACGTGTAATAGATGCACTTGCATTTACAATTCCATCAATAATATAATAGTCAAACCAGGATAAAGCATCCGCACTTCTTATTGTACCACTGATAAATGTTGCATGATAAAACTCATCGATGTACCATTTATTTAGAGAAAATTTATAAAGTGAATTTAATTTTTCGGTCAGTTTTTCTAAATCAACTTTCTTCCATTGATAAAAAATAAATGCAATCAATATTCCTAATCCGGCTAAGATAAGAGACAAAAACATTGCGGGATAATGTGCATGATGCATTGCTTCGGTATATTGAACAGAATGAACTATACCGGATTCCTGAGCTAAACCGGTTTCATGTTTATTCATTCCCGATTGCATAAAGTCAAAACTTGCTTCTGCCGGTACAACTGTTTGAGGTGTGGAAATCCATTTATTTAAGAACCAACCTGCATCTGCCGAAATAGGATTAGGTGTATAAAAGATAAAAATAGAAAGTAAACTTAAAACAGCCAGCGGAGCAGTCATTACCCATTTACTTTCATGAGCATGATCATATTTTTCTTTATTACGAGGTTCGCCGTGGAAAGTAATAATAACTAATCTAAACATGTAAAATGCTGTCATCGCCGCAACGGTAAATCCAATTATTGGAAGTAACCAATGACCGGTTAAACTGCCGAAAGCAAGTGTGCCGGCAAGAATTCCATCTTTACTTAAAAATCCGGAAAATAGCGGAACACCTGAGATTGCCAAGGTAGAGATCAAAAATGTATAATATGTAAGTGGCATTTTCTTTCTCAATCCGCCCATGTAACGAATATCCTGCTCATGATGCATTGCATGAATTACCGAACCGGAACCAAGAAACAAACATGCTTTAAAGAAAGCATGTGTAACTAAATGGAAAAAAGCAAATGCATAAGCGCCGACACCAACAGCTAATACCATGTAACCTAATTGACTAACAGTCGAATAAGCCAGAACTTTTTTAATATCATTTTGAGTTAGAGCAATTGTTGCAGCAACAAACGCAGTAACTCCGCCAACTACGGCAATTACAAGCATCGCATCAGCAGTAAGAATTACAAATATCTTTACTAATAAATAAACACCGGCAGCAACCATTGTAGCAGCATGAATTAACGCACTAACAGGTGTAGGACCTTCCATTGCATCCGGAAGCCAAACATGTAACGGAAATTGTGCGGATTTACCGACTGCCCCCAAAAAGATTAATATACCGGCTGTTGTTAGTGCCGCAGCACTATCGAATGGCAAATTGCCTAAAGATATTTGTTCGAATATTGTTGAGAATGTAAAAGTTTTATAATGTGTAAAGAGAATTAAAATTCCTATCCACATTCCAATATCACCGACACGGTTAACAAGAAATGCTTTCTTCCCTGCATCGGAAGCTGAATCTTTTTCGAACCAGAATCCAATCAATAGATAAGAAGATAAACCAACTAATTCCCAGAAGATGTACATCATTAATAAATTGTTGGTAATAACAATACCAAGCATTGAAAAAGTAAAGATGCCTAAGTAAGCAAAATATCTTGTGTATCTAATATCACCCCGCATATATTCGATAGAATAAAGATGAACTAATGCACTGATTAAATTTACTACGAATAACATCAATGCGGTTACATTGTTAATTTCAAAACCTAATTCTATTGAGAGGAAACCAATAGAAGGAACATTTCCAAAATCAATCCAGGTAAATGAAAATGATAATGTCTCCCCGGAATATGAAGTAAGCATTCCGAAAGTGACGGCAATAGACAATACCAAAGCTACAAATACAACACCTGTCGCGGCTAAATATAACTTAGGAAATTTCTTCCCGAAAAATATTAGCAAAACAAAGCTGACTAATGGAAGCAGAAGAATAATTATAGAGATATTTATTATTGAAATTTCCGACATATTCTATTCTTTTAATTTATCGATTTCGTCAACATTGACGTTTGAAAATGTCTTGTAAAGATTTAATACAATAGCTAATGCAATTGCAGCTTCGGCAGCGGCAAGGATTATTACGAACAATGCCATTGCTTGTCCGCCCAAACCAAAATTACCGTACTTAGCAAATGCTATAAAATTGATATTAGCAGCATTGAGAATTAGTTCAAGTCCCATTAATACCATTACGGCATTCTTACGCGTAACGACACCATACACCCCTAATGAGAATAAAATCGAACTAACAACAAGATAATGATTTAATCCAACTTCTATCAATTAATAACTCCCGATTATTCGTTATCTCTTCTTGCGATTGATGCTGCACCGATAAGTGCAATTAATAATAGCATTGCAAGAAGTTCAAAAACTAAAACATAATCTGTTAATAAAATTCTACCTAAACCGTAAGTTGTAGTAAAAGGCAATTCGCCAGGTTCTGATTTCCAATTTGTTCTCAACATCATTGAAACAATAACACCCATCAATAACCCGGTACCGATTACCGCCGGGATGATATGGATAGTGCCGGTTCTAATTTTTACATCCGTAACTTTATTTGTCAACATCACACCAAATAAAAGTAGGATTAATATACCTCCTACATAAACCATCAATTGTACGATGGCAATAAAATCAGCTGCTAAAAGAACATATAAGCCTGCAACTCCGAATAGTGTAAAAAGTAAATAGAATGCCGAGTGGACAATATTTTTACTTGTTACTACTAAATATCCCGAGCCTATTGTCAAGATTGCAAATAAATAAAATATTACATCGTAAATTGACATTTAGTTTATTCCGAATCCTTTTCTTTACCGTTATTCTTTTCGGTAGAATTATCTTCTTTTTTTGTTTTGGCAGCAGCTTCAGCTTTAGCTTTTGCGGCAGCTGCTTTCTGTGCTTCTTTCTCAGCCATCATTTTTTCATAATTGATTATTTTCTCTTCGGCTTCATCGGCTGTAAGTGTTGCAAAATTGAATATTAAATTGTTACGTTCAAATTCTGCAAATTCATAAACATCGGTCATGTATATACATTCGGTAGGGCAAGGGAAAACACATAATTGACAATAACAGCATTTTGCAATATCAATATCAAATTTTGTTACCCATAATGCTTTCTTCTTACCGTTAGATGTCTTTCCCAAATCTTCTTCGGGAAGGGATTTAACTGTTTCGATTGTAATGCAATTAACCGGACAAGCACGAGCACATTGATCGCAGCCGATACAGTCATCCATATTCACATATAATCTATTTCTAACTCTTTCGGGAAGAGGAACTTTCACAGAAGGATATTGAATAGTAACTGAAGGAACGAATAGATGTTTAAAAGTAATTATCATTCCTACAAAAACTGTATAAAGACCTTCCCAAGTATTTTTAAAGTATTGCTTCATATTAAAGTAAAGTTATAATTCCTACTATTATTAAATTTACAAATGCGTAAGGTATCAAATATTTCCAGCAGACAGCCATAAGTTGATCTACTCTTAATCTAGGTAAGGTCCATCTTAACCACATTTGAATTGTTACAAAGAAAATTCCTTTTGAAGTAAACCAGAAAAGTTGTTCTATTGGAATTAACCAGCTTATACCTAAAGTGTTGCCTAAATATCCGAAAGGTGATTGATACCCGCCTAAAAATAATGTTACTGCAATTGCCGAGACTGCGAACATGTTAGCATATTCCGAAAGAAAAAACATAGCGAATTTCATTCCTGAATACTCAGTATGATACCCGGCAACCAATTCCGATTCTGCTTCAGGTATATCGAAGGGAGTTCTATTGACTTCTGCTAAGGAACTTATATAGAAAATTATAAATGCAACTACCATGAAAGGGAATAATAAAAATTTGGTTAAACCCCAACCGGCACCTCCGAAAATCATCCAATTCCAAAAATATGCTGTTTGCATTTGACTGATCTTTTCCAGGCTTAATGTACCTGTTACCATAACAATAGTTAAAATGATGAGAACAGTAGGGATTTCATAACTGATAATTTGGGCAGCAGAACGCATTGCACCAAGTAATGAATATTTATTGTTGGATGCCCATCCCGCCATTAATAATCCGGCAACAACCAAAGAAGATATAGCAACTATAAAGAATATGCCGACATCAACATTAGAGCCAATATACATACCGCTGAAAGGAATAGCGGCAAACGCAGCATAACTTCCAGCAAAAACTAAATAAGGTGCAAGATTAAAAAACTTTTTATCAGTTTCTGAAGCAGTTATATCTTCTTTTTGAATGAGTTTTAATATATCAGCAATAGTTTGTAATAATCCGTATGGACCGGTGCGCATAGGACCTAACCTGTCCTGCATAAATGCAGAAATTTTTCTTTCCAAGTATACCGCGAATAAGGCGAAAGGAAGGATAAATACAAATAATGGTAATGCAGCACCAATTATGTAAGCAATAATATCATTACCGAATATGTCTTTTAACAGTTCGTACATTTATCTATCAACCTCGCCTAGAACTATATCAATACTTCCTAATACTGCAACCACATCGGAAACAAGATGTCCTTTACAAAGTTCACCCATTAATTCCAGACTAATGAAAGAAGGACCCCTTACTTTTACTCTAAAAGGATTTAATGATCCGTCACTAATTATAAAATAACCAAGTTCACCCCGGGGATTTTCCACTCTTGTATAAATAGTTCCTTTCGGCGGTTTTATTCTTTTCGGAATTGCAGAAGTGACATCACCTTCCGGTAACTTATCCAAAGCTTGTTCAATAATTCTTATACTTTCGTACATTTCAAGAACACGAACATAATATCTATCCCAGCAATCACCGACAGTACCGTGAGTTCCTTCACCAACGGGAATATTAAAATCAAAACGGTCATAAATGGAATACGGATCTTCTCTTCTTAAATCAAAAGCTAAACCGCTCGCACGTAGATTTGGACCGGTCATTCCATAATTTATTGCGGTATCTAGCGGAAGCACTCCAACATTAGCAGTTCTTTCAATGAAAATTTTATTGTAGCTGAGAAGATTGTTTAATTCTTTAATTGTGGGCTTAAAGTCATTTAGAAAATCACGGGTTAGTCTTACAAAATCGGGATGCAGGTCATGCGATAAACCTCCGACCCAAATATAGTTGTAGAGTAATCGTGCACCGCATGTCATTTCGAATAAACTAAGAATTCTTTCTCTATCTCTAAAGCAATATAAGAAGGGGGTAAACGCTCCTATATCAAGTCCATAAGTCCCGATGGCAACAAGGTGGGATGCGATACGTTGTAACTCACCCATAATTACCCTAATGTATTCAACTCTTTCCGGTACCTCAATTCCGAGTAATCTTTCCACAGCAACTGCATATCCGAAATTATTGTACATTGAAGAAAGATAGTCCATCCTATCAGTGTAAGGGACAACCTGGGGATAAGTCATTGCTTCGCAGTGCTTTTCAAAACAGCGATGAAGATAACCGACATGAGGTTTTACATCAACAATCAATTCACCTTCAAGAATCAATTCGAGCCGCAGAACCCCATGAGTAGAAGGGTGCTGAGGTCCCATATTCAATACCATTTCTTCAGTTTTTATCGCCATTTGTCAGTATCAAGTATCAAGATGTAAGTATCAAGATACTAAGTAAGTTAATTTGTCTTATTAATTAAATTGTTTCTGAAACCGTAATTCATTTTTTGTATCTCACTCAATTTGTCGTCAAAATATCTAAAGTCTTCTTCATCCACATAACCAAGTTCATGTGCAATAATTAATTGTGTTTCCAATTCAAAAGATGAACCATTTGCAATATCTATAAACCTAATTAAATCCTTATCTGAATTTCTCCCGCATCCTTCAGCAATATTAGAAGGAATTGAAACTGCCGATCTCCTAATTTGATTTGTTAGACCAAAAATTTCTTCTTTAGGAAAATTTTCGGTTTTTTTATAAATATCTATAACAAGATTCTTTGAATCCTGCCAAATTTTTAACTCTTTGAAATTATGCATAAACTAAATCCTTATTTTTTTTGAAATAATCTTGATACTCATATCTTGATACTTATATCTAATAAGGAACCTTCATGCCTTTGTAAAATTCAGGATTTTTATAATCTTTTCTTAATGGATAGCCTGCATCCCAATCATAGGGCATTAGAATTCTTTGCAGGTTAGGGTGATTAAGAAAGATAATTCCAAACATATCATATGCTTCTCTTTCATGCCAATCTGCTGTTTTCCAGACAGGTTCAACAGAATCGACTTCGGGATTCTCTCTATCTGCAGAAGTTTTAATTGTTACCTTGTGTTTTAAGGAAACTGAATATAAATGATAATAAACACTAAGAGTTCCGCCTTTAATAATTTCGGAATCATCTTCTTGTTTAATTTTTTCACCGTTAGCATCATCAACACCTGATAAACACATTAAACTGTCAAATAACAATCCTTCTTCGTCTCTTAAGAAAAGAGAAATGTCATAAACTCTTTTGGGAGGAATTGAAATTATAGGTTCTGTTGGTGTTTCCGAATCGATCTGAATATCGGCATCTGGAAATTTATTTTTTAGTATTTCAAAAATAGCTTCGGCTTTTTTCATACTGATTTTTTTCTCAAAGTTTCCATTCTAATTTTTTCTTGTAGCTTAAGTAATCCTTCCAACAAAGCTTCAGGACGCGGAGGACACCCCGGCACAAATACATCAACCGGAATAACTCTATCGACTCCTTTCAAGACATGATATCCATGCTCCCAATAAGGACCGCCGCAATTTGAGCAGCTTCCCATTGAAATTATATATTTTGGATCAGGCATTTGTTCATAAAGTCTTTTTATTCTCAATGCCATTTTCAAAGTTACAGTTCCGGAAATAATAATTATATCGCTTTGTCTTGGTGAAGGTCTCGGTATTACACCAAATCTATCAAAATCATAATGAGAAGCTGAAGTTGCCATCATTTCTATTGCACAGCAGGCAAGACCAAAACCAAGCTGCCAGAGCGATGACAATCTTGCCCAGTTCATTAAATCTTCTGCTTTAGTTATTACAATGTTACTATCCGAAAATTGTTGGTCAAGTAAACCCATATAGAAATTAACTTTCTTTAATTTGTTCGTCTATTTTTACGTTTGAAACATTTTTATTGGTTAAGATTTTGGAGAGCTCAGGAATATTCGGTTTTGTTCTGTCCCAATTTAAATCACCTTTTCGCCATTCGTATGCCATGCCAAGACCTAAAATTAAAAGAAATATTACTCCAACCAAAAAACCATAAAATCCGAATTCTTGATAAGTTAAAGCCCAGGGAAAAAGCAGAACAACTTCCACATCAAAGATCAGAAATATTAAGGCAACTACGTAAAACCTAATATTAAATTTTACCCAAGGAGAACCTTCGACGTTTTCACCGCATTCATAAATAAGAAGTTTTTCCTTAGTTGGTCTATGGGGTCTGATAAGTTTAGCAGCGAATAGGGCTATTCCGACAAATCCTATTGCAAGTAAGAGAAATATGAATATTTTACCGAATTCTGTGAGCATATTTTGGATATTTTTGCTTTTGAAAATAGTACAACCTTGTTCGAATGTCAATATATCTTTATCAATAGAAAATCGGTTAGAATATCCGTTAATACAATTTCTTAATGTGACAAAAAATATTTACTTTCGAAATGTAATCTAAAAAAATGGAGCTGCAATGTTACGTAAATCTGTGTTTATTCTTTTAACAATTATTTTTTGTCAAATAATTTATGCCGGAGATTCAAAATCAACAATTTATGTTGATGAATACTTAGTATTAGGACCTATAAAAGTTACATCTCCGGTTGAAAGCAAATCTGAAGATTTGAATTCCATAATTACGTACAGTGAACTTGATATTAAAAATTGGTGGCCCGGCGAAGGTGATTTATTATTTGTTTACGCAAATTCAACTTTAGATTGGAAGAAAGTTTCAAAGAAAGAATTGAACTTTGAAAAAGAAAAGAATCCGGTTATTTATTATGCAGGATTTTATATTGAGACTAACCGATACATAGATGCAGAAATAGAAAGTAAAACATGTCAATTAGCATCACTTTTTTTAAACAGCAAAAAGAAAACCGAAAAAACTACTTTGGAAGAAACTCAAAAAAATAAATGTGAACCTGGTAAACTAACTTCAAAGCTTGAGATTGAATACGGGAAACATTTCGTATTAATAAAATTACTATTTGATCCATCAAAAAATAGTGAGTGGCTTTTAACCACATCAATAACTCTCGATAAAAAACATGCTGATAATATTTCTGTAAATACTAATCCTAAAAGAACAACTACAATTTCGGATTTACTTGATAATAAAAATGTTACGTCTATTTCACTTAGTCCAAACGGAGAATTAGTTGCACTCAAAATGAGAGAAAGAAATCAAAGCAAAAATTCTTATGATAATTGGATAGAATTACGAAATGTCAAAGACGGCAGCTTAAGATGGACATTCAAAGGCGGATTAAGTATCCCGGAAGTTGATTGGGCACCGGACTCAAAATCATTTGCCTATACAACAACTTCGGGTGAAGAGAAAACATTGTGGGTTGTTGATTTAGAAAACGGTACAACCGAATCACTTTTAGAAAATGTAAAAAACATGGGTGGATTTACTTGGGCTAAAAATGGTCAGTTTATTGTTTATACTGTAACTGAAAAGGCAAAAGAAGAGGATTCTAATTTTAAAAAATATGAATTACCCGAAGACAGATGGCCTGGATTCAGAGATAAGCAATTTATCTATAGAGTCTTTGTTAAAAGTAAAATGAAAGAAAGACTTACGGCTGGAGAACATTCGACAAGTTTTCTTGAAATTAGTCCCGATTCGGAAAAAATCCTGTTTACGAAATCTTTCTATGGTGAACAAAAACGACCATACAGTCGTACTGATTATTATATTCTTCATTTAGAAACAATGCAAGCCGATTCAATTTTATCTTTATTTTATTCAAGTTCAGCATCATGGTCGCCGGACAGCAAACAATTATTAATTCTGGGTGGGTCAAGTATTTTCGGAAGAGTTGGTAACAATTTGCCGGAAGATATTATTCCAAATGATTATGATACCCAAGCTTACATTTATAATATTGCCTCAAAAGAAGTTAAAGCTATTTCAAAAGATTTTAAACCGCAGATTTCAAATGCTGAATGGGACGGCAAACATAATGTGATTTATTTTTCAACAACAGATCAATCATACAGTAGATTATATAGATATGATCTTACTACTAATAATTATGAACTTATTGATCTTCAATCGGAATCACTAAGTACAATAGATTTTTCTGATGATTTTTCAACTGCAATTTTCAAAGCTTCGAGTTCAAACATACCTGAAAAAGTGTATAAGTTGGATTTATTAACCGGTAACGTTGAATTATTCTTAGAACCGGAAGCTGATCAATATAAAAATATAATTCTCGGTGAAGTTGAAGATTGGGATTTTGTTTCTTCGGAAGGGGAGAAGATTAAAGGGAGAATTTATTACCCACCGAATTTTGATAAATCGAAAAAGCATCCGGCAATTGTATATTATTACGGCGGAACAAGTCCGGTAGGAAGAGATTTCGGGGGCAGATATCCGAAAAATGTATGGGCTGCAAACGGGTATGTTGTTTATGTACTTCAACCGAGCGGTGCAACGGGATTCGGAACAGAGTTCTCTGCAAAACATGTTAACGATTGGGGTGCGACAACTGCGCAAGAAGTAATTGAAGGAACGGAAAAGTTTTTAAATGATCATCAATTTGTTGATCCAAATAGAGTTGGTTGTATCGGTGCATCCTACGGCGGATTTATGACGATGAATATTATAACAAAAACAGATATGTTTTCAGCGGCAATTTCGCATGCCGGTATAAGTAATTTAGCAAGTTACTGGGGAGTTGGTTATTGGGGCTATCTATACAATTCGGTTGCGGGTGCAAAAAGTTTCCCATGGAATGCTCCCGAAGAATATGTTGATAAAAGTCCTTTATACAATGCCGATAAAGTGAACACACCTTTATTGATGCTTCACGGAAATTCAGATCCGAATGTTCCTCCGGGAGAAAGTATGCAGATGTATGTAGCACTCAAACTTCTGGGTAAAGATGTCGAATTAATCGAAGTTGATAAACAAGAACATTGGATCTTGGATTACGATAAAAGAACAAAATGGAGTAAAACTATTCTTGCGTACTTTGATAAGTATTTGAAAGGACAACCCGAGTGGTGGGAAAGTTTGTATAAATAAATTATTGTCGATCCCTGCGGTCTACAAGATCGCGGGGATTTTTGCTTACTTAATCTCAAATCCTTCTTTCTTAACAATCTCACCGGCTTTTATAACATCTTCTTCGGATTCAAATGACAAGCGGAAAGTACCGCCTGTCCCTTCTCTAATTTTCAAAAGCTCAATATCTTTTATGTTGATATTGTTATTAAAGAGTGCGGTTGATATTCTGCTTATAACACCGGGTTGGTCGGTAACAAAAACGAATAAATCATAAAGTTGTGTTAGAAATCCTTTGGTATCTTTTGGAATTTCATCACGCTTAATTCTGGCTTTCTCAAATTTTTCTGCTAGTAAATAATAATTATCATCCTTAATTAATGCTTCCATACTATCCAATTCATCTTTCATAGATTCTATAGCTTCTATTATTTCATCTTTATTAAAAGCTATGATCTTTTCCCAAATAGAAAAGTCACTTGAAGCTATTCTTGTCATATCACGAAAACCACCGGCGGCAAAGTTACTAAAGCTAATTGCGTTTCTATTTATAACAGAATTATTAACTAGTGAAACAGAAAGCAATTGCGGAAGATGACTTACATATGCAACAACTTTATCATGAATATAAGGATTTAGTAAAGTTATTCGGGAGCCGGTAGCTTCAATTACTTTAATGAATTCTTCAAATAGGGGAGAGTCTTTTTGCTGATCGGATAAAATGTAAACCGAGTTTTCAAATAATAAAGGATCGGAATTATTATAACCGCCAAGTTCCTTGCCCGTCATCGGGTGACCACCTATATAAATTCCTTTAGTATTTATCTTCAACCATACATCTTCGAAAATTCCTTTTATACCTGATACATCGGAAATAATTTGTCCTTCTACTAATTTGGGAGCTAATTCTTTTAAGAATTTTAATGAGACTTCGACAGGTAAGCAAAGAAAAATTAGATCTGAAGTAAGTGAATCTTCTATAACTGTTAATGTTTTATCAATTGTTTTTTCTGAAAGAGCTTTCGATAATATTTCATCTTTATCATAAGCACTAATCTCAAAAGAAATGTTTGATTTCTTTAATGCTTTTGCAATAGACCCACCGATTAATCCTAAACCAATTATTGATATATTCTTGATCGGCAAATTCATAAAATTAATTTAGTTCTCTTCCGATTGCTGCAGCAATGGTTTTCAGTTCATCTATTAATTTCAAATAGGTTTCAGGTAATAGTGCTTGCGGTCCGTCGGATAATGCTTTTTCAGGATCGTGATGGATTTCAATCATTACTCCGTCTGCTCCGGCAGCAACTGCTGCTCTTGCCATCGGAGGTACTTGGTCTCTATAACCTGTAGCATGAGACGGATCGGCAACAATTGGTAAATGACTTTTTTTATGTACAACAGGTATTGCAGAAATATCAAATGTATTTCGAGTATATCTTTCAAAAGTTCTTATTCCTCTTTCGCATAATATTACATTCGGGTTACCGCTTGATAAAATATATTCAGCAGACATAAGCCATTCTTCAATTGTTGCTGAAAGACCGCGTTTTAACATTACCGGAATATTCGTTGCACCGAGTTCTTTAAGCAGAGGAAAGTTCTGCATATTTCTCGCTCCTATTTGATATATATCTGTATACTTTCCAATTATATCAATCTGCGCACTTTCCATTACTTCTGTTATTACAAGCAACCCGTATTTGTCAGCAGCTTTTCTTAAAAGTTTTAATCCTTCTTCACCCATACCTTGAAATGAATAAGGAGAAGTACGAGGTTTATATGCTCCTCCTCTTAGTATCTTGGCGCCGGACTTCGAAACAATTTCGGCAAGTTTAAAAATTTGATCTTCGTTTTCTACGGAACAAGGACCTGATATAATTACGATTTCATTCCCGCCGATTTTTGTTCCTTTAATATCAATGACAGTGTTTAGTTCGTGAAAATTTCTGCTTGCCAACTTAAATGGAGCAGTTACTCTATAAACATCGGCAACGCCGTCAAGTATTTTGATCTTTCTTATATCAAAATCAGGTTTAACTCCAATTGCACCAATAATTGTATTTTGTACGCCTACCGACTTATGAATTTGAAATCCATAATCTTCCAAATGTTTAATTACATTTTGAATTTGTTCATCGGTTGCTTTCGGTTCTATTATTACTACCAATTCAATTCTCCAATATTAATCGTAAAATTTTTTCTCACCTGCTTTAATTGCAAATCCAATATGATCTTCTTTACGCGGAATTGCACATGTAAATTCTTTACTATAAGCACAATAAGGGTTATAGGCTGCATTAAAATCAATCGTATAAATATGATCGGGATCGTCAACAATTCTCATATTCAAATATCTACCGACTCCGTAGGATTCTTTATTTGTTGTTTCATCAGTAAACCAAATTCCGTAATAAGAACCAATGCTTGGTTCATATCCTTGGTAAACATTTAATTTATAATTCTCGTTTTTGTATTCAATATTGAAATAGCCGTAACTAACAAATTTTCTTTCTTCACCTTTAGTTCCGAGAATTGTCACCGAATCTTGTGAATCATATAAAATTAACTTGCTTTTGAAAATGTATTCCATATTCGGCTCAAAGTATTTCAAAGGTTTAAAATCAACTTTACCTTTTGCATTAAACGGTGAATTCGGATTTGTCTTCATATAAAAATCATGAGATTCTCTTATATGAGCTATCGTTTTACTATAATTTATTTCTTCTTCAGTAAGAACCCTTTTTTCCTCTTCTTTACATGAAATGAAAATAAGTACAATAAAAAAGATTGCTAAGATACTATTAATAAATTTCATCTGTTTATTTATCATCCTTAATTTTTTTCTGAAGTTCGTTTAGTTTATTTAATGCTTCTAACGGAGTTAATCCTTCCAACTGCATATTCGAAATTTCTTTTCTAAGTGAATCATCTTGAATTTCGAACATACTTATCTGCATATCGTCGTGGTTCTTAAACTTGGCGAGTTTCTGTTTTTTAATTTCATAAGGAGTTAATTCTTTGTCTTCCAGGTTAAATAAAATTTCTTTAGCTCGCTTTGTTACAAATTCCGGGAGACCAGCCATTTGTGCAACTTGAATTCCGTAACTATGATCGGCACCGCCGGGGGATACTTTATGAAGAAAGATAACTTTGTCATCATATTCACGTACTTCTACTTTATAATTTTTTATCCGTGGAAATATTGTAGCCATTTCATTTAACTCATGATAATGTGTTGCAAATAATGTTTTTGAAGCAACAACCGGGTTTTCATGAATATACTCAGTTATTGCCCATGCAATTGAAATACCGTCAAAGGTACTTGTTCCTCTTCCAATTTCATCGAGTAATATTAGACTTTTATCGGTAGCATGATTTAATATATTTGCTGCTTCCTGCATTTCAACAAGGAAAGTACTTTCACCGGCGGCTATGTTATCACTTGCACCGACACGTGTAAATATGCGGTCAACCAATCCGATCTTCGCTTCCTTTGCGGGAACAAAAGAAC
Organism: Melioribacter roseus; assembly: GCA_020724265.1. GTDB lineage: Bacteria > Bacteroidota > Ignavibacteria > Ignavibacteriales > Melioribacteraceae > SURF-28. The sequence goes on along the minus strand of DYHH01000001.1, from coordinate 272,018 downwards.
CGATTTGTGCAAGCAGAACTATTAATCCGATTTGTCTTAAATAAACAGATTTACCCGCCATATTTGGACCGGTTAAAATAATTATCTGCGTTTCTTTGCCGTTAATCTTACAATTGTTCGGAGTAAACTTTTCACCGGGTGGTAAAATTCTTTCAACAACCGGATGTCTGCTTTGTTTAATTTCTATTTCATCTGATTCATCTAATTCGGGTTTTACATAATTATACTGATCTGCAGTTTCTGCAAATGAAGCATAGCAATCAAGCATTGCAATTAAGTTTGCATTTTGCTGAATCGTTTCTGTTTCAGCAGCAGCTTCTTTTCTTATCTGATCGAAGAGAGAAGATTCTAATTTTAAAATATTTTCATGAGCATTTAAAATTTTGTCTTCATATTCCTTTAATTCCGGAGTTATATATCTTTCACTGTTTACAAGTGTTTGTTTCCTGATATAATTATCCGGCACTTTATTTTTATGAGCATTACTAATATCAATGTAATAACCGAATACTTTATTATAATTTACTTTCAAGGAAGGAATAGCAGTTCGTTCTCTTTCGGATTTTTGAAGATTTGCAATCCAACTTTTTGCATTTGTTGAAAGATTACGAAGTTCGTCAAGTTCGGGCGAGTATCCTTCGCGAATAACACTTCCGTCATTTACACTTAAAGGTGGATCATCCGTAATTGAATTATCAATTTTTTCTATAAGTTTTTCAAGATCGATTAATCTATCATTTATATTTTGCAAAGTCTGAGACTGAGTTTGGTCAAGTAGAAGTTTAATCAAAGGTATTTTTTTAAGAGAAGTTTTCAAATTGACCAACTCTCTCGGTGTCGCTCTTCCCGTACAAATTCTCGAAATAAGTCTTTCAAGATCACCGATTTCTTTTAACTCATTTTGGATATTTTTTCTTAACTGTTTGTTCTCGACAAACTCAGCAACACATTCTTGTCTTTGTAAAATGGGTGAGAGTTTTCGTAAAGGTGCAGATATCCATTTTTTCAGCATTCTTGCACCCATCGCAGTTTCTGTTTTATCGAGAATAGAAATTAGCGAACCTTCCCGTGTTCCTTCTTGCATTGTAAATGTAATTTCGAGATTTCGTTTTGTAGAAAAATCCAACTGCATATAATCGGAAGGATTATAACGGGCAATTTTATTGATGTGCGTTAAATTAGCTTTTTGAGTATCGCGTAAATAATTAAGAATAACACCGGCAGCAATTAGACCGGCATCAAGTGCATCAACTCCAAATCCCTTAAGTGTCTTTGTATTGAATTGATCGCGGAGAATATCATTTGCATAATCGTAATTAAAAATCCAATCATCAATTTTGGTTACTCTAACTGATTCAATTGCTTTGGGAAATATAGCTTCCAGAATATTTTTTTGTTTTTTAGAAATTAGAATTTCGGAAGGATTAATTAATCCGAATTGATTTATTAATTCACTCTGATGAACTTCATAAGCAAAAAACTCACCGGTTGAAATATCACAGAATGAAAGTCCGGCAATATCACTTTTCAAATAGATCGAAAGCAAGTAATTGTTTTTCTTGTGGTCGAGTAATTTATCCGAAAGGGCAACACCTGGCGTTACCACTTCAACAACATCTCGTTTTACAATACCTTTAGCATGTTTAGGATCTTCAAGTTGTTCACAAATTGCAACTCTATAACCAGAACGGACAAGCTTAGGAAGATATGTATCAATTGCATGGTGAGGAAAACCGGCAAGAGGTACTTCACCGGCAGCTCCGTTTGCTCTTTTTGTCAAAGTTATTCCCAATACTTTTGAAGCTGTTTTTGCATCTTCTTCAAAAGTTTCGAAGAAATCCCCAACACGAAAAAGAAGAATTGTATCCGGGTTCTTCTCTTTGATTTTATAATATTGAGTCATTAATGGAGTAGCTGACATATCGCTTCAAATAAATTCAAACCAAAAATATACCTTAATAGATAGGGAATTTCAATTTATGTTTGAGAATAGAAAAACGGTTGAAACCGTTAGATGAGTTTTGGTGATTGGCTTTTTACCACCAATGGCTAAAGCCATTGGTTAATGGGAAATTAAACTGAAGATTTTTCATTAACCCACGGATTTATCCGTGGGGTTTGAACGAACAACCCAACACTCATAACCGATTCATCGGTTTTTAATTTTAAGTAAGATTACGATTAAGAGTTATTAATTTGACTAATTCAATTAATTCCGTTATTTAACTATATTAACAAAACAAAACCGAGACTCTTAACCGGAGATTGTATAATGCTGATATTAATTGAGAAATATAACCAAAGCAAAATATGTTTTGAAGGAATACCTTTATATGAATTTCATATCGCAAAAGAAATCCGTAAAAAGTATGAGATTGAAGAAACACTATTTACAATTAACGGGAATGTAATCTTAGCAAATTTTAGCGAAGTTAGAAAAGTTGTACAAAAAATTAATTCCAAAAGAATAGAGAGTGATAAAATATCTCCCGGATACTTAAACGCTATGGGTTTGCTCGATGAGATTTATCATTATATCTTAAGAGAGTATGAATTAACTGTTAATCCCGGTGTATTTAAAAAAGCATTAACCGAACTTACAACAAACCTCGGCGATGAAAACATAAATAAGATATTGACTGAATTTGTTTCATTATTTCCACCTGTTGATGTTTATAAAGGGAAGCTTAGCGTTTACGACTACTTGAATTCTTATACCGAAGATAGACCTAATACGGAAATTACAATGGAAGAAATGTTCTTGCTCTATTTTTCGGATTACAATCCAGCCAACAAAAAACTAAAAGAACTTTTTGATACAAGTTATTTCACGAATAAAGAATTATTCGATAAAACTATTTTTCAACTCGATGAATTTTTCAAAAAAGAAAAACCATTCGGACCGGATAACCATGACGTATTTACATTATTGAAAACACCGATTGATTTAAATCCGGAAAATCTTGAAGGACAACTCGATTTTGTAATTAAGAAGTGGGACATAATATTAAAAGATAAATTTACCAGCAAAATATTATCAAGCAAAGATTTGATGAAAGAAGATATTCGCTTTGAAAGTTTTGGCGGAGGTGGTGGTGCTCCCACTATTGCACCAAAATATAAAGGCGGTATGAAAGATGCCGATTTTCTAATGCTTGGTAAATCAATGTATCAATACGCAAAGGATATTGATGATTTTTATGAAGAACCGGAGAACTTTACGAAAGATATTCATTGGATGCCGAACGTAGTTTTATTAGCAAAGAATGCTTTTGTTTGGCTTGATCAATTATCAAAAAAATATCAACGAGAAATAAAAAGATTAGATCAGGTCCCGGACGAAGAACTTGACCAGCTTGCAAGATGGAATTTTAATTCTCTTTGGCTTATTGGTATTTGGGAAAGAAGTCCGGCATCAAAAAAAATTAAACATATTATGGGCAATATTGATGCTGTTGCTTCAGCATATTCTCTTTATGATTATCATATAGCTTATGACCTTGGCGGGGATGAAGCATATAACAATTTAAATGAAAGAGCTAAAGCAAGAGGTATTAGACTTGCAAGCGACATGGTACCGAATCATACAGGAATTGTTAGTGATTGGGTTAAGCATCATCCCGAATATTTTATTCAATCAGACTTTCCACCTTTTCCAAATTATACTTTTTATGGACCGAATCTTTCCGAAGATCCCGATTATCAGGTAAGAATAGAAGACGGTTATTATGAAAGACGCGATGCGGCAGTAGTCTTTCAAAGAATCGACAACAAAACCGGAGGAGTAAAATATATTTATCACGGCAACGATGGTACAAGTATGCCATGGAACGATACCGCACAATTAAATCTGCTTAATAAGGAAGTACGCGAAGCTGTAATTCAAAAAATATTCGAAGTAGCCCGCAAGTTTTCCATTATTCGTTTTGATGCGGCAATGACTCTTACGAAAAAACATTTTCAGCGTTTATGGTTTCCACAGCCCGGAACCGGAGGAGATATTCCTTCCCGTGCTGATCATGCTATGACACGTGCCGAATTCGATAAACAATTTCCTAATGAATTTTGGAGAGAGGTTGTTGAACGGTTTAATAAAGAAATGCCGGAGACTTTACTGCTTGCAGAAGCATTTTGGCTGATGGAAGGTTATTTTGTTCGTTCACTTGGTATGCATCGAGTTTATAACTCTGCCTTCATGCATATGATGATGAAAGAAGAAAATGATAAGTACCGTGATTTGATTACAAACACACTTGAGTTTGAACCGGAAATTCTAAAACGTTATGTAAATTTTATGAGCAATCCCGATGAAGAAACTGCCATTAAACAATTCGGGACTGATGATAAATATTTCGGTGTGTTGACGATGATGGTTACACTTCCCGGACTACCAATGTTCGGGCATGGACAAGTGGAAGGATTCACAGAAAAGTACGGAATGGAATACAAACGAGCTTATTATAACGAAACTCCAAATAAATGGTTGATTGATAGACACCAAAGAGAAATATTTCCGCTTATGCGTAAACGATATGTATTCAGTGAAGTTGAAAACTTCTGGATATTTGACTTGAATAAAAATCACGGAGGAGTTAACGAAAATGTTTTTGCATTTGTTAATTCGTTCGAAAATGAAAAAGCACTTGTTTTCTTCAACAATAAATTTGAAAATACATATGGAACTATTTTTGAATCAGCACCGAAACTAATTTCTCGGTATGGTATCAAAGAACTTCAAACAATAAAAATATACCAGGCATTAGAAATAAAACCGGAACCTAATTACTATTATATATTCAAGGATGTTGTAAACAACCTGGAATATATAAGATCGGGACAAGATATTGTTTATAATGGGTGGCAAATCGAGCTCGGTGCGTTTAAGTACAATGTCTTTATGAATTTCAATGAAGTTTACGATGATACCGGTGAATATAGAAAATTACATCAGATTATCGGTAATTCGGGAGTTCCTAATGTTAATAGAAAATTATACGAACTTAGATATGAACCAATCCATAATGCTTTGAAAAATATTTTTGAAACAGAACATGTTAAAGAATTTATTGATGCTAACATTTTACTTAAAGAAAAAATTGAAGACAGAATCGCTGTCGTTCATGATTTCAGCAGGCTGATTGAAGAGGTTAAAACTTTTCTTGAACTTGATATTAGTAAAGAAGAAACAATCAAAAAATTCGAAACTAATTTGGAAAATGTTGGGAAGATAAATATCCTGTTGGAGAGGGAGTTGTCCATAAAGAATAATATTAATTACAATAAATTCACCGAAACTTATAAATTATCAGCAAGTTCAAATTACAATGAAACTTCATTGATCTTTTTGCTTCATTCCGTACTTTATCATCTTAAGAATATTTTCGATAAAGAAGGTAAGATAACGCAAGATAATTTTGTAAATAAATTACTCCTTGATTTGCCGGTTCATGATATATTAGGTCATCTTGGAAGGGGAGAAAATGAAATATTTTCTGAAATGACATTGCTTGAAATTATTTCTGTGGTTAAAACAAAATTATTTGATGTTCCCGATCTGAAGAAGGAACTTATAATTTCAAAAGAAAATAAAGAATTGAAAGAATACTTACGAAAAGAAAAATCAAAAGAGTTTTCAAAATTGCTGAAAGATGACTTTGTAATAACTTTCTTAGGTGTAAATTTTTATAATAATATTTGGTACTTCAGTAAAGAAAAATTTGAAGAACTAATAAACTGGCTTACTACGGTAGCTCTTCACAGATCATTCTATTTGAGTAAAGATGAAAAAGCAAGAATTGTTATGATGAAAAACATATTTTTCATAAACAACTATTTAAAGGAAGCCGCAGAGCTGTCTAGTTATAAGTTAGACGAGTTGGAACAATTAATAAACGGTGAGTAATAAAACAGGATTAATGGATTTTGATTTGAATAAATATGAATACAAAATCCATCAATCCGTAAATTATGATCTTGTAAATGTAATTTCCATATTCTTGAATTCGGCTCCATCTGGAGATTTCATATACATTTCGAAATCATATCTATTATCGTCAACAAGTTTAACGGTTTGTTTAAACCAAACGAATTCTTTAGTCATTGGGTCTGACATTTTTCCTTCATAGATAAGTAAATTATTTTCTTTATCCAGCGTACCTTCTGAATAAGTGATGCTTGTACCCATATTATCATACCATATAGCGATATATTTTTCTCTTGCTTTATCATATCCTTCAATACTTACACCTTCAAATGGCATTCCCATAATAGTCCCACGATGAGTAAATTGTAAATATCTACCTCCCATTATCATTTCGGCGGTTGCAGTGCCTTCGCTTACTTCAGGTTCGGAATCGGGAGAATACCAATATTTATTTGTAACCTTCCAATCACCGACAGCTTTTGCAAGCCAAGCATGTTGTTCGCCCGGTGTCATGAATTCCATCCAGGCTTTCATTTCTTCGCTCTGCATTTCCTGCGCAGATTTATCTTCTTGAGCGTAAAGTAATACGCTTAAAAACAGAACTAAGAAAAGTGTAGTTAATTTTTTCATTTATTCCTCCAAGTAATTAATGACAAAGTGTCCGATTAAAATAAGTCTTAGAGAAATTCATGTCAACAAAAATCGATGGATATTATGAGATTAACGAATTTCAGATTCCCAAATTTTTAATGCTTGGAAAATACTTTTGTATTTTTCATCATGCCCGTACATGATAATTTCTTTTTTCAAATCTTCCATCGAAATATTGGAATATTTTAACTTGTACATACCAACTATAAGTCCTGTTCTATCTTTACCGCCAAGGCAGTGAACTAAAACAGGTTGATTATTTTCATCTTCAATTAATGATAGAATTTCTTTGAGATAATTTAAATCCTGTTCTTTTGTGGCATCCATCGGTTTGCTGAAATATTTAATACCGAGTGAATCGGATAATTTCTTTTCCCAAATATCTGTTTGTTCATCACCTCTTAAATTAATAATTGATTTGAGTCCATGAAGTTTCATTCTCTTTATAGATTCAGAGTTAGGCTGTGATGAACGCCAAAGATTATTATCAACAATATGAAAATTAAACTGTTTGTCGACTACTGATAAAGGTGGGGGAATGTAGTTGTCAACAACATCTTTAGGGTTGTCATTCTCTTTACATGAAATGAGAAAGAAAATTATTACTATCGGAATAAGATAAAATCCCTTCCGTTTTTTGGCTGACGGAATCTCAATTGTATTTTTAGAATAATTCATCGTATTTAGTCCAAAGCTCGTCGCCTAATTTCCAAGCACGTTCGGTAGCTTTGATTCCCCATTGATTTGTGTAATCTGTTAAGAATTTTATTGCTTTATCTCTATCAGTTTTCAAAAACTCAAGAGCTTGCGCTTCAATTTTTTCTTGATTAGCAAAGAGTTCAGCTTGCATGGGGTCCCAAACTGCTCTTACATCATGTCTCATATCTCCCCATCTTTGCGCAGTAAGAGTACCTAACCTATTAAATGCCCACCATGCCGAATCATGAGTATAACCGTGAATTCTTCCGGGTGTTTTAAAGTATTTATTTACTTCGGTAATGTTGGAATAAATAGGAGTATAGACGGATGTAGCAACATTATCCCAAGCAAGCCAAACAACACCGCCGATTTCATCGGGTAGCCAATCACGTGATTGAGTAATTGTGGCGTACATTGTATACCATCTTGCAATTGTTCTTTCGCCGCGCCAGCCCCATCCGCCGTTTATCTTAAACAATTTATTCATATCGTAAGGCATAAATGGATTTGCAAGGGGAGATATTTCAACTTCGTCGTCAGCATTTACCCAAGTTAAATCTTTTATAAAATTAAAATCAGTTCCTTCAAAATAATCAGAAAATATTTCAACCATTTTTTCTTTAGTAATCGGTTCATCCGGTTTAACTGAGAATGGATAGTTTTCTGAATTTGGATGGAGATTTAGTGACGGTACAGCTAAAGATAAAACACGCCATTCTCTTCTTCTTGTTGAAAAAGTTTCTCTACTTGAAGGGGAATAAGCATAACAAAATTCAAAAGGTCCGTTTTCGGGATTCCACCAGCCGCTATCAATTGCAACCTGAAAAACATTTTCCGATGCCATGAAATAATCCGGATCATCTAAGTTAATTTCTCTAATTCTGCTTCCGTTTGCACCAACAGAAATGTGATCATCCGGCACTCTTTGGGCAACCCATATCGAACCGACATTTCCTCTGCCGGGACCAACAATTTCAAGATGCCAAACTTCTTTTGTATCGGCAATTGTTAACATTTCTCCACTATCATTCCATCCATATTTTTTTGTTAATTCTCCGGCTAATTTTATCGCATCTCTTGCATTGGTTGTTCTTTCCAGCATTAACTGGCATAAACGTTGGCAGTCTATTAATCCTTCTTCAGATTGAAGAGATTCTCTCCCTCCGAAAGTTGTTTCACCAATTGCCAATTGATGTTGGTTCATCGAAGGATAGGCAGTATTTATATATGCGTATGTATGAGGAACTTGAGGGATTTCGCCAATCGGTATATGCTGATATGTCGGCATAGCGAGTGAATCATAAGGTTTACGGACGTACATAGTTACGGTTGAACCTTCGGGATGATCTTTAGCAGGTACCATATCCAACCAAGAACGAGTCCGATGAGAATCATCAGTATGAGAAGTCATTACCGAACCGTCTGAAGTTGCTAATCTACCGACAGTAATTGTTGTACATCCTTCCGGAACACCTCCTTCCCAATCCGGTTTATCTTGTGCAAAATTATTTACAATTAATAGAGCAGTAAAAAGTAAAAATACTAATCCATTATTAATTAACTTCATCGTTACTCCTTATTTATTAAAGTAAGCTGCTTTGTTTATATCGTTTACTGAATTAAATTTTACCTGTGGATTCAAGTATTGAGCAAGGTGTTTATAAATTTTTAGTCTAATTTCTTTTGCCGTTTTTGTATCCATCCTATCGAATGAATGACCGCCGGGTAAGTCTTGGAAGATTTCATATTCAAATTTTTTCCCGTCTGCTTTTAGTGATTTTATAAGATGTTCAACTTCCAATACATTTACATCTTCATCGTTAGTATTGGTGTGAATAAGAAGGGGAGTATTCTTAAATTTATGAGTATTCCAAGCTGGTGATCTTCTTCTATATTCATTCACATTATCATCTGCAGATTCACCAATATGATACTCGGCTTCGAAAAGATCGCGGTAAGATTGATTTTTATATCCCATACGAGCGATTACATCACTAACGGGAACTCCGGCAAATGCAACTTGGTAATCATCTGGATAATCAAAAATGTTAAATAATGTTATCATTCCACCATGACTCCAGCCTATAATCCCGACTCTATTTTTATCTACAAAGTCATAGTTTTCGATCATATAATTTCTGCTGTAATAAACATCTTCGTTTTCTAAACCGCCGTAATCAATTTTTTCATAATGACCTCTGCCGTAACCGGTACTGCCGCGGTATTCCGCTGCAACAATAATATATCCTTGAGCAACAAGCTCTCTAACTATATGAGTATAGTATGTAGAAAAGTCACCGTGAACACCACCGTGCGGAAATACAATCAACGGATACTTTTTGTTGTAGTCAATTGATTTTGGAATGAAGACATAACTCCAAAATTTTGTAGGATTACCGGCACCTTGTGCATTTGGATTTTTTTCTTTCCATAATGGCGGTCCATACATAAATACTTTGTCGATATGAGCAACATCTCCTACTCTTTCGAACCAAATTAAATCGTCGATTTTCTTCTCTAAAACATCCAATCTGTGTCTAAGATTTTCATCATTTTGTTTTAGTCTTTTGATATCATCTTTCAATTCAGTATTTGTAACCCGTGAATAAAAAGGTGAAGTGCATAAGATGATAATTAATAATGCTAATAATACATTGATTCTCATTGCTTCCTCCTGATACTCAACTTCTCATATATAGTTTTATTGTTTTAGTGTCCGGACATTCCTTTTATTAAAAATCTCTTTTCAAACTTTTTTTTAATAATTGGTATGATATAGTAAAAATAATTAATCCGAGAATAAAAATTATTGCACATGAGTTATATATTAAACCGAGATTAACTTTTCCGTATCTGATCATAGAATCAAAAAAAGTTAGAATTGGCAGATACATAATAATTATCAACAACACCATATAGATCAAATTCATTAGGAAAGATAAAGAAGCTCCTTGAGAAGATGCAATACGAATCGGGTTTTTCTCGTTAAAGTTTGCAAAAAGTGCTCCAACCGAAAAGTTCATTGAAATCAAACTGACGGAAATAATAAGATTGACAAAAACCATAATAACTGTAAAATGAAGATTGAATTGAAGATTTACAACAATGTTCAGTAAAAATGAAACGTATATTATTGTTACGGCATACGGAGTTAACTTTCTTAACATAAAATTAATAGTCGCGATTGGTGCTGATTTAATTTTCCAAAATGATTGTCCTTCCAAACTAACAAGCGGAAAGACAAATCTTAACGATAAGGTCGCAACCATAAATGTATTGAATATGAAAACCGATAGATAGATAACTGTCTGAAGAAAAATATTTAATCCCCCTAATCGAGCTAAACTGGAAACACTTGAGAGGAAAATTGCAATTAATAATAAAAGAATAATTAAATGAAATACCTGTGTGGGTTCTCTCATAAATATGTGAAATTCTCTTTTGAATATTGATTCTGTAACAGTCGAAAGTTTCGAATTATCTTTAAAAGAAAATATTCTATCGAGATCGGCTTTTGATTTTTGAGATCTAAGCCTGAATGCAAAAAACCAAGTTTTGTAATACCATATTTTCCCTATAAATACTGCTAAAGCAACCAAGACAAGAGTAGTTAGTATTTGTAGATAAAAATATTTTCCTGCAGCAGGCAGATTATCTCTTGCAACCCAATAAAGCGATTCGGAAAGCCAATGATTCGGTAAGTATTTTAATTCTTTTGGAAGCAGATAACCGAAATATAGATCAACATTCGGGTAAAACTGCATTACTTGATTCACCAAATCAACAGGAGATATAACACGGAAAAATATAAACAGCGAGGATAAATAACCAATTGCCAAAATAGATATTACAACTCTTGCACCAATTAAAGATGATGCTTTTACAATTAACAATAGAATAATAATTCCCAATGCTGCGGCAGTCATCATGAACGGGACGAAATTAAAAATAAATAAAGATGCTACCTGCCAAACAGTTAATCCCAAGTAATGTGCATACCCTGCAAGAATAGATAAAAGGATCAATATTAGAGTGGACGAGCTGTAGAAAAAATTATCGAAAAATTTTATTACGAAAATATTCGATGGTGAAACTGGTTTGTGAAATAAAAAATTTACTTCATCTGATTTATATAATGTTGAATAGGAAACAATAATGTTACCGACATTTACAGCAATGAAGAAAATAAAAAGAGTGATTGAAAGAAATTCATGCAGTAAAAATAGACCGATTTTCATCGTCTCTAGTAAATACTTAATCATATTGTAGGAAAAGAAAAATGCGCCGATTGCAAAAACGGAGTAAACCGTGAAACTTCCGAAATTCTTTAAAATGGAAGAGGCATTAATGGAAATGTTTAGTTTAATGAATGAAAGAAATTTGTATTTAAGTATGTGATAAATTACCGACATTAATTTGTTAATTGTATAAAAATTTGTTCAATGTTTCTATCCATATCTTTCCTAATCTCGTAAAGCTGATCAATATTATCATTAAAGATTATTCTTCCTTTATGAATGATTGCAACCTTACTGCAGATTTCTTCAACAACATTAAGTGAGTGGGTTGACATAAAAATAACTGTCCCGTTACTTGTTAATTCCTTAAAAAGCTGTTTAATAATATGAGCACTTTGAGGATCCAACCCAACCATTGGTTCATCTACTATAAGTAATTTCGGTTCATGGAGTAGGGCAGAGGCAATTGTGATTCTTTGTCTCATACCTTGTGAATATTCTTCGGTTCGTTTATTTATCCATTCTTCAATATTCAAACGATCTATAAGTTCTTCAATCTTATTTTTTAACGTATTCTTTGGAATCTTGTATAAACCGCCGGAGAAGTAGAGAAATTCTTTCCCCGTTAATCTTTCGTATAGAAAAGGTTGGTCCGGAATATAACCGATTCTTTTTTTTACTTCGATATGATTTTTTGTAATATCAATTCCGTCTACTTCAACACTACCGCTTGTAGGAGAATATAAACCGGTAATAATTTTTATGGTAGTTGTTTTACCGGCACCGTTTGGACCTAGAAAACCGTAAAGATCACCGCTGTTAATGCTTAAAGAGATATTATCAACTGCTAAAAAACTACCGAATGATTTTGTTAAGTTTTTTATTTCAAGCATAAAATTGGGGGGGATTATTTGAGAAGATCATTTTTAATTTTTTGTACATCTTCAAATCGTATTGTCATTAAATCTTCTTTACTGTGTTCAAACATCTGAGAAATTCTTTCTTCCTGATAACTGATAGCTTTGTATAGAATATTCTTTGCGGTTCGTGCATTTCCAAAATTCTTCTGCCTGGTTGAATAAAGATTTTCAAAAATTTCTAGTAATAATTGTAATGCACCTTCATCCAAATTATAACCATGTTGAACTGCAATTTCTGCAGATATTTCCAAGAGTTGACGCGCATTGTAATCTTCAAAATCAAATATATTTTCAAAACGAGACTGCAGCCCGGGATTAGAATTTACGAATTTTTTCATTTCGTCAGGGTAACCCGCCACAATAACAACAAATTGACCGCGGTAATCTTCCATTCTTTTCAGTAAAGCATCAATTGCTTCTTGACCGAAATCATTTACACCACGCGCTAAAGTATAAGCTTCGTCAATAAATAATGTACCGCCTAAAGCTTGTTGAATCACTTCATTTGTTTTAATAGCAGTCTGCCCCTGGTATCCGGCTACCAAACCGGCTCTATCAACTTCAACTAAATGACCTTTTTCAAGTAATCCGAGTTGTTTGTAAATTCTGCTTAATATTCTTGCAACAGTGGTTTTACCGGTTCCGGGATTTCCGACAAAAACAGAATGAAGACTTTTTTCAATTACTTTTAATCCCTCCTGTTTTCTTAACTGTGCAACTTTAAGTGAACTTATTAATTTTTCCACACTTGATTTTACCGATTCCAAACCTGTAAGACAATTAAGTTCTTGTAATTCTTTTTCTAATTTTTCCGGGTCACTTTTTATATCAAATTTTTCAATTTTACTTTCGGTAGAAATTATATCTTTTATATCATCTAATGTGATAAGATTTTCATCAAGTTTTGATTTTGAATCTTTATGATCCGCTTTGCGAAGCAGTAAGTTTTGTTTTGCTTTATCAACAGAATCTCTTACAATTCTTGCATTTCCGAAATTTTTATCCCGGTTTCTAAAGAGTTCATTGTAATAGAGTAATAATTTATCCTTTGCTTCATCGGTTAATTTAAGATTGCTTGCCGATAAATTACGCAGGGTTATTTCTAATAATTGGTTTGGGTTGTAATCTTCAAAAATGAAAGTTTTTGTAAAACGGGATTGTAAACCGGGATTACTTTCCAAAAACTTTTTCATTTCGTCGGTGTACCCGGCAGCAATTACAATAAACTTGCCACGGTCATCTTCCATTCTTTTAATTAGAACATCAACTGCTTCTTTGCCAAAATCACTTCCGCTGTCATCTTTCTTAACCAAAGCATAAGCTTCATCAATAAATAAAGTACCGCCTATTGATTTATCAATTTGTGCTTTAGTTTTCTCTGCAGTTTGTCCAACATAACTTGCAACTAATCCCTGACGATCGGTTTCTACCATATGACCTTTTTTAAGAATTCCGAGCGACGAATATATACGGCTAATTATTCTTGCAACTGTTGTTTTGCCGGTTCCGGGATTGCCGACAAACAGTATATGAGAAGAAAATTTATCACTTACATCTTCATTTAATTCTTGATAATAACGCGCAAGTTTTACAATATTTTTTATATCGCTTTTTATCGAATCAATTCCAACAAGATTATTTAACTCTCTAAGTGCTTCACCAAGTTCATCTTCATTTATAGGAATTTTTACTTCATCAACAGCATCTTCCACAAGCAATCTTTTTACATCTTCGGCAAAGATTGTTGTCATTTGTTCTTTGTTGCGATCTTTTTCATTAAGACTTAAGTAACGTTTACTAAGATTTATTTTTGAATCTTCCCAGAACTGAATACATAGTCTTGCATTACCGAAAGATTTATCACGTTTTCTATAAAGATTCATTAAATGCTTTTTAACAATTTCTTTTGCATCATCTTTTATTTTGTATTCTTCTTTCTCAAGCTGCATTGTATAGATTGAAAGCAATTCATCCGGTGTATAATCTTCAAAAATAAAAGTGCGGGTAAATCGAGATTTTAATCCGGGATTTGAATCCATGAATGTTTGCATTTCATCGGGATATCCCGCCGCAATAACTATGAATTGACCTTTTTTATCTTCCATTCTTTTTAACAAAACGTCAATTGCTTCCTGACCGAAATCCTGACCGCTGCCGCCTTTTTTAGAAAAGGTATAAGCTTCGTCAATAAATAGTACACCTCCGATTGATTCATTAATAACCTTTTCGGTTTTCTGCGCAGTTTCTCCTATAAATTGTCCAACTAAACCTGTTCTATCAACTTCTACAACGTGTCCCCGTGTAAGTAATCCCATTGATTTAAATATTTGTCCTAGCAACCTAGCGATTGTTGTTTTCCCGGTTCCGGGATTGCCAAGGAACAATGTATGCAATGATAAATTGTGGTCGGATCTAAGTCCTTCTTTTTCTCTTTCCTGCATGAACTTAAGATAATCTATAAAATCCTTTATCGAGTTCTTTACATTATTCAAGCCAACATAAGAATTAAGTTCTTCTAAAAGTTCTTCTAATGATTTTGTCGAGTCAGGTTCATGTATTTGAGCTGAAATATCAACTTCTTTCTTTTCTTGCTGGGGCGGTTTTGAATCTTTTGGTAAATCCGGTGCTTCAAATTGTTGTTTAACATTTCGGTCACCTAAAACAAACCATTTTTCACATACTTTAAAGTTATCAATATAGACATCTACTCTTGCTTGCCCGGGTGATAATTTGGTTCCATTTGATTCTAAAGATTGAGTAAAGATTACAGAGTCCCAACTTTTTTTCACAGAAAGTTTGAACGGGGTTTTTGCAATTTCAAAATCGTTTAAGTACCAAACTAAATTGCAGTCATAATTTTTGTTGGAAGTCTCGAAATGACGGTTGTTAAAAATAACTTCCAGGCCAATGTTTTTAACAGTATTAACATTTACGGCAAGTAAAAAATTTCTATCACCGTTATCAACATCATTTATTGCATCAAAAATCTTGGCTGAAAATACATCAGCATTTTTATTTGGGAAAAATATAGCATGAGTTTTCCCTGAAATATCGGTCGGTTTAGTTTTTCTTTTTTCATTTAAAGAAGGAGGTCCTACAACAGAAAGTTCTTTTTCCAATTGTTCGGATTCTTCTTGTGTAATAAATTTACGTAAGGAGTTATATATACTTTGAAATTTTTCATCCTTCTTGAATTTACTTTTAAGTTTTTCTGCTTTTTCTAAAGCGGGACGAAATTGATACAAATAAAACATTGCTTCCAATTCGGTAAATTCTGCAGAAAGTTTTTCATCCTTTTTGGATTGCAAATCATTTTGAATCATTCTGGCAATCTTTAATGCATACCAATATTCTTTTTGTTTGATTGCTTCAGAACATTTTAATAAATACTCTTTTGTATTTTTTGAGTTGATTTTTTCATTGCCGGCATTTATGTTTTTTGCTGAAGCATACCATTTCTTAATCTCTGTCCAATTTGGATTTTTCCCTCGGTCGATTAAAATTGCCAGTTCAAGAGTTTTTTCTGCTTCCGAAAATTTTTCCATACCGGCTAAGGTGCGAGCTTTATTTAGATAAGCCCAAGCGAGTGATTCTTTCTGCTGATGAATTGCAAAATCAAAATCGGAAACAGCACCTTCAAATATGCTCATTCTCATTAGTAAATAACCACGGTACAAATGCGCTTTAACTGAATCACCTTTAAGTTCAACCGCTAAATTGGCATACTCCATTGCTTTAACAGGATTACCGTTTTCAAGTAATGCCCAAGCAAGACAAATAGCAGATTCACTATCATCCGGGCGGTCTCGATAAACCTTTTTAGCGGCTTCAAGCGCCATTCTGTAACGACCGTTCCACAAGTGGTCGTAAGCTTCTTCCTGAAGTGTATTGAGTTCTTCTGTTGTCATATTATATAATCGAATTCAACAAGCATCCGTAAAGATATGAATTTGAATTGATATATTAAATTTAATAATCATCACAATAACCTGGTTTGAATATAGTTGTAACATTTACAATATTGAGGCGTCTAAAAATTCAAAAACGAGTCTGTTATGAAAAAAATGATATTGTCACTGTCATTAATCTTTTTAGTTCTTTTTATCGGCTGCAGAGAAATGGGTGTTAAAGGGAGCGGAAATATAGTAACAGAACAAAGGTCTATTGAGGATTTCAATAGACTCAAAGTCAGCGGCGCTTATAACATTGAAATCTTGGTTGGAATTGGAACATCTTTAGAAATTTCTGCCGAAGATAATTTACAGCAGTACATTATTACCGAAGTTATAAACAATACATTGAGAATTGAAAATTCAAGAGCAATTTCACCTAAACGGAAAATTAGAATTAATATTACAGTCCCTGATCTAGAAGAAATCAGTTCATCCGGCGTAAGCAATATTTATGCATCCGGAATTGATGAACAGGAATTTTTACTTGATCTAAGCGGTGCCGGATTTATTGAATTGCAAGGGAAAGTTGAGCAATTTACGTCGGAACTCTCCGGTGCGGGTAGATTGGAAGCTAAAGAATTATTTGCTAGGTTTGTTGATATTTCCAGCAGCGGTGCTTCAAACGCAGATGTTTATGCTTCAGAGTCAATTATAGCGGAAATTTCCGGTGTCGGTAATATTAATTATTACGGAGATCCTGATGATATAAGTACCAATGTATCGGGATTGGGAAGAATTATTAAAAAGGAATTCTAGCATTAAAATTATTATCACATAATTCTTTGTTCGATAATCAATTCCATAAAATGTTCGGTTGTTTCTTACCTCATTAAAATCTAATTTTGAGTAATTCTTAATTATCTATCAAATCATTTTGATTAAGCGAAAAACAATAGGAATACTTGGTGGCGGACAATTAGCACGCATGTCTGCTTTTCAAGCTTATAAACTTGGTTTCGATATTGCGATTTTAGAAAAAGAAAAAAACTCACCTGCCGGACAGTTAACCCAAAATGAATTTGTAGGCTGGGTTGATGACGATAAACTGTTAAAACAATTTGCAGAGGAATGTGATATTATCACATTAGAAAATGAATTTATTGATGCGGACAGATTAAAGTTTATCGAATCTCTTGGTAAAAGAGTTATTCCTTCGGCATATACAATTCGATTAATTCAAGACAAATTCACACAGAAAAAAACTTTATCAAAGTACAATATTCCGCTTCCTAATTTTATGGAAGTAAAATCGATTAATGATTATAAAAAAATATCGACAAAATTAGGAAAGCGATTTATCATTAAATCTAGAAAAATGGGTTATGATGGATATGGTAATGCTGATGTAATGAATGAAACTGATTTTAAAGATGCTTATAAGAAATTGACAAACCGTCACTCAAAACTTTACGCAGAAGAATTTGTAAAATTCTCAAAAGAGTTAGCAGTGATGGTTGTCAGGACTAAAAAAGAAATAAAAACTTACCCGGTTGTTGAGACAATTCAGAAGAATCATATATGTCATACAGTTATTTCACCAGCTCAAATATCAAAAAGAAAAATAAAAATGGCAGAGCAAATAGGAATTGAATGTGTTAAGGCAGTCAAAGGTTTCGGATTATTCGGCATTGAAATGTTTATTGATGAAAAAGGTAGAATATTAGTAAATGAGATGGCTCCGCGTCCGCATAACTCGGGTCATTACACAATTGAAGGATGTATAACTTCTCAGTTCGAAAATCATATTCGCTCTGTGATGAATTTACCTCTTGGTTCAACAGAATTGGTTAAAAAATATGCTGTGATGATAAATCTCCTTGGTAAAAGGGATGGGAAAGGTGTAGTCCAAAATTATCCCGAAAGTTTAAGTGAACCGGATTTGCATCTTCATGTATATGGTAAAGAAAAATCGCGTATTGGTAGAAAGATGGGGCACATTACAATTATCGGTGATAAATTGAATACAACATTGCGCAAAGCAAAAAAGATGGAGCAAAAAATTATTATTTAAATCTCTGTGGAACTCTGTGTCCTTTGTGGTGAAACGATTTACCACAAGGCGCACAAAGGATCACAAAGAAAACGGAGATCAAAAATGTCAGACAAACCAGTAGTCGGAATAATAATGGGAAGTGATTCTGATCTTCCCACAATGGAAAAAGCCATCGAACCTCTAAAAGAATTTGGAATTCCTTTCGAAGTGAAAATTGTATCGGCTCACAGAACTCCTGATGCAATGGCAGAATACGGTAAAACAGCACACGAGAGGGGATTGAAAGTTATAATAGCAGGTGCAGGTGGTGCGGCACATTTACCCGGAATGACCGCTTCATATACACCTTTACCTGTAATAGGAGTCCCGGTTGAATCAAAATCACTGAAGGGATTGGACTCACTTCTCTCAATCGTACAAATGCCCGGCGGTGTACCGGTTGCAACTGTTGCAATCGGCGGAGCAAAAAACGCCGGAATCCTCGCCGCAGAAATAATCGCAACATCGGATGAAAAACTTCAACAAAAAATTATAGATTACAAGAAAAAGATGGCTGAAGAATCTATGGCGAAGAATGTTAAAAAAAACGGTTGAAACCGATCAGAATATTATTGTTTTGATTTTCCGTCGAGGCTGTCTCAAAAGTAAAGTTTGTTATTAAATTAGACCACAGATACCGCAGATTTGAACTGTCGGCAGACTACGCCGAACTCTGGCGAGATTTCCACAGATTTTTTATTTGATATTTACTTTTAAGACAACCTCTAAATTGGAGTATATACCACGCCCACAGATGCATCAATGAGTTTTAAGCGACTGCAAACACTATCTTAATTCACGAATTTATTCGTTGTACTAGAACTCACACCGAAAGACTCTCTAACCGTTTCAACGGTTTACCTCACACATGATTACGATAAGAAGGTCTTTAATATCTAAAAAAATAATCGTATAATTAAAATTGGTTTTGAGTTCATATTCTCAAAATTAAGAGCAGAAGACTCATTTTTCTTAAAGAATTACGATAAATAGTCTGATTATAGTCAAAAATATGCATTTTTATGTTAAAAAAGCAGATAACTGACTCTTAAATATGGCGCAATTTTTGTTTTTTATGAAGCACCAATAAAGAATTATTAGTTAACATAAATAAATACAGGTATGCTATATGAGCAGAAAAATGATTACAATTGACGGAAATGACGCTGCAGCATATGTCGGTTTTCACAATAGTGAAGTAATTGCCATTTATCCGATTACTCCTTCTTCCGGAATGGGTGAACTTTCGGATGCATGGGCAGCGGCAGGTAAAAAGAATATTTGGGGCACAGTACCTCATGTTTCTGAATTGCAAAGTGAAGGCGGGGCATCCGGTGCCGTGCACGGTGCATTACAAACAGGAGCATTAACAACTACATTTACTGCATCTCAAGGTTTGCTCCTAATGATCCCAAATATGTATAAGATTGCTGGAGAGTTAACTCCAACAGTATTTCATGTTTCGGCAAGGTCTTTGGCTGCATCTGCTTTATCGATTTTTGGTGATCATAGTGATGTAATGGCTGCAAGACAAACCGGATTTGCACTACTTGCTTCCGGATCAATTCAAGAAGTAATGGATTTAGCAGCAATTGCCCACAAATCTACGCTTGAATCAAGAATCCCGTTTGTTCATTTCTTCGATGGGTTTAGATCATCGCATGAAGTTAATAAAATAGAACAACTTACAGTAGAAGACTTAAAGTCACTAATTGATGAAAAATTTGTACATGAACATCGGATGAGAGCCTTAAATCCCGAAAGACCATTTATTCGCGGAACAGCTCAAAATCCTGATGTATATTTCCAAGGGCGCGAGACTGTAAATAAATTCTATAATGAATGTCCGGATGTTGTTCAAAATGCAATGAACAAATTTGCAGAGTTAACCGGAAGACAATACAAATTATTTGATTATTACGGTGCTCCCGATGCTAAACGTGTTGTTATTTTAATGGGCTCCGGTGCTGAAACAGTGCAAGAAACAGTTGATTACATGAGTGAAAGACTCGAAGAAAAAGTCGGGGCAATAAAAGTTAGATTGTATAGACCGTTCTCAGTACAACATCTGATGGATGCATTACCACCAACTGTTGAAAAAATAGCCGTACTTGATAGGACAAAAGAACCCGGTGCAATCGGCGAACCACTTTATCAAGATGTTGTTACCGGTTGTGTAGAAGCATTAAATAACGGTATCGCACCTTTCAAATCAATGCCGAAAATAGTCGGTGGTCGTTACGGTTTATCTTCAAAAGAATTTACACCGTCTATGGTAAAAGCTGTATTTGATGAATTAAAGAAAGATGAACCAAAGAACCACTTTACAATCGGTATAAATGATGATGTAACTTTTACAAGCTTAGAATATGATCATTCGTTTATTATTGAAGGAAAAGATGTTTTTAGAGGAATGTTTTATGGATTGGGTGCAGATGGAACGGTTGGAGCAAATAAAAACTCGATTAAAATTATTGGTGAAGAAACTGATAATTACGCTCAAGGTTATTTTGTTTACGATTCAAAAAAATCCGGTTCAACAACAATTTCGCATTTAAGGTTTGGTAAGAAACCGATACATTCTACTTACTTAATTCAGAGTGCAAATTTTGTCGGCTGTCATCAATTTACTCTGTTAGAGAAATTTGATGTGCTTGAAAAAGTAGTCGAAGGTGGAACATTCTTGCTTAATAGTCCATACGGCAAAGATGAGGTATGGGATAAATTACCTAAAAAAGTTCAGCAAGAAATTATTGATAAAAAACTAAAATTCTATTCAATTGATGGATACGAAGTAGCTAATCTAACGGGAATGGGTGCGAGAGTAAATACAATTATGCAGACTTGCTTCTTTGCAATTTCCGGTATTCTTCCGAAAGATGAAGCAATTAACAAGATAAAAGAAGCTATAAAAAAGACCTACGGAAGTAAAGGCGAAGATATAGTAAAGAAAAACTATAAAGCAGTTGATGAAACTCTTGAACATCTTCATGAAATTAAATACCCGGAATCAGTAACGAGCAGTATCGAACTTCCTCCGATAGTTTCTGAAAAAGCCCCGGATTATGTGAAAAATGTACTGGCAAAAATTATGGAAGGAAAAGGTGATGATATTTCTGTTAGCGGAATGCCAATAGACGGGACTTTCCCTTCGGGTACAACCAAATGGGAAAAACGAAATATTGCATTGTCTGTTCCTGCATGGGAAGAGGATTTATGTATTCAATGCGGTAAGTGTGCTATGGTTTGTCCTCATGCGACTATAAGAATAAAAGCTTATCCAAAATCTTTTACAGAAAATGCACCTGCTACCTTTAAACATACGGATGCACGTGGTAAAGAATATGATGGTTTGGCTTATACTATTCAGGTTGCTGTAGAAGATTGTACAGGGTGCGAACTTTGCGTAGAAGTATGTCCCGCAAAAGATAAAAAAGAAACAGGTAGAAAAGCACTTAATATGGTTCCGCAACTTCCGATTAGAACCCAGGAAAGAGAAAACTTCGAATATTTCCTTCAAATACCTGAATTCGATAGAAGAGAAGTAAAAGTAAATACAATAAAAGGCAGTCAATTACTCGAACCTTTATTTGAATTTTCCGGTGCATGTTCTGGCTGTGGTGAAACTCCTTATGTGAAATTGGTCTCCCAATTATTCGGTGATAGAACAATGGTTGCAAATGCTACAGGTTGTTCTTCGATTTATGGTGGTAACCTGCCAACAACACCATGGACTACCAATAAAGATGGTCGTGGTCCCTCTTGGTCGAATTCATTATTTGAAGATAATGCCGAATTTGGTTTTGGTATGCGCTTAGCAGTTGATAAAAATAATGAATATGCAAAAGAACTATTGTTAAAATTAACAGATAAGATTGGTAAAGAACTTGTTGAACAACTTATTTCTGCCGATCAATCCGATGAAATGGGTATTTATGAACAAAGAGAAAGAGTAGCCAAACTAAAAGAAATATTAGAGACAGACGGTTCTGATGAAGCCCTGAATTTATTAGCGGTTGCTGATTACTTAATCAAAAAATCAATTTGGATAATGGGTGGCGACGGCTGGGCTTACGATATCGGTTTCGGAGGTTTGGATCACGTACTTGCATCAGGTAAAAATGTAAATATTCTTGTGCTTGATACCGAAGTATATTCAAATACCGGTGGGCAAATGTCCAAAGCTACCGGAATGGGTGCGGTTGCTAAATTTGCCGCAGCGGGTAAACCAACCGCTAAAAAAGATTTAGCTCAAATGGCAATGAGCTATGGTAATGTTTATGTTGCTCAAATAGCTATGGGAGCAAATGATCTTCAGACTCTTAAAGCAATTCTTGAAGCCGAAGCCTATGACGGCCCTTCTTTAATAATTGCATACAGTCATTGTATTGCACACGGTATTAATATGGCTAAAGGTATGGAAAACCAAACACTTGCTGTAGAGAGCGGACACTGGCCTTTATTCAGATTTAATCCTGATTCATTAAAAGAAGGTAAAAATCCGTTGAAGTTAGATTCAAAAGCTCCGAAAGTAAAATTAGAAGATTATTTCTACAGAGAAACAAGATATAAAATGTTGACAAAATCTCATCCTAAAGAAGCAAAAGAACTGCTGAAAATAGCTCAAGAAAATGTTCTCAAGAAATGGAAACACTATGAACAACTTGCTGCTATGGATTATTCAATTAATGGAAATGGGAAAGAGGAAGAGAAAGTAAATTAATTGATAAAATCAGAATCCGGCTCAAGTCGGGTTCTGATAATCTATTAGGAAAAAATTTGAAAAATAAATTGGAGTAAACAAATGGATCTATCAACAACTTATATGGGATTGAAACTCAACAACCCTATAGTACCCTCGGCTTCGCCATTATCTGAAAGTGTTGATTCCGTTAAAAGAATGGAAGATGCAGGTGCTGCGGCTGTTGTTTGTTACTCGCTTTTTGAAGAACAAATAACTCATGAATCAGGCGAACTTGATCATTATTTATCATACGGAACGGAAATGTATGCCGAAGCTACATCATACTTTCCAGAACCTGAAGAATTTAAATTAACCCCATACGAATATCTTGACCACATTGCCAACCTTAAGAAAGCTGTAAAGATTCCGGTAATCGGAAGTTTGAACGGAGTAAGTGCAGGTGGTTGGGTTAAATATGCAAAAAATATTGAAGATGCCGGTGCAGATGGATTGGAATTAAATGTCTATTACATCCCCACAAACCCGAATTTAGCCGGTTCGGAAATTGAAAATATGTATATAGATACTCTAAAAACAGTTAAAGAAAATGTTAAGATCCCCGTGGCTGTTAAATTAAGTCCGTATTTTTCGTCAATGTCAAACATGGCTAAAAGATTAGATAAAGCGGGCGCTGATGCATTAGTAATGTTCAACAGATTTTATCAACCCGATTTCGATCTTGAAAAACTTGAAGTTGTTCCTAATTTAATGTTAAGTACAAATTGGGAAATGAGATTACCTTTAAGATGGATCTCAATACTTTACGGAAACATTAACGCAAGTTTAGCTTTGACAAGCGGTGTTCATTCATCCGAAGATATCATAAAAGTTATGATGGCTGGTGGTGATGTCGCCCAGATTTGTTCGGAATTATTAATGAAAGGTACAAGCAGAATCAAAGATTTACTTGAAGGTGTTGAAAACTGGATGAGAGAAAACGAATATGAATCGATTGATATGATGAAGGGAAGTATGAGCCAAAAGAAAGTCGGTGAACCAGCCGCTTTTGAAAGAGCAAACTATATGAAAACACTTCAAAGTTATAAAACACTTCTTTAATAATTGGAATTTCCCCGGGGTATTATTATCCCGGGGATTTATTATCTTAACCCACTTCATTTATTTACTCAATCAAAATTGATTAATATTTTCTCCATTAATTCTGAATCGTTTTGTGAAAAATATTATCTAATTGAAAAATAAAAATCTGAGAAGGGATTTTATCTAATGAAGTTAATGCTAAGTATAATATTATTAATAATAATTAGTTTATCACTTACAGCAAATGAATTACACTGGCAGAAATTTGAAGATGCACTAAGTACTGCTAAAAAGGATGATAAAATTATACTTGTCAGTTTTTATACTGATTGGTGCGGGTGGTGTAAGAAAATGGATAGGGAAACCTATTCAGATGCAGAAATCAAAAAAATGCTTAACAAAGATTTTGTTCCGGTAAAAATTAATCCGGAAAAACCCGGTTCAATAAATTTGCCTAACGTATCAATTTCTTATCAGCAATTGGCTTCAGAACTTGGTGTAAGAAGTTTCCCATCTACAGCATTTCTTACTAATGAACTACTTTTAATTGATGTTGTCCCCGGTTTTTATGAACCTTCTAATATGCGAACTCTCTTGAACTTTATGTCGGTTGGTTTGTTTGAAAAATTATCTTTTCAAGATTACCAGCTTTTTACCGAGGCACAAAAACTAAACGATACCAACCCATCACCCAAGTTGAATTTTGTAATAGGATATTTCCAACTAACCTTTTTTGATGATAAAGAATCTGCTTATAAAAATTTTGAAACGGCATTAAATCAGAAATTGACCTCGAAAGAAATTTATGCGGCGTTGCATTTTGCTTCTTCCGAAAATTCCACTAAATCAAAAGAATGGTTGAAAAAAGCTGAATCACTCGGTTATAAGGAAAAATCAGAATTGGATGATTTAGTAATCAATTTCGTAAAAGAAATTTTTGCTACAAGATAATAAATTCGTGATAGTGCATATTTAATTTCCCTTCACTATATTGCTCCTCAATTATTTGAATCTCACCTCAGGGGCTAAATGAAAGAAAGTTATCACAAATGGTATTCTCAATGGATTAAGGAAGATTTCGAATTGCTTGTCTTCGGAGAAAAAGGTATTCCTCTCATCTTATTCCCAAAATCCCAATCAAGATATTATGATTTTAAAGATTTCGGTGTAATAGAAAGTATAAGAAATTTTATAGAAGAAGGATTGATAAAAGTTTATTGCCCGGATTCTTATGCAATGAAAAGCTGGATGGATTTCTCAATTGAACCTTCAGAACGAGTAGAACGTTATCTTAACTTTGAGCAGGCAATTCTTCATGATATTGTTGGTTTTGCCAATTACGAAAACGAAGAATCTAAAATTATTTTCGGGGGATTTGGTCTTGGTGCTTATTTTGCACTAAATATCATGCTTAAGTATCCTGACATTTCTAAAGGAATTTTATCAATTTCGGGTGAGTTTGAGGTGAAAAGTTTTATTCAAGGTCATTTTGATGAACAAGCATATTTTAATAGTCCTCTCGATTATCTTTTCGGTTTAACCGACGAAAAATACTTAATACGATATAACCAGAATAAAATTATTTTAAGTTCGGGAACACCTGATAATTCGTTTGAACAGAACAAATATATATCCAAACTTTTATTCGAAAAAAATGTCAATCATCTTTTTGATGTGTATCCTTTCAAACTAAATACATTCGACGATTGCAAATTAGTACTGAACAATAATCTTCATTACTTTTTAAATGATCATTAGAAGGATAGAGTTATGAAAAAAATAGGGATTTTATTCGGGCAGGAAAATACTTTTCCGCAAGCTTTTGTTGATAGAGTCAATTCAAAAAAAGAAAACTCAATAATAGCTGAGCTTGCAAAAATTAATAAAGTAATTCAAGGTGAACCAACCGAGTACGCAGTTTTAATAGACAGAATTTCACAGGATATTCCGTTTTATCGAGCTTATCTAAAAAATGCCGCTTTGTCCGGAACGGCTGTTATTAACAACCCTTTTTGGTGGAGTGCCGACGAGAAATTTTTCAACAATGCACTAACTACTCGATTAGGTGTTCCTGTTCCTAAAACTGTTTTACTTCCTTCGAATCAACATCCGCCTGATACAAATGAATTCTCGATGAGAAATTTGGAATACCCTTTGGATTGGCAGGGAATCTTTGAATATGTCGGATTCCCGGCTTTCTTCAAACCTTTTGCCGGAGGAGGTTGGAAGAATGTTTACAAACTAGATAATGCAGATGATTTTTTCAAAGCTTATAATGAAACAGGTCAGCTTGTAATGATGCTTCAAGAAGCAATTGATTTTACGGATTATTTTCGTTGTTATTCAATAGATAGACGTGATGTTAGAATTATGCAGTACGATCCTAAACAACCGCATCATCTGCGGTATGTTAAAAATCCCAAACCGGTTGAAGAAAAATTATTGAAAACAATTGAAGAGTATGTCTTAATTCTGAATAATGCGCTTGGTTATGATTTCAATACAGTTGAATTTGCTGTTAGAGACGGCATCCCATACGCAATTGATTTTTGTAACCCCGCACCGGATGCAGACTATCATTCGGTAGGCGAAGAAAATTTTGAATGGGTTGTTGAATCTGCTGCAAATATGGCAATTCGTAAAGCCAAATCACATAAAGACGGCGTAAATAATTTAACTTGGGGCGATTTTATAACTTCTTTTACTTCTGGCAAGAAAATATCACCGAATAAAAATAAAAATGAGTAATTGTTATGTCAAAAAATAAATTATTCACAATCGGAATAGAAGAAGAATTCCAAATAATAGATCCTGAAACAAGAGAATTAAAATCGCATATTCAACAACTGCTTGATGAAGGAAAAACAATTCTAAAAGAACATGCCAAAGCAGAAATGCATCAATCTGTTGTAGAAATAGGTTCAAGTATATGTTATAATATTCATGAAGCAAAAGAAGAAGTAAAAAGATTGCGGAGATCACTGAGGGACGTTGCTGCTCGTCAAGGATTAGTAATTGGTGCTTCCGGAACACATCCTTTCAGTAAATGGGAAGATCAAGAAATTACAAACCGCGATAGATACCAGGCAGTCGTTGAAGAAATGCAGCAAGTCGCCCGTGCAAATTTAATTTTCGGTTTGCATGTTCACATTGGTATTGACGATAAAGAAAGAGCTATTCATATAATGAATGCTGCAAGATATTTTCTGCCTCACATTTTTGCACTTTCAACAAATTCACCTTTCTGGAAGGGGAGAAATACAGGGTTCAAATCTTACCGTTCAAAAATATTTGATAGGTTCCCGAGAACCGGAATACCGGATCATTTTAATAGTCACAGCGAATATCTTTTGTATGTAGACCTTCTTGTAAAAACAAAATGTATAGAAGATCCTAGTAAAATTTGGTGGGATATTCGTCCGCATCCCAAATTCCCCACACTTGAATTTCGTATATGTGATGTACAAATGAAAGTTGAAGAAACAATTGCAATTGCAGCACTGATTCAAGCAGTGGTTGCAAAATTATATAAATTGATAGACCAAAATTTGGGCTTCCGTTTATATAGAAGATTAATGATAAATGAAAATAAGTGGCGTGCTTCTCGTTACGGTGTTGAAGGAAAATTAATTGATTTCGGTAAACAAAAAGAAGTACCAACACGAGAACTTGTTGGTGAACTTTTAGAATTTGTTGATGATGTTCTCGATGAACTTGATAGCCGCGAAGAAATTAAATACGTATATAATATTTTGGATAATGGTACGGGCGCTAAACGACAACTTCGAATATTTGAAGAAACACAAAGTCTCAAAAAAGTAGTTGACCATATTATTGAACAAACTAATCTGAATCTTGATTGATTATGATTCCCGAAGTACGTGAAAAATACAACAGTGCTTTCACTCAACAAAAATTTCAAAATTTCTTAAATGATATTTGGCAGTATACTTCCGGCGAGATTGATTTCAGAATCTGTGAAACACCTCTTTTTATTGACGATGACCTCAATAAAAAATTAATTGAAGCAGCAAATGAAATTATTTCTTCGATTTGTTCCAAAGAGTTTAGAGAAAACAGTCATTTAGGATTACCTGATAAATATCGAGTTCCGAATGAATCCGAAAATCCATTATTTCTCCAGATAGATTTTGGAATTACTAAAAATCAATCTGGTGAATTCATACCAAAATTAATTGAACTGCAAGGATTTGCATCACTATATATGTATCAAGCTTTTTTAAGTAAAATGTATTTAAAACATTTTGAAATCGGTAATGAATTTACATCTTTTTATAGCGGATTTAATTATAACTCTTATGAAGATTACTTTAGAAAAATTATTCTTGGCGATTCAGACCCGGGAAATGTTATTTTACTTGAAATAGACCCACTTATTCAAAAAACTAGAATTGATTTCTATCTAACGGTTGAAAACACAGGCTTATCGATTGTTGACATTAGGGATCTAGTCGTTAAAAAAAATAAACTGTATTACAAAAAAGGTGGTCGTGAAATTCCCGTTGAACGAATTTACAATAGAGTAATTTTTGACGAATTGGAACGAAAAAATATTGAAATCAATTTTGATATGAACGCTGATCTTGACGTAATCTGGCTTGGTCATCCTAATTGGTTTTTCAAAATAAGCAAGCATAGTTTACCAATGATAAAAAGTAAATATGCACCCAATTGTTTTTATCTTAGCGAACTTGAAGATTACCCGGAAGATTTAAATAATTACGTTTTAAAACCTCTTTACTCATTTGCAGGTTCAGGAGTTGAAGTAGACGTTTCTAAAGAAATGCTTATCAATATAAAGGATAGACAAAATTATATTCTTCAAGAAAAAGTTGAATATGCACAATTAATAAGTACGCCCGAAGGATACTCAAAAGCTGAAATTCGTTTAATGTATTTATGGGATAAAAAACCTCTATTGGTCAATAATCTTTTGAGAACAGGGCGAGGTAAGATGATGGGAGTTGATTACAATAAAGGTTTTAATTGGATCGGTGCTTCAATAGGATTCTCACATTACAAATCATAAATATCTTATTATACACTTCGTTATATTTCTTTCAATAAAAAACTAACATAAGCGAGAAAGCAATGTTTTTTAAATTCTCAGTCGTTTTAATTGTATTGATGACTGTATTTATAGTCGGATGTGGATATGAACCATATCAGGAAGAAACATCTCCCGATAAATCTATTGTCATCCAAACTAATCTTGATAGTGAGGGTCAGTTTTATTACAAAGTTCTTTATAAAGGAAAAGTAGTAATTGATTCCTCAACTGTTGGGTTTGAATTCAAGAACATTCCACCTATGAAAAACGGTTTTGAAATTCTTAGAGCAAAGAAACAATCTGATTCAGAATCTTATGAACTGCCCTGGGGAGAACAAAGATATGTTGAAAGTGATTACAATCAACTCAAAATTGATTTACGTGAAAAAGAAAACTTGGGAAGAAAGTTCTCGGTAATATTCAGAATTTTTAATGACGGCATTGGTTTTAGATATGATTTCCCTAAACAAAAAAATATTGATAGTGTTGTAATTACTGATGAGCTAACACAATTCCGATTAACAGGTGATCATAAAGTATGGTGGACTCCGGGCGATTGGGATATTTACGAACATCTTAATAATACTTCTAAGATAAGTGAAATTGATGCGTTGTCAAAAAGGTCTCACAGTAGTTTAGCTCAGACTTATATCCCTTTCAATGCCGTTAATACTCCCGTTACAATGAAAACGGAAGATGGTATTTACTTGAGTTTTCATGAAGCTAATCTTACTGATTATGCTGATATGACGTTATTAGTCGATACGGAAAATTTAGTTTTAACAAGCGGATTAGCGGGTAATGATTTAGGATATAAAGTTGAGCAAAAAACTCCGTTTGTTACCCCATGGCGTACAATTCAAATTGCCGAAAGAGCAGGGGATTTAATTGAGTCTAATTTAATTCTTAATCTGAACGAACCGAATCAATTAGCTGATATTTCTTGGATTAAACCGATGAAGTATGTTGGAATATGGTGGGAGATGCATCTCGGCAAAAGTAGTTGGGATATGGCTAGCGGAAGACACGGTGCAACGACCGAAAACGCAAAACGATATATTGACTTCGCAGCTAAGCACGGTTTTGACGGCGTTTTAGTTGAAGGTTGGAATACCGGTTGGGAAAATTGGATTGGAGATGATCGCGAAGGAATCTTTGACTTTGTAACTCCTTATGCTGATTATGATTTGGAAGAAGTTGTAAGTTATGCAAATGAAAAAGGTGTTCAAATAATTATGCATCATGAAACTTCTGCTGCTGTTTCAACTTATGAACAACAACTCGACACTGCATTTGCACTTTGTGAAAGACTTGGAATTCATGCGGTTAAAACGGGTTATGTCGGACAAATTATTCCCGATGGTTATTATCATCACGGGCAATATATGGTAAGGCATTATAGAAAAGTATTATTAAAAGCTGCAGAGCATAAAGTAATGGTGAATGCCCATGAACCGATAAAAGATACCGGTATACGTAGAACATTCCCAAATATGATTTCCCGCGAAGGATTAAGAGGAAATGAATTTAATGCATGGTCAAGTGATGGAGGCAATCCACCGGAACATTTGACAATAATTCCTTTTACACGAATGCTTTCCGGTCCGATTGATTTTACCCCCGGCATATTTGATATTAAGTTTGATAAATACAAACCAAACAACCAGGTTAATACTACACTTGCACATCAACTTGCATTGTATGTGGTTATATACAGTCCTATTCAAATGGCAGCGGATTTACCTGAAAATTACGAAGGTCATCCTGCTTTCCAATTTATTAAAGATGTCGGAATTAATTGGGATGAAACCAAAGTACTTGAAGGAGAAATCGGTGAGTTTGTTACTATTGCTCGTAAAGAAAGAGAAACAGGTAACTGGTTTATCGGTAGTGTAACCGATGAAAACGATAGAAAAATAACTATTCCGCTTTCATTTTTGGGCAAGGATAAAACTTATAGAGCAATGATTTATAAAGATGCGGAAGATGCGCATTGGGATAAAAATCCAACTGCGTACGTTATTGAAAATAAAGAAGTACAAAATACTGATGAACTAAAAATATACTTAGCACCGGGCGGTGGTGTAGCGATTAGTTTATTTGCAAACTAATTTTCAAAATAACAAATTAACACAATAACAAAAAAACCCGATCTGTTTGATCGGGGTTTTGTGTAAGTACTGAAGACCGGATCCGCAGGAGGCGGACAAGCTCGAATTTACCCGCCTCTGGCGGGACGGCATTACACTTATCGAAAAATTGTATACCTAATAATTTTGTACCGAAGGCCGGACTCGAACCGGCACATGGTTTAAGCCATACCAGATTTTGAGTCTGGCGCGTCTACCAATTCCGCCACTTCGGCAAAACTATTAAGAACAAAAATGAGTTGTAAAAATACGAAAGAAGTGCTCAGTTATCAAATAATTTAGTCTTAGTAAAAGAATATTTCTCAGTTGTTAGAGGAGATATACCGTTAACAATTCTTAATCTTTTAGCTCTTTCCATCTCAGCGAAAAATATTCTTGCAGTAAAATTATTAAGTATATATTTACCTTTTCTTCGCCTTTTATAAATTATTTTAGAATGTTGAAATTGTTGCAGGGGTTTATTTGCTCTGTAACCTAAGTAGGAGAATAATACTGCAAGCAAAAGTCCGCTGAAAAAAACAACCGATGATAATATTATAATGATATATAAAGTCACACTATACCAAAAGTTTTTTAGGAGTTGATAATTTATTAACAAGTTGCCCTGGAGTGGGACTAATTTAGAGAAATGTCCAGATTAGTGCAATAAAAAAATACTATTTGTATGATTTATACTTGATGAGAATATCTTAATTGCAAAACAAAAGACAACTTTACAGAGTGAATTACTTTTCCTTACCGGAAATTTTTGCCCAAGAATCTCTTAAAGTAACAGTTCTATTAAAAACTAATTTCTCTTTAGCAGAATACTTCGTATCAATACAGAAATAACCAAGTCTCTCAAACTGGAATTTATCATCCGGCTTAGAACTTTTTATAAACGGTTCAATTAGTGCTTCGTTTATTATTTCTAAAGAGTTTGGATTAATATGACTTTTGAAATCGACTTCTTTATCACCATCCGGGTTTTCAACATTAAAAAGTCTGTCGTATAATCTCACTTCAGCTTTTACTGCATGTTTAACAGAAACCCAGTGAATTGTTCCTTTGACTTTTTTATTGCTCGTTCCGGAGCCACTTTTTGTTTCGGGATCGTAAGAACATTTTAATTCAATAACATTACCTTTATCATCTTTGATTACTTCATCACATCGAATAATATATGCATAACGCAGTCTTACTTCATTCCCCGGCGAAAGTCTGAAAAACTTTTTCGGCGGATCTTCCATGAAGTCATCTTGTTCGATATAAATTTCACTACAAAAGGGGACTACTCTTTTCCCCATCGATTCGTCTTCCGGATTGTTTACTGCTTCAAGTTCTTCAACTTGATCAGAGGGATAATTTGTTATAGTGATTCTAAGAGGTTTTAAGACGCCCATAATTCTTTGAGCTCGTTTGTTTAAGTCTTCCCGAATTGTAAATTCGAGTAAAGCTAAGTCGGAAACATTATCACGTTTAGCAACACCGACTCTTTCGGCAAAGGTTCTAATTGATTCCGGAGTATATCCCCGTCTTCTAAAACCGCTTATTGTTGGCATTCGAGGATCATCCCAACCATCAACAATTCCTTCCTGAACAAGCTGCAGAAGTTTACGTTTGCTCATTACCGTATATGTCAAGTTTAGTCTTGCAAATTCAATCTGACGCGGAGGGAATATTTCAAGTTCTTTAATGAACCAATCATAAAGTGGTCTATGATTCTCAAATTCAAGTGTACAGATTGAATGAGAAATTTTCTCAATTGAATCCGATTGTCCGTGTGCCCAATCATACATTGGATAAATACACCATTTGTCTCCTGTCCTATGATGAGAAGCATGCCTAATTCTATACATAATCGGATCACGCATATTCATATTTGGAGAAGACATATCTATTTTGGCACGAAGTACATGTTCGCCGTCTTTAAATTCGCCACTTTTCATTCGTTCAAACAAATCTAAATTCTCTTCTGCTGATCGATTTCTATAGGGACTTTCCTTACCCGGTTCGGTTGGTGTTCCCCTCATTTCTCTTATTTCATCGCCGGTGCATGAGTCAACATATGCTTTACCTTTTTTAATCAAAATGATTGCATACTCATAAAGAGTATCAAAATAATCCGACGCATAGAATTCTCTATCTTCCCAATCAAATCCTAACCATTGGATATCCTTTTTAATTGAGTCAACATATTCGATTTCTTCTTTTGTCGGATTAGTATCGTCAAAACGTAAGTTACATTTACCGTCGTATTTTTTCGCAATTCCAAAATTCAAACAAATTGATTTAGAGTGACCAATATGTAAATATCCGTTTGGTTCGGGAGGGAAACGGGTAATTACGTTTTTGTATTTACCGTTTGCTAAATCTTCATCAATTATTTCTTCGATGAAATTTTTCGATTTGATTTCTTCTGTGTTATTCATAATTAGTTCGGTTTTATAGTTTCAAGAGCAGTGTTGATTCTTTTTATAACTTCTTCTTTACCAAGTGTATAAAGTAAATCGAAAAGTCCTGGACCTTGTCCGGTGCCCGACACAGCTAATCTAAGTGGATGAATAAGCTTTCCCGCTCCAACATTCAATTTTTCGGCTGTTGATCTCAAAGCATTTTCAAAATCTTCTTTTTTTGGATTATCAATTTTTTCGAATGCTGATCGAAGTTCTGTAAGTTGTTGCGGTGTATCTTCTTTCCAACTTTTTTGAATTACCTTTTCATCAAATTCTGTTGGGGATTCGAAGTAATAAAAACTTTTGTCAATAAATTCCTTCACAAAATTTACTCTTTCTTTCATTGAATCAATTACATTAAGTAAATATTCATCCGAGAAATTTATTTCGGCATATTTGGAATGCTTCAGTTCTTCTTTCAACATTATTAAAATTTCTGCATTAGGTTTTTTCTTAAGATGTTCGAAATTCAGCCAGTCGAGTTTTTCTACATTAAAAACTGCACCGGCTTTATTAACTCTTTCGAGAGAAAATTTTTCAATTAGCTGTTCTATTTCATAAATTTCAACATCATCTCCGGCATTCCATCCAAGCAGTGCAACGAAATTAATCAACGCTTCTTTTAAGTAACCTTTCTTCTGGTAATCTTCAACAGCAACATCGCCTTGTCGCTTGCTTAGTTTAGATTTATCCGGATTAAGAAGCAATGGGAGATGCGCAAACTTAGGTTTTTCCCACCCCAAAAAATCATAAAGTAAAACATGTTTTGGTGTTGATGATAACCATTCTTCGCCTCTGATTACATGTGTGATTTTCATTAAATGATCATCGACTACGTTTGCCAAGTGATAGGTAGGGAAGCCGTCACTTTTTATTAATATCTGGTCATCAACGGTATCACTGTTAAACTCGACATTTCCGCGAACAATATCCTCGATTATAATTCTTTGGTTTGCTGGTACATTTAATCGGATGACAAATTGCTCACCGGCTTGTATCTTATTTTCAATTTCTTCTTTTGTCAGATTAAGACAATGTTTATCATATTTTGCTTGCAGTTTTTGAACTTGCTGTTCCTCTCTCAATTTCTGAATTCGTTCGGCAGAGCAGAAACATCTGTAAGCATTACCTTTTGCGATTAGTTCATTTACATGTTTGTTATAAATCTCTAATCTTTGAGATTGAAAATAGGGTCCGTATTCCCCGCCAACTTCGGGACCTTCATCATAACCAAGTCCATTCCACTTCATTGTTGAAATAAGATTTTCTACAGCACCTTCGACATAACGGTTGCGATCGGTATCTTCAATTCTTAAAACAAATACGCCGTTATTATGTTTTGCAAACAGGTAATTATAGAGCGCTGTTCTTAAACCTCCCACGTGAAGATAACCGGTAGGACTAGGCGCAAAACGTACACGTACAACATCATTAATCATATATACAACCTAATGATTTTTGTAAAGCACAAAAATAAAAAATTAATTAGTGAGAGAAAATTGAGGTGAAAGAATTCTCAAGCTTCTTCGTGTGTATAATGTTTCACTTTATCAATAAACTCTTTACTATCGATTGGTTTAGGAATGTAATCGGTAGCACCGGCTTCCAAACATTTCTCTCTATCACCCTTCATCGCAAATGCAGTTAGAGCAATAATAGGAACGTCTTTATATCCTTCTAATCTTCTTATGCTTTCGGTTGCTTCAAACCCGTTCATAATCGGCATTTGCATATCCATAAGAATTAAATCGAATTTTTCCTTCTTTGCGTAATTGAGAGCATCTTCGCCGTTATCAACTACGATAACATTTTCGAAATTATTTTTCTTAAGCAGACGTGTAACAATTATTTGTGAATGTTTATAGTCTTCAGCTAAAAGTATTTTAATTACATCTTTCTTTTTAATAACTTCTTCGGCAGGAGGGGGAGTCTCATAACGGTTAATCATAGAGTTCATTACTTCCTGCAAGTCTTCGATGTTTGTACTTTGCTTGCTAAAAAGTTCGTCGAATAAACCGTCTATTTGTTTTAAGTCTTCTTGGTAATTCTCTTTACCGGTATAAATAATAATTGGAAGATTGGAGAAACGTTTTTCGGATTTTATAATTTTTATTAATTCAAAGCCGTTTGGATGAGGCATATCTAAGTCAATAATTGCCAGATCAATATCTTTATCTTTGATGTTATCCATAACTTTTGCAGATATATTTTCTGCAACTGCATAATAACCGGCTGTTTCAACAGCTTGTTTTAAAAGGTTAAGAGTAGGCAGATCATCATCAACACAAAGAATATTCGAATCTTTACGGAGTTTATAACTTGTTAGTACTTCAACAAGATAATTGTAGTTTATCGGTTTAACAAAATATTCAACGGCTCCGAGCATAAAAGCTTTTTGTTGATCTGCTTCAACTGCAGAAACAATTACCGGGGTATTTTTTAAATTCGGATGCTCATTAAGTTTCTTGAGCAACTCTAATCCGTTTGTATTGGGCAATTCAATATTAAGCAATACAGCTAAAAATAATTCTCTCTCAATAATGTCTAAAGTATCTTCTTCTGTGCTTACAACCGAGGGTTCGTATCCCCATTTGTTAAGATAGTTACTTAATAATCTTGAGGTAGCATAATCATCCTCAATTACCAAAACTTTGTTGTGTTTATCCGGTTTAGGCAAAGATGACAAGGTTGATTCTAATTGAGACATTGACTCTCCCTTTATTGTGAAGATGAATTTAAAGCCATTTTTTTTATCTGACGAAAATACAATTTCTCCATCTAATATATTAATGTATTTTTCAACCAAAGTGAAGCTTAAAGGTGTTAAGTTTGTTTGTCTAAGTTTTTCAATGCGACTTATTTCAAATGGTTTAAAGATTCTTTTCTCATCCTTTATTGCAATTCCACCTGTATCAGAACCAATTTCGAATTTAAGATGATTATTAATTCCAGTAACAACAATATTAATATTTCCTTCTTCAACTAAATTTTGAGAAGAATAAATTAACGTTTGTAATATATATCGAAGTTTTTGTGTATCCGTTAAGAAATATTGTTTTAATTTAGAGTCAATGTGAACTCCGAAAGAAAGCTTATCCTTATATTTTTCTGAAAAGGATTTTATCAAATCATCCAGGTAATTCTTTAACTCGATCTGTCTCAAATCAATGGATATTTTCCCCGATTCGAATTTCGTTATATCGAGCAAATCATTTAGTGATGACAACAAATCTTGTGCATGCTTTTTAATTGTTTGTATATATTCAGCTTGAGAGGAAGTTAAATTGTCATCATCAAGAATAGAGGTAAACCCAATAATAGAATTAGCCGGATTTCGGAGGCTTAACACGGAACTATTTACTATCTCATTGAAAGATTGATCTGGGATTGTAAATTTACCTCCCTTAGCATCGTTCCAGATTTTAATTATATACTTAATCAGTTCGGATATTTTACCGATATTTTCATAATCATTTTGTGTGAATGCTGTTTTCTTTGCAATTTTAATCAACACTGAATTTGTATGATCAATTTCAAATTTGGAACATACTTCATAGACTAAATATTCGGATATCTGAAGCTCGCATTGCGAATCACTATGAAAAGAAGTCGATGAAGATTTTGCAGCTTTACATACACTACATTTAAATTCACTTCCCGTTAAAAAGTTTTTTCTCGCGTTTGAGGATTTGCCAAGTACCTGGAAAGTATCTTCTTTAATAATTTTGAAGAGTATAGTTGATTGGTATTCGTAATAATTAACTAAAAAGTTACAGAGATGATTAATGAAACTGTCGTTTCCATTTCTGGCAAGTTCAATTAAATAATTATACTTATTGATTAATTCAATTTTTGTTCGGGTATCCATTCATCAATATTTTATTAAGAGCTATATCAAAATAAAAAAAAATATGTTAATACGATAAAATCTATTCCTTATCTGCAAAAAAATAAAAAGAAGAATCTAAATGAAAATTTGTATTGACATCTTTATTTCTTGATTAATAGTGATGTTAAATATATCTTGCAAATCCTATATTCAATAAATGACTATTAATATATATTTAACAACAATAAAACGGAGTGCATGATGTTGCGAATTGTAAAAACTCCTTCGTTACTTCTTTTGCTATTTGGTTTGGCTATTACATTAAATGCAATTATAGTTGAAAAAGCAACGTTGGAAGAAATCATTTCCGAATCCCATGTAATAGTTCATGGAAAAGTTATTGATAAAATATCTGTTTGGGAAGGTAAGCAAATTAATACTTATCTAACTCTTCAGGTATTTGATGTAGCAAAAGGTGACGGCATCGGAGAAACTATACAAGTTAAACAATATGGTGGCAAAATTGGTCCATATGCTGATGAAATTTCAGGTCAACCCTCCTATGAAGTCGGAGATGAAGTATTCTTCTTCTTAGTAGATTGGAAGGGAAATTATTGGATTCACTCAATGGCTATCGGCGGTTATGTCGTTATTGAAACCGGCGGAGTAAAATATGCCGTTAACGGTTTTAACGATATAGAATTTGTTGAGGCTTTGAACAATAAAATCGGTGAAGAACTAAAAGGTGAATACCAATTATTTGATCTCTTCGGTAAAGTTCAATCATTATCAAGAATGGAATAGGGGGCGACTGATATGAAAAAAATTACATTAATACAAAAATCCATAATTCTATTAATTGCCTCTGCAATAATCGGTTTCTGTATAATTACAAATACGCAAGGTGTATATAGAAGTTATTGGCCTGAAGATTTACCATTTGTTATTCAAATGAATGTTGATACACCGGAATCTTACGACGAACACATTCTATATGCTTTAGGTACATGGAACGCTGTTGAAGGAAGTTATTTTGATTTTATTTTGGGTCCGCGTTCAACTGCTAATGGTGCATTTGCCGACGGAATAAACTTACTGTATTTTGATAATAACTACGATAATTTTACTCCAGGATCAAATACTATTGCATTCTCATCTACAAGGACTTCGACTGTAGGCGGTTACCATGCTATTGAATCAGATTATATTTATAATGCTGCCGGATTTCCACCAGCAACAAATGGTAACCCTAATAACATGGATTTGGTAACTATTACGTTACATGAAATTGGTCATCATATGGGTTTAAGCCATCATGGACCCGCTGGCAATAGCAATGGTGCTGGTTCTGAGGGGTGTGGTCTTAATTTACCTGATCAAGTAATGTATTGGTCAGTTGCTCGTGGTTCATTAAAAAGAGAACTTGGTTTACATGATGAAATGGGTGCTGTTGCTATTTATCCTAATTTTATTATTGCAGGCTCAATTACAGATGCGGAAACAGGCGACCCAATTGAAAATGCAAAACTTGTTTTTAACGAAGGTACTTATGCTGCTTATGTTGGCCCTGTTGAGCCTTCATTGTCTTCTGGTCGTGGTTTGAGACCTGGTGAAGTTTATACTGAAGCTCCGACGTTAGTCGATGGAAGCTATTTACTTGCTATGAATACTGCAAATTTTTCATTTCAAGTTGAGAAATTTGGTTATGAGTCTTCGCAGGTAGAAAATGTTAATTTTGACACGCCTGTTGGTTATGGAAATACACAAGAATTCAATGCAAATTTTGAACTTGTTTTACGTCCTAAAATTGAGTTAAGTGGAAGTATAACAAATAAAAAAACTAATTCGCCTGTTGTTAGTGATGTCAATGTTGTTTGGGTAGGTGATTCAAATGAGATCCAATCAATTGTAACAAATGAATCAGGAAATTATTCTATTGAATTAACAGCAAATGAATACTATAGAATAGAACTAAATTTGGAGCCACCATTTGAACCTCTTCACATTATAGATAGTGTTTTTGTTGGTTCATCAAATTCTGTTTTAAACATTAGTATTGACCCAGCAAATCGTCTAGTAGTTTATAATAATAACAACAGTATTGCTGCTGAAACCTATTTCAATAGTTTTAATGATTTAGGAGTTTCATTTGTCAGATGGAATATTGATGATATCGGGACTTCACCATCGATTGATGCATTAAATGAGTTTAGTGAACCACTATCTATCTTTTGGATAAGTGGAGGAGATACATTAGGGTTATCTGAAAATGATGTTAATACATTGGAAAATCATTTAAGCAATGGTAATAGGCTATTTATATCTGGGCATAACTTTCTAGAATATTCTGATTCAAATGATATGTTGCTAAAAGGCTTTGCCGGTGTAAAATTTGCTGGTAATACATCTTTAAGCCGTATTTCTGGGTTTGAAGGAGATTTTATAGGCGACGGAGTTAGCGTTTTGTTTTTGGGATCTGGGAAAGATGTAATGAAACTATCCTCTGAAAATCTTGGTTCGGTTAATAAAGTATTATATTATGGCAGCTCCTTAGCAGACACAATCAATATTGCTGGTATTAGAAGTCATAATGAGTCTGATGGATGGAAATTTGTTTTGATACCAGAAGATTTAGATAAAATTTCTAAAAGTGTACGAGATACTATTCTTGTTAGATCAATTAAATATTTAGGTAATGAAGATTTCGCAACAAGTGTTGAAATTGATTTAAGAAATGAAGATTTACCAAATGTCTTTTCTATTTCTCAGAATTATCCTAATCCTTTTAATCCGTCAACAACTATTAAATTTAATTTACCGGTAAATGCAAATGTATCATTGAAAATTTTCAATATACTTGGCGAACAAGTTGACGTATTAAAAGAGGGATTCATGAATGCCGGAACTTATGAGCTAAGATGGAATGCTGTAAATAATTCCATAAGCAGCGGTATTTATTTTTATAGAATAGAAGCAAGCGGAGTTAATGGGAGTAATTATTCTCAAACAATGAAGATGATTCTTCTCAAGTAATTCCCAATTCATTTTTAGAAAAAAAAACCCCGGCAAAATTGTCGGGGTTTTTCTTTTTATCATAGTCTAATAATATTATGCTATTTTTCTTCTTTCTTGGGTTTGTCACCCGGGATTTTTCTTTTTTCAAGTATACTGTCAATCAATTTATATTCTTTAGCTTCTGTTGATGACAAAAAATAATCTCTGTCACAATCTTTTGTAATCTGTTCAATTGTTTTACCTGTGTGTTCAGATAATATATTGTAAATGGTATCACGTGTTTTAATCATTTCCTTGGCATGTATTTCTATGTCTGTAGTTTGACCCGATAAACCACCAACCCAAGGCTGATGAATCATAATTTTTGAATGGGGTAGTGCAGAACGTTTCCCATTTTCGCCGCCGGCTAATAAAACGGCTCCCATACTTGCAGCTAAACCAACACAAATGGTAGACACGCCTGCTCGTATGTATTTCATAGTATCATAAATTGCCAAACCGGCTGAAACACTTCCTCCGGGGGAATTAATATAAAGGTAAATATCTTTCTCAGGGTCTTCGGCTTCAAGAAACAGTAGTTGTGCAATTATTAAACTTGCAACATGGTCATCGACTGCCGTTCCTAAGAAAATGATTCTTTCTCGAAGAAGGCGTGAGAAGATATCCATTCCTCTTTCGCCACGACCGGTTTGTTCAATTACATACGGAATTAATTGGTTATAAATTTCAGGATTTTTTGTATTCATTATTTTTTATCCTTTTTTTCTTTAGCTCTTTGTTCAGCATCAATTTCATTAATATTTGCATTTTCTTTTAAGAAGTTTATGACTTTTTCTTCAAGTAATCCAATACTTCTATTTGAATCCTTATAGAATTTAACAAGTTTTTCTTTCGAGATACCGGTTTTCTCTGCTTCTTCTTCGGCAATTTTTTCTAAGTCGGAATCTTCAACTTTTAAATTCTCCTTTGATGCAATTACTTCCATTATTATTTGCCATTTAGCTGTCCATTCAGCCCGAGGTTTTAAATACTCACGAACTCCTTTTTCATCAAAATTTGGCGTTTTATATCTTTTAGCGTTTTCTTTTTCACTTT
Source organism: Melioribacter roseus (assembly GCA_020724265.1). Taxonomy (GTDB): domain Bacteria; phylum Bacteroidota; class Ignavibacteria; order Ignavibacteriales; family Melioribacteraceae; genus SURF-28. The sequence continues at coordinate 230,222 of DYHH01000001.1, read as the reverse complement.
CCACAAGATTATTCAAAATTGTTTCAACATAGCCGGGTGGAACAGGAAAATCATTTTGCTCAATTACTTTATTCAATAAAGAATTTGTTACTATGTTTTCAGCTTGTGATTTATAATATGAAGAATAGTTATCACGAATTTGCTGTTTAAATTCATCAAGAGTTTTTGCTTTTGAACGAGAAATTTTTGATAAAAGTTCTTCGGTTACTTCAGGAAGAACTATTTTTTCTATTTTCTTGATTGTACCTGAATACTTGAATTCTTCACGATGCAGTTCTTCGCCGTGATAATGTTCATCAACAAACTCAAACTTAAAATCATCACCAACTTTTTTATCTCTGACACCTTCCAAAATAGCAGGATTAATATTCGTTTCACTCAAATCAATCAACATATCTTGTTGACCTTGTCCAACAACTGGTAAACCATTTTCATCAATTCTGTTTAAATCAACAGTTATTCTGAATTTATCATCATCTATAAGTTCAGCTTCTTGAAAATTTGAATGAGATTTTAAAAGGTTTGTAACTTCTCTTTCAATATCATCTTCCTTTACTTTGAAAATTGGTTTTTCTACTTCAATACCTTTGTAATCTTTTACTTCAACTTCAGGTTTAACTTCATATTTTACTTTAAAGAAAAGTTTCTCCCCCATTTGAAAATCAATATCAGTTAACTGAGGCATACTGATAGGATTCAATTTCAACTCCTCAACAACATCCCAAAATTTCTTTTGTGCAATTGATTCGCTGGCTTTATATTCAATTGCTTCACCATAAACTTTTTTTAGCATTTGCATCGGAACTTTACCTTTTCTGAATCCGGGAAGTTCTATATTTTTTCGTTCCTTTTTATAGGCGTCGTCAATATCTGTTTTAATTTCGTCATAAGAAAGCGTTACTTCAACTTCATGTTCATAACTACCAAGCACATTAACTTTAGAATCCAATTTAACCTCGAATTTATTTAAGAAGGAATATGGTACGAGAGGGGGGACTCGAACCCCCACACCTTGCGGTACTAGATCCTAAGTCTAGCGCGTCTGCCAATTCCGCCACTCTCGCAAAGAACTGCAAAAATACCTTTTTAACCCTTCAAAAGCAATAAATAAACATTCTTGAAATTCTAAACCTCGCGTTGCTACCCATTTATTGGAGTAGTTTCTATATCTTTTCTGACCGGATTTTCTTGATAATAAAGTCAAATTTTCTGAATTTGCATATCAATTATAATAAAGCTTATATGAATTATTTATCAGGCGAAGAAAAATTTTACCTTCAAAAACTCAATCCAATGTTGCTCAGGCACTGTCCAGATCTGTAACATCCATTTCGTTTGTTTTTTCTAAAATCTAAAGGAGTAAAATTATGTGCGGTATTGTAGGTTATATCGGAAATAAAAATAGTGTGCCTATTTTAATTGATGGTCTTAAAAGACTAGAATATAGAGGTTATGACTCGGCTGGGGTTGGAATTCTTTCAAATGAATCTGCCGAAGTATATAAGAAAGAAGGAAAAGTTAGTGATCTTGAATCACACATTTCCGAATTTAAATTAAATTCAAAAGTTGGTATTGGTCATACCCGGTGGGCTACTCATGGTATTCCGAATGAAGTAAATGCACATCCGCACTTTAATCCTGAAAAAACTCTTTTGGTAATTCATAACGGAATTATTGAAAATTATACAGTACTGAAGAAAAACTTAAGAGACGAAGGTTATGAATTTATCAGCGATACAGATACTGAAGTCCTGGTTAATTTAATAGATTTTTATCTAAAGAAAGAGCTTAATCTTTGTAATGCTGTAAGATTTGCGCTTTCTAAAGTAGAAGGTACTTACGGCATAGCTGCAATTTATAAGAATGAACCGGATAAAATTGTTGTAGCTAGAAAGGGTTCGCCTTTAGTTATTGGCGTTGGCGAGGAAGAAAATCTAATCGCTTCAGATGTTAATGCTTTAATTGCACATACAAAGAGAGTAGTTTATTTGGAAGACAACGAAGTTGCCGAAATTTACAAAGATAGGTTCATTGTCAAAACATTGAATGACGAGAAGCTTCAAAAGCATATTGAGGAAATTGAAGGAAGCATTGAAGAAATAACAAAAGGCGGTTTCCCTCATTTTATGCTAAAAGAAATCATGGAGCAACCCGAATCAATTAAGAACTCTTTAAGAGGTAGAGTTATTCTTAAAGATGGGCTTGCCAAATTAGGTGGATTAATTGGTTACGAAGATAGAATTGCTGGATCAAAAAGAATAATTATTTGTGCCTGCGGTACATCTTGGCATGCAGGATTAGTTGCAGAATATATGATTGAGCAATATGCTGATATACCGGTTGAAGTAGAGTATGCTTCCGAGTTTAGATATCGTAATCCAATTTTATCAAAAGATGATACCGTGATTTTTATTTCTCAGAGCGGTGAAACTGCCGATACATTGGCTGCATTAAAAGAAGCTAAACGAAAAGGGGCACTTTGTGTAGGTGTTGTAAACGTTGTTGGCAGCACAATTGCCAGAGAATCTCATACCGGGGTTTATATCCATGCAGGACCTGAAATCGGTGTAGCTTCTACAAAAGCATTTACTTCACAGTTGATTGTACTTTCATTAATAACTTTGCTTATTGCTAGAAAGAAAAATCTTAGTGTTGTAGAAGGTCGTGAAATTGCTCAAGCAATTTTAGAATTACCTGAAAAAGTTCAGGAAATTCTTAATCAAAATGAATTGGTTGAAAAAGTTGCAGAAAAATTTGTCGATGCACATAATTTCCTTTATTTAGGAAGAGGATATCAATTCCCGGTTGCATTAGAAGGTGCTCTAAAACTAAAAGAAATATCTTATATACATGCCGAAGGATATCCTGCAGCAGAAATGAAACACGGTCCAATAGCACTTATTGATGAGAACATGCCAGTTGTATTTATTGCACCGACAGATTCAGTTTATGAAAAAGTTGTAAGTAACATAGAAGAAGTAAAAGCACGCGGCGGTAGAATAATAGCCGTCGCAAATAACGATAACGGCAAAATTGATGACTTAGTTGAGAATACAATCAAAGTGCCGTCCACAATTCCAATGTTAATGCCGGTTTTAACAGTAATTCCTTTGCAATTATTAGCTTATCATATTGCGGTTAAAAAGGGATTAAATGTTGATCAACCGAGAAATTTAGCAAAAAGTGTAACAGTTGAATAACAAGGAGAATCATATGTCAAAGAAAAATGTAATTATAATGGGGGCAGCAGGTCGCGACTTCCACAATTTCAATGTCTATTTTAGAGATAATGAAGACTATAATGTAGTTGCTTTCACTGCAACACAAATTCCAAATATTGATGACAGAAAATATCCTGCAGAGTTAGCAGGTAAATTATATCCTGAAGGAATCAAAATCTATGCGGAAGAAGAACTTGTTGAACTAATAAAGAAATTTGATGTTCACGAAGTTGTTTTCTCTTATTCCGATGTTCCTTTCGATTATGTAATGACAAAAGCATCGATAGTAAACGCAGCCGGAGTTTCATTTAGATTATTAGGTGCTGAAGAAACAATGGTTAAAAGTAGTAAACCAGTCGTTTCAGTTTTAGCGGTTAGAACCGGTTGTGGAAAGTCTCAAACATCAAGAAAAATTGTTAAGTTATTAGCTGATGCGGGTAAAAAAGTTGTTGCAATCCGTCACCCGATGCCTTATGGCGATTTGGTTAAACAAAAAGTTCAACGCTTTGCAACTCTTGAAGACTTAAAAAAACACGAATGTACAATTGAAGAAATTGAAGAATATGAACCGCATATTGCATTAGGCGGAATTATATATGCAGGAGTTGATTACGAAGCTATTCTTCGTGAGGCAGAGAAAGAAGCTGATGTAATTTTATGGGATGGCGGTAATAACGATACTTCTTTCTATCATGCTGATATAACTTTTACTGTTGCAGATCCTCATAGACCGGGACATGAGCTTTATTATTATCCTGGCAATACTTCACTTCGTTTAGCCGATGCAGTTGTAATTAATAAAATTGATACTGCCAATGGAGAAGATATTCTTGAAGTTATGCATAATGTAAAACATGTTAATCCTCATGCAATTGTTATTGAAGCTGCTTCACCGTTGTTTGTTGATAATCCCGAAGTAATAAGAGATAAAAAAGTATTAGTGGTTGAAGATGGACCAACATTAACTCATGGTGAAATGCAATTTGGTGCGGGTACTGTTGCTGCAGAAAAATTAGGTGCATCAGAAATTGTTGACCCAAGACCTTATACAGTTAAATCAATTACCGAGACTTATGAAAAATATCCGAACATCGGGATTTTACTACCTGCAATGGGATATGGCGAACAACAAATGAAAGATTTGGAAGAAACTATTAATAAAGTTGAGTGCGATTCTGTTGTTATTGGAACTCCTATTGATTTAGGAAGGATTCTTAAGATCAATAAACCATCAACAAGAGTAAAATACGAGCTTCAGGAAATCGGACAAAATACGATTGAAACCGTGTTAAAAGAAAAAGGTATTTTATGAAAAAGTTAGCCGTTGTCGCTTTCGGTGGAAACGCATTACTCCGCGGCAATGAAATTGGTACTATTGAACAACAAGAAAAAAACACTTTTGATACTTGTAAAAAAGTAATCGGTTTAATAAAACAGGACTTTAATTTAATCATAACTCACGGTAACGGTCCGCAGGTAGGTAATATTCTTTTAAGAAATGATGCCGGTTACAATGTATATAAAATTCCAAAGATGCCATTAGATATTTGTGTAGCCGATTCCCAAGGCGGAATCGGTTACATGATTGAGAGAATGATGCGTAATGTTCTTACCGAATTAAAAATTAAAAAAAATGTTGTCTCACTTATTACTCAAGTACTTGTTGATAGAGAAGACCCGGCTTTTAAAGAACCGACCAAGCCCATTGGTCCGTTCTACATAAAAGAAGAAGCAGATTTACTTGCCAAATCAAATGACTGGACATTTAAAGAAGATCCAAGAAAAAGAGGTTGGCGAAGGGTTGTTGCATCACCTCAACCGATTGATGTTCTAAATAAAAAGATAGTTAAAGACTTGGCAAAAAAAGGTCATATAGTAATTGCTGCGGGCGGCGGGGGAATCCCTGTATTTCAACATAAAGATAAACACCTCGAAGCAATTGAAGCAGTTATTGATAAAGACCTTGCTTCAGCTTTACTTGCTAATGAAATTGGAGCAGATGCTTTTTATATAATTACCGATGTACCTAAGGTTTATATTAATTTTAATAAACCTAATCAGAAACAACTTGATAAAATTTCAGTTGATGAAATAATGAAATATTATCAACAAGGTGAATTTGCCGCCGGAAGTATGGGTCCAAAAGTTTTAGCTGCTGTTCAATTTGTAAATGGCGGAGGCACTGAAGCAGTTATTACATCAATGGAAGAGATTCACATGGATAATTGCGGAACAAGAATTGTAAAACAAATTTAAGGATATAAGTATGGCTTTCAATCTAAGAAATAGAAGTTTTCTTAAACTATTAGATTTCACTCCACAAGAAATCAAATTTTTATTAGATCTTTCCAAAGATCTTAAAGCGGCAAAATATGCCGGTACAGAGAGGCAAAAACTGAAAGGGAAGAATGTTGTTTTACTTTTTGAAAAAGATTCAACAAGAACCCGTTGTGCTTTTGAAGTTGCAGCTTTGGATCAAGGTGCTGGTGTTACGTATCTCGGTCCGTCCGGTTCTCAAATGGGAAAAAAAGAATCGATGAAAGATACTGCACGAGTTTTAGGCAGAATGTATGATGGTATTGAATATCGTGGTTATGGACAAGAAATTGTAGAAGAGTTAGCAAAATATGCCGGTGTTCCGGTTTGGAACGGACTTACAAATGAATTTCATCCTACACAAGTATTAGCAGATTTATTAACAGTGATGGAACATTCAAATAAACCGTTGAATGAAATTACTTGGGCTTATCTTGGTGATGCAAGAAATAATATGGGTAATTCATTAATGGTTGGCTCTGCTAAAATGGGAATGAATTTTAGGGCAGTTGCCCCAAAAATGTTATGGCCGAACGAAGAACTTGTAAAGACAAGTAAAGAGATTGCAAAACAAACCGGTGCTACAATTACTTTAACCGATGATCCTGTTGAAGGTGTAAAAGGAGTTGATTTTTTATACACAGATGTTTGGGTTTCCATGGGCGAGCCCGAAGAAGAATGGGAAAAGAGAATTAAGCTTATGAAACCTTATCAAGTTAATATGGATATGATAAAAAATACCGGGAACCCGAACGTAAAATTTTTGCATTGTTTACCGGCTTTTCATAATAGAGAAACAAAAGTCGGTGAAGAGATTTTCCAAAAATTCGGTCTTGAAGCAATGGAAGTTACTGATGATGTTTTTGAATCCGATCAATCAATTGTATTTGATGAAGCGGAAAATAGATTACATACAATTAAAGCAGTAATGGTTGCAACATTAGGAGAGTAATAAATTTCCTTTTGGAAATATTATAAAAAACATCTATTTTTGAATTCGTTTTTTGAGGGCAGATAGCTCAGTCGGTAGAGCAAAGGACTGAAAATCCTTGTGTCGGCGGTTCGATTCCGTCTCTGCCCACTTTAAACATAACCCGCGATACCGACCGCGGGTTTTTTTGTTATAAGCAATAACTTGAATTTTCATTTGAAAATTTACGTATTAATCTTCAACTCTTCTTTGATGTCATTGCAGTAAAACCGGAAAAAACCCTTTTCGTTTCGTTACTTTTACACTTGGGGCATGTAAAGGTTTTTCTGTTTTCATAATCCGAAATTGAAATCTGCAGTGAAAACTTTTCATTACATTTAATGCATCTGAATTCATAGTTCGGCATAATTCTATCCTCCCTTTGGTCTATTGTTTTTACCATTGAAAGAACTATTATAAATCTAATAAATCGGGAAAATAGGTTCAATAAACTAAATATCTGATTAACTGAATTTACGCAACAGTTCGCTATATCCACTTTCCGTTACTATCAATAAGAAATAGAACACACATAAAGAGGCTGGTAAAAAAAATAGAAAAGATAATTATTCGCTACTCGGAATGACAGGTGGATAAAATACTACGGGTTAAATGAAATAAACAAAGCTAAGCCGCGTATTAGCGAATTCGCGGCTAAAAAGAGTTTAGTTTCAAGTGCTATGTTTTTATTCGAACAATATTAAAGCAAAAACCATAAGCTGCCAATTCGCTAATGTATTCACGAATTACCGCTAATAACGCCGATTTTAACTGTCGGAAGACTACGTTCGTTAGAGTCTTGAGACTCCAACCTTCTCCAGACTTCAGTCTCCAGATTTTCGCTGAAAGAAATCTGTGAAAATCAGTTGTATCTGTGTTATCTGTGTGCCATTATTCGTATTGCGAAGCTTCAGTGATTAACTATTTTTGTCAACAGAAATTATGCTTGTTGAAAAATTAACACGAATGCTCTATCAAGTAAATTTTTGTTTGCATCTGAATTTAAATAAGCTATATTATCTACAATTATTCTTCCTTCCTTGTTAACAGAATAATCACAAACCATTTAATCATTTTTTATGAGGTAAATATGAAAAAAATATTCCTTGCAGTTGTTATGATATTTGCTTTTGGCTTAACATCTTTTGCACAACAGCAAAATTTTACTCTTGTAAACGGATGTGATTTTATTATCACTCATGTTTATATTACTCCAACTCAAGCAGATAACTGGGGTGAAGATGTACTAACAGTTGATGTTCTTGCTCCGGATGAAGAATGCGATATTTATTTTACGGGTTATTCCGAATGCGGGTGGGATATTCAAGCTTATGCAGAGGATGGAAGTTATGCGACCTGGACAAATATTGATCTTTGTGAGTATTTCGTTATTACGTTAACAATGACAGATGATGGTCCTTACGCAATAATGGAATAATAATTTATTGTACTCTGCTTCTTCTGATGACCCGTAAATTTTTTTCTTAGTCAAATTTGATGGACAACCCGTGTTGGTTGTCCGTTTTCTTTCTATTTATCTTTTCTTTGATACAATTACTTCATTTATTATTTTAACCGATCTCTTATCCATTTATATTTTGGAGTTACCTAAAGAAAATGAAAAATTTATACTTAATTTTTTTGTTCGCTTCAATTCTAACCGCATCTAACCTAAAAGTTTTTAAGGGTGCTGAAATTTATACAGCCGCAGGTGAACATTTTGTAAATGGTGTCCTGGTAGTAGAAAACGGACATATAAATTACGTTGGCGATCAGAGAATGTTCAAATTACCTGCCGATGCAGAAGTATATGATTTAACCGGTAAAGTTATTCTACCAGGTTTGGTCGATACACATTCACATATCGGTCTTGATTGGGGTTTTGACAGCGATTCTCCGACACATCCTGATATTAGAATTCTAGACGCAATAGATCCGAATCATGAAACATTCGGACGTGCACGAGCAGGTGGAATTACTACTTTAAATATAATGCCGGGCTCCGGACATTTAATGAGCGGACAAACAGTATATCTAAAATCGAAAAAAGCAAAGACAATAAATGAAATGGTTTTTTGCGATGATTTGATAAACGGAATCTGCGGCGGTATGAAAATGGCTAACGGAACAAACTCTATTCGTAATTCACCATTCCCGGGGACTAGAGGCAAATCTGCTGCAATTGTTAGAAGTCTATTCTATAAAGCGATTGACTACAAAAACAAAATTGAATCCGCGAAAAATGATAAGTCAAAAATCCCTCCTCGAAATATTGAACTCGAACCGATTGTTCAGATTCTGAACAAAGAAAGAACCGTGCATTTTCATACTCATAGAGCAGATGATATTATGACTGTACTTCGATTAAAAAACGAGTTTGACTTTAAAGTTGTACTTCAACATGTAAGCGAAGGGTGGAAAGTTGCTGATGAAATTGCAAAAGCTGATGTTCCGGCTTCTGTTATTATGATTGATTCTCCCGGTGGTAAATTAGAAGCTGTTAATTTGAGTTTTGATACACCTCTAATACTTGATAAAGCCGGTGTAGATTTTGGATTACACACAGATGATTGGATAACCGATTCAAGGTTATTTTTGAGATCAGGTGCAATGGCTGTACGTGCCGGTTTATCAAAAGAAAGAGCAATAGAATCATTGACAATTGCCGGTGCCCGAATGCTCGATTTAGATGATAGAATTGGTTCGTTGGAAAAAGGGAAAGATGCCGATTTTATTATTCTTTCGGGTGATCCGTTCAGCGTTTATACAAAAATTGAACAAACATGGATAGACGGTGAAAAAGTTTTTGATAGATCAATGGATGAAGATTACAAATATGCACAAGGTGGTTACCAGGTTTATCCTAGAGAAGGACATATTCATATTGATGAGGAATTAGAAAGATGAAAAAAAATATATTCATTATATCATTACTAATTTTAGTATCTCAAGCAATTGCCCAAATTGCTGTAAAAGGTGAAAAAATTTATACAATGTCCGGAGCGGTAGTTGAAGATGGAGTTATTTTAACTGAACATGGCAAGATTATAGCGATTGGAAATAGCTCCGAAATTGAAATTCCGGAAGACTTTAAAGTCGTTGAGGGAAAAATAGTTACACCCGGTCTTATTGATGCAAGATCGGTCGTAGGATTGGCAGGGATATACAATCAAAAGCATGATCAAGATCAATTAGAAACTTCAGACCCAATTCAACCTGAACTTCGAGCTATTGATGCATTTAATCCAAGAGAAGAATTACTTGGTTGGATTAGAAAATTTGGTGTTACTACGATCAATACGGGTCATGCTCCCGGGGGGTTATCAAGCGGTCAAACAATGATAATAAAAACAACAGGTGAAATGAACAACGATATTCTCGATACGGTTTCTTCTGTTGTATTTAGTCTTGGTTCTGATGTTTCCGGACAATTCAAGAAACCCGGTAGTAGACCTAAAGGGATTGCTATGCTAAGAACTGCATTTCAAGAAGCAAAAACATATATGGAGAGTGAAGATAAAAAAGGGAAGAATCTTCGTAATGAAATTCTCGGAGAAATATTACAAGGTAAAATCCCGGCTGTTATAACAGCAAACAATGCCGTTGATATTCTTGCTGCGTTAAGACTTGCAGAAGAATTCAATTTTAAACTAATACTGGATGGCGGTGCAGAATCTTACCTTATTTTAGATGAAATAAAAAAAAGTGGTATTCCGATCTTCTTGCACTCAATGATGTCCAGGACAAAAAACCTCTCCTACGATACTCCAAAATTATTGAAAGAAAATAAAATTCAGTTTGCAATTCAAAGTGGATATGAGTCTTATGTTCCCAAAACTCGTGTTATATTATTTGAAGCTGCAATTGCTGCAGCAAACGGATTATCATTTGAAGAGGCATTAGCCTCCATTACAATTAATCCGGCAAAAATTTTAGGAATAGACAAAAAAGTTGGAAGTTTAGAAATTGGCAAAGATGCCGATATTGCAATTTATAACGGCGATCCTTTCGAATATACTACACATTGTTGTGTGGTAATCATAAACGGCAAAGTATATGAGAATGAGTGTAAATAAACTTAACCGGGTTGATTAAACTAGTTCATAATCAACTCGGTTAATTAATTCTTTTTGATTTTCAATCCTGAGAAAAAAATCAAAATAAATCCAATAAGAAAGATTATCCACGCATAGCAAAGTTTAAATTCCACATTCCCGAATTCTGCAACTTTAATTGAGGTCAACCAAACCGAAAAATAAATAAACATTATTGCAATTAAAGCAAGAGATGCTGAGATCAAATATCCCGGTTTGTAATTCTTTAACAGAAGGTAAAAACATACTATTAGTGATAAACCATAAGTAATTGCAAATGCAGAGATATCTTTCCAAACCCAAAGACTTTTTGCAACGTCATAATTATTGTAAACCGGTGCAATCGTAATTACTTCATCACTTAAATGTGCAAGAGGCAAAAATCCGCCAATGATTAAAATCAAAATGCCAATGATTCCTATTAGTTTGTAAGTTTTCATAATAACCTCAAAAAAAATCCCCGATAAAAAATTTACCGGGGAATAACATTTTTTACTTATTTCGTTTAATAACCAATCTATCGTATAAATAAATTAAAAAGGCAGTTACAGTAGCAAGAATAGCAAAAATTAACCACATTAAATCGGGTCTCTGCATATCTCGTGCAAATGCTGCATACATTTGTCCGGATAATATTCCACCGAATAAATTACCTAAAGCAACACACCAATAAAAATAGCCCATGTATAAGGCAACTTTTCCCGGAGGTGCTATTCTTCCGGTATATTCTTTTTGCTTTGGACTTGCCATCATTTCACCGAATGAGAAAACTAAGATACCACCGGCAACTATCCATCCTGTTGTTCCGAATATTAAAATAATAAAGCTGAATATTGTAATTATTGTTCCCCAAAATATAGTTGTAAATGGTTTCAATCGAGTTACAAGATATGATACAATAACTTGAAACAGAACAATCCCTCCGGCATTTATATTAATGATATATTCGGGATTTAATTGATTAGGAGTAACCATTCCTGCATTTAACGAATCAGCCCAGGTAACTAATCCTATTGATTCAAGTGTTCGATATAAAAATCCGAATAGATCTGATGTATCTGTGAAATCACGAATATATAAAGGAAGAGTATAGAATATCTGGTTGAATGAAGTCCAAAATCCGGACATCAACAATAAGAATAGAGCAAATCTCCAATCTGCCAGTTTCATAGGTGAAGTAAACCACGTGCTATTATTTGATTTAGTTTTCCATAGAATAAAATCGTATAACAAATTAAATGCAAGCCAAGTAAAAGATAAGATTGTAATTGCTGTCCAGGTTATGGCACCGGTCGAAGTAAACTTAGAACCGAGAACAAGTATTACAAGTAATCCGAAAACGAATAAGAAAAATCTTGCATTACCTAAAACAATAACCATGTCATTAAAAACTTTTTTTAATGAACGTGGATTTGCAGAAGTGCTCTCAGTAGTAGGTTCTTTATAAAATAATGTTACAATAACTAAATTGATTGCTATCCAAATTGAAGAAGCAAGAAACACATAATCCCAAGACATTGCTCTCATAATACCTGCTACCACGGGACCAAGAAAGCCACCGATATTGACCATCATATAAAAAATACCAAATCCCATAGAACCGGTTTTTTCATTTGTTGTTTTTGAAATAGTTCCGACTATTACCGGTTTAAAAGTGCCTGCACCCAATGCTACAAGCATAAATGCAAAAAAGAAGGTAGGAAAAGTTTTCAGTAAGCCAAGTAAATAATATGAGGGTACTAAGATTAAAAAAGCTGTTATTAATAATTTCTTAAAACCATACCGGTCTGCCAATGCACCGGAAACAACAGGGAATAGATAAAGGAAAAAAGTAACAACACCTTGAAGCACTCCACGGTCTTCATCTGTAAAACCTAAACCTCCGTCTTCAACTGCCCCGGTAATATAGAGAGATGAAACAGCAAAGAAACCATACCATGCCATGCGCTCAAATATTTCTAAGGTGTTTGCTACCCAAAATGTTGAAGGAAATTCTTTAAGTCGGATTTTTTCTGTAGCCATGATTCCTCATTTTTTGTGGAATTAAAGAAAATAAAAATCGAAGATAAGCTAAGAAGATAGTTTTTGCAAGCTAATACAAGGATTTAATTAAGTTTCCTATTGTAGATCTATAACCAATATAGAAAAATCGATTGAAAATTTATTTTTATGCTAGTACTCTCTTATACAATTTTTAATTAACTTTCTTTTCAATATTTAATAAATCGTTAACAATATTATGGAAAAAATTCTTCTTCAAACAAATTATCCCGAGCTTAAATTATATAAAAAGGGCAAGGTACGAGATATTTACGACCTTGGTGAAACTTTATTAATGATTTCTTCTGATAGACTTTCTGCATTCGATGTTATAATGAATGAGGGAATTCCTTCCAAAGGCAAAGTCCTTACAAAAATATCCGAATTTTGGTTTAACTATGTTGAAGATATAATAGAGAACCATATAATAACGACAGATGTTTTAGAATATCCCGAAAATTGTCAACCTTATATTGAAGATCTGAAAGATAGATCGATGATTGTAAAAAAATCCGAATTAATTCCTTTGGAATGTATTGTGAGAGGTTATGTATCCGGTTCCGGATGGAATGATTATAAAAAGTTCAACTCAATTTGCGGTATTGATCTTCCCAAAGGGCTTCAAGAATCAGATAAGCTTCATGAACCGATATTTACACCTTCAACAAAAGCGGAAATTGGTGATCATGACGAGAATATTTTCGAAGAGGACGCAAGAATCTTAATAGGTTCGGAATATTATGATTTTATAAAAGAGAAAGCTATTTCTATTTATACTAAAGCCTCAAAATATGCTTTAAGCAAAGGAATAATTATTGCCGATACTAAAATGGAATTCGGTATTTATGAAGATAAAATAATTATTATCGATGAATTACTTACTCCGGATTCATCACGTTTTTGGCCTTTGGAAGATTATCAACCGGGAAGAGCGCAAAATAGTTATGATAAACAATATGTACGTGATTATTTACTATCAATTAATTTTAATAAACAACCTCCGCCTCCGAAGTTACCGGATAAAGTAATTAACAATACAAGTGCAAAGTACAAAGAGGCACTGTATAAATTGACGGGTATCGAGTTATAAAAATTCGTAATCTTATATCGTATTCTTGCTCTTAATCATAATCTTACTCTTACTCTCAAATGTGTTAAAGAGTAATAATTTAGGTAATACTTTATGTCTCCAAAAAAACTCGAAATCAAAAATCATAAATTACATATCAAATGGAATGATAATTCATCCTCAGAGATTGGATTAAAGAATTTACGAATTAATTGCCCTTGCGCACATTGCGGTAAGGACAGAGAAGAACAAAGTGAAACTTATATTCCATTATTTTCCGATGAACAACTAGAAATCTCGGAGATTAATTTAGTTGGTAGCTATGCAGTTGGAATAAAGTGGAAAGACGGGCACAACACCGGTATTTTTGAATTTAATAAGCTAAAAAAATTATCAACTTAAAAACAATTTTTGTAAATGCTTCTACCAAATCAACTTACAACATTAAGAATAATTCTTACTCCCGTTTTTCTTTTTTTATTTATTTCTGGTGATCCCTACCTTATTCGTATTTCATTCTTAGTTTTTATTGCTGCGGCAATTACCGACTGGTATGACGGTTGGCTTGCAAGAAAATTCAACTACATTACTAATTGGGGTAAGTTTATGGATCCTCTTGCTGATAAAATTCTTACCTCAACGGCATTTTTTGCTTTTGTTTTTCTTGGTATTCTTCCATTGTGGATGGTTATTATCATTGCCGTAAGAGATTTTTTAATCACCTTTTTACGAATTTATGCTGATTATAAAAAAATAAATTTCTCTACCTCCAGGTTAGCAAAGGTGAAAACCTTCATTCAATTAGTATTTCTTTATTACTTGCTCTTCTTTTATGTATTAAGAACTTTTGAAACTATGGAACAAAATTATTCTAATCTTTTCGATATTCTTTTTAACGAGCATTTAATTTATTGGACGATGTTCATTGTTACTTTAATTACACTTTTCTCCGGGATAAAATATATTGCTGCAAATAGAAAACTAATTGGCAAGATGTTTCTAAATGAAACTTAATTATATTGAAAAACTGATTGGCTCTGTTTTCTTTACGGGTTATATTAAATTTGCACCCGGTACCTTTGGTAGTTTGGCTGCAATCTTGATATATTTACTCCCCGGTTTTGAAAATCCGACTATTATGATTTCTGCAATTACTGTTTGTATAATCGGTGGAATCAAATTGGGCACTAAATTTGAAAAATGTTATGGTAAAGACCCATCCCAATTTACTTTAGATGAGGTTATTGGAACCTGGATAAGTTTACTTCTTGTTCCTAAAACCATTTTGTTTGTTCCATTAGCTTTTTTAGTTTGGAGGATTCTAGATATTATTAAACCTTTTCCTGCCGGATTTGCTGAAAAAATTAAAGGCGGAACCGGAATTGTGTTAGATGATATTATTGCCGGTTTTTATTCATTAATAATTATTCAAATTATTGTATACTTTGTTAAGTAAATAGGAATTTATTTTAAATGAAAGCACAAATTATAACTATAGGCGATGAGATTTTAATCGGTCAGACTGTAAATACCAACGTTTCTTTTATCGGGGAGAAATTAACAAATCTACAAGTTGAGGTTATTAAGTCTACTGTTATAGGCGATAATGATGAACTAATAATGAAAGAATTTGAAGATGCGTACAATCATGCCGATTTAATAATTGTTACCGGCGGTTTAGGTCCTACACATGATGACGTTACAAAAAGTTGTGTCGTGAGATTTTTTGATACGGAATTAGTTAAAAACAAAGAAGTCCTACACGATATTAAAGAAATATTTAAGCGCAGGGGAAGAGAAGTAACAAAAACTAACGAAGAACAAGCATTAGTTCCCAAAATAGCCGAAGTTATTCGTAACTCGAGAGGAACTGCGCCGGGGATGTGGATTAAAAAGAATGAAAAAATATTTGTAGTAATGCCCGGTGTTCCTTATGAAATGACTGAAATGATGAACTCAACGGTTATTCCTAAACTTGAATTACTACTGAAAGACCGGAAGGAATTTACTGTAATTAAAAATTTGATGACAACCGGCATCGCAGAATCACACCTTTATGAAAAACTTGGAGATATAGATGAATTGCTTAACGGATCAAAATTAGCTTTTTTACCGAATCAGTTCGGTGTTAAACTTAGACTTACGGTTAAAGGTGCTAATCAAGACGAATGCAATAATAAACTTTCGGAATTAGAACAAAGAATTAGAACAATTGTCGGAAGATATATTTACGGTAAAGACGACGAAAAATTGGAAGAAGTTATCGCTAGACTATTAATTGACAGGTCATTAAAGGTTGCTATTGCAGAATCTTGTACTGGAGGATTAATATCTTCCAGATTAACTAATGTCTCCGGAAGCAGTGCATTTTTTGAAAGAGGAGTTATTGCTTACAGCAACGCTTCCAAAGTTGAAATTCTTAAAGTTGATGAAGACTTACTTCAAAAATATGGTGCGGTAAGTTTGGAAGTTGCAAGGTTAATGGCTGAAGGTGTTAGAGCTATATCCGGAACGGAAATCGGTCTAAGTGTTACAGGTATAATGGGACCGACAGGTGCTACGCCAAATAAACCGGTCGGACTTGTTTATATCGGTATTTGTGATGAGAATCTTTGCACCGCTAAAGAATTCAGATTTGGGGATGATAGGTTATTAAATAAAGATAGAACGTCACAAGCAGCACTTGAAATGCTAAGAAGAAATTTACTCGGCATTCCTTATGACGAATAGATTATTCATTACTTTAGATATTCCCGAAGATACTCTTGATGAGATTATTAAAATTAGAGATGAATTGTATCGAAATGACCGTGTACGTTGGGAAGGGAGAGACAAGCTACATATTACATTAAAATTTTTAGGTGATACCGGTTCAAAATTAATTCCTTCTTTAGAAAACATACTTCATAAAATCAGTGATGAGTATACAGAACAACATTTATCGTTTAATAAATTCGGAATATTTTATAGAAATAACGAACCAAAAATATTTTGGTTAGGCTTAGATGTAAATAATGATTTAATCAATTTACAAAAACAAATTGATGAAGAATGCCGGGAATTAGGATTCGAAAAAGAAAGAAGAAATTTTCACGCTCATTTAACATTATTAAGAATTAGAGGATTTGAAAACATAAAAAGATTAGAAGAAATAAAAGAAAGTAAAATTGTTCCTATCAATTTTTCAGTTAAAACTATATCTTTAATAAAAAGTGATTTAAAACCGAATGGATCGGTTTATTCTATAATAAAAAGTTTTGAATTAAGTAAAACGGAGGAATAATGTCTGCAGAACAAGATGCAAAATTGAAAATATTAGATAATACCATCTCCAATATTGAAAAACAGTACGGTAAAGGTACAATTATGAAATTAGGAGATGGAGTAATTAATAAAGTTGATTCAATACCGACCGGATCAATTTCCTTGGATTATGTCCTAGGAATCGGAGGTGTGCCAAGAGGAAGAATTGTTGAAATATATGGACCGGAGTCTTCAGGTAAAACAACTTTATGTCTTCACATTATTGCCGAAGCACAAAAGCGCGGAGGATTAGCAGCATTTATCGATGCAGAAAATGCTCTTGATATCGGTTATGCAAAAAAATTACACGTTGATGTAAAAAACTTGCTTTTATCTCAACCGGATTACGGCGAGCAAGCATTAGAAATAGTTGATACACTTGTTCGTTCAAATGCACTTGATATTATAGTTGTGGATTCAGTTGCTGCATTGGTACCTCGCGCAGAAATTGAAGGAGATATGGGTGATCCGCACATGGCAGTTCAAGCTCGATTAATGTCTCAAGCATTAAGAAAACTTACCGGGGCAATTAACCGTTCAAAAACTGTTGTAATATTCACAAACCAGTTGAGAAGTAAAATCGGTGTTATGTTCGGAAATCCCGAAACAACAACTGGCGGTAATGCGCTTAAATTTTATGCATCTTTACGATTGGATATAAGAAGAATTGCTGCAATTAAAGATGGTCAAAATGTTGTAGGTAACAGAACTAAAGTAAAAGTTGTAAAAAGTAAAGTTGCTCCTCCATTTAAGGAAGTTGAATTTGATATTCTTTACAATGAAGGTATCAGCAAAGCGGGTGATTTAATTGATTTAGCTACAAATGCTGATATTATTAAGAAAAGCGGAGCATGGTTTACATACGGTGATGATCGTTTCCAGGGGAGAGAACAGTTTAGACAATTCTTAATCGAAAATGAAAATGTTTTTAATAAACTTGAATTGGAAGTAAAGAAAAGTTTAGGAATGATTGAAGATCAAGTAAAAGAAGAGACTAAAGAAAAAGAAGAAAAACCTGTAAAAGGTAAAAAATAAAATTGGATGAAAATTTTATACTTAGTCAAGAAGAATAATTACGTAATTGTTACTTTTGATAACGATGAAAAACTAAGGCTGCATTATGAAGTTGCGGTCAAATGCAGCCTAAGGAAAAACGATGAACTTTCCGATGAGAAATTAAAATCAATTCAGAAAACGGAAGACCTGTTCAATTTAAAAAACTCTGCCTTCAGGTTAATATCTAGAAGACCCCATTCTTCGTATGAATTAAAAACTAAGTTGTTGAAAAAAAAATTTAATAAGGAAGATATCAGCGAAATTATTCATGACTTTAATTCAAAAGGATATTTATCCGATAAAGACTTTGCAGAAAGATTTATTGATGAAGGAATAAAGAAGAAAAAAGGTTTGATGAAAATTAAATCCGAATTATTTTCCAAAGGAATATCTCGAGCTATAATTGAGCAATTATTTAATAAATTTGATGACGATAAATCTATTACGGAAAATGCAAAATTACTCGCCCAAAAAAAGCTGGAAACTTTTAATTACAAAAAGTATGATGCAAATCAAAAAAAGCAAAAGTTGTATTCTTATCTTAACAACAAAGGTTATTCTTCTGATATAATAAAGCAAGTTGTTGATGAAATATTAGAAGAAGAGTAACTTAAAATTTGATAAAATCTCGAAATTCTTATTAACTTTGTTGATTAAAATTATCTCAAAAGAAAGGTTCTCCCGTGCAAAAATTCGTAGGCGTTGACTACTATAATATAGAAGATTTACTTTCAGAAGAAGAAATTTTAGTTCGTGATTCAGTTAGAAAATTTATAGATGATAATGTTATCCCGGTAATTGAAAAGCATTATCAAGACGGTACATTCCCAATGGATTTAATACCTAAACTCGGTGAACTCGGTGTTTTCGGGATGACACTTCCGCAAAAATATGGATGCGCCGAAATGAACAACGTCGCTTACGGACTAGCAATGCAAGAACTCGAAAGAGGTGATAGCGGTGTAAGAAGTTTTGCTTCGGTTCAAAGTGCATTAGTAATGTATCCAATTTTTACTTTCGGTTCCGACGATCAAAAAGAAAAATGGCTGCCTCAATTAGCAGCCGGACAAAAAATCGGATGTTTCGGGTTAACCGAACCGGACTATGGTTCCAATCCCGGGGGAATGGTTACAAAAGCTGTTAAAACCGAAGGTGGATATATTTTAAACGGTGCTAAGATGTGGATTACAAATGGTACACTCGCCGATATTGCTGTGGTTTGGGCTAAGTTGGATGGAGTTGTAAAAGGATTCTTAGTTGAAAAGGGAACCGAAGGCTTTAGTGCACCCGAGATGAAAGGGAAGCACTCATTAAGAGCATCTGTTACATCCGAACTTATATTACAAGATGTTTTTATACCGGAAGAAAATTTATTACCCAAATCGGACGGATTAAAATCTGCTTTGATGTGTCTTAATCAAGCACGATACGGAATTGCATGGGGAGTTACCGGTTCAATGATGGCTTGTTATGATTCTGCTTTGAATTATGCAAAATCTCGTGTTCAGTTTAGTAAACCGATTGCCGCATATCAATTAACACAAGATAAGCTGGTCTATATCCTTACCGAGATTACAAAAGCACAATTGCTTAACTATAGATTAGCTGTGTTAAAAGATCAAAAAAAAGTCAAACATACACACATTTCGATGGCAAAAAGAAACAATTGTGAAAAGGCTCTTGAGATTGCAAGAATTGCCAGAGAGATATTGGGTGCTAACGGTATACTTGACGAATATCCTGTGATGAGACACTCTGCAAATTTGGAATCGGTTAAAACTTACGAAGGGACACATGAGATGCATACTTTAATTCTCGGTGAAGATATAACCGGATTCGCATCCTTTGATAGTTAACTTATTTGGCTTAAGCCGATAAATAAAAGGAAATTGAAATGGATTCTAAACGAATTGTTTATGAAGGATTAACATTTGACGATATTTTATTATTGCCGGCAGAATCGAAAGTTCTTCCTCGTCAGACGGATATTACTTCTTATTTAACTCCCGAGATTAAGTTAAATATTCCTTTTCTATCCGCTGCAATGGATACAGTTACGGAATCTAAAATGGCAATTGCGATGGCTGTTCAAGGTGGCATTGGAATAATTCATAAAAATTTATCGATTGAAAGACAAGCCGAAGAAGTCGATAAAGTTAAAAGATCCGAAAGCGGAATGATTCATAAACCGATTACACTTAAACCCGATAAAACTATTGAAGATGCTCTTGAGCTAATGGCTAAATATAGAATTTCCGGCATCCCGATTGTCGATAATAATAATAAATTAATAGGGATTCTTACAAACAGAGACTTGCGTTTCGAACCAAATATTAAACAAAAAGTATGGGATGTAATGACTAAAGAAAATCTCATTACAGCTCCCAAAGGAACAACATTAGAAAAAGCAGAAAAGATTTTACAAAAGTACAGAATTGAAAAACTTCCGGTTGTTGATAAAGAAGGAATACTTCACGGTTTAATAACCTTTAAGGATATAGCTAAGAAAAAGAAATTCCCGAATGCATGTAAAGATCATCTCGGAAGATTGAGAGTCGGTGCTGCTGTCGGAGTTTCTGCAGATACAATGGATAGAGTTAATGCTTTAATTGATAGTCATGTTGACGTTATTGTTGTCGACACTGCACATGGTCACTCTGAAGGTGTGTTACGTACAATTAAAGTAATCAGGAAAAAGTATAAAAATTTACAATTGATAGCAGGTAATATTGTTACAAAAGAAGCTGCCGCAGCTTTAATAGATTCCGGAGTTGATGCGATAAAAGTTGGTATTGGTGCCGGTTCGATTTGTACGACACGGGTTATTGCCGGTGTCGGAGTTCCTCAAATTAGTGCTGTAATGGAAGTTGCTAAATCAGTTAAAGGTAAGAACATTCCAATAATCGCCGACGGCGGAATTAAACAAACCGGTGACGTTGCAAAAGCAATTGCAGCCGGTGCCGATACAGTAATGATGGGCGGAATGTTTGCCGGTGTTGATGAATCTCCCGGTGAAAAGGTTTTATACGAGGGTAGAACTTTTAAAGTTTATAGAGGTATGGGCTCTCTCGGTGCAATGAAACTCGGAAGCAAAGACAGATATTTCCAGGATATGGAAGACGACATCAAAAAATTAGTTCCGGAAGGAATAGAAGGTAGAGTTCCATACAAAGGACCATTATCCGAAACAATTCATCAATTTGTTGGTGGTTTAAGAGCGGCAATGGGTTATTGCGGTACAAAAAATATCAAGGAATTAAAAACAAAGAGTAAATTCGTTAGAATAACAAATGCAGGTTTGAGAGAAAGTCATCCGCATGATGTTGTAATTACAGAAGAAGCTCCAAATTATAGAGTTAAATAGGAATTAATCTCCATATGTTCAAAGTTCTTTTCATCTCATATTATTTCCCTCCTATGGGATTGAGCGGTGTGCAGCGTTCACTAAAATTTGCAAAATATCTCAAACAATTCGACTGGGAACCGACAATTCTCACTACAGGAGATACTGCTTATTATGCTCACGATTATTCACTTCTTAAAGAAGCCGAAGCTGCAGAATTAAATATTATAAGAATCGACGGAAGTCACATTAATTCTAAACTTGGAAAGAAAAAAGAAATTAAAATGCCGAGAGAATTCATCAGAAAAACTCTCAGCAACTTAAGTAAAGTTTTCTTTATCCCCGATAATAAATTAGGTTGGTCTAACGCTGCATATAGTAAAGGCAAAGAAATATTATCCAAAGAAAAATTTGATTTGATTTATGTGACTTGTCCGCCTTTCTCGTCATTTATGACAGCAGTAAAACTAAAAAAAGATTTTGGTTTACCTTTATTTGTTGATTATCGTGATTTGTGGAATGGAAATCAGTTTTCGTTTATTCCAACACCTTATCATAAAATAAAACACAAAAATTACGAATATGCATCACTCAAAACCGCAGATCGTGTTGTTGTAATTAATCGAAGAATTAAAGAAAGGATTCTCAAACAATATCCGTTCTTAACTTTTGATGATGTTTCAATTATCCCGCATGGTTTTGATCCCGAAGACTTTGAAAATGCAATTAAAATTAAAAAGCCGAATAACAAATTAATTATGACGTATTCCGGTATTTTTTATGAAAATATTACACCTAAATATTTTATAAAGGCATTTAAAAAATTAACACGAGAAAGACCGGATGTTGCAGCTAATTATGAATTGCATTTTGTAGGATATTTCAGAAAGGAAAATCAAAAGCTTGTTAATAAACTTGGGTTACAGGAGTTTTTCAGAGACTATGGGTATCTAAATCATAAGGATAGTATTACGCGCCTTATTTCAAGCGATGTATTATGGATGATGGTAGGGAATACTCAAAGTGCGGATACGATATCTACAAGCAAACTTTTTGAATATTTCGGATCAAAGAAACCGGTATTGGGATGTGTGCCTGATGGAGCAGCAAAAACTGCATTAGAAGAATATGGTGCTTCTTTTATTGCTCCACCGGATGATATTGACGCAATTTACAATATGCTTATTAAAATTAATGATTTGTATAAAAGAAATATGCTGCCTAAACCTAATAAAGAATTTGTTGATAAACATAATAGGGTAGTTTTAACTGAACAATTGGCAAAACAATTTCAATTTTTCTTGAAGGAAGAATGATGAACGTTCTTTTAATAGGCTCGGGTGGAAGAGAACATGCATTAGCCTATAAAATTTTTGAAAGCAGTAAATTAACCAAACTTTATTGTGCTCCCGGAAATCCTGGTATAGAAGAATTTGCTGAATTAGTTGAATTATCAACTTCTGATTTTAACAATATTGTTGTTTTTGCTAAGGAAAAAGGAATTGATTTAGTTGTTGTTGGTCCGGAGCAGCCGTTAGTCGACGGTTTAGCTGATCATTTAAGAGCAAACGGGGTAAATGTTTTCGGACCTAATAAAGAAGCAGCAATGATTGAAGGAGATAAATCATTCTCCAAAGAATTAATGAAAAAATACTCAATACCAACCGCTGATTTTGAAGTATTCACAAAAAATGAGAAAGATAATGCACTAAACTATTTAGATAAAATATCTTATCCGACTGTAATTAAAGCAAGTGGTTTAGCTGCTGGTAAGGGTGTGGCAATTTGTAATTCTCAAAAGGAAGCAATCTTAATTGTAGATGAATATTTTGAAAATGGAATTTTTGGTAAATCCGGACATACGATTGTTATTGAAGAATTTCTTGAAGGTGAAGAAGCTTCAATTTTTATTGTAACAGATGGAGATAATTATGTGATTCTACCATCTTCACAGGATCATAAAAGAGCATTAGACGGTGACAAAGGTAAAAATACCGGGGGAATGGGAGCATATTCTCCAGCACCGATTATTTCCGAGAAGTTATTAGCGCAAATTGAAGAAAAAATTATTGTGCCAACCTTAAATGCGCTGAAAATAGAAAACAGAAAATACAATGGCTGTCTTTACTGTGGACTTATGATTACCAAAGAAGGTCCCAAAGTAATTGAATTTAATTGTCGATTTGGAGATCCTGAAACACAGTGTGTGCTCCCACTTCTTGATGGAGATTTCCTACAATTATTACATTCAACCGCGATTGGAATGATAGATCAAACAGCAGTCAAATATAACGGTGGAAGTTCTGTTTGTGTTGTTGCTGCATCAAAAGGTTATCCCGATAATTATGAAAAGGGATTTGAGATTACCGGATTGGACTTAAAACATGAAAATGTAATAATTTATCACGCCGGAACTAAGAAATTAAATAATAGGATTGTAACAAATGGAGGACGAGTTTTAGGTGTTACATCTGTTCTGAAAGAAAACAATATTAAATTAGCTAAACAAACAACTTACGACGCCTTATCGAAAATAAATTTTGAAGGAATAACCTACCGAACAGATATTTCTGATAAAGCACTGTAAAGCGACGATCCCTCGTCGCTTTTAATTTATTAAAGTAATATCCAAAATTTTTGTAAACCCAAAGCAAGCGATCAAGGTCTACAGACTCCGCCCCCGGCGAGATGGTCGCTTTACAAAATCAACCCGGAGGCCATTGCATTTGTCTACCGCCAAGTAAGTGCATATGCAGATGATAAACTTCTTGTCCACCGTTATTACCGCAATTCATTACCAATCTGAATCCATTTTCGGCGATTCCCTCATCTTTAGCAATTTTATTGGCGGCATCATACATTTCACCGAGTAACTCTGCGTGCTCCGATCCTTTTATATCAGTTACTTTCGGAATTTCAATTTTCGGGATGATCAAAATATGTGTTGGTGCTTGGGGATTAATATCTCGAAATGCCAGAACTGAATCAGTTTCATAAACAATATTCGCTGGAATTTCTCGATTTATTATTTTTGAAAAAATGGTGTTCATTAGTCACTCCCTTTTTCAATTTCATATTTTTTCATTTTACTGTAAAGATGACTTCTCTGTATGCCAAGTACATCTGAAGTTTTACTGATATTCCAACCATTAGATTCAAGTTGTTTTAGAATAAATGCTCTTTCAGATTTTTCCTTAAATTCTTGGAATGAATTTGTAACACTTAAAATATCGTCCATCTTTGAACTTGAGTGCGGTATAAGTTCAACAATATCCTTCTCTGTTATATCATTATGAGGAACCATAATTACAATACGCTCAACTAAATTTCTTAATTCACGGACGTTACCCGTCCATGGTAATTTTTGTAAAAGTTCAATTGCTTTTTTATCAAAAGATTTGATAGGGAATTTATTCTTTTCGCAGATAGTTTTTGTAAAATGTTCAATCAAAATCGGGATATCTTCTTTTCGTTCTCTTAGCGGTGGTATGTTTATTGGAATCACATTCAATCGATGGAAAAGATCTTCTCTGAAATTTCCTTCTTCAATTTCTGCTTTAAGAATTTTATTTGTTGCAGCAATAATTCTTACATCAACAGAAATTTTAGTATTACCACCGACCCGTTCGATTTTTCCGTCTTCAATTGCACGTAGTACTTTTGCTTGCGCATGAATACTCATATCTCCAATTTCATCTAAAAACAAATCGCCGCCGTCTGCTTGTTCAAATTTACCGATCCTCTGTTTAATTGCCCCGGTAAACGAACCTTTTTCATGACCGAATAACTCCGATTCAATCAATTCATTTGGTATTGCGGCACAGTTTACCTCAACTAATTCTTTCTTTGCTCGCTTACCTAATTTATGAATAGCACGAGCAACTAATTCTTTACCGGTACCATTTTCTCCGGTTATTAAAACTCGTGCGTCGGTAGCTGCAACCCTTTTAATAGTTTCAAGAACATTTTTAATACCACTTGAACTTCCTAATATTTCACCTTCTTCACCAAGTACATCTTTTAATTTTTTATTTTCTTTTAGAAGAAAAGACTGTTCAACGGCATTCCTAACACTGATTAAGATTTTATCTCGGTCAATTGGTTTTTCTACAAAATCAAATGCACCTAACTTCGTTGCTTTTACTGCATTTTCAAGACTGCTGTGAGCGGAAATCATTATCACTTTTATTGAAACATTTTCATCTTGAATCCACTTTAAAACTTCAAAACCGTTCATCTCCGGCATTTGAATATCAAGTAACAAAGCATCGTAGCTATTCTTCTTTAATTTTTCAACACCTACTTTTGATGAAGTAGTAAATTCAACCTCGTAATCTTCTCCGAATGCACCATCGGAATATTCGAGAATCATTTGAATACTTTCACAAATCTCCTTTTCGTCATCAATAATTAAAATCTTCGACATATATTTCTCAATTTGTTTGTCTGTAGTAAAATAAGTTGTATAATTTTAAAACTTGGGACGGCATCAAATCCGGTTTTTCTCTTAATGCTAATCCGAAAAGTTCACCAAGATTATTAACTTTCATATCTCTGTAGTCAAGAAAGCCGTCAACCTTAAACGCTGCTTCAAAAAACTCAACAAAGATACCCATAAATTTAGAAAGTTTGAAGATTGTCACAGTGTTTGAAAAATAGGCGCTTCCAAAAAAGTGAGCTATCTTATCCATATCACCGAATTTATTTTGGGGTGAATCAAAGAATAAATATTTGGGAAGTGCATCAATTTTTCTTTCAAATAATATTCGATCAACTTTTACTAATGGTAAATTTATTTTTAAGCCGATTATCGGAACTTGAATTGGTAATTCATAGAATGCAAGGGCAGCAAATGTAACTGTAAGTAAAGCCTCTGCTGTATTTCCTTTGTGATAGTTTAAAGATACTTTATAGAGCGAGTCAACTGCTGAGAGATCGTCAATGGAAGATTTAATTGAAACAAAATCGTCTGATATTATATAATTTGCGAGATAACTTACACTTGTATCAAGTGGTTGTGCTATTATAGTAATTATTTGAAATAATATTATAAAAAAGAATTTATTCACAGAGAGAATATAAATAAAATTCTTAGCTGACTTCTAATATACAAAGCGGTCTATATATGTTCTGCTTACATAGACCGCTTATCAGCAGAAGAAAAGAGGGAACTTTATTTATCTCATTTTTGAAAGAACTTTTTTGATAATTTTTATTGCTTGATCAATATTTTCTGTTGTTACATTTAATGGTGGACGGAATCTTACGGATCTGTTTCCGCAACCAAGCATTAATACTTTATTTTCGTAAAGCCCTTGTAAAAATGTATTTCTTTGATCCGGGGTAGGGAAATCGAAGGCACACATAAGTCCTAATCCACGTGCTTGTGATACTAACTCTGGGAATTGAATTTGAATTTCTTCCAAATTATGAAGCAAGTATTCTCCAACCGTTTTTGAGTTTTCAACAAGTTTTTCTTCATGAATAATTTCTAAAAATTTCTGTGAGCGAACCATGTCAACTAAGTTTCCGCCCCAAGTCGAGTTAATTCTGCTTGATTTTTTAAAAACATTTTCTTCAACTTCATCTACTCTTTCACTTGCCATAATTCCGCATACTTGCATCTTCTTACCGAATGCAACTATATCGGGTTTAACATAATATTCATGTGCCCACATCTTACCGGTTAAACCGATACCTGTCTGCACTTCGTCAAATATCAACATGATTTCATTCTCATCAGCAATTTCACGAAGTTTAATAAAGAATTCCTTTCTGAAGAAATTATCTCCGCCTTCCGCTTGTACAGGTTCCGTAATTATTGCGGCAATATCGTCCTTATTATTTTTTATAGCTTCGTGAATTTCATTAATTGCTTTTTCTTCAAGTTGTCTTATCGTTTCAAGATTTTCACTCAATGGAAAAGTAATTTTAGGATTAGTTATTCTTGGCCAGTTGAATTTTGGAAAATACAATATCTTATTAGGATCCGTATTAGTAAGTGACATTGTGTAACCCGAACGTCCGTGGAATGCTTCTCTAAAATGAATTACTTGATGACCTTTTTCTTCTTTATAACCTTTTTGAAAATTCTTTCTTACTTTCCAATCGAATGCGGTTTTAAGAGCATTTTCAACGGCAAGCGAACCCCCGGAAATTAAAAAGAGATGTTTGAAATGTTCCGGCATTGCAACATCACCGAAAGTCTTAACAAAGTGTGCCATTTCTCTTGTATATACATCAGAATTAGAAGGTTTTGTTAAAGCTGCTTTTCCTATTTTGTTAATAAATTCATCGTTGTGAATTTTCGGATGATTCATTCCAAGAGGAGAAGAAGCAAAAAATGAAAACATATCTAAGTATTCATCACCGGTTAGAGCATCAACTATTCTTAAATCGTAACTATTTTCAAGGTCAAGGACTAATTTCATCCCATCGGCTAACATTCTTTGGCCAATTATTTTGTGAACATCTTTAGCACTAATTATGGAATCACTTTTTTTCAAGGTTTCATTGTTCATAGAAAACTCCCATTTTGAGAAAATTTTATTTCTTACTGTACTTGTAAATAAATAGGGAAGTAAAAAGGGTATTAAAATACGTGCTCGAAGCGGGATATTACGTAACTTTTGAGGGATTTAAATCCGGTTATTTTATGAAAATCTTTGTAATGTGGCATAAATAACCTATCGTTTACATGAAACTTATTAATTAAGTCAGCGCAAGTCAATATCAAAAAATATTTCTTATATTTTACAAAATGATTTTTGCGTATGAGACTTCTATCAAAAATATTAATTCTTTCTCTCATTTCATTCATTTTCATCTCATGTGAAGACGAAAAATCTCCGGCAGTAATTTTTTATTCCTCGGGAACAAATGAATTAATAGATAAAACAACCGATTTTAACTTAGGTATAACTTTTCGTTCACCAATTAATTGGGATTTACGAACTTCAGAAATATCCAAGAGAATTGAAAAATCTAAAGGTATAATTGGAGAATTTGTCTTTAATCCAAGTTATCTTTTTTTCGATGATTCGACTACTTCAGTGCTGAACTTGGGAAGAGTTATTACACCGGATTCTCTTAAAGGAAGAGAAGATGTGCTAAATATTTATTCTCATATATTGATTTCAAAGCAAAGCGGACTTGACCACAAAGTTGATCAATTTGTAAAAGATGGAATTAAGTTTACTCAGTTTTCAATTGATCAAGGCAGTATTATTTCTAAAAGATTGATCTTCCAAAATAAATTTGAAGATATAATTCAATTCGAATTCACATCAAAAGCAACACACTTCAATTCGGAATACGAGAAAATTAAGCAGTCTATTGGATCTATTCAATTATTATAAATTAGTTGGTTCCATTTTTTGAAATGATGGAATCTCTATTTCACAAAGAAACCTACTTGCCTTTAAATAACGTATTTGTTACACTTACTGTAACAAATAAAGAAAATTATGTCTGCATCAACAAAATTATCGACTTCTGTAAAGGCTTTAAGCTATCTTGCAGCAACACATCCCACTACGCATAATAGCGCGAATATTGCTGAACAAATTGGGGTAAATGCTTCTAAGCTGCGCAGATTAATGTCTATGCTTACAAAGAACGATATTGTAAAAAGTACACAGGGTATTAGCGGTGGATTTTTGTTAAACAAACATCCCAAGGATTTACATTTACAAGAAATTTACTGTGCAATAGAAGATAGAAAAGCATTCCATCTTGATGTAAATAAAAAAAGCGGGAAAGGGAAAAATATTAACGTAACTTTTAACGAATATTTTTTAAATCTTTTTTCCGATATACAAGTTGACATCGAAAACAAAATGAAAAAAATAAACTTATTATCAATTATGAAACAAACCGGTATCAAATCAAATTACAAATGATTTGAAGGAGGAGGTAAAATGGATTTCTTAAAAGTACTCGGAATTAAAGATGAAAATTTAGGAGCATCAACAGGTTTAAAATGGTACGGTGAAAAATCTGGTGATAAAATTGATGTACATTCACCGGTTGACGGCAAACATATTGCAACAGTATATCAAGCAACTGAAGATGATTATGAGCAAGTAGCAAAAATTACTCACGAAGCATTTCTACAATGGAGAAAAATACCGGCGCCCAAAAGGGGAGAGATTGTTAGGCAAGTCGGTTTGCAACTTAGAAAGTATAAAGAACCGCTTGGTAAACTTGTAAGTTACGAGATGGGTAAATCGCTTCAGGAAGGGTTGGGCGAAGTTCAAGAAATGATCGACATTTGTGATTTCTCAGTGGGTCTTTCACGTCAACTATACGGTTTCACAATGCAGTCCGAAAGACCAAATCATAGAATGTATGATCAATATCATCCGCTTGGAGTTGTAGGAACTATAAGTGCGTTTAATTTCCCGGTTGCTGTTTGGAGCTGGAATGCAATGATCGCAACTGTCTGCGGCGATTCAAATTTGTGGAAACCATCTTCAAAAGTTCCGCTAACATCAATTGCAGTTCAGAATATTCTGGCTGACGTAATTAAAGAAAACGATTTACCTGAAGGTTTATTTTCTCTCATTATCGGTAGAGGAAAAACTGTCGGTGAAAGAATGCTCAATGATAAACGTGTCCCTTTGGTCTCAGTAACCGGTTCCACTTCTGTAGGAAGACATGCTGCACAAGTCGTATCAAAAAGATTCGGTAGAACAATTCTCGAACTTGGCGGGAACAATGCAATTATTCTTACGCCAAATGCTGATCTTAAAATTGCTATTCCGGCAATTGTTTTTGGTGCGGTAGGTACTGCAGGGCAAAGATGTACATCAACCCGCAGAATTATAATGCATGAATCAATTTACGATAAAGTAAAAGAATCATTGTTGAAAGCTTATGAAACATTAAAAATCGGTTCACCGTTGGATGTTTCAAATCATGTCGGTCCTCTTATTGACAAAGCTGCAGTTGAAGATTTCTTAAATGCTCAAAAGAAAGTAAAAGAAGAAGGCGGGAAAATAATTTTTGGAGGTGAAGTTTTAGAAGGAAAAGGTTATGAATCCGGATGTTATGTAAAACCCGCAATTGCTGAAGTTGAAAATCATTACCAAATAGTTCAAGAAGAAACTTTTGCTCCATTATTATATTTAATTAAATATTCTGGTGAAGTAAATAATGCAATTGAATTACAAAATAATGTTGTGCAAGGACTCTCATCTTCAATCTTTACAAATGATGTTAGAGAATCAGAAGAATTTTTATCAGCTTGGGGAAGTGACTGCGGTATAGCAAATGTAAATATCGGAACTTCAGGTGCAGAAATTGGTGGAGCTTTCGGCGGTGAAAAAGAAACCGGAGGCGGTCGTGAATCCGGTTCCGATTCATGGAAAGCATATATGCGTCGTCAAACCAATACGATTAATTTCGGCAAAGAATTGCCTTTGGCTCAAGGTATTAAATTCGATATATAATTATATTTTACATTATGAAAAAAATTCTTGGTATTAGAAAAGAAGTAAAAAATAAGTGGGAGAGGAGGGTAACTCTTACTCCCGCTGCCGTTAAAGAACTCGAAGATAATTTCGGTATCAAAACTTTGTTTCAGCTTTCCGAAAAAAGAATTTTTGATGATCAGGATTATATTGATGCCGGTGCCCAAGCACGAGAAATTCTTGATGAAGCAGAAATTATTCTTGCAGTAAAAGAAATCCCAATCAAACACATTCTCGAGAATAAAATTTATTTATTCTTTTCACACACAATAAAAGGGCAGCCATACAATATGCCGCTGCTTCAAACACTCATTGATAAAAAATGTACACTAATTGATTACGAACCAATAAAAGATGAAAATGATAGACGACTTGTTTTCTTCGGAAGACATGCCGGTTATGCCGGAATGGTTAATGGGTTGTTTACGCTTGGACGAAGATTAAGTTCTTTGGGAATAAAAAATCAATTTGTTAGTATAAAACAGGCTAAAGATTATCCAGATTTGGAAACCGCAAAAGAAGAAATAAAAAGGCTGGGAAATGATTTAAAACTACCGAATGAAATAAATCCTTTAATTGTCGGAATAACCGGCTATGGTAATGTATCAATCGGTGCTCAAAAAATATTGGATTTACTTCCGGTAACTCAAATAGAACCGAATGATTTATTAGGGAATGAACTTGAGAAAAACAAAATCTATAAAGTTGTATTCAAAGAAGAAGATTTGGTTGAAAAGATTGACGGGGGTACATTTGATTTAGAAGAATACTATAATGAACCTGACAAATATAAATCGAAGTTCGAGCAGTATTTACCTAAAATTAATCTGCTTGTAAATGCAATTTATTGGGAAGAAAAATATCCGCGGTTAGTTACAAAAGAAATTATTTCAAAAAATGAATTGCACAATTTAATTGCTATTGCAGATTTAAGTTGCGATATAAACGGTTCGATTGAGATGACCGAAAAAGCAACTCTGTCAGATAACCCGGTTTTCATTTACAATCCACAAACTGATTCAATAAAAGATGGTTTTGATGGTGAAGGAATCGCATTAATGACAGTTGATAATCTCCCTGCTGAAATTCCTGTCGAATCTTCAGAATGGTTTAGCAAATCACTAATGCCTCTTGTCCCAAAATTATTTGAAGCAGATTATTTAAAAAGATTTGACGAACTTAATTTGATTGATGAATTAAAAAATGCATGCGTTGTTTATAAAGGAGAATTGACTCCAAACTTTAAATATTTGGAAGAATATTTGGGAAATTGAATATTGACCACTAAGAACACAAAAAACCACAAAGTGTGACATGCGATCATTAAAAAAAGAAATAGCCGAGCAATGGAATCAGATTAAATCACTCGATAAAAAAGTAGTGATTATTTTTCTTGCAGTTGCAATTCTTCAAACAGTCTCTTGGTATTACACTTCACGAAAATTTTTCAGAGCAAATTTTTATTACCAATATTTTTCCGAAAATCAATTTGTTCAACTTTATGAGTATTTGTTTTGGTTCATTGGTGATTTCATTTCACTTTTTTTACTTCCATCTATTATTATCATTTTCTTATTCAAGGAAAAACTTTCCGATTACGGAGTAAAATTTGGTGATTATAAAGTTGGTTTTACAGTAACTCTAATCTCAATAGCTGTAATGTTACCCATATTGTGGTTTATTTCCGCTTCACCGGAATTTGCTGCGAAGTATCCGCATCTCCAAATGGCAAAAAGTAACTGGTCTATTTTTATAATTTATGAAATCGGAATGTTAATCTATCTTTTTGCCTGGGAATTTATTTGGCGCGGATTTATGTTATTCGGTTTGGAAAAAAAGTTCGGTTATTATGCCGTATTTATTCAAATGATTCCATTCGTAATTCTGCATAACGGTAAACCTGAATTAGAAACCTTCAGCTCAATTCTTGGTGGAATAATTTTAGGGATAGTTGCTTTACGTACTCGTTCATTTTTATACGGTGTTTTTATTCATTTTGCTATCATGATCGGTATTGATATATTTTCAACGCTAAGATCAAGGTCCGAATTCATTTCGGAATTATTAGCAAAGATATTTTAAGAAAACGAAATTATTCTCTATTTTTATTTCGTTCATTTCAAAATAGGAGAAAAGTAAAAATGCTCTTTAGTCTAAACGTTGATCACGTGGCTTTTTTGAGAAATGCAAGAATGGAAGTCAATCCTGATCCGGTTACATATGCTTTAATGGCGGAGCAATACGGAGTTGACGGTATAGTCGTGCATTTACGTGAAGATAGAAGGCATATAAACGAAAGAGATCTTCGACTTATGCGTGAAATGCTGACTACCAAATTAGATCTTGAAATGGCTGCCACAGATGAGATTATAAAAATTGCAATTGATGTTCAACCTGAACTTGCAACCATTGTGCCTGAAAAAAGATTAGAATTAACAACCGAAGGCGGTATTAATGTTATTGATAATATTAATCTCCTTCGAACAACTATTGAGCGACTTCATGAAGCGGAAGTTCCTGTTTCGCTTTTTATTGAACCGGATATAGCGCAGATCGATGCTGCTTCGGAAATTGATTCCGATTTTATTGAAATACATACAGGTAATTTTGCAAATGCATTAAGTGAAGATGACATGTTTGAAGAATTGGAAAGAATACGACAAGCATCAAAACATGCTAAGAAATTAGGACTCGGGGTAAATGCAGGCCACGGATTGAATTACAACAATATGAAACATTTTATAGCAATTGAAGATATTGATGAAGTCAGCATCGGGCAATCCGTTGTTGCTCGTTCGGTTTTTGTTGGATTAGAAAAAGCTGTAAAAGAAATGATAGCCTTAATAAGATTGAGAAAAGGTTTTTGAACCATTTTTGTTCAAAAATTAAAAATGAACCGATTTGGTTCAAAATTGATTTTTGAACTATTTTGTTTCACAAAAAAATAAATTGCTAAACAGCTAATGAATTATGTAGCTCTTTCTAATGAAAAAAAAAGAAAAACTCCTCAAACAAAAATTAGATTATCATTACAAGTATTTTGATTACTCGCAAATTTCTCCTGACCCGTTGGAATTTTTACATAGATATTCGGACTATTACGATATCGAAATTTCCGGTTTACTTTCATCTGTTTTCGCTTATGGAAATGTACGGCAAATTAATTCCACTCTTAATAAACTCCATGCAATTATGGATGGTAAACCTTACGAATTCATTAAAAACTACAGCTCTAAAAGAGATGATAAATTATTTAGAAAAATTGTTCATCGATTTTATTCATCGGAAGATATAGTTTCCCTTTTTAATGCCATTCATAAAATTTATATTAATTACGGCTCGCTCAAAAGATTATTTTTACTTTACTATTTTTCAGAAGAAGAACATCTAAAAAATGCGATACATTTTTATTCGAGAAATATGATTGATATAATTGCAGATCATAAAGAACCGAGTAGAGGAATGGTTTTTATGTTTCCTGATCCTTTCAAAGGAAGTGCATGCAAAAGAACTAATTTATTTTTAAGATGGATGGTTCGCAAAGATGAGCTTGATTTAGGATTATGGTCGGAAATTCCCACCGAAAAACTTGTTATTCCTGTTGATACTCACGTTGCAAGAATCTGCACAGAATTAAAATTGACAAAACAAAAAAATGTATCCTGGAAAATGGCTGAAGAAATTACAAATAATCTGAAAATATATGATGCAAAAGACCCTGTTAAATATGATTTTGCAATTTGTCATATTGGAATGCGTAAGTTGAAATTCTGAAATACTAATAAACTATTTATCAAATAAAAATTTGGTAGAGTATGATTAACGAAAACAATCTGCAAAACGGAAAACCAAAACCGCCGGTATTTTACCGATGGTTTGTTCTAATTGTTATTAGTATAGCAATGTTCGGTAATTATTATGTGTATGATAGCATTGCTCCGATTGCCGATATTCTAAAAGCTGATCTTGGCTATTCTGATGAAAATATCGGTCAGTTATATTCATTTTATAGTTTTGCTGCTATCATTGTTTTAATGATCGGTGGTATTATAATCGATAAATACGGTACTAAACGCTCAACAATGTTATTTGGTTTTGTTTGTTCCGTTGCTGCTATTGTTACGGCAATATCTCCGGATTTGTATCTTATGTTGTTTGGTAGAGTTCTTTTAGGTTTAGGAGCCGAACCGTTAATTGTAGCAATCACAACAGCTCTTGCAAAATGGTTTAAAGGAAAAGAACTTAGTTTTGCCTTTGGTATAAATTTAACAATAGCACGGCTTGGATCAGTAGCCGCAGATAATTCACCAACATGGGCTAGCGGACTCTACACAAATTGGCAGGACCCACTTTATCTGTCGGCAATGATTGGTTTGAGTTGCTTGGTAGGAGGTGTAACCTATTTTATTCTTGAAAGCAATGCCGAAAAAAGATATACTCTTGGCGAAGCAGAAGAAACTGAAAAGTTTATTTGGTCTGATCTATTGAAGTTCAGTAAATCTTATTGGTACATAGTTGGTTTATGCATCGTTTTTTATTCTGCAATATTTCCTTTCCGAAGTTTTGCAATTAAATTTTTTATTGAAGCACACGGTACATCTCGCGAATTTGCCGGTTTTCTAAATAGTATTTTACCTTTATCAGCTATGATCGCAACACCAATCTTTGGTTTAATTGTCGACAAAGTTGGGAAACGCTCTCTCTTTATGATGGCAGGTTCGTTAGTACTTCTTCCTGTTTATTTAATGATGGTATATACGGATATTTCTCTATTCGTTCCGATTGCATTAATGGGAGTTGCTTTTTCGCTAATACCTGCAGTTATGTGGCCCTCTGTTGCATATATTGTAAGTGCAAATAGACTTGGAACTGCTTATTCATTAATGACTTTAATTCAACAAATTGGTTTAGCCGGTTTCAATTGGATGATAGGTGCGGCAAATGATTATGGCGGTGCCTCGGCTCAGAACCCATCAGGTTACGAATATGGTATGTGGATATTTTCTATACTAGGATTCTTAGGATTATTCTTTGCATTTATGTTAAGACGAAGTGAAATGGGGCCTGATGGTCATGGTCTTGAATATCCTTCAGGTAAAAAAGAATGATTGATATTTCTGATTATATACCTGTAAGAGAATGCAGCCATAAAATTAAAAATGAAAAAGTGTTTGTTCATTATGATAAATTTGAAAAAACCTGGTTGGATAAATTCATCAAACCTAGAAAGGAAAAAGTTGCTGAAATTGAACTTGATGAAATCGGTAGCTTCATTTGGCTAAACTGCGACGGCAAAAATAATGTTAAGCGAATAATTGAATTGACACAAGTTAGATTCTCCAAAGATGAGAAGATAGACCAGCGTGTTTCACTATTTCTTACGCAGTTGGAAAATAAAAAGTTCATACGATTTTACACGATAAAATGATGTAGTTATTCTCTATTTTTTGTAGATTAATAATAAAGATATCAATATAGATATAATGAAAATCGGTACTCTTATAATATTATCATTTTTGTATGCAGCTTCATCACTGACTGCTCAAACATTTGGTTTTGGTTGTCTTGGTTTAAGCGGTTTTTACGGCGGTTATGGACAGCATACATATGAACCGGTTGGTCTTAATAAAAGCTTAGATTTAATTTTTGCCAACAATCAATCTGAAGTTAATTCCCCGATTCAATTCGAAAAAGCCACCGGGTTTAGATTCGGTGCAAATATTTTACGCGCTGAATTTAACCATGTTTTTCTTACGGCTAAAGGTTTTTTCCAATTCTCGAAAGAACAACACTCATTTGAAGATCCTAATCAAGTCGGAGTATTTTTAAAAAATGAATATGAATTAACAAGTAATCATTGGGGCTTTGGTCTAGATTTTGGTTTACCTGTATTTAATTTTCTTCATCTGAAATTAATAGAAGGCGGAATAACATTCTATAATATTGAACTAAAAGAAAAAATTATTTCTGACAATGAAGTATTAACCGAAAATAAATATGAAAATGACGGACCTGAAATTGGTTACTACATTGGAACCGGTTTAATAATTAATCTTATTGAAGGATATATTAGTATTGAAGGAACTGCAATGTATCATTTCTTTAAAATTGATTCTGTAGAAAATTCTGATAGAATAAATTTTGTACATCCATCTATCAACAAACCTTTTATTGAAAAGGGAGGTTTTGCAGCTGCAGTTCAGCTAAATTTAGGTTTTCCATTATAAAGGAGTAAAAATGCCGTTAACAAAATTAGACAGAGCTTCTCAAATTGCTATCCGTGACTGCATGGGTGCCAAAAAAAATGAAAAGATATTAATTGTAACTGATGAACTAAAGCGAGAAATCGGTCTATCACTTTATGAGAATGCTCTAAGTTTAGGTCACGAAGCTTTGTTTGTTGAAATGAAATCACGAGAGATTAATGGTGAAGAGCCCCCGGAGTATGTTGCTGAGTTGATGAAAAAATTCGATGTAGTACTTTGTCCGACTGCAAAATCATTAACTCATACAGACGCAAGAAGAAGTGCATCTGCAAAAGGTGTAAGAGTTGCAACCTTTCCCGGTATAACCAAAGAGGTTATGATTAGAGGGCTTAATGCCGATTATAAAAAAATTGCTGCTCTCACACTGAAACTAAAGAAGAGATTAGAGAAAACTAAGGTTGTTAGAGTTACTACTACAAAAGGAACTGATATAACAATGCCTATTGCAAATCGGAAAGTTATTCCTAGTAAAGGCTTGTTCCATAAGAAAGGAGAAAGTGGAAATCTTCCAACCGGTGAAGCTTTTGTTGCACCAATTGAAGGAAAATCCGAAGGTGTTTTTGTTTCGGATGGTTCTTTCGCCGGAGTAGGTATTCTTAAAAATGTAATTAAGATCAAAGTTGAAAAAGGTTTAGCAACCGAAATTTCCGGTGGTAATGAAGCCGAGAAACTTTGGAAAATGGTTTCTAAATTTGGTGATAAGGGAAGAAATATAGCGGAATTTGGCATCGGAACAAATGATAAGGTAAAATTAAGCGGTATGCTTCTGGAAGACGAAAAAGTTCTTGGTACGGTTCATATTGCTTTAGGCGATAATAAAAGTATGGGCGGAAAAGTTCATGTACCTTTTCATGTTGATGGTGTTATAAAACAACCGAATGTCTACTTTGATAATAAGCTAATAATGGAAAAAGGTAAGTTACTAATCTAAAAATTCTAAATTCCTTCAAAAACCGGGTTTTTATTCCCGGTTTTTTATTCCAAATCTTTCAATCTCAAATTTTTTGATAAATGGAGTCGGTTTTATTATATTTGCAGACTAAATTTTCAAGAAATAGGGATTTTTATGTCCAAAACAAAGATTTTAGAAGAATTAAACCCCGCCCAAGTAGCTGCAGTTGAATTCAACTCAAAACCACATATGATTGTTGCCGGTGCAGGTTCCGGGAAAACAAAGGTTCTTACACACAAAATTGCATATATTTTAGCGGATGGATTTGAACCGGAAAATATTCTTGCTCTTACATTTACAAATAAAGCTGCTAATGAAATGAAAGAAAGAATTACTCATTTAGTAGGTAAAAAAGCTGAGAAAATTTGGATGGGAACCTTCCATTCCATATTGGCAAGAATTTTAAGACAAGAAGCAGATAAAATAAATTACAAAACAAATTTTTCGATATATGATAAAGAAGATTCTGTTTCTCTTGTAAATAATATTCTTCAAGAATTTGAGATAGATATTGCGGGATTGACGGGGAACTCTATACACAGTAGAATTAGTAATTTGAAAAATCAAATGATTGGTCCGGACGAATACGAAAAGGATTTTGCACAAACTCCTCAAGAGAAAACAATTGCAAAAGTATACCGGGAATATAATAAGAGGCTTCATATCAATAACGCAATGGATTTTGATGATTTGTTGTTAAAACCGATTGAGTTATTTAATAATCATCAAAAAGTATTACAAAATTATCGCAAACAATTCAAATACATTCTTATTGATGAATTTCAGGATACTAACAAAGCTCAATACGAAATAGTTAAATTTCTTGCAACACCTCGTACCAAAGTATGCGCTGTTGGTGATGATGCTCAGAGTATATACGGCTGGAGAGGTGCTCATATCGGTAATATGCTGGATTTCGAAAGAGATTTTGATAAAGCCGAAGTATTTCGACTTGAACAAAACTATCGTTCTACAAAAATGATACTGCAAGCCGCCGATTCTGTAATAAAGAATAATAAAAATCAAATCAGGAAAACTTTATGGACGGAAAATAATGACGGCGAACAACTTTCAATTTTGAGATGTGCTGATGAAAAGGATGAAGCATTCCAAATAAGTAAGAAAATCAAAAAAGAAGTATCGCAGAAAAAAATATCTTTAAATGACATCGCAATATTATATCGTGTTAATTCACAATCTCGTGCTTTGGAAGAAGCTCTCAGAAGAGATAAAATTCCCTACAAAATTATAGGTGGTGTTGAATTCTATCGAAGAAAAGAAGTGAAAGATATTATTGCTTATTTAAGAATCTTGGCAAATCAAGAAGATGAAGAAAGCTTATTACGCATAATGAATTTTCCGCAAAGAGGAATAGGCAATACATCGATATCCAAAATGATTGAGTTTGCCCGTAAGTTAGATATTAGTTTATTTACAACTATGTCAAGAGTTTTTGAGGTAATTGCGGTAAAAGAGCGTATTCAAAAAAATGTAAAACAGTTTAAGCTGCTTCTTGATAAATATATCGAATTAAAAGACAAACTCTCTTTGGCTGAACTTACTTCAGCTTTAATTGACGAACTTGGTGTTCTGCGTATTTATAAAGAAGAAAATACTCAAGATTCCAAGCAGCGTTATGACAACATTCAAGAATTATTAAAAGCAATTCAGGAGTATAACGAAGAAAATAAA
Source organism: Melioribacter roseus (assembly GCA_020724265.1). Lineage (GTDB taxonomy): Bacteria > Bacteroidota > Ignavibacteria > Ignavibacteriales > Melioribacteraceae > SURF-28. Next base: position 190,427 of record DYHH01000001.1, on the reverse strand, counting down.
AATGCTGACCTCGATACATTTCTTGAAGAAGTTTCACTTATTTCCGGTGTCGATCAGTTAGACGAATCAAAAAACAGTGTCACATTGATGACTATACATTCTGCAAAGGGATTAGAATTTCCGATTGTTTTTGTAACCGGGTGCGAAGAAGATCTTTTCCCGCTTAACTCAAAATTCGATATGAATGCTAATGATGAAGAAGAGCGTCGTTTATTTTATGTAGCATTGACGCGTGCCGAAAAGAAAGTGTTTATTACTTATGCACGTTCAAGATATCGATTCGGTGAAGTTGCTTATCAAAGTAGATCAAGATTTCTTGAGGAAATTGACCCTAATACTTATACCGAATTAAACGGTGGAACAGGTAGAAAATCCGGACGGAGAAAAAAATCAGATAATTATGATGAATTTTATCAACCGAGCTATGACGATGAGTATAATCAAGAACGAAGATCAGTAAGGGTAGGCAGCAGAGTACACCACGAAATATTTGGTGAAGGAAAGATACTTTCCATTAACGGGATGGGGAATGACCAAAAAATAACAATTGATTTTGAATCACACGGTATGAAAACTCTTCTAATTAAATTTGCCAATCTGAAATTAGCATAAACAAAATAATGTAGCCGCAGACTTTATGTCTGCGGTGCATTATAAATAAATCTTACTCTTATATACTAATCACTTGCCATAATAAACAGCGGTTTTGATTCGAAGCTTTTGTAATAAGGTCTGAGTCTATCAATGTTGTAATATTTTTCAACATCAACTTTTTTCTTAAAGCTGGTAACAACTTCCAGGTGTTCGTTATCATATCTACCGTTTTTAAGTGTAACTAATCTACCGGATGTATTTTCTAAAATAAGATCAAGAGCTAAATTACCGTAAGCCATAGGTACAATAGAATCGATAGCATCCGGGTCTCCGCACCTTACTATATATCCTAATCTTTGATTAATTACATTGACTCTTTTACCGTTATTATATTTGGGTGAGATTTCTTTTAATTTACTTGAAACGATATCACCGATACCACCAAGTTTTTTATGACCATACATATCCATTTCGGCATTTTCAAAAACCATATCTTGACCTTCAAACATAGCTCCTTCGGATACGAGTACTACTGAATAATTACTTGGATTTGTTTCTCGATCTTTTACCATTAGTTCTGTCAATCTATCAATATCAAATTGGTGTTCAGGAATAACGCATCTATTAGCGGCACCTGCCATTGTTGGCAGTAGCGCTGTAAAACCCGCATAACGACCGAATACTTCAATTACAAGAAATCTCTCATGTGACCCGGCAGTTGTTCTTAACATATGCGTTAATTCAATTGTTCTGGTTACGCAAGTACTAAATCCGATGCAGTAATCGGTTCCGGGAACATCGTTATCCATTGTTTTAGGAATTGCTATTACTTTCATCCCCTGGTTATGAAGATGAACTCCGTAGCTAAGTGTATCATCGCCGCCAATAGGAATAAGGTAATCGAGACCGAGAAAATCAATATTTTTCATCACATCTTCGGTGAGATCATTTACTTCATCTTTATACTTATCACGTAAATGTTCCGGTACGTTTATTTTAGGTACGTGACTTGGTCTTGTTCTTGACGAATGCAGAAAAGTACCCCCGGTTCTTCCGGTTTTGTTGACAAGTTCCTCGGTAAGTACCGAATAGTTTTTGCTGTTATCATATTTCTCATCCCTATGAATATCGATCATACCTGCCCAACCTCTACGAATTCCAATAACTTCATATCCTTCACGATTAGCTCTTATAGTAACTGCACGAATTGCCGGGTTTAAACCTGGAACATCGCCTCCACCGGTAAGTATTCCAATTCTCCCTTTAATCTTGTTAATATTTGCCATACATTCTCCGCTTATTCTGAAAAGTGAATCTACTAATATATTAAGTGAATGGAATAAAAAAAAGATGATAAATCAGAAAAGATTATAAACAATTTTATGTGAATAACATGAAAAGATTGGAATTAATTTTTCCGTAGTATTTTCCTTAAGTCAAAAAAAGTCCTGAAGGCAAACCAACTCAAATGTTAAGTTCACCTTCAAGACTTATAAATTTATCAAGGTTCTAATTCATGATCTTCGGAGGTTTTTCCCTGAGCAACAAATTCTTTATATGTTAAATGCTTATAAGAAAAATACTCTTTTGTAATTTTCTTCAAATAACCTGAAAGTAATACAATAGAAATTAAATTTGGAAAGGTCATAAATCCTAAAGCCGCATCTCCGAAACTCCAAACTGCTTCTAATTCTGCAATTGCACCGATAAATACAAACAATAAGAAAACCCATTTATAATAAATAATTGCTTTCGCTCCGAACAAATAATCAGTTGCTCTATCACCATAATACGACCAACTAATTGCTGTTGAAACTGCGAAGAGCAATACCGAAGTAGTAACTATTTTATCACCCCATCCGATTAACCAGCTTAAACCTTCTTTAAAAGCATAAGAAGTTAATATACTGCTGTTCATCATTTCACCGCCGAAATTAGGGTCGATAAATTTCACGTAAAATTCTGTATGATGCCAAGCCCCGGTTGAAAGAATAACTAAACCAGTTAACGAACAAATCATAATTGTATCGATAAATGGTTCCAATAATGCAACGGAACCTTCTCTAACAGAGTACTTTGTTTTTGCGGTAGAGTGTGCAATAGCAGCACTTCCTTGTCCGGCTTCATTAGAATAAAGACCTCGTTTGATTCCCCACATCATTGTGTTTAGTATAAATAAAAACATACCTCCAGCGACACCGGCAACTTGTGCAGGAGGATTAAATGCCATTTGAAATATTAATCCTACACTATGAGCAAGTGAATCGAAGTTTGAGAAAAGTATTAATATTGCGGCAGTTACATAAACTGCTGCCATTATTGGTGCTAAAAATCCGGTTACTTTACCAATTCTTCCGATACCCCCGATAATTACAGCACCGACAACCGTAACTAATAGCAAACCATTTATAATTTGTTGAATTGAAACCGTCAATCCCTCGAACAGAGTAAATTTGCTTGTAAGAAAATGTTCTGCTCCTACTATCTGTACAACTTCCGAGTACATCTGATCCGATGCAGTAAAAGCTTGGATTGCATTTCCTGTAGCAAAAGAACAAATGACCGCAAAACTTGCGAAAGCGATTGCAAGCCATCGCCATTTTTGACCAAGTCCTTTTTCAATTGTATACATTGGTCCGCCTTGTGTAAAGCCGTCTTTACCGAAACTTCTGAAATGCAGCGCTAAAGTACACTCGGCAAATTTTAAAGTTGTTCCGAAGAAAGCTGTTACCCACATCCAAAACAAGGCACCCGGTCCACCGTAATATAGAGCTGTTGCAACACCTGCTATATTACCGATGCCGACAGTAGCAGAAAGAGCAGTAGTTAATGCGCGGAAATGATTAAGGTCTCCCTCATCATTTGGGTCATCATAAATGCCGCCGGTTACTTTTAATCCGTGCCAGATATATCTTAACTGCGGAAAACCAAGTTTTATAGTTACAAATATACCTGTTCCTAATAGCGCAATAACCATAAATGGAATTGAACCTAGTGGAACATCTTTGGAAGGGAAGTTGCCGATGAAATCGAAATTACCCGGGAATACCCAAACAGTTTCAAACAACGAAACACCCCACATAAGCACTAATAAAAATATTACTGCGTATGTGACAAGAGCAGCAGTTGATTTTTTCATTATCCTCTTTTTTTAATTTTTGAAAAAGAACATGAAACTATAATCCGAGAACATCTAAAATTCCTGTTGAATGAAGAAGTACCAAGAAAATTAATACGGGTGCAAAAAATTTAATAAATATTTGCCATAATGTTATAAGTAAGGGATTTTTATTGAACAATCTTTCAGCACCGTTTTTCAATTCAATAAGTGCTTTGTCAAATTTCCAAACGTATGCAATGAAAACCGCTATCAACAATCCACCGAGCGGAAGCATAATATTAGCCGTCAAATAATCAACAAGACCAAAAAAGTTCAAACCGAAAATTGTTGTATCGGATAAAACATTAAATGATAATGCGGAAGGAATACCAATTAAAAAAGTAACGCTGCCAAAAACAATCACAGCTCGATGTCTTGTCCATCCTTTTTCATCAACAAAGTATGCAGTAATAACTTCCAATAAAGAAATAGCGGAAGTTAAAGCTGCAATAGAAAGTAAAATAAAAAATATCGGTCCAAAGATTTCACCGCCTGGCATTTTCATGAAAACAACCGGCAATGTATGAAATATTAATCCGGGACCTGCGGCAGCATCTAATCCGGTTGCAAAAACAGATGTAAAAATTGCAATACCTGCAACTAACGCAATTGCAGTATCAAGCAAAAGTATTTGAAGTGCAGAAGAGGGGACACTATCTTTTTTCGACATATAACTACCATATGTTAGCATTGCACCCATACCCATGCTAAGTGTAAAGAAAGCTTGTCCCAAAGCAATCAAAAATGTTTGACCGCTCACATGTGACCAGTCAGGTTTTAAAAGAAATTCTAAACCCGCACCCGAACCTTCCATCGTTATACCTCTTATCATAACAAAAATCAACAATAAGAATAAAACGGGCATCATTATTTTACTTCCGCGCTCAATACCTTTTTGAACACCGGCATAAACTAAACCCATTGTAAGTATCATAAAAAATCCAAAGTAACCGATAATCCAGACAACATCGTGGGTCAACTCTTCAAAATGGACTGCAGCTTTAGTTGGATCGGCATACTTAAATAAGTCTCCTGAAAAAGATTCATAAATATATCCTACCGACCATCCTGCAATGACAGCATAAAAAGATAAGATTAAAAATCCGGCAGCAACACCCATACCACCAACGCCAGCCCAAAACCGAGAACCGCTTAAAGCTCTAAAAGCTCCAACTGGATTTCTTTGTGTTGTTCTACCAATTAATATTTCACCAACTAAAACCGGTAAACCGATTATTGCTGTACACAACAAATAAATTATTATAAATGCAGATCCGCCGTTTTCTCCGACCACGTATGGAAATTTCCAGATGTTACCAAGTCCAATAGCAGAACCGGCTGCAGCTAATATAAATCCTAACTTAGAACCCCATTGTTCTCTCGGAGCTGAAGGAGTTGTCATAATTATAACTTAATTATTTGTAAAAATATTTTAATAAATAAAAATTGTGGTCAATATGTGATAATCTCCTTTTAATATCAATAAGCAACCTTAAAAATTATTGAAATGAATTCGAATTAGATAACTGAACTTTTCCCTTGAGTTCTGTTCACATTTAAAGTGACTTTAAAAAAAAGCTTAAATAGGTAAACATTCGCTTCAAATATAGGGAGGATAAAATACTATGAGAAAAATGAAAAACAAAAAGCTAAGCCGCCAATTGGCGAATTAAGTCTTCAGTTATTCTTTCTGTTCTAAACTAATTGGAAAAATTATCTTTACATCATTGCTGATTATGTGCGAACATTCTTTCCATTCTTCCTTAATTCCATCTTTCCATCTTCCAATTTTGAATGAATCAATTGTGTTTACAATTGTAATTTGCTATTAAAAAAATAATATTTTAAAAAAAATGCTTGACAGAGGATTTCTAAACCTATATATTCACACTTACCAGCCAAAAAGAGTTCCTATTTTTACTTTGAAATTAAGTTCGATTGAGGGATCGAATATAAATTTCTTAAAAATCCAGCCAATTTTTTTTAACAAAGCATGAGGGTGCTTCCATGAAAAAGATAACGACTTTTTATATCCTTTCGATTTTATTTTCTATAAATCTGGTTTTAGCCCAACCAAAACCCGATAATGGCATAACCGGAATTTCAATATTACCATATTTCCAATGGACAGCTTCCGGTGCTTACTTTCTTCAAATCTCTACTTCCGATGACTTCTTAACCGACTTTATGGAAGTTGACGTAAATGCATTGACAGAATATCAAGTTACCGAATCCGGGTTTGCTGATTTAGGATATTCTCCTTTAGATAACAACACAAAGTATTATTGGAGAATTGCCGATGCTTCAGGAGCAGGTGCGAATAATATTGAACCTGTCGTTGATGCGTATTTCTTCACAACCGTTTCTAATATAAATATCACGTTATCTAATCCTTCTGATGGCGCTGCAATTTATCCTTTTTCTACCGTTCAATTTTCATGGTACCTCGGTTCTTCTGTCGGCAGTCTTAAATTTTATTTACAAATTATATCTTCCGTTAGTTTACCAACAGCACTTGAATGGGAAACCCCCGATTTTGCTTTCGATAATTTAGGAAACACCTCAAAAAGTGTAAGTGGTTTAACAGGGGGAACTAAATATTTTTGGCGTGTGATAGTTTATTTTGATGACGGGTCTATTTCAGGATCGTTCGATGTTGATGACCGTGTCGTCAAGTTTTCTGCTGTTTATGAATTTGATACCCAAGGAGGTGCAGTAAAAGCTTATCCTTCATGGCCGGTTGGAGGAAATATTATTTATAATTTAACCCCTACTTACTATTGGTACACTAACCAATATGATCCTGATGCTGAATTCGAAGTATATGTTGTTAAAGATGGCGATAACGGCGGTGATCTTTCCAAGTTAGATGACGACGGCGCTGCACCTTTATCAGCCGGTTCAAATACTTTTGCGGAACAAAATACTGACCTGGATCCTTCAACTACTTATTTATGGCAGGTAAAAACAATTAACGGTGCTGCAGTAAATTATTCCGATATTGCTGAGTTTACAACTTATGATGCACCGGGAATTGTGCCTACAAAACCAACTTTAAGTTATCCGACTGATAATATTACAATTTATACAACATCTCCCACAATGTATTGGTATATAGAAGCATACAACAGCGGTACGTTAACTTTCGAAGTTTTTGTAGATGATGGCGGTGGTTTTGTAAGTATGGGAACAACTGTTGACACTTATCTGCAAATTGGTGGTTTAACCCCGGGTACTGGCTATCAGTGGAAAGTTTCTTCAACTGACGGATTAACAACTATAGAATCCGATATCGAAGAATTCTCAGTTGCCGGTGGAATGGGCAGCACGGTTGTTTTGAATTGGCCCGTTGGGAATCCTTTAATTTACACCAATACTCCAACTTTGAGCTGGTATGTTGAAGGTTCTACACTTGGTTGGGATTCATTCATTGTAAAATGGAACAAAGATATTGCTCCCGGTAATTGGGCTGGTGCTACTACAGGTTCTTATCAGACTGCGGATATTAATGAAACATATTACGAAATTAATGATCCTTTGAGTTACGGTTCAACTTATTATTGGGGAGTAGCATTATATGATGGTGTCACTCTACCTTCTCATAGTGATTATGTATTTAACTCATTTACACTTGCCGGAGGTAATGCAGTTATTGAACAAACCAATCCTGAAAATAACAGTGTAGTTTATACAACTAAGCCGACATTTTATTGGTATGTGAGCGGTTCTGCTTTAGGCATTGATAAATACAAAGTTACATACAGCCAAACTTCATTATTTACTCTATATGAAGAATTGGAAACAATTACAACAAATGTTCAAATTGTTGATGACTTGCAAGCAGGTGCTACTTATTGGTGGTATGTTTCGGTTTCATATGATGGAGGTTCGACTTATAGTATAGCATCTCCGACGTGGCAATTTACAGTTGATCCCGGTGCAAGTGCTGTTGTTCCTTTCGCCGGTTCGCCCGCAAGAGGTGTAACTATTGATTCCGATTCACCGATGCTTTCCTGGTATCTTCCTATTCAATCTGAATCTCAACTCACTTATGAAGTTGAAATTGCCGGTAATCCTGAATTCAGCAGTGCAACTGTTTATGATAACATTGCTCAACTAAACGCTCAGCTCTCCGGGTTGAATGAAGGTGAATATTTTTGGCGTGTAAGAAGTAAAACAAACAGCGAATCTTCATCATATTCTACACCGGCTAATTTTAAAATTGGCTCTGTAACAAGTATCGAAGAAGATGAAGAATTAAAACTGTCTTACAGTCTTGAACAAAATTACCCCAATCCTTTTAATCCGGTTACAACAATAAAATATTCTTTACCGGAAGTATCATATGTTACAATTAAAATTTATGATATGCTTGGTCGCGAAGTAAAAACACTCATACACGAAGAAGTTAATGCCGGTAATCATAAATTAACATGGAAAGGGGATAATAATTACGGTCAAAAAGTCTCAAGCGGAACATACTTGTACAGAATTACTGCCGGTAATTATACTGAAGTAAAAAAGATGATTCTTTTAAAATAAATTTGATTATTGATTAATACCAAAATAATTGTAAGGAGATTTACAAGTGAAAAGTAAATTTTCGTATGTGTTGTTTACAATAATGGTGATTGTTATTGGCTCGGCTTTGTATGCAGCACAGACCGCTTTCTTTTAAATATAAAGTGAACTGGAACATAATAGGTTAAAATATCCGAATTGTACTTGTATTATAATTCTCAAGTGTATATTTTTAGCCTCCAGCCAAAAAAGAATATATTCTCGCATCAATCGAGAGATCAAATCTGCTTTGAGGGAAGCAGGAGAAAGATTAGAAAAAATATTTAAACCCAGCCAAAATTTTACATTAACAAAGCATGAGGGTGCTTATATGAAACTCAAACTACTACTACGGTTAGTCCCACTAATTTTTTTCTTAAGTCTAATTGGACTTAATGCGCAAATCACAATTAATGGCGCTGGGAGTTTTGCTACAATTCAAGATGCAATTGATGCTTCTAGTCCAGGAGATGTAATTGATGTTCCATCGGGAACATATACTGAAAACCTTAATGTAAATACAAAGGATGGTCTAACAATTAGGGGAGCACAGCATGGTGTTTCTGCAGGTGTTGGTGCTGCTCGTGATGCCAATACAACATCAGGTGAAACAATTGTAGTGGGAACGATCACAACTGGAAGTGGCACATCAGGTTGGCCAGAAGATCTTACTTTTGATGGGTTACGGTTTGAAAGTACTTCTTTTATACAGGCTATTAGAGTTCAAGGTGATGTAGTTATAACAAATTCTATTATCCACTATACTAGTACGTATTACTTAATTTCTGTTGCCGGAAATCCCGGTACGGAACACACCTTAACCTTGACAAACAGTAATTTAACAGGTTCACGTGGATTCTCAATTGATAATGCGAGAGTGACTGCCGCAAATATTAGCAACAACGTTTTTAATACAACCTCAGCTAGCTTAATTTCTGCTTCATCATTAGACGGTGTTGTGAGCGTTACGGATAATGAATTCAACAGTCCAAGAGGTCTAAATCTTTTAACGAATAACAACATTATAACCGATAATGTTTTTAATGTTCCGGCCGGTGTTGATAATCGTGGAATGGACATTTATGAAGTAACCGGTAACACTATCACCGACAACACTTTTAGCGATGATGCATTAAGTATATATGTACGTACTGGTGCACGTGGAGAAGCAAATCTAGATAATTTAATTGAAAACAATAAAATTCTTGGTGGAATTAATAATATTACAGGGAAAACTGTAAATGCGGAATGGAATTGGTGGGGTCATGCTACTGGGCCTTATCATGCAACGACAAATCCCACAGGTTCAGGTGGTGAAGTATCCGATGATGTTTTATACTCACCATGGTACGGTAACGACCCTGACGAACCAAGAGACCCTGATGTACCGTGGACCTTTTATGTAAACGGTACCAATCCTGACGGTATTCAAGATCTAATTGATGATATTGATGTATTAGACGGCGATGCAATTTTTGTTATTGGACCCGGACCATTTAATTCTTTTGTTGTTGACAAGGAGTTAGTATTCAAGGGCTTTAACGATCCTATCATTACTAATGCTTCACCAGCAATTACTATCGCAGCAAACAATGTTACAATTGATGGTTTAGAATTCAATTTTGATTCAGCGTTAGATTATGCTATCAATGTTGACGGAGATTATTCAGGAATCGTTGTAAAAAATTGTAACTTTTTTAATACTGATGGCGGTGGAGTTAATCCAGGTTTAGGTATTGATAATGACAATGGCGGTCCTTACTATGTATTAGCTTATGAGAATAATAATTGGGGAGATGCATCAGGTCCAGCTCATGCTTCTAACCCTGGCGGTACCGGTGTTACTATAACCGATTATGTAATTTATGAATGGGAAGGATTACAAGAACCAATTCACAGTATAACCGGTGTATCAATTGAACCGACATTTCTATGGGGTGAATTAAAAACTGGTCCTGCCGCAACAATTGAATATCAACTAATAATTAGCATTAATAGTGATCTATCAGCACCATTATTCGACGAAAATGTCGGTACTGTTTTAACATATAATACTAATGAAAACATACCGAATTTCCCGCTTGCAAATAATACAAAGTACTACTGGCAGATTATTGCTTTGGATGGTAATAGTGATCCGATTTATGAATCCGAAGTCAATTTTTTCACGACAGTTACTAATATTAATATTAGTTTGTATAATCCAGGTCATCAAATGCAATTGTATGCTTATGATCCGGCAATGTTTACTTGGGGAATAAGCCAAACACAAGGTGCACTAAAATATTATCTGCAAATTAAAGCTGCCGGTACAGAACCAACAACTGCGGAATGGTTTGCAGATGTAGATGCCGAAATTGCAACACCGGGAAGTATTGACTTTTTCTATGACCATCAATCCAATTCTTGGAGAAATGTAAATGGATTAACCGGCGGTACAAGGTATTATTGGAGAGTAGTTGCATATTATGATGACGGCTCAACTTCAAACGCCTTTGATCATGAAGATAGAGTTGTTAAGTATTCACAAGTATTTTATTTTGATACGCAAGGCGGCGCAGTAAAAGCATATCCATCGTGGCCAACAGGCGGAGCAACAATATATTATTTAGACCCAACATTTTATTGGTATACAATGCAGTGGGAGCCGGGAGCTACATTTGAGGTAATATATTCAGATGATCCGACAGAAGTCGGAGGTGTTTTATCAAATCCGTTGGGTACAATTAGTGCCGGTTCAAACATGTATGTTTATATCGGGACAGATTTAGACCCATCAACACAATATTACTGGCAAGTAGAAACAACATATGGAATTGAGACAAACTATTCATCAATAGCAACCTTTACAACATATGACGCACCGGGTTTAGTACCTACAGTAGCAAATCCGTCTTATCCAACCGGAGGATTGGAGATATACACAACAGCACCATATTTCTATTGGTGGATAGGCGCAATGAATGTTGATGTTAACTTTACAGTAGAGTTGAGTACTGACGGCGGAACAACATGGCCAACAACATTTGGACCCACTACAGATACATATATTCAAGGTAGTGGATTATTACCTGGCCAATCATATTTATGGCGAGTTAGATCCTCAAAAGCTCCGCATCCTGACGTTTTATCAACAACTGCGGAATTTAGTGTTACAGGTGGTTTAAATAGTTACCCGGTAGCTAATTGGCCTGTAGGTAATCCGACGGTATATACAAATACCCCAACACTTTCATGGTATATGGAAGGCTCTACTTTGGGTTGGTTCCATTATAAAGTTGTTTGGTCTAAAAAAGATAAAACACCTGCACAATGGTTAACTCAAGTATTGGCAAATGACTCTATCTATGTAACATCAGATATGAATGAGACCTTCTACACCTTTACCAGCCCGTTAGAATATGGTGAGACTTATTACTGGGCAGTTGCAGCACATGATCATCCCGGAGGACCATATTCAGATTTTGCTGAAGGAAGTTTCACTATAGCCGGAAATGATGCTAGTATATCGTTAACAAATCCAGCAAACAACAGTATATTATTAACGAAGTCGCCGACATTTTACTGGTATGTAATCGGGTCTATGCTGGGAGTAACTCATTTCAGAGTAACCTATAGCAACACCGAGTTATTCAATGCAAACGTAGAGACAGTAGTTACAACGACAACCAGTGCAACAGTAAGCGGACCGTTAACCGAAGGAGCTACATATTGGTGGTATGTAGAGTTATCGTATGACGGAGGCGCAACATGGGAGAATCCGTCATCTGTATGGAAGTTCACAGTAGATGCCGGAGCAAGTGCGGTAATGCCGTTAGTCGGTTCACCAGCCAGAGGAGTAACGATAGGAACAAATAGTCCTACGTTATCTTGGTATTTACCGACTCAATCACAATCAGCCCTCTCGTACGAAGTTGAGTTATCAACAAATCCGGACTTTAGCAATGCAACGAAGTATGACAACATAGCACAGTTAAATTCACAAGTTACGGATTTGGCAGAGGGTGAATACTACTGGCGAGTAAGAAGTAAGACAAGCGGCAGTACATCGAATTATTCAAACACAGGTAATTTCAAGGTAGGGTCGGTCACCAGTGTAGATGGAGACGAAGAACTACCACTAAGTTACAGCATAGAGCAGAATTATCCGAACCCGTTCAACCCGACAACAACGATAAATTATTCGTTACCGGAAGCAAACTTTGTAACGATAAAGATATACAATATGTTGGGACAAGAAGTAAAGACATTGTTAAGCGAAGAAGTAAAAGCAGGCAGACACAATGTAAATTGGAACGGAGAAAACAATTTCGGTATAAAGGTATCGAGCGGGACATATATATATAGGATCACTGCAGGCGAATTTGTGCAAGCGAAGAAGATGATTCTTCTTAAATAATACTACTTATTTTTTGTAAAATTTAAGTGCGGTCAGCGAGCCGCACAAATTAATAATGAATAAAAAAATTGAAAAAGAGAGGAAAATAAAATGAGAAAGCTTGCACTAACAATATACATGTTTGCATGGGCGGTGGTAATAACACTATCGCTTATCGCCTGTCAATCCGCATTTTTTTAGACAAAGTAAGAAATAATTACTAAATAGATTTCAGTAAGGCTGCTCAGAGTTGGGCAGCTTTTTTTTTGTATAAGATTTTATACGTGAGCTACGGCACATTAAGTCCCTTGCATATAATCAAATATTTTTGCTTCTTGGACTGAAGATATAAAGAAAATGTATATAACTGGTAATAAGATATAATATCTAAAATAATTATTGACTTATATAAAAATACCTCTTATATTTTATCACCAGCCAAAAAAGAATTATCTTCTTTCTCAATTTTCAAGGGAAATTGAATCTGTTTTGAGGGAAACAGAATTAATAATTTATAAATATTGAAACCCAGCCAAAGTTTATTTTATTCACAAAGCATGAGGGTGCTTTTATGAAAAAACTAATTACGTTACTGGCTAGTTTGCTTTTGTTTACTAGCTTAATTCTTGCTCAACCATCTATAACTTCACCTACAAATTATACTTTGGTTGACGAGAATGCAATCTTAACAATAACTTTCACCGATGCAGCCAATAATGGTCCAAGCACTTATGAAGTAGTGTTTACTGCTGTAGTTGGACCTGGACAATTGGCTGGCTCGGCAGGTACAGATAAAACTGTCAGTGGGCTTATTTCAAGTGGAGGCGGACCTTCATACACAGTTGATGTCCCGGCTACTACTTTAGACGACAATACAGTTTATACATTTACTCTGGAAAATACTTCGGATGATCCTGGTAATCTTTCAGCGGCTATCACAATAAGTACTGGACCCGCTCTAACAGCAGGCACAACCACACCACCCGCATCTCCGTCAGCTCTTAATCCAGATGTTTCATGGACTGATGCAACAGGTGGATTTCCACCGTATGATTATGATATCTATATAAATGATAATACCGGAAGTGGTCATGCGGGTGATGTTGAATCATCTCTAGGTGAAACCTCACCATATACAACAACAGCATCAAACACGTATAATGAGGATTATTTTGCAGTTGTTGCAGTAACTGATGCTTCTTCTTCAACCGAAGACTATGCGGAAGTATCTTTTACGACCTTAATTGCAACACCAGTGATTACAAATCCAACAGGTAGTCCGGTTAATCATTCTGTAACACCTGATATTGAATGGACTCAAGATGGCAATAGTACCGGTATTACATTTATTGTTGAAATTAGTGATGACGGTTTCGGAACATTAGAGTATTCAGCTTCCGGTGCAACTTCACCTCATACTGTAGGCTCTGCTTTAGAGCATAATACCAATTATGATGTAAGGGTAAGAGCTACAAAAGGGGCTGAAGATAATGCTTCGGCTACTGAAGATTTTAAAACAGATTTCCCTGATTTAACACTTGACTCTCCTGCAGACGGTTTTAGCTCGTCAGATAGAACACCGACACTTACATGGAGTACTTCTGCTGCGGTTTCAAATGTAACTTATACATTGGATGTATCAGGTAATAATGGTTTTGCATATAATAATACCGAAACAAGTCCTTATACTTTCCCGTTAGATTTAGATTATGGAACTTATACCTGGGATGTAACAATTGATGATACCAATACTCCTTTAGATAATTCACCGGCTACTTCATCAAACGGTCCTTGGACATTTGATGTAGTACCGACACTTGTTTCCCCTGTCAATTCAATTACTGGAGTTTCAATAAAACCTACAGTTGAGTGGATTGATGGCGGAGCAGATGGATACAGAATTCAAATTGCTACCTCAACTGATTTTGTTGGTGATTTAGTATTGGAACATACTGTTGCTTCCGGAACTGATAGTCACAAATTTACGGGCATTGATTTTGAAGAAATACCTTTAAATAATAATACAAAATATTATTGGAGAGTAATTGCAGAAGTCGGTGCTTTTGAATATCCTTCTGAGGCATGGTATTTTACTACTGTTGCAAATGTTACTGTCAATTTGTGGAATCCTGGTAATGGTGTGGAATTATATCTTTATGATCCTACTACATTTACATGGGGTCTGAATCAAGCAGTTGGTTCGCTTAAATTTTTCCTACAAGTTATAGAACAGCCATTGGCTCCTGATTATGTTCAATGGGCTGATTTAGAAAATGATGCAGCTCAAGGAGCTAATCCTGTATTTTGGTTCGATAATCTTACGGATTTGTATAAAGCAGTAAATGGATTATCCGGCGGATCTAAATTTTATTGGAGAGTATGTGCATATTACGATGACGGCTCAACACCTGGAGAATTTGATTTTGATGACAGAGTCGTGAAGTATTCAACCGTATTTTCTTTCACAACAAAGGGCGGTGCAGTAAAAGCATACCCATCATACCCAACCGGCGGTTTGGAGATTTATTATTTAGACCCAACATTTTATTGGTACACGATGCAATGGGAACCTGGAGCTACATTTGAAGTAATATATTCGGATGATCCGACAGAAGCCTTAGGTGTTTTATCAAATCCGTTGGGTACAATTAGTGCCGGTTCAAACATGTATGTTTATATCGGGACTGATTTAGACCCATCAACAACATATTATTGGCAGGTAAGAACAACATACGGCTTAGAGACTAATTATTCATCAATAGCATCATTTAAAACATATG
This sequence comes from Melioribacter roseus, assembly GCA_020724265.1. GTDB lineage: Bacteria > Bacteroidota > Ignavibacteria > Ignavibacteriales > Melioribacteraceae > SURF-28. Next base: position 174,955 of record DYHH01000001.1, on the reverse strand, counting down.
ATGCACCGGGTTTAGTTCCTACAGCAGCAAATCCGTCATATCCAACAGGTGGGTTAGAGATTTATACAACCGCACCAACATTTTATTGGTGGATTGGCGGTGCAAATACAAATGTTAATTTTGAAGTACAGGTAAGTACGGATAATACGTTTGGAACAATAGATGAAACTTTCGGACCAACAACTGATTTATATGTACAAGGTAGTGGTTTGGTTGCTGGAGAATATTATTATTGGAGAGTAAGAGCATACGTAACAGGTCCTGATGAAATATTTTCAACAACGGCAGAATTCAGTATTGCCGGTGGTCTTAGCAGTTCGGTAGTTTTAAGCTGGCCTGTAGGTAATCCGACAGTTTATACTGATACACCAACATTAAGTTGGTGGGTAGACGGCTCAACACTTGGCTGGGCTTCATTCATTGTACGTTGGCAGAAAGGATCAAATTCCGGTAATTGGGCAACTACTTATGACGGTAGTTACACAACTTCAGACATCAATGAAACTTTCTACACCTTTACCAGTCCGTTAGAATATGGTGAGACTTATTACTGGGCAGTTGCTCTCTATGATGGAGTTAATCCACCTGCTCATGGAGATTTCTCATACAGTTCATTCACAATAGCCGGAAACGATGCAAATATATTATTAACAAACCCGGCAAATAACAGCATAATATTAACAAAGTCGCCGACATTTTATTGGTATGTAACCGGGTCTATGCTGGGAGTAACTCATTTTAGAGTAACCTATAGCAACACCGAGTTATTCAATGCAAACGTAGAGACAGTAGTTACAACGACAACCAGTGCAACAGTAAGCGGACCGTTAACCGAAGGAGCTACATATTGGTGGTATGTAGAGTTATCGTATGACGGAGGCGCAACATGGGAGAATCCGTCATCTGTATGGAAGTTCACAGTAGATGCCGGAGCAAGTGCGGTAATGCCGTTAGTCGGTTCACCAGCCAGAGGAGTAACGATAGGAACAAATAGTCCTACGTTATCTTGGTATTTACCGACTCAATCACAATCAGCCCTCTCGTACGAAGTTGAGTTATCAACAAATCCGGACTTTAGCAATGCAACGAAGTATGACAACATAGCACAGTTAAATTCACAAGTTACGGATTTGGCAGAGGGTGAATACTACTGGCGAGTAAGAAGTAAGACAAGCGGCAGTACATCGAATTATTCAAACACAGGTAATTTCAAGGTAGGGTCGGTCACCAGTGTAGATGGAGACGAAGAACTACCACTAAGTTACAGCATAGAGCAGAATTATCCGAACCCGTTCAACCCGACAACAACGATAAATTATTCGTTACCGGAAGCAAACTTTGTAACGATAAAGATATACAATATGTTGGGACAAGAAGTAAAGACATTGTTAAGCGAAGAAGTAAAAGCAGGCAGACACAATGTAAATTGGAACGGAGAAAACAATTTCGGTATAAAGGTATCGAGCGGGACATATATATATAGGATCACTGCAGGCGAATTTGTGCAAGCGAAGAAGATGATTCTTCTTAAATAATACTACTTATTTTTTGTAAAATTTAAGTGCGGTCAGCGAGCCGCACAAATTAATAATGAATAAAAAAATTGAAAAAGAGAGGAAAATAAAATGAGAAAGCTTGCACTAACAATATACATGTTTGCATGGGCGGTGGTAATAACACTATCGCTTATCGCCTGTCAATCCGCATTTTTTTAGACAAAGTAAGAAATAATTACTAAATAGATTTCAGTAAGGCTGCTCAGAGTTGGGCAGCCTTTTTTTGTAAAGCGAGCATCCCTGCTCGCTTATTTGCTAAAATACCTAACCTTGAAGGTAAGCGTAAGTGGTTTAGAGCTCCTTATCCTTCAAGGTTACTTTGGTTACTTGCTCGCTTATTTATTCGCGAATTCGCGGCTAAAAAAGTGCTGCGTTTTAAGTGCAATGTTTCTATTAGTTCAATCCAAGAGTAAAAGAGTAAGCCTATAATTCTTTAATTAGCTACATAAAAAAGCGACGAAGGATCGTCGCTTTACATTCAATTATTCCATTACTGCTAAAATATCAGCTCTTTGAATTATCTTATAATCTATACCTTCAATTGATATTTCTTCGCCGCCGTATTTAGCATAAAGTATTTTATCGCCGACTTTAATTTTGTCTTGTAAATCTTCATCGGTTCCGACTGCAACTACAGTACCGATAACCGGTTTCTCTTTTGCAGAATCCGGTATAATAATACCGCTTGCTGTTTTTGATTCTTGTTCCATCGGTTCTACAAGAACGCGATCATCCATTGGTTTTACTTTCATTTTAATTCTCCTTTATAGATTTAACATTTTGTCAATTTTGTTTTTATCAAAACCTACGATTGGTTTATTATTGATTAGAATAACCGGTACACCGGTTTGACCTGTTCTCCTTTGCATATCAATTGCAGCTTTTTGATCTTTTGAAACATCAACATCGGTAAAACGAATTTTATTTTCTCTGAAATATCTTTTTGCAGTATTGCAAAAACTGCATGTTGGTGTAGAGAACATTATTACTTTGGCTTGTGGCATAGATATTCCTATTTTTTTCTAACGTTTGATGCAGTAGTATTTGGAAAAGATTCACAAAATAAATGGAAGAAATTTGTTATGAATATTTTTATTAAGTGAGCAGCCTTGGTTAGAATATTGGGTTGTAAAAGCTGAATATTATAGCAGACACGAATTGCACGAATTGTCACTAATTATTTAATTTCATTATTACTAAGTTCACCCTAAAATTATGGTAACAGAAAAAAATTATGAAGAGCCGTATGTTCGACATTAACATAATCGAAAATGTAGAATAACACTATAAATACAGTTTTAAGTTGAGTATAAGAACCAAAATCAACTATGAGAGAACCTCTCTCATTTTTTACCACCTAAAAATCCTATATTCCTTTAAAAATTATCGTAAATCATAGTAATCGGAAAATATTTACACTAAGTCCCATTTTATTTATATTCGGTTCAATATTTAATAACAATTTGGTAAATCAATGGCAAAAAATTATGTATCAAACAAAGATGAAACAGTAAGAATGTTTGAGAATGATTTTTGGGAAGCCCTTTCAAAGGTACATTGGACTGTTCCACTTTGGTTGTATGTGCCGGTTGTACTTTTCTTTTTATACAGGAGCTTATTTACTTTTGAACTGACGATAGGCAATGTAATTCTATACTTTGCAATTGGACTTTTTATTTGGACTTTTACAGAGTACTTCCTTCACAGATTTATCTTCCATTTTAATGCTAAAAGCAAATTCGGGAATAGAATTCACTTTATTTTTCATGGCGTTCATCATGATTATCCAAAGGATTCCAAAAGATTAGTCATGCCTCCTTCGGTTTCAATTCCTTTGGCGTTAATGTTTTATGTTATATTTTATTATATCTTCGGACAGGTATTAGTCGCCCCGTTTTTTGCAGGTTTTATTGTCGGATATATTTTTTATGATATTACGCATTATGCAATCCATCATTTTAATATGAAAAATAAATTTTGGCTTGCTATTAAAAATCATCACATGCTTCACCATTACAAACATTCTGATAAAGGATTTGGTGTAAGTCAACCAGCGTGGGATCATGTGTTCGGTACCACATTCCCGGAAGAAAAAAACGAAAAATAAGAACTTACTGATTTTTTATTTTTATAAATCATATGGAAAAATTCATTGAAAAAACGAGGTTGACCCTCGTATTTTTTTTATTAATTGTAGTTGTTTTAGATGCTCAAGTTTTTATAAGAGCTAATCAAATAGGTTATCTTCCTAATGATTCTAAAACTGCGGTTATTCTTTCAAAGACGGAATTGGAAGGAAGAGAATTTGTTGTTAAAAATCTAAACGGAAAAATTTCCGATAGGGGTTTAATTAAATCTTCCAGAGGTGAGTACGGTAAATTTAACTTCTCCTACAAAATTGATTTTTCTACAATTAGGCAAAATGATACTTTTTACATTCAAGTAGCTGATTACAAGTCGACAAAATTTCAAATTGCAGATAACCTTTTCAATAATGTCGTCGATTCATTAATTACTTTTTACCGGGTTCAAAGATGCGGTTATACTTCACCAATCGGACACGATATTTGTCATATTGCAGATGCAACAAGCATAATTGAAAACGGAATAGAAATTAACAAAAGAATAGATCTCACCGGTGGTTGGCACGATGCAGGTGATTATACAAAATTTCTTAATACAACTGCATTTACTACTTATTTAATGCTGTTCGCATATGAATTTGATCCTATCAAATTTGGATTTGATAATAATAATAATAATGTACCCGATATACTTGAAGAAGCAAAGATCGGTTTGGATTGGTTAATCAGAGCATCATATAATTCCAAATTTGTTACACAAGTTCAGAACGAAGAAGATCAGAATGTTGGATGGCGAATGCCGGAAGATGATCCGCTTCAATTTAATAGGCCGGCTTTTATTGGAATTGGAAAGAATCTTATTGGAATTTATGTTGCTACGCTTTCGTTAGCTCATCGTATTTGGAAAGAAACTCTTCGTTATGATCAGTTTGCAGATAAATGTTTAACACTTGCCGAAAATTATTACTCAATTCGTCATAACGTAAAAGATGTTGCAAATGAAGGTACAGGCGCCTATGTTGATAAAAGTTACGAAGGAAAAATGGCACTTGGAGCAATAGAATTATATTTATCAACAAACAGAAACTCATTGTTAAATGATGCTAAAACTTATGCTGATTCTGCAAAATCAGATTTCTGGTGGAGTTGGGGAGATATGAATGCCTTAGCTCATTACAAACTCTCCTTTTTTGATAAAAAATATGTCAATTATTTGAAGAATAATTTAGAGCATTTTTTAGAAACCAGTTCTATTTCTCCTTTCGAAATGGGAGTTGAAGTTTCATGGGGATCGAACAACGCTTTGTTAGGAATTGTTTTACAAAATATTCTTTACGAGAAAGTCTCTAATGATAGATCTTTTAATGCATTGGCAATTATTCAAAGAGATTTTATTTTAGGCAGAAATCCTTGGGGAGTTGTTTTTATTTCAAGATTTGGTGAAACTTATACTAAAAATTTTCATCACCAGATTGCTCATTTTAACGGAGGGCAGTTAACCGGAGCTTTATCAGCCGGACCAATTCCTAGGAAACTGCTTGGTGAATATAGTATTAAATTTGAAAAACTAGATCGTTTCTCTGAATTTCAATCTGAGGAAATAGTTTATATTGATGACAGAATGGATTATATTTCGAACGAACCGACAATTTCATCTAACGCTACGGCATTGTTCGTTTTTGGCTTTTTTTCGAAAAGATGATGACTTGTACTATTATGAATCATAACCGTGATTTAGTCTCATTTTTAGAATTTATTGTTTTCAAAAATTACTATTATTCCTCAAAATGATTGATTTTTATGGCATTATCATTGAGTAAGATTAGTAGTCAATAGAGGTTAATATGAGTTCTAGTATCCGATTAATATCATCCGGTTTTAACTTTTTAGATAAAAAATGGGGTGGAATATATAGAGGCGGAAGTTACCTTCTTGTAGGTCCTCGTAAATCCGGCAGGACATTGCTTGGTTTACAATTCGCTCTGGAAGCCGCCAAATCACAAGAAGTTTGTCTGTTTTTCACAACCATGAGACCCAAAGATTTGATGATTCAAGCAGCATCTTTGAATTTTGATATACAATCATATATGAATCAAAATCTTATTATTGTTGTTAGAGTTGCTCCTCCCAATGATATTTACGAAATGCCGAATAAAGATGAATATCTTTTAGAATATATGAATGATATTATAACTGTTGTTAATCAATATAATCCGCAAAGAATCATTTTTGATGAATTAACCCCGTTTATTGGATTTAACAATCTCGAAATTTTAAAAGATGGATTCTTAAGAACTCTTGAACACATTGAAGAAAGAGATGTAAGCAGCCTCTTTATAATCGGAGAACCTGCAACAGAAAAAGCTGAAGAAATTGTTGACTCGGTTGCTCAATATGTTACTGGATTGATCTACTTTAGAAAAGTTATTAAAAAATTCGAAGACCGCTTTCAGGGGGGAGAAGTAATTATAAGTCCTAATGTTGGTCATACAGAAGGACAATTTAGTTCGGAATATAAGATTGAACCATATAAAGGTGTAACAACTGATTTCGTAAAGAAAGAAAAAACAGAAGTTATTTACGATAAAACAAAAGAAATTCATACGCCGTCAATCCCTCACGTATCGAAACAAAATGGTAACGGCTATAGAAACAAAGAAATTAGTTCTTATTCAAATGTATATAATTACAATGATTTTCAATTGATTGTTAATAACCAAATTGCACTTTATAAAAGTACAGGTCAAACATTTAATTTGGTCTCGTTTAAACTAGACCCTATAGCTGATGTTAAAGGTTTATTGACATTAAATCAATTGCAGAACGCAATTAGACTTGCCAGTGATAAAAAAGACAAAATATGCGTAATCGACGGTAAAGTACTGGTGCTTCTTGTTAAAAGCAGTTCCAAAAATGTAATTAGCTATATCCAGAATGTTCAAAGTAATTTGCCAAGTACAGATATGGATTACATTCATGCAATTCAAGAATTTATTTCTATATACAGTATTGAAATTGAAGAAAATATTGATAACGCCGATACATTAATTAAGTATGCACTTGAAGCAGATAGAACTTCAGGAAACATGTATACTCCACTCACAAAATATAATGAGTGATGAACTTTAGTTCAAAAATACTCATCTTTTTTCTTCTTATAATAGTTGTACCACAACTCTTTGCTCAAAATTCTTCTGAAGAATTGAAAAGGAGAGCTCTAGTACATATGCAAGCCGGAAGGTATGGCGAAGCTATTGACCAACTAAATAAGTATATATCGCAAAATGCAAGAGAAGCTGAAGGATATAACCTTAGAGGATTATGTTACGAGCAACGCGAGCAGTATCAGCTTTCAGTTCTCGATTTAAGAAGAGCAACTAGGTTAGATGCAGTTAATCAAGAATATAAAAGAAATCTTGAGAGAGTCTTAAGCACCTGGCATAAATTACTATATGAACGAATTGAAGGATATAAAAGAGAACTTGCTGTTGATCCTAATAATCCTTTTAACTATTTGGAAATAGGAAAATCTTACAGATGGTTGGAAGAATGGGCAATTGCTGAAATTTGGTACGATCAATATTTAGAACGAGATGAAGATGCTTCCCCGGATGAAATTATTCGTTACACCGAAATATTATCTCACACCGGTTCGATTAGAAAAGGCGAAATTAAATTAGCCCGTTGGGTAGAAAAACACCCTGATGACTGGCGGCTTTGGAGCAGGTACGGATATTTTACAATGTGGTTAGGTAATTATAGCAATGCCGAACGCGCATTTAGAACTGCATTGAGTTTCAAACCATTCTTTAAAGAAGCCGAAGATGGATTGGACTTAGCTTTGAGACAAGGTTATTTAACTCTTCAAACACCAAGATCATTTGAGAGAGAGGAATATCCTATCGATAGATACTATCGACTGCTTAGAAATAATCCGAATGATGAAGGTACTCGTTTTAATTTAATTGATTATTTGTTGCAGGAAAAACGATACGAAGAAGCTTTTCAACAATTACAATACTTAGCTCCAAATCATGAAGGAACTACAAGATTTGAAGAATTGAAGGAAAGCATTATTACCAAACGACAAGAATTTTATGAAGCAAAGATTGATTCGGCATTAACCATTTTAAAAGAAGAACCAAATAATAGAGAAGCATTACTTAGAATGGTTGACTATTATTCCAACCTTGATGATTATGATGTTGTTGAAGAACTAATTACCGAATATCTTGAACTTACTCCTGAGGATGAAGAATTCAGATTTAGACTTGCTAAGATTTATGCTTATCAACGAAAATTATCAGAATCATATGAAGAAGTAAATCGACTATTAGAAAGGAATCCGAACAACATTGATTATCTACTTTTAGCCGGACAAGTTGCTGTTTGGGAAAATGTAGATTTGGATTTAGCTGAATCTCGGCTTGAAAGAGTTGTTCAATCTCAACCCAATAATATAAATGCTATTATAGCTCTTGGCACATTGAATTTTCAGCAAAACGAATTCCTTACTGCACAAAATTATAGCGATAGAGCAGCACAGATAGATCCGGATAATCCGGATGCACAGCAGTTAAATTCTATGTTAGAGTTTCATTTTATTAGGGAAGAAGAAAATAGAAAACTTGAAAGGTTGGAAGAGGGGAGAACTCTTGCTATGAATGGAAGATATGATGAAGCTATTCCATATTATGAACAATATTTTCTTGAAGCTATTCCTACTTCTGACTTAAAATATGAACTTGCAGATGTCTATGTCGGTGCCGAAAGATATTATGATGCTATTGATATGTACGATCAAGCTCTAAATGATGATTACGATTTGGAAATGGATAAACTTAGAGCCAAAGTTATTTATTGGAGCGGTGATTCACAAAAAGCGCTTCAAGAGTTTACCAGGCTTTCTGATGAAGACCCTTATGATATGGAAATTCAACTTTATTTGGGTGATAGTTATTCACAACTTGAGATGTACGATAGTGCAAGGGTTGTGTACAATTATATGCTTGATAATGATCCGTCCGAACCGAAAATAATTCAAGAAAGAATAGGGTGGCTTCCTGTTAGACCTGAGGATGAGAGTTTTTTAACTAAAGGGTTTAGATATATTGGTGGTTATTTATTTTCTTACATGGTAATACAACCCGTTGCGTATTTCTTTGCCGATGATCTGGATTTTCGCTACAGGTATTGGGGCGGTAATCTTGAAACCGGGTTACTTCCATATATAAGCGGTGGATTAAGCTGGATACGCGGTAATTTATCCAATGACTTTGGTGGTTTTCAGTATACCACTTTTAAAGGAAATTTATTTATTAGACCTCAAGACAATCTTATTTTCAGATTTAGTTATGGCGAAATGTATTCACCGGGGATTGTCAAATCTCCTGTTATTGAGGCAGGTGTAAAATTTGACTATAAACATAGAGACGGATATAAGTACGGTTTTGATCTTTTTTATACTCGAAGTGATGCATCTACGTTATTATATTCTCCCGGACTTGTTTTTACACGTCTTACCGGGGAACTTGGATCTCTGAACGCTTATTACAATTTTGAAACAAATGTGAATCTTGAAATTCTATACCAACTTTTTCGTACAAAAGAAGGAACTACAATTTTAGGTAATACGATTACTCCGTTACAAGAAAATATTGGAAATAATTTTATTGGTAGAATCAGTAGAAACTTTTATCCAAATCTCGAAGTTGGTTATGAATACTTTTTCTCCGACTTCAAATATACATTGCCAATTTACTACTCGCCGCAAGATTTTTACCAGCATAGCATCTTTGCAAGGTGGTTGGTTTATTTAGATGAAAGATGGGAAATAAAATTAGCCGGAAAAATAGGTTATATACCTAAAAACGATTACTTGTTGAGAGAATTGTCAACGAATGTTTATTTTACGGTTATTGAATCATTTCGAATTGCTCTCACCGGGTTCTTAAGTAATACATTCAGAGAACAGTCCGGATACTCCTCGGCTTCACTTTCAATTAGTGCTTTATGGTCAATTTTCTGATTTCAAATCTTTAATTTTGTTTGAAGAAATCAGTATTTCCTTAAGGCTTACTTTAATGATTATCTATTAAGTTATTTTGTTGCAATGATTTAATTAAAAACTTATATTGCTAACAAATGTGTACAGAATTGAGGCATTAATATAATATTGTACTTAATTGGAACAAATTGAACTAATAAAAAATGGGATAACAGCTCAAAATATAAACATTCTCTGGCACTCGATTTGTTTTATTTTTATTGCAAAAAAGCATAAAATAAATGATGGAACAAAAATTACAAAAATATAAAATTGCACTTGATAATCGTGAACGAAAAGAACCAAAGCGTAATGAAGGGAAAGAAAAATTACGAGTAATTTTCCTAACCGGTCTTACCTCACTTTTTTTAATTATAATTATACTTGTTACGTTACCATTAACAGTTTTAACTTGGAGCGGACTTTTCGTTTACTCATCAATTGTTGCATTGGTAATATTCTTATTCGTTCTTTTATTCCGATACTTTTCTATTCTTGTTATGGCATATCTATATCTCACCAAATATACTGTTGAAAGTAAAGAAGGGTATTATCCGTTTATTTCTATAATCGTCCCGGTATTTAACGAAGGCAAAATATTACGTAATTCGATAGAGTCACTTCTTGATATAGAATATCCTAACTATGAAATAATTATTGTAAATGATGGTTCAACAGATGATACCGCAAAAGTTGCAGAAGAAGTAGTTGGTTATCAACAGGGAAGAACCGCATTGGTAAAAGTTAGTTTAATCAATAAACCAAATGGTGGAAAATCCAAAGCTCTTAATGCCGGTATCCAGTATTCGGAAGCTGAATTTGTTCTCTGTATGGATGGAGATTCACAACTATCTTCCAATACATTGAAAATGGGAATCAGACATTTTATTGACCCGAACGTAGGTGCAGTTGCCGGTAATGTAAAAGTAGAAAATAGAAAACGTATCTTAACTGATTTACAGGCGCTTGAATATGTTGAAGGTCTTAATATGCCTCGAAGCGCCCAGGGATTTATTAAGATGGTCAATATCATTCCAGGTCCAATAGGAATATTTAGAAAAAGTGCGTTAAGAGATGCAGGTTATTATTCAAGTGATACTTTTGCCGAAGATGCTGATATAACTCTGAAAATTCTTGAAAAGGGATGGAAGATTAACTATGAACCAAATGCAATGGCTTTTACCGAAGCTCCTGTAAAACTTCATCAACTTCTTAAACAAAGATATCGTTGGACTCGCGGAATTTTACAAGCGATTCGTAAACATAAAAAACATATACTTAATCCGACAATTAATTTTAATAATACTTTGATTCTATGGTCGATGTTCTATGAAGCACTTGTGTGGCCTGCAATGAATATATTTGCAAACTTATTCTTTATTGTTGCTGCATTTTACGGAATGTCGAGTTTAGTATTTTTCTGGTGGGTTGGAATAATGCTGCTTGATATGATGGCTGCTATTTATTGTATTGCCGCTGAAAGAGAAGAATTTAGGTTAGTACCTTATTCAATATTTTACAGATTAATATTCATTTTATTAATAGACATTACAAAAGCTATGGCTACTGTTGAAGAGTTTCTTGGTATTAGTATGACTTGGGGTAAACTTGAGAGATCGGGAAGCAGTTCACAAACTGTGATTGCAAAATCACCATCGGTTGGTGTAAGAAATAAAAAAGTTTAATATTTATTTGGAGTAAATTATGGAATTAATTCCAATACTTTCTTTAATAGTTCTTGTTGCCACAATATCAACTTTTATTCTTGCTGTGGGAGCTTATATTCTTTATAAGGTACGTGAACGCAAAGGTAAAGCGGCACAAGCACCGCAGCCTTCCAGTATACCGGCAGAACTTATTTCACCAACTCCTGTTATTGCCGAGCAGCATACCGGTGCAGGAATGCGAAGAACATATGAAGAACCTTATCCTACAAGAGATAGAGTTACAGAGTACCAAAGGAGAAGCCCTATGTATGAACAACAAAGAGCTCAATCTGGTCCTGAGATGAGACCGACATATGTTTCTTCTCCACCTCCTTCTACCGGATCAAGCGGCAGATACGCAACTTCGGCTGAGGACAGATATTCTACTTCAGAACGAAAAAAGTTTATGCGTTATACTAAAGAAGGTTATGTTGAGCCGACTAAAGAAGTTGAAAAAAAGAAAAAAGAGGATCAACTTAAGTGGCGGTAAGAAGATCAAAATTAGGTCTTAGGGTTAATTACCTTATTATTTTTCTAAGCGGGCTGGTTTTATTGGCTGCAGCTATATTGATCTTTATGCTTGTTGTGAAAAATGTTTACGGTAATTATGAAGTTTCCGAAATTTTACCTTCTAAGAAAAACCTTAGTGTTTTTACATGGGATAAACAGAAAAAAGCTGCAATACTTTATTCAGAATATACTCAAAACATGCTTCCGCAAGGTAGTACTTGGATTAGTGATAATATCGATACTTGGGAAATATTTATTAAAGCATCTAAGATGAATTACGATATTATCAGCGACCAAATGATTGAGCTCGGTGAACATTTTGATTATCCACTTATTATCCTTCCGGCAGCGAAATCTATGAGTGACAAACAACTTGTCCAAATAAAAAAATATCTTGAAAGAGGCGGAAGTATTTTCGTTACAAGTGGAATTGCAACTTTCTCAGATGAAGCAAAATGGAGAGGATGGGAATTTTTTACTGAAGTGTTTGGTATGAATTTTTACAAAGAAATTCACCCGCGAGATTTTGAGAGAAAAGTACATACATTAAGAGGAAATTTACCTCTTACTTCAGGAATTCCTACCGGGTATTCGCTTAAGATTGCAACATGGGATAGACCAATTTATGCAGAAGTTCTTGAACCAAGAACGACACAAGTTAGTTTCTGGTATGATTTTATCCGTGAAGCCGGACTTGTAATGGAAGAAATCAAAAGAAGTGCCGGGATAGCTTATGGTACTTATGGTAAAGGAAGATTTGTTTGGTTCGGTTTTGAACTAAATTCTGTTTTAGGCGAACAAGAAGATTATATCTATTTCGAAAAATTATTTAACAACAGCATCAATTGGCTGACGTATAAACCTACTGCAAATATAAAAGATTGGCCGGCACCGTATGATGCTGCTATGATCCTTGTCCCGATTATAAATGAGCAACCTTATAATATTAATAATGTCTTACCAATTATAAACCGTCATAAACTTCCGGCATCGGTGTTTGTACGCCCGCAAACTGCAATAACATATCCTTCATTAATTAAATCTATTGCAGGTAAAGTTGATTTGGGTGCCATTGTAGATATCGGTTTTCTTGAATCACCTTTTGATACATTAAATTCTCTTTATGATCAACAACTGCAATTTACAAATATGGGAATTGCAAAAGATACACTTGAATCAATTTCTGGAACAAAAGTAAACGGGTTGATGCCCGAATATGGTTATTTTGATGACAATACTATGGTTGGAATGGCTAGATACGGTTATAACTATATGGTAACTGATTCACTAACAGATAGATCTGTACCTAAAACTGTATTTAGAAATGAACAACCAATGCTGATTTTTACTAAAACAGCACGCGATGATCGTAAGATTATTGGAGAATATGGACTTAAAGAAAGGTCTTTTCAACTATACACTTACGAAGAAGATATAAATCGACTGTTGTTTGAAGGAGGATTATATATTTTAAAAGTCCATACTGATTTTCAACTCCAACCTCAGTATGTTGATGTTATAAATGATGTTGTGAAATATGCAAAACAAAATAATCTTTGGATAACATCTGTCGACGAAATTTTATCCTGGTGGAAAAGAAGAGGGAATATCGAGGTCAGATATGAATGGAGAAGTAAAAGAAGAATTAGTGTAGAAGTTACAAATCCGAGCGATATTATAGTAGAAGAGTTTGTTGCTGAAGTGAATATTAATAAACCTGTTAGAAATGTTAATGTTAGCTCTGAAATTATAAATACGGATATACCTGTTTATGAATTTGATAAAGAATCAAATTCACTTTACATGTATATCAAAAATCTAAAGCCAAATGAAACAAGAATATTTTTGATTGACTTTGAAAATATACTTCCATTATAGACTTATTTTAAGAGTATATGGTATTTATATATCGGTTAAGAAAATATTCATTAAATTACCGGTTTGAAAAACTAACTGGTAACCAACAAAATGATGAAAGTTAATTTAATCATTCTGCTTTCGACTCTATTAATGTTTTCATGTGTCGAAAACATTACTGAAACTCAGTCAACCAGACCAACTATTAGAATTATCAGCCCAACATCAGGTGATACTGTGCAAGTAGGAAGTAATAAAATATATTATGAAGCATCTGATTATCCGGGAGGCGAAGGACTTGATCAATTTGAAGTCATTATTGAAAGTCAATCCGGTAGATTTGTCGAAGTTTTTGAAGCAACCGGAGGATCTAATACTGATATATATTTAAATGTCGACTCAACATTGTTGGGTACTAAAATTGATTATTTTGTTAATGTAAGAAACATTGCTGGTAAATACGGAACAAGTGAAGTTCAAAAAAATCTTCCTGTTGTAGAAACTTTAGAAGCACCGCCTGCTCCAACTAATTTAGTTTTGACAAAAATTTCTACAGGTTCCGTTAATCTATTTTGGGATGATAATGCAAAAACCGAGGATAATTATGAATTGTGGAGGAGAGTCGGAACTAACGAAGAATATAATCTATATAGAACATTGCCAAAAAATACAATCAGCTTTAACGACATTGGTCTTTCCGAACTCTTGACTTATTACTATAAAGTAAGAGCAATTAATAGATACGGAAATTCTGCCTTCAGTAATGAAGTTAGTACAACAGGGGGAGAAGCATTTAACTTGCAAGCACAAGCTTTAGGCGCAAGTCAAATTCTATTAACCTGGGAAAGCAATGAAGTAAATATACTTGGTTTTAGAATTCAACGAACCAATCCCAGCACCGGTAATTTTGAACAAGTTGCAGTGGTTGCCCCAACAGCAAGAGAATATACTGATAAAAGTTTATTAGCAAGTACAACATATTCATACAGAATTGCGTCATTTAATAGTACATCGCAAAGTGCTTGGTCAAATATAGCTACTGCAACAACTGCAGCGGCAGATGTGCCAGCCCCTACTAATCTAATTGCACAATTTGATAATCAGTTAAGAATGATTGTTGTTAGGTGGACAGATAATACTAATCAAGAAGTAGGAACTTTTATAGAGCGCAGAGAAGGGAATACAGGAGATTTCGTTCAAGTAGGAAACACTGCAGCGGATGTTAATGTTTTTATGGATTCGAATTTCGTTGTCGGTACTACTTATTATTATCGAGCCCGTCATCTAACATCACAAGGTTTTTACACACCTTACAGTAATATAGATGATGTATTTGTTCCTGATCTTCCACCGGCGAAACCGACCACGCTGCAAATTTATAACGTACACGGTTCCGCAAATCAATTCTCGCTTGTTTGGAATGATAATTCTGACGATGAAGATGGTTTCACTGTATTCGGTAAAGTAGGAAGTTCGGGCAATTATTCTTCTTACGCTACTTACGGTCCTAAAGAGGGTAAAGGAGTTTATGGAATCACCGTAACTGTACCCGATCCTGTGAATAATGAATATTTCTTTAAGGTAAGAGCATTTAAAGGGAATCTTAATTCCGATTTCTCAAATGAAGTCAGTACCCGCGGTCATACAGGCACAATAGTATTATCAATACCGGCAGCATCGATTACTAGAAATACTGCTGTACTTCAATGGAATGATATTTTTGAAAATGAATTTGTTTATTTCATTGAACGTAAAAGAAACTCATTCCCGTCTGAAAATGAATTTTCAGTGGTTGGTACTATTGGAGGAGCTGTCGGAACCGGAGCTACTATTTTTTATACCGATACGAATTTAGATGCTAACACTCAATATACATATAGAGTTAGGGCATTACTTAATACGCAACAGTACTCAAATTATTCTAACGAAGTTACAATTACGACACCTTTTAACTAATGACAATCGATAAAAACATATTAACTATTTTGGAGAATTTAATTCCATTTCCAACCTTTATCTTGGATGATGAAGGGCGTGTAATAGATTTTAATCAAAAGGGAAAAAAGTTTTTACCGGATGTAACTTTCAATACTAGCATTTTTGAAGTACTGGATAAAGAATTTTCATCTGTCTTAGAAAGACTGCTCTATGAATCGAAAACTTATGAAAAAAGTGTAAAGGAAAATCTTCTTACACAAAAAACAGAACACTCGGATGAATATGAAATATCTGTTGTTCCATTTACGGATGAAGTACAAAAAACATTTATTACTACGATAAGATTACTTAACAATAACAAAGGTAAAAAAGAGTCACGTAGATTTACTATTGTTACTGAAGAGATGAGTAAGATAAATCACGATGATAAACTATTCGAGATTATTCAATCGATAAAATCAGCCTTTCCTTTCACATTTATTGGTAAAGCCAAAATTCAAAAGCAAATAGATTTACTTGAGGGATTTTTTTGGATTAAAGATAATACACGCCGTTATATTTTAGTTAATCAGAAATTTGCAACTGTACTTGGAGTAAAAGCTAAACAATTGGAAGGACGATTTGAAAAAGACGTTCTGCCTCACTTCCAGAATAAACTGTACTCTACAATCGATAATTATATTTTTGAAACTACTAATTCGGTTGTAATTGAAGGGATGTCTTCGTCTTCACCTTACGGAAGCAACCCATACGAAATTGTAGAATTCCCAATAGTTGATGTTGATAATAATGTCGTGGCATTAATAGGAATTTCTCAACCAACACAAACTAAAGAAAGATCAGCTTATGGCATTGAGAATAAGTTGCTTGAGTTTGTGAAAAATGTCGGACTTAATTATATAATAACAAACCCGAAAGGGATTGTAAAAACATTTGATGATGGAGTACGAAAATATATTAGCGGACAAACAGATTTATCAAATAGCGAAATTCTTGATGTCTTTAAGGAAGAGCAAGTTTTACAGGAGATAAAAAAATTCTTATCTAATGACAAAACTGAAAAGATAACTCTTAAGATCTCTGAATTTGTTGAATTACTCGCATTAAGAAGTTATAATGAATCAAATATCACATTAGAAATTCTTTTCCTATTTATCGAGAAACACAAAGTAGATACAATAACAGCGGGAATATTAAAAATGTATGACGCGATAATGAAAATCAGCCCTCAGCCAATGTTCATTTATGATCTGGAGAACTTAAAATTTCTCGAAGTCAATGATGCTACTGTAAAACTGTATGGCTATTCCAAAAATGAATTTTTGAATATGGATCTAACAGATCTTTATGCGCCTGAGGATATACAAACCTTGCTTGAAAGTACTAATAAAAAGTCGCAAACAAACGAATTTACCGGACCATGGCGTCATAAAAAGAAAGATGGTACTTCGGTTATTGTAGAAATTAGTAAGTCACCGCTCGAATTTAAAGGTAAAAGTGCTCATATAAATATTGTAAAGAATGTAACTGATGAAGTAAAGAACAATAAAAAAATAAAAGTCTTTAAATCCGCTTTTGAAAACAGCAGTGATTTGATTTTTATTGCTGACGCAGATGGCTTTATAACATATGCAAATGAATCCGTTATTAGAACTCTCGGTTTTACAAAGAATGATCTTGAGAAAAAACCTTTTCTTTCATTAATTAAAGATGATGATAGGGCGGAATTTAATAAAACTGTAATTCACACCGATTCAAAGGAACCACATAAATTTAAGACATCCATTAAAAATTCTTCCGGTGAACTAAATGAAGTATCACTTATTGCAACCCCAATTCACGAATTTAACGGTGAATTAGAATCTATAACCATTATTGGAAAAATAAAATATAAAACTCCGCCGGTCGAATCAATACCTGCAGTTGACGGTGAAAAAAAATCAGTTGAACCGTCGTTCCTTTCTAATGTCTTTCACGAAATATTAACACCGATTAATGTTATACTTGGATTTATTCAAGAGATAAATGAAAGTTTAGATAAACCAACCGAAGAGCAGAAAGAAGCAGTTGATATTATAAAAGAAAATCAGAAAATGTTACTTCAAACGATGGACACTGCCGCAGAATATGCAGCTCTTGAAGATAATAAGATTCAATTCCAGCCAAAGGAAATTGTGTTTGTTGATCTATTGGAAGAAATTCAGAGTAGTACTGAAAGAACAGCCCGTACAAATAAAACAGAATTAACATACGGCAAAATATCTTCTTCGCTTAAATTAACTACTGATAAACATCACTTTACAACTCTTATAACCCAATTTCTTAAGTACGCAATGCAGATAAGCAAAGAAAGTAAAATCTATTTATCTGCATATTCGTATGGCTCAAATCAGTATATAGTTAGCATTAAAGATAAGAGAGATGCTATAACATCACATTTACTCAACGGACTGAATGATATTTTTACAAAAGATGAAGATTCTATTCGAAAAAGTCATGGATTTTCTCGAATAACAACCAAGTTGTTCAGAAAACTTATTGTTTCGCTCAATGCACGAAATGAGATTATTAGCAAAGATGATAAACCTACAGAATTTGGGATTATTTTTCCGGATGTTCTAGAAGTTGAGGCAATTGAAACCGATGATGAATTTGCTATAGCAGCAAAGGAAAGGGAAGAATTACTAAAAGCAAAAGAAGCTGAATTAAAAGCGGGAAAAGAAGAAGTTCATGAGAAAAAAGAATCCGAAGACATAAAAATTAAAGAACAAGTAACTTCTCCTGCTTCTCAAACACCAGTTGAAAAACCACTCACTAAAGCAGAAACACCAATTTTAGAAAAAGAAATTACTAAGCCAACTGTAAAAGATGAGAAGAAACCACTAAATCTTGCTCTTTTAAGATGCCTTTATGTTGAAGACCAAATAGATTCGCAGATTTTATTCAAGGTTCAGATGAAAGAATTACAGGAAATTGAATTTGCAAAAAGTTTTGAAGAAGCACTTCCAAAAATTAAAGGTAAAGAGTTCGATTTTATTGTTATGGATATAAATCTTGAAGGCGAATATAATGGTTTGGATGCACTACGTGTAATTCAAAAACTTCCCGGGTACCATAAAAAACCAATAATTGCTGTTACTGCGTATGTTTTACCTGGCGATAGAGATAAATTTATTGCTGCCGGTTTTAGTGATTTTATTTCAAAACCTGTATTAAAAGAAAAACTTATAGATAGTTTAGAGAAATTATTCTAATTAGAAGAAATAATAGTCAATATTCAATTGTAAATAATAAATCGTAATGTGGTTTCAAAAAGAATTACTATTAAAACCCCGCCCGCGTGGATTCCATTTAATTACCGACGAAATTATCCTCGGGATTAGTCAATTAAAAAATTTTAAAGTTGGGATAGCAAATATTTTTATTAAGCATACATCTGCGTCTTTATCAATTAATGAAAATGCATCTCCCGATGTGAGAAGGGACCTAGAAACTCATTTTAACAAATATGTACCTGAAAATGCTTCATATTATGAACACAGATTTGAAGGTTCTGACGATATGCCGGCACATATAAAATCGTCAATTTTGGGAGCATCTTTGAATATCCCTATTAAAGAAGGACAACTAAACTTGGGGACCTGGCAAGGAATATATCTATGCGAACATAGGAATCAAGGCGGATCGCGCAAAATTGTTGTAACTATCTCGGGTGAAACCTATGAATAGGGCAATACTGAAATCACCGGTTGGTTATTTAGAAATTGCTGAAGAGAATAATGCAATAATATACATTCATTTTATTGATCAATATATTGAAACAGAAGAAAATAACTCGTTTTACTTAAGAAAATGTATTGATCAATTGAACAAATATTTTAGTGGAAAATTATTCTTATTCGATCTCAAATTGAATCCTTCCGGTACAGATTTTCAGAAAAATGTATGGAAAGAAGTTTTGAAAATACCGTTTGGTTCTACAAAAACTTATCAAGAAATTGCTGATGAGGTAGGTGATCCGGGAGCAGGGAGAGCAGTTGGAAATGCAAATTCGCATAACCCAATACCTATTATAATACCTTGTCATAGAGTTGTGGGAGCAAATGGTAAATTAACCGGTTATGCCGGTGGAATTGATAAAAAAGACTGGCTTATACAACATGAATTAAAGCTTTCAAATAAAGAAATGCAGCTTGGTTTGTTCTAAACTAAGTATCATGTGTTTTCTCTTCAATCGGATCACCAATTAACTTTTCTGTATTCCATTCAAAAGAAACAGTTTTTTCTTCTTCACGAACTTCACAAGGTAAATAATTACAATACTTACATAACTCCGGATAACAGTAATCCAAATGAATTCTTACCTGTGCTTCATAAAAAACTTTATTAAGATCTTCAACAATTTCTTCTTCCTCAACATGAGATTTCTTGATATTAAAGTAGTAGGGAAGTGTTAGATGAAAATCAACAAATATTTTTTCTGCTGATTTCCAAAATCTTAAATGGTGCATGTCAATCCAATAATCTTTTTTCATAACTGCTAACTTATCAACAAGAGTTTTTAGTGAATCTTTGTCTGTCTCGTTCATTAATCCACCAACAGATTCTCTCATTAGTTTGTAACCTGTGTATAAAATATTCAATGCAACACCAATTGCAAAAATTGGATCGAGTAAATAAAAATCAGTCAACATTACTAGTACTAATCCAACTATAACTCCAATACTTGTGTAGGAATCGGTTAAAACATGTTTTCCGTCGGCTACTAATGCTAATGAATGAGTTTGCTTACCTTTATTGATTAAATAAAAACCTAAGAACAGATTAATAATACCGGCTGCTGCAATAATCATAGTACCTGTTCCTAATTTTTCCGGTATTGCACCAATAATTATATCTTCAACCGATGTATATATAATTGTAAGTGCTGCAATTACGATCAGTAATCCTTCAATGCCCGCAGAAAAATATTCGATATTTCCATGCCCGTAAAGATGAGATTTATCCGGTGGTCGTGAACTAAGAATGATGCTATAAAGAGCCATGGTAGTAGCCATAACATGAACAACAGATTCAGCGGCATCAGAAAAAATAGCATTTGAACCGGTTATTAGATATGCAGTAATTTTTGCGGCAAACATTCCAACTCCGACTAAAAGAGAGATGATAGCCGCTTTTTTCTTCAATTTAATATTTTCGTTCTCAGTCATAGAAAAAAACAAAAGAATTTAATCCTTTTTTGCAAAGATACGCAAAATCTCCTCTATAAAATAAAAATTATATTTCTGCATCAAAAACTCAATATATTCGATTATTTGAGAAATATTTCTCTAATTATTCCTAAAGATAGGAAAGGAATTTAATCTAAAATAAATTTTTATTGCGAAATATATCTCTATTTAACTTGTTTTGAATTCTGTTGAAAATGGCACATTTATTGCCAATTTAGTGTAAACGATTGGGGATTAAGATGCACAAAGATATATTCAAACACTATCCGGCAAATGACAGAAGCAACCTCATAGCTATATTGCAGCAAATTCAAGATGAATATGGTTATTTACCTGAAGAAGCATTACAAGATGTTGCGTCTTTCCTATGCATGCCTGTCAGCAGTGTTTATGGTGTAGCGACTTTCTATAACCAATTTAGATTAACCCCGCTTGGTAAAAACGTAATTCGCGTTTGTAGGGGAACTGCATGTCATGTAAAAAATTCTGCAAATATTTTAACAGCTTTGGAATCAGAGTTAAATATTGTAGCAGGAGGTACAACACGGGATAAACTATTTACATTAGAAACCGTTGCATGTATTGGTGCTTGCAGTATTGCACCTGTAATTAACATCAATGAAGAATACTACGGACGTATTTCAGTTAAAGAAATTCCTAAAATAATTAAGAAGTATAAAACAGAAGCTAAAAAAGAAATATCAAATCTTGAATCAGCGAGTGTATGATGAAATCATTCTTAGAAATAAAATTTAATCAAAGTTATCATTCTCCAGAGAAACCTATTAGTGAGTTTATTACTCATTGCACGGATGAATCTTTAAGCCCATCTCAAAGAGAAAATATTTTAGATTATAATCGGAGATTGAGATACGAAATTCACGATTTGCCGATCATCTTTATCGGGATGGGTACATGCGGGCTTGCTTCCGGTGCCGATAAAGTAAAAAAAGCAATTGAAGAAGAATTAGCCGCTAAAGGATTGAATGCTGTTATAGTTCCAACCGGATGCATCGGATATTGCGCTAAAGAAGTTATTGTTGATATTAAATTACCCGAAGGTGAAAGAATATCATATTGTGAAGTAACTCCTAAAGATGTTCCAAATCTTATCCAAGCTACAATTGTCCGGAAAGATGTTTACAAAGATAAATTGCTCGGAACTCATGGACACGGAGATTCCGGAGTCAAAAGAATTATTGATATTCCTTTCTTCAAAAAACAAAAAAGAGTAGTTCTTGAAAACTGCGGCTTGATTAACCCCGAATCAATTGATGAATATATTGCAAACGGAGGTTTCAAAGCATTGGATAAAACTCTACGATTAATGACACCGAAAGATGTAGTAAATGAAATTCTTGCGAGTGGATTAAGAGGAAGAGGCGGAGGTGGATTCCCAACCGGGAAAAAATGGGAAATGGCTCACAATCAAAAATCAGATCAAAAATATTTGATTTGTAATGCTGATGAAGGAGATCCTGGTGCATTTATGGATCGTTCAATTCTTGAAAGTGATCCCTTTAGATTAATTGAAGGAATGATAATTGGTGCATACGCAATTGGTGCAAGTATTGCATACGTTTATTGCCGTGCAGAATATCCGCTTGCTATTAAGAGATTGCAAAACACCATTGACAGATGTAAAGAATATGGATTACTTGGGAAAAATATATTAGCATCAGGATTTGATCTTGAAATAAAAATTAAAAAAGGTGCAGGTGCTTTTGTATGCGGAGAAGAAACAGCTCTTATTGCTTCAATAGAAGGTAAAAGAGGTAT
This sequence comes from Melioribacter roseus, assembly GCA_020724265.1. Taxonomy (GTDB): domain Bacteria; phylum Bacteroidota; class Ignavibacteria; order Ignavibacteriales; family Melioribacteraceae; genus SURF-28. Next base: position 152,248 of record DYHH01000001.1, on the reverse strand, counting down.
GCCGAGACCTCGTCCCCCTTATCCATCGGATTATGGTCTATGGGGAAAACCAACTATTATAAACAATGTTGAAACTTTCGCAAATGTTACAGCAATAATTACACAAGGTGCAAATTGGTTTTCAAAAATCGGTACCGAATCTTCAAAAGGTACCAAAGTCTTTGCGCTAAGCGGAAAAATTGAACTAAGCGGTTTGGTTGAAGTACCGATGGGTACAACTTTACGCGATGTTGTTTTTGATATCGGTGGTGGTATACCGGATAGTAAAAGATTCAAAGCTATTCAAATCGGAGGTCCTTCCGGTGGCTGTTTACCTGAACAAGTTTTAGATACACCGGTTGATTACGAATCTTTGAAAATGGTTGGAGCTATGATGGGTTCGGGTGGTTTTGTTGTAATGGATGAAGATACATGTATGGTAGATGTAGCGAAATACTTTTTAAGTTTTATTCAAGAAGAATCTTGCGGAAAGTGTGTACCATGCCGAGAAGGTACAAAAAGAATGCTCGAAATTATTGAGCGCATCCCTTCAGCATATAATGGAAACGGAAACAAATTAGCTCAGTTGCAAAGATTTAAGGGAATTATTCACCTTCAAAGATTAGCAGCTGTTATAAAAGATACATCATTATGCGGATTGGGACAAAGTGCTCCTAACCCTGTTCTATCCGGTCTTCAATATTTTAGAGATGAATATGAAACTCATCTTTACGAAAGAAGATGTGAGGCTGGAGTCTGTAAAGAATTATTAACATACACTATCGATACCTCGATTTGCAACGGTTGTGGTTTATGCGCTCGCAAATGTCCGAGTGAAGCAATTTTAGGTGAGAAAAAACATCCTCATCATATTGTTGAATCGAAATGCATTAAGTGTGGAATGTGTCTGGAAACTTGCAGGTTTGATGCGATTATCGTCAACTAATTTTAATTGAAAGGTAATACAATGGTTGAATTAACTATAAATAACATAAAAGTAAAAGCTGAAGAGGGAATGACAATTCTGGATGCGGCTAAATCCGTCGGAATAAGCATTCCTACATTATGCCATATGAAAGATTTATTCCCAACAGGTGCTTGCAGAATTTGTGTGGTTGAAGTAGATGGTATGAGAGGTTTGATTCCGAGTTGTGCATACCCGGTATCCGAAGGAATGAATGTTCTAACAAACTCTGCAAGAGTTAGAATATCTCGCAAAACTATAGTTGAATTGCTGGTAGAAAATCATCCTCAGGATTGCTTGATTTGTGTTAGAAACAAAAATTGCGAGTTGCAAGATTTATCCGAAACTTATAGTATTCGTGAACATAGATTCGTTGGAGAAAAGAAAGATCACGCAATCGATATTTCCAGTGCATCAATGGAAAGAGACCCGGCTAAATGTATTCTTTGTGGTCGCTGCGTTCGTGTTTGTAACGAAATTCAGAAAGTCGGTGCAATTGATTTTACCAACCGTGGGTTTAAAAGTAATGTAACAACACCCTATAACAAAGGTTTGAATGTAAGTGATTGTATTCTTTGCGGACAATGTATATTGGTTTGCCCAACAGCGGCTTTACGAGAAAAAAGCCATATTAAAGCAGTTGCAGCAGCAACGAACGATAAATCAAAGTTTCCGATTGTTCAAATTGCACCTGCTGTTAGAGCAAGTCTCGGTGAAGAATATAATCTGCCACTTGGAAAAAATGTAACAGGTAAATTAATAACAGCACTAAGAAGATTAGGTTTTAAAAAAGTATTTGATACAAACTTTGCCGCTGATTTAACAATTATGGAAGAAGCAACTGAATTAATAAGTAGAATTAACAACGGTGGTAAACTCCCAATGTTTACAAGCTGCTGCCCCGGTTGGGTTAAATATATAGAACAAAATAGACCGAATCTTTTACCTCATGTCTCTACTTGTAAATCACCACATGAAATGGAAGGGGCAGTGTTAAAAACATATTATGCTAAAAAGATGGGTCTCAATCCCGAAGATATTTTCGTTGTTTCAATTATGCCTTGCACGGTGAAAAAATTTGAAGCAGAGAGACCGGAACTTAATCAAGAACATTTGCAAGATGTTGACGCAGTTCTTACTACAAGAGAACTTGTAAGAATATTTAAAATGACTGGAATTGATTTTGTTGATTTACCTGAAGATGAATTTGATAATCCGTTAGGAGAATCTACCGGTGCAGCTGCTATATTCGGGACTTCAGGCGGCGTTATGGAAGCAGCAATAAGAACTGCATATTTCAAAATAGCAGGTAATCATTTGGATAAACTTGAATTAGAAGATTTTCGTACTGAAAATAAGGTTAAATCAAAAAGCATAAAAATAAATGATGATATCACCTTAAACGCAGCAGTTGTGAATGGAATAGGAAATGTCGGCAAAATATTGGATGAGATAGAAAACGGTGATTCCAAATATCACTTTATTGAAGTAATGGCTTGTCCCGGAGGCTGCATAAACGGAGGCGGTCAACCGATTCATGCAAAACCTGAAAAAATTAGAAAACGAGTCCAAGCCCTTTATGAAATTGATGCAAATGCTAAAACCAGAAGATCATACGAAAACGAATCGGTTCAAAAATTATATAACGAATTTTTAGAAGAACCTAATAGTCATATTGCACATGAAATATTACATACTAATTACATAGATAGAAAAAGTATACTAAAACGAAAGTAAAATAAATATGTTAGGAATAGTATCTACAATAGCGCAAAAGTGTAAAAGATGTTATTCCTGTGTCCGTGAATGCCCTGCAACAGCTATAAGAGTTGAAGGTGGTCAAGCCGTTGTAATTCAAGAGCGATGCATAAGCTGCGGTCATTGTGTAAAAGTATGTTCTCAAAAAGCAAAAAGCATTTTAAGTGATAAGGAAAAAGTTCTATTTAATCTAATACCTTCGCATAAAACAATTGCAATAATTGCGCCTTCATTGGCGGCATCATTCCCGGATAATTATAGTCGTGTGCCGACAGCTTTAAGAAAAATAGGTTTTACACATGTGTGTGAAACTGCATTTGGTGCGGATTTAATTATAAGACTTTATCGTGAAGAATTTGAGAAAATAAATGGAAAGACAATAATCACTTCTCCATGTCCGGCAATAAATAATTATATCGAAAAATATTTTGTTGATTTAGTGCCAAACCTTGCTAAAATTGTTTCTCCGATGATTGCGATGGGTAAATACTTAAAAGATAATTTTGGCGATGATTGCAGTGTCGTGTTTATTGGTCCATGTGTTGCAAAGAAAAGTGAAATAATCGACCCTGAAGTTGAGGGTGTTATTGATGCTGTTCTAACATTTACTGAATTGAAGGAAATTTTTGAAGAGCTAAATATAAATATTGGTGGACTTGAAGAAGGGGAATATGATCCACCTTATGCTAATGTAGGTAAATCATTCCCGTTAACAGGCGGATTATTAAAAACTGCCGACATTTCATCTGATGTGTTGGAAAGAAATGTAATTGTAGTTGACGGTAAAGAAAAAGTCCAACACATAATTAATGACATTGCTGAGAATAAAATAAAATCAAAATTTATTGATATTCTCTTCTGTGAAGGATGTATAAATGGTCCGGCAATAGATACTAATCTAAATCTATTTTCGAGACGAGAAAAAGTAATTGAGTTTATTGAGAAATACATTCACAACTTAGACAAGAAAGAGTGGAAAAGCGAAATATATAACAGTAGGAATCTTGACTTGAGAAGAAATTTTCATGCAAGATCGCAGCGGAGACCGATGCCTACTGAAGAGAAAATAAGAGAAATATTAGCTCGTACTAATAAATATGAAAAACAAGATGAGTTAAACTGCGGTGCGTGTGGTTATCCAAGTTGTAGAGAATATGCTGTTGCAATTGCTAAAGACTTAGCGGAAGAAGATATGTGTCTTCCTTACTTGATTGAAAAATTGGAAAATGCTTACAAAGATTTGAAGAATACACAAGAGCAACTGCAAAGTGCAGAAAAATTAGCTTCAATCGGGCAACTTGCCGCCGGTGTTGCACATGAATTAAATAATCCGCTTGGTACAATTATTCTTTATGCATCTATGCTTAAACGAGAGATTGAAGCAAAACAATGCGAGATTACAAATGCAGAAGATTACTCAATGATTATTGAAGAGGCAAATAGATGTAAGAATATTGTGTCTAACCTTTTGAATTTTGCCCGACACGGTAAATTAAAAGTAACTTCGGTCAACATTCCTTCGGTTATAGATGAAGTAGTAAAAACAATAAGAATTAATCCTGCATTCAAAGACATAATTATTAATGTTAATGATCAAACCGAAATTAAGATTACTACTGCAGATAAAGAGCAAATTAAACAAGTATTCTTAAACGTAATAAATAACGGTTGCGAAGCTTTAGAAGAATCGGAAACAAAGAATTTAACTATCAATATAAAAAATGAAGAAAACTCAATTGTTGTTGATGTTATTGATACTGGATGCGGTATACCTCAAGATAATATGAAAAAACTTTTCACACCCTTTTTTACAACAAAAAAAATGGGGAAGGGTACTGGTTTGGGTTTAGCAATTACTTACGGGATAATTAAAATGCACAAAGGTGATATTTCTGTTAAAAGTAATGAAGGCTCCGGAAGTGTTTTCACAATAAAATTGCCTTTGCAAATTTTAGATGACAAATACAAAAATGAATTAGGAGTAAATCATGCAGCATTCAGATAAAATAAAAACAATATTACTTGTTGATGATGATATAGACCTTCTTGAACAAAATAAACTTCTTATGGAATCAAAAGGATTTAACGTTGTTACTGCAGAATCCGGTAAGGAAGGTTTTGAAGTCTTCACTAAAGTAAAGCCTGATCTGGCAATTATAGATCTTATTATGGAAGAATATGATTCCGGTTTTATTCTATGTCATAGAATTAAAAAAACTGAACATGGTAAAAGGATACCTGTATTCATACTTACATCCGCTACTTACAATACAGGTTTTAAATTTTCTTCAGAAACAAAAGAAGAAAGAGAATGGATTAAATGTGACGGTATACTTAACAAACCTGTTGTTGTAGATGAACTAATATCCAAATTGAATAATTATTTTGATGAATAAGTCTTAATGGAAGAATTAAAAGAAAATAAAGCCAAAGAACTGATAAAAGAATCGACACCGAAAGTTTTAATCGTTGATGATGAGAAAGGTTTACGCCTTGGAACTCAGCGACTGCTGGAAATGGAAGGTTATTACGTTGAAACTGCCGAAAACGGAACTGAAGGTATTGAAAAAGGAACTAATAACGATTTTGACTTAGCTGTTATAGATTTGAAAATGCCTGATATTGACGGTCTTCAAGTTCTTGCAGAAATTAAAAATGCCAGACCAAATACTGTTTGCTTGATTGCAACCGCATACGCAAGTTATGATACTGCTATTGAATCAACCAGGCTAGGTGCTTACGGTTATATTCCCAAACCATTTACACCTGATGAATTGCTTTACAATCTTCAAAAAGCTTACACTCAAAGAGTTTTGATGCTTGAGTCGGAGCAACTTAAAAAAGAACGAGAAGCCAACTTACTTGAACTTGCTAACGAAAGAAGCCGACTAAGTACAATTATTAATTTAATTGGCGATGGTGTTCTTGTAATTAACAAACAAGGGGAAGTTGTTTATAGGAATAATGCCGTATTCAAAAATTTGAATATTGTTGAAGCAAAAAATAATATAGAATTACTTTCCAAACTTCCGGATAAAATCATTGACTTAATTGATAATTATTTGGGAAGTGATGAACTAATTAAAAAATCATATTCAACCCAGATCGAAATTATTCATAACGAACTCTTTGTTGAAGCAGTAACCTCCCCGGTTCCGAATCCTGACGGAACGCTTGCCGGAGTCGCTGTTGTAATTAGAAATATTACCGAGCTGAAAAAGATTGAACTGATAAAAAACCAATTCGTATCGATGGTAGCTCATGAATTAAAGACACCTGTTGCAGCGGTACTCGGGTTTCTAAAAATAATTATTGATAAAAATTTGAATATCAGCGATCAGCAAAGAGATGATTTTGTATCGAGATCAATTTTAAGATTACGAAGTCTGCTCGATTTAGTTAACGATTTGCTTGATATATCAAGGATGGAATTAAAAACAAAACAGCGCGAAATTGTAACTCTTGACATCAAGGAAATAATAAAATCTACAGTTGAACTGCTGGAAATTGAAGCTCAAAAACGTAGTATCTCATTCAATATTGTTATGGAAAATTATGTTCCGGTTATTAAAGCTGATCAAAATGAAATAACAAGATTGTTTACAAATATTTTAAGCAACGCTGTTAAGTACAACAAAGAAGAAGGAAGTATAAATATTATCACCGGGTCCAATGAAAACTATTTGATTGTAAAAGTCATTGATACCGGTATCGGATTGAAAGATGACGACAAAGAAAAATTATTTCAAGAATTTTATAGAGTTAAGAACGAACACACAAGAGGAATAAGCGGAACTGGTCTCGGATTGACAATAGTAAAGCAAATTGTCGATTCATATCACGGTAAGATTGAAGTCGAAAGTCAATATGGTAAAGGAACGACATTTACGATTTACTTACCCATAAATAACAACAACTAATTAACATGGAGATGAAAATGGCCTTAATTGCAATTATTGATGATGATCCGGACATCATTGAAGCCAGTAAGTTAGTTCTGAAATCTCATGGTTTTGATATCATTACCGCTAGTAATCCTGATGATGGTTACAAAATTGTTATGGAGAAAAATCCAGATCTAATTATACTTGACGTAATGATGGATGAACCCGATGATGGTTTCTTCTTGGCTCAGAAATTTAGAAAAAACAATGTTAAAACACCGATACTAATGTACACTTCCGTATCAAAAACTACCGGTTATGATTTCGGACAAAGCGATATGGTTCCGGTTGATGATTTTGTTGAAAAACCGATTTCGCCTGAAGAACTAATTGAGAAAGTCAACAAACTGTTAAACAAAAATTAAGGAGTTGAAGATGCTTGTATTGGAAAAAAATTCCTTATCCGAAGAGATCGGTAAGTTAGTAGATCTTTACGGTAAAGACAGATCATCGCTCCTTCCGATTCTTCAGGGAATCGAAAAAAATCATAAGTACATTTCCGATTTTGCTCAACAGGAAGTTGCGAGATTATTAGATATTCACCCCGTTGAAGTTTATAGTGTTGTAACGTTTTATTCTTTTCTTACACACAAACCGATGGGAAGAAATGTAGTTCGTCTATGTCAAACAATTACATGTGATATGTTTGGTAAGGAAGCAGTAGCCAAAGCAATTGAACGTGAACTTGGAATTAAATTCGGTGAAACTACAAAAGATAAAAGTGTTACTCTGGAGTATGCTAACTGCCTTGGAATGTGTGATCAAGGACCGGCTATGCTGGTTAATGATCAAGTTTATTCCCATTTAACTCCGGAAAAAGCAATTGAAATTTTGGAAAAATTAAAATAGAGGAGAAAATGGAAAATAAAGTGAAAAGAGAAGGGGCAGTTATCTTTTCAGAATATAATCGTGGAGATGCTGTTAAAAAAGCAATCTCTATCGGTAGAGAAGATGTCCTCTTCGAATTGAAAGAATCTAAACTAAGAGGTAGAGGTGGTGCGGGATTTCCGACTTCTACAAAATGGATGCTTACCGCTGCTGCTAAATCTGACAAAAAATATGTTATATGTAACGCCGATGAAGGTGAACCCGGAACTTTTAAAGATAGAGTTCTTCTTCTAGAATATCCTGAATTAGTTTTTGACGGAATGGTTGTTGGCGGATATGCAATAGGTGCTAAAGAGGGAATTGTTTATTTGCGTGGTGAATATGAATATATGCTGAAATCATTGCAAGATTATCTAGAAGAAATGAGAAAAGATAATCTGCTCGGTAAAGATATACTCGGAAAGAAAGGATTCGATTTCGATATAATAATTAGACTTGGATCAGGTGCTTATGTTTGCGGAGAAGAAACAGCTTTGATTGAATCTTTGGAAGGACATAGAGGAGAAGCAAGAAATAGACCTCCTTTCCCTGTAAATACTGGTTTGAACGGAAAACCTACAACGGTAAACAATGTAGAAACATTCGCCTCAGTGGCACATATAGTTACAAAAGGTGGTTCATGGTATTCTCAGCACGGTACCGACAAATCTACCGGAAGTAAATTATTTTCTGTTTCCGGTGATTGCAAAAAACCCGGTGTATATGAATTACCATGGGGAACAACAATTAATGAATTATTAAAAATTGTTGAAGCCGATAATACGAAAGCCGTGCAAGTCGGTGGTGCTTCCGGTTTGTGTATTTCGAAATCTCAATTTGATAGACAATTAGGATACGAAGACTTAGGTACAGGTGGTTCAATTATGGTTTTTAATGAATCGAGAAATATGTTACATGTACTAAAGAACTTTATGGAATTTTTTGTTGAAGAATCATGCGGTCAATGTACTCCTTGCAGAATCGGTAACGTAAAATTGTTGGAAGGTGTTGAGATGATTGAGAAAGGTGAATACACTTTCAATTATATAAACAAGTTAAAAGAACTGGGTGAAACTATGCGTATATCATCTAAATGCGGTTTGGGGCAATCTTCCCCGAATCCATTTATTTCGATCCTGGAAAATTTCAAAGAGGAAATATTCAACAATGGAAAGGGAGGTAAATGATGAAAGAAAATAAAGAAACCAGAGCTCCCGAAAGCCAAAAAGGGCACACCATTGAAAAACCAAAATCCTCTGAAGGTATTGGTTCGATGGTAAGCATTGAAATTAACGGTAATAAATATTCAGTACCGTTGGGAACAACAATACTGGAAGCTTGCAAACAAAACCAGATACATATTCCTACACTTTGTCATCATGATGATTTATGTATAGCTGGTGTTTGTCGTGTTTGTTTGGTAGAAGTTGAAGGTATGAGAACTTTGCAAGCATCTTGTGCATACCCGATAACTCATTCGTTAAAAATTCATACAACTTCTCCGCAAGTTAGAAGAGCAAGACGACACGTTATTGATTTGCTACTAAGTGAACATTACGGTGAATGCTATGCGTGCGTTAGAAACAATAATTGCGAATTACAATCACTTGCGAAAGAGTATGGCGTTGATCAGTTTACATTCGGACATGTGAGTGCACCTTTATTTGAAGAAGATAAATCTTCTTATTCTGTTGTACGCGATATGAACAAGTGTGTTTTGTGTAAAAGATGTGTAAGAACTTGCATCGATTTGCAAGAAGTTGGTGTACTTGAATCAATTTATAGAGGTCATGAAACAAGGATTGGAACTTTTCTCGACAAACCTTTAGCCGATGTAATTTGTATTAATTGCGGACAATGTATTAACCGCTGTCCAACCGGAGCACTTAAAGCAAACGATCCTTCGGATGAAATATGGCTTGCAATTGATGACCCTACAAAACATGTTGTAATTCAAACTGCACCATCTCCAAGAGCTGCAATTGGTGAAGAATTTGATTTAGGTCCGGGTCATTCGCTTACCGGTCAAATGAATACAGCCTTAAGAAGAATCGGCTTTGATAAAGTTTTCGATACAAACTTTACAGCCGATTTAACAATTATGGAAGAAGGAACTGAATTAATAATAAGGTTATATAAAGCACTTGTTGAAGGTGATAAACAAATAGCTCTTCCCCAGTTCACTTCTTGTTCACCCGGCTGGGTAAAATACATTGAACACTTCTACCCGGAATATCTGGATCATGTCAGTTCTGCTAAATCTCCGCAGCAAATGTTCGGTGCATTAATTAAAACTTGGTATTCAAAAAAAGAAGGAATTGATCCTGCCAATATTGTTAGTGTTGCGTTAATGCCTTGTGCAGCTAAGAAATACGAATGCAACCGACCAGAAATGGTTGATTCCGGTTATAAGGATGTTGATTACGGTTTAACCACAAGAGAACTTGCACAGATGATAAAAGAATCGGGTATCTATCTACCTGAAATGGGTAAATCTCATTTTGATGACCCATTCGGAGATGCTTCAGGTGCAGGACTCATATTCGGTGCAACAGGCGGTGTAATGGAAGCAGCTTTAAGAACCATTATTGAACTTGTTACCGGTGTAAAAGTTGAAAATGTTTTTGAAAATATGAATATAGTTCCTGTACGAGGTTTTGAAGGAATTCGATATGCTGAACTTCCGATCGAAAAAGTTGGTCCGGTTCCGGAAATACTAAAACCACTTGTTCCTAATTGGGATTGGCTAAAAGGAGCTACATTAAAGGTAGCTATTGCACATGGTACTGCGAATGCTAAAAAAATAATGGAAGATATTAAAGCCGGTGGTAAATTCTCTGAATGTCATTTTATTGAATTTATGGCATGCCCGGGAGGTTGTTTAGGCGGCGGTGGTCAACCTATTCCAACTTCTCAGGAAATTAGAGCAAAACGTGCCGAAGCAATTTATAATGAAGATGCATCATTACCATTAAGAAAATCACACGAAAATAAGCATGTACTTGAACTCTATAATGATTTCTTGACAGATGGTCCTTGCGGTCACATTTCTCACAAGTTACTGCATACACATTATACTCCTAGAGGGAAATACATCGCTTAAAATATGAGAGGGAGATAAAACTCCCTCTCTTTTTTCATCAATTAATTCCGACAATATATTCTATTATATTCTATTTCTATTTACATTATAAAAGGATATCAATATATTTATTGTCAGATAAGCTATTCCAAGTTTTAGTTCTTCAGTTAATAATGTGAGAATGAATATGATTGTCCTCGTTCCCAAATGGGCACACCACTACGATGAATTTTGGAATGCTATAAGAACTAGAAATTTGTGGTTCATTAAAATTCGCTATCTCTTTGTTGTTGCTTTACTTCTTTTTGTTATTGGAGGACAAAATCTACTCGGATTAGATTTATCTTACAAACAGATAATTGTTTTACCTCTAATTTCTTTCATTATTCTCCTTTATAATATAGGAATACAACTCCTAAGAAGAAATATTCAATGTATACCGGGGAAATTCAATCCATTGCATCTATCACTGCTTCAAATGATGCTTGATCTAATAACTCTTTTGGTATTAATCTATTACACCGGGGCAATTGATTCACCACTTTATATTTTTGCAATTTTTCATACGATTATAGGGAGTTTAATTCTCCCCGGCTTTGTTGTTTACGCGGTACTGTCGGTATATTTACTACTTTATACTATAATGATATCTCTTCAATACTTAGGAATACTGCATGCTCACCATATGAATGGAATGTACCTTGCAACACCGGAACATAACATTACATATGTATTGTTATTCGTGGTTATTTATGCCTCTATGTTGTTATTAAGTGTTTACATTGCAAATAGAATTTCTCACCAACTTTATAAAAGAGAACAGCAGTTAAAAAGTTCGTTAGACCAAATTGAAGTTGTTGAAGAGAAAAAACAAAAGTACATAATCGGTGTTGTTCATGAAATCAAATCACCTATTTCTGCTATTCAATCTATTGCAGACTTAATTTTAGATGAATATATAGCACCATTACCAGATGTACTCAAAGAAAAAATTGAAAGAATTAAGATTAGGAGTATGGAGGGACTTAATCTTGTTAATAATGTTCTATTTATTTCACGCTTAAGATTACTGAACTTAACTTCCACCGAAAAAATTGATGTGCTTAAAATAATTCAAGAAGTAATCGATAAACGATGTTCCGATATGAATACAAAAGAAATGGAACTAAATATTAACGATAAAAGAACAATTAAACGAGATTTACAAGCAGATAAAATATTGATTGAATTAGCGATTTCTAATTTGATATGTAATGCTTTTAAATATACACCTAAAGAGGGAAGGGTAGATGTAGATTTAATTGATGACGAATCTTCTCTTACAATTGAAATATTAGATTCAGGAATCGGTATCCCAAGCAGTGAAATTAAAAACGTAATGAATGAATTTTATAGAGCTACAAATGTTAAAAAACAAAAATATGAGGGGAGTGGATTAGGTTTAGCATTAGTTAAAGAAGTAATTGATCTGCATGGCGGAAGTATATCAATTAAAAGTCCTTCAAAAATAGGGAACATTAATAATCCCGGTACTTCAATTACAATTAATATTCCTTATACTACTAGTGCAACTCAGGCAGATAAGAAACAAACAATTGATGATGTGAAAATATAATAAAGTATTATGCTGCTCTAATGAGTTGAATTTCTTAATAATTCGGTGAACTGATAAAAATAAAATATTCCTTTGGAAATATTTCCGAAAGCCCATCGAATGTTATTTTCTCTTTGAATAGTCCGTAAACAGTCGAACCACTCCCGCTCATTAATGCAAATTCAGAACCTAAATCAATAAGACGATCTTTAATATTTTTTACTTCAGGATATTTAGAAAAAACATAATCTTCAAAATCATTTACAATTTTATCTCTATTATTTTGGAAAGAATCAACTGACTGAAAAACTTCATCATAATTAATATTTGCTCTCATCGGATTAATATTTTGAAAAGCTTCTTTTGTTGAAATGTGAATCCCCGGATTAATAATAACAATATGGTAGGGAAGATCAATTTCCTTAATTGTAAGATCTTCTCCTCGTGATTTTCCTATTGCAGGTTTTGCCTTTATAAAGAACGGTACATCCGATCCAATTAGAAGTGCAATATCTATCAGCTTATTATAAGATATATTTAAACAGAAAAGCTCATTTAATGAAATTAAAGTTGCCGCTGCATCACTGCTTCCACCACCGAGACCTGCACCAATCGGAATATATTTTTGTAATTCGATTTTGACAAAGATTTTTTTGCCGGTAAACTCTTCGAGTAATCTAACACTCTTTAGGACTAAATTTTCATTATCATTATTAACTATTTCTTCATTGCAATGAAATGAAAAACTCTCGGCTAATTCAAATGTCAGCTTATCATGCAAGTCACGCACAGGATAAAAGAATGTTTCAAGGTTATGGTAACCATCGTCTCTTTTCCCAGTTATATTCAAACCGATGTTAATTTTAGCGGGAGCTTTAATCTCGATATATTTCATCAAATAAGTCCTTCAGAGCTTTAGTGTGTGTGGGATTAGAACCACAGCAAGAACCAATAAATAACGGATTTTCGAATAAATATTTTTTTACAAATTCAGAATAATATTCCGGCTTTATTCCGCACTTAATATTGTGATCTGTCACTTTCCCGGAACCGCAGTTCAAATAGAATCCCCATTTTATACCGGATAATTTCTTAATCTCAATGTTAGAAAATGTTTGTGTTGAGATGCAATTTAATGCAATTGCAGCCGGGTTAAATCCTTTTAAATAATTAATAACATCATAAATATCTTCACCACTGAGAATCTTTAATTCGTCGGTGAAATATATACTCGTTATATACGGAATATTTTTTCTTGAGCATAGTTGCGATACGATCTCAATTTCATCGAAATGGCTGAATGTTTCGTTAAGGATTATATCAGCACCGGCATCCCATAAATATTGAATATGCTTTTTGTGATTATCAAATAATTCTTCGATCGATAATGTACGTTCAATTTGATAACAATCTTCTGCGGGCGCATTTGAACCGGCAATTATCACTTTTCGACTGCCTCGTGCTTCATGTGCTAGATTTACCGAATGTCTTACAATTTCTTGATTGCTTAGATCAATTTGAACATTCTTATAAGCTGTTGGATTCGTTCTGAATGTATTTGTTGTAATTATATCGGCACCGGCTTCAATGTATTCTTTATGTAAAGTTATTACTTTTTGTTTTTGTGAAATATTCAACAGACTTGACCACATTGAAGTAGCTTCAAAAGTACTTGTTTCTTGAAGATAACTTCCAATTGCTCCGTCAAGGATTAACGGACGTTTTTTGTTTTCATAACAAGCATCAATGGATAGTCTTTCGAACATATTATTTTCTTAGGCTGTCAAAATATTTTACGGTTTCATTAAACATCTTATCAAGATCAATCATCTGAATACATTCTAATTCATAAGGACAAACTTTCTTCCAGCAGGGAGCACAGAATAATCCTTCAGGTATAAGTTTAACTCCTCTTTCGTATAAATCGATTTCTGTCCAGCAGGACAAACCGAACCAAGCAATAACATACTTTTTTAGAGCTATCGCCAAATGCATACCAAAAGAATCACCGGTTATTATAACTTGAGGAATACTTTCATAACAAGCACCTTTTCTAACACCATTTGTTGTGGGTGAATTAATAATTCTATCTCCAAAAGGTTCGGCAATAATATTATTCCGTTCAGTATCTTCCGGTCCCCCGAGCAGCATAACTTTAAATCTATTTGTTTTTAAGAATCTTTCGATAAGAACTTGGTGTTGTTCAATTGTCATCTTTTTGTTTGGATACAAGTTTGAACAACCTGTATTAAAACCAACAATTTCATCTTTATCTGTAATACCAATTGCATTTTTGTATTCTTGTATGTATTCCTTTTCTGAATTTGAAAATTCAAAGACATAATCGTTTCTTTCGTATGGGATTTCAAAAGTTTCAGATAAATAATCTTGCCCAGTTCTTTGATTGACTTTGAATTTTAAATGATCATCCATCCCTAATAAATAATTATATTCGGCACCTTTGTTTAATGGAATAATTTGACCTCTTTCATTTATTCCGAAACCTAATCTTTTCTCAGCATCGACTTGCATAGCTAATGAACCCGAACGCTGGGATTTATCAACATTCATTACCAGATCAAATTTCATTGAACTTAGTATAGAAATTGATTCAGCATCATAAACATAGACTTTATCAATCAACGGATTGTTCTCCAATAACTTATGAGCAACTTTTAACGTCACCCACATAATTGTAGATTCCGGATAAACTTTCTTCAAGGTTGCAAGTTGAGCCGTTGTCATTAAAACATCACCCATTGCATCTAAATTAATTATGAGAATTTTTGTGCCGAAAGAAATATTATCCTTGCAACCATCTGTCCAACAGTTATGATCGGGATAACAAGGTTTATAACCGGTAAATCGTTTACAATTAGGAATTTCTTTTGCCATAATAAATACGCTCGAAAAATATTTTTAATTTGTTAATTACTGAATCAAACTCAAGTTCGTTGAAATTCGGTTTTTCCGTTATTATTATTTCGTGTTCGGTATTATACGGATACCAAACTACATGATCCGTATTATAATTAATGTAAATACCAAATACAGGTAAATTATAACTGGATGCAATGTGAACGAGAGAAGTATCGGGTGAAAATAAAAAATCAATTTGTTTTAACACCGCTGTCATTTTTTTAAAAGTCGGTTCTGCAGATATTAGTTTTTCATTTTCTGTAATTTGTTTTGCCTTCTCAATTTCAGACGGAGAAGAAAACAATAATATATTTACATCGTACTTCGAAAAATACGAAATCAATTTCTTATATCTTTCAATTCCCCAAAAACGTGCTTCGCTTCCGGCTGAAATATTAATACCCACCAAGAATTTCTTTTCATTAAAAAGATTGTTTATTAATTCATCTGCATATTGTAAAGCTTCATTGGTCGGTTGATAGTTTACTTTAATTTTATTTTGGTCAAATGGAATATTTAAAAAATTCAAGAATTGTAAAGAACGCTCCATTACATGATGTTTAGTCGGATCAAGATAGGGAACAAGATGAGTAAATAATTTTTTTGATTTTTTATTATATCCAACTTTGTTTTTTACATTCAACAATCCAATAAAGAACGAAACAGAAGTTGAAACGTCGTCATGTAAATCAAACAATGCATGATAATTAGAATTATTTATTTGCTCATGCAATAATTTTATTTCTTTTAACTTTTTCGGGAAAACTAATGTTTTATCAACATTCGCATCATTCTCAAAGATGAAATGATTCTTTCTATCGGCAAGTACATGAATTTCACACCCGGTATGTTCTTTAATGTGCTTTATTACATGCGTTGTAACTAATGCATCACCAATGCGATTTAATCTTATCAATAAGATTTTATCTTTACTTGAAATTATAAGCTCTGTATTTATCCTCTCGCTTTTCCTAAAGAACAAATACAGTGATAATAACAATTTACGAAGGTATATTTCGATTTCTTTCATAAAGCAATATTGTTTTTTTCAATCAGCTTATCAACTTTTGATAAAACATCGTCAACATCTAATTCTAAAAAACATTCATGGTTGTAAGGACACTCAAGTTTATTGCAAATAATACAATGTAAATCACTTTTAATTATCCATTTATGTTTACTGCCATAAGGACCTTGAAGATTTGGATCAGTTGGACCGTGCAAACTTAATGTGGGCGTTCCAATTGCAGTAGAAATGTGCATTGGACCGCTGTCATTAGCAATCAATATTTTACACTGAGAGATTAAAGAAGCCATTTGTTTGATATTAGTAACGGGGGCTTTTGTTGCATTTGATTTCATCAACCGAATAATTTCATCAGTGTCGTTCTCATCTCCCGGTCCCCAGACAATCAGAATTTTAGCGTTATATTTTTGTGCTGAAGCATCTGCAATTTCGGCAAATTTAATTGGATCACATTTTTTTGATTTCCATCCTCCGCTTGGGGAGATTCCAATTACAAAATCTTTTTGTGAAAATGTATTTTCAAAAAACTGTCGAGCAAATGAAATGGATTCATCGTCAATTTTTAATTTTAGATTGCGTGTGGTAACAGATAAACCAATCTTCTTCAGAAATTCTAAGTGCAAATCGGCTGCATGAAATTTCCCGCGCTCTTCGGGTCCAAATAAATTGTATGCATATTTTCTTCCACGATAGGGAAAACCGGCTCTGTACTTTGCTCTGCTTAAAAATGTTATTTGTGCAGTGAATGGATTCGCATAAAAATCAAAAATTAGATCATACTTTTCTTTTCGAATTTTACGGATGAGCTTAAATCTTCCGGATAAACTCTTGTCAGTAAAAAGATGAACATTGCTTATCGCATCAAGTAAGTTTAAAAGTTGATCACTCGGTTTTTCAGTTAAATAATCAATCGAAGCATTTGGAAAATTTCTCTTGAGGTTTTCTAAAACAACCGTAGAAAGAATTACATCACCGATTCCTCTGAATTTAATCATGAGTATTTTTTTTATAGAGGAATTATCAATTTTCATTACACTTTTTCAAGAGGTATTGATTTATTAATTTTTTCATGATAAACAAAAACATACATTCCTAAAATTATCAGTCCCAGATTTTCAATAATTTTTACTATTCCTACATTTTGAGAATTATTAGTTCCAAAGCATCCGCAATCTATATCCAAACCTCTGAGAACTGCGATGAAGATCATGATAGTAAAGGCTGACATCAAGGAGATAAAAATAAAAGAATTCTCTTTTACATATTTATTAAATATAAGTAAGATCCCGCACACGACCTCTATCCATGGTAAAGCGATCGCAAAAAAGTTTATAAATAGGTTAGGTAATAATTGATAATTTTCAATCGAATTGGAGAATCCGGATGGATCGGCTATTTTTTCAATTCCAGCAAGAATGAAGATGTACCCAATAAAAAATTTAGCAGTCAACAGAATATATTTATTTGTTAAATGTTTCATTAAAATTCACCTCCAAATTCAACCGGGTAACCGGCGTCACGCCAAGTCTCCCAACCTTCTTCAAACACAAATAATGATTTATATCCGAGTTTTAAAAGTTCAACGGCTACTTTTTTGCTTAATCCGCAGTCATCGCTGGAGCAATAAAGAATTAATGATTCATCTTTCGATAACAAAGAAAGCGAATTATGTTGAGGAGAGAATTCAACTTCAGGTAGATTAATTGAACCTAATACATGACCATCGGAATAATCCCACTGATCACGAACATCGACAAATTTTATACCTTTGTTATATAGCTTAAATGCGTTCTCCAAATCTATCAGTTTGATGTTTGTAAAATCGAGATCGCCTGTATTATTTATAGTTATCTCATCTTCATCATAAACTCCAAATTCTATAACTTCTTTCACTAATGGAATCCCATTTGGAGAAAGATAATTGTAAGTAAAACCTAGAAAGAGAGAAACTAATACTATGTATAACAGAGACTTCCATCTAATATTGTTTAGCATGAGTATTCTTATATTGTTTATTTTATTAAATTGAAAAGTATAAAAAATTATTGAGTGTTAAAATGAAATTAGAAAACAAAAATGTGGTTGTAACGGGCGGCGCTATGGGAATTGGTCTTGCGACGACTAAAAGACTTTTAGAAGAAGGTTGTAAAGTAAACGTATGGGATATAAATGAGGGCGCAATAGAAAATGCCAAAAAAGGATTGTTAAAATATTCTGATCGACTTTTCTTTCACAAATGTGACGTTACTAATAAAAACGAAGTTTATGCTTCTGCTGTTGCAGCCAAAAGTGAAATGGGTAAAGTAGATATTGTGATAAACAATGCGGGATTTGTAAAAGGCGGTTACTTAAATGAAGTAAGTGATGACGCATGGGAACAGACAATTAATGTAAATTTGACTTCATTGATTTACACTACAAAAGCATTTATTGATGATATGTATGAAAGAAATGAAGGATTTTTTGTTAACATTTCTTCAGCATCCAGTATGTTAGGTGTTTCAGAAATGGCTGTGTATACTGCTACAAAATGGGCGGTTTGGGGTTTCACCGAATCCATGAGATTTGAAGCACTTACTAAAAATAAAAAGGGTGTAAAGTTTAGTTCAATTCACCCGAGTTATTTAGCCAAAGGTATGTTTGAAGGTGCAAAACTTAATTTTCTCGGCAATCTAATTGTACCGTTAGTAAAATCACATGATGTAATTGCCAATGCAATTGTTAATGACGCACTTAAAAAAGAGAAGTCCTGTATTAAGCGACCGAGAACTGTCCGGCTTGCTGTTTTGTTCAGAGGAATTTTACCCGATAAACTTTTTCAAAAAGTTATTGTGATGCTCGGTATTCATAAAAGTATGAGTGGTTGGAAGGGAAGAGTTTAAAAGCAAATTTCAATTTCTAAATCCGAAATGTTAAACAAATTTGAAGCATGAAATCTGTAAAGCGACCATCCTTGGTCGCTTGCTTTGGGGTTAACAAAAAGTTAGGGTAAGCGACGAGGGATCGTCGCTTTACAATCTCCCACTGAGAAAAAGATCTCACACGCTTCCAAAAAATAATTAACAAGCAAATTTCATTCATAAGTAGAATTATCCATAGACAACAGCTTAATAGACAAGCATAGATATTTAACATATTTGTTATACATCTATATTTTAGAACTTAAAGAATATAAAGTAAACAAATATATTTACCGTATTAGCAGTATTTTATTTCTGTCTTTTTAGATTTCCGTTCAACAAAAATTGTATTCGCAAGTATTTACCGCCTACGCAGTAATTTATATTGCTTTAAATAAATATTAACACTATATTAGAATAAAACGATTATATTTACCGTCAAGGCAGTAAAATGAAAAAGTTAGCTGATATCATAAAATCTCATCGAAAGAAAGCAGGGCTTACTCAAAAAGAATTAGCTGATCTATCCGGGTTGGGCAAAACGGTTATTTTTGATATTGAAAAAGGTAAAGAGACAGTTCAGTTTAATTCGCTGCTTAAAGTTCTGAAAGCACTCAACATAAAACTAAAAATTGAAAGCCGACTAATTGACGGAGACCAAGCAATAAATGAGGAGAGCTAAAATATATAATTACGGCAAACCCGCCGGAGAATTGATTGAGTTAAAAATGAACAATGAATATAGGTTCATCTATTTTGAAGATTATGAGGGTAAGCCGGTTTCATTAACTATGCCGGTTAACCAAAAAGAATTCTCATTCGATGCTTTCCCCCCTTTTTTTGAAGGTCTTTTGCCTGAAGGTATAATGCTGGAGAATTTATTACGTACGGCGAAAATTGATTCTAATGATCTTTTTTCACAGCTAATATTTGTTGGTGAGGACTTAGTCGGTTCTGTTACTGTTGAGGAATTGAAATGAACCGCTGTCCCATCACATACGAAAAAACTAAAAATAGATACTCAAACAGTGGATTAAAGTTGCTCTCCAGAAATTTAGATAAATTAAATGATCTGAACTATACAAAAGAAGAGCTGCTAAAAGAAACAGTATCTAGAATGCCAAAGATGTCAATCCAGGGTGTGCAGCCAAAGTTAAGCGCATTTTTAAATGTGGGTGAAAGTAAGTTTGAAATTGTAGATAAAAAAGGACTATATATTTTTAAACCTCCTAACGATATTTACGAAGAAGTACCGCAAAATGAAGATTTAACAATGCGTCTTGCAGAAACAGTTGGGTTTAACATTCCTTTACACGGAATGATATACGGAAAAGATAATTCACTTACTTACTTCGTTAAAAGATTTGACAGAACAGGAAGACACAAAAAAATTGCAGTTGAAGATTTTGCACAATTATCCGGTGCTTCACGCAATACAAAGTACAAATCAAGTATGGAAAAAGTTGTGCAAGTTGTCGATCAGTTTTGCACCTTTCCTTTGGTGGAAAATCTAAAATTGTTTGAGTTAACTTTATTCAATTTTCTAATCGGTAATGAGGATCAGCATTTAAAAAACTTTTCACTAATTAGAAAAGACGACAAGATAGAATTCTCCCCATTCTACGATTTGGTAAATACTAGTATTGTCCTGAAAAATGCACAAGAAGAAATTGCTTTACCGATAAGAGGAAGAAAAAATAATTTAAGCAAATCTGACTTAGTCGATTATTTCGGCAAAGAAGTGTGCGGATTAACTGAAAAAGTTATACAAAAAAGCTTGGAAAAGTTTTCAGCAGTTTTTGAAAAATGGGAAAGGTTGATTGATATCAGTTTTCTTTCGGAAGAAAAAAAAGAAAGTTTTTCTTCATTATTAACAATTCGTAAAAAAAGAATCTTCTAATTGTAAATCGACCATCTCGTTGAGTCGAAGTCTGACGACTTTGGTCACTTGCTTTGGAGTTAACAAGAAGTTAGGGTAAGCGACGAAGGATCGTCGCTTTACAAAACAAATTACGGTAATTTTTCTGTCAATCTTCAACTTGGATTGAATTATTAGGGATTTCAGGTTTAACCAGCAACACATTCTCTTTTTGCATCATAACTTTACCCGGCTCCATACCTTTGCGTTTTGTAACAAATTTAGCAAATGTATATGCGACCGGTGCGGTTCCGGCAGTTTTAGCTTTGCTGAAATATGCGGCAATTGACGCGGCATTTTTTATAATATTTTTTGGTACACCTTCCTTGGGATTGTCAACTCTAAGAAGCACGTGTGAGCCGGCATAACCGCGTGCATGAAACCAATAATCATTTTGTTTTGCAAATTTTGTTGAAAGATAATCATTGCTTTTACTGTCGCGCCCGACAAATACATGATATTTATTTTCGATAATGAAATGCCGGAATTTCATTTGTGGTTCATTTTTCTCAATCACTTTCACATCCTTTAAGCCAAGTTTTTCTTTTAACGAAATTAATTTAGAAAGGTCATCACAATTTTCAAATTCCTTTTGAAGTTCAAGTAGAATATCGTAAGAAGATTTTGCAGATTGATACAACTCTAATGATTTGGAGTAATTAATCTTTTCACCGCGAGCTTTATCGTAATAATAATCTACATTCTGTTTTGAAGTGAATTTATCATTCAAAGGAATTTTAAAAGTCCGAGAAGATGTGAAATCATCTAATACAATTTCTTTCATTCCTTTTTTAATTTTGTATAGATTAGAAAGCAGTACATCCGCATATTTTCTATACAACTCTTCTTTAGATCCTTCATCAACTCTTCGCTTCAGACTATTAAGTTTATTCGAGTAGATTGACAATTCTTTTTCAAGATATTTAGATATTTCCTTTTTTAATCTTTGTTCGCGAGAAAGCTTGTTACCTACTGCTAGTAATTTCAGCAATGCATCTTGATAATTATCATATTCAAAAACTTCAGAATCTCTTGAAAGAGAAATAAATCCGGACGGCACAAACACATATCTATTAAGATCATTAGAATAAAATATTTGAATAGGATCGTTATTTATTTGTGAGAGTATTCTCATCAGTATTTCTTTTTGCTGAATGAAATCATTAGACGAAGTTCGAGCTTTTAATTCATTTAGAATATCTTTTGTTAAATAGGAAAATGTTTTCTTAAGTTCATCCAAATTATGTATATCACTGCTGATTTTCGGCAAATTAAATGAATCATTATAGTTATGTGAAATTAAATCGGAGATGAGTTCATCTTCATCAATTCTCTTAACCTTTCTAAAAAATTCTGGTTCTCCAATTACCGGCATTGCAATCATATTAGAAATAGTTCCTCTTATCGGAATTAGTAGGTAAAAATTATCGCAGACAATCTTTATTATTCTATCACTCAAAGCAATTTGAATATTTTCGATTTTAGCCGGCAGTAATTCTTTAAAAAAGTTAACCACATTCTTTCGTGCTTTTCTATGTTCATCTTTAATAATTAAATAAGGTTCGGATTGGTTAATTGAAACAACTAAATGTCGATATTCATTTTCTTCGATTGGAATATGAAAGTACAGAGTTTCCTTTTCTTGAGTGAAAACTTCATAAATATTTGATCCGATTAATTTGTCTCTTAATTCAATTACAGCACGATTTAGATAGAAGTAGTTTTTATACATTATAGTAAGCTATTTAAATAAATGAAGTGATTATAAGAGTATCTCATTTCACTTAGAATGGTATTGAAAATTGAATTTATTTTCTTTCGTTCTGCGTTAAATCAAAAACGGATTTGAATAATTCCAAATCATTAACGCTCATAGTTATATTTCGTCTTGACTTAACGATTTTGGCGACTTCAATTGCTTTTCTTAAATGATATTCTCTAAATCCATCGGCACCACCCCAGCTAAACGAGGGAATATATTTTGGTGGGAATCCACTTCCATAAATATTGCAAGAAACACCAATTATAGTTCCGGTATTAAATGCAGTATTAATGGCACATTTCGAATGATCACCCATAATCAATCCCATAAAATTTGTGCCGGTATCAACTTCCTGACCGTTAAGCATGACTTTAATTTTGCTGTAATCATTTTTAAGATCAGAGTTATTTGAACTTGCTCCGATATTTATCCACGAACCTAAATAAGCATGACCGAGAAATCCCTCGTGCTGCTTGTTTGAGTATGAGTGAATTATACTATTTTCTATTTCACCGCCGACTTTGCAGACGGGTCCTATCGTTGTATCATTATAAATTTGTGAGTTAGCTTTTACTATTGACTTTTTACCGATGTAACTCGGACCAACAATATAAGTGTTCGGAAATATCGTTACTGCATCGTCAATATAAATTGGTCCTTCGGAAGCATCGAGCACAACATTTGGTTTTATTAATACGTTTTCTCCGATATAAATATTCACTTTGTTGAGTAGGTGAACTCCGGGATATTCAACTTTATTAAATTGCGGAGAGATAAGTTCGATATCATTAACTATTTCTTCACCGTTATTCTGAATTAAATGCCAAGGATACTCATACAGATATGCATCAATTTCGGTTTGCTTGCAATCTAAATCCGAAAAATCAGTTAGAATATCTTTATTATTTTTAAGTAATATTTGAATAGATTTTTGAGATAAAAGAGCGGCGGCAATTTCATTTTTTGATAAAAACAATTCATCAGTTTTAGCATGCGAAAATATCTCAACTAAATCTACCGACAACTTAAGTCTTCCATTAATGAACCAAATCTTGTCATCAACAAAATTATTTACAACATGATTTTTATTTTCTTCTCTTATAAAATTATTAAGATACTTTCTTGTATGTAATATCAATTTACCCGGTTGTAATAATCGTAAAACTTTTTCACGAAGTGTTAGAATACCACACCGCAAATCGTAAACAGGTCTAAAATATGTAAGTGGTAAAAAATTGCTGTATTTATTGTCTTCAAACAAACAAATAGGATATTTCATATTTACCTCGTTTGTTAATTTTCAAAGATAATTGATTATAAAATTAAGTACCAACAATAGTATTTGTTATTGAGAAGGTGGTTTGATATATTTCGAAAACTTTTACAAAGAGTTGGAACTTTAGTGAGTATTATTCACAATTTTCTTCGTATTACCGGTCTTAAATCAATTCAATTTTTCTCCGAATTAGTTCACTATTTGACTAATAATATAAATCTCAGGAGGTAAAATGTTCAAAGGACACCCGAAGGGGTTATATGTACTCTTCTTTACTGAAATGTGGGAACGTTTCGGGTTCTACACAATGCTTGCGATTTTCGTCCTTTATCTACAAGAAAATTTTGGTTGGGATGCCGCAACCGTAACAAATATCTACGGTGTGTTTTTAGCTGCGGTTTATTTTACACCCATACTTGGTGGATGGATTGCAGATAACCTTTTAGGTTACGGAAAAACTATTGCATTAGGTGCCGTTACCATGGGCATCGGTTATGCTTTAATGGCAATTCCAACATCATCCGAATTTCAGTTGTACGTTGCGCTTGCTGTTGTTGCTATTGGTAACGGTTTATTTAAAGCAAATATTTCCGTACTTGTTGGAAATTTATATGCACACAAAGACGGTTCATTAAAAGATGCCGGTTACAATATTTTTTACATGGGTATTAATATTGGCGCATTCTATGCACCTATTGCCGCAACAAATATTAAACAGTTTTTTATTGATAATTTTGGAACTACATTAGCACAAGGTTATAACGCTGGTTTTGCAGTTGCTGCATTCGGAATGTTGGTATCTATTCTAATATTTTTGATTTACCGTAAATATTATAAAGATGCCGATTACCAATCTAAAAATGAAAAGAAAGATGAAAAAGATCTTGTACTAACTAAAGAGCAAGAGAAGCTACGAATTGTTGCATTAATGACAATCTTTGCAATTGTAATATTCTTCTGGATGGCGTTCCATCAGAATGGCGCAGCCCTAACTCTGTTTGCTCGTGATTATATTACTCCTATGGTCGGTAAGTTTACCTATCTTCTTTTTGACGTTATAGCATTACACGGAATATTGGCAATATTGTTGGGTGGTGCAACAGCATTAAACAAAGGAACTACTCAAAAAATACGAGGCATAGGTGGTTTCTTTGCTGCGGTTGGTCTAATAATAGTTATTATAAAAATTAATTTACTTCCTGAGCTTAACGCAATCGCGCCTGAACAATTCGCTTACTTCAATCCAATGTTTATAGTTTTAATGACTCCTCTAATTGTTTCTTATTTCAGATTCCTTAACCGGAGAGGAAAAGAGCCATCATCACCGGCAAAAATAGGAATTGGTATGCTTCTAACTGCATTATCCTTTATGATAATGATGGTTGCAGCTATGGGTCTACCGGGCGTTTATACTTTAGAAAATGTTTCTTCTGCAATAACAGTTTCTCCTTTCTGGTTGATTTCAACTTACTTTGTTGTAACAATCGGCGAACTGCATTTAAGTCCAATGGGTCTCTCGTTCGTATCAAAAACTGCTCCGCCAAGAATGAAAGGATTAATGATGGGATTCTGGTTTGGAGCTACTGCAGTTGGAAATTATCTTTCAGGATTTATAGGAAGATTCTATCAAAATTGGGAAGTATGGCAATTCTTCCTATTACTTGTAATTACTTCATTAATAGCTGCTTTACTGGTAAGAATTTTCCTAAATAAATTGAAGCGAGCTACACAATAATATTATAAAAGCCCGTCAACCGACGGGCTTTTTTTATTAAATATTTCTTAAATTTCGATCATCTATCAATTGAGTTATATGAGTCTGCTGAACAAAAAAATAATAAAATATCCTATAATTGCTATCGCGGCTTTTATCGTATTATTTATACTTTTTGATAAACTATTTATGCCTTGGGTAGTATCTGCTGAAGAAGTTACGGTACCGGATTTTGTTAGTCAAAATAAAGTCACTGCAATAGAAGAACTGAAAAAAATAGGTTTAGAACCTGTTGAGCAAGGTCCGAAGTATGATGAAAATGTTCCTCGTGATCACGTAATACTTCAAACTCCTCGTCCAGGTTCAACAGTAAAAGTAGGTAGACGTGTTTATCTTTACATTAGCGGGGGAGAGCCGCTAATTAAAATGCCACAACTTTTAGGCAAAACTGTCCGTGATGCTAAGATCACTATAGAAAGACTTGGGTTAGCAATAGATACGTTATTAGATGTACGTTCAGAATTTCCTGCAAAAACAGTTGTTGAGCAAAGTGTAAAAGAAGGTGAATTTCTTGCTAAGGGGGATTCGGTAACTTTAATGATTAGTATAGGTCCACAAATTGGAATGGTACGTGTACCGAATTTAATTGCAAAATCACTTACTGAAGCAGAAAGAATATTAAGAGAACTTTCATTAAAAATAGGTAAAAAAACTTATTTATCATCACCCAACCTATTACCAAACACTATAATAGATCAGTACCCAAGTGAAGATAAACTAGTAAGTTATGGTGATAGTGTTGACGTAGTAATTACTCAGAGTAGATAAATGAAAAAAATGCTTGCTCCCTCAATATTAGCTGCAAATTTTATTAACCTTGAAAAGGAAATTCGTAAAGTTGAAATGGCCGGTGTAGATTTAATTCACTGTGATGTTATGGATGGAAAGTTTGTCCCGAATATTACATTTGGACCGATTGTTATAAATGCAGTGAAAAAAATTACGCGTTTGCCATTGGATGTCCATTTAATGATTGAAACACCAGATGATTTTTTAGATGATTTTGTTAAAGCCGGAGCAAATTATTTGACTGTTCATCAAGAATCAGTTGTGCATCTTAATAGAACCATTACAAGAATTAAAGAACTTGGTGCTAAAGCCGGGGTTTCTATTAATCCGGCAACACCGGTAAATACTTTGTGTGAAATCTTAGAAATTGTTGACTTGGTTCTGGTAATGTCGGTTAACCCGGGCTTCGGCGGGCAAAAATTTATTGAAAGTTCATTAAAGAAAATACGTGATCTTAAAAGTATCCGTGAAGAAAACAATTATGAATTTTTAATTGAAGTTGACGGCGGTGTTGATACTAATAATATTACTAAATTAAAAAATGCCGGTGTAGATGTTTTTGTTGCCGGTTCGGCAATATTTTCTAAAGATAATGTAACTGCCGCCGCGTTAGAATTGAAAAATATGATTGCGTAAATTTTGTTTAACCCTTCCTAAGAAAGTCTTATTTTTTTTGCTTATTTTAAATTTATAATTCATTTAATGCATCTTTTGGTTTGGAGTAAAAATTGATAATTCAACTGATCGAAATAAACATTCCATATGTGTTCAAAAGATACCTTAAAAAATATAACATATACCGTGATCTTTACGAGATCGACCTTCTAGCATTAGAAATTAGAGACTTAACCGATGAATTAGCCGAAAACACACGCCATATTATTCTCAGAAATAAGGAAATATGTTATGTTAAAAAAAGGGAAGATGAGAATAAAGTTGATTTATTAATCCTCGGTTCATTCGTTATATTCAAAGAATTAGCAAAGAATATAACTGCGTCTGGCAATGAGGATATGGGACATAGAATTGCATCGGTATTAAAAAATTATTCCGATAAAAGAGTATACAATTTAAAGCTAAAATCAAAGCAACTTAGTTTTCAACAAACATCATTAATGGGTATTGTAAATGTTACTCCGGATTCATTTTCGGACGGCGGAAAGTATTTTGATAAACAAAAAGCAATCGAGTTTGCATTAAAATTAATTGATGACGGTGCACTCATTATTGATGTAGGCGGTGAATCAACAAGACCAAATTCGGAATCTATTTCACTGGAAGAAGAATTAAACCGGGTAATTCCGGTTATAGAAGGAATTATTAAAGCTAATCCTAAAACACTAATTTCAATTGATACTACAAAATCCGTTGTTGCAAAAGAAGCAATCAAAGCGGGTGCTTCAATTGTAAATGATATTAGTGCAATGAGATTCGATAAAAAAATGATTGAAGTTGTAGCCGAAGAAAAAGTCCCGGTAATTCTTATGCATATGCTCGGTAAACCGAAAGATATGCAGCAGAATCCATTTTATAATGATGTGATTTTAGAAATTTATGACTTTTTAAATGAACGTATTAAATTTGCAGAGAAGAATGGCATTAATAAAATTATTATAGACCCGGGTATAGGTTTCGGGAAACGTGTTTACGACAATTATGAAATAGTTAATAGATTAAGCGAATTTAAAGGATTAAGTAAACCTATTGTTGTTGGTATATCTCGCAAATCTTTTCTGGGTAAAAGTCTTGATCTTGAAGTAGATGAAAGAAGCGAGGCAACATTAATAGCGGAAACAATTGCAATAAAAAACGGAGCCGATATTATCAGAACTCATGATGTTAAACAAACTAATTCATCGGTAAAAATATTTTCCAGTTTATCTCAGGTTGAAGACTAAATTATGTTGGATATCTTCAAAATAGGATTTCTTTCCGTTACTCTTCTTGATGTATTGGATATAGCAATAGTATCATTTATAATTTACAAATTATATACGGTTATACGCGGTACAATTGCTTCACAGATATTTATCGGTTTAGTTGTTGTTCTTTTATTATCATTTATTGCGCAAGCTGCTAACTTTAAAGCACTAGGCTGGTTGCTTCAATTAGTTACGGATATCTGGGTAATTGCATTTATAATTTTATTTCAACCTGAAATCCGAAGATTACTTGTACTGGTAGGAAGAAATCCCGTTATACGAATGTTTATAAAAAGTGATGAAAAAAACATTGCGGATATTATAACCGATGCAGCATTCGAATTAGCTCAGTATCAACACGGTGCTTTAATGGTAATAGTAAAATCAGCCGGTATAAGAGGGGTGGTTGAAACAGGTGAAATTATTAATTCTAAACTAAGTAAAGATCTTTTGAGATCGATATTTTTCCCAAGATCACCGCTTCATGACGGAGCAGTTATTATAAAAAATGATGTGATTGAAGCTGCACGATGTACTCTTCCTCTTTCACAAAACACTGTCCTTGACGGAATTGGATTGGGTATGAGGCATAGAGCCGGTTTGGGAATTACGGAACAAGCAGATGTTATAAGTGTAATAGTATCTGAAGAAACAGGCGGCATTGCAATTGCCCAGGAAGGAAGATTAATCCGTGGTTTATCGAAAGAAGCACTCAGAACTAAGTTAACGGAAAGTTTAAAAGTCTCAAAAGATAAAGGTTGGAAAGGATTATTTGAACAATTCGGTAGGAATAAATAATTCTATCATAGATTATATGTATAACAAAGACGAGAGGTAAACAATGAAACTGAAATTTTTTGCTCATTCTTCATTTCAATTAACTACCAATGACGGAAAAATAATTGTTATCGATCCATTTCTTGATGATAATCCAAAATCAACCGTTAAATCAAAAGATGTTGATGCTGATTATATTATATTGACTCACGGTCACGGTGACCATTTAGGAGATGCATTCAAAATAGCTGAAAGATGTAATCCGTTGTTTATATGTGTAAATGAACTTGCTGAATATGTCGCATCAAAAGGATTTAAGGCGCACAATATGCATATAGGAGGCGGGAATAATTTCGATTTCGGTAGAGTTAAATTTACGATTGCTCATCATGGCTCTAAAACTCCAGACGGTGAATACACAGGTGAGCCTTCCGGTGTTGTATTATCAATAGACGGAATGAATATCTATCATACCGGTGATACCGGTTTATTTCTTGATATGAAATTAATCGGCGAATTAAATTCGATTGATTATATGCTTCTTCCAATTGGGGATAATTTTACAATGGGAATTGATGATGCCGTAAAAGCAGTTGAGTTTGTTAATCCGAAAAAAGCAATTCCGATGCATTACAATACTTTTCCTGTAATAGAAGCAGACCCTAATGAATTTAAGAAAAAAGTAGAAGCAAAAGGAAAAGAATGTATTGTAATGGAATTCGGACAAGAAATAGAACTCTAAATAAAACTTACATATATGGGAAAAATAATAGCTATTGCTAATCAAAAGGGAGGTGTGGGTAAAACCACAACCTCCATAAATTTATCTTCTTCTATTGCTGCAGCGGAAATCCACACTTTGCTGGTTGATATTGATCCTCAAGGTAATTCATCCTCGGGAATCGGTGTGGAAAATTCTGAGAAGTCTGTTTACCATGCATTGATCGGTACTGAAGATGCAATCGATTGTATTACTACTACATATATGCCGGATTTGGATGTTCTCCCTGCTAATATTGACTTAGTAGGAGCAGAAGTCGAACTTGTCGGTATGGACGGAAGAGAAAGATTGCTTAAAGAAGCACTGCTACCGATTAAAGATAAATATGATTACATTTTCATTGATTGCCCTCCGTCTTTGGGCTTATTAACATTAAATGCGCTTACTGCAGCAGATTCCGTTATTATTCCTGTTCAGTGCGAATATTTTGCTTTAGAAGGTCTCGGACAATTATTAAATACGATTAACATTGTTAAAAAACATTACAACGAGGGATTAACAATAGAGGGTGTTCTCTTAACAATGTTCGATACTCGTTTGCGGTTATCGCATCAAGTTGTTGAAGAAGTAAAAAAATATTTCGGTGAAAAAGTTTTCAATACCATAATTCACCGAAATGTTAGAATTTCCGAATCACCAAGTCATCAAAAACCTGTAATTCTTTATGATGCAATATCAACCGGTGCACAAAATTATATTTCGTTAGCCGCAGAATTGTTGGAAAGAAATAAGAGTGAGGGAAACGTAAGTAATGACTAAATTAAAACCCGGACTCGGTAGAGGACTTGATGCTTTAATAAATCCAAAGGCAAGAGAAGATTCTGAATCACCTATTGCTGTTTCGTCCGATAAAATTGAAAACGATGACGGAAAATCACACGATATATTAGCTAAAATTCCGGTACAGGCAATTACTCCTAATCCTTACCAACCACGAACCGAATTTGAACCTGGGAAACTTGATGAGTTAAAAAAATCAATATTGGAGAATGGATTAATTCAACCTGTAACCGTTAGGCGTATTAATGGAACTTACGAATTAATTTCCGGTGAGAGAAGATTACGAGCTTGTAAAGAGATCGGTTTTAAAGAAATTCCGGCATACATAATAAAAGTAGAAACAAAGGAAGCAATGCTTGCTCTCTCTTTGATTGAAAATATTCAAAGAGAAGAACTAAATCCTATTGAAGTTGCGAAAGCTTACAAAAGATTAATAGAAGAGTGTAATTTATCCCAAGAAGAAATTGCTACAAAGGTTGCAAAAGATAGAACAACAATTACTAACTCAATTCGTTTATTAAAATTACCTGAAATTGTTCAGAGAAGTCTGATAGACAATGAAATCACAGCCGGGCATGCACGCGCAATTATTAATCTTCCTTCTGTTGAATTACAAATTGCAACATTGAACGAAATTAAAAAGAAAAGTTTATCTGTTCGGAAAGTGGAAGAATTAGTAAAAAAATTCCTTTCCGGTTCTTCGGAAAAGAAGAAGTCAAAATCGAACCCTTCTTTGAATTCTATTGAAATGCTTTCACAGAATGATATCGAAAATAAACTTAGAGGAATATTCGGCACAAAAGTTCTTTGTAAGCAGAAGAAAGACGGTGCCGGTGAAATTGTAATTGAATTTTATTCAAACGATGAATTAGAAAGATTATTTGAACTTTTCGAATTGATTGGCAAAAACAATTATTAAAATATCGATTGTCTTTTTTTTATTATCTCTTTCCAGTTACTCCCAAACGGAACAAGATACTACTCTCAACGTCCAAAGTGAAGAACCCGGGTTTGTAATGGAAAAATCTCCGTGGGGGGCGGTTTTACGAAGTGCTGTTTTACCGGGCTTTGGACAGTTTTATAATGAGTCTTATTGGAAAATTCCGGTTGTGTGGGGATTTATTGGCTACTTCGGTTATGTTTGGATTGATAATAATGATTCATATAAACAGTACCGGGATTTGTATGTTGAATCGGATTTTAAAAATCCAGACTACAAACGATTAAGAGATTTTTATAAGGATCAGAGAGATGAATTTGCAATTTACATTGTACTTACTTATTTCCTTCAACTTGTTGATGCTTATGTTGATGCGCATTTATTCGATTTTAACGTTACTCCCGATCCGGTTACGAGAACACCGCAAATAGGTGTTAAATTTTACCTTAGATAAATTTATGAAGAATATACAACTTTGCCCAAACTGTAACGCTGAAAATCCGATTTATAAATTAAATTGCATCAGCTGTAAAGCATACTTACGTACACGGGTAGTTAATATTGATTTATGGCATACTGTATCGTTAATAATTGAATCACCAATCATTGCATTCAGAAAAATCATTGAAGCCGAACATAAGAATTATATTATCTTTTTGAATTCGTTAATTGGTATAAAACTGTTTCTTTTTGCTGTTATACTTAATAGTTTCAAAGAAATTAACTCCGTCAGTTCGGAGTATTTTTTTGCAAATTTGGGATTAATTATTGGTGTATCATTTTTGGTGTTAATTATTGCAGCTTATTTACTAACAAAAATTAATCAAGTATTTGGGTTGGATAACCGTTTTCGTGATAATTATTCAATCATGGTTTATTCATTCCTGCCAATATTAATGTCACTGGTCATTTTATCTCCGGTACATTATGCATTATTCGGACCATATTGGTTTACATACAATCCTCCACCGTATATAGTAAAACCGTTAGCTGCATACGTTTTATTATTTATCGAAGGATTGTTGCTTGTTTGGAGTTTTTTGTTGATGATTTTTGCTAATTATGCTCAAACCAAGAGTAAGTTATATTCAATTATATCTGCTTTTTGGATTTACTTACTAATTGTATTAGTACTTTATAATATCCCTTTACTTCCTATCGAAACAATTTAGAAATTATTACGTATGTAATTTATTACTGAGCCATATCTAATACCGCGACCGCTTACATAAATTTTTTCATTTGTTAATATTTCTGAAACGGTTTTCAGAATAATTGTTCCTGCCAAAATCACATCTTCTCTACCGCTTAATATTTTCCCGTATTTATTTAAAATATCGGCAGGGGAGAGAGACGAAAATTCTAAAATAAATCTTTCCAAATCCATAATTGTTAGAACAGAACCTTCCACTAATGATTCATCGTAATCGCGCAATCCTAAATTTGCGGCTGAAAGAGAAGTAGGAGTGCCGGCTGCAGCAATTAATGGTATAGAAGAAGTTACTATACTTGAGAGCTCTGAAAACGATTTACGAATAAAATTTTCCAACAATTCGATCTCAACTTTGGTTGGTATTTCACTATGTATAAATTCTTCAGTTAAATTAACTGCGCCATATGGAAAACTCTTTTTGTAATTTATTTTCTCATTGCTTCCATATATAATTTCCGTACTACCTCCGCCAATATCCAAAACCATTCTACTATCAACACCGGGTAAAGCGGTTGAAGCACCAAGGAAAGACAATTCAGCTTCCTTTTCACCTGTAATTATCTCAATATTAATATCTAATTCCGTTTTTATTCTGGAAATTATTTCTTTAGAATTCTTTGCTACTCTCATTGCGTTTGTTGCAGTACAAAGAATTATTTTACAGTTATATTCATCAATTGTATTTTTATACGAGGTCAATACATAAAGTAGTTTTTTTATTGATTCGTCTGAAATATTTCCATTATTCTTTAAACCTTTTCCCAACCTTGGGGCTTCATATTTATTTAAAATTGTTTTAAAGTTTTTTGTTCTTTCTTCTATTTCGGCAATAAGAAGCAGAACAGTATTTGAGCCAATATCTATTGAAGCAATATTCATCTTTTTTTGATATTTTTTGATTAACAATGTGCTAATCTATGGAAAACCAGAATAAAATTTCAAAAACATTTCTTTTCATTACGGTATTGTCGTTTGTGCTTTTTTTTGGGAGTTATTTAACTAAATTAAATTTACTTTCACAATTCTTTGATGCAGAGACAATGACCTTGAAATCAATTTATGTGGGGAGCGATTTATCTTTAGTAATGAAATCTTTGCTGCCTTCTTTCTCTGTTTCGATGATTTCATTTATTGCTTTTGTATTTTTTTGCATAGTTTTTGTTATAGTCACAAAAATTAATCTAAGAGAAGAAGGATGGCTGTTTATCACAATAATTATCTTGTTGATAACTACACCATTCGAGATATTTCTACTAATAAAATTTGATTTACCTATAATAAGTGAGTTAATGCAAGTTAGTATACGATATGATTATATATTGGGTCTTATGAAAAATAGAATGATGATCCTTGGTCCATTTCCTTTGATTCTATTATTTTCATATTTTGTTATAATTTATTTAAGCTTGTTTAAACCATTGCAGAAGAATAAATGAAAATAAAAGAGAAAGAGTTCGAAACAATTTTACAAGATTTGAAATCACTTGCAAATCAGATGGGAGCAACTGTTAGATTTGAACGAGGTGATTTTCAAGGAGGATATTGTATTTTGAAAGAATCAAAAGTAATTGTGATTAACAAACTTACCTCGACTCAACGTAAAGTTATGACTCTCTCTGCCGCATTAAACGAACTTGGAGTTGACAGTGTATATTTACCTCCTCGACTTAGAGAAATTATTGAAGAAATGGATTCTAACTAATGAAAATACTTGTCCTTAACGGTCCAAACCTAAACATGCTCGGTAAAAGAGAAGAAGAACGATACGGAACTTTTGATCTTATCGATATTGAAAATGAACTGAAGAAAGAATTCAATTTCACTTTTGAATTTTTCCAAAGTAACCATGAAGGTGAATTAATTGACAAGATTCAATCTGCTCCAAATTATTTTGATGGCTTAATTATTAACCCCGGCGGCTATTCGCATACTTCTGTTGCAATTAAGGATGCTCTCAAAATTTGTAAAATTCCTAAAATAGAAGTACATATATCAAATTTAGCAGATAGGGAAGACTTCAGGCAAAGATTGCTAACTGCTTCAGTCTGCGACGGTTATGTTTCCGGTTTTAAAATAAATAGTTACCTAGGCGCTGTTTACCTTCTAACAAAATTAGCAAGATAAAAAAGATCTTCTTCAAAATTAATCTAATACTTTATGTCATTATCTACCTATTACCTTATTGCTTTATAACACCTTACATATATTTCTTAAAGAAAATATTCATCTAAAACATTAATCTTGCTATTATTATTTCGATTACTTATTTTATCTAAACCACAAAATGAAACTTAGCTATGAAAGACTTTGGATTAAAAAAATTATATTACTCAATTAGCGAAGTAAGTAAAATAACCGGCTTAGAACAATATATCCTTCGTTATTGGGAATCAGAATTTGAGATACTTAAACCCGGGAAAAACAGAGCCGGTAACAGAATTTATACAAACAAAGACATTAATTTAATTTTACGAATAAAGAAACTTCTTCGTGATGAAAAATATACCATTGAAGGTGCAAAGAAAATTCTTGAAGAAGAAAGCACAGGAATTGTTACAGAAGAAACAACCGAAGTAAAACCAATCAAACCATTACCAAAAGTCAGCAGTAACATAAGTTCGCTCAAGAAAGACCTTGAAGAAGTAAAACTATTTTTGTTAGATTTACATTCAAAGATTTGAGTGAAAGCCACATAAAAAATTTACTCGTAAATTCTTTTAAAAATTATAATAGTTTCCTTCGTAGAAATATACATTCGGAACGTAGCGCAGCCCGGTAGCGCACTTGAATGGGGTTCAAGGGGTCGCGGGTTCAAATCCCGCCGTTCCGACTCATAAATCTTGATTATAAATTATGATCTGCGGCTAAAAGCCTGGCATACTTCAATCATTAGCTTCAATACTTAAATAAATTACTCAATTTATTTCCTAAAAGATGAGAAAAATTGACCTTGACTCCGATATTATTTTTTTCAAGGTTAAACCTGTAGAAAAACTAATTCTGAAAGTATGAGTAAAGGATTAGTTCGTTTGAGTATTAAAGCGGTATAGATTAAAATAAACTAATTATTAAATTGAGGGAGATTATAATTATCTAAAGTAATTAGTCTTTTTTTCCACAAAATTATTAATTGTACTTATCGTCATGAATTCATTATTTTAACCAGTAACAATGAAGATATGACTTCAATTAGAAATCTTATCTTGTTGTAAAGAGGTAAAACGATGTACAATTCAAAAATGACCAATAACAACCAGCCCGCATTCAACTCAACTAGTAAAACAATTAGAAGTGAGATTCTTCGAAAAATTGTCCCGTCTTTTTTGATTTTAATTGCCGGTTTAATGATAACTTTTGTTATATGTAATACTGAAGGCAGAAGTTCTGAAAATGAAAAACGTGCATATTTTGAATTACGCGTGCGAGATGTCTATTTACGTATTGAGAAGCGAATACATAGTTACGAACAAATACTCCGAAGTGTACGCGGTTTATTTCATGCCTCCGAACATGTAAACAGAGATGAGTTTAATTTATTCTTTAATGCATTACAGTTAGATAAAAATTATCCCGGCATACAAGGGGTAGGGTTTTCTAAAATAATTTTACGTGATGAATTATCTAAAAATATCGACAGTGTAAGAATTGAAGGATTTCCTGAATATAAAATATGGCCGGAAGGCAGTCGTGAGATTTATACTTCTATAATTTATCTCGAACCATTCAGAGACCGAAACCTGAGGGCTTTTGGTTACGATATGTTTTCTGAACCGGTTCGCAGACAAGCAATGGAAATATCACGCGACTCAAACGATGCGGTATTATCGGGCAAAGTTACTCTTGTGCAGGAAACCGAAGAAGCTATGCAAACCGGATTCCTCATTTATTTACCCGTTTTTAGAAATGGAAAACCTTATTCAAATGTAAGTGAGAGGCGTGAGAATATTATAGGTTGGGTTTACTCACCATTCAGAATGAATGATTTTATGTTTGGGCTTTTTGGTGAACTTGCCTCTGATCTTGATGTTGAAATATATGACGGCAAAAATATTTCTAATAAAACTAAAATGTATGATTCGGATAATTTATTAATCGAACATACCCCTTTATTGACATCGAGCAAAAAACTAGATTTTGATGGGCGGGAATGGACAGTGATGGTCAAATCAACACCGGTTTTGGAAGCCAGATTAGGTACTACAGGTACTAAAAACATCCTCATTATCGGAATAAGTTTAAGCCTGCTGTTATCAATAATTACCTACTTAATTGTAAGCAAAAAGCTACAAAGTGAAGCATCGACCCTAGAAAGAAAATTAGCAGAGGAATCGCTACAAGTAAGTGAAGAAAAATACAAGTTTATGTTTTTAAACAATCCTCAGCCAATGTGGATTTATGATCTGGAAACACTTGCTTTTCTTGAAGTAAATAGTGCGGCGGTCAATCATTACGGCTATACAAGGGACGAATTCCTCTCGATGACATTAAAAGATATTCGACCTGAAGAGGATATTGAAGCATTACTGAAGGATGTTGAACTTACCAGGCGCGCTTACAATCCATCGGGCGAATGGAGACATGTGAAGAAAAACGGGGATATCCGAAATGTCGAAATAACTTCTCATTCCGTCATGTTCAACAACCGCAAAGCAAGACATGTAATGGCAATCGATATTACGGAGCGCAAAAGTATAGAAGATGCCTTAAAAGAAAGTGAAACAATTTTCAATCATTTTATGGAAAACAGTCCTTACTATGTATTCTTTAAGGACAAAGATATTAGAGCAATACGATTAAGTACAAATTATGAAAAGATGCTTGGCAAACCATTAAATGAAATTCTTGGAAAAACAATGGATGAACTTTTTCCTTCGGAACTTGCTAAGAAAATGGTTGAGGATGATAAGAGAATTTTGGACAAACGTGAAACTGTAGTCGTAGAAGAGGAATTCAATGGAAGGCATTATACTACTATAAAATTCCCTATCATTATTGATAATATTCCTACTTATCTTGCCGGATTTACAATCGATATAACCGAGAGAAAGAAAAAAGAAAAAGAACTTAAAGAAAGCGAAGAAAAATTTAGAATTATAACTGAAAATTCAGCAGATGCGATTTTTATTTCGGACAATCAAGGAAGATTTTTGTATGTCAATAATAAAGCTTTGCAGTTGCTCGGTTATACTACTAAAGAATTGCTCTCGTTTTCGATTGCAGACATCTCACCCGTGGATAGGGTAGATGAGTATTATCAACTTCTGAAGAATTTATTGAAAGAAGGTAATACATCAGTTGAAGTCGAACTTGTAAAGAAAAATGGCGAGACGCTGCCAATAGATGTTAATGCTGTCCTTCTCCCAAATGGATTGATTTATGGAAGCTGCCGGGATATAACGGAAAGAAGGAATGCCGAAAAAGCATTGAGAGAAAGTGAAGATCGTTATCGAGACCTGGTTGAGAACAGCAGTGATTTAATCTGTACCCATGATTTGGAAGGAAACATTTTGTCTGTAAATAACGCTGCTCTAAAAATTACGGGGTATTCCAAAGAAGAAGTGCTGAAAATGAATATGAAAGATATTCTAGTTCCAGAATACAGAAGAATTTTTGGTGCTTATTTGAATAAAATAAAAAGAGTTGGACAAGCTAAAGGTCTTATGACCATTCAAACTAAAACAGGCGAAAAACGCATTTGGGAATATAATAATACTCTTAGAACTCAAGGTGTTGATAAACCTATAGTTAGAGGAATGGTTAGAGACATTACCGGTTACAAAAAAGTTGAAGGTGAACTAAAAATATTATCACGTGCTGTTGAACAAAGTCCCGCATCTATTATTATTACTGACGTAGATGGGAAAATAGAATATATAAATCCGAAAGTAACGCAAATCACCGGTTATAAACCGGAGGAAGTAATAGGTAAGAATCCAAGAGTATTTAGTTCGGGTGAAAAGTCAAAAAGCGATTATAAAGTTCTTTGGGAAACAATTTCTTCCGGGAAAGAATGGCGGGGTGAATTTCACAATAAAATGAAGAATGGTGAATTATATTGGGAATCGGCATCGATTTCTCCGATAATGAATGAAAAAGGAATAATAACACATTATCTCGCGGTTAAAGAAGATATAACCGAACAAAAAAGAGCTGAACTGGAAATCATTTCTCAAAAAAATAAATTCGCTCAACTTTTTGATAATTCTCCCGTTGCAATTGCCTTATTAGCTGAAGATGATAAAATTATTAATATCAATGAAGCATTTATAGAATTGTTTGGTTTTACTCGCGAAGAATTAATCGACTTCCACTTAAATGAAATTATTGTCCCAAAGGAACTTAAAGAGGAATCAATGGCTTTTTCTAAGGCAACACAAAGCGGGAAGCAAATCTACCAGGAGAGTTACCGTAAGAGAAAAGATGGTTCAAATTTATTTGTACAAATTATTGGTATACCTATTTTACTAAACGACAAGATAGTGGGTATATATAGTATGTATGTCGATCTTACACATCGAAAAGATGCTGAAGAAAAACTGAAAGTTGCAAAAGAATTAGCCGAACAATCAGATAAATTAAAATCCGAATTCCTTGCTCAAATGTCGCACGAAATAAGAACCCCCATCAATGTAATGTTGGGTTATACAAATTATCTTAATGAGTTAGTAGGAGAAAATAAAAATTCAGAAACTAACGATTGTTTTAGAGGTATTGAGTTAGCTTCCAAACGTATTATAAGAACAGTTGATTTAATACTTAATGCGGCACAATTACAGACAAGCGGGTATCTCCCTAATTTTGTAACAATTGATCTTGATTCGGATATACTTAATAAATTAAAACACGAATATGAGCAATCCGCCGAACAAAAAGGATTAGAACTTAGTTATATATGCGAAATAAATAATACCGAAATTACTGTCGATGAATACAGTGTTACTCAAATCTTCGCTAACTTAATAGATAATGCTATTAAATACACAAAGAGAGGTAAAGTAGAAATTCTGTTACGAAAAAATAATAACGGAAATATCGTTGTTGAAATAAAAGATACAGGTATAGGTATAAGTAAAGAATTTCTTCCAAAATTATTTGTATCCTTTACTCAAGAGGAGCAGGGGTACAGCAGAAGTTTTGAAGGTAACGGGCTTGGTTTAGCTCTTGTTAAAAGTTACTGCGATATTAATAATGCTCTAATTGAAGTTGAGAGTGAGAAAAATGTTGGTTCAACTTTCCGAGTAATTTTTAATAATACAAAGATCTGATTTAATTTTAATAAGAACTACTTTATTTAGAATTTTTTAAAAAGTATTATTCTACAACCTCACATACCTCAAAAATATTACCATCCGGATCATAAAATCTGAAATATTTTGTATGATCATCAGTAATAATATTATCAACTTTCACTTCATTAATTGTTAGTTTTTCTTTTATTAGATTAGCATCTTTGACACCGAAGATCGGATATGCAGATGTTTCTTTGTCTACAATAATTTCTTTATCAGTCTGCCAAATAGTTAAACTCGTTTTACCACCGGTATCAAGGACGACTAATTTCAATTTTATATCTTCCCAAATAGTTTTAAACTCAAGTTTATCCTTGTACCATAATTTAGATTTTTCAATCTTTTTCACTCGAATGATGATTGTATCTATACCTTCAAACAATGGAACAGTTTTTGTCATAATGACTCCATTTGAAAATTATTTATTATAATTAATTTATCTTGTTATCTTTCCAATAGGCAGCAAGTTAGATATTTGCTCCTTTTTTGAATCGGTGAAGATAATATTTTTCTTAATCAGAAATAAAATAATTATAGAGGGAAAAAATGGTTTCATATATTCATAAAAACAAATTTGATATTGCATCATTACTGATTAGAATTTTGGTTGGTTCGGTTTTCATTTCCGAAGGTATTCAAAAATTTCTCTATCCCGAAGTTAGAGGAGTAGGGAGGTTCATCAAAATTGGAATACCAGTCCCGGAATTCTTTGGTTACTTTGTTGCTTCTTTTGAAGTGATAAGCGGATTTTTGATTTTATTCGGTTTGTATACTCGACTTGCAGCAATACCATTAATTATTATTATGCTTGTTGCTCTATCAACAACCAAACTTCCGATTCTTATTAATGAAGGGTTTTGGGAAATGGCGCATGCCGCCCGTACTGATTGGTCTATGTTAATAGGGAGTATTATCATTATTATTATTGGTGCGGGTAAATATTCGATTGATAAATATTTTAATTCTTCCAAAAATATTTGAATTGAGCCATTTTGCATTGGAATCTTCTTATTACTTTTGGAAAATTTCTTTGCCATACACAATTAGTGATTGTATAGAGAATCTATATTCTTTATTTTAGTCCATTAATTCAGATTTTTTTTAGAATCAGTAGTTTAATTAAATTCGAGAGAATAAATAATTTGCAAGTCGATAAACCTCATTCAAATTGCGGTGTTTTTGGAATATTTAATTCACAGGCTGCTGCAGTAAATACATATTACGGGTTACATGCTTTACAGCATCGTGGACAAGAAGCTGCCGGAATAGTTACAATCGATAATAATGGAGATGGTAAAAATCACGTTAATCATCATAAGGGCCTTGGGCTTGTTTCAGAAGTATTTTCCGATTCTAAAGTATTTGAAAACTTAAAAGGCAATTCTGCTATTGGTCACAACAGGTATTCAACTACCGGATCAGCCGGTTCTGTAAAAAATATTCAACCTTTTTTCGTTCAGTATAGAATGGGAAATCTTGCTGTTTCTCACAACGGAAACTTAACCAATTCAAGAATAATTAGAGAAAAGCTTGTAAATGAAGGTGCGATTTTTCAAACGAGTAGCGATACTGAGGTAATATTACATTTAATAGCAAGAAGCCGGCTAGAAAATCAAATTGAACAAATAGCAGATGCATTAAAACAAGTCTCCGGTGCATATAGTTTAACAATACTAACCGATAGCAAATTAATTGGTGCTCGAGATCCCAATGGAATTCGTCCACTTTGTATCGGCAAATTAAATGGCTCGTATATAATTACATCCGAAACTTGTGCATTAGACATTCTTTCAGCAGAATATATTCGTGATGTTGAACCCGGAGAATTAGTAGTAATTGATGAAGAGGTTATTCAAACAGGCAAAATAAAATCATTCAGGATTACAGAAGATTATTCAATTAAAAAGCATTGCATCTTCGAGTATATTTATTTTTCCAGACCGGATAGTAAAATTTTCGGGAGCAACGTTGATAAAATGCGTCGCAAATTAGGTAAAGTTTTGGCAACACATCATCCAGTGCAAGATGATAAAGGTGAGAAAGTTATTGTAATGAGTGTTCCGGATAGTTCAAATACTGCAGCAATTGGTTATGAAAATCAACTTTCTAAAATGGGAATTCCTTCAAAACTGGAAATCGGATTGATTAGAAGCCACTATATCGGTAGAACTTTTATAACACCGGGGCAAGCAAATAGGGAAGTAGGTGTTCGCATTAAATTTAATACCGTGAAAGGTGTTTTAGAGAATCGAACAGTTGTACTTATTGACGATTCAATAGTTCGCGGTACTACTTCCAAACAGTTAGTTAAGCTTATTAGAGAGGCAAATCCAAAAGAAATTCACTTTAGAATTTCTTCTCCTCCAATCCATCACCCTTGCCACTATGGAATGGATTTCCCATCAAAAAGTGAACTAATTGCAAACAAATTTGAAGATATTGAGAAAATAAGAAAATATTTAGAGGTAGACAGTCTCGCATATCTTACTCATGAACAAATGCTGGAAGCAATGGTGGATCATGCCCCCGATTCTTTTTGTACA
This sequence comes from Melioribacter roseus, assembly GCA_020724265.1. Taxonomy (GTDB): domain Bacteria; phylum Bacteroidota; class Ignavibacteria; order Ignavibacteriales; family Melioribacteraceae; genus SURF-28. The sequence continues at coordinate 109,450 of DYHH01000001.1, read as the reverse complement.
GCTTGCTTCTCCGGTGATTATCCAATACCAATTGACGCATACTTTCAAAAAGAACAATATGAATTATAAAATATATACTATAATATATGTTAGGCAAGCAATCTTAACTAACTATTCTTTAACTGGTTTATATAACTTTAGATAAATCATAATATAGTCTTTATGATAAAAATAGATAAGATACATACAATTTCCAATCACTTAAGTTTTTCTCGAATCTTGTTGTCTGCTCCAATTTATTATTTTCTTCAAAACATGGAGCAAAGTGATTTTCATAGATTTTTTGCATTATTTTTAATGATTCTTGCTGCATTAACAGACTATCTTGATGGATATTTTGCAAGAAAATATGATCAAGTAACAGAATTCGGTAAAATAATTGATCCTATTGCAGATAAAATAGCTGTTGGTGTTATAACTTTAACTCTTTTCTTCAAAGGATTTATTCCTCTTTATATTTTAGTAGTTATTATTTCCCGCGATTTGTTAATTTTTTTCGGTGGATTAATTATAAGCAACAAAATTGGAAGAGTGCTCCCATCAAATCTTTTGGGTAAAATTACTGTATTCATACTTGGTTTGTATTTGGTTCTTTTAGTTGTGGGATTAAAGGATTATCCAACCTTATTCAACCTGTACAATATTCTTATTTTATTTATGAGCATTCTATCGTTAATTGGATATATTATACGTTCTATAGAAGCATTAAGATTTAAGAAAAATGAACTTCTTTAAGAATATAAACTTCGAAAAACTTACCGACGGTTTAAAGAAAACCAAGGAACGTTTATTTACCGGGATTAATGAAACTTTAACCGGTAAGGCAAAATTAGATGATACAACACTCGATGAATTAGAAGAAATCTTAATTTCGTGTGATATAGGTGTGGATACTTCTATTGAAATTATTGACCGAGTTAGACAAAATCTTCGTTCAAATACTGATAGGGGTAAAGAAACTGTAATTGATACACTAAAATCGACTCTTGAAGAGATTTTAACTCTCAGGCAAACTTCCGAGGATAATTTAAACAAAATTGAAAATTACAAACCGTTTGTGATTTTAATAGTTGGAGTAAACGGTGCAGGAAAAACGACTACTATAGGTAAACTTGCCAATAATTTCAAAAAGTCCGGCTTAAAAGTATTAATTGGTTCAGGTGATACATTTCGTGCTGCAGCTAATGAACAGCTTGATATTTGGGCTAAACGCGCCGGAGTTGAAGTTATTTCCAAACATTCCGGATCCGATCCTAGTTCGGTTGCTTATGAAACTTTACTTCAAGCAAAAAAAGAAAACGCTGATGTTGTTCTCATTGATACCGCTGGAAGGTTACATACAAAAAATAATTTAATGGAAGAACTGAAAAAAATCAGAAAAGTCCTTGCAAAAGTATTAGAATATGCACCAAATGAAACTTACTTGGTAATTGATGGAAACACAGGGCAGAATGCTATAATTCAAACCAAGGAATTTGCAAAGTATACTGATATAACCGGGTTGATAATTACAAAGTTAGACGGCACGGCAAAAGGAGGAATTATTTTTCAAATAACTAAAGAACTTGATATCCCGGTAAAATATGTTGGCGTTGGCGAAGGAATTGACGATCTCCAAAATTTCGATCCGAAAAATTTTATTAATGCTTTATTTAACAAGTGAAATGAATTAATTTTTTGAAACCGTATGCATTCATAGTAAATCCGGTTGCCGGTAAAGTTAAGAAACTCGATATTCACGATCTTATCGAATCTAATGCCGCACGTTTTAGAATTAAAGCTGAGACTTACATTACAAAAAGACCCGGTCACGCTATTGAGATTTCCAAGCATTTAACTCGAAACAATAAGTATTACGCAGTTATTGCAGTAGGAGGGGATGGGACGGTTAATGAAGTAGTAAATGGATTTAATTTATCCTCTGAAGCAAAATTTGGAGTTCTTCCTTTTGGTTCCGGCAATGATGTTGCTCGTTATATATATCCCAATAAAAATTCGAATTACTTTGAAATATTATTTAATCAAATAAATCACTCTATTGTTGAGTTGGATGTTGGAGATTGCAGAATTAAAGAACAGAATGAAACTATTATTAATCGCAGGTTTATAAATGCTGTTGGGATTGGTTTCGATGCATATGTTGCTTACCTAAACCAGTTTGAAAAAAAATTATCCGGAATCATGTCCTATATTCTTGCAGTAATACGTGCACTGAAATCTATTAAAAACTTAGATGTTAATATAAAATTAGATAGTGAAGATATATTTGGTAAGTTTCTTTTGTTGACAATTGGGAATGGAAAAACATCAGGTGGAGGATTTTTTCTTAATCCCGATGCCGACCCAACAGACGATATTTTGAATATAACAAGTGTTGATTCGGGATCACGATTTGATGTTATAAAAAATTTACCTTATGCACTAGTAAATAAATTACAAAAGGTTAAGAAAGCAAAATTTTTTCTATCCAGAGAAATTCAAATAAAATTAAAAGAACCGTATTATGTTCATTTGGATGGAGAAATTGGTTCTCAAGAGGCAGTTGAGTTTAATATTTTCTTAACGGATAAGAAGTTAAAAACAATACAAAGTAAATAAAATGTTTTTTAGAAGACCAAACCATAAAATTTTTGATTATACGCCACGCTTTTATGACCCTGATAAAGATGAAGAGTTAAAAAAACTCGAAAGAAGAAAACAAAAATTAGGATTCCGAAATTCTCGGTCACGTCAAAAAATGCGTATTAAGTCACCAATTTATTATTTAGTATTATTAGTAATCCTTGTTTTCATTTATTTGAAATTCACCGGTTTGTTGTAATAAAAAGAGTATAAGTAAGTTTACATAATATACATTATGTGATTTCTGTTTATTCTTTTTATAATTCGTTTATAATTTATCAATTGTTTATTCCAACAACTTTAATTTTTCATCACTTCCGAATATCACCAATAGATCACCATCATCAATTTTATAATTTGCGTCCGGAATTTTAATTTCTGTCTTAACCTCTTCGCCGAATAAATCAGAAGCTTTTTTCTTAATCATTAGTACCTCTAATCCATATTGATTTCTTAATCTAAGTTGTGCTAATGTCTTGCCGACGAAGTTTTCCGGAGCTTGTTTTTCAATAATAGAAAATCCATCTGATACGGTTGACTTCTTATGTAAGCTGATTGATTTTAATTCTTGCGACAAACCATCCGCCAAATTCATCTTGAAACTTTCTTTATTATATGCATCAATAACATCTTGTCGAGAAATAACACCGATCAATTTTTCAGGATCGGAATCAGAAACAACCGGGAATTCATCTCGATTTTCTTTACTGAACAAACTCATAACAGCATCTAAATCCATTGTCGGAGCAACTGTAATAATATTCGGATTTGATAAATCCTTTGCCACCATAATATGCTTTAAGTTTTCATATTCTGAAATGATTGGTCTCAACTCATTTTCTGTGATTATACCTGTCAATTTCCCTCTTGTGTCAACAGTGTAGCATGTACTGGTATTATTATCCAAAAACATAGAAATTAACTTCGGCAACGGAGTATTTTCCGGGATGGTCATAATTTCATTGAACATTGCTTCTTCAACTGACATTGATTTCATTATATTGGTTTCTCTACCTGACGAAATATTAAAACCTTCTTGCTCCAATTGACGAATATGTATAGAACCTTTTAGGACGAGCTGTACCAATGTTGTTGTAATTACAACGGCTAACATAAGTGGAAGAATAAATGAATAATCTTGGGTCATTTCAAAAATTATCAAAATTGCAGAGATTGGTATACTGTTAATACCACCTAATACTGCCCCCATTCCTACGAGAGTAAAAGTTGTGTAATCTAAATTTAGTCCAAAGAATGTATTTGAAAAATAAGTAAAAAAATATCCTAAACTTGCTCCCATAAATAATGATGGTGCAAAAATTCCGCCAAATCCTCCTGAATTTATAACAATTGGGACTAAAAGAAACTTCAAGACAAATAAAACGAGAACAACATTTGCAGAATGATAATCAGATAAAATTCTATTAATTCCTGAATAACCAATACCAAATATATCATCAAAAAAGTAACCTGAGATACCAACAAGTAATCCGGCTGAAATCATTAATAACCATTGAGGAATTGATTTAGCTAAAAGCTTCTTAACTAATTTATTTAACAAGTTAGAGTACTTTATAAAAAGTATTGATATAATACCAGCGATTATCCCAAGTATTATAAACAGATAAAATTCACCTACAGAACCAACTATTGGGTATTCAAAAATAAAAACGGAAGTGTCACCAATGAAAATTCTGGAAATAGCACTTGCAGTTACTGAAGCCAAAATTAAGGCAGAAAACGTGGGAGCATGGAAATCATTCAGTAATATAATTTCTAATGCAAAAAATATTCCTCCTAAAGGAGTATTAAATATTGCCGATATTGCTGCACCAGATCCGGCAGCTGTAAACATTCTGCGTTTCGTATCGGTCATTCCAAAAATATTAGAAATCTTACTGGCAACTCCCCCACCTAACTGAGCAGCAGGTCCTTCTGGTCCAAGAGTATTTCCTGTTCCGATACTAATTACGGGGGCAAAGAAATGAAAAAGAGTAGTTCTAAAAGAAATAAAACCTCCGCGTAGTGCAACAGCTTTTATTACTTCCGGTACTCCCCTTTTTTTAGATATTTCCGGAGCAAGCTTAATTAGAAAACTCTGAATTAACATACCAAAAGCAGGCAACAATATTACCGTAGCCGCACCTAGAAAGAAAAAGTCCTCAACCGTTTTTTCAAAGAAAAGTTCATTCATAAATTCGATTGAATGATGAAATATAACTGCTGAAATTCCTACAACTACACCAATTACAATTGCAAACACACTGAATGTAGTGTATTCAGGTAGATTGAACTTTGAGAAAAATCTCTGAAAACTTCTCATGAATTTACGAAATTGAAGCAATCTAAAATATTTGGAATAATTTTTCTCTTTCTTCATTCTTTGGTCTTAATTATCATATTTATAGAAACCCTCTCCAGTTTTTCTGCCTAACTTATTAGCCGCTACCATTTTCTTTAATAATGGACATGGACGATATTTGGAATCATTATAACCGGTGTAAAGTACATCCATAATTGCCAAACATACATCTAAACCAATAAAATCAGCTAAGGTTAGAGGTCCCATTGGGTGATTCATGCCTAATTTCATAACAGTATCTATAGCTTCTGTACTTGCTACACCTTCATATAGAGCAAAAATTGCTTCATTTATCATCGGCATAAGAACTCGATTAGAAATAAAACCCGGGAAATCATGTACTTCAACCGGAGTTTTTCCAAGCTGCTCCGATAATTCTTTCACAATTAAATATGTTTGATCACTTGTCGAATAACCCCGTATTATTTCCACAAGTTTCATAACCGGAACAGGGTTCATAAAATGCATTCCGATGAAGTTTTCAGGTCTGCAAACTGTTGATAACTCTGTAATTGATATTGAAGAAGTATTTGTCGAAAAGATAGAATCTTTCTTAATTATATTTTCTAATGTCTTAAAAAGATTAAGTTTAGCATCCTTATTCTCAATTATTGCTTCAATAATAAAATCTGTATTCGGGTCAATTCCTTCAAAGTTAACAACTTTTTTAATTCGATCTAATATTTGATTTTTGTCATTTTCTGTTATTATTTCTTTTTTAATTTGACGATCAAGATTTTTGGAAATATTTGCTAATCCTCTTTCAATAAATTCTTCCTTAATATCCACCAGTTGAACATTGAAGCCATTTTGAGCAAAAACATGGGCTATTCCATTACCCATAGTTCCTGCTCCAATTACAGCAACATTTTGAATTTTCATAATTATTTACTCCCCTTAAACTTGTTTAACAATTACTGCTGATGCTTCACCACCTCCAATACAGAGAGAAGCTAAACCAAATTCGGCTTTCTGCCTTATCATCTGGTGTAGCAAAGTTGTTAAAATTCGTGCTCCACTTGCCCCTATCGGATGACCTAAAGCTATTGCTCCACCGTTTACATTAACTTTTGAAATATCTAAATCGAGAATTTTGTTTACAGCTAAAGAAACCACAGCAAACGCTTCGTTAATTTCAAATAAATTAATATCGTCTTTCGTCATATTTGTTTTTTTTAATACTTTTTGAATTGCATCAGCCGGAGCTGTGGTAAACTCAATTGGTGCTTTTGCAGCAGATGCTTGCGCAATTATTTCGGCAATTGGTTTTAGGCCTAATTCTTTAGCTTTATCTTCGGACATTACGAGTAGTGCAGCTGCACCATCATTTATTTTTGAAGCGTTTGCAGCTGTAACAACTCCATCTTTTTCAAAAGCCGGTCTGAGTGAACTAATTTTGTCAAACTTAACCTTTGATGGTTCTTCATCTGTATCAACAACAACTTCCCCTTTTCTTGATTTCAAAGTAATAGGAAGTATTTCATCTTTAAATAGACCATCTTCCTGCGCCTTAAGAGTGCGTTTGTATGATTCGACAGCGAACTCATCCAACTCTTCACGTGTAAACTTAAAATCGCGAGCACAAGCTTCTGCACAGCTTCCCATATGAAAATTATTGTAAACATCCCACAATCCATCATAAACCATAGAATCGATAATATCACCGTTACCCATTCTGTAACCCGCTCTTGCTTTTGGTAAGAGATACGGCGCTAAAGTCATATTCTCCATACCCCCGGCAACAATTATCTCAGCATCTCCCAATTGAATTGCTTGATGGGCAAGCATTACAGCTTTAAGCCCGCTACCGCACATCTTGTTAATAGTTAAACACTCTGTAGAGTTAGGTAAGCCGGAATAAATTGCCGCTTGGCGAGCGGGAGCTTGACCTAAACCAGCAGGAAGTACAATTCCCATTATGACTTCATCAACTAGTTCTGCGTTTAATTTTACATCCTCCATCACTGCCTTAATAACATAACTTCCGAGTGTTGTAGCCGGCGTGTCAGAAAAGACTCCTTGAAATGAACCGATTGCAGTTCTTTTAGCTGATACAATAACTACTTTTTTCATAATTATTATCCGTTAGTTTATTAAACATTATGATTGAAAAATATAAAAAGATGCTTTGAATAGAAAGAAGAAGAGTTAATTACAAATTAATTTTCATCTATTTCAAAGGAAATGCAGCATTTTAATTTTCCGCATGGTCCGCTAAGTTTGGAAAGATTTGAATTCAGATTTTGATCGCTTGCTAATTGAGTTGATATTCTCTTAAAATTATTTAAGAATGCAGAACAACAGAATTCTCGACCGCAAGTACCTAAACCACCTATACATCTGGCTTCATCACGGACACCAATCTGCCTCAATTCAATCCTGGTTTTGAATTCAGCAGCTAAGTCTTTTGCAAGTTCACGAAAATCAACACGACCATCGGAAGTATAAAAAAAGAATAATCGTTTCCTATCAAATTGATAATGAATATGTACAAGCTTCATACATAGATTGTGTTTTTCTATTAGTTTAAAGAAGAATGGTTTTGCAGAGGATTCATCTGCTAAATTTTTATTATATTTTTGCAGATCCTGTTCAGAAGCAATTCTTTGAATAATCGGAAGCTTTTCACCATAGAGACCTAATTCTGCTCTCTTAATTTTTATTAATTCGGAATTTTCTTTAACAATACCAATTTCAATGTAATCCTCACTACTTATTATAACTTTATCCCCTACTTCTGGCGTACCAGCAAGTTCGTTACTTACTTCTGCAAAATGACAGCCCAACATTCCCTTACATTCAACCTCAATAATACGTCTATTATCAATAGGTGTGTCCATCATACGATCGGCACCGCATGAAAGACAACCGCTGATTTTTAAATGATTGGGATGATGAATAGAATTGCGAAGAATATCTTTGTATTTATGATTAAGGTCTTCTTCGATATGCTTTATTTCTTCGTTGGTATATGATTTACTTTGAAGAAAGGAGAAATCTATTTTATACATTGAATTATTTCCAAATTGAAATTGAACGCAACTTTAAGATAAGATTTAGAATAATAACATTCAATAGGATGTTTTTATCCATTAATTGAATCGCATTCTCAATTTCGGAGCTAATTTTAATAATTTCAGCCTTTGGAAAGTTTTTATTGAATCTTTCAAGAGTCTCTTTATGCTCATCATAATAATAATTATTTACGCTCAGCTTATTTTTTTGAGCATCAACTAACCAAATATTTATTAGGTTGAACATTTCTTTAACTTTATTCCTATCAAAATCATCTGTTGCATTTTTAAGTTCGTTATAAGCAGAATTGAACCAACCCGCTAATGAAAAACGTAAAAATTGTATGGTTGATTCAACCAAGGATTGCATATCATTCTCAATAAGTTCAAGTGCTTTTTGAACAGAGCCTGAAGAAAATAATGAAACCTTTTTTGCCAAATCGGTAGATTTATTAAAATACTCTATAAGAATTTTAGAAACTAAATCAGAAGATAAACTATTAAATTTTATTCGCCAGCATCTGGAAATTATAGTTGGAAGCAATCTCTCTTCGTAAGGAGTAATTAAAATGAATATAACACCATCCGGTGGTTCTTCTAATGACTTTAGCAAAGCGTTCTGTGCTTCTTTATTCATTAAGTTGGCATCTTCGATAATGATAAAACGATAGGTAACGTCAGAATACTCCAAACTCAAAAATTTTTTTATTTCACGAATGCTGCTAATCTTTATATTGTTAGCACCTTCAATAAAAACTTTGTGATAGAGATTTATCTTTTTTAGTTCAAGCTGATTTCTAAGATCTTCAATTTGTTTTTCAGTTAACCTCTCGGTAGCTGAATGTTCTGGCTTTTCATCTTTACCACGAGGCAGAGGAATTATATATTTTACGAAGGGTTCTTCGAAATTACATATTCTTTTTTCGTGTTCAATGTAAGTTGTGGCTTTAATAAAATGAATTGCTGAAAAAAACTTACCTACACCCGAAGGGCCTGAGAATAATAATGCGTGAGGAATTCTTTTATTCTTAATTAATTCTTTAAGTTGATTTACGGCATGGGTTTGCCCGATTATTTTTTCGAGCTGGTCAACCATAATTATTTTGTTTAATTAAAATCATCATCATCGGAATAAAAGAAATCTTCATCGGTAGGGTAATCCGGCCAAATATCTTCAATAGATTCATACGGCTCATCTGTATCTTCTAATTCATTTAAATTTTCAACTACTTCTAAAGGGGCGCCAATACGCTCAGCATAGTCAATTAGCTCTTCCCTTGTAGCAGGCCAAGGTGCATCATCTAAATAGGAGGCTAATTCAACCGTCCATATCATATGAGTATTACTCCTTTAATTGTTGTGGCTAAAAAGATTATTATTTGGAGACAATTTCAAATAGATCAACATCGTCAAACATAAAGTTTGATGGATTCAAAGCAATTCCATTATGTCTAACTTCATAATGTAAGTGGGGACCAGTAGATAATTTTCCCGAATTACCGGTTTCTGCAATAAGATCGCCGCGTTTTATTTTCTGACCTTTCTTAACATTTATTTTGGATAAATGTGCGTACACTGTTTGGTAACCGAATCCATGGTCTATTTCCAAGGTGAGACCATATCCCCCTCTTCTTCCGGTAAAACTAACTGTACCACCACCTGGTGAATAAACAGGTGTACCAATATCTGTTACGAAATCCAATCCGGAATGCATTCTTCTTATTTTTAATATAGGATGCATTCTCATACCATAACTATCACTGATTCTTCCCGTTGTTGGCATTATTGCCGGTATAGCATCGTATAATTTTTCGTTAAATTCTAAAGTAGTCTCAATCTCACTATAATTACTTTTTTCTAATTCTAATTTAGCGCCAATTTCGTCTATATAATTATTAAGCCGGAATAACAGATTATCAAATTCTAATGAATTATTGGGGATGAAATTTTCAAATACACTTCCACCAAAACCAATATTTCTGTCTTCTTCGGTTAAAGGTTCTAAATTCACTCGTAAACGTAGATCATTACTTTGTGAAGTTAGTTTATCGAGTTCTGATTCAAACTTCTCGTACTTTGAAATTAAATCAGAAACTTGAGTTTGCAAATTCCTACTTTTTTGTTGGAGTGCTTTAACTTCTAAATCCGGATTTAATATCTCATTAATGATGAAATAACCGCTAAAGACGAGGAATGCATTAATTATCGAAAAAAAGCCTATAAGAAAAATAAATTTCCTATAGAAATTTTTTATTTCGACAAATTTCAGCTTATTTTTTGAAAAGTAATAAAAGTGCTTCATAATTTCGGTGCGAAGTTAACAAAAGAGTAATTGCAAGTCAAGTGAATAATTTCCTAAAATTATTCAAAATCGTGTTCAAAATAATCGATTACCCGGTTAACTTCTTTATTTTTCTTATTTATTCTTTTTGTAAGGTTTTGCTGCAGTTCTTTAGCAGCATCATAGCCATAGTGTTTTAACAAATAATTCAAGGCAATTACTTCAGATATAACCGTTAAATTTTTCCCGGGAACAATTGGGAGTTTTATATATGGTAACTCTACATCGGAAATATTTACGGATTTGTAATCTAAACCTGTTCTTGTATAGCTTGCTTTATCATTCCATATTTCCATTTCAACGATTAACTCTAATCTTTTTTGAAAACGAATAGCACGTATTCCGAACATACTTCTAACATCAACAATACCGACACCTCTAAGTTCCATAAAGTGCTTAACCAAATCGGTACCTGAACCCATCAAAATACCTTCGCCTTTTTTTGTAAATATTACAACATCATCGGCTACAAGTCTATGTCCTCTTTCAACAAGATCAAGAGCAACCTCACTTTTTCCGATACCAGATTTACCGACAAACAACATACCAACACCGTATACATCAACAAAGGAACCATGAATGGAAATTCTTTCGGCAAATTGATCATCGAGAAAATCACTTATTAAATATGATATCTTCGTTGTTGAAAAATTTGTTCCGAAGATCGCTATCTTATGTTCATTTGCCAATGATATAACTTCTGTAGGAGGTTTGTTGCTGTCAGTAAATATTAAACACGGGATTTCAAACTGGAATATCCTGTTAAGAGTTTCTTCTCTTTCACTTTTAGAAAGTTGTTTTAAGTATCTTACTTCCGTATTGCCAAATATCTGTACCCTATTAAACGAGAATAAATCGACAAACCCGGCTAAAGCTAAACCGGGTCTGTGTAAATTTTGATCGGTAATCAATCTATCCATACCGACTTTATCATTGAGCAACTTCAATTTGAATTGTTTTTGAATATGATCGCAAAAAAATTCAACCGTAATATTTTCTTTACGAGAAATATTTTTATCAGTAATATTTATCATCGGGATTTTGCGAGTCTTTTGGTTTTAAGTTTGCGTAATTGTCTTTCTATCTTTGAAGCAGCAATGCTAATCGATTTTCTGAAGTCATCTGATGTTTCATCTGCTTTAAAGACTTTACCGGGAACATGTAAAGTAATTTCCGCAGATTTTATACTATTATTATTGTGGAGAAAACTAAGAACAACATTTGCATCCATAATGTCTGGATTAAATTTAGTTAATTTCTGAATCTCATCTTTTGTGTAGGAAGTCAATGAATCTTTTGCTCTAAATTTTCGGGACGTTATTTGAATATTCATATTTTCTCCTATGATTTTGGGTGTGCGGATTTATATGATTTTTTTAACTGTTCAACACTTACATGTGTGTAGATTTGCGTTGTTGATAAATTAACATGCCCTAAAATTTCTTTTACTGCCATTAAATCTGCACCTCTGTTTAACATTTCAGTTGCTGAACTATGGCGAAGGACATGCGGACTTTTTTGTTCAATATCGGAAACTAGTCTTATATATTTTTTCACAAGTCTATATACATACCAACGATCAATAGGGTTTCCGTTTTTTTGAATGAAAAAGTTTTTAGCGGTTTTATTATTTCTTAAACTTAGATATTGTTTAATTATCTCTGCAGATTTTCTTCCCATCGGAATGATTCGATATTTAGAACCTTTTCCTAAAACTTTTACAGTATAATTGGCGGGATCAACATCGTGAACCTTAAGTGAACAAAGCTCCGAAACACGAAGTGAGCATCCGTAAAGTAGTTCAAAAATTGCTGTGTTCAAATTCCTCCTAAAGACATCACCGTCTTCCCCTATTAATCTAATAATTTTATCGTAAGAATCAAGATTAATCGTTGACGGAAGTTTACGTTTAAATTTAGGATTAGGGATCTTTTTTGCCGGATTATCTGCTTTTTCGTTCTGAATTGACACAAAATCAAAAAAGCTTCGTAAACTAGATAATTTTCGAGAAATTGTACTTTTCGAAAGATTTTGTCGGTTTAGGTAAACAAGAAAAAGTCTGATTCTCTTCTCATTAATTTCATTTATTGAAGAAACATCCTTCGAGTTAAGAAATTCCAAAAATTGACTTAGGTCTTTTTTGTAAGAGTTAACCGTATTAATTGAATAACGTCTTACAGATTCAATTTCTTTTAAAAAATCATCAATTAAATTTGATATCAAACTTTGACTCATTCGTCTAAACCTTCGGAATCAGCCCTCTCCCCTTCCGGTTTGGGTTTGGTCCAGCTTGCATAATCACAATCAGGGTATCTGCTGCAGCCATAAAATATTTTTGCTCTTTTAGTTCGCTTAACTACAACATCGCCTTCATTACATTTAGGGCATTTAATTCCAATATCAATTTGTTTTGTAAAATCACATTCCGGATAATTTGAACATCCTATAAACTTGCCGAACTTACCATACCTATAAATTGTTTTTCCGTTGCATTTAGGACATGCCTCACCTGTATATTCGGGTTCAGAATTATTGTTACCATTCCCATTTGAAAATTCTTTTAACGACTTAATATTTTTACATTCCGGATAATTTGTACAGGCAAGGAATCTACCAAATCTTCCGATTTTAATTTCCATGGCAGAACCACATTTATCACATTCAATCGGTTTGATATTTTCTTCAACTTCTTTTAAGGATGCAGCAAATGGTAAATAAAAATCATTTAACACTTTCTCATAATTTATTTCTCCATCTGCCATTTGATCAAGTTCTTCTTCCATCTTTGCCGTAAAACCTACTTCAATAATTTTGGGAAAATTAGAAACTAAAAACTGATTAACTTTTTTTCCTAAAGAAGTTGGGTACAATTTCCTTTGTTCTTGTGTAACATATTCTCTATCAAACAATGTACCCATAATACTTGCATATGTACTAGGTCTTCCGATGCCGTTGCTTTCCAGTTCTTTAATCAGTGTACTTTCCGAAAAACGAGGCGGTGGTTTAGTGAAATGCTGATTTTTAGTTAGTTCATTTAAGACTAATTCTTGCTCTGAATTTAGCCCTATTGGAATTTTACCTTCGTTATTTTCATTATCGCCGTTCTCTTCTTTAGATTCATCATAGAGTGCAAGAAAACCCGGGAATTTAACGGCTGTGCCGGTTGCTTTAAAAATGTAATTATCAGCTTTAATATTTACTGTTGTTGTTTCAAGCTGTGCACTTTCCATTTGTGAAGCTACAAAACGTTTCCAGATAAGTTCATAAAGTCTATATTGATCATTATTTAAGAATTCTTTTACAAATTCTGGTGAAAATTTCAAAGAAGTAGGTCTAATTGCTTCATGAGCATCTTGTACATTCCCTTTAGATTTTTTTCCGAATAGTCTCGGTGAATCCGGTTTATACTCCGGACCATATTTCTTTTCAATAAATTCTCTTGCACTCTCAACAATTTCAGGATTCAACCTGGTTGAATCAGTTCTCATATAAGTTATTAAACCGGAAAATCCTTCCTTACCTAATTCTATACCTTCATAAAGACTTTGTGCTACCATCATAGTTTTTCGTGGTCTAAAACCTAAAGTTTTTGAAGCTTCCGATTGAAGTGTGGAAGTAATAAACGGCGCATAAGGATTTCGTTTAACGGCTTTCTTAAATACATCTCTAATTGTAAAATTATTTTTACTTTGTATATCGGCATAAATTTCTTCAGCTTCTTCTTTGTTACGGATTGCATAATTAGATTTGAAAAATTCTTTCCATTCGTTATCGGTCATTTCCGGTTTAGGCGGAACTTTTATAGTTTTATCATCAACCGAAAATAATTTTGCCGTTAAAGATTCTTTTTTCTCTGTTTCAAAATTACCTACTAATGACCAATATTCAGTTGCAATAAATTTTTCAATTTCATCTTCACGTTCACAAATTAGTCTTAATGCAACAGATTGAACACGCCCTGCAGAAAGCGAGTTACTTGATTCTTCAATCATTGCTCTCCACAGAAACGGACTTAATTTGTATCCTATTATTCTATCCATAACTCTGCGAGCACGCTGCGATACAACAAGGTCGGTATTAACGTGAACCGGGGAAGCCATAGAATTCTTTACTGCATCTTTAGTAATTTCATGAAATAAAACACGATATACTTCTTCATTATTATTACCGTCAATGATATCAAGAATATCTTGTGCTATTGCTTCACCTTCCCGGTCAGGGTCAGTTGCAATAAATACTTTATCGGATTTTGCGGCAAGCGATTTAATTTTTTTTATCAAATCACCTTTACCACGCATATTAAGAAGTTTGGGTTTGAAACCATCTTCAATATCAACACCAAGTTTGGTTTTAGGTAGATTTTTTAAGTGTCCGACAGTTGCTTCTACCGTAAATCCTTTGCCTAAATATTTATTAATAGTTTTAGCTTTTGAAGGCGATTCAACTAAAACGAGATTTTTTGCCATTTTCAATTACCGTTTAGTTTATAATATCAGAAGAATATAGTAGTACTCTGCTCCCCGGGAGGATATCTGTATTGAAGTCAATTAGCGAGATTAATATAATCCAATTTATATCATCTTTTGTGATTGTTTCTTTCGGATACATCATAATTTGTTCAAGTATCATCTCTAAATCATTATTATTCACCAAACCGACGTTTACAAGATGTATAAGGTAATTGTAATTATCCTTCCCGATAACTTCAATTTCCTCAGGGTCTAGTATCCTAAACTTTTTTGATGCTGCTTTTCGATGTGATATTTCTTTTAATTTATTTGTTAATACTTTATCAAAAACCAAACTAAAGGCAACACCAACAGTTTTGCTGTCATAGATTTTTTCATTTTTTAATATCGCACCAACCTCATCCATACTATAATTCTTGTTCAGACTATCTAAAATTTTTACAAGAACTTCAACAATTTTATTTGTCATTCTCTAATTATCCTTAAATCATTATTGAACAATAAATTTACCAGTCTATTTTCTTCTTTTTTCATTCTCTTCTTCTCAGATTCTTTTGTGTCATCATATCCCAATAAATGAAGTACTCCGTGAATAATTAATCGAAGGAGTTCATTATGGACAGATATTTTGTATTTTCTTGCATTTTCAATTGCATCCGGAACGCAAATATAACATTCTCCATCTAAATTAAAAGTATCTTTAGAATAATTAAAGGTTATTATATCGGTACTTCCTTTGTGAGACAAATAAGATTCGTTAATATCAGAAATTTGTTCAGTATCAACAAAGTTTATTTGCAGAAATAATACTTTGAATTGAAACTCCTTTTTCAATTTTGATATAATGGAATGAACAGTTTTTTTATTTATTCTATAAACCAAATTATTTTCAACAAAAAGATTCTTCATACTTATATATCGATTTCCATTCCATCATAAGCCGCTTCACAAAGTACCGGGCTATTTAACTCATCAATAAATACTTTTGTTTCACGAACAATATTTTTTATTTTATCATCAGTATAGTCTGGATCGTAGTGAAATAATAGTAATTTCTTAACATTGCCAAGAGTTGCAAAAATTGCGGAAGAATAATTATTTGAATGTCCCCAACCGATTTTATCACCGTAATCTTCTATCTGATACATTGAATCATGAATTAGTACATCTGCATTTTGAATAAAGTCTATTTGATCTTTATTATTATTTAATATTTCATCAGTTGTAGGCAGATTATTTTTTGCGTTATAGTTTAATTCATTATCTGTCATATATACAACGGATTTTCCATCTTTTTCAATCCTATATGCTAAAGTTCCTGCCGAATGATGAGTCTCAATATAAGTAACTTTAAAACCGTTTATATCCATAGCCTCTAAATCACTTATTTTTATGTACTCAACTTTATCATTAAATATTTCGGCTGTTACCGGGAAGTAATTAGGATCCCATTGTGTTTCAAAAACTTTTGCAACCGAATAACCGAATTTATTTTCTGAGTATATTTTCAACTTACATTTTTCACTATAAAGTGGTCTAAAAAAGGGTAAGCCTTGAATATGATCCCAATGCGTATGTGTAACTAATAGATGAATATCTCTACAACTATATTTTTGCAGTAAATCATTTCCCAATTCTCTTATACCGGTGCCGGCATCAAGTATAATAAAATCACCATCACTAATAATTTGGACACAAGATGTATTGCCGCCGAATTGAATTGTTTTTGATCCGGGAACAGGAATTGAACCTCTTGTTCCCCAAAATTTAATTTTCATAATTAATCTTGTTTTTTGTTAATGATTTGACTGTTAGTTGTGTATAATCTACATACCTTTCTGCAGAGCTTTCAAAATCATTAATTTCTTCAGTTGTTAAATCACGTATGATTTTACCTGGTACTCCGCCAACTAATTTTCCTGAAGGAACAATAAAACCGGGTTTAATTACTGATCCTGCGGCAACCATGGAATTTGATTCTATCTTAGCTCCATCAAGAATGATTGAACCAATACCGATTAGACAAAGATCATCAAGAATACAGCCATGAAGTTTTACAGCATGACCGATAGTAACTTTGTTACCGATTATTAGAGGAAATTTACCATTTGTAACATGAAGCATGGAATTATCCTGGATATTGGTCATTTCACCAATCTGAATATAATGAACATCACCACGAATTACAGTATTATACCACACACTTGAGTTTTTCCCGATTTTAACGTCACCAATTATCTTTGCTCCGGAAGCAACAAATACCGAATCATCGATTTCGGGGAAAGTTTCTAAATATGGGAATAATTTATTTTCATCTTCTAATTTGTATAGTTTCATTTGTATTGTTCTTTTAATTCAACGCTACTCTAACATAGATTTTGCATTATGTAAAAGCTTAATGGCTTTTTGAAATTGTTCATCCTGATGAAGCATTATTGAGTACCAGCCATAATTATTAAAATACTCTTTTGCCAGGTATGCTTTCAAAATTACTTTAATATAATCGCTATCTTTCTCAAATTCTTTATCGTTAATCACAATTTCTTTTGAAACAAGATAGTTTCTAAATTCTTTTAGTTTTTTATTATCGATAATATCTGAGCTAATCAATTCGTTAAGATTCTGTTTTATTGTTTCGGGAAGAATTATTTTTTCCGTATCAATTTGATTACGAATAAATTGATAAAAAAGATTTTTACTTCTAACTGATGCTGTAAACTTGGTTAAGATTCCGCTTGTTATTTTATAATCTGGTGTGATACCTCCGCCGGAATAAACTTTTCTACCTTTTGCGGTAGTAAATTCATCTTTTAGAGAATCGGCTTCGGATTGATGATCGAAATTATCTTCATCTTGTTCCTCACGAATCATAACTTCTTCATAATAATTTTTACCGCTTTTATAATCTCTTTGTATTGCTCTTCCGGAGGGCGTAAAATATTCCGAAATGGTTAACCGTAATGCCGAATCATCCGAAAGTAAAAAAGGACGCTGAACAAGTCCTTTGCCAAAAGAAGTTTCTCCGACAATTATTCCCCTGTCCCAATCTTGGACTGCACCGGCAACAATCTCGCTTGCAGAAGCACTTCCTCTATTTATGAGAATTACTAAAGGAATATTTTCATAAGGATATTCTTTTGCTGCTTTACTTTCATTATTAAATTCTTTTATTCTTCCTTTTGTAAATACAATTAATTTATCATCGCTTAAAAAATAGTCGACAATTTTTACGGCTTGATCATATAAACCGCCGGGATTATTCCGCAAATCGAGAATAAGATATTTCATACCTTGCGAATCTAGTGACTCAAGTTCATTTAATAATTCATCAGCGGTTTTTTCTGCAAATCTTGTTAAACTAACATAGCCTACGCTATCTTGAAACATTAAAGATATTTCAACAGAGTTAATCGGAATTATATCACGTTCTATCTCATAATCGATAGTGGATTTTTCTGATGGACGATAGATTTGAATTCTTGCTATACTTCCCCTTTTTCCGCGCAATTTTTTTATTACTTGCATATTGGTAAACCCGATAGCGGTTGTATCCTCAATTTTAACGATACGGTCACCGGGCATTAAACCTAATCTATCACTTGGAGTTCCTACTATTGGTGATACTACGGTAATAGTATCATCAATTATCTGAAACTCGATTCCAATACCTTCGAAATTACCTTCCAATTGCTCTTCAAAAGATTTTTGAATATCTCTTGGAATATAGGTGCTGTGCGGATCTAATTTAGAAAGAATCCCTTCAATAGCAACTTCGGATAATGTATCGGGGTCTATTGATTCAATATAATATTTCTCGGTTAACTCAAGTACTTGATTAACCTTATGTTTAATCGGGTGTGTCTTTGGGATCAGCCATTGACCAATTTGATACCCGACCACTAACCCAATTATGAGAAATAATATTTTATTGAATCCTCTCCTATCCATATGATATTATTTTTGCGGTCTCATCTGTGGAAAAAATAATACATCTCTAATAGAAGTTTGATTAGTTAACAACATTACAAGCCTGTCAATGCCAATACCAAGACCAGCAGTCGGCGGCATACCGTATTCAAGTGCGCGTAAAAAGTCTTCATCAATTTGATGAGCTTCTTCATCCCCGGCTTCTCTATATTTTTTCTGTTCTTCAAATCTTTCTCTCTGATCGATAGGATCATTTAATTCAGAGAAGGCGTTGCAAATTTCCCTACCAACAACAAAGCCTTCAAATCTTTCTACTACTCCTTCTTTTTCTCGATGCTTTTTAGCTAAGGGAGATAGTTCCACAGGGTAATCAATTAAAAATGTTGGTTGAATTAATAACGGTTGAACAGTTAATTCAAATAATTCATCAATGAGAGTTCCCCTATTTTCGTTACCGATGATCTCTCCACCTCTCTTTTTTATCTCTTCCTTTAATTTATCTTCTGAAGCGGAAAGAATGTCTATACCGGTTTGATTTTTTATTTCATCAACCATAGAAACTATTTTCCAAGGTGCTTTGAAACTAATTTTGTGACCTTCAACTTCAAACTGATCCGTACCGAAAACATTTTGACAAATTGTGCTTATCATATCCTCGACAAATTTCATCATCCAATCATAATCTTTATAAGCAACATAAAGCTCCATCATTGTGAACTCAGGATTATGAGTTCTATCCATTCCTTCGTTTCTAAAATCTTTCGAAATTTCATATACTCCTTCAAATCCTCCCACAACTAATCTCTTTAAATACAATTCATCGGCAATTCTTAAAAACAAATCCATGTCCAAAGTATTATGATGAGTTACAAACGGTCTGGCAGATGCTCCGCCATATAAAGGCTGAAGAATCGGTGTTTCGACTTCAAGCATTCCGTTTTCATCAAGAAACCTTCTCATTTCAGAAATTATTTTAGATCTCTTTACAAACACATCTTTAATATGAGGATTGACAATCAGATCAACGTAGCGCTGCCTATAACGAAGTTCTTTATCTGCAAATTGATCGTGAATTACTTTGTTGCCTTGTTCATCTGTTGTTTCTTTTGCAATTGGAATCGGTCTTAAAGATTTTGTAAGAAGTGTTAAAGATTTTGCATGAATGGATATCTCGCCTGTTTTAGTTTTAAACACAAAACCTTCAATGCCTATTATATCACCTATATCAAGTAATTTGAAAGCATCGTAAGCTTCACCGATTTCATCTTTCTTTAAATAAACTTGAATTTTCCCGGAATCATCTTGAATATGTGCAAATGAAGCTTTTCCCATTCTTCGTATTGCCATAATTCTTCCGGCAACCGATACATCTTTATTTTCATATTTATCGTAATCCGATTTTATCTCATATGCTTTATTAGTAACATTATAAGAATAAGCAAACGGTTGAAATCCTTTTTCTCTAAGTTCCGTTAATTCTTCCAACCTTCTCTGCATCAAAACATTAATATCAGTTTGTTGATTCTGTTCCAAAATTCCTCCGGTATTAATTTCTTTTAAAATTTGCCAATCTGTTACAGACTTTATCTTGTATATAATTTGCAAGTTGCGAAGGTACTAAAAAGTTATTTACTATTAAAGCTAATGCCAGTGGTTCACCGTCCGCAGTTCTTATATATCCCGCTAATCCTCTTGAATTCTCTAAAAATGCTGATTTACCTCTAAAATTATTCTCTGCTTTCGTTCCTTTCATCCTATCCAATAAAGTTCCGTCATACCCGGCTATTGCAAGTGATTTGTAGAAACTATCGAATTCCGAGCTCCTGTACATATAAGCTAATAGATTAACAACTTGTTTAGGAGTTATTAAATTATACGATGATAAACCTGACCCATCAGCCATAATAAAATTATTAGGATTAATTCCCATTCCTTGTTTCAACTCTTTAACAGCTTTTATTCCGTTTGAAGTGCTGCCATACCCATAAATTTCATAACCTATAGTTTTTAGTAATTGCTCGGCAAGAAGGTTATCACTTTTCTTATTTATCTCAGAAATTATTTTTGCTAATGGTTCAGATTTATTTACAAATAAGAGAAGCAAATTATTAGTGTCATAATTCTTTTCGTATTCATCTAATTTAAGTGCGCTTCCGGTAATTTCAACACCTTCATCAAGCAAATATTCATAAAATGAGTTTACAAAATATTGTGATGCATTATTAACAGGGATGAAAACAGAATACGGTTCAGCTGTAACGGGTATGTTACCTATTAAGTCTATTATATTATTACCGATTCTAATAACATTAATATCCACCGCAGAATTTTTAGTAGATGTTAATACATTATTTATTACTTCATAATCCTCGATGAACTCAGTATTAAATCTTATTTGTACCGGTTGATGAATTTGTGTGGGTTCAATTATTATCTCGATAGAATTTTTGTTTAAACAAAATGCACCTGTCGTTGGAGCAAACCAATTTTCCATATACTCAGCAAGCCATCCCGCACCATATTTATCTTGTTTAAAATTCCCATCGTTAGCAATAACATTTCCTTTTATAGAATAAATCCCTTTATTGTTCAACGAATCTATCCAATGTTCGAAAGAATCTTCAATTATTATAGTCGGGTCACCATTACCGGTAATGAACAAATTCCCATTGAGTATCCCTTTAGAAACATCTCCGTCAATATAAAATTCCGTATGATATCGATATCTTGACCCCAGCAATAACAATGCATTCGAAGTTGTAAACAGCTTTATCAAACTTGCCGGCTTAAAGAGTTTATCGGGGTTTAATTTATAGAAAGTTTCGCCGGTTTTTAATGATTGAATTGAAACTCCCCAGAAAGCATTACTAAAATTCGGATCACCAAAAATATCATCCAGTTCAGTACGCAATTCGATTAAATTATTTTTTATACTGGTTTTATTCTGAAGTGAATCATAATCGATATTATTTTGTGCAGATAAAATATTCAAAAGCAATATGAGAATAACAAACAATTTCATTTAGATTATAGATGCTTTCTTATTTCCGTATATGACAACTTTCTTGATTTACCAACAGGTAAATCATCAACCGTAAATTCACCAAATTTAACTCGCTCTAACGATTTTACTTCATAACCCAATGAGTTAAACATTCTCTTTACAAAATGATTTCTTCCTTCCAATACTTCTACACCAACGATTTTATAGTTTTTCTTTTTGGGGAAATAAATTCTTTTAAATATGCTTTTCCGTCTATCGAGAGTAATTCCTTTTAATAATCTTTCACGATGTTCTTTTGTTAATTCTTTATCAAGTCCTGCAATATATTCACGAATTATTTTCTTTGACGGATGTGTAAGGGCATTAGCAAAATCACCATCATTAGTAAGAAGCAAAACGCCGGTAGTGTCATAATCTAATCTTCCAACCGGGAAAATAGTTTTATTAGTTTTAATTAAATTAATAACGGTATTTCTTCCTTTTTCATCTTTAGTAGAGGTAATAAATCCCTTTGGTTTATTAAGAAGAAAATAAATTTTTTGTTCAGGTTTTACTTTTTCACCGTCAACTCTAACATCATCGGATTCCAGAAGTACTTCATAAGCAAAATCAGTTACTATTTTACCGTTAACCGAAACCCTACCATCTTTAATTAATTCTTCTGATTTTCTACGTGAGGCAATACCACATTCAGAAAGAAATTTATTCAGCCGAATTTTCTTCTTCGCTGTTTGTTCCATTTTCTAATTCTTCCTCAATTTCGTTCATCATTATCTTTCTTTTTTGTTCTATAAAATCTTCGTCCTGCATAATCTCTTCAATTTCTCTTGGTTTTGGAAGGTCCGAAATTTTATTCAATCCGAAATATTTTAGAAATTCGTCAGTTGTGTTATAAAGCAGCGGTCTTCCGATTGTCTCAGCTCTTCCTTTAATTGTTATCAAATTCTTTTCTAGAAGCGTATTAATCATATAATCGGAATTAACACCACGGATTGATTCAATTTCCGGTTTTGTTATAGGTTGTTTGTAAGCAATAATTGCAAGCGTTTCGAGAGCAGCCTGGCTTAAACGACGTTTACTTTTTTCTGTTGATAAATAACCTAAGTATTTTGCATAATCGGGTTTTGTCGAAAAGCTAAAACCACCGGCTATTTTGATAATCCTAAATGATGCTTCAGTTTGTTTATACTTTTCATTTAGTGAATCTATACAAGTTTCTACATCCTCAGAAGTAATATCAATATCTTCACCGTCTATCTTTCTTATTGCATTAATAATTTCACCTGCAGTAATGACTTCATCGGATGCAAAAATTAGTGCTTCAATTACAGAGTTATAAATGTTATCCATCTTGCTCCACAGCGTATAGTTCGAAATTATTAAACTGGTTTGATTCTCTTAATCCAAGTCGACCCATCTTTATCATTTCAAGCATTGCAATAAATGTAACAATGATTTTTATTTTGCTGTTCATCTCTTTTATTAACTCAAAGAAGAAGACATTTTTCTTTTCGTTTATTTTATTTTCTAAATATTGTATTTGTTGATCGATTGTAACATTCCATTTCTTTACTTCGTGAACTGCTTCTTTAGGTTTTTCTTCAAGCGCTTTTTTAAAAGCTTTTATCAAATCATAAATAGTTATATTTTTTAGCAGGATATCAATTTCGGGAGGAGCTTCTTTTTCATCATATCTAAAGAAATTTCTAAAATAAATTTTTCTTTGATTTGCTTCAAGAAATGAAAATTCTTCGGAAACTTCTTTATAACGTTTGTATTCTAAAAGTGCTTTAACTAAATCAGCCCGCGGATCAATTTCTTCGCCTTCTTCATCAATTTCTTTCGGTAAGAGCATTCTAACTTTTATTTGCATCAAAGTTGAAGCCATAAGAATAAAATCGCCCGCAACTTCAAGATCAAGTTTTTCCATTAAACGCAGATAAACCATAAACTCTTTTGTAATATATGCTATCGGGATATTGTAAATATCCAGTTCATCTCTTTTAATGAAAAATAAAAGAAGATCTAAAGGACCTTCAAAATCGTCTAATTTTATTTTATACATCTTACCCTAATTGCATTTTAGAACGAACATCTTCCATTGTATTAACTGCAATTTTCTTTGCTGCAGTTTCACCTTCGTGAAGTATTTCTTCAACTTTCTTTATATCGTTTTCTAATACTTTTCTTTTTTCAATTATCGGTTCAAGAAATGAATTAATTTTTTCGGTACACATCATTTTGCAGTCAACACAACCTAGCGTACCGGCACGACAGCCGGCAGCAATTTCTGCCTCACCTTCCGGGTTAAACTTTTTATGATATGTATAAACAAGACAAACTTCAGGTCTTCCCGGATCATTCTTTCTAATTTTCTTCGGATCAGTAACTGCTTTTCTTAATTTATTTTTTACAGTTTCAGGATCATCCGATAGAAGAATTGTATTGTTAAGTGATTTACTCATTTTAGCGGATCCGTCTAAACCGGGTAAACGTGCAAACTTAGTAAGCAAAGGTTCCGGTTCCGGGAAAACATTTCCATACTGGTTATTAAACTTTCGAGCTATTTCTCTCGTAATTTCAATATGAGGAACTTGATCTTCACCAACAGGTACGGCATCGCCTCTATAGAGGAGTATATCTGCTGACTGGAGAACAGGATAACCAAGATGACCATAAATTACATTCTGAATATTTAGATCACGAACCTGATCTTTTACTGTCGGATTTCTTTCTAACCTTGCTTGAGTAATTAACATTGAGAAGATAAGAAACAACTCAGTATGTTCTTTAATTTGCGATTGTCTAAAGAAAGGGCTTTTCTCCGGATCAAGTCCGGCTGCCAACCAATCAATCACCATTTCAATTGTATTCGAATATACATTAGATGTGTCAAGATCAGTGGTGAGAACATGATAGTCTGCAACTAAATGATAGCTATCATAATTATTTTGAAGTTCAATCCAATTTTCGAGAGCGCCTACGTAATGACCTAAATGGAGTTTGCCGGTAGGTCTCATTCCGCTTAATATTCGTTTTTTTGCCATAAAATGAAGTTTATTTGTGGAAAAGAATTAGTTTAACTTATAAAGATAATCAAATTCTTTGAGAATTGAATCAGTATCAAATGATTAATGAAAAAGAAACGGTTTCCATTTTTCTTCAAGTCTTCCGGTGGAATTTTTGATAAACATGATATGATTTGGAGTATAAGGTTTGACGCGAAGTTTCATCATAGCTTCCTCCGGAGTCCGATCCCCTTTCTTATTATTACAAGGTAAACAAGCTGCAACAAGATTTTCCCATGTATCGGTACCACCTCTGGATTTTGGAACTATATGATCTAATGTTAGGGTAACATCACCTCTTCCGCAATATGCACAACGATGCCTATCGCGTTTCAAAATATTTTTGCGGGTAAGAATAATTTTTTTGTAAGGTACAGTAATATAACTGCTGAGGCGAATAACACTTGGCCATGGGAAAGATCTTGATATTGTACGAACAACCCTATCGTCTCTGTTTTCAACTAATTCGGCTTTACCGAGAAAAAGAAGAACCATTGCTTTTTTTACATTACAAATAGTAAGAGGTTCGTAACTCTGGTTAAGCAGAAGTACTTTAGAATTTAGTGCTCCGTTGGTACGCTTGTGAACTTCGAATGCTTATCTCCTTTTTCAAAAGTTAAGTTTCAATATAATAGAATTATCATTTAATAGAAATGTTATTCTCCGTACTTTATCACTCCACCGGCTAATACAAAACCGTCTTGATTATAAAGAACAACAGATTGACCCGGTGTTATTGCAGATTTTGGTTCATCAAAATCAATAACAAATTCATTTTTATTTGATGATAAAACAGTAGCTAATGAACCTTTATCACTATATCTAATTTTTGCTATAACTTTTTCCCCGTTTATTAAATTACCTGTACTGACATAATTTACTTCATCGGCAAACAATTTTTTCTGGCTGATTTCTTCTTTATCACCAACTTCAACAGTGTTAGTACGATGATCAATCTTTTTAACATATATGGGTTTTCCCATTGCAATGCCTAAACCTTTACGCTGTCCAACAGTATAAAATGGAATTCCTTTATGAATACCAACCTTTTCACCGTGATAGATCATATCACCTTCAGGGATTTTATCAATAACATCAGGAATTCTTTCTCGCAAAAATCGTTCGTAATTATTATCCGCAACAAAACAAATTTCTTGACTATCAGGCTTCCCGGCTGTTTTCAAACCAAATTTTTCTGCCAGTTTACGTACTTCTGGCTTAGTATAATTACCTAGAGGGAATAATGTTCTGCTGAGACTTTCTTGTGTTAATCCCCAAAGCGCATAGGATTGATCTTTTCTATTATCTGATGAATTCCTCAACGTGTAACGGTCTTCTGTTTCGTCATAATCAACAATAGCATAATGACCTGTTGCAACATATTTTGCGTCAAGTGCATCTGCCTTAAGAAGAAGTTCTTCCCATTTAATTTTTCGATTACAAATTACACATGGATTCGGCGTTCTTCCGCTAAGATATTCATCCACAAAATTATCAATAACAGTCTCTTCAAACGCTTTTGTAAAATCAACCGTGTAATGAGGTATATTAAATTTATTAGCAACATTTTTTGCGTCGAAAATTGCATCTAAAGAACAACATCCCGATTCATGTTTTGGTGCCCCGCCTACTTCCATGAATCCCCATGTTTTCATAGTAACACCGATAACTTCGTATCCTTGTTCATGCAGCAATGCCGCAGCAACTGAAGAATCTACCCCACCGCTCATTGCCACAATTACTCTATTTTTGTTCAAAATACTTCCTTTCACTTAAATCGATATATCGTCTTATATTTTAATTAGCAAATATACGGAAATACGTATCATTTTTCTAAATGTAGATTAATAAATTCAGTTTGAAATTACTACAATGTGTGAATTATTTCTTGCTTAAGTGGTCAGGCTGTGATTTGAGAGATAGAGAATTGCAAAACATGTAACATAATTATCAGAGTGACTCATAGTAATTTTCAATGATTTATCTGTACTAATAAATTTTCTTAGATCACCGTTTAATCTTACTTGTGGTAAGCCGTTTTTCTCATTATAAATTTCAATATCCTTCCATCGAAATCCTTTATTATCACCACCGGCAAGAGATTTTGCAATTGCTTCTTTGGCGGCAAATCTTGCAGCTAAATGTTGATATTTATTTTTCTTCGACAAACTATAATCAAGTTCACCTTTAGTAAATATTTTATTTAAGAATTGATCACCGAATTTTTCAACACTTTTTTTTATTCGATCAATTTCAATTATATCTATTCCAATGCCTAGTACCATATCAATAACCTACTGCTTTTCCAAACCCTCTTTTATCTGAAGAACCCCAATAAAGATTGTTGTGTTTATCAAAAAGTATTCCTTCTACTCTTCCTAAAATACTAATTTCTTTAAGTTTATGTCCCCTATTAATCAAATTTATTTTTACGTCTTCGGTAATTCCATATGATTCAAAAACAATTACGTCCGGAAGCCATTGATGATGAAAACGAGGTGCATTAATAGCATCTCTAATATTCATATTGAAATCAAGAACATTAATAATTACTTGAAGAACGGAAGTGATAATAGTTGATCCGCCTGGAGAACCAACAATAAGAAAAGGTTTATCATCTTTCAAAACAATCGTCGGAGACATTGAGCTCAACATTCTTTTGCCGGGTACAATTTTATTGACATCACTTCCTACAATACCGAATTGATTTTCAACTCCAACTTTTGCAGTAAAATCATCCATGTGATTGTTTAAGAGAAATCCGGCTCCATCCAAAACAATTTTATTGCCGTAAGATGAGTTAAGTGAAACAGTTGTGCTAACTGCGTTTCCATCTTTATCAATAACCGAGTAATGAGTGGTTTCTGTTTTCTCGGACGGAAAATATTGAATATTACTAATCTCCAATGATGGAATTGCAATCTCGCCTATTTGAGAATAGATATCATTAATATGATTTTCGGAAAGCAGATAATCTATCGGAACTTTATGATAATCGCTGTCACCAATATATTCGGCTCTGTCAGCATATACATATTTAAGTATTTCCGTCATAGTATGAATATATTCGGATGATGCCCAATGTTCTTTTGTAAAATTATATTTTTCAAGAACTGCTAATGTTTGTGCAATACCGATGCCGCCGGCAGAAGGAGGAGGCATTCCTATAATTTGATAACCTTTATACCTGCTGATAACCGGTTCTCTTTCAATTGCTTTATAATTCTCAAGGTCTTCATACGAAATTAATCCATTGCTCTTACTTGATTGTTCAACAAATATATCGGCAATTATACCTTTATAAAATCCATCTATACCATTATCACGAATTAATTTAAGTGTATTAGCTAAATCTCTTTGAACAAAAAGAGAGTTCATTATTAAAGAGTCACCATTATCAGTGAAAATATTTTTTGAAGATTCAATTGAAGCAAACGAAGAATGAAATTTATTAATTGACTCAACAATCCAATAATCAAGAACGAATCCGTTTTCAGCCAAATCAATTGCTGTTTGAATAACTTCACTTAAATTCATAGTGCCGTATTTTTCAAGTGCGTAAATTAAACCGGCAACTGTACCTGGGATTCCAACAGAAGTCCATTCATGTAAACTCTTCTTTTTATCATAATTTCCTTCTTCATCCAATAACATATTTTCGGTTGCAGCAAGAGGAGCAGTTTCGCGAAAATCAATTGTTGTATTATGACCATTAATACTAATAACCATAAATCCACCGCCACCGATATTACCCGCTGATGGATAAGTAACAGCAAGTGCAAAGCCGGTTGCTACTGCTGCGTCAACTGCATTGCCCCCTTGCTTTAAGATACCAACTCCAACTTCAGAGGCTAATTCGCTAGCCGATACAACCATTCCATTTTGAGAATAAATAAGTTCACCGGATGCAAATATGTGTGAGGTTGAAAAGAGTAATAGAAAAACGATCCTAGAATAGGTTAATTTTTGCATCAACGTTTATGCCTTCATTTTTAAGCTGTTCAATCAATATGCTTGTCAGTTCTTTGAGATTATCCAATGATGTTTTTAGATCGTCATAAAATTGTTCATCGTAAAGTAATTTACCGATATTGTTTTCACGTAATTGAATTTCTTTCAATAACGAATCCATTTTAGCAATAAACTGACTTGAATTATCAATCAAAGTACTAGTTTGTTCAATTGTTCTTGTTAAAGTATTACTATTGTTTTGAAGAAATTTATTTGTTGTTGAAACAAGACTAGTAGAAGAATCTATCAATGATTTTATGCCGATACGATTTTCCTCAATTAATTGTGATGTTTTTTTACTCAATAAATTTAATTCGGAGAATGTATTTCTAACATCCGAAGCAAACTTGTCATCTTTAAGAATATTATTTACAGCATTTAATGTTATGGAAAGTTCTTCGATTATATTTTTAATATTCTGTTCCATCCCACTCAAAGTTGCCATGGCTGTTGATATATCACCCGAAAATTGTCCGTGTTGAACAGCTGAATAATCAATTTGCTTTTCGGAAATACCGGGAGATATTTCAATTTTCTTCCCGCCCATCAAATCCAGCATCATAATTGAAAAAGCAGCGTCGGTTCTAATATCAACATCTTCATCAAGAATAGTTTTAACCACAACATTATTCCCGGCAAGATAGATCGACTCGACATATCCTTTTTTAACGCCGTTCACCGCAACTTGATCACCGGGAGATAATCCAGCTACCGAATTAAAATTTATAGTTAATTCTTTTTTATCCGAAAAAAGATCAACATTTTTTGCCCAAGCAATTACCCATAGAAGTATCACAAGAGATACAAGCAAACTTATACCTACCTTTATTTCGGTTTTTCTGTCTTGTCTCATTTTTTAACAAACTCTTTTAGATTTTCAAATTCTTCGGATGTAAACAATGAATCTTTTGTATAAAATTTAATTTTTTTTATTACCGTCGACATATAGTCTAATCCTTCTTCCATTTCCATCAAAGCTGCATCCTGAGTAACTTCCGACCATAATACTTTCAACGAATCAGAATATGCATCATCTTTAATTCTGTGAATATAATCCTCAATAGAGTCTGCGGTTATTTCTATAACCCTGCTTTTAAAAAACTGTACAATTCTATCACCATACTTATCACCAATGTATAAACTTGCACCAATCAGAATTGTAACAATAGTTATAGTTGTTAAAAAACAACCTCTTTTCATTCTTTATCTTCATTCTGTTTAAGTCGTTCAATTATAATTTTGTTTATACGGTTATTTACTACTTCCTTGACTGTGAATTTATAATTATCGTATACAAATTGATAGTTTTCTGATGGTATTGTTCCTGCATGATTAAATATAAACCCGGCAACTGTATCGTAATCGTCGTCTTCCGATGAAAATTTGTGATCAAAAAACTCGTTAAGTTCTTCTATGGGGGTTTTACCGAGAACAATAAATTTGTTAGCATCAATTTTATTAATTTCTTCTTCTTCGTTGTCATATTCATCACGGATTTCACCGACAATTTCTTCAAGTATATCTTCTAAAGAAACAAGTCCGGACGTTCCTCCGTATTCGTCAACAACAATTCCTAAGTGAAGATTTTTCGACTGGAATTCATGCATCAATTTGTTTATGAATTTGGTTTCGGGGACAAATATTGTTTCTCTGGAAATATTTCTAAGATTAATACTTTCTTTAATTTCATTTTTCTTTGAGACAAAAGGAAGTAAATCTTTAGCATAAATTATCCCAATAATATTATCAAGGTTATCCCTGTACAAAGGAATTCTGCTATGCCCGGATTCAACAATTATATTTAATAGTTCATCAAAACTTGTATCAAGAGAGACAGCTACAATATCCACTCTTGGTGTCATTATTTCTCTTACAGTAACAGATTTGAAACTAACTAAGCCTGAAATTAAATCATGTTCATCTTCTTCAATACTTCCCTTCTCCATAGAAATATCGGCAAGATCGGGTATCTCTTCAATTGATAATGCAGTACGATTTTTTTGCAGTTTAAATTTTTCAGTGAAGTATCTAATAATCTCCGTTAAAACTTTTGCAACCGGATAAATCAATACACCTACCCAATAAAGCGGAATGCTAATTATTCGAGAAAACTCCAGCGGATATTTTGATGCCCATACTTTAGGAATTATTTCACCAAAAATTAAAATCAAAACAGTAAGCAGAACGATTTGGATCATCAAAACCAATTCAATTTCCCAGCCATAGACAGAAGCAAAATCCAATGCAAGAGTAACGGCTAATATTGATGCAGCAACATTAATAAAATTGTTGCCCAATAAAATTGTAACAAGTAAACGGCGTGGGTATTCAATTAGATTAAGAATATATTTCGACGTGAACTTCTTTTCCTTTTGAAGATCCTTTAATTTCTTCTTATCTAATGAAAATAACGATACTTCAGAACCTGAAAAAAAAGCTGAAAGAAATAATAAAATCGCAAGTATAATTAAGCGATAATGCCAACCTACGTCCAATAAATATTATGCCTCAATTGTTAAACAATACAATTTAGAAAGGAAGATCATCATCTTCACCGCTTCCAGTATCGGGAGCAACTGAAGTTGAATTTTCTTGTGAGTAATTCGAATCAGAACTTCCGCTTGCTTCCAGAGGAATTAATTTTTCAACAAATACATCCGTTGAATATCTCTTAATTCCTTCTTTATCGGTATAATCCCTCTTTGTAAGGCGTCCTTCAACGTAAAACTTTTTACCTTTTTTGAGGGCATCTTTAAAGTAATCGGATAAATTGAACGAAACACAATTATGCCAAGTAGTTTCATTTACCCAATTACCGTCTTTCCCTTTGTAACTGTGAGTTGTTGCTAAAGAAAAATTAGTTACCGAAACATTATTTGTAGTAAAACGTGTTTCGGCATCCTGCCCTAAATTACCTATCAACAATATTTTATTCAAAGAAAAAGCCATGAATTCCTCCTTTTATTTTTAGTTACTATTATAGTTTCAATAAAAATAACTAAAAATATAAAAAATATGCAAGTATAATTATGAGTGGAATTAAAAGATTATCTAAATCTTTAGGACTAAATGCTTCCACTAATGTAGATACAATTACTGCTGCTAATATAAAACCAAAATCAATACTATCATAAAAAAGAACATTAAAAAGAATTGCACCTAAAAAACCAAATAAAAGAAAAGCTGCCGATCCTTGCAGAGATTTTTCGGCAAAAATATAATATTTGTTCTTACCGAATCTTTTACCGAAAATAGGAGCGAGTCCATCACCCCAAGCTAAAACACCCATTGCAGTAAGTGCAAGTGGTGTTTTATAATAAACTGTACCCATCAAACACATTACAAGAGTAAAATAAAGAGGACCTTTTAACAATTCTCTTCTATCTCCTGTTCGAGTCATTGTCTTAACAGCTTCGTCGTTTGAATCTGCAGTTAGACCTTTTATAATCAACAATACTGTCCAAATAAAAGCCGGTGCAATATTAAAGTATTTGCTCCAGTGAGAATCGTCAAAAAACAACCAGAAAATCAACCAGGAACCTGCCGCCATATGAACTATTTTTCTTGATATATCCTGCGGAAAATTTTTTTTCTTTACCAGGAAATCCATAACACCTACCACAGTAAAAACGTAGGCTATACCAATAATGGTAATTACGATATTATAAACAAGAGGTGACATTTTATTGTGTTACGATGAAAGCATCGTTAAATAAACCGGATTGCCAAAAATCATTACGAACTTTTTCTGCTTCGGCTCTAGTTGAAAACGCAGGAATTCGTACAACATAAAGTTTTACTTCTTCACTATATGTGATATTCAATTGATAAGTTGTCCGGGGTGATTTTAATTTCACAAACTCATCGGCTCTGTCTCTTGTTGTGAAAGCACCAACTTGAACGTAATATTTTGTAGATCTTGGATCAGAAGTTACAGCAGGTTGTTCAACTTCCGTAATTGCTGAAGTATCAATTTCATCGCTCACATCATCAAAAATATATATTTCGGGTTGTTCATCTTGATCGGTTTTTACGGTTTCTTCCGATGAGGAACAAGCCGTGAATAAAATAATTAAAATAATAGTTAGAAGAATTGATAATAGTGGTTTCATTGTATTCTCAAAAGAAATGGGCTGTCTCAACATTAATTTTTTTAATTATTCAAAAATTACTGAATTTTATTTTCATTCACACTAAATAACGGATTCAAATTTTTTTAATGCCCTCAAAATTTGAGACAGCCCCAATAATCCTTAATTTATTGCATAAGCAAAATTAATTCCGAATAAATGAGCCATAGAATTATACACACCGTTGAATCCAAATTTGGAATTTGTAATTTCTCTTTCTGAGAATAACAACAACAAGTATGCAAAATCAATAGATACACTGTTCGAAATCTTATAACCAAATCCAAGGTTCAGACCAATTCTATCTGCATCAGGAAGTGTCGGTTCAACATATTCATCCTGCACGGGATTTTTGTCATACAAGAAACCACCTCGAAGTGCAAATTGATCACTTACCATATATTCAGCGCCAACTCTGATTATAAAGGAGGTTTCATAATTTCTTTCTGCAGATTGAACATTTTGTTGACCGGGAGTTTGTGGATCGAGATCATAATCATCAAAAGTAACTTCTAATTTATCATAACTAGTCCAATCGATCCATTGGAAATCCGCTGAAAGGGTTAAATCTTTTGATGGATAAAGACCAATCCCAAAGGTTACATTTTGAGGAGTAGTAAGAGGAGCTTTAATTCCGCCGTGCGGTAAAGGAATCGATTGAGGTCCTGCCAACGGATGGTTAAAATCTAGTGTAGCAGGAACAGTTTTTGCTTCACCTTCAAAATCATATTTATTTTGGCTTCTGTAACTCAAACCGAATGAAACCATATCACTTGGTTTAACAAAAATACCAGCAGAAAAACCAAAAGAAGTGCCATCACCTTCCATACTAACTTCTGCATCAGGTTTCATTGCACCGGTAACAGGGTCTTGTAATGGAATATTTCTAATTATTTTTACATCGGCAAAAGCAAAAACACCACCTATACCAATAGAAACCGCATCAGAAATTTTATAGGCAATAGCGGGAGTAAAGTAGAATGAACGAATTTCGGTATCGACAGCAAGGTATCTACCTGCCCAATCAGAAGCCCACTTTGTACCTAATCCGTATTGATTATTAACTCCTAATCCAATACCTAAATCATCACTTACTTTATGTGTAACATAAAAATTAAATGGAGTGAAAAGCTGTGATTCCATTTCCCATTCTGTAGTTAACGGCAAAGGACCTTTAAACTTGGAACCCGGAGCAATAAGAGTAACACCCGCAAGAATATTTGTTCCTTCAAGATTAGCCAAACCGGCTGGGTTATAGTAAATTGTCGAAGCATCA
Organism: Melioribacter roseus; assembly: GCA_020724265.1. GTDB lineage: Bacteria > Bacteroidota > Ignavibacteria > Ignavibacteriales > Melioribacteraceae > SURF-28. Next base: position 75,226 of record DYHH01000001.1, on the reverse strand, counting down.
GATAATACACCCGTAAATGCACCAGCCATCGCCATTGCCCGAGCACCATGCTCGTTAATTTGGAATCCACTTCCAAAGGTTGTGGAACTGAGAACAACAAATGATAGAATTAAAGTAGAAACTATCTTCTTCACATCTCCTCCTGTTTGTGTTGGTTTTTAGTTGGATAATATATGGATAAATCGATTATAAAAACAACTATGTTTTTATTCAATTTTAAGTATTACCGAATCCTTATCAACTGACTCTCCTTCTTTGAAATTTATTTCAGTTATCTTACCTGATGAAGGTGATCTAATTTCATTCTCCATTTTCATTGCTTCAAGAACAATCAAGGGTTCACCAATCTCAACTTGCTCCCCTTCTTTTTTCAATATTTTAAGAAGTAACCCCGGCATCGGAGCTTTTATATTATCATGTTTTAATGCTGCTTCTTTTCGCTTTAATACTTCGTTTGCTTTTTCTTCTAATGTTGTTCTAACTATAACTTCTAAAAATCTTCCGTCAATTGTAAAATTGTACTCTTCAGATGATTTTTGAGTTGTTGTTACTTCATAAACTTTTTCATCAATTCTGATTAAATAAAGATAATCACTAACTTTGGAAAGACTTACTTCATGCATTCTGTTGTTAATAAATACGTGATTTTCATCAGAAATTTGAATGCGTTTTTTCTTTTCACCTATTGTAACAATAAACTCATTCATGAAGCTGACTCAACCATTTATTTGTGTTATTAGATTCTATTTTGCCTACTCTCAATTTCTTATCATTAAATTTCAATATTGATGCTATGATTGCCGAAGCATCTTCATATTTCTCATTATATTTTTCGCGCCATTTATATGGGGCATGCGGCATAAACTCATTATCTATAAAATTGATATCGAATGAACCGTCAACAAATTTTGAATGGTCAATTATCCAATCTAAAAAAGATATATTGGTAATTACACCTGCAATTTGATATGCGCCGAGAGCAATTTTCATTCTCGCAATTGCTTCATCTCTATCTTTACCGTAAGCAGTAACTTTTGATAACAGCGGATCATAATGGACAGGTACGTCTGTCGATAAATCAATACCCCGATCAACACGAATTCCGGGACCCGACGGTAACCGATGATGAAGTATTCTCCCGGTGGACGGTGCGAAGTTATTATCGGCATCTTCCGCATATATGCGGCATTCAATAGCATGTCCTCTTTTAATTACATGTTCTTGAGTAAAAGAGAGTTTTTTACCGGCAGCAATTCTAATTTGTTCTTTTACAATATCAATTCCTGTTATTAATTCAGTTACCGGATGCTCGACTTGTAACCGGGTATTCATCTCAAGAAAATAGAAATTCTTTTCTTTATCCATTAGAAATTCTATAGTACCGGCATTAAAATAATTACAAGCTTTTGCAGCATTGACAGCTGCTAATGTGATTTTATCTCTGGTGACCTCATCAACAGATATTGAGGGAGCTTCTTCAATTACCTTTTGATGTCTTCTCTGAACCGAGCATTCTCTCTCGAATAAGTGAACGTAATTACCATAAGTATCACCGATAATTTGCACTTCTATATGCTTTGGATTCTCAATAAATTTTTCCATGTAAACATCAGGTGAGCCGAAAGCCTTAATTGATTCATTTTTTGCCCGCTCAAATGAAGAGGAAAAATTATTAGAAGAAACAACCTTCCTCATCCCTTTACCGCCGCCTCCAGCAGATGCTTTCAGCATAATTGGATAACCAATTTCATCGGCAATTTTTTTTGCATTATCTATATCATTGATAGGCTCAATAGTACCGGGAACAATTGGAACATTATGTTTGGACATTAATTTTCTGGCTGCAGTTTTTTCTCCCATCATTTCAACTGATTCAAACGACGGACCAATAAATACAATTCCTGCATCACGAACAGCAGAAATAAATTTAGAGTTTTCGGAAAGGAAACCGTAACCGGGATGCACAGCATCGGCACCGATTTCTTTTGCGATTTTTATAATTTTTGAAATGTTTAGGTATGATTCATTAGCAGGTGCGGGCCCGATTAGATATGCTTCATCTGCAACTCTTACATGTAACGAATTATAATCCGCTTCGGAATAAATAACTGCGGAAGTAATATCCAACTCTCTGCAAGCTTTTGCAATTCTTACAGCAATTTCACCTCTATTGCAGATTAGAATCTTTTTGAACATCTATTCTAACTCAACGATTGTTATCCCATCTCCCCCAAATTCAATTTTTGCAAAGTAAAAATCCTTAACATGATCATGTTGTTTTAGGACATCGTGCACAGTTTTCTTTAAAGCACCTGTACCTTTACCGTGCAAAATTTCAATTTTTGAAGAATTTGCAGCAAAAGCATCATCAATAAATTTAATAACTTTGAACTCAGCCTCTTCGGGTAGTTCTCCTCTGATATCGAGTCGTTCGCTTTCCAATAATAACTGATATTGTGGCTTAATATACGATTTTTCTTCGAATTTATTTGCTGCCGACGGAATTAAATCAGAATATTTTACTTGAATTTTTAGACTGCCTGCCTGCAGAGTTGCTTTATTTTTTCCTTTATTAAGTTCTTTTACTAATCCAATAGTTTCGGTTCCTTTTACTTTTGCATAAGTATTTACTTTTACTTCACCGTTGATAGTTTCTATTTCTCTTTCTTGTTTAAGTTTTGTTTGCACCTTTTTTATTTCTTCAATTTGTTTTCTTTCTTCTCTTACAACTTCTTTTGCTGCATTTGATTCACGGATGTGTTTTATTGCATTTTCAATTTTCTTATTAACGTCTTTCAAATAAATTTCGGCGTCTTGCTGAGCCTTTGTTAATATTTGAGATTTTTGCTGCTCAAGTTTGGTAATTTTTTCTTGATACAAATTTGTTAATCCTTTTAACCGCACATTTTCTCTTTCGATCTCATCAAGTTTAGTTTTATATTTTTTTGATTTCTGTTCTAGATCGGTTAAGAATTTTTCAATTTTATTTTTATCGCTATCGAGATAATTACCGGCAAGACTTACAAAATCTTTATCATATCCCAATCTTTCGGCTATCTCAAAAGCATAACTTGAACCCGGTAATCCTTGTGAAAACTTGTATGTAGGTTTTAGTTGTTCCTGGTCAAATTCCATTGAAGCATTTTGAAATCCCGGTAAATCATTTGCGGCTAATTTTACCGAGCCATGATGAGTAGTAGCAAAAACAATTGAATTTTTTCTCTGCAATTGGATTAAAATTGCAATAGCAAGCGCAGCTCCTTCTACCGGGTCTGTACCGGTTCCAATTTCATCAAGTAATACTAGTGAACTTTTATCAGTTGTATTCAGAATTGATTTTATATTTGATAAATGGGAACTAAAAGTACTGAGATCATTATCAATTGATTGTTCATCTCCCATATCAATAAGTATTTTCTCAAAGAAATAAAAATTCGAATCCGGATCTGCCGGTATATGAATACCGCTTGCAACCATCATAGAAAGCAAACCGACAGTTTTGAGAACAACGGTTTTACCCCCGGCGTTTGGTCCGGTGATTAAAATTAAATTATCATTTTCCAATTTTAAGTTAAGTGGGACTGTATTTTCTCTTCCAAATTTTTTCAATAATTGAGGGTGCCTCGCATCAATTATTTGAAGTGCTTTATTATTTATAACTGATGGAAAAGATCCTATTATTTCTATCGAATATCTCGCATTTGCAAAAATTTTATCTAGTTCGGTAATAATCTGTAAACTATCCAAAAGGTTGTTAGAGTATTCGGATATTTTTAGAGTGAGATTCCTTAATATCTTTTTAATTTCTCTTTGCTCCGCAAATTTGAGAGATAGAATTTCATTGTTGAGTTCAAGTGTTTCTTCCGGCTCGATATAAACTGTCTGACCGGTTTGAGATTCGGAGTGAATAAAACCTTTAACATGTCTTTTGTGTTCTGCCTTAACTGGAATTACAATTCTGCCTTCTCGCAGTGTTATATACTCTTCTTGAACAAGATAAGATTCTGAATATTTTTTTAGAATCCTGTTAACGAGTTTTCTTAATTGTTCGCTTTTATCGTTAATCTCTTTTCTGATTTCATTTAACTTTTGAGAAGCATTATCTCTTATCTCTCCGCTTTCGGTAAACACTTTTGTGAAGTAATGTTCAAAAACTTTATCAACAAATAAATTACGTGTTAGGTTAACTAATAACGGAACAAAATCTTTTTCTTTGAAAAAACTGAATAAAGTTCTTGAAAGCTTTGCAAGTTTTAGAATATCTAGAATATCTTTGACATTCAGAAAAACTCCCTCGACTTTAGTTCGTTTAATTGCTTCTGAAATATCCGGCAAATACTCAAATGGGGGAATATCCGTATTAATTAATACTTCTTTTGCCTCGGTTACCAAATCCCCTTGATTAACTGCTTCTTCAACATTGTTAAATGGTTTTATTTGAAGAACGCTCTCTTTGCCTAATTCGGTATAAGTGTAATTGGAAATTTGCTCTAATACTTTTCCAAATTCTAATTGCTCTGTGGATTTTTTTGATATCATAATTCACGAATAATAGTTGAATCAATTTCTATTTCTTCAAGATTTATAGAATCTTTTTCCTCAATAAATTCTCTGATAAAATCACTAGCTGAGGAATTTTCTCCTATTATGAAATCGACAGTGGTTGGAATAACGTTATATACTTTTGTATAAAGGAAGGATGCTTCTCTTGTTGATTCTGCCGGATACTTAAATACGTTAAGAAAAAGTAAAAACCCGCTAATGAAAAATAACATTTGGAGAGCACCGGCAAGTCCGCCCAAAATTTGGTTAAGAAATTTATTTACTTTATCTGCCGGATGAATAATTCTTTTAATTACTGAAAAGATAAAAATGATTAGCAAGAAAATTAAAATACCACCTACGATTTCGGCGAGATTTTGCTCATTATCGAAAATCGGTGATAAAAAACTACCGACAGTAACCGAATATTGAAAAGCAACAACAATGGCAACAACCAAGCCTATTACACCGATTACTTTTCTTACAAGTCCGTCTTTAAACCCAAGAATAAAACCGATAAGAACAAACGCAATTATAGTATAGTCTACGTAATTCAATTTAATTTAGCACCTTATCTACAGACTCTTTAATAATTTTTCCGTCTGCTTTGCCTTTGAGAGTTTTAATCGCTAAAGGCATAAGTTTTGGAAAATCTTGTTTAGTAACTGCCCCGATTTCATCTGCTAATTTCTTTACCTCTTTAATAACTTCTTCTTCGTTTAATTGCTTTGGAAGATATTCTTGAAGAATAGCAAGTTCTGCTTCTTCTTTGGAAGCTAAATCTTCTCGATTTGCATTTCGGTATTGTTCTATTGAATCTTTTCTCTTTTTAGCCGCACTTGATAACAGGTTAATTTCATCTTCATGGGATAAACTTTTGTCCTTACCGCTTTTTTCGAATTCTAGTATCAAAGCTCTAATGGAGCGGATAGTTTCCAATCTCAGTTTATCACCCGATTTCATCGCGATTTTAAGATCTTCGTTTATTTTTTCTTTTAGTGCCATTTGTATCTCCATAAAAAAAAAGGCAGGCTATTAAAAATAACCTGCCTCAAAAATAATATTTTGCAATAAAATTATCTTTTTAAAAGTGAAGAGTAATTTATACGTCTTGCATCAGCCTTTCTCAACTCCTGTTGAATATCAGTAACAACTCCCATATTTGCATTTTTATCAACGCGGAAAGATACAATAACATTGGGTAACTCTACACGTTTTCTATACATTATTTCACGTATTTCTTCCTGTCTAACAATACTGTCGTTAATTTGAATTCGTTCATCTCTACCAACCCAGACGTATGAAACTAATCTTTTATTTTCAATTTTCTCAATAAATTCCGCTTCCGGCAAAGAAAATTGCACCAAAACATCAACCTCTCTTAATTGTGTTGCGACCATAAAAAACAGTAACAACATGAATACAATATCGGGCAGAGATGCAGTTGGAATATCTTGCTTGACAGAAGCTCGTTTCTTTTTAAATTTCATGATGTTTCCTTTAGTTAATTCCTCTAAACCTTTTCAGGTTCAGCAATCGAAATAATTATTGGAATTTTTGTTCGTACATCTTCCAGTTCTTCAGGAGTTAAATCTCTAACAGATTTCCCATACTTAGCACCGGCATATTCCTCCCAAACTTCAAAATAAGCACCTTTAACCTGATCAAGAGATTGTATATACAAATTATAAACTGTTCTTCTATCTGTTTTTACTGAAACTACCAATTTCCTATTACTTGGTAAATCAATTTTTTCTGTGATTCTAACCTTCAAATTATCCTTGATTTGTGGAATGGCAATAATGTTTCCGTCAAGAAGAACATCTCCGTTCTCGTTAATAAGCAGAGCAGCCATTCTATCTTTTGATAAAGGAACAAATTCCTGCTCTTCCGGTGGGACAAATTCAGGCAAGACCAAACCGATACCGGTATCAACATCTATGTTTGTGGATACAAGGAAGAAGAGCAAGAGCAGAAATGCAATATCTGCCATTGAACTGGTTGGAATTTGTGCTTCTCCTAGTTTTCTCTTTTTAATTTTTACCATAGTTGTTTACCGTTTATTTTCCTTTTTGCATTTCATAAAGAGCATCGATTAATTCAATCGAGCTTTCTTCCATATCAGCTACTAATTTGTCAATTCGTGCAACAAAATAGTTATAGAATACTTGAAGAATAATAGCAACAATCAAACCGAACAAGGTTGTAAGCAACGCAATAGAAATACCACCGGCAACAACTGCAGGTGAAAGCTGAGCAGCTTCTTTAATAGCATCGAAAGCTTCGATCATACCGAATACCGTACCGGTAAATCCAAGCATAGGAGCAATTGTAATAAAGGTTGAAATCCAAATGAGTCCTCTTTCAAGAAATCCCATTTCGATTGCACCATAAGCCATAATAGCTTTTTCGGAAGCTTCAATACCTTCATCAGCTCTTAATAAACCGGCGTGAAATACCGACGCAATTGAACCGCGTGTATTTTCGCAAACTTTCATTGCACCTTGAACGCCTTCTTTAGTTAATGCATCTTTAACTTGAACAATAAACTTTTTTGTGTTCATTGTTGCCCGTGAAAGTGTATAAATTCTTTCAAATGAAAATCCTAGTCCTAATACTAAGCAACCAAGAATCGGCCACATAAAACCACCACCCTCAACAAACTTTTCTTGTAAGTAAGTGAGGACACCGGTATCTTGAGCTTGTGCAATAACATAGGATACAAATCCTAATATCTCTGAAAATTGCATGTGAAATAACCTCCGAAATTATTTAATTGTTGTTGGTTTATAAACTTTATTCGATAAAAATACTGTTCTAACATTACGGTTTTAACAAAAAAAAGTCAATAAATTATTTTTCAACGCAGATGTCTTTTTTATTGATTTAATGTAAAAGGCAATTCTAAAATATTTCCTGTCAGAATTCTACTATTTTCAAAAATATCGTGTACTAACTTACTAATATTCTTGCTATTTACCATATCGGAACTATTTTTAACCCATTCCCTATTTTCTTCTGTATCTAGAATATTCGGAGCAATAGCATTAACAGAAAGATTATATTTTCTGCCTTCCTTAGAAAGGGTTTTCACGAGATAATTCAATGCATTTTTCGATAGACCGTAAGCTGATTTTTCTGGAGCCGGTGAAAATGCAGTTAGTGCACTCGTAAAACAAATTGCTCCTCCTTTGGAACTTTGGCAAATCAAAGAAAAGTGCTTTGCAAGAAGGAATGAAATATTAAGATTTAGATTGAGCATTTTTTGCCATTCCTCATAATCGTATTCAGCAATAATTTTTCCTCCGGCAAAACCGCCAATTGTACTAAAAAGAAAATATTGAGTATCAGTATCAATTTCTATTTTGTTAAATACCTTTTTAACATTTTCTTCAATTGATAAATCGCCGGTTTGAATAAATTTAATATTATTACCTGTTATGGATATTTCTTTCGAATCAAACAAATAAGCTTTTTCATAATCTTTATTTAGAAGATAATTTATAACACCTTTACCAAGATTACCTCCTGCTCCGAAAACCAAAAGTATTTTTTTCATATAAACCTCACTTAACGATAAAAAATCTTGCTGCAACGGGTAAATGATCGGCAAAACCACCGATATATTTACCACCTTCAAATGATGGTATGATTGAACCTTTTTTCTTTCCTTCAGTATGGGTGAAAAAATCATCGCTTACTATTTTAAAAGAATTATCAACGTATTCGATACCTGCTTTATCGAAAAATCCGTTTGAAATAATAATTTGGTCAAGCATATTGAATTCATTATTATAAAGGTGTGTACCGATTCCCTCTTCAAACATTTCCCATGAAAGATTAATTAATCCAGCTAAAGGTTCATGAATTTTCTTTGCCTCAAGAATATTTTTAAGAGAATAATTATCCGGCTCATCATTAAAATCACCGACTATTATAATATTATTTCTCTCACGAAATATTGACAATGAATCAACATATCTTTTCAAAGTTGAAGCGGCATTAATTCTTCTCGGGTTTGAGCGCTCTTCACCTCCTCTTCGTGAAGGCCAATGATTTACAAATACATCAATAATTTCTGTTTTGAAACCAAGCGAAACATGCAATATGTCACGTGTAGTATATTCTTCATTAAAAAATATAATCGGAATTTTATTGTATTCGATAAGTTCAAAAATATCTTCGTCGTACATTAAATAATTATCTATTCCTCTTGCATCGGGTGAATCATATCCAACTACATGGTAATTTCTGTTTGGCAGGAAATTTACAATTAGTTTTTCGACTAAGTATTTATGTTCTATTTCTATCAATCCGAGAATATCGGGTCCCTTCTTATCATTCATAAAGGAAATAACATCGGCTAAATTTTTCATCTTGTTGAAAATTCGTTCGTTAGTCCATTTTTTATTACCCGACTCAAGAAAATCTTCATCATTTTTATCGGGGTCGTCTATGTTATCGAATAAATTTTCAACGTTCCATGAAGCAACGTAAATTGTATCACTTACCCTAGCAAAAGTATAAGTAAAAGAGGTGAGAATTATTGTTATATAAAAAATATATTTCATAAGTAAAGTAAGACTTAGTAAATAAAATCACTTTTAAGTATATTGAAAAATAATAAATAACATACTAAAGATTAATCAGAATAAAAAAAATATGGCAAAAAAGAAAACTTTCGTAATTATTGATGCTATGGCTCTTGCTTATAAAGCTTATTTCGCTTTTATAAATAGACCTCTCAAAACAAAATCGGGTGAACCGACATCTGCTGTTTACGGATTTATAAATCAAGTATTTAAAATTATTGAAGACACAACCCCGGATTACATTGCTGTAGCTTCTGATTCAAAAGAAAAGACTTTTCGTCACGAGCGTTATGAGAAGTATAAATCTACACGAGAAGATATGCCTGAAGATATGATACCACAAATAAAAAGAATTAAAGAAGTGATAGAAGCATTCGGTATGCCCTTGTATATTAAACCGGGATTTGAAGCAGACGATTTAATCGGTACTGCTGTTAAAATAGCAGCCGAAAATGGTTTGGAATCATTTGCTATCACTCCCGATAAAGATTACATCCAATTAATTACGGATGATATAAAAGTAGTAAAACCCGGTAAATCAACCGATGAGATTGTAATAATAGATAAACAAAAAGTTAAAGAAGAGTACGGTTTCGAACCAAAACAGATGATTGATTTTTTGGCATTAGTTGGTGATTCGAGTGATGATATTCCCGGTGTTGCCGGTATTGGTCCCAAAACAGCTCAACCGTTAATCGAGCAATTTGGTAGTATAGAAAATATTTATAATAATATTGATAAGATCGAAAAAGCCGGTGTAAAGAAGAAATTGGAAGAAGGTAAAGAGAATGCATTTTTATCAAAAGAACTTGCAACAATTGTAACTGATGTAGATTTTGAATTTAATATAGAAGATGCCAAGTTCTCAGAACCAAATTACGAAGCATTAACCAAACTATTTGTTGAACTTGAATTCAAATCATTCGGTAATAAACTTATAAGAATATTCGGTAAGAAAGCAGAGAAAGAAATCCCGGAAAACTTTGAAGAATTAACGTCGGAAGAGGAAACAATATTCGATAAGAACAAAGTCAAATATCATCTTGTAAATTCAATAGATGAAATGAAAAAACTCGAAGAGAAATTAAGTAATTCAGAGTTAATAGTTTTCGATACCGAAACAGATTCACTTGATACATTGAATGTAAATCTTGCCGGATGTTCTTTTGCTATAAAAAAATGCGAAGCGTTTTTTATACCGATTAATCCTTCAAAAGAATCATCGCAATTGTTTGATGCCGATTTAAGCGATAGAATTAGTCAAAGTGATTTCTCTAAATATTTTAAACCCGTTTTCGAAAATGAAAAAATTAAAAAAGTCTGTCAGAACGGTAAATACGATATTGCCGTGTTACGAACACACAATATTGAAGTAAAGAATTTCTACTTCGATACAATGCTTGCAAGTTATATTCTTGATCCTGACCAAAAGCATGGGATGGATGATCTTGCCAAGAAATATCTTAATTACTCCCCTATTCCTCTTTCAGAATTAATCGGTACTAAGAAATCAGCAGAGAAAATATTTGATGTTGATTTACAAAAGTTATCCGACTATGCTGCAGAAGATGCGGATATTACTTATCGACTTTATGATATATTCAAAAAAGAATTAAACAAAGATGGACTTGAAAAGCTCGCTTACGAAGTAGAATTTCCACTTGTAGAAGTGTTAGAAGACATGGAAAGAAGCGGTATTAAAATTGATATAAAAAGTTTAAATGCATTCAGCAAAGATTTAGAAATATTGATGGACAATTACACGAATGAAATTTACAAACATGCCGGTGAACAATTTAATGTAAACTCCACACAGCAATTGCAAAAAGTTTTATTCGATAAATTAAAACTCACACAAACAAAGAAAACAAAAACCGGTTATTCAACCGATGCACGTTCATTGGAGTCCCTAAAAGGTGAACATCCGATTATCGATATTATTTTAGAATACCGGCAAGTTGCAAAACTTAAATCCACTTATGCAGATGCACTTCCAAAACTAATCAATAAGAAAACGGGCAGAGTACATACAACATTTAATCAAACTGTTGCATCAACGGGAAGATTGTCAAGTTTGGATCCGAACTTGCAAAACATTCCTATCAGAACTCAGCTTGGTAAGGAAATAAGAAAAGCGTTTGTTCCAAGAGATAAAGATCATGTAATATTCAGCGCGGATTACAGTCAAATCGAACTGCGAATAATGGCAAGTATATGTAGTGACAAAAATTTAATGGAAGCGTTTAAGAATAATGAAGACATTCATAGAAGAACCGCAGCATTAGTTTTTATGGTTGATCCGAATGATGTTACTCCCGACATGAGAAGAAAAGCTAAAGAAGTTAATTTCGGAATCCTATATGGTATCGGACCATTCGGATTGAAGAATAGATTAGGTATAACACAAACTCATGCTAAAGAAATAATTGATACATATTTCGGGACATTCAAAAATGTGAAAAAGTTCATGGACGATTCGATTAAATTCGCACAAGAAAAAGGTTATGCCGAAACTTTGCTCGGAAGAAGAAGATATTTAAGAAACATTAATAGCAGTAATCGTGTAGTAAAACAATTTGAAGAACGTGTTGCAATCAACATGCCCATCCAAGGAACCGCCGCAGACATGATAAAGTTGGCTATGATTAATATACATCGTGAATTAATTAAACAAAAGTTAAATTCCAAAATGGTTTTACAAGTCCATGACGAATTATTATTCGATGCTCACAAAGATGAAATTGATGATCTGATTCCGCTTGTTAAAAAATTAATGGAAGAGGCGCTACCATTGCAAGTCCCGGTTGTAGTCGATACCGGAGTTGGCGATAATTGGCTAGATGCGCATTAGAAACTATAACTCTTATTCAAATAGAAAATAATACAACAACGCACCAAGATTTAATTGCAATGCTCCGAAAGCTAAACCGCTGTAAAGATCATATTTATCGGTTTGATCAAGAAATTCTCTATTACGAGTTTCGGTGTATTTATCGAAATTTTTATCTGCCTCCAATTTAAAGTAAGCCGCAGTTGAGCCTAAGACTAGTGCACTCCCTATCAATACTTTGAATAAGGTTGTTTCTATAAACGGCTGTTTATTTTCTTTGCCTATATAATCAAGAGTTATTCTTGGCGATTGGGTAACCGAAGGTAAAGAAATATTTTGTCTCCGATAATTTCTTTTCTCAATTGATAGGTTTTCATATTTCAGAGGGATTAATATAGGTGTGTAACCGATTAATGTATCTTTATAAATAACTGCAGCATCGGGCACGGATTTTAACAAAGTTCTATTTTCAAAATTATATGTTAATTCAATTGTATCATTACATTCTTTTATGGTTAACGAATCATTAAATACATCAATTCCCCATTTAGAAATTGATTCAATAATTGCAATTTCATAATAACCGGGTTTCACTTCCAACGTTGTGTTTCCAAAGGCAACCAAACTATCATTAACAAAAATATTTGCTTCTTCATTATTTGTAATAATTGTTACAGTGGACTTACAATCATCTTGAGCAAGTGAAATAAGAGCCAAAGCAAATATCAAAGCAAATATTTTTTTTATGTACGATCTCATTAGTATTCAAATATTAGTTTATAAGCTAATAATTCACCTCTATCAATTCCGACGTAAAGAATATTATTAAAATAAGCCGGATGCATTTTCACTCGTGAATCAAATTCCATAGTTTTTAATAATTCACCTGTAAACGGATTTAAGAAAATTAGTTTACGGTTAACATCGGGTTGAATTAAAATATTATTAAATAATGCCGCCGGTGCATTGAAAAGACCGTCGGAATTATATGACCATTTCTTTTCACCGGTTTCAATATCGAATGCGAAAACGGAACCGCCCAAATTTGCCGTGTAAACTAATTTGCTATTATGAACAGACGGTGCCTTAATTTTGGTGTTCGTTTCCGCTGTCCATTTTATACTTCCATCTTTTAGATTAACCGCGAATAGTGTTCCATTTTCATCGCCAATAAATCCGCATTTATTTGTTAAGACCAAAGCAGATTCAAAGTTACTGTTTAGACTTTCTTTATAGTTAACACTCCCCTTCTCCAAATTAATACATACAAAATCACCTTCATAAGTAACTAAGTATAGTCTGTCTCCTAAAGCTGCAGGTGATGATGCTACTTTACTTTTTATATCAAGTTTCCATATCATTTGCATTAAATAACTATACTTGTAAACAACTCCGTTATCCGATACAAAGACAAATGAATCCTGTAGTTTGATCATTTCATTACTGACTCGACCTTTAATTTCGATCTCTTTAATTCTCTCTCCTTTTCTTATATCGTAACTTATTAATAGTGAATGAGGTTTATTTGGAACGGTGATTATATAAAACATAATTCCATAATTTAGAATAGGAGAGATAGCAATTTCGCCTTTACCTTTGTCGGCACCAATAACTTTTCCTTCATCAGTATCAAAACAAAATATGTTGCCAGCAAGGTCAGATGTGAAAACATAATTGCCTTCAATCACAACGGAATTGTTTGAAAAACTTCCCGTTGTACTTTTATTCCAAAGTAATTCAAGAGAATCGGGGAAATCAATCGGATAATAAAAAGAGCGTTCTGGAATTTGACCAAACATAGGATACGATTCCAGTCCGTAAGGATAATTCTTAATCAATAATTGTTTAGTACACCCGTGAAGAAAGAAAATAAATAACACTATGTAAAATATTTTTTTCACTAAAAATCCCAGCCAAAGAAGAATTGATAGAAAAGTGTTTTTTGAAACTTGGTAAAATTTCTTTCTATTTTTTTACCAATATCGTATCGGAATACAATAGCGTTGAAGAAATTGAAACGGATACCGGTTCCGATAGAACCGAGAGTTTCATTATATTCATCATCCCATGCACCGCCGGCATCAAAAAATAACGCACCTCTAAGCTGTGAAAAACTAACACCAAGAATCGGGAATTTAATTGTCAATTCATCTATAAGCGGATAACGTAATTCTACCGAAGATAACCATAATTTTTCACCGCGGATTCCCCATCTGGGCCAACCTCTCAAATCCCAACTTCCTCCGCCGATAAATCTAAATGCATCTTTACCTTCATTATAATATAGTGAACCTCTAAATGCTAATGCGCTTCTTAAACCAAGTCTCATATAATACCGGTAATCAAGTACAACAGTAAAGTAATTAGTGTTGCTGTATTTTATGTCGCTTGTATAACCTAATAATGCGCGGTAACGGACACCGTCAATTGGTCCCGATGGACCCCACAACGAGTTATCATGAACATAGGAAATCGAGTTAGTTAATTGTAAAGATTTCCTTCCGAAAACGCCCGGAAGCAATTCTCTGCTGGAATTTGCCAGACTTGTACTTACTTCCAATCTATTAAAGAAAGATAGTGGATAAATTAGACTAAACGATCCGCCGAAAACTCTTTCGTAAAAACGGTTATCCGAAACTCGGATATCATAACGTGGACCGCTGAAATGGAATACACCGTATGCATAATTTGTTCTTTTACCGACGTTAAGTCTTGTCAATGCAATGTTTATGTTACTAAAAATATCACTATGTAATTCACCGGAATTATAAAACATAAAATAATATCTATCATCCCCAAGCATATCACTTAAAGTCATCAATGCACCTGCTCTTTCGCCGTAATTTGGTCCCGCGGCTACTTGTCCCACTGCATAATCGAGCGCATAATCTTTTTCATATTCAACTTCTTTGAATTCGGGTTCAAGTTCGATTTTCTTGGCGTACCATGGTCTGTCACGCAGAGCAAAATTAAAATGGACATATTTCTTGGTTGAATCGGGTACGTTGGATAAATCAAATTGATAGAATTGCATTGAGAATTTTTGGAATGCCGATGTAACAACTTCCGAATTATTTAGGAAATCAAAACTATAAACACTTGTTACAAACTGTGAATATTGGCTCATTCCTACTGAATGGTCAAAATCTTTTTCCAGTTTCCAAATATTGTAGACTCCGTCATAATCGGAAGTAAAATAGAGCGATTCAAAATCCGGAGTAAAATGCGGAGTTTTTATGTTGGCATCAACATAAGTTAAATATTCTATTTCATAAGTTTCCAAATCAAATTGAAATAAATTATAAGTCTGTTTGAATAATCCTTCCGTTCTATCGGAAGAAAAAATTATTGAATTGTCGTTTTGTGAAAAGATCGGGTCAATATCGTCATAATAATCATTGGTTATTCTTTCGACTGTCTCGTCATTCAGATCGAGAATAAATATATCGGAGTAACCTTTGCTATCAGTAGAATTAAAAACAATTTTAGAATTATCGTTGGAAAAAGAGGGTGACTTAATCGTTATTAAATCATCCCATTTATATGTTTTTATTACTTCATTTTCAGTTATAGAATAAATATGAATTGCATCTGATCCACCCGATTTTGATACGAATACAACTTTTCCGTCATTTGACGCACTTAATGATAATTCCATTAGATGAAAAGATTCAAAAACTTCGCTTCTTTCTCCTTGTACTATTTTTTGAGATTCACTCCATGTATGTGATTCCTCATCGTATATTATTTTAAAAACCGAAGCATAACCGTCTTGGTTTCCTATAAAATAAATTTCTTTTGTTGACTGATCTTGATAAACCGCAGGAGAAAAGTTGAAACCTTCTTTAGTAATTTTTTTTGATTTTACCGTGTGCGGGAATTTGTTGGAATAAAGAGGATAATATTTTTGTTTAAGTGAATGTGTCCATTTTTCATCTATCTCTTCAATGGATTCCTCAAGAGTATACTCAATAACATCTTCAAATTTTGAAAATCGCCAAATGTTTTCCATAAACTTAAGAATTTTTTCTTCACCGTATTCTTCGGCGACAAACATTAAGAAATTTTGTCCTTCCTTATACATTAAAAATGAACCGTAGATTCTCAGCATATCTTTTAGCGGGACAAAATAATTATTAAGAACAGCATCGCGTAAAATCATTTCGGCTTGAGTATCCCAATGATAAGACCAGTATTCTGCTAATCCTTCTACAAACCAAAGAGGCGGCATTTTTTTTACTGCAATTCTTCTATCGGATTGAAGGTTATATAATTTTGAAGTCATGAAAACGTGAACAAGTTCATGTCTAATCACATGTCTGAATTTATCGAGAGATCCCATATATGGAATAACAACACGCCCTTTGAGGAACTCAAAAAATCCACCCACACCTTCGGGAATAAAATAAGGGACAATATTGGTCTGCTGAAACTGGATGTGCGTATTATAAAATACCAGCGGGATTCTTCGGGTTATATAATCATTGAACTTAACTTTATATTCATCGAATGCTTCTTCAGCATATTGAGCACCTATTTCCGCAATTTCAAGAAATTCACCGCTGTAATAAATATCGAAATGTTCTGTTTTAAGTAATTTCCAATCAAAATCTTCGTAGGTTACTTTGTTTCTTCCGAAGAAATAGAATTGAGCGGTTGTAAGATTAACCGCTAATAGAAATAACGAAATAAATAGAAAGGATTTTTTGTTCAAAACAGTTAACGATTATTTTTTTTCTCAAGATACTAATTAAAGATTCTGCTTCAATGTAAAAATCGTTGCCTAACCATTCACAAAGAAACTCTTCAAATGTGTTTTAATATTCTTATCAAAATAAGCAGTAACTAAATTTTTCACTTCATGTTCGGTAACTGCAGCTAAGCATTTCTCAACAAGCTTTTGAACTTCTTCATAGGAAATGTTTCGTATAATTTGTTTTGTAACCGGTATCAAAGCCGGCGAGACACTAAGCGAATCCAATCCCAACCCAATCAATAACGGAATTGCAATTTGATCGGAAGCCATTTCACCGCAGATGCTTACAAAAACATTGTGTCTCTTTCCTTCTTTGATAATAAAGTCGATGGTTCTTATAACGGACGGATGAAATTCTTGATACAAATTGGAAACAATTTCATTCCCTCTGTCAACAGCTAATAAATATTGTATAAGATCGTTTGTCCCTATTGAGAAGAAAGAAACTTCTTTTGCAAATTCGTGAGCTAAAACAGCAGCCGAGGGAATTTCAACCATTATTCCGAGTTCGATATTATTATCAAAACTATATTTTTCGTATTTAAGTTCATTCTTGCATTCTTCCAATATTTCTTTTGATTGACGGACTTCTGTAATCGACGCAACCATCGGAAGCATAACTTTAATATTCTTATGTACACTTGCTCTTAGAATTGCGCGCAATTGAGTTTTGAAGAGTTGTTTATTATCGAGTAAAAATCTAATCCCGCGCCATCCTAAAAACGGATTTGCTTCTTGAACGTCAACCGGTAAAATCTTATCGCCCCCAATATCAAGAACTCTTATTATGGCGATATCGGGATATATTTCTTCAGCAATCCGTGTATACCATTCAAATTGTTCTTCTTCAGTAGGAAATTGATCCAACTCCTCAAAAAGTTGCTCGGTTCTAATTAAACCGATTCCGTTAGCTCCATTACTTACTATTAAATCAACTTCTTCGGATATATCAAGATTAGCAAGTAGAGATATTTCCCTTCCATCTAATGTTTCTGCCGGAAGATCTTTTAATTTAGAAAGCTCTTCATCATATTGAGTAAGGTTCTCAATTCGTTTTCTATAATAATCTAATTGCTCCTCGGTAGGTCTAATAACAACTTCACCGCGATACCCGTCGACAATAACCAAATCGGAATCATTTATTTTTGCCGTTGCATCATGCAAACCAAGAACCGCCGGAATATGAAGTGAACGAGCAATAATAGCCGCATGTGAAGTTAAGCCGCCGAAGTTAGTTACATACCCTTTTATATTGGCTCTTGAAAATAGAACTGTATCTGCCGGAGTTAAATTGTCTGTAACAACAATAACTTCATCAGTGATGTGTGATTGCCATTTTTTCTTTTTAATGTTTCGAACTATTCTAAGCTTTATATCTTCAATATCTTGTGAACGTTCTTTCATGTAAGGTTCGTTCACGGTATCCATCATCGATTGATACTTCGATATTTCATCATTTACAATAAACTCAGAAGTTTTCTTTTCCGTCTTAATTCTATTTTTGATTGTATCGATAAGAATAGGATCGTCAAGAATCATAATTTGTGCTTCGAAAATTGCAGCACGTTTTTCGCCCAATTTATCAATCGCTAAACTGAAAACTTTGTTTAACTCTTTTTTTGATTTTTCGAGTGCTTCATCAAGAATACGCAAAGCTTCATCAACATCTTCAATATTTGCCGAGCTAATAAATTCAATCTCCTTTTTAAAAAGGTATGCTTGGGCAATTGAAATACCCGGTGCGGCAGCTAATCCTTTGTAAACATTTGATTGTTTGTTCGGCATATTAAAGCTCGTCAAATCCTCTTTCAAAATAAGCAATTATTTCATTTGCAGCTTCTTCTTCATCCGGACCGTCAAAAGTTAGTTTAAGAGTTGATCCTTTTTCGGCTGCAAGCGTCATAACCCCGATAATGCTTTTACCGTTAATATTCAGTCCGTCTTTATGAATAAAAAACTCAGATTTATATTGTGCAGCAAGTTTTACAATTGTTGCAGCGGGTCTTGTATGAAGACCGGCATTATTAATTATTTTAACTTCTCTTTCTATCATCAATTAATTCTATCGACCAATTTATGGGTAAGCCAACTAAGAATATCTTTTGATTCTGAATCTTTAACTTTACTTACGCATTTTAATGCATTTTTAGAATATTTTCTAATTTCTTTTTTAGTTTCTTCAAAAACATTCAATCTCGAATAAAGGGATTTGTACTTATTAACTTCATTCGGTCTGATTCCTTTGTTTTTAATTACTTTTTGAAGCAGCTTTTTATCTTCACCTATTGCTTTTTCTAATGCTTTAAGAAAAAGATATGTTTTCTTTCCTTCAATAAGATCACCGCCTACTTTCTTACCGAATTCTTTTTCATCTCCAAAAATATCGAGTAAATCATCTTGCAATTGAAAAGCCATACCAAGATTTCTACCGTACTCTGCCATGTTATTAACTTCTGATTTCGAACCTCCGACGATTTTAGCTCCGATACAACAACACATTTCGGCAAGTGCCGCTGTTTTCTTTTCGATCATTGTAAGATATTCTTCAATTGTAACATTTTTCTTCAATTCAAAATCTTTATCGTAACTTTGTCCTTCACAAATTTCAATAATTCCCTGCGTAAAATGATCAACAATTTCGGGTACATTTTTTTTACAATCCTTTGTCAGATATTTATAAGAAACAGCCATTAAATTATCACCGGCAAGAATAGCCGTGTTTGCATCATAAACTTTGTGAAGACTTGCTCTGCCGCGTCTCTTATCGGCGTTATCCATAATATCGTCATGAATTAAAGTAAAGTTGTGAAGAATTTCAACTGCAAGTGCAGCGTTGTAAACATTTTTAGTTTTACCGCCGACAGCTTTAGCAGATATTATCACCAGAAACGGACGTAGTCTTTTACCACCTGATTCTAAAGCATAAGCACATGGGTCATAAAGTGACTTCGGTTCCGAATTAATAAATGCGGTTCTTAATTTTTTCTCAATTATTGATACTTCACTACGATAAAATTTTTCAATTTGCTGTTCGTTCATAATTTCCATCAATAAAGTTCTGTTCTATTAATAAGTTTTTGTTTACTTAATTCTTTTATGTTTTTGCTGCCGGTTAAATACATTATTTTTTTTACGTCATCAAACCAGGATGAAATTTCATTTACAATTCCGTCAACTCCATTGTTCATTACAATTTTTAGTAATGGTCTTGCGGAAGCTGCGAGATCAGCGCCAAGCGCGATTGATTTAGCTATGTCTATTCCATTTGAAATTCCACCCGAAGCAATTAACGAAAATTTGTATTTACTTTTCAATGTTTTTATTTGCCGGATACAATAGGAAGTCGGCAATCCCCAATTTCTGAAATATTCATTTTCTTCTTTATTTCTTTTTAACTCAACTTGTGCCCAGCTTGTGCCGCCCGCACCGGCAACATCTATTCCGTAAACGCCGGTATCAAGTATTTTTTTTGCTGCAGATTTACTGATTCCTGAACCAACCTCTTTGACAATAATCGGAATGCCTATTCTTTGAACCAATCTTTCAATATTCTTAAGTAATCCCTTAAAATTCGGTTCTCCGCTTGTTTGTATCATTTCTTGTAACGGATTAACATGAATTACAAGTGCTGATGCATTAACTAATTCGACTATTCTGCGGTATTGTTCAACACTTTTTATTTGAGATACTTGAGCAGCACCAATATTTGATAGTACCGGTACATCTCCGGCATTTTTTCTAATTACTTTATAAGACGAAATGTACTTATCGTTTTCCAATGCTTGTCTCTGACTACCGACACCAATTGGAATGTTAAGCTCTTTAGCAGCTATTGCCAGATGTTCATTTATTTTTTCAGCTTCGGATGTACCGCCTGTCATACAAGAAATAAGAAAGGGATAATTAATTTTTTTCTTAAGGAATTTTGTTGTGAGGTCAACTTTGTTAAAATCAACTTCGGTAATTGCGTTATGCTCAAAATAATAATTCTCAAAACCGGTTGTAATAGATGAAAAACCAACATCTTCACTGAGACAAATTTCGATGTGGTCTTTCTTCCGTTTTATAGTTTCGTCGCTTTGAGAACTCATTAATTAGTTAAATTTTCTTATCAAATTACCTTTAGAATCAAAGACTTTGTTAACTAGTAAATCTTTGCGAACTGAATTAACCAATATAATTCTTTCCGAATTAATTAGTTCTTCGAATGTTATCTCTTTTTCTTCAACCGGGAAATCTTTTTGATGAATTTTATTCAAAATATACGATCCATTATTCGCTTGAGTAAAATTATTTTTTAGCTCTGTTTTTCTATTAAAATTATCCAAAACATATTGCCTAAAACATCCGTTTAAAATTCCTTCTTCAATTTTCGGCGTGTAAAAAGTATTATTATTTTCGACAAAAATATTGGTAACTGCACCCTCTGCAAGATACTGGTTTTGATTGAAGAACACTACTTCAAAAAATCCTTTATCCTTGGCTTTACTTAACTCAGCGTCATACAATTCGCGATTTGTTGTTTTGAAGTATTGATATTTATCTTTAGAATTAATTTTCTCATCTGAAATAATTATATCGATATTGCCGGTTTCTTTTTGGATTTCTTCTATTCTTAAATTAATTGAGCCCCATTTTGAAAGAGTTAATCTGATTTTATAACTCGCACTTTTATCTAAACTCTCAATCGAATTAAATAGTTCATTTTTTAATACCGATTCATCAAATAAAAATAGGAAGTAATTTGAGGCTTCGTTAATTCGTTTTAGATGATAGTCAAGTAGAAATATTTCGCCATTTTCATATAACATTGTCTCAAGCAATTCAAAATATTTTGCCGGTTCTGTTAAAAATTTTGATTTGAGCAAAACCTCTTCAAATTCATTTTCGGGTTGACTGTCCCATACAATCCCGCTCCCAATACCAAGTTGACCGGAATTTGATTGATTATCAATTTCAATAGTTCTTATTGCTACATTTGCTATTGATCTTTGTTTGTTAAATATTCCTATCAAACCGGTATAGATTCCGCGTTGTACTTTTTCCAATTCGTGGATTATTTCCATTGTACGAAGTTTTGGTGCACCGGTTATAGACCCGCTCGGGAATAAGTTTTTAATTATATCGGAAAGCATATTAGTCTTCAATTTCCCTTTTATTTCTGAAGTAAGTTGATACACCGATTCATACTTTTCAATATGATATTTATTTATTACTTCCACACTATCGTATTCACATATTTTACCGATATCATTTCTCAGCAAATCAACAATCATGATATTCTCTGCACGATCTTTTTCACTAAAAAAAAGTTTTTCAATATGTTGCGAATCTTGTTTAAGATTTACTCCTCGTCTTATCGTCCCTTTCATCGGTTTAACAATAATCGAATCGTTATCGACTTCAAAAAACAATTCCGGTGAGGAAGAAATAATTATTTTTTCACCCAAATTAATAATCGCGGCATATTTTGCCGATTGAGTAAATATAAGTTGTAAAAATAATTCGACAACTGAACTTGTTACTTTGAATTTCGACTTCACCGTATAATTAACTTGATATGTATCTCCTTCTTGAATGTACTTTTTTATTTTGATCACATTTTCTAAATACTCTTCTTTTGTAGTATCAAGTTTAAAATCATTTATTGTATTCTTTCCTATAAAACTTGAACAATGTTCATAGTTTAATTCATTGCTGTCAATTTTTTGTATTGAACTTTCTTCGAAAAAAAAGAAATTAAGCAGCGGTTTATTTGTTAGATTGATTTTTTTTTGCAAACGATCTTCCAGGAAGTAACCAAATTCATATTCAATAAAACCGAATGCAGTTAATCCTTGTGACAGTAAATCATCAATCTCACTTAATTGCTTTTCAATTTCATTAACAGTGAAAATTTTTATTGAGGTATCGGATTTTTTAAAGTAGTAACAATTAGATGATTCATAAATCGGTGGAGTATAGAAAAATGCAGAGCCCGGATTTTCCGAAATATATTTTACTATTTCTATTAATTTCATTGTTGAGTGAGTATTAAAAAAACAAATTTACAGAATATTGGGCATTTATTAAATTTTAGGTAATTTTGACGCATTCGAAAGCTTACTTACGGAACTAAAATGAAAAAGCCTCACCTTGGTTTTTGGCAAATCTGGAATATGAGTTTCGGTTTTTTAGGAATTCAATTCGGGTTTGCGCTTCAAAATGCAAATGTATCAAGAATATTTGAAACACTTGGTGCGAGCATTGACGCAATTCCTATATTATGGATTGCAGCCCCGGTAACAGGTTTAATTGTTCAACCGATTATAGGTCACATGAGTGACAGAACCTGGAACCGATTAGGTAGAAGACGACCATTCTTTCTTATCGGAGCAATTTTAGCATCTATTGCATTATTTATTATGCCGAACTCACCAGTACTTTGGGTAGCAGCCGGAATGTTATGGATAATGGATGCATCAATAAATATATCTATGGAACCATTCCGTGCGTTTGTAGGAGATATGCTTCCTCCCGAGCAAAGAACAATCGGTTTTTCTATGCAAAGTTTCTTTATCGGAACAGGTGCAGTTGTTGCTTCTGCACTCCCCTACATGATGACAAATTGGTTTGGAATAAGTAATACAGCACCTTCAGGTGAAATTCCGGATTCTGTAAAATTTGCTTTTTATATAGGTGGCGGTGTATTCTTTTTATCTGTTTTATGGACTGTAATTAGTTCTAAAGAATATTCACCCGAACAACTTGCAGAGTTTGAAAAATATGAAGAGAAATCACCCGATGCAGTCGAGCATTCCGAAATTGTATATCACGGCAAACAAATTAAAAACGGAATTATATGGTTTGTTATTTCTGCTTTACTTTTTATTGTTTTTGATTTTTTTATTTATATGGATTATGGTCTTCTTGTATTCTTCGGCGGCGGGGCAATATTCGGGTTGATTCAAATTATAAGCGGATTTTTAACAAAGAATAATAAAAAAGAAAACGGTCTGGTTGTAATATTGAACGATTTGTATCACATGCCGAAAACAATGATACAACTTGCTTATGTTCAATTCTTTTCATGGTTTGCTTTATTTGCGATGTGGATTTATACAACTCCGGCAGTAACACGACATATCTATAATACAACAGACCCAACTTCTTTTGCTTATAATCAAGGTGCGGATTGGGTTGGAGTGTTGATGGCAGTTTATAACGGATTTGCAGCTATTATGGCATTCTTTATAATGTGGCTTGCTAAAAAGATGACTCGTAAATCCGTACATGCAATTAGTTTAATTTGCGGTGGTATTGGTCTATCTTCGTTTTATTTTATTAAAAATCCTGATCTACTTATATTATCGGAATTAGGAATAGGATTAGCATGGGCTTCAATTCTTGCAATGCCTTATGCAATTCTAACCGGCTCGCTACCGGCAAAGAAGATGGGTGTTTATATGGGTATCTTCAACTTCTTTATTGTTATACCGCAGATAACTGCAGCAGCAATTTTAGGATTTTTTGTTAGAACAATATTTGCCGGTCATGCAATTTATGCACTTGTACTTGGTGGAATTTCGTTATTTATTGCGGCTGCATTAGTTACAAAAGTTAAAGACGTAGACGAATCATAAATAAAATCAGATTAAACAGATGAAGATAATTAGCTTTGAAGGAATTGACGGAACAGGAAAAACAACTCAAATAAACCTGCTTAAAGATTTTTTAATAATACATAATTATAAAGTCAATGTAAGATCTTACCCTGTTTACGAATCCTTCTTCGGAAAAGAAATAGGAATTCATTTAAGCAGTAAAGATATCAAACATAATATTGATGCAAGATCAATGGCGCTTTGGTATGCAATGGATAGATGGAAAGACAGAAAAGATTTTATTGCTACCAATCCTGATACGGATATATTGTTGTTAAACAGGTACACTCTTTCCAACATGGTATATCAAGTTATTCGCGCAGGAGAGCCGGATAATTTAGCCGGTTGGGTTGAAGAACTGGAACACGGGGTATTGGAATTGCCTCGACCGGATCTCTACTTAATTTTTGATCTCCCTTTCGAGTTGGCATTGATAAATAATGAAGGTAAAGGTAAGCGTGATTACATTGATGGTGAAGTTGATAAGTACGAAAAGGATATTAAATTACAAACAACCGCAAGAAAACTATATAGGGAATTCGGGCAGACTCAGAAGAATGCAGTAGTAATAGACTGTTACGAAAAAGACCGAATGCTACCTATTGAGAAGATTGCAGATAAAGTCAAAAAAGAAGTTTCCAAAATAATTTCTTTCGATTAGTATTTCATTATCAGCAAATCTACGCTGTAATTACCAAGGTAATCTGCATCGGAATCATTTGCAGAAAAATCAGTTAATGATAATTTAATAATTCGGTAATTACTTTTAACCTGTTCGGTCCATAAAATCGAATTTTCAATTACGCCTTCCCCTATATTATCAGTCCTTTGATTTTTCTTCCATCCTTTAGGAATACACTCGACTATTTTATTAGCAATAAAATTGAATTTTGATTCTGCTTCCTCTGCATCGTCACCTTCATAAAACGAAGCATTATAAGATGGATCATCTCCGTTAATAAAAGAATCAATCGCACCATTAATTCTATATACATTTCTTGTACTTGGAACAGTTTGCGGGAAAATATAATACGCATTTGCATGAGCCAGCAGATAATTCATACCGGTACAGAATTCTGCGGTTTCATTTAAGAATAGAGAAGCAGAATCTGCAAATGCAGTTTGCAAATAATATTCACCCCGTGCAAGACTATCAGCTACAACATATAAAACCCATTCACCGCTTACCGGCACTTTAAAACCGAGTGTGACAAAATCATCTCCTCTTGCCGTTGTCTGTTGATATTTTTTTTCATCAGGCGTAACAATAACAAGCGACGGACTAAAAGAATTCGAATATAGAATAAAATGAACTCTCTCTCCCTTTGTGAGAGGCATTTGATAACCATCGTATCTTCCAAAATCCGGACGATATAGATCTTTGGAAGTCAACTCCCCTTCAATTCTTAGATAATCGACAAAAAATTCCTGTGCATTCAAAGTTATTATTGAAAAAAGGATAAAAAACAAAATGCTGACTCTCATTTTCATACTTCTCCTAATTTGATTGACTTGTCTCAGGTTCTTGATCTTCTTTTACCATAAACCATAATAGAGCAGAAATAGCGAGAGTTACGGAACTAATAATAAATATCAAACTTTTATCGGGAGTATCGCTGACAGCTTGACCAACACCAAAACTTGCAACAAGCTGTGGAAGCACAACAGAAAGATTGAACAATCCCATAAATAAACCCATCTGCGATTGATCAACTTTTTGCGACATAATAGCAAAGGGTAAACTTATTGTTGCAGCCCAGCCGACACCGAGTACACCCATCAAAATATAAATCATAATCGGTGTAAATCCAAAGAATAACAACCCGGCATAACCTATCGCCATTATCGAAATACAAATAGCATGAGTTTTTACTCTACCGATTTTTCTTGTAATCGGTTCTAAAACAAATGCCGGCAAAATTGCACCAACAGCGTTTAGTATTAGGAAACTTATTGCTACTACTTTGCCCATTTCTATTTGTATAGCCGGGGCAATCTCTGCACCCGTAACATAACCGTAAACTTTATATTGAACATAAGCAAACATATATACAAACATAGTTTGTATTCCCAGCCATGTAAATGAATGAGCAGCCAAAACTTTCTTGAACCCGACAATACCACGCTGCTTTTTGGATAGACCTTCTGTTTTTGCAAGTATTACTTTTATGATGAAGTATAGAGTTATCGCGAAACATAAAATTTCTACATAGTAATTATCCATTTTGAAATTGACCATTCTGGCAGTAAGAGCATAAACCGAGTAAATTAAAAATCCCCACAATGGCTTGATGTTGTTAAGCATTACTATGAATGATGTGTTGTCACTTGTTTTGTATGAAGGATCATCATCTTCGGATTGATTTAATTCACGCGGCTCTTCAATAAAAAACGGGGGGATAATCGATAATATTAAAATAAAAGCAACACCGAAATAAATTAAAACATAATTATCCCAAACAGCACCGATCACATATGCCATCACACCGAATGTACCGGAGATCGTTTGCATCCACGCATATCCTTTTGTTCTTTCAACTCCTTCCGGGGTTACATCGGCAATTATTGATCTGGTAGGATTAAAACTAATATTAATTGCAAGGTCTAATGTAAGAGCTACCGCAATAGCAACACCTAATATCCCTCCGATTCCTACAGAAGTTGAAATAATATCGATATTGGGAAGAGCCAGGAGCATTAATGCGGCTAAGAATCCACCGATAAAAATAAATGGTCTTCTTCTTCCGTTCCAAAACCAAACTTTATCGCTAATCAAACCAATAATAACTTGTCCAAGAATACCGGCAATTGGTCCGGCAGCCCAAACCAGACCCACATCGTGAATTTCCAAACCGTATTGTGTACTGAGTATCCAGCTAAGTGCTGCAATTTGAATCGAGAGTGCAAAACCCATTGCTGTTGCCGGCAGCGCGAGAATTGCATAAAACACATTTGATAATTTTTTCTGCATTTCTAACATTGTGTTCTCACTAAATTGGTTAATCTAATTTAACAAATAAATTTTTGCTGTTTTTGGGGGAAGATTAAGATTCCCTTGTTCCGTAAATTCTATATATTGATTTGATAACAATTCCAATACTTCTTTGGAGTGGTCAATCTCATTTTTCATTCTACTTAGATCAACTTCATAATCTGCATCATTATTATTTATTACAATCATAAGTTTATGAAATTTACTCTCTTTAAAGAAAACATAAGTATCATTTTCCGGTTTAAAGTGAAGTAGATTTCCCGATGAAAGAGCCGGATAATTTTTTCTTAATTGAATTAATTTCTTTACATGATTAAAAATATCATTTTCTGTATTAGTTCTTCCCTCTTCCGAAAAAGCATTTCTTTGATCGCCGGGAAAGCCGCCGGGAAACGGCTTTCTTATTCTTCCGTGATGCCCACCTTCATTAATACCGATTTCCGTGCCATAAAATATTTGAGGAATTCCACGCGTAGTAAATAAAATCGTAAGGGCAATTTTGAATTTTTCAACATCCCCGTTTGCCGAATACATTCCTCTGTCAACATCGTGATTATCAATAAAAGGCATAAGATTATTAGGATCAGCATATAAATAATCTTTTGCTAAAGTACTATAAAATTCATAAATACCTCTTTCACCGCTCAGGTATTTGTAAAATGCGTCCCGCATTCCAAAGTCAATTAAGGAAGGTAAGTTAGTTTCAAAGTCAACTCTAACTTTAGAGTTTTTTTGGAACCCGGCAAGAAATGCAGGCTCGCCGGTCCACACTTCGCCAACTATATTGAAATTCGGATATTCATCAAGAATTGCTTTTGCCCAACCGGACATAAACTTTTGATTAGCGTATGGATATGTATCTTCTCGTATGCCGTCTATCCCGGCATATTCAATCCACCACAATGTATTTTGAATAAGATAATTAGCAAGAAATTTATTCTCTTGATTCAGATCAATCATATAATTAGTAAACCAACCCTTCTCGTTATAGCTTTGTGATTTTTCATTACTGTAAATATCTACTATGGAGATCTTATCATGATTAGCAGAAAGATGATCGCCTACTTTTCCGTTTATCCAATCTTCAGTCGGTAAGTTTTCAACCCAAGGATGATTTACTCCGGCATGATTAGCAACATGATCATAAATAATTTTTATTCCTTTTTCTTTCGCCAGCTTAACCAATTCCTTATACAAATCGTTAGAGCCGAACCGTTCATCAATATTATATAAATCGGTTGCGGCATAACCGTGATAGCTCATATACATATTGTTTTCTAAAGTGGGTGTCAACCATATAGCAGTAATACCAAGGTCACTTAAATAATCCAATTTATCTATAACACCTTGCAAATCACCGCCGTGCCTGCCGTTCAAATCTCTGTATTTGAATTCATCTATCGAGTTTGCTAATGTATCGTTTGAAGGATCACCGTTATTAAATCGATCAACAAAAATTAAGTATACAACGTCTTCGTTTGAAAATCCTATATGATCTTCCGGAGCAAATTCTCTTTCTTTTATTTTGTAACTGTATCTCAGTGTGTCAATGTCTTTTACGAAAACCAAATCGTAAGTTGATGCTTTTGTGTACTTATCAACTAAGATATCAACAAAAAGATAACTGTGATTTTCGAGGTGATGAATCTGCAGTATTTT
Source organism: Melioribacter roseus (assembly GCA_020724265.1). Classification (GTDB taxonomy): domain Bacteria; phylum Bacteroidota; class Ignavibacteria; order Ignavibacteriales; family Melioribacteraceae; genus SURF-28. The sequence continues at coordinate 46,212 of DYHH01000001.1, read as the reverse complement.
CAAACCATCTGTAGAAGAAACATTAACTTGATTCAAGTTACTACCGTACACCATTAATTGAAGAGTATCTCTTTTTAATCCGGTCCACCAATTTGGCGGTTCAATTTTGGTTATTGAAAAATCTTGTGCGGATAAAATAATTGGTAACAAAATAAGTAGAATTGCTTGCGAAATAATCTTTTTCATAAATTCCTTTTAAAACAAAAATTTTGGATAAAAGATAATGTTTTTATTTATTTGTTGCCTCAATTAAGAAAATACGCACATTATTTTATCATTAATTGTATTTTAGCAAGTTGAATTTTATTTTCATGTAAAATGTCTGAAAAACCGACTGAAAAAAATATCGTTGTAAATAGAAAAGCTCGTCATGAGTTTACCATTCTTCAATCTTTTGAAGCCGGGATTGTTTTGCAAGGAACTGAAGTTAAATCCCTTCGACAGGGGAAAATTAACTTAGCAGATTCATACGCACAGGTTATTAATGGAGAAGTTTGGCTTGTCAATTCTCATATAAATGTTTATGATCATGGTAATATTAACAATCATGATCCGTTAAGAAAGAGAAAACTTTTAGTAAATAAAAGTGAAATAAGAAGATTAGTTAAAGCAACTCAAGAAAAAGGTAATACTTTAATCCCCCTTCGTTTTTACTTTAAAGGAGGAATCGTAAAAGTGGAATTAGCAATAGCTAAAGGAAAGAAAGTTTACGATAAACGTGAAGATATTGCCAAGAAAGATGCAGCAAGGGAACTTGAACGAAAAATAAAATATTAACGGAGCATAATATTGAGCACTAATAACTTTCCACCAATCGAGAAACAATTAGAGATAATTAAACGAGGCACTTCTGAAATCATTCCGGAAAATGAGCTTATTGAAAAACTTAAAAAAGCCGAAAAACAAAACAAACCGCTGAATATCAAATTAGGGTGTGATCCCACACGTCCGGATTTACATCTCGGTCATTCAGTTGTCTTGAGAAAATTAACTCAATTTCAGCAATTAGGTCATCAAGCAATTCTAATTATTGGTGATTTTACCGGAATGATTGGTGATCCTTCGGGTAGAAATGCCACACGACCCCCTCTCACCTTTGAAGAAGCACGTGAAAATGCAAAATCATATTGGGAGCAAGCTTCGAAAATACTTGACCCGAAGAAAACAAAAATTGTTTACAATTCTGACTGGCTCGGGAAAATGAAATTTGAAGATGTAATTAAACTATCTTCTCATTATACCGTTGCACGCATGCTCGAAAGAGATGATTTTACTAAGAGATATAAGACCGGAATACCGATAAGCATGCATGAAATTTTATACCCGCTTGCACAAGCCTATGATTCTGTTGCTATTGAAAGTGATGTTGAGTTAGGCGGTACCGATCAGAAATTTAATTTGCTGGTGGGCAGAGATATTCAAAAAGAATATGGTTTAGAACCGCAAGTAATTTTAACAATGCCGTTATTAGTAGGGACTGATGGTGTAGAAAAGATGAGTAAATCATACGATAATTATATCGGTATAGATGATTCTCCTCAGGAAATCTTCGGAAGAACTTTGTCAATCCCGGATAATCTTATCTATACATATTACGAGCTAACTACAGATGTTTCGGTTGAGGAATTGGCTGAGATAAAAATATCTCTGGAAGATAACAGTTCAAACCCGCGAGATATTAAAAGAACTTTAGCAAAAAGACTTGTTACTATGTATCATTCGGAAGAAGCAGCAAATAAAGCACAAGATGAATTTGATAAAATATTTATAAAAAAAGATGTACCGGATGAAATCCCGGAAAAAGAATTCTCTAAATCATCAAAAATGAATATCATTGATCTAATTGTAGATGTACAATTTGCTCCATCAAAAGGTGAAGCAAGAAGATTAGTTCAACAAGGAGGTGTTTCGATTAACGGTAATAAAATTACCGATATCACCGAAGAAATTATTTTTGACGGTGAAAAAATATTTAAGGTAGGAAAAAGAAAATTCATTAAATTAATAGCCAAATAAAGAAGGAGGAGTAAATTGTACGTACCGAAAAGAATATTTTTTACAAAAGGTGTGGGGAAACACAAAGAATATCTTGCTTCATTTGAGTCTGCTTTAAGAGACGCTCAAATCGAAAAGTACAATTTAGTTACAGTCAGCAGTATTTTTCCTACCGGTTGCAAAAGGATCCCGGTGGAAAGAGGATTAGAAGAATTGCAGCCCGGACAAATTGTTCACTGTGTAATGGCACGTAACGCTACAAACGAACCGAACAGACTTATTGCTTCATCAATTGGGGTCGCTAGACCAACAGATAAAACAATGTACGGTTATTTATCAGAACATCATCCATATGGTCAGACAGGACATGCAGCCGGTGACTATGCCGAAGACCTTGCAGCTTCTATGTTAGCTACAACTCTGGGTATTGATTTTAATCCCGATGAAGCTTGGAACGAAAAAGAACAAGTATTTAAAATGTCACAGAAAATCGTGCAAACGTTTAACATAACACAATCAGCACGCGGTGATAAACATGGTTTGTGGACTACGGTACTTTCAGCAGCTATTTTATTGCCGTAAGTAGTATCGAGCATGATTATTTATTTTGTAACCGCAGACTTTAAGTCTGCGGCTGCATTTATAAGTTCATCTCTTTCTGTTTTTCCCAAATTCCGTAGATATGAATTATCACTGCTGCAGCCAAACCAACAATCATCGGTTCAATTTCCATTAGCAGATTTGTAAGTAATAAATTATCACGCAGAATCATCCAAAATAGACCGCAAATTACTGCAAAAATCATTTCGTATTTAGCTATAGAATTGTTGACTTCATATTTACTGTAGTAACTTCCGATAATCAATAATATTATTGCGGGAATTAATAAACTGCCTATTGTATACCACAGTTCAATTACCGACGGAATAATTAATGCAATAATTATCCCAATCATACCGGAAAGCAGTATTCCGATTTGTGTATATCGAACCGATGAAATATTATATGGAAGAATTTTAGTAGCAAAATCTTTGCTTAATGTTGTTGCACTCAAAAATAAAAAGCTGTTCAATGTTGAAAAGATGGTTGCAAAAAGTGCTGCATAATATATTCCTTTCAAACCGGGAGATAGAATTACTTCTGCAAGTAATGGATAAGCCAAAACCGGGTTGTCGATACCATGCAAAACCGCACGCGAGTATAATCCCGTTGTTGTTGTAAGGAAATCAAAACCGATCCAAATAATAACTGAAATTATTATTCCCCACATTGCAGTGCTTCCTGTTTTTGCAGAATAACATCTTTGATGAAAGCCGGGATCGGCGAATGTCCATAATGCAATTAAAAACCATACAATCAAATAAATGGGCGAAAATCCGCCGGTTAAATCGAAATGTGATTCCGGAATTTCCTTCTTCAAAAATTCAATTGTACCGAAATTATCTGCGGCAATAAAGACAATCAAAATAAACCCGATGAACATTACGAAGAATTGAAAAACATCAACCCAAAGATTTGCTTTGAATCCACCCTTTAATAAATAGATTGACGAGATGATAAAACCGATTACCATTCCATATCCAAAGTGAATATCAAAGAGAAGTGAAATTAAACTACCTATCATTAGAAGATAAGGTGCCGGAGAAATTAAAAAGAATATTATTAGAGCAGAGATTAAACCGACTTGTTTGCCATATGTCTGTTCTAATTTCTCGGGAATTGTAAATAGAGATGCCGATCTAACTTTCTTAGCAAAAAATATTGCGAAGAGAATTGCAAAAATATAATATGGTAAACCTTGTGTAAACCAGCTAACTAATCCGTAACGATAAGAAAACTCACCAACTCCTAAAATACCTCCGTACCATGTACTTACGGTTGTTGTAACAAATAAGAAAAGACCAACTTTACGCCCCGATAGTAAATAGTCTTCTTCATTTTTTTGTTGTGAACGCGGGACTAAAAAACCAATTAGCGGAACAATGGCAAAAAATAATATAATAATAAGGATATCAAGAAAGTCTAAAGAAATCATTCCGTTTCAAGACCTCGTATTCACGCACAATTAGAATTTTTCCACCTGTTATGTTTATCTTAACTTCATCGGCAATGGCAACATTACTTGTACTTTCTTTTACTCCAAATGGTAAAGAATCATTATTTAAAGAATACTTTAAACCGGAAGAGGTAATCTTGGTTTTATGATCAATGCCATAAATAGAAAGCACTTCTCCTTGAGATGTATTTAAAACCGTACTTTTATTATAAACTTTCATAAAAGATTTTTGATGAAGCATTGCCGTGTTAATCTTATCACTAAACTTTAATAATACTCCGATATTGCAAAAAGAATGATCAAGTCTATCACCGGTAGCACCGAGTAGTATCACCTCAGAATATTTTTTAGATATTGCAAGTTTTAATGCCTTTTCAACATCAGTATCATTTTGTCTATTGAGTTTAATAAATTTTACCTTGTCTTTGAAGAAATCAATTGTCTCTTTATTTATCGAATCAAAATCCCCGATTATATAACCGGGGATAAGATTTAATTTAAAAGCCGTATTTGCACCGCCATCGGCACAAATTAAAGTTGTGTAACCCGATTTTTGCAAGTACTTAATCACGGATTTTTTAGGAGCGTCGCCATTTGCCAATATCAAACATTTTTTCATTATAAACCGAGAGTTAATCCGACAAGATAATTTCTTTCTGCGGCCGGGTAAAATTCTTTGCCAACTGCATGGGCTGCATAAAGATTGTCAAAGATATTATTTACCTGCACAAATAACTTAACCTTTTTGAATACCGGTTGAATAGAAAACTCGTAGTTTGTAATTAGATTTGCAACAAAATAGGATTCAACAAGATTATCATTATAATCTATTATGCCGGGGTATACTTGTAAGTAGCTATTCAATTTGTCTCCGTAGTTGTCCGAATAATATTCTCCAACATATTTCCCAAATAATTGAATTGAAAAATCCGAATAATAGAATCTTAGAATTGCGTTAAATGTTGTGCTTGGGAAACCACCGATTTCGTTATCTGTTAAATTCAATTCAATAGTTTCTCTTTCGCCTGTCGTTTGATTTCTCCATCTAAGATAAGTATTGCCTGAACTGATATAATTCTTACTTACCGATCCGTTTAGTGTTAAGTCAAAATGGTCCAAAAATTTTATTGAACCGGTAAATTCGATTCCTGTATGTACCGTTTTATCAATATTTCCTGTAATAGGCTGACCAAATCGATCTAGTTGACCGCTCTTAACAATTTCGTCATCAAATAACATATAATAAAAGTTGATGGATAAATTTATTTTATCTTCAGAATAATTCGCTCCAACTTCAAGATTATTCATTGACTCCGGTTTTACTAATGGATTATTAAAATCAAAACTACCGTCAATATTTTGCTCGAATTGAGGAACAGCTCCCCCGCTTGATTCTGCTGCATCATAATAATTTTTTAGTCTTGGTTCTCTTGTTACTCTTGCAAATGAAATGTATGAATTTATTGATGGTGAAAATTTATAATTCAATCCGATACGCGGATTAAGGAATAAATTATTTATCTGAAATTCATTATTAAGATACCTCTCATTTGCAATTTCATAATTATGATAAGCAATCTGCAACTCAGCCATAACATTTAATCGATCACTAAGTTCATAATTTTCATTTACGAAAAAGTTAAATATATCCTTTCCGCCTTCATAATAATAATAACGATAATCTTGAGTAATACCACTTGGTAAGTTTTCTCCGTATCGCAGACTGCCCCAATGCACGGATCTGTGATTTCTATATTCAATACCGGTTGTTAATTCTCCGTTAAGATGCTTCCATTGTACACGAGGAATAATACCCCATTGTTTATTTTCTACCATTGCTCGAATTAAAACATTTTGTGGATTACCGTCTAATATAAATCCGTTATCTCTTGTCAATCTGAAATAAGAAGAATCAGCCCAAGAACCGTCATAATCAAAAAATCCATCACCAAGAATTAAAAATAATGCATTATTAAAAGTAACATTATCAGAAATCTTAAACTCATTAAGCAATTCAAAATGCGGTTGAGAAAAATTTTCAATTTCATCGGGTCTTCTGTATGATTTATAAGTATAATCATTTTGATCTGCTTCCCAATATGATAAATTTTCTTTGCGCAATTCTTTATCCTTAATAGCAAACTTAGCAAGACCGTTGTAAGCAAGTCCGTCGGAAATCGGTCCGCCGTATAAGTTAATTTGTGTTGTTACATTTTCATCATACCTAACAGCCGATAAGTGATAAGAATTAAAATCAACCCAGCTTTGATGACGATAACCGGAACTAAGTACTTTCCCGAATTTTGCGTAAAGGGAATATTTATTTTCAATCAAGCCGCTCGAAAATGAAGCGGTATATTTTCTAGTATTGTAACTGCCGTAAACAGTACCGAGGTCATATTTTAGATTATCGGAAAATGCAGAAGTAATTATATTAATTGAACCACCTACTGCAGGATAACCGATAACACCCGAACCGGCACCCCGCTGAACCTGAATTAACTCCGTACTTCCAAGTAAATTGGGAAGATCAAGCCAATATATATTATGATCTTCGGGATCATTTTGAGGGATACCATTTACAGAAATAGAAATTCTTCGTTGATCAAAACCACGGATACTTAAATAATTGTACCCAATTCCGTTACCAGATTCAGAATAAAATGTTGTATTGGGTAAATAGCTTAAAAATTCCGGCACATCTTGTACGGAATATCTTTCTTGAATTTCTTTCTTTTTTATTTTTGAAAATGTTATTGGTGAAAATCCCTCTTTACCAATAGATGCACTTACCAAAACACTTTGACTTGTTAAAACTTTTGGTGTGAGTTTTATAATACCGCCCGGTAATTGATTAAATTGTGTCACAGTCAATTCGACAGCTTCAAAACCTATAAATGAAATTCTTAATACATCGTCGGTTGAAAAATTCCCTGTTATCGAGAACTTTCCTTCATTATCGGAAGGAGTACCGTAATTAGTTCCAACAACAAAAACATTAGCATTTGAAAGGGATTCATTGGACTCTGAGTTTACAATTTTACCGGTTATTGAAATTTGGGCTTGAATTACCGTGCAAAAAATGATCAGTAATGTGAATTTCTTAAACATGACTCTCTCCTTTTTATTAAATGATAAAAAAAAAGCCGAATCCCGAAAAGAAAACGGCTTGAGAGAGTTAAAACTTCTCTCCGTTTTCCTACGCTGGTATTATCCAGATCAGGTTCAAGGGTGTTATCTCAGCCCGCAAAAACTAAAGGGCACCCCTAACGGTATTCGACTACAAAATTTATATGAACTATTGATTTACAATTCTTAACTCTGAACCGGGATGAATTCTATCAGTATTTAATGAATTCCATTTCATTATATCTGCAACACGAACATTATACTTTTTAGCAATTGTCCAGAGTGATTCGCCTTCATTTACCTTATGTAATATAGAATTATTTGACAGATTTGCAAATGTCTGAACAGATTCACCGGAATTATCTCTGGTTGATTTACCCGGATAAAGTACTAATTGCTGCCCGATATTAATTCTGCTGCCGGAAATACTATTCCATTTACGAATCTCATCACCTCGAACCATAAATCTATCTGCAATATGACCAATTGTATCACCTTTTTTAACAATATATATTACCGAGCCATCAGAATCAGATTTAAATTCTTCAGAACTTGCGATTCGTGAATCCGTAACTTGATCTTCGGTAAGGTTAGTATATATTACAAGATTGGAACCGGCAACAATTTTATCGTTATTTAAACCGTTCCATTCTCTTATATCAGCATTACGCACCCCATATTTAGTTGCAATATCACTTATCGTATCGCCTTTTCTTATAGTATAATTTACCGCATTTGCTCCCCTGCTTGCGGAATTATCTCCGTACGATCTCGGAGTTTCATCACCTCTAACCCTAAGAGTTTTACCGGCAATAATTTTATCACCGGAAAGATTATTCCATTCTCTCAACTGCGCTGTGGTTATATTGAATTTTTCGGCTATACCGCTGATTGTATCGCCGTTTTTAATTCTATATGTCGAAAAATCCGTACTTCCGGATGTTGAACTTGAAGCAACTAAATTCTTTTCATCTCCGACATAAATTTCAAGAGTTTTACCTGCAACAATTTTATTCGAACGTAAATTGTTCCATCTCTTTATTTGATTAATTGCAACACCATATTTATAAGCTATTGTAGATAAAGATTCTCCTCTTCTTATTCTATGTTTAACCCAAGAACCTTCTACTTCCATATTTTGCAAACGAGTTTTTTGAGCACGAGATAAATTATCAATTGCTGCATAGAAATCTTTTTTATCCGAAGGGACAAAAATATTAAGTTCCTGCCCAACAACAATAGTACTTGTGTATGGAAGATTATTCCAGTTTCTGATATCCGAAACTCTAACATCGAATACTTCTGCGAGGTCTATTAATTTATCTCCGGATTTAACAATGTAAGTAACGGATTCCATTCCTTCGGGAATAACTAAGTCAACCTGCTGTGTCTCACCAACTTGCTGCTGATATAATTTTAGATATTTATCTTCTTCAACGGTTTCAGCAACTTGAAGTTTGTATGGAGAAGAATTATTTAAAACATATAAATCAGTTTCCTCCAAGGCGGCTAAATTATCCGTATTAATAACGATATCATCGGTAGAAATATTTGAAATGGGAATTTTCATATCTACGCCGGGATAAATTCTTGATCTTACCGAAATATTATTTGTCTTCGCTAATTCATTTACATTTACGCCGTATTTATAAGCTATTCCGGAAAGTGTTTCGCCTTTTCTTACAGTATGAACAACATATTGTAATTTCGCATCATCGGGAATACTTTGAAGGTTTTCAACAAATACCGAATAAGTTTTTGAAGGAACTTTTAATTCAAACGGACGAACTCTTGTAGGCGGAGTTGAATACTGCAATAAAGAGGGATTCATATCTTTTAGTATTTCCAATGAAACGCCGGCACAACGCGCTAAAACTTTTAGATCAATTGCTTCGTTTATCTCATGTACAACATAATCGTATTCTTTTTCGTATTGAATATTTGTGAAGCCGTAGTTTTCCGGTTGACTTGCAATTAAAGTAACTGCAATATATTGAGGCACATAATTTCTCGTTTCTTTGGGTAAGAATCTCCTTATTTCCCAGAAATCACTTGAACCGGCTCGTTTAATTGCTCTTCTAATTCTTCCTTCGCCGGCGTTGTAAGATGCTAAGGCTAAATACCAATCGCCTAATGAATAATAAAGGTCACGTAAATGACGGGCAGCAGCTCTCGTTGATTTTTCCGGGTCTCTTCTGTCATCAACATAAAAATCTCCGTCCAAATCATATAGTTGACCTGTACTTTTAATAAATTGCCATAAGCCGACAGCACGCGCCCAAGATCTTGCAGAGGGATTTAACCCGCTTTCAATCATACTTAAAAATAAAAGTTGTGTTGGAACCTGTTCTTCATTGAATATTCTAACCATCATGGGGAAATATTTTCCGGAACGGCTGAGCCAGGCTTCCATATATTTTCTTCCTCGTCCGGTAAAGTATTCAATGTACTGTTCAACGTAACGGTTCATATCCAACGGAAAATCACCTATGATAATAGTTTGATTTTCGATAGGTTCTTCATCTGTATCATCTTCAACAAGTTCTATATCTGGCATTTGCTTAGAAAGCCAATCTTCTAAAGCAGCAATAGAAACATCTGCCGGAAGTTCATCGAGTGTGTTGATAAAACCTTGATAGTCTTCAACTATAGAGTTCTCCAACTCAAAATATGATTCGTTAGACTCGATATCGGGATAGTAACTTAATTCGTTTATAGTTTTTAATGCATCTTCATAAGAGTTAATTGCTTCCTTTTTGAAGCCAAGTCTCTGAAACCTAAGAGCATCGACATAACTTTGACGTGCTTTTTCCATCATCTCGTTTACGAGAATATAAGCTTCAACAGATTTGGGAGTTTCTTCTGAGATTTGTTGATCTGATTTAGATGCATCGGAAAATATACCGCAAGATGTAAGAAATGTAAAAAGAATGGTAATTAGTAAAATTTTTCCAGGTTTCACCTACTCTCCTTTTATTGAAATGCTTATGAAAAATAATACCTTATCAAAATATTGTCAAGTTATTTATGATAGGATTTCTGTTAATTATTAAAATGAAATGAGTTACGTGAGATTTTAATTTCCGATTTTATATAATACTTTAACTTAAAGCGGTATGTTGCAATGCTTTTTTTTCGGATTTGAATCTACTTTTGTTTTAAGAAGTTGAAATGCGTTTATCAGTTTTTGCCTTGTTTCACGAGGTTTAATTACATCGTCAAGATAACCCCGCTCGGCTGCAATGAACGGATTTGCAAATTTTTCTCTGTATTCTTCTACTTTTTCCTGAACTTTTTTCTCAGGATTTTCGGAAGATTCAATTTCTTTTTTGAAAATTATTTCAACAGCACCTTTAGGACCCATAACTGCAATCTCAGCAGTAGGCCAAGCAATATTAAAATCTCCGCGTATATGTTTTGAGTTCATCACATCGTAAGCACCGCCGTAAGCTTTACGTGTGATAACCGTAACTTTTGGAACTGTTGCTTCACAAAAAGCAAAAAGTAATTTTGCACCGTGTCGAATAATTCCATTCCATTCCTGTTCGGTTCCTGGTAAGAAGCCCGGTACATCTTCCAACACTAATAAAGGAATATTAAATGCATCACAGAATCTTACAAATCTTGCACCTTTTGTTGAAGCATTTATATCAAGTACTCCGGCTAAAACCGATGGCTGATTAGCAACTACACCGACTGTCATACCACCAATTCTACCGAAACCGACTATTAAATTTTGTGCATAATACTTATGTACTTCAAGAAAATCATGGTCGTCAACAAGCATACAGATAATATCGTACATGTTATATGGTTTGTTCGGATTCTCCGGCACAATATCATCAAGTTTCGGTTCGATAAAATCTTTTGTGAAATCAAATTCTTTTTCGGGACTTCTATCTTTCCAATTCAACGGAAGAAAATCAAATAATTTTCTGATGTTTTGAAAAACTTCAATTTCGGAATCAAACGAAAAATGTGCTACACCACTTTTTGATGCGTGCGTAGCCGCTCCCCCTAAATCTTCAAAAGTAACTTCTTCATGCGTAACTGTTTTTACAACATTCGGACCGGTTACAAACATGTGGCTTGTCTGCTGAACCATGAAAATAAAGTCGGTAATTGCCGGTGAATAAACTGCACCACCTGCACAAGGACCTAACACGGCAGAAATTTGTGGTACAACTCCGGATGCCAACGTATTTCGTAAAAATATTTCCGCATAACCACCAAGGCTAACAACTCCTTCTTGTATTCTTGCACCACCGGAATCATTTAATCCGATTATGGGAATACCAATTTTAAGGCACTGATCCATAACTTTACAAATTTTTTCTGCATGAGCTTCGGAAAGAGAACCGCCGAATACCGTAAAATCTTGACTGAAGATTCCAACAGGTCTATTATTTATTTTTGCAAACCCGGTAACCACTCCGTCGCCGGGTAGTTTCATTTTATCCAAACCAAAATCAGCAGCACGATGTTTAACAAACATGTCGATTTCTTCAAAACTTCCTTCATCAACAAGCAGTTCAATTCTTTCGCGGGCAGTTAATTTGCCTTTATCGTGTTGTGCTTTAATTCGTTTTTCACCACCACCTAATTTGGCTTCGGCTCTTAGTTTTTCTATTTCTTTCCAGTTATCTTTCATTATTATATTGTAATGTTTGATAGACTCTGTTCTTTTTGATTTTTCAACAATTCTTCGATTTTATTTCTGTAGTTTATAAATTTTTCACTGCTCATTAATTCAACATATCTTTCGTTATCAAAACTAATTTGAATCGAGTCAATAATTTTCCCCGGTTCTTTCTGCATTAAATAAATTTCATCGGAAAGTAGAATTGCTTCAGAAAGATTTGAAGTCCCCAATAGAAATGTAATTCCTAATTTTGATTTTAATGAAAGCAATAATTCATATAGTCTTTCCAGTGTAACAGGTTTTATCTTTTTATCAAACGGTTCATCTAAAATAATTATGTCCGGTTCCGCAGCTAATGCTCTTGCTAATGAAATTCTAAACCGGAATCCAACGCTGTTGTTTTCGGGGAAATGATCTTCATATCCTTCTAATCCTACAAACTCTACAATCGATTTAATTTTTTCATCATCCCGGTTAACTAAAGAAATATTTTGCTTTACAGAATACCACGGAAATGAGGAAGGTTTAGAAGGTATATAAACAACCCGTTGATTTTCAGAATTAATTTTAATCTGACCGGAAGTTAGCGATTCAATTCCGCTTAAGATTTTTAGCAAGGATGTTTTACCGGCACCGGCTGGAGCCAATATTGTTGTAATAGAATTCTCTGTTACCTCTAAAGATATATCTTCGAGAAGATGAACATTGAATCCGGTTTCATCATTATAGTCTTTGGATAAATTATTTACTTCAAGAATTTTATTCATACCACTAAGCTTTCCAAAAAATAAGTTTCTTTTCTATATTATCAATAATAGAATTGCCAAGCCAAATTAGTAATGCAATAATAATTCCTAAAAGAATTATTACAGAAAGATCGTTGTAATTAAGAGCTAATTTATAAATTGAACCGAACCCGTTAAGTGCACTAACGAATTCAAATATCAAAACAAGTACCCATAAATAATAATGTAACTTATGAAGTTCATCAAACATTTTCGGTAGTGAATATTTCCAGGTTATGTTATTGTGAAATTTCATTTCTTCAATCATTAAACTCTTTGCCGCATCTTTGTACTCGGTTGGAAGTGTAATAGCTGAATTCATGAATGAAATAGAGATAAAAAATGTTGATACAATTACAGTGAACAACAATTCCGCAAAGACAGAACCTTCGAACCAAAATGCGAAAAGGATTGCAAAGAAAAATGCCGGGAAGTTTTTGAATAATCGAAGATTATTAAAAATACCTATGTTACGATTTACAATGGTGGCAAAATAAAAGGAAAGCATCCATACAAATAAAAATCCTATAGCAATCGCCAGATAAATAATTGAAGTGGTAATTGCCATCTCATAAAGAAGATTATATTCTGAAAAAAGTGCCGGTATAGAATCGAGCAGCAAACTTGGTTTTGGTAATATTTTATTTACCGGGAGAATAAATTCAAATAATAATATATAGACGAATAATAAAACAAATAAAAATGTTAACCGGTTCTTAAGAATAATTTTTTTTTGAATACTATTTAATTTCATAATCGCAAAGTTTGTTTAGACCAATATATTTATTGATGTGCCTTAAATCAAACTACAAATCTAAAAATGGATTATTTGTCTTTTCATGACCAATTGTGCTTTCCTCACCATGACCGGGATAAATAACCACATCATCCGGTAAAGTAAATAATCTTGTACGGATAGAATTCAGCAAAGTATTTGTATCTCCTCCCCAAAGATCGGTTCTTCCTATTCCTTCTCTAAACAGAACGTCTCCTGTAATACAAATTTTATCCTCTTCAAAATAGATGCAGTACTCACCCGGAGTATGACCGGGAGTAAACAGAAATTCATTTTTAATATTGCCGAGTTTAATCGACATGCCGTCATAAATGAAGTCATCAGGTTCGGGAGAAGGCTTTACATCTATTGCAAACATTTTTCCTTGCTCAACGGCATTGTGAAGTAAAAATTTATCTTCTTCCGGTGCTAAAAATATTGGTGAATATTTTTCTTTAACAAATGCATTCCCGAAAACATGATCGATGTGACAATGAGTGTTGATGAGATATTTTATTTTAAGATTATTTCTATCAATGAATTTTTCCAATTCAATTTCTTCATTTGTATCGTGACAACCGGGATCGATAACGGCAGTTTCTTTAGTTTCATCATCCCAAATTACATAAGTGTTTTCCATGAAGGGGCTGAAGACGAATTTGTTAATTTTTAATGACATAGCTTACCAATTTAATTCGTTACTTTAGTATTTATCCGCATGTCTTGGGTCTTTGTACGGACTAAAAGTCTAATTGCTTTTTCAATAATTTCCTTAGATGTTTTGTCAGGATTAAGTGATAATGCTTCTTTTAAAAGTCTATTGTCAATTTCTTTTAAATTAATTTTCATATCTGTTATCTACCTTAGTTGCAGTATAATTTTTTAATACTTTTTTACTTACTAAAATTCTTTTTCAATCTAATATTCAACTTACGGATATAGTTTTTAAAATTATCCTTAGTTTCTTCAATTGAATCGCCGCCGAATTTTTGGATAAAGAATTCGGCTAAAGTCCATGCAAGCATTGATTCGGCAATTACTGCACACGCGGGAACTGCAACAAAATCACTTCTCTCTCTTCTCGCTTTGATTGATTTCATTCCGTTTAAATCAACTGTTTGTATCGGTGACATTAAAGTAGCAATCGGTTTCATCGCTGCTCGAACAATAATAGGTAATCCGGTTGAAATACCGCCTTCAATTCCTCCAGCACGATTTGTTTTTCTTGTCAACATACCATTACGAATAATAATTTCATCATGCGATTTAGATCCGAATGCATCTGCCGATTGTAAACCGGTTCCAATTTCAACACCCTTTACTGCGTTTATAGACATTATTGAATTTGCAATAGCAGCATCGAGTTTTTTATCGTAATGTACAAAACTACCGAGTCCTACCGGAACACCTGTGGCAACGACAACAATATTTCCACCAAGCGTATCGCCTTTTTTCTTTGCTTGTTTAATTTTATTGATGATTTTCAATTCGTGAGTTTTATCTAAAACTCTAACCAAACTTTTATCTGCTTTATCTGAAAGTACAGTTCCACTAAAGTTTCTGTTTAATTTGTTATCAAAAAGTTTTTCAGTGAAATTCTTCTCCGGATAAATACCACCGATACTTTCGACGTAACTGCCGATACTAATATCAAACTCTTTTAAAAATATTCTTGCGATAGAACATGCTGCAACTCTTGCGGCAGTTTCACGCGCACTGGATCTTTCGATGGAATTTCGTATATCGTCAAAATTATATTTTGTAACACCGACTAAATCCGCATGACCCGGTCGGGGAACGGAAATGTATTCCAAATCTTTTGGTCTTTGACTTTCAGGTGACATTGCATCGGTCCAGTTTTCCCAATCATTATTTTTAATAATAAGAGAGATGGGGGAACCCAAAGTTTTTTTGAAACGTATTCCGGAGATAATTTCAGCGGAATCAGATTCAATTTTCATACGACCGCCGCGACCATAACCCATCTGACGTCTTCGAAGTTGATAATTGATTGCTTCGTTTTCTATCTTAAGATTTGAAGGAAAACCTTCAACAATTGCGGTCAAACTTTTCCCGTGTGATTCACCCGCTGTTAAAAATCTAATCATATTATTACTTGTTTATTGTAGATAGACAAATATAAAAAAAGCGTCTCAATAAACGAGACGCTTTTAGAGATTTTATGGAAGGATCTCATTTGCTAATTCGGGATTTCCAGTCCAACGAATCTTGTATTGCCTTGTGAATCAACAACTTTTAATAACACTGCATCGCCTGCTTTGGATTTAATTTTATCCTCAAAATCAATAACATTTTCAATTGCTTTTTTATCGACTTCTGTAATTGCTAAACCTCTGCCCAATCCTTGATCAAAAGCTTTGCTGAATCTTTTGACTTCTGTAATAATAATACCGTTACTTATCTTAAAACTTTTCAATTGATCATTTGACATATCTTTTACTTTTAAACCGATACTTTCAACTTCCAGCTCGGTAATCTTTCTATCAAGATCACGTTCCGGTTTTTTATCGTTTGAAGCAGATACCGCTGTTTCATCTTCATCGCGAGCTTTTAATGTTACCGATCGATTTATAGTTTTGCCGTCTCTAAACAAAGTTAATGTTACTGATTCGCCTGCTCTTTGTTTAGCAATATACGATTGCAGTTCATTCGGTTGATTCACTTCAAGATCATCTACTTTAAGGATAACATCACCGGCTTTAATATCTTCTTGCGAAGCAGCACCATCTTCCATTACATCCTGAATTAAAACTCCTTTGGGTTTATCAAGACCGATTGCCTTTGCAGTGGCCGCATTTACTGCTTCAATTCTAACACCGATGTAACCTCTTTTAATACTTCCGAATGCTATTAAATCTCTGGCAACTGATTTTGCAAGATTAATAGGAATAGCAAAACCATAACCAATATAACTTGATGTGATTCCGTCGGTAGCAATTGCAGTATTAATACCGATAACCGCACCGCTTAAATCAACCAATGCACCTCCGCTGTTGCCTCTATTAATTACCGCATCTGTTTGAATATAATTTTCTACTCCATAGCTATCTTTTATAAGATTAAGACTTCTTCCGGTTGCGCTTACAATTCCAGCAGTAACAGTTGAAGTAAACGCCAACGGATTACCAATTGCCATAACCCACTGCCCGACTTTTATTTTATCCGAGTCACCTAAAAAGGCAACATCAAGATCATTTGCATTAATTTTAATTACGGCGAGATCAGTCAGCGGATCGGTTCCGACAACCTCGGCATCAAAAGTTCTGCGATCTGATAAATCGACAGTTACTTGTGATGCATTATCAACAACGTGATTATTGGTTAGGATATAACCATCTTCAGAAATTATTACACCGCTTCCTGAACCTTGTCTTTCTCTAGGAATGTCTTCTCTAAACGGCATGAAAAAATGAAACGGATCACGTCTGCTATCGTCTCTTTCAATTCTAGAAATTACTCTAACTTGGACAATAGAGGGGGTTACTTTTTCGGCAACTTCAATAAAAGCATTGTTGAATGAAAGTAATTCCGGATCTATATTTTGAACCGGCGCTTCTTGTGATCCGATAACAACTTCGGCTAACGAAGGTCTTACCCAGCCAAAATTTGAGACTAAAATTGCACCAAAAATAACTCCAATAACAAGCAGAGTTAACGCCGCGGCAATATTTTTAATACGCATAATATATCCTCCAAACAAAACTAATCTTATAGTGTGTAAATTGATTTTAACCCTTTAAATTCCGGGACGTGATACTTTAGAAATTTTTCAAAAAACAGAATCAATTTTTTTAAGTTTTCAAATGAATAAGTACATTGATTTTGTTTAGCGCTTAGACAAATTAATAAATTGAAAAGTTCCTTTGAAAATTCATAATTAACTATCTCGTTTTTACCGCAATCCGGACATAAAAAACCTCTTTCATGATTATAGTAGATTACTTCAGACTCAGAGAAATCTTTACTGCATTTTTTACAATTATATTCTTTTAATGAATATCCCAATTCGTCAAGAAAAAACAAAAAATACTTTACAAATAATAATTGTGGGTTATCTGAAGAATCGTTCATCATGTCCAATATTTTAACGGAACCTTTGTATAATTTTTTATTAACCTCGTTAGCTATAGTAAGCGAATACAATAGCTCTAAAACACTTGCAGCATATTTTAGTGAGTCAAGATTCTCTTTGATATGAGGATAATGTGAGATAAGATCGGACTGGCTGATTAACTGCATTTCACGATTTTCTTTTTTATAAAAAACAACTTCAATGTGATTCATAACATCAATAATTCCACCGATTTTAGATTTAGCCGAACGACCCCCTTTTATTATGCAAGTCTCCTTGCCATAATCCTCTGTGTAAAGAGTTACAATTTTACTTGTATCGCCAAAATTTAATTTCGACAATACAATTGCTCTTGTTTTTTGAAGATTGCTCATCTGAAATTATAAGGTGGATTATGTAAAGCTACTTCTGTAATGATTCCGTGAATTAATTTATGAGGTGTTACATCAAATGCCGGTGAAAATACATCGTAATTTTCTTTTGTAACAAGCTGACCGTTTATTTTTATTATTTCATCTTTATTTCTTTCTTCAATTTGAATTTGATCTCCAGAATTTAGAGAAGTATCTATTGTTGAAGTTGGTGCTGCGACGTAAAAAGGAATATTATGGTAATTACATAACACAGCTAGGTTGTAAGTCCCAATTTTATTTGCCGTATCGCCGTTTGATGCAATTCTATCCGCACCGGTGATAACAATATCAATCTTTCCTTGTGACATTAAAACAGCCGCAGTTGAGTCAGTTATGATTTTGAATGGAATACTTGCTTTGTCAAGTTCAAATGCGGTAAGTCTACTTCCTTGTAAAAGAGGTCTTGTTTCATCGGCGTAAACAAATTTTATTAATTTTTTTTGATATGCTTTTTTAATAACATAAAAAGCTGTCCCGCCGCCTCCGGTTGCAAGTTGGCCAGTGTTACAATGTGTTAAAACTGATTTTGGTTTATCAAATATTTTTAATCCGTTTGAAGCAATATTATCGCACTTCTCAACGTCATCGTTATGGATTGACTGTGCTTCATTTATTAGTAGATAAAATAATTCTTTTTGGTCGGTAATCTTCTCAAAGAATGTTTTCATTCTATTTAATGCCCAGAATAGATTTACTGCTGTAGGTCTAGTGTTGAATAATCTATTATAAACTTTAGAGAAATGTTCTATTGGATTATCAATATTATTTTTAAAAGCTAAAGCAATTCCGTAAGCGGCAACTACTCCGATTTGAGGAGCTCCCCTAACTTCTAATCTTTCAATTGCTTGAGCTATTCTTTCATAATCATCGGTTTCTATGTATACTTCTGCGAGAGGGAGTTTTGTTTGATCGAGAAAAACAAGTTTACCGTTTTTATATTCTACTGCTTTAAAATCATTCATCGTCTTCAAATTTTGATAGTTCTCTAAACTCTAAAAATCTCGAATGTATTTGTAAAGTAGAAAGATCCTCCAAGCCTTTTGTGCTGAATTTCTCAACACAGAAAGAAGCCATTGCACTGCCGTAGATAACAGCACGCTTGATATTCTCGAAACTGAAATCGCTAGTTTTGTGCATATATCCGGCAAACCCTCCTGCAAAACTATCGCCCGCTCCCGTAGGATCATAAATATTTTCTAAAGGATAAGCAGGTGCAGAAAATACCATGTGTTCACCGAATAATAAAGCTCCATGCTCACCTTTTTTGATAATTAAATATTCCGGTCCCATTTCTCTTATCATTGATGCGGCTTTAATTAAGTTCGGTTCGTGTGTTAGTAATCTTGCTTCGGAATCATTTATAATCAATACATGAACATGTTTCAAAACTTTCAACAATTCTGTTTTTGCACCTTCAATCCAAAAGTTCATTGTATCACAAACAATAAACTTAGGATTATCCAATTGTTCTAAAACCTTTAACTGGAGTTCCGGCTGAATATTACCAAGGACAACATGGCTGCTTTTTCTGTATTTATCCGGGATTATTGGATCAAAATCTTTGAAGACATTTAATTCGGTGAATAAAGTATCACGATTGTTTAAATCGTAATGATACTTCCCGCCCCAGCGAAAAGTTTTTCCTCCTTCAACAATTTGAAGTCCTTCCAAATCAACGTGATGATCTTCGAGAAGTTTTATATTTTCTTTAGAAAAATCTTCACCAACAACTCCGACAAGGTTGATAGGTCCGGTGAAGTAACTTGCTGCTAAAGAAAAGTATGTTGCCGAACCGCCAAGCGCATTTTCAACTTTATCAAACGGTGTTTCGACGGTATCTAAAGCAATTGAACCGACAATTAGTATGCTCAAAACATTTCTCCTGTTATAATTTTATCTCAACAAAATTTAGAAAACTTTTTTCTTTTGTAAAGTACTCATGAATTGTATCAACCGAAGCTCGCTGCCCTTTCCATGCTAATAATTTTTTAGTTTCGTCAAGACCAGCCCATTTAAATTCAGTATGTTCATTGGAAACAGCTACATTGGAATTATTTTCAACCAAAGCGGCAAATACAGGCACCATGCAAATATAATCTTTACCAGGTTCATAGAAAGAGTTTACATTGGGTACAACCCACATTTTTTTCGGTACGAGGCCTGTCTCCTCTTTAATTTCTCTAATAGCAGTTTGAAAAGCTTTTTCACTTTTTTTATTTGAACCGGTCACCATTTGCCAAATACCGGGATACTTTTCGTCCTCCGCTCTTTTTAGAAGAAGAAATTCTATATCACCGTTTTGGGATTGACGAAAAATATGTGCTTCAATTAAGAAGGATGTTAACTTCATAACAGTAAACTTTGTACAAACAAAAATCATAAAAAGGTAAGTAGTATCCAAACTTATAGTAGAAAAATATGTTTTGTATGAATCAAAAATAGGCTCTTGCTTCAGCTCGCATTGTATGAACGATTTTACCGGCACCTTGCAGTCTGCCGTCATATCCCAACGTTGTCTGAAGGTTACCGGCAATTCGGTAATCAAAATTGACTCGCCAGAAATAATTTTTACCGATTAAACGACCTTTAGTTATTTCAAAAGGAATCGGATTTGATGTTTGGTTGGCAACCAATTCATTTCTTTCAAGTTCTACTCTTAATCTACCTCTGCCGCTGAAATTCATATTCATTCTAACAGTCTGAGCATTCTCGTTAATAATTGTAGGTTCTTCGGGAAATTCGTCTTTATTCTCTGCAACACGAATTATAAATCCAATTTCTAAATTACGCTGAGGTCTGTAAGAAAAATCACTCGATAGATCATTAATCGTAACTCGGCGAGAACGATTTGAGGTAATTGGAGCTGCGTTATTATCAATTATATTTTTATATTCAGTTTGATTGCTAATCTCTTCTACCATTTGAAACCTTATTCTAATACTACGCTCTTTGAAGAATCCTCGTTCAGTTCCACCGGCAAATTGATTAAGGTTTTTTCTTTGAGTGAAACGAAATCTAAAGGAAAGATCGTTTCTGTTTTTGAAGATAAAAATATCTTGCTGGAAAAGATTAGAACCGCGTATAGTTGTAGAATCATTCAAGAAACTTGAGAAATTAAGTAAGTATATTTTCTTTGTATCAGGTTCTTTACTGTTCTCTTCAATTCTCCAAAATGTTTCTGTTGATAACGGTTTTAATATTTTTTCGATAAAAGAATTTCCGTTTAATATCCTTGCAAAATCGGCTTTCCATCTTGTACTTGTTTTCAAATCGATTACCGGGAATAGTTCATCTGTAGGAACAGTAACTAAAATATATTCTCCGTCAAAGATAGCCGGTTCAAATTCGTTCTCGTCTTTTATACCGTTATTATTTAAGTCACCTAAGTAAATATAGTTTCCATTACCTTTTTCAACTTTTACAAATACTTTTTCCTGCCTTGCACTCTTTTGTGTTGATACTTCGTAAAATAAATCTCCGTCTAAAAATCTATCAAATAGATTAAACCTTGACTGCGAACGTATAAGTATTGTTTCGGAATCAAGATAACCGAGTTTTTTAAAATCCTCGGTGAACTTTTTATTGCGAAGCGTAAAATTCAACGAAGTGTTAAATTCTCTCAAACCACTGTATGATAATCTGAAGTTACTTGTATTGACATCAGATTGTTTTTGAATTGCACCGTTAAGCGGGAATGATTCTTCTCTTATTGAATACTCGGAAAGTAGATTAAAACCACTCCAATTTATTAGCTCAAAGTAAGGAGTATATTCTAGATATCTTAAACTGCTTGTAAGAAGTGAATCGCGTGAATCATAATCTTCCCGGTTTTCATGAAAGAATTTGAACCCGGGTTTAATTATTCCATATTTATAAAATGTATTACCGTCTTGTTTTGTCCAGTTAGTTGAAAACCCGCTAGAAGATGAGCTAACGTAATCAATATTGTAAATAAGATTTACTGCTTCTGGATTAGTTAGTCTTACTTTACTTAAAAAACGATCAGAAGAAAAAACATCTCCTCGTTTGAGCATTCCGTATTGTGAAAATATATTCAAGTTATCAATCGGGATAATTGTAACTCCAATTTCACGAAGTTCTTCATTAAATCTATCAGTGTCCGTAATGTTATAATGTCTGTTAAACTCTATCTCATCAACCCTATCAATAGCTGTAAATTTATCTTGAATATATCTGTCTTTATAACTTAGGCCGAACTTACCAAAATTAAGGCTGCCAATTTGTACTTCCGATGGTTCGAGAACAACTTGAATATTCCTTGCATAACCAAAATTATCTCCGTCATCAATCGACGAAAAAGTATTTCTATCCCAATTACTACCTGCTAGTTCTAATTTAATATTAAGATTCTTTAATGGACTTCCTTCAACAACAATATTGGCTAATTGTACCGATGATGGTAGAGGTAAATAAATTATCGGGAGATAATTACCAAGCCCGATACCGATAAATTCATAATTACCCAAACCTCTTTTTAAATAGTCACCTTGACCGACACCAACATAAGTAAATCCTACATTATAAATCGCACTGTCACTTCCCGGGTTGTAGAAATAATAAGAAAATGTTTCACCATTAATAGTTGTATCTATTCTTTCATACAAACCTCGAAGTTGCCCTAAAGAATCCGGTTGAGCAAGCCGTGCACCGCTTATAACTGCTTTATTTCTATCATCCCCGGCTGCTTCAAGAATTGCTCGCTCATTATCCCCTATAGAAATATCAACCGGGTTATTTTTATCATCACTCTCTTGAAAGAAACCTACACTAACTTTTAACCTATCATCAAAGAATTTGTTTTTAACATTACCGGCAAAAAAATTTCGTTGATATTGCCTATCTGAATATTCAAAATCAACAGTAATCCGGGTTGCAGATGTTATCAAACGATTAGGAGTAAAAGTTATTTCCGCATTTGCATATTCTATCGTGTAATCATTGTTCTCGCCTCTTTTCATTTGTTCACCGTCAACGAAAACACGTTCACTGCCTGCAATAATTATTATATTATTTTCGTTATTAGCACCGAATAATCTATAAGGTCCTTGATTACCTTCTTCACCGTTAAACTGATTTGAGGTAAACTTACCGCGTGAACCGGCAATTGCACCAACTGCGTTAAAATCTTCGAATAGAAATTCACCTTTTAATCCCTGCAGTTTTCTATTTACCCTTCCGAACTCTCCTACACTTTCTACGTAATCATAATCTCCGAAGGTTCCAATTACATTTGGATGACGAACTTCTATAAAAACCTTATCAAGTTCGTCTAAAGTTTCGGTATTTCCTTCCGGTTGAATTGGTGTATTCTCATCGGTAAGTGCCGCTACAATTTCAATATCATCGGATAGTCTACCGGATAACTGAAGTCGGAGTCCGCTTTCCAATGTAAAATCTTTGTTGGTTCCTACGGTGAAACCGCGAACAATCGAACCACTCTTTTGAATATTTTGACCGAATATAGCATCGGATGTAAAACTTGATGTTTCGATTTGAGCAATGCGAATCGTATCACGTAAAGCTGAGTCATATCTAACAATTAGTGATCTCCGCTTAAATTCTTTCTGTAAGGATAATCTAAAAGTTTGGTATGTTACAAAAAGAGTATCGATTAGACGGAAATTAAGTTTTGTATCTAAACTGATTTTCCCTTTTTGAAGACTGAGATTATATTCGTCCGGGGTAAGTACACGCTTATTTAATTTTACTGATTCGCTATTTGGTATAATTGCGACTGCACTCAGGTAATATTCATTATAAAAATTAACTTGAAAGGTATCGGTAACAATAGTTGCATTTTTATATTCCTGAGCAAAAATTGTAACCGAAAAAAGCAAAACTGATAATGATGTAGTGATTAGTCGGATCAAATGTTCATTTCATGAAATGAAAATCAAAAACTAATGGGATAAATCAACTATTTCAAGAGTAAAGAGAATAGTATCTATTCGTACCGCAATGCTTCAATCGGATCTAAGTTAGATGCTTTAACAGCCGGATATACACCAAATACAATTCCGACAAAAGTAGTAACCGTTAATCCGATTATAATCCAGTCAATAGGCACAACAACAGATACATTTATTGCAACAGCGACAATATTACCACCAATAACACCAAGAATTATCCCGGCTATTCCGCCTATTTGCGATAACACAACAGCCTCGACAACAAATTGAGAACGTATTATCGACTTCCTTGCCCCGATGGCTTTTCTAATTCCAATTTCTCTTGTTCTTTCAGTTACACTTACTAGCATAATATTCATTATACCAACACCTGCCGCCAATAAAGCTATAAATGCAACAACCGCAGCTCCAAGTTTAAAGTACTTCGTCAGATCATTGAATTGATCGATTAACTGATCGTTGGTAATAATTTCAAAATCATTATCAGAACCAATCGGAACTTTCCTAATAACTCTTAAAGCACCAATAACTTCATCCATAGTTCTTTCCATTAATTCCGGACTGGCAGCCATTATAGTAAAAGACCCATTTTCATCTTTGCCGTACATTCTTTGATAAGCCGGTAATGGAATAGCAACAAAATTATCCTGACCGCTTCCTAAAACACTCCCCTTCTTTTCAAATAAACCAATTATTTCAAAATTATGGCCATCAATTTTAATCTTCTGACCAATAGGATCAATATTTGTAAACAGTCTATCAACCACATCTCTACCAACAATTGTATAGAACCGCGTATGATCCATGTCTTGAGCAGTAAAACCTCTACCGGATTCAATTTTCCAATCATTTGTTATTAAATTGTCGAGATCAGAACCGACAACTCTAACATTAGGATTTGTGCTTAGGTTTTCATATCTAATTGTTTTACCGCCACTGCTTAATTCAATACCAATTGCTTTTGGCAATATTGTCAACCTTTTAAGACGTTCACCTTGTTCGGCAGTTAAATCTTTTCGATTTCTATACTGTCTCCAATGCCCGGGGCCCATTCTAACAGCAGGATATTTTTGAATTATAAAGTTATTTGTTCCTATTGAACTAAAAGCATCTTCAACGGTTTTCTGAACAGCTCCGATTGCAGTCATAACTATAATTATGGAAAACAAGCCGATACCGATACCAACTAAAGTTAAAGATGACCTTAGCTTGTTGGTCTTTACCGAATCAAGCGCCATTATTATGGATTCTTTAATTTGCATAGTTTTCTCTATTCGTATCTTAATGCATCAACCGGATCCATTTTAGATGCTTTATATGCAGGTAATATCCCGGAAATAATACCAACCATAGCGGAAATAAATAGCGCAAGGAATACAACATCCAAAGGCATAGCTGTCGGCAAAAATTGATCAATTACTAAACTAAGCGGATAAGAAATAATTAGTCCAATAATTCCACCTATTAAACAAATGATTGCAGCTTCAACAAGAAATTGAATTAATATTGACCATCGCTTTGCACCAATTGCCTTTCTTATACCAATTTCTTTTGTCCGCTCGGTTACCGAAACAAACATAATATTCATAATACCTATTGCACCAACGAACAAGGATAGCGCTGTAATCACAATACCGGCAGCAGCAATTATTCCAACAGTTTGGTCATAGACATCGGTAAAAACATCCTGTTGGTTAATTGCAAAGTCATTCGGCTCACCGGGCGGGACTTTTCTTATTGTTCTAAAAACTGCCGTTATTTCCTCTTTGGCTTCATCCATTCTGTCAACATCAGCAACTTTGATATCGATTCTTAGATTACCTCTTCCGCCGAAAACTCTTTCGAAAACTTTTAAAGGCATAATTATCTGACCGTCCAAACTAAAAGAACCGAGAAAACCGCTTCCTTGTTTTTCTAAAACACCGACTACTCTAAAAGGAAGATTACTGATTTTTATTGTTTTACCAATTGCACTTTCATTTGGGAAAAGTCCGTCGGCAATATCCTGACCAATTACACAAACTCTCCTAGATGCTCGAACTTCAATATCATTAATAAATCTTCCATCGGCAGGGATTGCATTTGCAGTAGATATATAATCTTCCGTTGTTCCATAAATCAGAGTTGCTTCAACGGATTTATCTTCATATTTAATTGTTCTGCCGAAAGTTCTTTTATTTGGAGCCATTGCTTCGAAACCATGATATTGCTCACGCAATTTTTCATATTGTTCAACGGTAATATCTTTTCTGTTTCTGTAGAAACGCCAATCTTCACTGCCAAACCATTCAAATTTATCTATGTAAAGTACATCGTTACCAAAAGATGAGATAGAACTTATAAATGCTTCACGTAAACCAACTATTGCAGTACTCATTGTGGTCACAGCAACAATTCCAATAATGATACCTAAAGTAGTTAAGATCGATCGCATTTTATTAGCACGAATCGCTCTTAGTGAAATCAGTATTCCCTCTTTTAACTCAAGCAAAAAATTTTTCATAAAAGTACTTTTGTATTTTGAAAGTGTTAAAATATTACTTTCTATTATTAATTAAAACTTATTATCAAATTTATGCATCACAATTATTACGTATAAAATTAAGGAACTACCCAAAGATAAATAAGCATTCCAGTTATTAAACAGGTTATTCTAATAAATAGTTTAATTAGGATAGATTGATATGCAAAATAATAAGAGAAATAAGATATACATCAAAATAGAATATAATACTTGAAGATGCTCAAGCTAATTTTAGACAACTTCAATTAACTTGATCCATGACATATAATAAGTTTGAGAACTAATTTTATTCGAATCTAAGTGCTTCGATCGGGTCTAAATTTGCTGCTTTGATTGCAGGGTAGGTCCCGAAAACAATTCCAATAATAATGCAAAGGAATACACCAAACATAACCCAATCCATTGGAATTACAGCTGTTGCGTTAAGCAAAGAACCGGCTAAATTACCAACCCCGACACCTAAAAAAATTCCGGCAAGTCCTCCAAATAGACATAGTACAATTGCCTCAGAAATAAATTGCAAAAGAATATTAACTTTTTTAGCACCAATTGCTTTTCTAACGCCGATTTCCTTTGTTCTTTCGGTAACCGAAACAAGCATTATATTCATAATACCCACACCGGCGGCAAGTAGTGCAATTAACCCAATAACATATGCACCAAGTCTTATACCTTCGGTCATAGTATTAATTTGAGCCAATACTGATTCATTTGAATAAATATCAAAATCTCTTTCCGCACCCGGCGGTACTTTTCTTAAAGTTCTCATTATTCCTTCTGCTTGCATTTGCACGTCATCATAATCGTCCGGATCGTAAACAGCCAGGGTAATATTCAAACTCCTGCTTTCCGAACCAAAATATGCTTGAGTAAACGAAATAGGAACAAAAGAATAATTACCTTCGTTTCTGCCGAACATTCCTCCTGCTCTATTATCCAAAACACCAATTACCTTTAACTTAAACCCGTCAATATATACATCACTACCAATAGGATCTTCGTACGGTTCAAACAGAGTGTTTTTAATATCTTCCCCTATAACAACTACTCTCGAAACACTCTCCATATCACGAAAATTAATTACTCTTCCGGCAGTAACAATCCAATCATTATTCGGGAAGGCTTCGGGAGTTAAACCACATAATGAAGTATTAGGATTTGTTTTCTTATTACCCCGTTTAACCAACTTTCCGTGCATCCAATCTTCAGCACCAACAGAAGCAACATTACCTAATTTATCCTGTAACACATAATAGTTATCCATAGTGATATTTTTTCTATTTCTGATAGCAGCCCAATTTTGAGTCCCGTCACCTACTGCAGGCCATTTCTGTATTTGAAATGTATTTTTTCCAAGTGCAGAAACTCCTTCTTCAATGCTCTTTTGAAGCATTGCAATAACCGTACTTATGGATATAATAGAAAATATTCCGACAACAATACCAAGTACAGTTAATGATGAGCGAAGTTTATTAACTTTTAATGAATTTAAGGCTACTTTGAAAATTTCTATTATTAACATTTCTTTTTATCCTCAAGTTTGGATAACTATATTATTCATATCGAAGTGCATCTACAGGGTCTAATTTAGCTGCAGTATATGCAGGAGCTAACCCCGAAACTATTCCAGTTATAATTGAAATAACAATAGCAAGAATTACGGCATCAACCTGTACTGATGTAGGTAAAAACTGATTGACGACCATACTCAAGAGAACTGCAATAGCTAAACCCAAAAATCCTCCCAATAAACAAATTACCGATGATTCAAATAAAAATTGACCAAGTACAGTTCGTCGTTTTGCACCTATTGCTTTTCTTATTCCAATTTCTCTTGTTCTTTCTTTAACCGAAACAAACATAATATTCATAATACCGATGGCACCAACAAAAAGTGAAAGTCCGGTAATAAAATAACCGGCAATTTTAATAACCGAGGTAGTTTGATTAATATTGTTCAACAAACCTTCCTGTTGATTTATGGAAAAATCGTTTTCTTTATCGTAAGTAAGTCCGCGTATTTTTCTCATAATACTTATTGCTTCTTCTTTAGTTTCTTCAAGCATTGCATTATTCTGTGCTCTCACGTTAAATGTAATACTTCTAAAATCAGAGCGATGAAAATATTTGAAAACAACTCCAATCGGAATGTATGCCATATTATCCGGGTTGAAATTGCCCATTATGAAACTCCCTTGCTGCTCGAGAATACCGATTACACGAAATTTTCTTCCTTTAATTGTAATTACTTGATTCAAACCGCCGCCTCGTGGGAATAAACTTTCGGCAACAGACGAACCTAAAACCACAACATTTCTTGATGACTCACTCTCGAGTTGAGTAAAGAAGCGTCCTTCTGCAAAATTTAAGTTAGTTGTTTGAATATAATTATGATTGGTACCGGTTACCATATTGAAATTAAGAGTCCGATCTTTATGTTTAAGGGTTTGGTTTGTCCATACAGTAGGAGAAACTGCCAAAGGTAATTTTGCCAATTCTTCAAATTTTTTGAATTCGTCGAGATCTAAATTTTTTCTATTACGAACTTCCCACCAAGGTATTGTGTTATCAAACCAGGACCATTTATCGATGTAAATATTATCCGAGCCTAAAGCAGCAACTCCATCCTGAAAAGCAATGTCCATCCCTTTCAAGGCAGTTGACATTAATACAACGGATGTTACGCCGATTACAATACCTAGGGTTGTAAGAATAGTTCTTATTTTATTCGCTCTGATTGCCCTAAACGAAATAAATAAACTTTCCTTCAATTCAAAAAAGAAATGGCCCACGCTTTTCCCCCAAATTATTTTAGTTTTCTTCTTGAACCTTTAACTGCGGAATATATCTTTCGGGAACTCTTTCATCGCTTTCAATAAATCCGTCTCTAATTCTTATAATTCTGGCAGCATGTTTAGCGATATATTCTTCATGTGTAACAAGAATAATAGTGTTCCCCTGTTTGTGAATCTCATTGAATAGCAGCATTATTTCTTCACCGGTTTTACTATCTAAATTACCTGTAGGTTCATCAGCAAGAATTATTGACGGTTGAGTAACTAATGCTCTTGCAACAGCAACTCTTTGACGCTGTCCACCGGAGAGCTCGTTCGGTTTATGATGAATTCTATCTCCTAAACCGACATTAATTAAAGCTTCACGAGCACGTTCTTTTCGTTCGTAAGAAGGGACACCAGCATAAATTAATGGTAATTCAACATTATGGAGAGCGTCTGATCTTGGTAGTAAATTAAATGTCTGAAACACGAACCCGATTTCACGGTTTCTAATTTTTGCTAGTTCGTTATCAGACATTTCACTAACATTTTGCCCTTTGAAATCATACAATCCTTTAGTCGGTGTATCAAGACAACCAAGAATATTCATCAAAGTCGATTTCCCGGAACCCGATGGTCCCATAATTGCCAGATATTCATTTTTATCAATTTTTAATGAAACATCTGCAAGGGCATGAACCTCTTCGGAACCGACTTGATAGATTTTAGCTATATGTTCTATATTAATAATATTCATTTCAAACCCGAAATTAATTTAGATTATTCTGACGGGGGTCTATTCCCTCTTTTTGCCATCCCCTCACCACCTTGAATAGAAACTTTTGTACCATCTTCTAATTCTTTAGATATTGCTCTATAGCTGCCGCTTACAACTGTTTCATTGCCTTCCAATCCTGAAATAATTTCGATATGAGTATCATCACTAATACCAGTCTCTACAGAAATAACTTTGGCAATATTTTCATTGATTATAAAAACAACTTCTTGCGGTCCTTTTTTACCATTAGAATTTTCTTCACCTTCTTTCGAAGGCAGTGTTCTGGCTGTTACGCTTTGTATTGGAACCGCAATAACATCAGCTCTTGTCTCAGTTTCAATGTCAGCATCGCAAGACATTCCAGGACGAATTTCCGCAGTTCCTTCAACTAACTGGATTTTTACTTCAAAGTTTACAACTTCATCTTGTGTTCCGAAGCCGGTTGTTTTTGCACTATTGCCAATTTGTGTAACAATTCCTAAAAATTCTTTACCTCTGAAAGCATCAATTCTGACACGAGCTGTATCACCAACAGATACAAGAACAACATCATTTTCATCGACATCGACAGTTGCTTCCATTTTGTCGAGATCGGCAACCGTCATAATATTTGTCCCTTGACTAAAACCACTTCCCAATACTCTTTCGCCAAGTTCAACATTTAAGGCACTTACAGTTCCATTAAGAGGTGAATAAATTGTAGTTTTGGCTAAATTTTCTTGAGCTTCTCTTAATGAACCATCTGCCTGAGTTACCGAAGCTTTTTGTGCTTCATACTGACCTTCAGATTGCAGAAAACTTGAACGAGAAATTTCTAATTCTTGATCACTTGCCAACCCTTTTTCATATAATTCTTTCATTCTTTCATATTCGGCTTTCACTTGGATCAAATTTGCTTCTCTAACTTTTAAATTAGCTCTAGCGGATTCAAGTTGTGCTTGTGCTCTATCTCTTTGAGCCAAATAGATATCCGGTTTAATTCTTATCAGAAGAGTACCTCTATTAACTTTAGCACCTTCTTTAACCGGTAGTTCGACAATTTCACCTGTTACTTCCGGAGTAATTACTACTTGTTCTACAGGATTAATTTTTCCTGTAGCCGAGACAATTTGTGTTATAGTTTTCTTTTCAACTTTTTCTGTTTGTACCGAAACGATCACTTCTTTATTGCCGCTAGCAACAACTAAAATAACAACCACAAGGAGAAGTAACCCCAAACCACCAAAAATGAAAAGTTTCTTCTTCGATCTCTTTTTCTTACCGTTTGCCATGAAGAGGCCTCCTTAATTAAATTTATTCAAAAACTTTATAATCTAGTTTACCTAATGCATTGAGTAATTTATCTCTTGAAGTAAAGAAATCAAACAACGCATTAATATTGCTGCTAAGTGCTTGAACATAATCTCTATCGGCTTGGAGTAACTGCACAATATTACCGGCACCCAGATTATATCTTTCAGTATTAATCCTTCTATTTTCTCCGGCAGATATAACATTCTTATTTGTTACATCTAAATTCTTTTTCGATGCTAATAGATCCAAATAACCTTGCTTAATTTCTATTTTGATCTGTCGCTCTAATGCTGCCAAATCTTCTTCAGTATTTAGAGCCATTATTTGAGCAGATTGAATTCTTGTATCAACATTGAAATTAGAAAAAATTGGTATACTAAGGGTAAGACCAACAGTGGTTGTTCTTCTATTAAATAAATTATCGAATGAAGTCGCACTTGATCCGTAGCTATAATTCCCTGTTAACTGCGGAAAAATTCCACCTCTTGCTATTGTAACACCGCTATAAGCGCTCTCAACCGCCAACTTTTGACTTTTATAATCGAATCGATTTTCAAGTGCTTCATTAACCAGGATTTCCATTTCCCCGAATTCTTTCATATATAAATCAGTATTCACTTCATCGCTTGCAACCACTTCATTAACAAAAATGTATTCTTCAAGAACATCCATCGCAAGATAATTCAACAGAGCACTTTTGGAATTTTCATAAGCATTTTCTGCTTGAATTAACTGTAACTCTGCGTTCCCTAATTGAACTTGTTGAGCATAAACATCGGCTATAGGTATCGATCCTAATCTATTTTTTTCTTCGATAGTTTCCAGAAGTTTACGGTTATACCTTACATTTTCTTCCCTAACTTTAAGAACTTCTTCGTTGTTCAATACTGCGTAATAATATTCGGTTGTACGAAAAACGATATCTTGTTTCAGTTTTGCGACATCAAATTCACCGGCATCAAGATTATTACTTCTTTGAGAGATATTTGCCCAGTTAGCCATGCCATTAAAAATTGTAAAATTACCTCCGAAACCAGCTGAATAACTTCTTGTTTCCATTGTTGAAGCAGGAGTTTGAATTACGTTACCTAAAAAATCAACTTGTGTGCCGCCGTCATCGGCAATTCTATTCCAATTCCATGACCCTGAAGCGCCAAGACTCGGCAGAAGATCTCCATATGCACTGCGAAGTTCAGCTTCAGAAACACTGAGACTATTTTTCGATTTTATTAGACTAGTATTTCTTTGAAGGGCTATAGAGACTGCCTCTTGAAGTGTTAAAGTTTGTTGAGCCAGCAAATTTGAAAATATCATTAGTGGAATAAATAGCATGGTCATTTTCTTCATTTTTCGTCTCCTGTTTTGCAAAATTTGATTAAAAATTTCTTTAACTGTGTTTTTGGACGGTTAGATATATAAAAAGTTACACTTCATACAAAAAAATATTCAAAAATATTTTATACCGAACGGTAAATACTACTTTAAATAGTCTTCCTTGATTTTATGCAGATATGCAAGAGCATCATCATATTCATTTTTGATAATACCCTCAAGAATTGCCTCTTCAATTGCGGTTTTAATTTCACCTACTTTTTTAGAAGGAGGAATGTTGCAGATCTTCATAATTTCGTCACCTCTAACAGGTGATTGAAAAGCTCTTAGTTTATCTTTTTCTTCAACATCGCGAACCTTCTGCATTACCTTTTCATAATTTTTTAAGTAGCGACTAACTTTCTTGGGATTTTTACTTGTAATATCCGCTCTGCAAAGAATAATTAGGTCTTCTAAGTCTTCACCCGCCTGAACAATTAGTCTTCTTATTGCAGAATCCGTTACAATTTCATCAACTAGAGCAATTGGTCTAAGATGCAATCGAATAAGTCTTTCAACATAACTTAATTTATGGAAAGGAAGTTTCAAACGTTGAAAAATATCTTTCATCATGCGAGAGCCAAGTTCTTCATGACCATGGAAAGTCCAACCGACATTTTCATCGAATCTTTTGGTATGCGGTTTTGCAATATCGTGTACAAGTGCGGTAAACCTAAGCCAAACATTGTCAGTTGCTTCCGAGATATTATCAACTACTTGGAAAGTATGTAATAGAACATCTTTATGATGATGATCTTTTCTTTGATCAACTCCGGCTAAATTAGAAATCTCCGGGAATATAACATCCAGAACTTTTGATCTGTAAAGTAAATTCAACCCAATAGACGGTTTACTCGAAGATAAAATTTTTAGAAATTCTTCCGTAATTCTTTCTTGTGCAACTATTGCGAGGCGTTCAGCCAATTTTTTCGATGCGGAAATAATTTTTTCATCAACTTCAAATTGCAATTGAGATGCAAAACGAAATGCACGCATGATTCTTAAAGGATCATCATCGAATGTAATGTAAGGATCAATTGGAGTACGAATTATTTTATTCTTGATATCGTTAATACCGTCAAATAAATCTATGACCTCACCAAAGTTTTTCTTTGATAAACTTACAGCAAGTGTATTAATCGTAAAATCTCTTCTGCATAAATCTTCTTCAAGAGATGCCGATTGCACTGAAGGATTTCTGCTTTCTTTTGTGTAAGATTCCTTTCGCGCTCCTACAAATTCAAAATCATAATCATTGTATACAAAATGAGCAGTTCCGAAATTTTTAAATATTGTAACTTGTTTTACGCCTAAGTATGCTGAGAGCTCTTCGGCAAATTTTGGTCCGTCTCCAATAATTAAAAAGTCTATTTCTTTTTTTTCTTTTTGAAGAATCAAATCTCTTACAAATCCGCCAACTATATATATTTCTTCGTCTTTACCGGCAATAAATTGTTTTATTTTCTTTAATACTTCTATTGTATTTAATTTTTGTTTTAGATTCACTTTTCTTTATCAATTGCCCATGTAATTAACGAATAATTTTCATTTATAATAGATTGATACTCTACTGCCTTATTATTGTTCCACGCAAACTCTGCATACTTTAAAGCATTTTCTAATTGATTAATGCTAAAATAATAGTGCGATAATTTATGAGCCGCATATATATTCTCACGGTCAGAGGATAAATTCAATTCTTTAAAGACCTCCGCAACTTGTTTTTGCTTTTCTCTATCAGTCATTGCATAATCAATTAATCTTGGTATAAAAGAAGGAAAGTATTTATCATTTTCTTTAAAGTTAAGCAGCATTTCAAATTTTGAATTCGCTTCGGCAAAGAAAAAATTTAAGAATAATTCAGTGCCTTCTTGCAAAAGTAACTTATTAATAACAGCTTCATTATAATATCTTACCGAAGAATTCCAAAATAACAATGAATCTATTACATCAGCAGCATATGCCGAATCATTGTTAATAACTGCAAGTTCTGTAATTCTAAAATTAAGATTGTAAAAATAAGAAGTATTCTTAAAAGTAGGTACTTTCTCCACTGCTATTTCATATGCCTTTAGATACTGCGTTAACCTTATTTTTGACCAAATAATTCCGTTAAAGGAGGAATATGTGCCGACCGAATTATGTACAAAAGAAAATTTTTCCAATGAACTTTTATAATCCTCGTTCCTAAAATCTTTCCAAGCTTCATTTTCTACTCTTGCTGCAAATCTGGGACATTTTTTCTTAATTAATGGTTGTCTACCAAAATAGAGTTTGGCTGTTTCGGGGTTATTCTCAAATTCTTTATTGTCAATAAATTTTAAGAACTCTTTTTCGAGTTCGTCAATTTGTTTTCCATAAGTATTCTCAAAATCACCGGTTGAATAGAGATTTTTTATTTTATCGACACCGTATTCATTATACAAGAATTTCATAAACGAACCGCTAAGTAAGTATGCTGTGGAAGGAAGACTACTGAAAAAACTAATTCCTTTGAAAAGACTGCTGATTTTTTCACCGTAACCATTCTGCAATGCAAGATTAGTAACATAATCAATTTCGGTATTATCGAAGTTATTTTCGAGTGCGACAGCAAGTCCCTCAATTAATGATGGGTTAAGTCCCGCTGCAACTTCAAAGGGAGGATTACCAAATTCACCAGCTTGTATATGTAACAATTCATGTTTGAGAGTGTTAGTGAAACTTGATTCATCAAGATAAATCTGATTAAGCCATGGTTTTGCAACATCTGCATTCGCCGAGCCAAATAGTCTTTTCTTCTGATCATTGTTTTTAAAGATGAAAGATGTAATTACTTTTTCATCTTTTAAGTTTAGATTTGACTTATTTACTGAATAATAAAATTCATGAAGATTTTTTAAAGAAGTTGTATCGTACGCAATATTCGGGTCAGTATAAATTTTAAAGTGATCTGTTAATAATTCCAAAGTTAATTCGGATTTGATTTTTTCCTCTGAAGTAGAAAAACCAAAAATGGGTTTTAAGTAAAATAACCATATTACCGAAACGGCAATTAGAATAAATATAAAGTTGTATGGTTTTTTATATCTGAAACTATCCGATAGTTTTAGAACAAAATACAATAACAATAATGATGAAATTCTATAAATAATTAATGCTGGTGTGATTGAAATATTTTCATCATAGATTGTGCCGGGTAAATAGCCGAATACAATATTAAAGAAATAGACTTGAGGTCTTATATAAAACTCGAACAAAGACCCTAATAAAAACACTATTAACAGACTTAAGAAAGTAATCACACAATATTTTTTTTGAATGTTATTTATTATCCGGGCAGAAAAGTAACCGACAATAAATGCGGGTATAGAAAGAACAAAATAAAATAAAGCGTCAATTGAAATCGGACAATCAGAAATAAAGAAATTTGAAATCAAGGAGATGATAAGCGGCAGCACCAAAATTAATGAGACTGCAATGAATTTTACTTTGCTCTTAAGTTTTGATAAAAATATTAGTCCGCCCGATATAAAGAACATAAGTGAGAGAATAAAAGAAAACTCAAAACCAGTAGTGTTTGTTAACGGAAGAAATTGTAGAAATATAGAAATAATAAACGGAAGAAATAATGCAATAAATAGTTGGATTTTTATTTTAAGTGACAATTTATATTAGTATTCTGTTGTGGGTACTCTTTCAATTGATGCACCAAGCTGAGTTAATTTATCTTCAATTTTTTGATATCCTCTATCAAGATGATAAATACGTAGCACTTCTGTTGTTCCTTCAGCGGCTAATCCGGCTAAAACTAGTGAAGCGCTTGCTCTTAAATCTGTTGACATAACTTTTGCACCACTTAATTTCTTCACACCTTTTACAACAGCGCTGTTTTTTATAGTTTCGATATCAGCTCCCAATCGTATTAATTCAGGTATGTGATTAAATCTGTCAATATAAATCGTATCCGTAATGGTTGCATTGCCATTTGATAAAGCCATTAGAGCAGTCCATTGGGCTTGCATATCCGTAGGAAAACCGGGATAAATTGCGGTAGTAACATCCACACTGTTAATATCAATATTTTGAGCATCAATCGCTATTAGATTTTCGTCAACTTTTATTTTGCAACCGGCATCTTCAAGTTTTACAATTACTGCATTTAGATGCTCCGGATTTGATACCTCAATTGAAATTTTACTTTTTGTTATTGCTCCGGCAATTAAAATTGTCCCGGCTTCAATTCTATCAGAGATTGTTATGATTGAAGTATTTTTTAAGGAATCAACCCCTTCAATTTCCAAGGTTGATGTTCCAATTCCATTAATTTGTGCTCCCATTTGAATTAACATTTCAGTCAATTGCACAATTTCCGGTTCAATTGCCGCATTTGTAATTATAGTACTTCCCTTTGCAAGTACAGCAGCCATTAAAACATTTCCGGTTGCACCGACTGAAGAAACATCAAAATTTATTTTTGCACCATGCAGCTTTTTAGCTTTTGCAATAATGTATCCCTCTTCTAATTTTACATCTGCTCCCAGCTTTTTCATCGATTCAATATGCAAGTTTATTGGTCTGGGACCCCAAGCACAACCACCAGGTAAAGAAACTTTAGCAAATCCATACTTAGCCAATAACGGACCGAGAACATAAACAGAGGCTCTCATTTTTTTTACATGCTCGTATGGAGCAACTTGTGTTGATAAATTCTTAGAATTAATTCGAAGGGTATGTTCACTAAATTCTACATTGACCCCCATGTGAGTTAATAATTTATTCATTGTAAAAATATCATTAACTCTTGGAGTGTTGAACAAAATATTTTCACCATCATTCAATAAACAAGCCGGCATCAATGCAAGTGAAGAATTCTTAGCTCCACTTGCTTTCACTTTGCCATGTAGTTTTGAACCGCCTTGAATTAAAAATTTATCCAATTCATTTCCTTATTGAAGTCTTAAAATTCTACCGTTAACTGCCGATATAAAAATATTACCGTTACTTGTTTTTTCAATATCCGTAAAATTCATAAATGTTTTGGTATCAAATAAAGACCAATTATCACCAGTATTCTTAGAAATTATTAGTTCTCCCCTATTACCAGGAAGAATAATAAGTTTTTCAGTTACAAATTTTGCGCTTTGTATACCACCGCGTTGTTTAACTATAATTTCAGACCAGGATTTACCGCCATTTTTTGTCAGAAATATTTCATTTCCGCCACCAACGGCAATTCCAAGTTTTTCGTTAAAGAAATCTAAGTTTTTCAAATACTTTGTTGTAAACTTTTCAACCGTATTCCAATTGAGACCACCGTCGGTTGTATTTAATATTGTACCGTTCCAACCACAAATAAAACCATTGTTACTATTGAGAAATGTTATATCATAAAGCAATTCGTTTGTATTAAGTGCCTCCCTTTCCCAATTTCTACCTCCGTCGTATGTAACCAACAATAATCCTTTGGTTCCAACTATAAACCCTTTTCTCGAATCGACAAAAGTCACTCCGAATAATGAGTGGTCAGCATTAACTTCTAATTGATTATAAGTTACTAAATGATCTGTTGACTGAATGATGGTAGAATTATCTCCAACAACAATTGTGATTCCATTATCAGAGATATAACAATGGTGAAAAGTTGTTTTTGTAGGAAGGTTAATATTTCTCCATTCGTCTCCGCCGTTGTCTGTGATAATAATTTTACCGGAATCACCGACAGCAATTCCTAAGTTATTATTTGCAAAGAAGACGGAATTTAATTTTGTATCAATCCCGGTTTCCAACCATTTCAATTGGTTGAATTGTATTCCAGCATCATCATCTTTTTCAAATAATTTTTCAATTGAATACTTTTTAAGATGTTCCAGGCTTTTACTTTTCAATAAAGAATCAACTTGATTATATGAAAAGAGTATCAATGCAATTGCAAGTACAATAAATATTGAAAAACCAGCTATAGAATACACTTTTGTTCTTTTGGGATTTGGCTTGATCCTCGAAGTAAACTTTTCCTGAAGTGCAGCGATATAATTATCGAGTTCACGAATAGCAGCAATATATTCTTCACAGGTTTGATATCGATCATTAGGATTTTTTGCTAAAGATTTTCCAATTAATTCATCCAGTTGTTCCGGTAAACCTGGAATAGCTCTTGAAACTTTAGGAGGTGCTTCTTTTAGGTGCGAGTCCATAACATTGTATTCACTTTCATGATCGAATGGAGGTTTTCCAACCAGCATCTCATAAAAAGTACATCCTAATGAATAAATATCCGTATGGTGAGTAAGTTCTTCACCACGAATTTGTTCCGGGCTCATATAATAAATAGTTCCTATTTTAGCACCGGTTTTTGTAAAACTCTTTTCGAATAATGATTTGGATATTCCGAAATCCATAATTTTCGCAACACCTTCGGCATTAAAAATAATATTGGAAGGTTTTATATCTCTATGAATAAATCCTTTTGCGTGTGCATAACCAATACCGGCAAGTATTTGTTTCATAACATAAACCGCATCATATAAATGTACTCGTCTTTGCCGGTAAATCAGTTTCTCCAGACTTTCTCCATCAATGTATTCCATAACTATCCCGAGAATTCCATGATATTCAATAAAACCGTAAACGGTAACAATATTCGGGTGGGATAATTTAGCTTGGTTTTTAGCTTCTCTTTTAAATCTTTCGACGAATCTTTCTTTGCTAAACAGTTGAGAGCTTAACATCTTGATTGCTACATAACGTTCAAGCTTGGTATCGTATGCTTTATATACAACCCCCATACCCCCTTTACCAAGCACAGAAATAATCTTGTAGTTTTCAATCTTTTTACCTAATAGTTCATCCATAATATTCTTTTATAAGTTATTATATGAATAGAAATATAAAAATAATTCTGAATAGAAATTCGATTTATGAGGTTAAGATTTAATTTTTATCATTCATTTTGCTTAATTTGCTTTATAGTATTAGAAAGCCTCGATTAACTTAGATTGAAAATCAGGCTCAATTATAATATATTTTGAGTTCGAAAAATGCACCCGTAGCTCAATTGGATAGAGCATCTGACTACGGATCAGAAGGTTTGGGGTTCGAATCCCTACGGGTGTACAAATTTTATTTACTATTTACTAATGATTATTTTTGAACCGTTATTAAATCAAAAATAATTTAACAATTTATAAACGCACCCGTAGCTCAATCGGATAGAGCATCTGACTTCGGATCAGAGGGTTGAGGGTTCGAATCCTTCCGGGTGTACAAAACCCACTATTGAGAATTCGATTTGCTTTTCCCAGAGTATGTTTACAAGTTTATGTACGCTGCCCTCGAAGAGGCTGAGAAAGCACTCGACAATAATGAAGTACCTATCGGGGCTGTTGTTGTTTACAATGATCGAATAATTGGTCGTGGTTTTAATCAAGTTGAATTATTAAAAGACACAACCGCTCACGCAGAAATGATTGCGATTACCGCAGCAGCTAACAACCTACAAACAAAATATTTAACCGAATGTGATTTATATGTAACCGTGGAGCCATGCATTATGTGTAGCGGTGCTATCTTACTATCAAGATTGAGAAACATGTATTTCGGGACATTCGAACCCAAGTTTGGTGCTGTTGGTTCACTACTAAATTTACTTGAGCAAAATAAATATAATCATAATGTAAAAGTATTTTCCGGAATTTATTCGCAAGAAAGTCAAGCATTATTAAAAAGATTTTTTGAAAGTAAAAGATTACCCGGGAAATCAAATAACGGATTTTTCGGAAATTAATTGTTATGTACCTTAATTTTCGTATGTATTTCTAATTCTACTAATTGATAAAAGGAAATCAGATGCGATTAATTTTATTTGGAGCACCGGGTGTTGGGAAAGGGACACAAGCAAAAATATTATCAAGCAAATTTCATATTCCTCATATTTCTACCGGGGATATCTTAAGAAGTGCGGTTAACAAAAAAACAGAGTTGGGTTTGCAAGCAAAGGAAATTATGGATAAAGGTGAACTTGTTCCCGATGATCTTATGCTCAAATTAATTGATGAAGTTCTTCACGATGAAAAAACACAAAACGGATTTATTTTAGATGGTTTTCCTAGAACTATTCAACAAGCCGAAAAACTTGATGATGTATTAGAAAATTTATCATCTAAGAATAAACTTTGTGTTATTTTCTTATCGGCTGATGATGAACTTATTGTTAGAAGACTTTCTATGCGCAGAACTTGCAGTGCTTGCGGCAACATTATTAATCTTAATTATATAGAAGATCCTTCCTCCTGTCCTTACTGCGGTTCAAAAAATACTTTTATTAAAAGGAAAGATGACGAGGAAGATATAATTAGGAATAGGTTAAAAGTTTTTCATGAAACTACCGCCCCGGTAATTAATTATTATAAAGATAACGGATGTATGCTGGAAGTTGACGGAACTTTAGCCGTTGAAGAAGTAACATCTAAAATTGTAGAAAATTTGGAAAAACATTAAGCTTTCTTTTTTACGATTGCTTTTATTGCTTTCCCATCTTGCAATTTGATAATCCTTGTATCGAGTCGTTTTACCAATTCGTAATTATGAGTTGCACAAATTACCGATGTACCTCTGTTATTAATTTTTTTTAAGAAGTTAATTATTTCGTCAGAGGTTTCGGGGTCCAAATTCCCTGTCGGCTCGTCTGCAAGTATTATCATCGGGTCATTAACAATTGCTCTGGCGATTGCCACTCTCTGTTTCTCGCCGCCCGAAAGTTCATTAGGCATATTTTTCTGTTTATGACTTAATCCTACCTCCGATAGAGCTTGGAATACTTTTCTTTTAATTTGTCTTCTTGGCACGCCGGTTACTTGTAAAACAAATGCAATATTATCATAAACATTTCTGTCGTCAAGCAGTTTGAAATCTTGAAAAATTACGCCAATCTTTCTCCTAAGGTAAGGTAGATCTTTCTCTCTAATCGTGTTAGAAGAATATTCACCGACTTTTACATAACCTGATTGAGGAAGAATATTCATATAAATCATTTGAAGAAAAGTGGTTTTTCCCGATCCGCTTTTACCGATTAGGAAAACAAACTCTCCCGGTTCGCATTCAAAATTAAGATCGTTAAAAACCGGCTGATTGGGATATGCAAATTCAACATTATTAAAAGTGAGCATTATAATTTACCTAAAACAAATTGAACTCGTTCCGATTTTCGCGAAGCATCATCAAAAGAAAAACAATCAAAACAATCAATTACTCTTAATCCTGCATCTTCTACAATTATAAAATATTCTTCAAATTCGTAAATCATTTGTTCATGTGTCTCAATAAATTTTACTTCGTCTATTTCTAATTCCAAAATATTTTTATGAAGTCTACTCTTTTTATCGTATGTACTTTTTTGATTGTAGTAGACTCCGCCATATTTTCCTTTTCTATTGAGTCTTTTGATGTTTTTAATACTATTTTTTTCGAGACTAACATCAAAAGTTACGATACCGTCTTCAACTAAAATTCTTTTACATTCAGATAAGAAATCAACAAACAAATCAGGTGTCGTTAAGTAATTAACACTGTCAAATATAGAAAAAATAATATCAAATTCTTTTTTGAAAGGGAGTGAAGTCATATCGCAGGTAACTCTTGATAATTTATCGGGACAAAACTTTATCATCTCCACCGATACATCAGAGACAATGTAAGATGGAATTTTTTCTTTTAAGAATGAAGATATTTGACCGAGCCCGGCACCCACTTCTAACACTTTCGGGTTTTTGATCTGGTAAAGATCAATTAGATCAATTATATAATCAGCCCACGAAGAGTAATCAATATCTTTCATCAAATGAGAATAAATGGAAGCAATTTTTGTGTATGGTTTCTGTACTATCTTTTCCCTCTATTTTTGAGAATGAGTTTAGCAAGGTTGTAAGCTGCAATCATACTATTGGGATTAGCTATGCCTTTATATGCAATATCGAAAGCTGTGCCGTGATCCGGTGAAGTACGGATAACGGGTAAGTTAGCAGTTAAATTCACACCTAAATCAAAGGACAGCATTTTAAATGGTATTAACACTTGATCGTGATACATCCCTAATACAGCATTATAATTTTTATATAAATGTTTACCAAAAAAGGCATCCGGTACAAATGGTCCAAAAAAGTATAATTTATTCTTCTTCACTAACGGATTGATTATTTTTATTTCTTCATTACCAAGAACACCATTTTCACCGGCGTGCGGATTTAATCCTAATACAGCAATCTTCGGTGAATCAATCTGAAGATCATTAACTAAAGTATTGTAAACAGAATTAAAAATGGAAGACAGCTTTTCTTTTGATAATAAACGAGGGACATCTTTAATCGGTTGATGGATTGTAGCAAGAGCTGCAATTAATTTTTTTGAATAAAACAACATTAACGGATTAGGTATATTAAATACGTCTCCTAAAAAATCAGTATGCCCATCATATTTTATTTTGTTAAGCTTCCATGCTGTTTTAGAGATCGGTGCGGTAATCAGTGCAGCGTTATCAAAATTATTAACTAAATGAATTGCATTACTTAGTGAATCAAAACTAATCTTACCTGAAGTTTTCGTCGGTTTCCCTTCCGAAATTTTACCACCGTTTATATCAACAATTTTAACATGATTAGCCGGAAGATCATTTTCAGTAATGTATTTATAAAACTTATACTTGAATTTAGGTTTAATAAAAGATGAGTTTTTTAAGAATATATTTTGGGGACAAAAAAAATAAAATTCGGAAGACGAATTATATACTTGGTTAAGTGTTTTGATAACAATTTCGGGGCCAATACCGTTGGGATCGCCGCAAGTAAAGAAAAATTTATTCATGCTATTTCACTAGCTTATAGTTTCCTAATCCGGAAACATCAACAAAAACAAATTGAATACCGGGAGAAATATATTTCCAAATCTCTGTAATTTCATTCTTTTCCGAATAGTATCTATCAACTTCCGCCGGTTCACCATATTTAATATAAATTTTCCCTCTATCGGTTAAACCACTTAATTTTTTTCCCTTTGCTCCGTACTTTCTAATTGCTTTATCGGCTCTTGAATAAAATTCGTGTTTTAATTGATTGAATGCTGTTCTTGGTTCCGGGTCATATTCATACCAAAACATATCAAGTGCCTGCTGATAATCATTACCGGCTTTCTTATAAATTTCGTCCAAATTATCTTCCTCGGCAATCAAATCCAATAATTGGTACGCGGTTTTTGCATTTGATAATGATTGTGGTTTATTAACCCAGTTGACAAGTAATTCACCTTCGTATAATAAACTATCCTTACTTGAATGAATTTTTATTTCGGCGATTCCTTCGTTTAACATTGACGAGAATTCATCCAAAACAAATATTGATGCAGTACTATTTAAAGATTCATTTATAAGAAAGATTTCATCTTCACATTTGTCAAATCCGATAGGAGTATTGGATATCTTTGATAGATTTTTTAAAGTAATATTATCACCATTTTGCGAGATACTAGCTATTATTTCATCTATCTCTTTATTGAATACGGGTAGGACTAGCTGATATTTCCGATCATCAAAAGGAATTGAGTTCTCAAAATTTACCAAACTGTAACCTATTGAATTATTGCATGATGAGTTTTTCTGTACTACAATAGGTTGGATTTTAGATTTTTCGGCAACAAAAGGTCGAAGTGGAATTTGCCTGCTAGTATTATCCAAAACAATTAGAGAGTTTATAGTTGCTTGCGTATTCTTAATATCAAATGATAGAATACCTTCTAAGAATCTATTATGATTTAAAGTCTCTTCATAATTGTTTACACGCACTTTATCATGAGTTGATTCCCTTGCAATCACACCTTTCTGTGTTGTAGCTTCAACTCGAAAGATTATACCGGAAATAAACTCATTATCTACTTTAATAAAAACAAGATTTGAGTAGGGTACTTTGTACGTTACATAATACCTAATTAATGAATCATTGAGAACTGTATGTGCCTCAACATAAATAGGTTTCGGACCGCTTTGAAGATGCTCTTTTCTTGGTTGCGAATATAAAGTACTTAAGAACAATAGTAGGACAAAAGGATATATGTATTTTTTCACGTTTCAACCATTATTATAAAT
Source organism: Melioribacter roseus (assembly GCA_020724265.1). Taxonomy (GTDB): domain Bacteria; phylum Bacteroidota; class Ignavibacteria; order Ignavibacteriales; family Melioribacteraceae; genus SURF-28. Next base: position 1,542 of record DYHH01000001.1, on the reverse strand, counting down.
CAACGAGAATAAAACTATGAGATATAGCTTTAAATTTCAGTGCAAATAAAAATAACTTAGCTGTTCATGCTAAGCAGGAATTCCTTATTATTCTTTGTGCCTTTTATTTTGTCGGTTAAAAATTCCATTGCTTCTATTGGATCGAAGTCACTTAATATTTTTCTAAGAATCCAAACTTTATTGAGTTCTTCATCGGTAAGTAGAAGTTCTTCTTTTCTTGTACCGGATTTATTAACATCGATTGCCGGGAATATTCTTCTATCGGATAAATCACGACTTAGAACCAATTCCATGTTACCCGTACCTTTAAATTCTTCGAATATAACTTCGTCCATCCGGCTACCTGTTTCTATAAGAGCAGTTGCAATAATTGTTAAGCTTCCGCCTTCTTCAATGTTACGTGCAGAACCGAAAAATCTTTTTGGTTTGTGAAGTGCATTAGAATCCACACCACCTGAAAGAATTCTGCCGCTATGAGGAATAACTGTATTGTGCGCTCGAGCCAATCTAGTTATACTATCTAATAATATAACAACATCATTTTTTGCTTCAACCAATCTTTTAGCTTTTTCGATAACCATATTTGCTACTTGAACGTGCCGATCCGCCGGTTCATCAAAAGTTGAACTTATAACTTCAGCTTGAACCGAGCGCTGCATATCAGTTACTTCTTCAGGTCGTTCATCTATTAATAACATTATTAATTTTACTTCGGGATGGTTACGAGTGATCGAATTTGCAATTTTCTGCAATAGAACTGTTTTACCACTTTTGGGAGGTGAAACAATCAAACCTCTTTGCCCTTTTCCTATCGGTGCAAGTAAATCCATAATTCTCATAGAGTATTCACCGGGTGCAGACTCAAGTTTTAATCTTTTTATAGGATATAGCGGCGTGAGGTTATCAAAAAGTGTTCTTTCACGAATATCTTCGGGATTTTGGTCGTTCACAGCTTCCACCCTAAGAAGAGCAAAGAAGCGTTCACCTTCTTTAGGTGGTCTAACTTGTCCACTGACATAATCACCTGTTCGCAAACTAAAACGCTTAATTTGTGAAGGCGAAACATAAATATCATCGGGTGAAGGAAGATAATTATAATCAGCAGAGCGAAGGAAGCCATATCCATCGGCTAATACTTCGAGTACACCTTTTGAAAAAGTAAGACCATCTTTTTGAGTTTGTGCTTCAAGAATTTTAAAGATTAATTCTTGTTTGCGAAGGTCGCTGTAGCCTTGTAAATCAAGTACTTTTGCAATCTCATACAAGTCTACAATTTTTTTTGATTGAAGTTCAGAAATATCCATTGGCATGATTTGATTCCATGAATTGTTTGTAAAACGTTCTTATTGATGACTTTCAGGTCAATATGATAAGGGGTTAATTAATGATTTATTGTTTATTGATTTTGGTTGAAGAAACTCGAGGAACACTGAAAAATTACTGGTATACCTAATAAATGTCAAGTTTTTTCTCAATTAATTTTGCTTTTTGTAGTAACTCATTAGAAATGTCAGTATGTAAAACTCTTTAGAAATGTCATAA
>DYHH01000048.1 GCA_020724265.1 Melioribacter roseus | reverse complement strand
AGTATCGAGAATCAAGTATCGAGAATCAAGTATCGAGAATCAAGTATCGAGAATCAAGTATCGAGAATCAAGTATCAAGACACAAGTACAAAGGATAAAGGCAAAAGGAAAAAGTAAATGCATTGCTTAATTGTCAAATTGTCGAATGGTTGTTCAACAATGCGCCAATTTAGCAACGGAACATTCCTAAGCCACTGAACTTTTTAATGAAACAGAAAGAGGAATTATTTTTTGGGGAAATATTTATAGATATCCTTACGATGCAAAAATCTAATTAGACATATTTTTTCTTCATTAATTTTTTCAAACCCCAATCTATAATCACCAATTCTTATCCGGAAATATGATTTATAGCCTCTTAACTTTTTAATATTTGGAAATTCATCAAGTGTCTCGGCAGCTTCTAAAACGAGAATTAGGCTATTGAGATTTTAAAGAAGGAGTTTATCTTTGATCTTGTTAATATCCTTAAGGCATGCTCTATCAATTAAAATTTTCATTTAAGGCGTGTTATTTTAGAAGCAAGTTTTTTCTTGAACTCACCGACCTCTATATATTCTCCGGTTCGTCCTTCTTCAATTGCTCTACCAAGTCCAACATCCTCAATTGCTTCAACGACCACATCACCAATAAAATCCTTTTTATCATTAAAAACATCTTCCAGCGTTTCACGGATTAATTTCTTTAACTCTCTTTTATTTATTGTAATTGTACTCATATTGTAACTCAAAAATTTATTTGTAAGATATAAAAATCTTTCTAAAAATAAAGAAATAATCGACTTATCCTAGCGAGTCTTACTTTTAAGTCTATCTAGTTATTCTTCTTTAGTATCAAGTATCTAGTATCGAGTATCAAGATTAAAAACAAGGGCAAAGAATAAAGTTCAAAGGACAAAGTGTAACGGCAGAAGCCAGAATTCAGAAGTCAGAATAAAACATTAAAGGCAAAATAGTTACGAAGAGTAGACACAGAGAACCACAGAGTTAAGGCAGAATACAGAATTCAGAAAACAATATAAAAACAAAATTCAAAGGAAAAGAGATAATACTCAATGGTCAATGTTAGTTACAGATAAGATAAAGCTTCGCCCGGTCAGTCACATTGCTGAGAACAATTGTCATTTTTGGTGACAAAATTGAGTCGGATTTTTAATGATGTTTTGATTTTGTTGTAAAAAAACGAAGTCATAAATTTAATCAAAGTCCACTAAGATCAAAAATATATTTTGTGATTACTATAATTTATTATTTTTAATAATACGTTAATATCTGAAAGGGATAAAGGATTGAGGGAGTTGGTTTTTATTTTTCTTAAAAAAGATTTCTTGCTTTGGTTATTATATCCAAGCTAAATGAGTTCCTTGTACTTTTCTCCCCGATAAGAAGCTCGGGACAAGCTTGAAAGAAAAGAACCAAAAGTTTCCGGCTTAGAGACAGCCGGGACAGGCAAGACTGCAAAATAATTGCTAAAAATTATCTCCGTCCCGACAAAGTCGGGCAAGTTCGATGAATTTATTCACGCAATTTTTTTGAGGTCGTATGTATTTATTTGTTTTTATGTTTTTTTAAAAAATACTTCCTCTCTTGCTAAGTTGAAAATCCCGCTTGCGGGGAGAGGATTTAGGTGAGTTGGTTTTTATTTTTCTTCAAAAAGATTTCTTGCTTTGGTTATTATATCCAAGCTAAATGAGTTCCTTGTACTTTTCTCCCCGATAAGAAGCTCGGGACAAGCTTGAAAGAATCCCGATATAAATCACCCCCGCAACAAGTCTGCGGGGCAGGCGGGATGTCCCGCTTTATGAGATTCCGCTCATCAGCGAGCGGGATTCAAATTGCGGAACAGAAAACGCAAAGTACCAATCCGCCTTCGCATAAATGCTTCCACCTTCATAATAGATTACGGCGGACAGGTTGGGCGGGCAGTAATTAAAAATTAATTTACAACCGGCAATTCTTCACAGTTTGAAAGTACAATTTCGCTGAATCCACTTACAGAATTATCTGTAAAAATATGTGGTTCAATTCTACTATCAATTTCTTTTGCCAACCTGTTAAGATTTACTAATAAATTATAATAATCTAGCTTACTATCAATATCTTTAACAAAAAAAGCAATATCAATATCGCTATCCAATCTTGGATTTCCTTTGGCATAAGAACCGAACAAAACTGCACGGTTAAATATTAATAATTGCCTTGCTCTATTTGAAAATTCAATAGCTTTATTTACAGCTTCTGCTTTATCCATTTTTGTAATTCCTTCGTTTGAGACAATAGATCTCTCAGCATTTCTTTAGTTAAAGACTTTGATATTTTATCTCTGTACTCCGGATACCTTGTCTCTAAATTTAACGGATTCAATTGGTAAAGTAAATTCTCTTGTAATCCATCGATCTCATCAAAAAGTTCCGTTACTTCACACAAGTAAACCAAATTATGCGTTTTAGGAGGGAAAGAATCCATTTTCTGTTGATAATATGCTTTTAATAATTTCTCAATAGATTGCTGTAATAAATATCCCGCAAACAAAAGTTTATCTTTCTCAAATAGAATTTCAGCAGTTTCTAGGTCATCATCTGAAATTTCCACCCAATATTTTATCTTTTTATCATACATTGCAATTACGTTGCACAGAATAAATTAACAAGTTTGATTTTATTTTCCAAAAAACTTCGCATACTAAAAGCGGGACAAGCCCCGCTTTGCGGGACAAGCAGCCACCAACATCAAGAATATCAACTTTCGCTTGGTTACTAATAATGTCATCGAATATTTCGTGGAATAATTCAAAGCGTTTTCTTCAGAATTGCGTTGCTCTGCTGTTGGGGTCTACGCTATTAAAATGTTTTTTTATGTTCAGAAGCAATTTACGGATTTAGCGAATTTAGCGTCCCGCTTGGGAGGCAGCCCCGCATAAAGACTGCTGGATTGGCGGGATGTCCCTGACGAGCCGGGACAGGCGCAGAGTTCGCTCCAGATTTGTAAATTGACTGATTATCGTATTAACAATTTGACAATTGGGCAATGTAGCCATTTTTTAGTATCTAGTATCAAGATGTGAGTATCAAGATTAAAGACAAGGACAAAGGACAAAGTCTAAATGCAAAAGCGGTAACACAGAGTTTCACGGAGTACGCACAGAGTTTGAGCTTCCCCCAATTGGTAGACACACTAAAAAAGTATTAAATTACTAATTAGG
>DYHH01000047.1 GCA_020724265.1 Melioribacter roseus | reverse complement strand
CCTCCTTTTATTTAGAGAACTCAATTTAATTACTTATTTAAACATACGTTCTTGCAAATAACCCGACGCCCAGAACTGCAATACCGGTTAATTGTACAATGCCAAAATTTTGCAGCCGTGCTTAAATTAATCCACAAGCACGGCGGAACTTTACTTAATTAAAAATAGAACACTTACAAGCAATGCTTGCTACTGCACTTCACCACAGCAAATCGGCGTGATCGCATCTTCTCGCGGTCGGGTTGATTTGCTGGTTATGTGGCATTTAACTTACCTTGCTTTGATAAATTCCTACCAAAGTCCATTAAAAATTTTATATCATCAAATGGATGTTTGGAAATAGTTAGAGTTCCGTCTTCAAGTAAAAACTTATCTTTATGTTTGAATTTTTCATTATGACTTGAGACATAGAATAACCAAATGATGCCACCAAAGACGAAACGATAAACTCTGTAACCATCAATTTTTATCAAATCTACACCCATCAAAAGTCCTTTAGCTAATTTATTTTCTTCCATAAAAACTGCTGTTTGCAAACAGCCGTAATCTGTATAACTGCCAGGATTATTATTTAAGATCATTTCTCTTAATATTTCTTGATGAGGACCAAGATTAACTTCTTTAAAGGGTTCTAGTTTAGAAATGGAAGCACGCCACAAAATGGACAACTGAAATAACTTCATTTTGTCATAATCGATTCCTTCAATAATCGCAATTCGTGAATTCTGTCTCACTTTTTTGGGTGGTTCATAAAACATAATTCTATTCGCATATTTTTCAAACTCATTAAGATGTTGTTCACAGTCTTCGCATAATAAATATTCTCGAAGTCCTTTTTGCAAATACTTATTCTGTTCATTTTCATCAAGAGATAATTGGAAAAATCTATGTTTCTCATCATACATTGGTTTATAAAAGTATTCCGGGATTATATGAGAATTTCTCAATTCCCCCTCTCTCTGACATAGCTTACAATTATTGAACATATCGATTTCTTTTTATTGCCACATAACGGCGTGGTTGATAAGGCGCAGCCCAAAACAACTATACCGTATTTATTAAATAATTTTTTATTTACTCAAAAACTTGCATTTATAAACTTTGCAAAACAACAAAGCCAACACGGTAGAACAAACTTGATAATTTTACAAATGCCGAAAGCGAAAATGCTGTCGCCTTGAGCAACTTGTTAGAATGCAAAATAGACAAAAACTAAATTAAAAAATTATTTAGAAGAAGTACTTCAAAAAGAATTAATAATTTAGCCGGATACACCAAGTAACCGACCAATCATTCATGACCTAATCATTGTAAGAAGAAGTTTGAATTTTGAAAGAGCCTTCAAAGCATGTGTCTTGTTTGCGGGCATAATAATCATCTCATTTGACATTAAGTTGAATACTTCTCCATCTACTACAATTTCTGCTTCACCGTCTATGATATGCGCCAGAGCGTCAAAGGGAGCCGTATGCTCGCTTAATCCTTGTCCCTTATCAAATGCGAATAAAGTAATGGACCCTGTACTTTTCTTTACTAATGTTCTGCTAATTACCGCCTCATCCTGATATCTAAGCAAGTCATTTGCTTTTAGCACTTCAGTTCTATTATTATTTTCCATTTTATTGCACTTTAGTTTTGGTGATTTTCATGATGTTCATTATCTAGATTATCATCTGCCGGATGACCATGCCCTATTTTTTGTGTTGCCTCGTAAATCCCTTCCGCAAAGTGAAAATACTCCACGTAAGCTTTTACAAACTCCTGACCGGCAGCAACATTATTAACGTCATAGTTTTTCAATTCCATTGCTTTCTTAAACCGAGACTGTAATCCATGAGTTACTTCATCATTCAATAATTTTAATAACTCTTTAGCCGATCCGGTTTCAAGTGCCTTATCAGCGGCAGGTATTGCGGGACCTAAATCTCTCCCGGCAGGCTTTAATCCATTATACGAAGCTCCTTCTCCCGCCCGGTGAATACGTACAAGAGTTTCGAAAAAGAATCTATCGGCAAGTTTTTGAGCATCGGCATTTAATTTCCTAACACTTAACGTGTGATTAAAAACATGCGTGATATGTTCAATATTTTCTTCCTGAACCCATATTAAAACTAGGTTTACATTTTCTGTTTCTAATGCTTTTTTAGCTGCAATCACAACTGGCCCATCCAAACCATCACAGTGCGCAAAGGTATTTTGAGAGAGGATAAGCAAACCTAATAATGATAAAAAAGCTATAGACGATATTCTCTGTTTCATTGTATATCTCCTTTTAATTGTAGAATTATTAAAATTTTCAAAGGAAATATAAACTCTGAAGTTGCGTTCTAAAATGATATAGCTTAGTTTATTACAGAAGTTGATATTTTTTCTGAAGTTTTAGGATGAGGCTCAAACTTCATTACAATTCCATAAATAACTTTCTCGATAGATTATATCTTTTTTTCTAATTCACTAATATTTGTAATTACAGTCCATTTTCTGCCGGTTTTAATTAACCCTACCTCTTTAAATTTGCTTATAATCCGACTAGCAGTTTCCGGGGTTGTGCCCGTCATACCAGCAATATCATATCTTGTTAGCGGGATCTGAATTAATAACCCAAGATCATTTTCGACACCAAGTTTTTCGCCTAATTTTAGAATTGTATAAGCAATACGGTTTTCTACAGAATTAGCACTAAGCTGTTTAATCCTTTCTTGGGACTCTTTTAGGCGCTTTGACATAATATCTAAGACCTTTAGTGAAGCTGTAGGATATTTTTCCAATATGCTTCTAAATTGTTCTGAGTTTATTTTCATAATACAAGAAGATACCTGAGCAATAGCAGTTTCAACATAGAACGTCTCTCCAGAAGGATCCATATTACCAAAAAATTCTCCTTGCTTTAAAATATCTGTTAAAATTTCTTTCCCGTCTAAATTTTGCTTTATTAATTTTACACTACCTGAAGCAATTACACAAAGTCTTGTTGATTTTTCCCCTTCTCTATAGATAACATCGCCAAGATCATATTTAGTATCACTAAATACTTTATTAATATTATGCATTTCCTCATGAGAAAGGTTTCTGAAAAAAGGAAGATCATGCAATATTTCCATTCTGGAATCAAACGTGCACGACTCGGCTTTCGTATCTGTTAATTTCAAAGGTGTTTTTCTTAGAGTTTTCATAATAAAGTGTAATTTAACAAAATATTTTTTTGCATTCTAACGGCGTGTTATGTTAAATATCCAGTAACGCCGAGTTCTCGTTTTTATTTTT
>DYHH01000037.1 GCA_020724265.1 Melioribacter roseus | reverse complement strand
TGGTTGACATCTACAATTTATTAAGGGAGAACCTTTTAGTAAATATCACTGATACCCGCGTCAAAGCACGGGCAGGCGCAGAACAGATTATTTATTTGAAATTAACTTTTTTTACAGCTTCTTTTTATTTTGATAAGACCATTTTCTGAAATTCATTTTCCGTAATTAAGTCCTTACTGCTTTCCACTCTATCTAAAAAAACAATTCCTTCTATGTGATCATATTCATGTAGAAAAATTCTTGCTAAGAAACCCTCAAAAATATTTGAGATTGTATCTCCACTTATATTCATATATTCCACTTCAATTGATTCAGAGCGTGGCACAAACCCTCTTATGCCTGGAATACTCAAACACCCTTCCCAATCCTTTATTATTTGAGAGGACATTTTTTTTATTACAGGATTAATTACCACTTCCGGTTTCATCAAAGGTGCGTTGGGATAGCGACTGCTTGGCTTTGATGCAATTATAAAAATTCTTTTTGAATGGAAGACCTGCGGAGCGGCTAAACCAACACCGTTTACCTTTCCCACAGTATATTTCATATTCTCAATAAGTTTCGTTGTATCTTGATCAATATGATCAACTCTAAGCGCAGAATTTCTTAAAATTGGCTGTCCTAATTGGGCTATTTCAAGTAGTTTATTCAATAATACATCTGGAAAATTATATAAGATTTCACTTGCAGATCATTTTTTGCTTAAGTAGATTTTCTCGCTCATTATTTTTGGAAATGTCATGTCAAGTATCTTCTTCAATGTTTGGCTTCCCTATATTTATCTGTATGGTGTCGGAGGTGTTTTCTTTCTTACAGGAATGTGGATAGTAAAAAAAGCGGGAGGTTATAATCCTTCTCGTAAAAGACACCGTTTTTGGTGGCGGGTAACAATCTTTGGGTTTTTCTACTTCATGGTGATTCATTTAATCTGGATTTTGTTAGCTCTATATACATAATTTAATAATCAAATTTTTCTTTTAGTTTTTTTGCTACAAAGGGTGTAACAAAATCACTTACATCGCTTTTGAAAGCAGCAAGGTTTCTTATTATTGTAGAATTGAGATAGGTATATTTTTCGTGCGGCATTAAGAAAATTGTACGAAGATCATCATTAAGTTTTCTGTTCATCAACGCCATTTGAAATTCATATTCAAAATCACTTACGGCTCTTAATCCTCTTATAATACCAATTGCTCCAACCTCTTTTGCATGATCAACAACAAGTCCATCGAAGGAATCGACCGAAACATTATTAAAGTCTTTCAAACTTTCTTTCAACATCTCAACTCTCTCTTCAGTACTGAATAAACATGTCTTCGAAGGATTTTGGGCAACTGTAACTATTACTTCGTCGAAGAGTTCAATAGCTCGTCTTACAACGTCTATGTGACCGTTGGTAACAGGATCAAAGGTTCCGGGATAAATTACTTTTTTCATATCAACAATTAGTTTTGTAAAAAAAATATGGTAACAATGATTAAATTAAACTTGCTCCAAGTTAAAAAATGATAATTACTTTTCAAACCAATAGATTAAACTATCGCCGATTTTCTTAAATGGTCGAGTTCCGAAAGCTTCAATGTCTTTTTTCTCGGTCTGAATTGATCTTTCAATTATAAATATTGCTCCGTCTTTTAAGAAACCGTTATCAATAATATTTCGATAAACTTCATGGATATCATATTCGAAAAAAGGAGGATCGGCAAATATTAAATCATAGTTTTCATGTACTTTTGTTAGAGTGAATTTCAAAGCTGATTTTTTATAAATTCTGCATGAATTTTCCGCTTCCAAACTCTTCAAATTTTCAAGTAGTACTTTGTAAACTGCATGATTCATTTCAACAAAATGTACTTGATCTGCACCTCTGCTTAATGCTTCTAAACCAAGTGACCCGGAACCGGCATAAATATCAAGTACTTTTATACCATTAAGATCAATTCTGTTTTGGAGAATATTGAAAAGCGTTTCTTTAACCATATCTGTAGTGGGTCTTGTAAATTTGGGATTAGGAGCTTTTATCGATCGGCTTTTATATTTACCGGAAATTATTCTCATTATAAAAGTCTCAATGCAATTCCAATTGCAGGAGCATATTCGATTGGATTTTCTATTAAGCCTGTTAAACTGCTTATCTTATCACTTAATTTGACTTCGTTGAAAGGATTTTTGCGTTTGAATTTTATATTTAGGGAATTATTCATCTCGTCGATTTCACTTTGGTCAATATTTATACCCGATATAAAAGCAAATAGAAAACTGCTTAAGCCCGGATGATTAACCATTATTGTGCTCATCTCATTTTTGATTTCATCAATAGGCAACTTATTATTTATAAGTTTGCTTTTTTTCAATACCGCAGGTTTATAATCATCTAATAATGTTAAAGAATAACTTTTGTTTGACTTATAAATACTCATTCCATTCAGACCTTTCAATGATTTATTAAATCTTAATAGTACGTCTGCAGATATATGAGAATAATCAACATACCTGAGTATAAGTTCATTTAACTTACAGAGCTTTTGTATAGCTTCAACGTATTTTTTATTCAAACAGAGTACAACAGTATAATTAGCCGGTAGATTTTCTTTTTTCTTTAGTTCGATATTCTGTAATAGATAATCATCTGCATTTAATTTCGGGTGAAGTTTTGTGAATTCCCACTTTAAATGTTCCGAAAGATCTTTCTGGAGAAGTGTATTATCAAATGGTACTCTAAAGAGCTTAAAAAACTCCGGATCGAGGCTGAATGAAATATTATTGGATTTTAACTCTCTTCGTGAAGTTATTTCTTGAAAGGATTTTTGGAGAACGTTGAAAAAGTTTTCATCTATTGAAGATATATCTAATTTTTCTTCAAAGCTTTCTTCATCAACATTCTCCAAAACAAATTCATTATCCGAATAAACTAATTCAACAATTCTAATTTTATCAATGCTAAGCGAAACACCAACATGGTTTTCAAACAATGGCATTGCATTCTTATTCCCAAGAAGGAGTATTAATTAACGCATCACTGGTTAAGTCACCAATCTTTCCGAATCCGTCGGGATCTTCAAGTAAATATCTTTTTCCAATTTCGGTTAATGTATCAATCCTAACAATATTACCTCTTCTATTAACAACCGTATCGAAATTAACTGTTGTATCAACTTTTAAGAAATAGTAAGAATGAGACTTAGGAGCCCAGTATAGTGAATCGGGGTCAAAAGGTCCGCTTATCAAAGGTTTAAAAGGATATTTAGATCTGCCGCTTAAAGAATCAATCTGATCTTTCAAATTTGCAATTGCAGTATCGTTCTTAACAAAAGAAATTAGATTCTCAAGATTATCGGTATAGTTACCGTATCTATCCTTCCATAAAATTTGAGCTTCTCTTAAGTTAAGCATTCTAGCTCGTGATTCGGTTCTCCAGTATTTTTCCTGTTCAATAACTTGAGTAGGACCGATTATTGCAACTTGAATTAACACATAAACTAAAGCAATTATAATGACATACAAAATCGCATGCACATACCAGGGTTCACTCTTAGAACTCATTTTTCCTCCGCCGGATTTAAGAAACTGTTACTTACCGATGTATAGATATTTTTTAATTGTTTCCAGTTTAACCTCGCCGATTCCTCTTACTTCGAGTAGTTCGTTAATATTGCTGAACCCCCCTTTTAAATTTCTTAGCTCAATTATTTTTTCGGCAGTCTTAATACCTATGCCAGGTAATCTTATGAGCAATTCAATATCGGCAGTGTTAATATTAATACTTTTTTCAAGAAGCTCTTTATATTTCGTATCGCTACTTGAAGATTTATCGACACTAAAATCTAAAAGTTCCTGCTTAGAATCAACTCTTTTTTCTACATTTTTGAGACTAATCGACAAAGAATCGAATAAATTATCCGTTTCACTATAATCAAAAACAAATGATTCATTTTTGTTGGGCGAATACTTAAGAAAATTTAATATTGCACCCGTTAATAAAGCAACAATCAGAAAAGAAAATATAGTAAACTCTGTGCTGGTTAACCCGATTTTTTTAATAAATTCTCTCAAAACTTCCAATTGTTCCTTTTGTTTATTGGGGAACTTTAATATTGGGCATCTGCTGTAATTCTTTTAACAATTCTTTTTCTTTTGAGTTAACTTTTTTCGGTACATGAATATTTATTCTTACCAATTGATCGCCTGCGCCGTGACTGTTAAGATGCTGAATTCCTTTTTCGCGCATCTTTAAAAATTTACCGGATTCAATACCCGGTTCAATTTTTAGTTTTGCTCTTCCGTTCAGCGTCGGAACTTCAACTTCGGTTCCTACAACAGCTTCAGGATAACTGATAAATAGATCATAAATAACATTATCGCCGTCACGCTCAAAGTATTCGTGTTCTAGTTCTTTGAATATTACTATTACAGAACCTGCCGAACCGCCGTTTTTTCCCGCGTTACCTTCTCCCCTTAAAGTCATATAACTATTATCGGTAACACCGGCAGGCACGTTGATTCTAATTGTGGATTCATCATAAACACGTCCTTCACCTGAGCACGTATTACAAAATTTTGAAATAACTCTTCCGGTTCCGTTGCAATTACTGCATTGAGCAATATTTACAAATTGTCCGAAAACTGAGCGGGATACTTGCCTGATCTCTCCGGCACCGTTACAAACCGAACAAGTACGGAATGAATTTGAATCTTCAGCACCACTTCCGTTGCATGTATTACATTTGTTGTATTTTTTCAGTTTGATTTTTTTTGTCGTACCGGTTGCAATTTCTTCGAGTGTTAATTTCAATGTTACTTTTAAATCAGTACCGGGTGTGCCTGATGATCTTTGCCTAGAACGAGAAGAAGTTCTTCCGCCACCGAAGAATTCGTCAAAAATAGATGATCCTCCGAACGAACCACCGAAAATATCAGAGAAGTGACTGAAGATATCATTAACATCTGAAAAGCCATGGAAATCTTGCCCCCCTCTTAATCCATTATGACCGAACCGATCATATTTTGTTCTCTTTTCGGAGTTGCTCAAAACTTCATACGCCTCTGCGGCTTCTTTGAACTTTTCTTCGGCTTCTTTATCGTCCGGATTTCGATCCGGATGATATTGAAGTGCAAGTTTTCTATATGCTTTTTTTAATTCTTCGTTTGAAGCGTTTTTATCAACCCCGAGTACTTCATAATAATCACGTTTACTCATTATTATCCTTTTGTGTTTCGCTCTTTTCTTCGGTCGATGCCGAAGAAGCTTGACTTACAATAACTTTAGTATGTCTAATTACTTTATCTTTATACATGTATCCCGGTTCAATTTCCTCAATTACAGTATGTGGTGGTATATCCGTAACTTCTTTCTGCATTAATGCTTCGTGCAGATTAAAATCAAATTCTTTTCCTTTAGCTTCAATTTTAGATACACCGATTTCTTTTAAAACCCGAGTGAATTTATCATAAACAAGTTCAATTCCTTTTTTAAATGAATCGCTGTTTTTTGAATCAGCATGTTCGAAAGATCTTCTCAAGTCATCATAAACCGGAAGAATTTGTGTAACAACAAATTCACCGGCATATTTAAGAAAATTAGAAGTTTCAATTTCGGTTCTGCGTTTGTAATTCTCAAATTCGGCTGCTTTTCTCAAAAGTTGATCTCTTAATCTTTCATTTTCTGTTGTCAATTCTTCTAAGCGTGTTTGATATTCATCAACATTATCCTCTTTCCCATTAAATTCATCCTCTAATGGTTGTTGCGAATTTTCATCGCGTTCAATTTCTATTTTTGTTTCATCTTTTTTCATTTCTTCTTGATTTTGTTTTTCAGCAGATTGTTTTTTCTTGTCTGACATATTTCATTTACCTCAACTATTTTTTTAATTCTTCAGAAAGTAGTTCACCAATATATACAACGGCGGCAACAATTTTTGAATACTCCATTCTTTTAGGTCCGATGATACCGAGAGTACCGGTTGCTTCACCGACTTTATACTCTTTAGTAATAAAACTGTAATCCGAAAATTTTGTGTCTATGTTTTCCGAACCAATTGTTATAGATACATTATCAACATTTCCGCTTCTTTTAGTATCCATCAAGTGAATAATAATATCTTTGTCTTCTATTAACTCTATTACGCCTTGCAGTTGCTCATGATCTTCAAACTCAGGCTGAGTGAGAATATTTTTAGTACCAGCCAAATATGATTTTTCCTGAAGTTTATTATCGGCAAAAATCTGATCCACGGAATCTAAGAATACACGTATAATCGGTTTAGCATCATCGCTGTTGTAATCTTTAATTCGTTCTTTAATTGTATTTCTGATTTCGGCAAATTTTAGTCCCGCCAATCTTTCATTCAAAAACCTTTGAACATTTTGAAGATTTTCTTGCTTTATTTCTATCGTTAATTCGAGTGTAATTGTTTTTACTAAACCCGACTCAACCGAAACAACTACCAATATTCTTTTTGAAGAAAGTTGAACGAGTTGGATTTTTTGTAATACAGCTAGTTCAAATTTGGGGTAAGTAACAAGTGCTAATTGATTAGTCAAATTACTTAAAATTACCGAAGTTAATTTTAGTAGATCCTCGGTTTCACCTTTGTTAGATTCCAGCCCCTGAGCAATTATATCTTTTTGGATAATATCAAGAATTGGCGGATCCATTAACGAATCAACATAAAAGCGATAACCTTTATCCGTAGGAACTCGACCGGCAGAAGTATGAGGATGATTTAAAAATCCGCTTTCTTCTAAATCAGACATAATGTTTCTTATACTTGCCGGGGAAAGCCCAACATCATATTTTTTTGCAATATTACGCGAACCTACCGGATTAGCAGTCAATATAAACTGGTGAATTACATAACGTAATATAGATTTTTCACGATCTGTTAATTCGTAATTTTCCATTTCGAGTTATAAATACATATCAAAGTGAACCGCAAATTTATTAAAAATACTTTAATTTTTCACGGATTCGTTTAATAGTAAATTAATACAATAAAATAGCTTATGACCTCATTACAACTATTAACAAACTAAAGTTTCACTTTATCAAAACAGGTTTTATCTTTGTTTGTTAAACAAAATGGAGTAAGAGTGGCAGTCGATTATAAAACTTCCGGGGTTAACATTCAAGCCGGGGATGAAACAGTATCAAGAATCAAAGAATATGCAAAATCTACATTCAATAAAAATGTATTAACCGGTATCGGGCATTTTGGTGCATTTTATGAATTTGATAAGAACGAATTTGATAATCCTGTACTTGTTTCCAGTGTTGACGGTGTTGGAACAAAATTAAAAGTCGCGTTCATGATGGACAAACATGATACCGTAGGGCAGGATTTAGTAAATCATTGCATAAATGATATTGCGGTGTGCGGGGCAAGACCTCTTTATTTTATGGATTATCTCGCTTTCGGAAAACTTTTTCCTGATAAAGCCGAACAGATTATCAAAGGCTTTTCTATTGCATGTAAAGAAAACAATGTTGCACTAATCGGCGGCGAAACTGCCGAAATGCCCGGACTTTATTCCGAGGATGAATATGATATTTCGGGAACTATTGTCGGAGTCGTTGAAAAAGAAGAGATAATTGACGGAAGTAGGGTAAGGAAAGATGATATTCTTTTAGGATTTAAGTCTACCGGGCTTCATACAAACGGCTACTCTTTGGCAAGGAAAGTTTTATTTGAGAAATATGATGTAAGCGCAAAAGTTGATGACCTTGAACTTACAATTGGTGAAGAACTGCTTCGTATTCACAAATCATATTTAAATCTTATAACAAAAATTAAAAGTAAAGTAAATGCATTTTCACATATAACCGGCGGTGGTATCGTAGGAAATACTAAACGTGTGGTTCCTGAAAAACTTTCAATAAAAATAAATTGGTCGGCGTGGAAAATTCCACCAATATTTGAATTAATTGCGAAAACAGGCGAAGTACCAGAAGATGAAATGCGTGAGGTTTTTAATCTCGGTATTGGCTTAATTGCTATTGTTTCACAAGATAATGTTAACGAGGTTTTAAATATTTGCAAAACAATTAAAGAAACTCCAATTGAGATGGGAATAATTGAATAATTTTTTTAAACAAACTAAAAAAAGAAATCTCTCATGTACATTGATACACACGCACATCTATTCTACCCAAATTTTAACGGCGAATTAGATCAAATAATTGAACGAGCACAAAATGCCGGGATTGATGCTATATTAGTTCCGGGCACTGATATACAGACATCTATTCAAGCAATAGAACTTTCGAAGCAATATGAAATGATTTATACTGCTGTTGGAGTTCATCCGCACGAAACTAAAGAATGGAATGATGATCTTATTAATCAAATTGAATCATTGGCAAAAAATAAAAAAGTTGTTGCAATCGGTGAAATCGGTTTAGATTATTACTATGATTTTTCACCTCGCGAAATTCAATTGGAAGCTTTCCGTGCTCAAATTGAACTTGCATTGAAATTGGATTTACCGATAATTGTTCATAACCGTGATTCTAATGATGATATAATGGAAATTGTTAGGGAATATGCCGATACATCGCTGCGTGCTCAGTTTCATTGTTTTGCCGGTTCGGAAAATGATGCTAAGGAATTGACCGGGATGAATCATTTTATTTCATTCCCCGGCAATGTCACATTTAAAAAAGCAGATAATATTAGAAGAATTATAAAATCAATTCCTCCCGAAAATTTATTATTAGAAACAGATTCACCTTTCATGACCCCGGTTCCCTATAGAGGAAAAAGAAACGAACCGTCATACATTCCAATAATTGCGGATACCATTTCCGAAATTCATAGTATCAGTTTGGATGAACTTGCAAAAATTACTTCATACAATGCTTATAAATTGTTCGGAGTTGGAAAAAATTCGGATTTAATATTTACTTATCAAATAGGCGACTCGCTTTATATAAATGTTACAAATAGGTGCGATGCTGATTGTGTTTTTTGTAAAAGAAAAACAACCGCAGAAGTTGACGGATATGTACTTAAAATGAAAAAGTCGGAAGAACCCGCTGCAAGTGTTTATATAAATGAAATCGGAGATCCGAAAAAATATAAAGAAATTGTCTTCTGCGGTTACGGTGAACCGACGATAAGGTGGGAGATTGTTAAAGAGGTTGCAAAATATGTTAAAGATAACGGCGGTAAAACCCGTCTAAACACAAATGGTCATGGGAATGTGATAAATCAGAAAGACATTACTCCTGAATTTGAAGGTCTGATAGATAAAGTTTCCGTCAGTCTGAATTCTGTGTATCCCGAACAATATGCAAAACTGATGAGAGTAAGAACGGAGATGCATTCCGAAATGTTGGAGTTTGCAAAAAAAGCAAAACAGTTTACCCATGTTGTAATGTCAATCGTTGGAATAGATGCAGTTGATAAGGAAAAAGCAAAAAAATTAGTTACCGAAGAAATAGGAGTAGAATTTAGAGAAAGAGCTTATTTTTAATGAAGAAGATTCTTTTAATATTTTTTCCGCTTGTCATTTTTTCATCCTTCAGTTTACATGCACAGAACTTCTCTAACCAAATTGAAGAAATTTTAGAAGATAGTTTATTTCAATCATCTCAAATTGCAGTTGATGTTTATGACTTAACTAAACGTGAATATGTTTATCGCAAGAATGAAAATTTACTTTTACATCCTGCATCAAATATGAAATTGTTGACTACCGCTGCTTCACTTATTTATTTAGGTATTGAAGAAAAGTTTACAACAAATTTTCTGCATACGGGATCAATTATTGATTCCGTGCTTACCGGTGACATTATTATAGAAGCTGGTTTTGATCCAATGTTCAAAACATCTGATTTGGATTCGTTGATATTAAAATTGCAAGAGAAAGGGATAAAGAAGATAAACGGGAATTTACTAGCAGACATTTCTAATATTGATTCTCTGTATTTCGGTAGAGGTTGGATGTGGGACGATAACCCGAATAGTTATATGCCGTATCTTTCTTCACTTAACATCAATAAAAATTCACTCAAAATTTATTATGAACCAGCAATAATCGGTGAAACTGCAGCAGTTAAATTTGAACCGGAATCCGACTACTACACCTTTGAAAATAAATTGATAACAACAAGCGAAGATACATCAAACATAAAAATTACACGTGACTGGCTTGGGGAAAGAAACCATATTTTTATTCATGGTGATATTTCTTATAAAAGAAAAAATGATTCGGTAAAAGTAAATATCAAATATCCGCATTTATATTTTTTGCATTTACTATCGGAAAAATTTTCTAAAAATGGTATTTCATTCTCAGGCAATTTGGATGTTTTGAATGTTGCAGAAAAACATGATACACTTTATCAATTACACCGAAGCTTACTTGAAGTAATTAACGAAACAAACAAAGAGAGCGATAACTTATGTGCTGAAATGTTATTAAGAAAACTAAGCAGAAAATTTTTGAATACATCAGCTTCGGCAAAAAACGGACTACAATTTATCGACAGCCTTGTAATTAAACTCGGCAGAAAACCAAAGCAATTTGTTTTTGCCGACGGCTCCGGTTTATCTCATTATAATTTAAGCTCAGTGTCTTTAATAACAGATTTACTGAAATATCTTTATTATGATCATCCTCTTATATACGGATATTTTTTTAATTCATTACCAATTGCCGGTGTTGATGGCACTTTAGAAAAAAGAATGGTAAATAGTAAAGCATTTGCTTCGGTATACGCAAAGACCGGAACAATAAGCGGTGTAAGTACTCTTTCAGGTTTTGTAAAAACCGAAAGTGATAGAATGCTTGCTTTTTCTATCTTTATACAGAATTTTGCTGATTCATCTAAAAATACACGAGTAATTCAAGATAAAATTTGCAATATACTTACAGGTTATAAATGAAAACACATAATGTATTTATTGTAACTACCATCCCGTTTAATGTTGATCTTATATCTGGTCTATTGTGGAATTTAGATATTGAAGGAATAACGGAAAACGAAAATTTTTTAACTGTTTATGCAAATCAGCAAAGTAATCTTAACAAGGAAAATTTATCTAATGAATTAACAAAACTTGTAAAAGAAAACTTAATTGAGAGTTTCGAAATTTCATCAGACGTAATTGAAGAAATAAATTGGAATGAAGAATGGGAAAAAAAGTTTTCTCCGATTGAGGTAACCGGAAAAATAATAATCAAACCCTCTTTTAAAGAAGTTGAAAATGAAAACGAAAAACTTGTGATAACAATAGACCCCAAAATGTCTTTTGGTACAGGTGAACATGAAACAACAAAACTTGTTCTTCAACTTTTAGAGGAAACTTACGAAAAACATAAAAAAGTTTTGGATGTTGGCAGCGGCACAGCAGTATTAGCAATTGCCGCGGCAAAAATGGGAGCCTATAATGTTATCGCTGTTGATAATGATGAGTGGTGCCTTGAAAACGGACTTGAAAATATTAAAGCCAACAAAGTAGAAAATATAGTCCAAGTAAAATTGGGAGATATCAATTCAATTACCGAAACTAATTTTGATTTGATTTTGGCGAACATAAATAAAAATATTCTAATTGAAATAGCTGATGATATCTTTAGAAAAATTTCCAATTCCGGTGATTTAATTCTATCGGGTCTTTTAGTTCAGGATGAGGAAGACATCAAAGCCGTATATACAAATAAGGGCTTCCGATTCATTCAAACAAAAAAATTAAATGAATGGATAGCCCTTAAATTTAGAAGGGAAATTTAATAAATCAATTAGTTCAGCTTTTCTAACAAGCTCGCTAACTGACGTTGTTCACTTTCCGAAAGTACACTAGTAAGTTCAGCCATCTGACGTGCATATTCAGGAAGAATACCATTAATTTTAACTTTACCTTTTTCGGTTAACTCAGCGTTAATGACTCTTCTATCTTCTTTTGAGTGAACGCGAACTACTAAATCTTCTTTTTCCAGGTTATCAACTACGCAAGTAATATTAGCGCCGGTAACCATCAATTCTTCACTGATTCTTTTCAGTGGAATTGGACCTCTTCTGGCGAGAACTTCAAGAACGTTGAACTGAGGAGCAGTCAACTTTTCTTGTGCCATTTGTTTCATCTGCTCTTTACGAACTTTGTCGTGAGCTTTTGATAACCGAGTCCAAAGATCCAAAGCGAGATCTGTTCTTGTTTTTTCCATTTTACTTCTCCCCTACATATTGTTGAATGATAGTTTGTTTTTGTAACTCTTGTAATCAGGTATTATTTGTTCAACAAGCTTCCAAAAATTCTTTGAATGATTCATTTGACTTAGATGACATAACTCATGAACAATAACGTATTCAATAATCTTAGTATTAAAGTACAACAATTTATAATTAAAAGAAAGGTTCTTTTTAGAAGAACAACTTCCCCATCTCGATTTTAATCTTTTTACTGAAACTTTATTATACGTGAATCCGTAAAGCTTTGCCAGCTCATTAACTTTTTTAGGAATATACTCTTTAGCTTTCAAAAACAACCATTCATTGTAGCAATCTTTGAAATGCATATTATTACCGCAAGGTATGGAAAGCTTATTATCAATAAATGAAGGAACAAAAAAAGAAACTTTATTACTTGAAGAATATTTAATTTCTATTTCCTCACCAAAATATCTTAATTTCTCTGTATTAAAATCAAGTTTGTCAACCTTTTTTTCTAACCAGGAAATCGATTTTATCAAAAAATTATTACCCTGCTCATAAGTTGACCGGTATGGAACTATTAAAAAAATTTCGCCTGTTTTATAAACTTTTAGCTGAATTCGTTTTGCACGGTTACTTTTCTTGAAGGTAATCTTATAGGAACGTTCTTTTATCTTAATATGTTTTATCATATGTTGTTAATTAGTGAGAAGAAAATTACATAACTTTATAGATACGTTTTATTTTTATATTTTATCACTCAATTTAAATAAAGATTTTGTGTTGACCACTAAAGTTGAAAAATTTTTACAATTCTTAAATGAAATTAAATCCGGCGAAGTAAGAGATCATTCTACAAAATTGCTCTCGTTTTCCTTCAGTTACCCGCTTATTAATTTCGGCAATGTCATTAATAATCTTTATAAAGAAAAGTATACTTTCTTTTATTGGGATAAACCGGATGAGGAATATACGATTGTAGGAATTGATTCTATATACGACGTTAATCAATATGGTGCTAAAAGAACCGAGGAAAGCCGTACAAAAATTGAACAATGGATTAAAAACTTTTATAATAACTTCGACAAAGCCGATTCAAAATCAATTCCTTTATTCATGGGAGGAATGAAATTCTCTCCCGAAGGTATTTCGGAAAATTCCATTTGGAATGATTATGCTGATTCGGACTGGTTTATACCAAAGGTTATTCTATTCAAAAAGAATCAACAAATTTTTTTAGTCCATAATTTTATTTATAAAAACGAAACAGAAGAAGAATTGATTGAAATGCTTTGTCAGCAAGAAAACTTAGTTGATAATCTTAAAATTGATTCTTCTATCGGTATCCAAGAATCGGTTGAAGAATCAAACTTGTTTGATGAAAGTGAAAAAATTAAGTGGACCCAGCAAGTGAATTCTGCTTTGAATCAAATTTCTTCAGGATTATATAAAAAGATTGTTCTATCAAGAAGAGTTAACTTAAAATTATCAAGCAAACCCGATCTTGACGACAAATTAAAAAATCTTGCTAACAATTATCCACGCTGTTACATTTTTGCATACGGAAAAGATGAGTCATTATTTTTCGGTGCATCACCTGAAAAATTAGCAAAGATATCCAACGGCTGGGTTGAAGCCGATGCTCTTGCAGGTTCAATACCGAGGGGTAAATCCAAATCGGAAGATGATTTACTTGCTAATGAATTGCTGCAAAGTCATAAAAATCTAAACGAGCAAAATACGGTTGTAGATTTTATTACAAATTCATTTTCCGGTTTTGCAGATGAAATAATATATGACAGTAAACCTATTATAAGAAAGCTTTCCAATATTCAGCATTTGTGGACTCCAATCAAAGCAAAGTTGAAACCGGGCAATTCAATCTTTTCTATTTTGAAAGAAATTCATCCTACACCGGCAATATGCGGAGTACCGTGGTCAGGCGCATTAGATTTTATTCGCGCTACCGAAGGATATAACCGTGGTTTGTATGCAGGAATTATCGGCTGGTTTAATTTTGAAGAGCAGGGTGAGTTTGCTGTTTCTATTAGATCAGCTTTATTAAAAGATAGACAACTTTTTGCGTTCGCCGGCTGCGGTATTGTTGAAGGTTCAGACCCGGACTTGGAATTTGAGGAAACCGAACTTAAATTGAAACCGATTTTATCTTTATTCTCTCATGAAAAAGTCAATCAATCTTAATTATATCTCTTCAAAGTTTGTAGTTGATCAATTATCCAAATATGGTTTAAAGAATGTTTGTATCTCTCCCGGATCAAGAAGTACACCTTTAACCACTGCGTTTGCCGAAAATAAAAAAATCAACAAATACGTTATTGTTGATGAAAGATCGAGTGCTTACTTTGCAATTGGATTAGCAAAACAATCAGGTCTTCCATCAGCAATAGTAACAACATCCGGAACGGCTACCGCGAATCTTTATCCGGCTATTATTGAAGCATATCAACAAAGAATTCCTTTAATTGTATGTACAACCGATAGACCGGAATATATACGAAACACCGGCGCCAATCAAACAATTAATCAAGTTGATCTTTATAATAATCACATAAGATTTTTTGAAGATATTACTTTACCGACAGCTTCAATTAATAATTTCAAAAAACTAAAGAAGATAATTGATAAAGCATTCTTGATATGTTCACAACTTGATCGAGGACCTGTTCACTTAAATTTCCAATTTGAAAAACCGTTAGAAAAAACTATTAGAAATACGGAAGTCGAAGAAAAATTTTTAATAAATCTAAAAAAACTACACTCACCCCCTCTCCCTTTCTCCCCTTCTAAAGACCTCCACTTCTCCCCATCAAACAAAAAATTTACAAACCTTAAAACAGTATTGAACAAAATAAACAACTCCCCAAAAGGTTTAATCATTGTTGGCTGGGATAACTATAAAAATGATTTTATAAAAAATTTAATCCGGTTTTCTGAAAAAACTAAATATCCAATACTTGCCGATGGAGCAAGCGGAATATTTTTAAAAAGTAATCACAAGAATATCATTGTTAATCATCAAGCATTTCTTCGTTCTAAAAAATTCACTGAAAAATATTCACCTAATTTGATTATACATTTCGGTAATAGTCCTACTTCAAATTCAATGTTGGATTTTATTGCTGAAACTGATGCATATAAAATTTCTGTAAATGAATTTGGTGATAGAAAAGATTCCGGCAGCAAGTTCAACAAAATAATCAGCGCTGAACCAAGTGAGTTTTGTAAAATTATTCTTGATAAAATTGAAAGGAAAGTTCAAAAGTATTATAGGAAGATTTATCAGTCAATTGACAACAAAACAGAATTGATTAAGAGAGAATATATTAATTCAACAAAGATTACTGATGAAATGGGTATAATTAATTTTGTAATTGAAACGATTCCCTCAAAATCCAACCTATTTATTTCAAACAGTCTGCCGATACGAGATTTGGAATTTTTTAAATCAAAAATGAATAAAGGAATAAATCTCTTTTCAAACAGAGGTGCAAGCGGGATTGACGGAATAAACTCAACTGCTGGCGGTATCGCAGCTTCATCAAAGAATCCGACAGTTTTAATTACCGGCGATCTTTCATTCTATCACGATTCAAACGGTCTGCATAATCTTATGAAATACAATATTCCTTTGACTATTATATTAATCAACAACGGGGGCGGGGCAATTTTCGGAATGCTTCCAATCGGAAAAGAAAAAAATATTTTTAATGATTATTTCTTCACCCCACTAAATATTGATTTCGAGAAACTCACCAAAGTTTACAACGGCAATTATGTAAACGTAAAAAGTACTGCGAAACTAAGCAGCGAGTTAAAAAAATCTTTGACAGATAAGCGCTTTACACTTCTTGAAATAAAAACAAATTATAAGAAAGGAATTGAACTAAGAAAGAAATATTTTAAAGAGGTTATTACCCAGCTTGAAATCAATTTATAATAAATTCCACGATAAAATTTCTCCTTTATAAACAAAGAATCATGTACTGTAATTTATCTCCCTCACCGGAAATAGATCAGTCTTAATGATTCGATTTCCAGAATCGACACCTAAAAGCATTATTCATTGCCCTTGTTTTGCTAAAAAAATAGCATAATTTTACCCTTGTTTTGTTACAAATAGAGCCCAAAATTGCCCTTGTTTTGTTACAGATTTTCTTTATCTTTACCCTTGTTTTATGCAAAAGGATAATTATGCTAAAAAGAAAGCTTCTTCAAGACCTTAATAATTGGAAAGAGAATCCATCAAGAAAGCCTTTAATTATTAGGGGAGCACGGCAAGTTGGTAAGACCACTTTGATTAAATTATTTAGTGAAAACTACGAGAACAAAATTCTATTGAACCTTGAAATAAATTCTGACAAGAAGCTATTTGAAGAATATGATAATATAAAAGATTTGGTAGAAGTACTTCTGTTAAAATTCAACTTAACTTCAGATAAGTCAAATGGACTTCTCTTATTTATTGATGAAATACAAGAATCCCCCAAAGCAATAAAATCATTAAGATACTTTTATGAAAATTATCCGCAAATCCACGTAATTGCGGCAGGTTCGCTTCTTGAATTTGCTTTGAAAAAAATTGACAGCTTCCCGGTCGGTAGAGTAGAATATTTTTATCTGCATCCTTTTAATTTTTCGGAATATTTGGAAGCATTAAATAATAAGATTCTACTTGAACAGTTCAATAAAACTCCAATAAATAAAAACGCGCATACAGTATTAATGGAGTTATTTAATTCTTATGCTATCATAGGTGGAATGCCGGAGATAGTAAGATCTTATATTGAAAGAAAAAGCTTCGCAGATTTACCAAGACTCTATGAGAGTCTTTGGGAAACTTACAAAGACGATATGACTAAATATGCATCCAATGAGGGAGAAATAAATGTTTTAAGACATATCGTCAATACAGCATACCTGAATTTAGATAAGCGTGTAAAATTTCAGAATTTTGGGAACTCAAATTATAGATCACGGGAAGTTGGCGAAGCAATGAGAAATCTGGAGAATGCTCGGTTTTTATATTTGATATATCCAACAAGTGACGTTGAACTACCCATAAAACCTGACTTAAAGAAATCTCCTCGTTTACAATTTTTAGATACAGGTATAATAAATTATAAAAACAAAATTCAAAGCGAACTTATTCCAATAAAAGATCTTAGTTCATTTTACAAAGGTTATTTGATCCCACATATTGTAACACAGGAAATTATTTCGATTAATAACACTTCAAATACAAAACCAAATTTTTGGGTAAGAGAAAAAACACAATCGTCTGCTGAAGTAGATTTAGTAGTTCAATTTAAAGACATGGTAATTCCTATTGAAATAAAATCCGGAAGTGTTGGCAAGTTAAGATCACTACATCAATTTATGGAAAGAACATGTCATAATTTTGCGATTAGAATTTATGGTGGAGAATTCAACATTCAAAAAACAACCACTCCAAATAAAAAAGAGTTTATGCTGATGAATCTTCCATACTATTTGGGAACAAAGTTATATGATTATTTAGATTACTTTATAAAGGAATAGCAAAATTCATACTGATTAAGTTCGTTTCTGATATCCTTAACAACTCTTCTTCAAATTTTCTTCTTAACTTTGTACTACTATGATAATCTCATTTGATAATTTTTCGCTATTTCTCAATACCGATTATTTTTTTTCCGGGAAACCAACAATAGTATTCATACACGGATTTACCGGCTCATCAAATGATTGGCTTGAGATTTTACCGAAGATTGATAATCACTTTTCAACAATTGCAATTGATTTGATTGGACACGGGAAATCTTCTTCTCCTCATAATTCAGAATTGTATGAAATTAATTCTGTTAATAAACAGATAAAAAAAATTATCGAAGTTTTTCAACTTGATAAAGTAATAATAACCGGATATTCTATGGGGGGAAGAGTTGCACTAAACTTTGCAAACGAATATCCAAATTTTGTTAAAGGTTTAATTCTTGAAAGCACTTCAGCGGGAATATTAGATGCCAAAGAACGGAATGAGCGATATCAAAGTGATTTATTGTTATCGGAAAAAATTATTGATGAAGACGTTGAAAAGTTTGTTGATTATTGGATGAACCTTCCGATTTTTTCTTCACAAAGAAGTTTACCTAAAGAAAAACTTAATGACATACGTTTAGCAAAATTAAATAACAACCCAACCGGTTTATCGAATTCATTGATTGGCTGCAGTACCGGGAAAATGCAGCCGCTATATAATAGACTGCAATTTTTTAACTTTCCGGTTCTTCTTATAAGCGGTGAAAAGGATACAAAGTATTGCGAAATAAATTCTGAAATGAACAATTTATTTCCTTTATCCGAACATGTTATTGTAAAAGGAGCCGGACATAATATCCATTTAGAATTGCCTTCCGAATTTGTTATTTTAGTCAACCGTTTTCTTAGAGCTAATTTTATATAAAAATTTGTTAATAATAGAAAGGTTTTGAGATGAGTTTTAGTTGGAAAAAAGTTAAAGATTATACCGATATTATTTATGAAAAGATGGATGGTATCGCAAAAATAACAATCAACCGTCCCGAAAAACGCAATGCATTCAGACCTGAAACAGTACTTGAAATGCACGAAGCATTAATAGATTCACGCGAAGATCCGAACATTGGTGTAATTCTGTTAACCGGTGCCGGTCCGGCAAAAGACGGTAAGTATGCATTTTGTTCAGGGGGAGATCAAGGTATTAGAGGTGATAAAGGTTATGTCGGTGGAGATGGTGTCCCGCGGTTAAATATTTTAGATGTTCAAAAAATTATTAGAAGCATACCAAAACCGGTAATTGCATTAGTTGCCGGATATGCAATAGGCGGTGGACATGTACTCCATGTAGTATGTGATTTAACCATTGCCGCAGATAATGCAATTTTTGGTCAAACCGGACCCAAAGTAGGAAGTTTTGACGGCGGTTTCGGTTCAAGTTATTTGGCAAGCATTGTCGGTCAAAAGAAAGCAAGAGAAATTTGGTACTTATGCCGGCAGTATAATGCGGATGAAGCAGAAAAAATGGGGCTTGTTAATAAAGTTGTGCCGGTTGATAAATTAGAAGAAGAAGGTGTTCAATGGGCAAAGGAAATTTTAGAAAAAAGTCCGCTTGCAATTAGATGTCTTAAATCTGCATTTAATGCTGATCTCGATGGACAGCAAGGAATACAAGAACTTGCCGGCAACGCAACGTTATTATACTATATGAGTGAAGAAGCACAAGAAGGACGCAACGCCTATAATGAAAAACGTAAACCGGATTTTTCAAAATTTCCAAGAGTACCATAGCAATAAATTCTTATGTATCAAAATGTAAAAGAAATATCAAAATTTGAAAGCTGGATTTTGGCAAGTCGTCCAAAAACTTTACCTGCTGCAGTAATGCCGGTTTTTGTAGGTACTTCAATTGCAATCTACGATAATGTTTTTGTTCCCACCGCAGCAATAATTGCTTTAGTATGCTCGCTGCTTATTCAAATCGGAACTAATTTTATTAACGATCTTTTTGATTATCTCAAGGGCACGGACAAGAAAGACCGAGTCGGACCAACGCGTGTATTAGCTGCCGGATTAGTATCGATTAAAGAAATGAAGCTTTGGATTAATATTGTATTCGGTACTGCATTTATACTTGGTCTTTATTTAGTTTATCTAGGTGGATTGTTTGTTCTTCTTATCGGAATACTTTCTTTGCTTGCCGGCTATGCTTATACGGCTGGACCATATCCTCTTGCATACAATGGTTTGGGTGATATTTTTGTTTTTATATTTTTCGGATTTGTTGGAACTATTGGTACATATTATGTCCAAGCAAATGAAATTACAATGCTGGTTTTTTGGTCGTCAATTCCCGTCGGTGCATTAGTTACAAACATTCTCGTTGTTAATAATTATAGAGATATTGAAGAAGACAGAATTGCAGGTAAAAGAACGCTCGCCGTTAAGTTCGGAAGTAAGTTTGCAAGATTGCAGTATGTTCTTTTTATGATTCTTTCTTATACAATACTTATTGTTGTTTATTTTACATATAAACAAAGTTTATTCGTATTCCTGCCGTTAATTACTCTCCCGTTATCGATTAAATTAATTCGAATGATTTACAGGTTAACCGGGAAAGAGCTTAATAAAACATTAGAACTTACCGCAAAACTTTCAGCTATTTACGGAATTCTATTTGCGGTCGGTATTTTGTTATGAAACTGACTTCGTTTAAATATTTTTCTTATAACCTTATCTTCAGCAATGACTTCATTACATCCAAAGGAAAATCCAATCATAGAAAAATATTTATTATTGTATTGAAGGACGAATCCGATAGATTATTTTATGGCGAAGCGGCTCCACTTCCGCAGTTTAACTTAGAGTCTTATCAAGAAGTAGAGAACGAATTAAAAAGACTCTCGCGGATACAAACTTTTGAGTGTAAAAATTCATTACAAGATGTGTTTGACTATGTTAATTCACTTTCATCATTTTCTACAATTAAATATGCATTCGAGCAAATTTTTTTAACATGTTTATTTCTGAATGACATTAAAGCCTCACATTCTTTTCCATCAGCTAAGGATATTAATGTTAACACAGTATTAGATATTAAAAACTTTGAAACATCTAAAATGCAGTTGAAGAAGTTAGTTGAAAAAGGTTTTACAGTTATTAAATTAAAAGCAGACAACAATAATTTTAATGAACTTTATAATCTTATTGCATGGTCTTTTGATGAAATTGAATATCGACTAAAGTTTAGAATTGATCCTAACGGTTCTTGGGATAAAAAGAATACTATAATCAGAAGTAATAAATTAGAACTCCTGCCGGTTGAATACATTGAGCAACCGGTTAGTGATATAAATGATCTAGTAAAAATTTCTTTTGAATCCCCGATTCCAATTGCGGTGGATGAATCTGTTCGGAATTTAGATGATGCTGAAATTCTAATCAATAATTCCAACATCAAGTTTTTTGTTATAAAACCAATGCTCTTCGGAGGAATAAGTAATTTAATTAAATTGATGAACCTCGTTGAAGGAAATGATATTCAAATGATTATTTCATCCTCACTTGAAAGCAATATCGGGAGACGACACTTGGTTTTATCATCATCAATTATTGATAATAATTTAGCGCATGGTTTAGGTACTTCCGAATTGTTTACAAATCAACCAACCGATGATATATTCCCTGTTAATAATGGTATGATTGATTATTCACTTAAAAATTATCTATCCCCATTAATCTCAGATGAGATATGAAGTTTCCGAAAATATATAACGATTGGTTTTCCGAATATGCCGACTTATACAGCGACCAAAAAGCAGTTGTAACAGAAAGTATAGAATTAACATATCAACAGCTTTCAAATCTAATTGACGAAAGAGCTAAGACTTTAACTGAGGAAAGTATAAATCAGTATGATATTGTTGGTTTATTTGCAGAACATACTTATCAATTTATCGTAGATTTTTTAGCTGTTTGGAAAATCAGCGGTGTTGTGTTACCAATTAATACTAAGCTGGCAAATGATGAAATAGACCGACAGATTAAATTCACCGGTTGTAAATTAATAGATGATTTTAAAATCGGAAAAAATTCATCTCCCATTACAAAACCCGCTGCATTGATAATGTTTACCTCCGGCTCAACGGGTGATAATAAGGCAGTTGTGCATACCTTTAATAGTTTGTTTGCAAGTACAATTTCAATAGATAACGAAATCCATCTCGAAAAGAATAAAAAATGGCTGGCTTCACTCCCCTTTTATCGTATCGGCGGATTTCAAATTATTATTAGATCTTTGCTAACAGGCGGGACTCTTTATATTCCTCAAAATGTATCAACTGAAAAAATAATTGATGGGGTAAATCGTTATAAACCAGATTACATTTCGCTCGTCAATGCAACATATAGAAGTTTGCTTCAAACCAGTATTAATGAATTAAAAAACACAAAAGCAATATTTATTGGCGGTGGTCCGGTGGATTCTTCTTTGTTAAAAGAAGGACTAAGCAATGGATTACCTGTTTACAAGGTTTACGGTTCAACGGAAACCGGCTCTATGATTTCAATACTTAAACCGGAAGATGCAGTTATGAAAATTGATTCGGCAGGTAAATCTTTACCTGGGGTTAAACTAAAAATTGAGCATGACGAAATTCTCATTTCATCCGATTCATTATTTTCCGGGTATTATAAAAACGATTCATTAACAAAAGAAAAGTTGATTAAAGGTTGGTATAAAACCGGTGATGTTGGTGTTATTGATAATGACGGATTTCTTTTTATTAAAGGAAGAAAAGACAACATAATAATTTCGGGCGGAGAAAAAATTGATCCAAATGAAATTGAATCAGCAATTAAAAAAATTGATTATATAAAAGAAGCTGTTGTTTTAGGAATACCGGA
Organism: Melioribacter roseus; assembly: GCA_020724265.1. Classification (GTDB taxonomy): domain Bacteria; phylum Bacteroidota; class Ignavibacteria; order Ignavibacteriales; family Melioribacteraceae; genus SURF-28. The sequence goes on along the minus strand of DYHH01000037.1, from coordinate 4,252 downwards.
TGAAAAGTGGGGACAAAAAATCTGTGCCGTCTTTGTAGGAAGTACAAAAATTGATGTCTCAGAAATCCAAGAAAAACTAAAAGAGATTTTACCTTCCTATAAAATTCCTAAAATGATTAAACAGATTGAAAAAATTCCTGTTGATGAGATGGGGAAGATCAATCTAATAGAATTACAAAGTTTATTCAATTAATTGCTTTTATTCGCGTATTCGCGGCATTAATTTTTCATCTAATTTTGATTTCAGTTGTTTTGGCAAATTAGTCTTCTCAAATTTCATTTTATCAACACAGACATGAACAGTTTTTGCTTCGGCGTAAAGTTTTTTGTCAATTTCGAATTTATAATTTAACTCGAATGAATTATCTTTTACTTCCTTGACTGTTACCGAAACATCAATTTCATCGAATGCTTTTAATGGTTTATAATAATCAGCTTCGCAATGAATTATGGGAAGTACAAGTTCTTCATCAAAAAAGAAGTTTCTGTTTGGTATAATTTGAGCTAAAAATTTTTCATAAGCGGTATGAGCAATTTTGAGTAAACTGGCATAAAAAATAATACCTGCCGGATCGCAGTCATAAAAACTTAATCTTTCTTTAGTATGGAACATTGATCTATCCCGATTGTTTATGGAACTGAATATCTTCCACAAAGATAAAATAATTTTTACATTCAAAATGGTTTACCAATTCATTAGTTTTGTTATTCTTATTCAGCGGAGATTATGAAAAACATCTTTAATCTTACAATTCTTTTACTACTTGTAATACTTTCAGTTTATTCACAAGAAGTTAGACGAACATATCACCATAACGGCATCGTAGAGACCGAAGGAATTTATGTTAACGGTGTAAAGCATGGTACTTATAAAGAATACTATGATGACGGTCAGCTTTGGAAAGAATGGTATTTTGAAAACGGAAAAGAAGAGGGTGAATCCCGCTGGTATTTTTTTGACGGTACATTAAGTATGATTTGGAATTATAAAAACGGAATGCTGCAAGGAACTTCAAAATGGTTTTATGAAACCGGTGAGCTTTGGGCTGAACCTAATTATGTTGATAACGAATTAAATGGTTTTACTAAAACATATTATAAAAGCGGAGCACTTCAAGCAATTTGGAGTTATAAAAACAACGAGCTGCACGGAGTTTCCAAAATATTTTTTGAAGACGGTGCACTCGAAGTTGAACGCAATTATGTTGAAGGTAAATTACAAGGTATAAGCAAAGTGTACTATGATTTTGGCATTGTAGCACTTGAAGCAAATTACAAAGATGATCAGCTTGAAGGAATTTCCTATATATATTATCCGGATGGCTCAATAAAAGTAATTGATACTTATAAAAATGGTCAAATCGTTAAACGCGAACGATACGATATCGTCGGCAAATTCGATAAAGTAGAAGAAAGTTTTAATGAATATTATGAAGACGGAACACTTAAAGCAGAAGTAAATTTTAAAGAAGGAATTCGAGATGGAATAAATAAATATTATCATCCGAACGGTTACCTCGAATCTGTTCTATTATTTGTTGACGGTGTGGTTGATTCAATTGCCACATATTACCACGATAACGGAACCATTGCACAAGAAATTAATTACATAAAAGGAATAAAAAACGGAGAAGCAAAAGAATACAATAGAAACGGTGTACTGATAGGTATGTATAATTATTTTAACGATATCTTAAGCGGAAAAGCATACATATATTATGATACCGGAGAACTTTTGTCCGAAGTTAATTTTAAGAATGAACAGTTTGAAGGAACCGTAAAATATTTCTACAAATCGGGCGAATTATTTGCCGAAGAATTTTTTAATAACGGAATTAGAGACGGAATTTTTAAAACTTTCCATAAAAACGGAGAGGTCGCAGAATTTGCTATGTTCAAAAACGGCAGACTCGAAGGAACATCTTTTTCCTATTATGAGGATGGAAAACTTCGACGTAAAGCCGAATTTAATTATAACAGATTAATACGTGAAGAGATTTACTAATCTTATCTGGAAGATTGTACGATTTGTAGAAATGTGAATGCTGGAATATTGGAAAGATGGAATAATGGATTAACAATTTACGAATTTTGCGGATTACCGTATTTGCGAATTGACAATTAGACAATGCAACAATTAAAAAAGAGAACAGCAAATTTTTTACGATCTCTTACCCTCTGTGGTTCTCTGTGCCTTCTCTGCGGCTCTTTGTGTAAACGCTTTTAGGTTGTTAAGTACATCAATTAATTTTCATTTCAATAATTTTCTCAATCATAAACTGTTCCATAAAAGAATAACCGAATGCAAGCGAAGGAGTTTGTGTTCCGCTTTTTACTTCATTGTTAATAACTTTTATAACTGCTTCGGCAGCACCTCTTCCCGTTAATTCATAACCTTCTATAAAACGGTATGCTTCAAAGTGTTTTTCTCCTTTTGCGTTTTCAACTTCACCCCAAACTATCATTGAAGCTTTTTGACGTTCATATTCAGTTGGTCCGCTCACTCTTTCGGAAATTTGTTTCTTTAAGAATTCCTTTATAAAATTTATACCGAGCAAATCTTTACCGACGATCATTAATCTTCTTGATACGAAAGCAATTTTGGGCAGACCAAAATAAACTGCGATGTTCGGAATACCGGTTGAATGATATGCTGTCGAAACATCGCCCCAAGGAATTGCAACTCCTTGAAACTCAAATTTATCATTCTTGATTTCATACGTTAGTTCACCAATGTCTATTGGAATTATCTTTCCATCTTTTCTAATCTTGCCGCTGTCGTTAATCATTTCGAGAGTTGTTAGATTTGTACCTCTCGACATCTTTGCCCGAATACCTTCAAAACCCAGTTTGAGTGAAACAGCATCCGGCATTTGCTCTTTTAATTTTGCCGCAAGACAATCGGTAGGAATAACATCAAAACCAACCGCTGGTAAAATTGTAATTCCCTTTTCCTTTGCTTGTTCATTATACTCCCAAGCTTTTTCGAGTACGTGAATTTCACCGGTTATATCGAGATAGTTTGTTTGAGTTTCCAAACATGCATTAATAAATTTTTCTGCTGTGAATTTAAACGGTCCGGCACAATTAAGAAGTGTGTGATAGTATTCCAAATTCTTTTTAATTATATCTTCGTTTTCTAAATCAAACACAACAAAATCACAATCAAATTGATTCGAAACTTTTCGGAGTTTGTATTCATCTCTCCCCGCCAGCATCGGTTTGATTTCTTTTTTAACGAGGTTCTCCAAAATTATTTTTGCAGAATAACCGTATGCGCCGTATATGATTAGTTTGTTTTGCATATTGCCTAATGCTTTTCTTCCAAAATTAAAAAACATTTACAACCAAAGTAATAACAGTGTAGTGGTTTTAATGGATGGAAAATTAAGTACTCATCAGTGCTGCAACATCAGCTTTATCTTGCGGACGGTTTACTACTTTCTTTGTAGTAATCAAATCCTCTTTTGAAAGAAACGGTATGTCAATTCCACCCCATGTTATCAAATTCTTACGATGAAAACACTCATGAAAAATTAATCCATCAATATGCATTAGAATATCCAGGCAAACTGGGGGGATACCTATCGGTACTCGTAGATTTTTGTCAAGAAATATGTTTTTATCGACATTATCGACACTACAGAATTTTTCAATTACAAATTTCATTTTACTAGAATTTTCTTCACTAACTTCAATCCAAATATCCAAATCACCTGTGTTGCGGGGTTTTGCTATATATAGATTTAATGCATAACCTCCAACAACGAGATAATTAACATTCTGTTCGCTTAATAACTCTATAAACTCTTTGAAGTCGGGGTGGAGCATCTTTCCCTCTAATTATTTCTTCAGCTATGTTGAGTTTTTCTTCCGGTGTTTTATCTGCCCAGAATTCTTTCCAAATCTCTTCATCAGGTGTTCGAGCGTCAACAACTCTAAATTTTCTATTGCTGCTATTTACTTTCATAACACTTATAATTTTGTCAAGATGTTATTAATTATATATAAAAATACATAAAAAGAAACAAATAATTTGTCATTAGTAAACCGAACCGGAGAGAAAAACATCCCAAAGAACAATTATCATAAAATGAATTAATAAATTAAGCGAGATATCCATTTCATTATAGTAGAAAATAAAACCAGAAAAGAAAACAGAACGCTGTAGGTGTTCCATTATAAAATTTTACAAACGCTTCACGTAAGTAATATGAGGTAATCTTGGTTTGTTGTGTTTGAATTTATTTAT
>DYHH01000010.1 GCA_020724265.1 Melioribacter roseus | reverse complement strand
TCATCGTTTACAGCGTGGACTACCAGGGTATCTAATCCTGTTTGCTCCCCACGCTTTCGCGCCTCAGCGTCAGTTGCGGACCAAGAAGCCGCCTTCGCCACTGGTGTTCTTCCAGATATCTACGTATTTCACCACTACACCTGGAATTCCGCTTCTCTCTTCCGAACTCAAGATCTGCAGTATCAGAGGCAGTTCTACGGTTGAGCCGTAGGATTTCACCCCTGACTAACAGATCCGCCTGCGCGCCCTTTACACCCAGTAAATCCGGACAACGCTTGCCCCCTACGTATTACCGCGGCTGCTGGCACGTAGTTAGCCGGGGCTTTTTCTGTGGGTACGGTCAAGTTCTGCCCCTTGCGAAACAGAAATTTTCATCCCCACTAAAAGGAGTTTACAACCTTACGGCATTCATCCTCCACGCGGCGTTGCTGGGTCACCCTTTCGGGCATTGCCCAATATTCCTCACTGCTGCCTCCCGTAGGAGTCTGGACCGTGTCTCAGTTCCAGTGTGGCTGATCATCCTCTCAGACCAGCTACTGATCGTTGCCTTGGTAGGCTATTACCCTACCAACTAGCTAATCAGACATAAGCCCATCCTTAGGCGTTACCGAAGCAACTTTAACAACATCACCATAAGGTGCCGCTGCATCATTCAGTATTAGCTCCGATTTCTCGAAGTTATTCCAAACCCAAGGGAAGGTTACTTATGCATTACTCACCCGTGCGCCAGTGTACCGGTTCTCCGAAGAAAACTTTCCCCTTGACTTGCATGTGTTAAGCACGCCGCCAGCGTTCGTCCTGAGCCAGGATCAAACTCTCCGTTGTAAATTTAAATTAAAATTGACGTAACCTGCTGTCGAAATCACTAAAGATTTTCTTTAGTCTCTCACTCTATCAAAGAACTTTCGTCATACAAGACGGACTTCAAACTTACGTTATAAATTTTTATTTGTCAAGAAGTTTCAATTACACTTAAAAATTTATTTCTTTTTAGCCGTCATTTTGCACAATTTCAAAAAAACACAAGCTTAAGTTTATGATATTTTTTCTTAGTATGCAAGAAAAAAATTATTTGTTTTTATTTTCTTTTCGTATTTACATGTTTTTCTACTTTGCTCATTGATATTTCTTTTTACGATTCTTTTTCATTTTTTTATAATGCTAGTTATTGGCAATGGGTATTAAATTGGAACTATTTTTTATACCGTAAGTATAAAGTTAAGTTTAATTCATTGGGAGGTTCGATAGCTACTTGATACGGTGACTAATTTATGCATTCACTAACAAACCATAGGGGGTACCTATGAAAAGCCCAATTCAAACACCCAATAACCCGTTAGCTGATTTAATCAGCGATGAAATTTACGAACTTCTTGATAGCAGAGGTTTGATTAACGAAAAATCTGTCCGTGATTATCAAATTCGTAAAAAGTTTAAAACTTTACGCGAAAATAAGATAAGTGCCAGTGATGCAATTGATAGACTAAGAGAAGATTATCCTTATCTACAGTTTGATACAATTCGTAAGATTGTATACCAAATGCAGAAAGAATAATATTCTTGACAAACTATTATAGTAGATTTATATTTAGGCAACAAGCTTTCAAAGATATTGATCTTTGAGTTTGTGTTCCAGCCCAGTGTCTCCCCCCAACACTGGGCTTTTAATTTTAACAGGGATAAAATATGGCAAAACAACTTAGACAACATTCACGCTTAAAAAAATTAAAAAAAGATTCACCCTTTAAAAATTATTGGGGTAACACTAATTATATTTTGTTAGGTGTTGGAATTTTTGTACTAGTAATCGGTTTTTATCTTATGACTTTTGGCCCTTGGGATAACCCTGTATCATTATCTATTTCCCCGATTGTCTTGCTTGTTGCATATTTAGTAATTTTCCCTCTTTCTATCATTTATAGAAAAAAGAAAAAAGGAACTGACGAGAATGTTCCTAGCAAAAATTAAAGGTAACTTAGTATCCACACAAAAGAATGAGCATTTAAAAGGACACAAACTTTTAATTGTACAAGCAATTGGTCTTGATGGAAATTTTATCGGAGAAGGAGAGCACATTGCACTTGATTTGATAGATGCCGGAATCGGTGATACTGTTTTGGTTGCTCGTGAAGGTGATGCAGTTCAACAAATTTTGGGTCACGATAAAGCACCAGTAAATACGATGATTATTGCTATTGTAGATGATATTGATGTAGTCGAAAATCTTCAACAATAACTTAATAATTATTTTGGATCAAAAAAATCTTACTGCTTTAAGTTTATTATCTACAATTAATGGACTAGGTCCTGCAAAAATACTTAACTTAATTTCAAAATGCGGTTCCCCATCAGATGTGTTACAAACCTCCTACCAAAAACTTTGTAATGTTGATTTAATTAATGATAAGATTGCAAAGCGCATTCAATCAACTGCAAGAACTTTTTCAGAATTTGAGAAAATATTTACAATAGAATTAGAAAAGCTCGGTAAGAATAACTTTTCGATTATAACTTATTTTGATGAAGAGTATCCGAAAATTTTACGCAATATATATTTCCCACCAATGTTATTATATGTGTGGGGTGAAATTTCCACGCTAAAGAGACATAATTTAGCTATTGTCGGAACGAGAAGACCTACTAATTATGGTAAACGAATAGCGGAGAAAATTACTGCTGATTTAGCAACCAATAATATATGTATTGTTAGCGGCTTGGCTCGTGGAATAGATTCAATTGCTCATAGAACCTCTTTGAAAAATGGCGGCAAGACTATAGCTGTGATTGGCTCAGGTTTGGATAGAATATATCCGCCGGAAAATAAAGATTTGGCTAAAGAAATTTCAGAAAGCGGAATTGTTGTTAGTGAATTCCCCTTAGGAACTAAACCGGATGCACAAAATTTTCCAAGAAGAAATAGAATCATTTCAGGTTTATCGCTTGGTTCAATTATTATTGAAACTAATATTAACGGCGGGGCAATGCAAACTGCAGAATACGCTTTGGATCAGAACAGAGAAGTTTTTGCAGTTCCAGGGAATTTAGAAAGTCCGCAAAGCGAAGGAACGAATATTTTGATTCAAAGAGGTACTGCTAAACTTATTAAAAATGCAGAGGATGTTCTTGTTGAATTGAACCTGAAATTAAAACCAATTGAAGGAAAAAATATTCCAAAGCAAGGTGCTGATTTAAATATGTTCGAACAAAAAATTCTTGATGTATTAAATAGTGAGCCAATTCAAATTGATCTGTTAGCAGAAAAGCTTAATTCATCTACCTCAGATTGTTTAGTAAATTTACTTTCTCTGGAGTTTAAAGGATTGGTTAAACAACTACCCGGTAAACAATTCATAAAAATGTAGTTAATATTTCTTTTTATCTTTCCATAAGAATTTTAAGAATTCTTTAATTCCCTTTTCTCTTCCCATTTCAGAAGGCAAATAGTATTGTTTATTTGAAAGTTCTTTCGGTAAATAATCTTCCTGTACAAAGTGATTATTAAAATCATGAGGATATTTATAACCTTTTGAGTAACCTATTGCTTTCATAAAATTCGTAGGGGCATTTCTTAAATTTAGAGGAACCGGATATAGATTTTCATTTCTTACATCACTTAATGCTTTGTCTATTGCAAGATATGAGGCATTACTTTTTGGTGATGAAGCTAAATATGTTGCACATTGAGCAAGAATAATTCTTCCTTCGGGCATTCCAATTTTATCTACTGCGCTAAATGCCGCTTCTGCAATTACAAGAGCGTTTGGCGAGGCATTACCTATATCCTCCGATGCAAAGATTACCATTCTCCTTGCTATGAACAACGGATCTTCACCCCCTTCAATCATACGCGCCATCCAATAAACTGCAGCATCCGGATCACTACCGCGCAGACTTTTTATGAATGCAGAAATAACATTATAATGCTCTTCACCGGCTTTATCATAAACAATATTCTTTTGTTGAATAATGTTTTCAATAGCTTCTTTTGTAATATCGATTATATTTTCATTTGAGTTGGAGACAACCAATTCAAGAATATTTAAAAGAATACGTGCATCACCACCGGATATGTAAATCATATACTCTCTATCAATCGAATTTATGTTCTTATCTTTAAGGTAAGCATCTTTCTGCAAAGCATAGTTAAGAATATTTGTAAGATCAATAAGAGTAAGTTCGTTTAAGATATAGGTTCTTGTTCTTGAACGCAGTGCCGGGATAACTTCAAATGAAGGATTTTCAGTTGTGGCACCTATTAATATCAATTCACCGGATTCAACGGAAGAAAGCAAAGCATCCTGCTGAGCTTTGTTAAAGCGATGTATTTCATCTATGAATAAAATTGTTCTTCTATTGTACAACAGATTTTCTCTTGCTGTATCAATTATTCTTCTTACGTCTTTAACTCCTGATGAAACGGCATTCAATTGAAAGAAATCCGATTGAGTGGAGGAGGCTATAATTTTTGCTAGAGTAGTTTTTCCTGTTCCGGGAGGTCCCCATAAGATGAATGAAGATATTGAATCATTCTCAATCATTTTCCGGATTGGTTTGCCCTCACCGACTAAATGTTCCTGTCCAAAAAATTGATCTAAATTCTGTGGTCTTATTCTATCTGCTAAAGGAGCTTGGGAATTTATTTTATTATTGACTGCCATCGTTTTTAATTTTTACATCCAACCCCTTTTCAAGAGGGCGTTTCATATTGTATTTTTCTCTTGCTGTCTTTTCAATTTTGAATCGTTCAGTTCTTAGTGAATCTAATTCCGCTTCAATTTTATTTATTCTTTGTTCGGATTTTTTTATTTGATAATCAAGATTCTCAACTCGACTTTTTACTTCCAAATATTTTAAAATTCCTTTATCATTTATAAATAGAAAGAGAAGAATTATAATAACAGCAAGAAGATAAATTATTCCCAACAATCTTGATTTTAGATTAGTCTTAACCTTAGCCATTTAATTCATATTTAATAATTTTATCAATCAACTCGTCAAAAGAAATTCCTATTGCTTTAGCCATTTTGGGAATAAGGCTATGGCTTGTCATGCCTGGGAGCGTATTTACTTCGAGACAATAATTTATATAATCATTAGTAAGTCTAAAATCTACTCTTGCATAATTTGAACACTCTACAGAGTTGAAGGCAAGCAATGCCTGTTGTTGAAGATGCTGCGAAACTTTTGCCGGAATTTCAGCCGGTACAATGTATTCGCTCATACCATCGGTGTATTTACTTTCATAATCATAAAGTCCGTGCTTCGGTACAATTTCAAGGACCGGTAGCGGCTGCTGACCCAAAACACCAACTGTCACTTCTCTTCCTGGTATATATTTTTCAACCATAACTTTATTCGAAAATTGTAAAGCAAGTTTAACTGATTCTTCAACTTCGCTTTCTCCTCTGCAGATTGTTAATCCAACTGTTGAACCTTGATCATTCGGTTTTATTACACAAGGGAATCCAAAAAACTTTTTTATCTTTTCTTTAATTAAATTGTAGTTGATTTCTTTATAATAAACTACAAACCATTTCGGCGTAGCAACATCAAAATGTTGAAACATAATTTTGGACATGGATTTATCCATAGCCATAGCACTTGATAAAATTTTTGAGCCGGTATATTTAAGACCGCGCAGTTCTAACAATGATTGAACAGTTCCGTCTTCTCCATATTTACCATGAAGACCAAGAAACACTAAATCAACATTGCTTAGAAGCGATGAATTTAATGCACTGACATAATTTTCAGTTTTTACTTCAGAATAATTTTCCTTAGCAAAATATTTTTCTTCTTCTACCGGTTGATTGGAGCCGTATGCAGGATCAATTAAGACTAACTCATGCCCAAGGTTCTTAATTGCTTTAGCGATCGAATTACTGGATTCTTTCGATACTTCTCTTTCGGGAGAAGAACCTCCGACAAGTAAAGCAATTTTTAATTTTGTATTTGACATAGATTTTTAGAAATCCATTCGAGATTTTTTATCGATCTTAATTCCGTAAGTTGATTCGGCAATATCATATAGTTCTTTTAATTTAAGTAACGGAATTTTTCTTTCTCTCCCTATTGAACGAGCTACAAATAAAATTTGCGCAGCATGTTCTAATTTTTCCATTCGGAAATATGCTCCTTTTATATTTTTCCCAAATGAAACTGCTCCATGATTTTCAAGAAGCATTGCCCATGCATAATCAATATGAGGTCTCATAGAATTTGGCAACTGATCGGTTGAAGGAGTTGCATATTTACACAGCGGAACTTTTCCCAGTGATAAAATAACTTCCGGGAAAATCGGTTGAGTAAATCCTTCGCCCAAAGAAGCAAAGGCAGTTGCGTGAATGGGATGACAATGAACAACTGCGTTTATTTCTTTTCTATTCTTGTACGCTAAAAGATGAATTTTGCTTTCTGTTGATGCCTTACCTGAACCATTCAAAACGTTCCCTTCGTAATCAATTTCAACAAGATCATCTTCAGTTACATTGCCTTTACATATGCCCGATCTTGTTATTAAAATTCTTTCTGAATCTAGTCTAACAGATAAATTTCCGTCATAAGCCGCAACATACCCTTTCTCATAAACCTTATGACAGAATTCAATAAGTTCGCTTGTTATTGACATTGACTTTCCAGTTCTTCGATTATTCTCATATTTATTAATCCGTCAACACCGGTTATTGATGGGGTTTGATTCATAAGAATGGAAGATTGAAAATCGCGCAACCTAAAGAGTAATTTATTTGCCCTTTTTCTGAAGGCTTTCTTTGTTTCGCCGTGAAGATCAATCGTCAATTTACTTGGTGAAGGTTTATTTCCGATAACATTCTCAATACTAATTGCTCCTTTGTATCCGAGTATTTCAATACGGTTAAAAAATCTTTTTGTGTTGAATGAAACATTAAAATATCCATACCCGCTATTATTAAATTTTACGACAGCTGAAGCAAAATCTTCAACTTCACTTTTATAAATTATATTATCCATGAAACCTTTTACCTCATCAATTTCACCTCCAAAAAATCTTAACAGGTCAATCATATGGGTACCTACATCTCTTAGAGCTCCGCCCCCGCTTAATATTTTCTTAAACCGGAAATTATCGCTTGGAGGAATGTCTGCATTAAAAGAAGCCGAAACAGAAACAATCTTACCTATCATTTGTTTCTCAATTAATTCTTTTGCTTTTACAACGAGAGGATGAAATCGATGAATATAATTGATAGATAAATGAACATTATTTTCTTTACAAACACTAACCATTTCTTCTGCTTGTTGAACATTCAGAGCCATTGGTTTTTCACATAGAATATGTTTACCGGCTTTTGCAGCATTTATAACCTGCTCAAAATGATTATGGTTAGCGCTGCCGATATAGACTGCCTTAAAATCTTCCTTCAAAAATTCATTGAAATCAGAAAAGGTTTTTGTTATACCGAACTTTGATCCGACTTTTTTTGCTCTTTCTTCTGAAGAACTATAAATAGCAGAAAGTTTGCTTTTCTTTAAAAGTTGAAAAGCCGGAAGAAATGAATTCTCCGTATTATAACTGCAGCCGGCAACTCCCCAAGTTAATCTTTTACCACGGGGTATTTTTAATTTTCTTTTTACCATTTCACAACTTTAGTTTATTCATTAACATATTTATCGGCTTTGGATCTTGCATTATATAAAAATGAATTGCCGGTACATTTTTATTGAGAAGGTCTTCAACTTGTTTTGCTGTCCATTCAACACCTACCTCAACAACATGTTCTGGTTTTGCTTTTTCAATTTCTTCTGTAAGCTCATCGGGCAAATCAATGTAGAAATGTTTTGGAACAGATTGAAGTTGTTTTTTGGACGTAACTATTTTTAATCCCGGTATTATTGGCACTGATATACCTGCTTCTTTACACTTTTCAAGATAATTGAAATAACTTTTGTTCTCGTAAAACATTTGAGTTACGATATACTCTGCACCGGCATCGACTTTCTCTTTTGTGTATTTGATATCAACAGCAAGATTCGGTGCTTCAAAATGTTTTTCGGGATATCCGCCAACTCCAACGCAAAAATTCATCGGTTTTGCATCAAGTAATGTGTCTTCTAAATATCTTCCCTTGTTTACATCCACTATCTGTTTAACAAGATCAACAGCATAATGATTTACACTTCTACCAAACTTAATCGGTTTGTGATAACCGTTATCATCTCCTCTAATTGCAAGCACATTATCAATTCCCAGGTAATGAAGTTCAATCAAAAAATCTTCGGTTTCTTCACGAGTAAATCCATGACAAATAACATGGGGTACGGCATCAACATTATACTTGTTTTGGATTAAGGCGCAGATACCTAAAGTACCCGGACGTTTTCTCTTAACTTTCATTTTGTAACCGCCGTCCGGTGTTTCTTCATAAATTACTTCTGCAGCATGACTTGTAATATCAATAAAAGGAGGTTTGTATTTAATAATTTCATCGAGCACGGCTAAAAGTGCTTTTATATCACCACCTCTTTTAGGTGGAATAATTTCAAAACTTATAACCGTATCTTTTGCTTTATCTAAATGTTCTATTACTTTCATATGTTAATGCTTTCTATTAATTAAATCTTGGATAAGTTTTTTAGTTTCTTAAACTAATAAATTATTTTCATTTTTTGTTGATTGTAAATTTATATATTGATTTTTCAATAGATTCTTCATCGGTTTTAATCTTTATATAATTTCCGGCAAGCCAGTGCTTTGTCATGTTTTTATAATTCGGACTTATTATATGTCCGGATTGACCGGTCGGCAACACATACAAAAATTCATCCGGTTTGCTGAAATCGAAGATATATCTCATTGATGGACCAAGACGATTTAAATAAGGTTCGGTAAATGAGTACTCGGTATTGAAAACAGTCGTACCATCACCTCCGATTGGAAATGGACCGACGTTAACTATATTATCGACAATAGGGTTAATACCGTCAAAAAAATGTTTGAACTCTATTTGATGCAACTCACCCCACTGCCATGAAGCTAAATTTTTCCCGAATTTATCTTCAAGAAAAACTAAGGCATCAACTAAACTTAGTCTGATTATATCATCCCGGTTTTCAATTTCGGAAGTATTTATGTTATTGAACCAGGTTGATTTCGGTTTCTCTAACAATTCGAGAATAACCCTATAAGGAATATTGGCAAGAAAAATATATTCATTAAATAATTCTTCACCCATTTCGTCTTCAAAGATATTTTTAAGTAAGTGAACAAGAAATACATTATATATTGTAGGTGTTTGACTTTTTTCGCTCATCACAAAATCCCACTTTTGTAATAGCTCCAAAGCTGTATTCAAATTTTCATCATCAACTTTCGCATTCATAAATGCATTTAAAATATAAGGCACAAGCTTCATTGCATAATGTGATGTAAAATCCATTTGCAGTTCTTTAAAATCTTCTTTGCTAAAAATTTCCTTTGAACGGAGAAATTCATCTATTCTTTCAATACGTGAAGAGGGTTCCCATATATTCGAGATGTGATATTTGTAATTGCTGATTGTTTTATTATTTGCTGATGCAATATAATTTTGCAGAGGATTAAAAAGTTTCGGCATCTCTTCAAAAGGGACGAATCCTATCCAATCGGATGCCGATGTTGTGCCGTCATAAACTAAAGTCGGACTCACATTTTGTCTAATCGGAAGTCTTGCTGCACAAACATAACCAATATTCCCTTCATCATCGGCAAATATAAAATTTTGTCCGGGTACAGTAAATTCTTTTACTCCATCTAAAAATTCGTTCCAGTTTTTTGCTTTGTTAATTTTTAAGATACCTTTTACTTCGTCGCTGAATTCGTGGGCAGTCCACCTCATACTTATATTTGCTTTATTCTGCAATTGGTTCGGGAATAATTCATTAAATGCGTGAGCTTCGGAAACCACCGGTCCGCGATGCGTTAACTTAATTTCAATTTCGGCATTGAGTGAATCTTTAACAATGATTGTATCTTTTTCTATTTGTAAGTCTCTCCATTTCCCATCCAACAAATACTTCGTATTAGAAGAATCAAATTCTTCGATATAGTAATCAGAATCATCTGCCATAACATTTGTAAGTGCCCAGGATATGTTTTTATTTTTTCCAATAACAATTGCCGGTAATCCCGGAATACTAAATCCTTCAACATTCCAATTATCACTTCTGATAACAGCAACATACCATTTACCGGGAACTTGAAATGCTAAGTGCGGATCATTTGCAATTATCGGTTTACCTGAAATAGATTTTTCACTATTAATAACCCAACTGTTTGACCCGATATGTGTTCCCGTAAACCCAGTGAAATTTCTAAAATCACGATCGGTTTTTATCAAATCTAATGTTATTCGTGGAGCGGTGCTTAAATTGGAGGGAATTATTGTCGGTGCATTTTCCGGGTAATCCGGAATTATTTCTTTTACTTTTTCTTCATCAAAAATCTGCAGTAAATGAGAAATTGCGATATCACTCCACCAGCTCATGTTTAGTTCAAAAGCCATCAATTTCGCAATCATCAATGAATGCTCAGGCTTCCATTTTTCCGGTCGATAACCAAGTATATCAAATTCAATAGAATATTTACCATCATTTTCTTTAATGAAAAAATTAACTCCATCGGCATAAGCAGTAAGAATTTTTTTTCCGTGCAAATCAATTAATGGAAAAAATTCATCAACTACTTTTTTTATTCGAAGAGTTCTAAACATTTTGTCGAACGGAACTGTTTTACTTCCAAAGACTTCACTTAATCTTCCTTCTCCTGCTCTGCGAGCCACATCCATTTGAAACAAACGCTCTTGTGCATGCAGAAAACCGAGAGCGAATGCTGCATCAAATTCATTTTGGGAAATAATAAACGGAACCCCCAATGAATCACGGTAAATAACAATTTCATCATTAATTAATTCCGATTCGGTTTTCCCGTTATAGTTTGGAACGTAGCTTTTTAATAAATAATAAGAGGAAATATAAAAAGCAGTGATCACCACAACTATTGTTGCTATAATTCCAATAATAATTTTTGTCGATTTTTTCATTTTTCACCTAAATTTATTCATCGGCACTTTCTAATAAATTATTATCAAGCGATTTTGAGGCTTTCGCGCCAAGTTCTTTTATAGATTGAATGCTTCTTAAAATGTTTCCTCTTCCATCGGATAATTTATTCTTAGCATCACGGAAAGCACTATCAGCCTGATTAATTCTTTCACCAACTTTGTCCAAATCTTCAACAAAGCCAACAAACTTATCATATAATGCACCGCTTCGCCTTGCAATTTCAAGTGCATTTTTATTTTGACTTTCTCTTCGCCAAATATTTTCAATGGTTCGCAATGTTGCTAGCAATGTAGACGGACTTACAATAACAATATTATTTTCAAATGCGTCATTAAAAATTGTCGGATCTTTTTGAACGGCTAAACTGAAAGCGGGTTCGATAGGGACAAACATCAAAACAAAATCCGGCGGATTTAATCCCGCAATATTTTGATATTCTTTAGCACTCAATCCTTTTATATGACCGCGCAAAGATAGTATATGTTCTTTTACAGCCTTTTCTTTTTCAACTTCGTTTTCAGACGAAGAATATTTTTCGTAAGCAACAAGTGAAACTTTGGAATCTATTATAATACTTTTTTGATCCGGGAGTTTAATGATAACATCGGGACGTAATCTTTTACCGTTTTCATCTGTAAAACTCTCCTGAATAGAGTAATGATCATCTTTAACTAAACCTGATTTTTCTAAAATCGACTCAAGCACATATTCACCCCACGATCCCATTACCTTTGTATCGCCTTTTAGTGCTTTTGTAAGATTCTCGGCTTCATCCGACATTCGTTGATTTAACTCTTTCAGATTCTTCAAGTGTGTTGTTAATTCAGAATAACTTTTTGTATCCGAAGCATGAATTTCATCAACCCGTTTCCTGAACTCGGAAATGTTTTCTCTTAATGGGTCTAAAATGTTTTTTAAATTCTGCTGATTCTGTTCGGTAAAACGTCTACTCTTATCTTCTAAAATTTCGTTTGCAATATTTTTGAATTCCGTACTGAATTTTTCTTGTAGTTGCTCAATTTCTTTTTTGTGATTTTCCAGTTTTTCTTCAAGATTTTTATTTTGAGTTGTGATCTTATGATAATCCGAATTAAGTTCAAGAAATTTGTTACGTTCATTTTCTAAAGTTGTTTTTAATTCATTAACCTCGTTGTAATATAAAGTAACTTTTTCTTCAGCTCTTGACTTCTCGGATTTTAATTCATCAAGTGCTTCTCTTGAAATTATAGAACCAGAAGAATATTTATATTTGGCAATTATATAAGCAGCAGATGAACCTATAAGTAATCCTATTACTAAATAAATAATTTCCATAAAACACCCGTCTTTTTTACAAAATCTAATTTTTTTGATATACAAGAAGATTAACTTAAAGCAAAGTTAATCATATTCTAACATTCATTCACCGATTTTTATCGGCAGTTTACCGATATGAACTTTTTATAGCAAATTTTAAAAAATAAATTTCGCTCGAAATTAATACAAAAGGAGTATTCAATGGGACAGAAAATTAACTTTAATTTGATAATTGGACTTGCGCTTGTAATTATCGGTGGACTTTTTCTTTTAGATAACTTTGATGTTATTTATTTTGATCTTCCTTATTGGGTTTTCAGGTGGCAAAGTATTCTAATTATTATAGGATTAATACTACTTGCTAATTCCAAAAACAATACCGCCGGTTACGTTTTAATTACAATAGGAATAATTGGCTGGTATCCAGAGATTTGGCCCGTGATCTTAATAATTATTGGTTTTTATATTTTATACAGAAGACGTGAACATGCACCAAAGTCAAATGATCATGCGGATTCTTCTTATACCGAAAGTTCTAATGACGATTTTTTAAATGATGTTTCTGTCTTCGGAGGAGGTAAAAAAATTATTAAATCCGATAATTTTAGAGGTGGTAGAATTACCGCAATATTCGGTGGATCAGAAATTGATGTGTATGGCTCCAAATTAGCAGATGGAACTAATATTCTTGATGTTTTTGCAATGTTCGGCGGAACTGATATTTTAATGCATCCTGATTGGAATGTTAAAATTGATGTTGTGCCTATCTTTGGAGGATTTTCAGATAAACGACGTAAAGATCCGAACCAAGTCCCGGATCCGGAAAAGAAATTAATTATTAAAGGATTGGTTCTTTTTGGTGGTGGAAACTTAAAAAGTTAATTTTAATCGAGGTATATTATGAAAAAATATAGCAGACATGTTTTTGTAGGCATTGCATTGGTTTTGCTTGGACTTTTGTTTACTCTAAAAAATCTTAATGTATTCGCTTGGGAGTTTGAATATTATTTTCTTTCATGGCCGGCATTATTAGTTGTTGTTGGGTTAATAATAACATTTACATCTCAAAGTAAATTTTGGGGAATGTCGATCGTTATTGTCGGAGCAATTTTCTTTACAGTACGATTTTATAATTATCCAGCCGGTGAAATTTTTAGTGACATTTGGCCTGTGTTTGTAATATTATTAGGTCTTTCTATTATTTTTGATCGGGAAAGACATAAGAAAAACAAACACTCAAAATGTTGGGAAAAGGAAGGATTTGATGAAGATTGGGTTGATGTTAATGATGACTTTCTTGATTTATCTACAACTTTTGCGGGATATAAGAGAAGAATAACATCTCAAAACTTTAAAGGAGCTAAAATCTCAACATTTTTCGGCGGAACAGAATTAGATTTTTCTCAAGCAAAGTTGGCTTCAAATTGCTTAATTGAGTGTGATACTATTTTCGGAGGAACAGAATTAATTATTCCATCGGAGTGGAAGATTATTAATCAAACTTCGGCTATGTTCGGCGGCGTAGCGGATGAAAGGAGAAAGTCAGCCCCGGCCAGTGATGCAGAAGAAGTAAAACTAACGGTAAAAGGTTTTGCATTATTTGGAGGCATCGAAATTAAATCGTGATTCATCCTTTTGCAAATAATAAAACTAGTTTAGCAGTATATAGTTTAGTATGGTTGATAATTGCTCTTATACAATTTCTGGTATTAAACTATTTTCTTGAAATAGATTTCATTTCCGCGTTACTAGATTCCGTTTTGTTCAACATGATAATGCTTCTGTTTGGTTTAACTCTTTGGTATCCAACCAAATTTATAGATATTGAAGAAAGATCAAGTTTAACAATTTTTACAAATCATGGTATTGGTGCTGTTGTTACATCCGGGATATGGATTGCTCTAAGTTATTTAGTATTAAGTAAACTCATAATTGATAATGATTATTCAGTATTTCTAAAATCATCATTAGTATGGAGATTCTTAATTGGTTTATTATTCTATATAATTATTGTTTCGATATACTACTTAATAATTTACTACAATAATTTTCGAGAGAAATTAAAAATCGAATCGGAATTAAATTCACTTGTAAAAGAAGCAGAGCTTCGTTCACTCAAATACCAGATTAATCCGCATTTTATTTTTAACAGTCTTAATTCGATAAGTGCACTTACAATTTCAGATCCCGAGAAAGCACGTGAAATGACCATTAATTTATCAACTTTCTTACGCGGAACACTTTCAAAAAATGAAAATCAGAAAACAAGACTTTCCGAAGAATTAAAAAATGTAAAACTATACTTGGAAATTGAGAAAGTTCGTTTTGAAGGTAAGTTCGAATTGTACGAGGAACTAACCGAAGAATGTCTGAATTTGGAAGTTCCGAACATGCTGCTTCAGCCCTTGTTCGAAAATGCAATTAAACATGGAGTCTATGAGAGCCTCGATTTAGTTACAATCAAAATCGCTTGTAAGAAAGAAAGTGAATATTTAAGAATTAGTGTAACAAATAATTTCGATAAGGATGCAGCTCCGCGCAAAGGTGAAGGAATTGGTTTAAAAAATATTGAAAACCGGTTAAAGCTTATTTATAACCGTGATAATCTACTGCGAGTAAATAAAACAGAAAATAGTTTTGCAGTAGATATTTTTATTCCTACCGGAGGATAACTTATGGATCACAAATTGAAAACAATTATAATTGATGATGAAAAACTTGCCCGCGATATTGTGAAAAAATATGCATCAAAAAATGATTTTATTGATATAATTGATGAATGCGGAAATGGTTTTGACGGTATTAAAGCAATCAATTCACAGAATCCGGATTTGATTTTTCTGGATATTCAGATGCCGAAATTAAACGGATTTGAAATGCTTGAATTACTAGATGAAAAACCGAAAATTATTTTTACTACCGCATTTGACCAATATGCACTAAAAGCTTTTGAAGTGAATGCGATTGACTACTTACTTAAACCCTTCTCGCAAGAAAGATTTGAAGAAGCCGTTAACAAAGCTATTAAAGATGAAACTACTGTTGCTGATAAGAAAATAAACAACTTAAAATTTCATATAGATGAGGCAATTGAATTTATTGACAGGGTAATTGTAAAGCATAATCAGAAGATTAACATTATACCAATCGATAAAATAATTTATTTTGAAGCACAGGATGATTACGTTATGATTTATAGCGATGAAGGAAAATATTTAAAACAAAAAACTATGAAATATTTCGAAGATCATCTTGACTCCAAAGATTTTGTTCGTATCCATAGATCATACATTGTCAACATTACCCGTATTAAAGAAATTGAGTTGTACGACAAAGATTCCTACAAAGTTGTACTAATAGATTCAACCAAATTACCCGTCAGCAGAACCGGTTATAATAAATTGAAACAAATTTTTGACTAATTTCAATTAACTGCAAAGTTAATCAAGTAGTTAACCTAAAATTCTAAGAACAGTCAAATCGAAAATTTATCATTAGCGTATTCGCGGCAAAAAAAAAGTACTCGTTTTATGTGCTGTATTTTTATTCGCTCAATCCAAAGACAAAAAGCGTAAGCCGCTAATTCGCGAATAAATACAATATTGTTATAATAAGTACAGTTAATTTTTCCATTTGCTAATTGCTAAATGTGTAATAAACTAAACAACTTAGATGAATACTCATTTATATTTCGGGGCAACTCCTGAAATTCCAAAATTGAACTTTACCCCCTCTATCACTATATTTTGACACTTAAAAAGTTTTGAGGATATCAATGCAAGTCGACAAAGACCTTCAATCAATTCAGGAAGCCAGAGACCTCGCTAGAAAAGCAAAAGAAGCGCAACTCGAATTCAAACATTACAATCAAGAACAAGTTGACAAAATTGTAAAAGCAATGGCAGATGCAGGATATAAAGCATCCGAAAAACTTGCTCGTATGGCGCACGAGGAAACCGGTTTTGGTATAATTGAACACAAAGTTATTAAAAATCAATTCGGCACAAAGAATGTTTATGAATCGATAAAAGACCTCAAAACCGTCGGTGTGATTGAGGTTCGCAATAACGGCAAAATAGTTAAGATTGCCGAACCTATGGGAGTGGTAGCCGCATTGATTCCCTCAACAAATCCTACCTCCACTGCAATGTTCAAAACATTGATCTCACTTAAATGCAGAAATGCTATTGTTAATTCACCTCATCCTAAAGCAGTTAATTGTATTACTGAAGCAACAAATATACTAAATGAAGCTGCAGAAAAAGCCGGTGCACCGCAAGGTTTAATTCATACCATGAGTAAACCTTCGCTTGCAGGAACAGATGCATTAATGAAAGATGAAAACGTTGGAGTAATACTTGCTACCGGAAGTACACCGATGGTTAAAGCAGCCTATTCAACCGGGACACCGGCGCTCGGAGTTGGATCCGGTAACGTACCCGCCTTTATTGAACGAACTGCAAATTATCAAAAGGCTGTTGCGGATATTGTTTATGGTACAACTTTCGATAACGGTACATTATGTTCATCCGAACAAGCTATGATTGTTGACAGACCACTTAAAGACAAAGTTATTGCCGAAGCAAAAAAACAAGGGTGTTATTTCGTTAATAAAGATGAAAAAATAAAATTAGAAAATGCCGTTGCTAAAGGGGGAAGAATTAATCCGGATGTAGTCGGAAAACCAGCAACTTTTATTGCAAATTATGCCGGAATTTCTGTTCCTGAAAACACAAAAGTTTTGTTATCCGAGTGCAGTGGAGTCGGTAAAAACGAGCCACTATCAATGGAAAAACTTTCTCCGGTTTTGGCTTTCTATATTGTGGAAGGTTGGCTTGAAGGTTGTCATAAATGCATTGAACTTCTTGAATTCGGCGGTATTGGTCATACAATGGCTATCCACTCAAATGATAAAGAAATAATTATGAAATTTGCCCTTGAAAAACCTGCATTCAGAATCGTTGTAAATACACCAAGTTCTGTCGGTGCTGTCGGTTATTCAACTGATTTAATACCTTCGATGACGTTAGGTCCGGGAACATGGGGCGGTTCAATAATTTCGGAAAATGTTAGTGCAATGCACTTAATGAATATAAAAACATTAGCATTTGAAACCCATCCGGTTAATCAAGGCAATTGTGTTACTTCATTCGGAAGCGATAGTAATATTTCTTTCAGAAGTGAAGCTACACCCGGTTCATTTATGCAGCAGATTGAAGAAAGGCTTCGTGCCCGCGCCGGAAATGTAAATGTAACTCCGTTCCAAAATAAAAAATATGAAAATAACAACGGGGGTAAATCAAAATTCGGCACCGGAATTTCGGAAAGTGAAATTCAGAAGATTATAAACCAATTTAACCAAAAGTAGTTTTTTATAATTAATAATTGCGAATTTTGTCTTGAAGTTTTAGTCCTTTTTTTCTGCAAAACTAAACACACACTTTATTTTGCCAGCCTTATTTCCGTAGATTTAGAAACTAAAAGCTATTATTTGTATATTTGTGGACATTAATGTACTAAAGATAACAAACGGAGATAAAAATGAAGGAAAAGAGTATTGAATTATTAAACAAAGCTGTCGCTGATGAAATGCACGCCGTGCATCAGTATATGTATTTCCATTTTCATTGTGATGATCAAGGATATGATTTACTTGCAAGTTTGTTTAAGAGAACTGCAGTTGAAGAGATGATTCATGTTGAAAAATTAGCTGAAAGAATCTTATTCTTAAAAGGTGATGTTGAACTTAAAGCTAAGCAAGATGTCGAAAAGTTACATGATGTAAAAAAAATGCTGCAGATGGCTGCAGATATGGAAAAAGAAAGTGCTGAAGAATATAATATTTGGGCTAACGAATCAGCAAAAAATAATGACAACGCAACAAAGAAAATTTTCGAAGAATTGGTTGACGACGAGGAACGCCATTTTGATCAGTTCGATAACGAAATCGATCAACTCAAAAAATTCGGTGATAATTATCTAGCTCTTCAATCAATTGAAAGAAGTAGAAGCAGAGAAAGCGGTGGTACTACAGAATAATTCTGTTTCTTGTATTTTTAACTATATCCCGCAATCATTAGTTTTGCGGGATTTTTTTTACTCTTAAACGGATGTAATAATTTACAATGAACACAAACACTTCAGAATATTTCGAATCCAATAAAACAAAGTACGAAAGAAAATCTGTTTACTCGGGATTTGGTTGGTTTCTTGTTACTATTATAGGAATGAGCGCTTTACCGGCTAAAATAGAATTTTATGATAAAGAAACCGGGAAACTTGTTTCGGTTTTTACCGATGAAGAGACAAGGAAAAAATATGTCGGAAGATATTAATCGTAACGATCCAGCTTAAATTTTTCACCGAGATAAAGTTTACGTACTTCTTCATCTTCGGCAAGATCATGAGCACTTCCCTCTTTGAAAATCTTTCCATTAATTAATATATATGCGCGGTCAACAATACTGAGAGTCTCATGAACATTGTGGTCAGTGATCAATATGCCGATGTTTTTATGTTTAAGGTTATGAACTATTGTCATTATATCCTCAACAGCGATGGGATCAACTCCGGCAAAGGGTTCATCAAGTAACATGAATCTTGGTTTTGTTGCAAGCGCTCGTGCAATTTCGGTTCTTCGTCTTTCGCCGCCGCTTAATTGGAATCCTAAACTTTTTCGGATATGAGTGATGCTTAATTCTTCCAATAGTTCTTCCATTCTTTCTTTTCGTTCCTGCTTGGAAATTTTCAGCATTTCAAGTACTGCCATAATATTATCTTCTACACTAAGTCTTCTAAAAACAGAAGCTTCTTGAGGAAGGTACCCTATTCCCATTTTTGCACGTTTATACATCGGTTCGGTAGTTATTTCATTTTCTTCCAAAAAAACATGTCCGTCATTGGGTTTTATCATCCCTACAATCATATAAAAAGTTGTTGTTTTACCGGCGCCGTTTGGACCGAGCAGACCAACAACTTCTCCTTGCTCAACATTGATAGAGACATTATCAACCACCGTTCTTTTTTTATAAATTTTTACTAAGCCTTCGCTTCTTAGTTTAAGATGTTCAGCCATATTATTTCCGTATCATTTTTAAGAGTTCTTGTTTTGACGGTCTGTTTCCATAAATAATAAATTGCGGCAGAGTAAACTCTCTTTCTTTTCCATTAACCAAATTCTCCGGGTGATACTCGCTAATAACACTTTGATAAAGACGTACATCAATTACCTGTCCTTCATCAAAAAATATTTTTGCGGTTTGAGAACTTGATTTAATTAAGCCGCTCGGTTCACCTTCTTCAAACATATAATAAATACTTAACACATTGTCATATACTTCGGTTCTAACAATTTCCCCGTCAATAAAATACATATTTATCTGTTTGCCTGAGATTTGATCATAACGCCAATCATAGTTTTCTTTTTTCGAAATTATAACACTGCTTCCCCGCACATCAATCCAATCCAAATCTCTGTCTTTAAGATGAATGAAGATAGAATCGCCGACAAGTTGTGTTTCTTCATTCCAAATAATCGGACGGTTTGAATCTTGATTTAACTTGTGAGTTTCGATTCGTTCTTCGGCATTATATAAAATCGACTTATCATTTATCGATGCAAAATCACCACGAACAATTTTTACCGAATCGATCGCAATGAATTTTTTGGTAGAATCATTAAATGATTCCATTACTTTAGAGGATATAAGCAAAGTATCAATTTTACCGGAACTGCTAGTATCTATTTGCATAAATAATGGCGAACCTGTTACACGAGAATATTGTTTTGTATTATCGTTGTAAAGTGAATCGCCGTAAATGATTAGATCATTTTCAAAATTATCAACTCTTACGTTCCCGAACGCAAAAGAAATATTTTCTTTTCTATAATGTCTGAGACTATCGGCAAAAATTATCGATGATGTATCCATAACTTGAACATTAGTTCTTGCAATAATCTTCTCTTCTTCGCTAAAATAAAAAAGTTCTTGGGATGTTAAGGTAAATGACGAATCAACTAAAACAACATCACCGGTAAAATGAGCAAGGTCTTGATTGTAATAATACCTTCCCCTTTTTGCATTTAAGTCGAAACCTGGCTCGGTAAGATTTACTGTTGTATCACTTCTGGCGGTTCTTGAATCTCCGAAATAATATGCTCTTTCAGTTTTAATAACAATAGAGTCTTGAGTTGCTATAACATTCCCAATTAATTCGAATTCATTTTTTACTAAATACTGGATAGCTTTCTTGCATGTAATAACAACATCACCTTGTGTAATAACGACGTTGCCTATTACTTCCCTAACATTTTGTCCGTTTATTGTTTTACCGATCAAACTATCGCCAACTACAACCACATGCTCTGATTCTTGAGCGAGAACGAAGCAGGATATAAAAAATATAAATAGAATCGATCTTTTCATTTATTCTCGCTATCTAATCTGGTTGAATATGTAATGTTATAAATAGTATAATTCTGCAAACCTTGATCGGATACAAAACCATATCCTTCAATGCGTTCTTCCTCAGTTGTAATTGTCACAAATTTATCTGTTGTTATTTTGCGAGTTTTATTATCCCATTTAAGTTCATCGGTTTCGAGTATAGTGCCGCTGTCATTTTTGGCAATTACCGAATCAATAGCAAACATATCTTGAGTTTTGTCATCAACTCTGCCTCGCTTAGATGTTAATCTTGAAGCAACAACTTCTTCCTCATCAAAGAAGTTAATTTTAACACCTTCTAATAAAGTTTCTTTACGGTCATCAAAAACACGAATATGATCTGCATAAACAATTGCTTTTAAATTACCATCATCGGTAATCATTATTCTTGAATCCCAACTTTCTTGCGAAGGTATTTCTTCTCCAGTGAAAGCATCGAACTTAATGGGCTTAACATCTTCTTGACAGGCAAAAGATATTATAACAAGGCTTATTAATGTTACAAACTGTTTCATCTTCTTTGTAACCCGATCTCTATTAAATCATGCAGATGAACAATACCGATTGGTTTATTGTTTTCATTAACTACTACAAGTGAAGTAATCTTATAATTTTCCATCTGCTGTAACGCAAAAGATGCAAGAAATTCATCTTTAATTGTTTTGGGATTTTTACTCATTGCATCTTTAGCAACTAAATTTTTAATATCACTTTGCTTCTCAAGTAAGCGCCGGAGATCCCCGTCTGTTAAAACACCGGTTAAAATACCATTTTTATCGACAACCGAAGTAACACCGAGGCGTTTTGACGTCATTTCCAAGATTGCATCTTTAAGTGAAGCTTCTTCATTAACTATTGGAACGTTACTTCCTTTGTACATTATCTCCGAAATTTTTAGAGAAAGCCTTTTACCTAAACTTCCCCCGGGATGAAGAAATGCAAAGTCATCGGTTGTAAATCCTTTTAATTCAAGTAAAGTTATGGCAAGCGCATCCCCCATAACAAGCGCTGCTGTTGAAGATGAAGTCGGCGCAAGATCATGCGGACATGCTTCTTCTTTAACGTAAACATTTAAGAAAATGTCGCACTCTCTTCCGATTTTGGATTTTTTCTCACCCAGCATTCCGATTAAAGTAACATTCATTCTTTTCAGCATAAGCATCAAATTTACAAGTTCTTCGGTGTTTCCGCTTTTGGAAATTAATATTAATACATCTTCACTTCGAACCATACCCAGATCACCGTGAAGTGCATCTGTCGGATGTAAATAGATAGCCGCAGTTCCCGTAGAATTAAATGTTGCAACAATTTTACGGGCAATCAAACCGGATTTACCAAGTCCTGTTATAATAACTCTTCCTTTTGTTTCCGAAATGATTCTTACGGCTTTAATAAATTCATCATCCAAAAAATTATATAAATCTGCTATTGCTTCACTTTCAAGTTTAATAACTTGTTTGCCTTTATCTAATATTTCTTTATCCGTCAATTTTTTTTCCTCCAAAAGTTTTTGAAGAACGATTTATTCTCAGTTTTATCTTGATTTAAGAATAAGGAATAATCAATCTTAATTTTGTTAAGATATTTATTGTATGACAAAAATCCTTGAATAATTTCCTGATTGGTTAGTTCGTCAAGATTCGTAAATAATCTTTTCACTTCCAATGCAATTTTAGGATTACGTTCATTTTTAACACGCATAATTTCGTTATAAAAATTCGTTACCGGTATCAGATGATTTACACCGGTATTTGATTCATAAACCCAAACACGTTTAGAGTAAGCCGCAATTGCAATTACAATTTTGTTTTTCTCAAGATGAACTTCGCGTATTTCCGTATTATCCGGTGGTGATTTCATGCCGGGAAGCCATTCGGAATATGTCCAATAATCAATAATGTCTTCATTGAATTCATCTGCACCGTTGACAGCAAAATCAAATTCAATTTTATCTTCAAACTCTTCGTGAATTGAAATTTCTACTTTATGAGATGAAGTAATTATTTTACCGACTGCAAACATCGGTGATGCCGGTGCTGTAAAATCAGGTTTATCATTTTGACTGCCTAATACATAATCATCTTTTTGAAATCTTCCTTTCCCGATTATGAAGAGTTCATCGAGCTTTTCATTATAATATTTATAACCAATTCTGTCTACAGGAAGAATCTTTCTAAGATATTTTTTTTCAATCTCCGTTAGTTTGCGCGGGTATTTATCTGGTGTTCTATCAGGAAGCATGAAATTTCATTTTTGTAAGACAATTAACTTGATTTCATTAAGCATGAACTCCACATCCTCAGCAGGAATAATTTTCATAACTACTCGCTTAACCTCACGTCTCGCGTTTTTCGGTGCGGCACTAAAACCTACTTTTTGCAATAGAGGAATATCTAAAATATCATCACCCATAAAAAACACTTCATCAAAATCGATTCCTATTTCATTAATTAATTTTTCTGCATCGTTGACTTTATTAAGAGAAGAATTAATTAATGGTATATTATATTCATTAACAAAATCGGTAACTTCGTCTTTTCTTCTTCCGCTAATTATTGCAAACCGAATTCCATATTCAGATAATTCCTCAACAAAATTTTTAAGCGGGTTTAATATTTGCTCTAAAGTAAAATCACGATGTTCTTGAATCAATACACCATCTAAATCGAATAATACGAGCTTTGTACTTTTCATTGCATTTTTTAATAACCTTTTACTACTCTATCAATTTTTTGTAAGGGAATTAATAATTCCCTTAATTCGCTTAACTTAAATTGACTCGAAGAATCGCTGAGTGCATTGCTTGGTTCAGGATGAACTTCCAAAAATAATGCATCGATACCTACTGCAACTGCAGCTTTGGCTAACGGAAAAATATATTGAGGATTTCCCCCGGTATATCCGCCGCTACCGGGAGATTGAACTGAATGTGTAGCGTCCATTACAACAGGATAACCAATTTCCTTCATCATAACCAACGAACGCATATCAACGACCAAATCTCTATATCCGAATGAAGTACCGCGTTCGGTTAGTAATATTTTTTTATTACCAGTTGACTCAACTTTTTCGGCGGCATGTTTCATATCGGGTGGATACATGAACTGACCCTTTTTAATATTAACTGCTTTTCCGGATTCGCCTGCAGCAATAAGTAATTCTGTTTGCCTGCAAAGAAAAGCCGGAATTTGCAGAATATCTACTACCTCTGCCGCTTTAGAGATTTCTTTTGTATTATGTACGTCCGTAATTATCGGTAAGTTATGTTCGCTCGAAACTTTTTTCAAAATGGATAATGCTTCATCCATTTCTAACCCGGTGAATGAATTTAAACTTGTTCGATTAGCTTTTTTATAACTTGATTTGAAGACGAACGGAATTCCCAAATCACTTGTAATTTTATTTATCTCGTTTGCAGTTGACAGAATCATTTCTTCATTTTCAATTACACATGGTCCGGCAATTAAAACAAAAGGTCTGTCATTCCCGAATTGAATATTTTTTACTTCTACCATAATTATTTATCAAATAGATTATTCTGTTCGTATTTAGTACGCTTAGTGCGATTAAATTTCTTATAAGCCAAATGTGTAGCTTCTCTTCCGCGTGGAGTTCTTTGTATAAAACCTTGCTGAATTAAAAAAGGTTCGTACACTTCTTCAATTGTACCGGGGTCTTCATTTACCGCCGTTCCGATTGTATTGATCCCGACTGGCCCGCCGTTGAACTTATCAATTATTGTAAGAATAATATCTTTATCCATTTCATCAAGACCGTCTTCATCAACTTCAAGTGCAAGTAAAGCTTTTCTCGCAATATTCATATCTATCGATTTTTTGTTTTCAAAATCGGCAAAGTCTCTTGTTCTTCTCAAAAGTCTATTAGCAATTCGAGGTGTTCCACGTGATCGTTTAGCAATTTCAAAAGCGGCATCTTCATCAATTTTAATTTTCAAAATAGATGAAGAACGTTTTATAATTTTTGTTACTAATTCTGCATCATAATAATCCAAACGTGATTTAATACCGAATCTATCACGCAACGGTGCGGTAAGTAAGCCAGCTCTGGTTGTTGCGCCAATCAAAGTATAATTAGGAAGTTTAATTTGAACAGAGCGGGCATTCGGTCCGGCGTCAATCAAAATATCAATTTTGTAATCTTCCATTGCTGAGTATAGATATTCTTCAACAACAGGACTTAGCCTGTGAATTTCATCAATAAAGAGAACTGATTTTTCTTCAAGATTAGTAAGGATACCGGCAAGATCACCGGGTTTTTCCAAAACGGGTCCTGAAGTTGTTTTGATAGTTACATTCATTTCATTGGCAATAATATGAGCCAAAGTTGTTTTCCCGAGTCCGGGTGGTCCTGTCAACAAAACATGATCGAGCGCTTCGCTTCGTTTATTAGCCGCACCAATGAAAACTTTTAGATTATCGGTAATTTTATTTTGACCGACAAATTCACTAAAGCCTGATGGTCGTAAAACATTCTCAGCTTGCTTTTCTTCAGCTTTTAATTTGGGATCTATCTCGCCTGAATTTCTCATATTCTAATTTAATTATAATAATTGTATCTATCAGTATTAAGTGGCAAAATTATCCTTTCGGTATTTCTTGATCTTCTCTAAAGCGAAAACCATCCCACCCATTAAAAGATACATCAATAGAACGGATAAAAGAGTATAAGTTATTCCGAAACTTTGTCCATATGATTTATACAGTCCCGGAACCCATGCACTTCCATAAAGAATAACCAAATGTACAACGTAAATAAGCAATGTATGTCTTCCAATTATCTTTATGATCTGGGGAATGTCTTCAATTT
Organism: Melioribacter roseus; assembly: GCA_020724265.1. Classification (GTDB taxonomy): domain Bacteria; phylum Bacteroidota; class Ignavibacteria; order Ignavibacteriales; family Melioribacteraceae; genus SURF-28. The sequence goes on along the minus strand of DYHH01000010.1, from coordinate 85,961 downwards.
TAATTACCAGCAAAGCAATAGCACCGTTTAATGCTAATACAAAACCGATTCTTAAGAAGAAAACCGAAACACCATAAGTTATACTTAAATTTTCACCTAATACCCGGTAATTAATTTCTGAACTTGCAAAATGAACAAACATTAAACTGAGTCCTATTATGATCAACAATGACCCAAAACGTTTTTTCTTGAAAATATTATTTTTATGAGCAAGAAAAACACCGAGAATGGAGCCGCCTAAAACGTATCCAGCCCAAGGAAAAAGTGGAAATAAAGAACCAGTTTTATTGTACATATATGCTGCAATTGGAGCAGGTAATATTTCATTCCATTCGACTGATGCAGTAAATGGATACAAAAAAACAAAAAGCAGTGCGCCTAATGAAAGAGCCCAGTATGGAGAAATTTTAATTTTTTCGGCAATTAGCGAAAGTATAATTATAAACAGTAAACCAAAGCCGATTAAATGAAGAGCATCAACAGCAAAGAAAATACGCCATTGATTTTCAGAAACATTTGAAAAATTGAAAATTGTGTAAGTAGGATACCTCAACATATAACCTAAAAAAACGAGGAGTAAAAATCTTTTCAATCCTTTAATGACTCGTTCTTTATTATGAGTCTTACTTTTGTAGAATAATAAATAAGTAAAAACAACACCTGCTGTGAACATAAATATTGGTGCGGTAAAACCGCGTAAAGTGTGCCAAACCGTATAAAATAAAGATTCTGTTGTACGAAGATCACCATCCAAAAAAGTATGAACCGTATGCCCTTGCACCATCATTAATACGGCAATAGCGCGCATTAAATCGAGAAAAATAATTCTGGATGTTCCACTAACTGTTGTCAATACTTTGTAAAGATTTACTTTTGAATTGGTGTAAAATACGGAAAGAAATAATAGAGATAAATACCGCGAACGATTTATGAATGTATGAAAATTTAAACCCGGAAATGATTATTACTTACATCAAATTTATCTTGGAAATATTTTTTATTGAACTAATCGTAAATAATTGAAAGAGCAAAAATCCAATTAGATTTTTCGGGTGAGTGAATAATATTAAAAATAATATAATCCGCTATGGTTAAACCGGTTTGAAACGACCAATAATTTTTTTTAGTGTCCGCAAATGAACGTTGAATTGGATTATATTCCGGAAATGTTTCTTCATTAAAAAACAATCCAACAACAGGATTGGATATTATCGAGAAATTAATTTCATTAAAAATTTTATAAAGTTGTATTGCTCTAAATCCAACGTGGTTTTTCTTGCCGGGTATCATTTCAATTTCCTGGTTAAGTGAAACATAAAACAGGGTTATGTCGGAATTCCTGTAATCATCTGTTATACTCATCAACTGACCTTGCCTTAGTTCACTGTTTTCTCTTAAAGCAGTACTGCTAATAAAAATACCTTGACTCATACCAATAGCTGCCGGCTGAACAAATAGATTTGTCTTTCCGTAAAATATTCCGCCAAGAATAAAATCATAACTATCTCTATGTTTCCAAATTAGAAACCCGCTTGGCAGACCATCGGGGCGAAAAGGGGCATATCGCCCCACTGCTAAAGTCCGCACATTTTCTTCCTTGTGATCACTTTTTATATAACCACCGAGGAAAAATGTATTAAAAGGTCCGTTAAAGATTCCTGCAAAACCGTACCGACTAAAAGTATCGTCGTCTTTTTTCCCTCTTCCTGCTACTGCCATACCAGAGAACATATTTATTGTAAATTTTCCTGCAAAATAATATGAATTTAGATTTGTACTTTTGTAAGAAACATTACCGCCTGATTTATAACCCTCGAAAAATTCATACCCTACCCGAAACCATAAATTTGGTTTGGGGCGTAAAGTAATTCTAGAAAAGATAGCTTTTTCATTTAACGAAGTATCTTTTAACACATCGTACGTCGCACCAATATCAAGTTGATAACGGTCATCGTCATTAACCGGGAATAGTATCGCTCCGCCGGTTATTTCCTTTACACGAAATTCATTCCTGTTATTTAATTCATTGCTAGCAATTTTAAAAAAGAGAGTTTTATTCCTCTGATTTTTTTTATAGAAATTAAAAGAAGAAACATTCTCGTTTTCTTCTTTTAAATATGATAGTTGAAATTCCCAGGTTGAAGGTCGCGGCGGACCAAAAACAGAATATCGCAAATCGTTATTTGCATCTTGCCTTTCCGGGCCACTCTGTGCAAATAATGCTATAGTTAGAAATATTATCAATACAAGTGAACGAGAAATTATCATCCGAGAATCTTTCTAATTTTTTAATAAGTAATTAAACACACCTTATTCTTCTTTTGGACCAATATTTAAGGAGGATATGTCCATTAGATAAGGTCTTATACTCATTGGTTGATCGGGCTCTGCACTACGATTTGAAGCGAACTGCAGTAACTTTCCGTCAGGCGAAATTGACGGCAGCCCGTCAAATCCATTACTGTAAGTTAGACGTGTTTGTTCACCTGTAATTAAACTCATAAGATATATTTCATAATTGCGGGGTTCTAAAAATTTTACAAAAACAAAATGTTCTTTATCCGGAGCAGGATACGGTGCCCAACTTGTTCCATCGTCATGGGTAATTCGTTTTACATCGGAGCCGTCTTTTTTCATTGTGAAAATTGACATCGGCATGGGGCGTGTTCCTTCAACCTTTTTATCCCAGGCTCTATAGAGAATTGTTTCGTTATCAAGCCAAAAAGCTCCTCCTTCCTGCCATTCTTCGGTAAATGTAATTTGTTTTTCATCTGTACCATCGGGCTTCATCAGCCACAAATCCATTTTGCCATCTATTTGCCTTCCGAATAAAATCCACTCACCGTCGGGTGAAACACAAACCTCGGCATCATAATATTCATTGTCGGTCAATCTTTTCACATTACTTCCGTCCAAATCGCAACTATAAAGTTCTGCACCTTGCGGATAGTTTCTAGCATCAGACCAGTTACCTTTTGGTAAATCGAGATGGTCTTTGGTAGAAGTATAAATTAAACGTTGTCCATCCGGGAAATAATAAGAACATGCATCTTCGCCTTTGTCATTGATCCTGCGGATGTTAGTTCCATCAATGTTAAAGGTATAGACTTGATGGGTGGGGTCATCCTCAAACTTTGCGTTTCCGATCAAACTTTTGCCATCAGGCGAAAAATAAAATTCGGCGCCCTCATCAATATTTGGGATTGCCCATACTTTGAACTGTTCTTCTTCTTGTGAATCACTTTCGATTGCAGCCGAAATTAATCCTGTGCTTAATAATAATACTAAAATAAAAGTGAAAACTATTAATATACGGCTTGGAATACTTTTGATATTCATTTGTTCCTCGAGATGATTTAGTTAAAAAATTTTCTTCTATCTTTCGATCAATTCAATTCGTGTTTTATTTTCATTCCCGTCACGTAAATAAACAAGATCAACTACTTCACCGGGATTGAAATGTTTCAATGCCTCCGAATATGAGCTTAAATTTTTTACATCATAGATTCCTAATTTTATGATAACATCACCTTTTTTAAGACCGGCTTTAGCTGCGGGCGAATCAGACGATAGATCAGCAATGCGAACTCCTTCGCCCGAGAAAGTAAAATCAGGCATACTCCCGGTTGTTACACTTCGTGTTCCAGTGGGTTGAGATTTTTTCTCACCGGTTTTAATTTCTCCTTTAAAAGTAAGGGGTTCTTCCCTATCTGCTAAATATAGAACAGATTCACGACCAAACGTTGCAACTTTTATTAATCCATCCGCATCAATTTTATCAGGAGTATCTGTTGGTTTATGATAGTCTTCATGAGGAGCCGTGAAAAATTGAACACCGGGAATACCAATCTCTATAAAACTCATCTGATCACTTGCATCAAGATCTTGTGTTACCAGTTCTGCTTCAATTCCTGTAACATAAGAAGTACCCATGAATATAAATCTCCATTCTTGTGCACTTGAACTATTGAGAACAAAGAGTTTGTTTTTACCGAGTCTGCCTACAGTGTCAAAATTCAATACACCGATTACTTTTTTAGCAGGGAAACGCTTCATATTTTGAACATAATATTTTGAGCCGAGCAGTCCGCTTTCCTCGGACGTAAAGGCAATAAAAATAATTGTACGTTGTGGTTTAAGAGTTTTCCCAAGCAGCTGAGCCAGTTCAAGCATCACAGCAACGCCGCTAGCATTATCATCGGCACCATAATGAATTTTACCGATGTTCTGTTTGTTTGCCCCGGGCCATCCTAATCCGATATGATCATAATGAGCAGAGACAATAACCGATTCATCTTTCATATTTGCATTAGAACCGGGGATAATACCAATGACATTTTTAACCGGTGCCTTGTTACCATCTTGATCAACAATTTCTTCCCAGATTTGAAAATACGAATCACCATCGGAGCCGGGAAGTAATCCTGCAGCTTTAAATTGTTCTGCAATATAATTTGCAGCTTCGTCAATCCCTTGAGTACCGGGCGCACGCCCGGCTAATTCTTCGCTGGCGAGATACTCAACAGCCTGCATCATTCTTTCTGAAGAGAATAATGGTTCAAGTGTTGCTAATGCTTTTCGTCTTGATAATGTTGAAAAAATTTCCTTGTCATTTGGTGAGTCAACCATTTTAATCTTTGCACTTAAAGGTGAGTTAACCGCGTCCCATTCACCCTTAGCAATGTTTGCAGGTTCATCCCCTTCAAAAACAAGATAACTATATTTTCCATAATGAGGCAGTTTTCTTGCAAGACCCTCGGCAGCGTTTTTATTATCACTTGAAAGCATTACTAAAACCGCATCAGGATTTTTAGGATGCCGAACCGAAACAACATAACTGTTTTTGTCTGATTCAAATGACGCTTTTCCGAAACGTACAATGTCGTCCGTGAGTTCAACATCATAATCTTTAACTGCATCAGAAATTATTTGAGTGAATAAATTTTCTTTACCGAAAACCCAAGCGCTAATATCAACCGGAAGCTCGGTCAACTCGTTATCGTACTTTACTTCTATATTTTTTGTTGCATCCATCGACCATGTATTTGCTAACTTTTTATAATAACTCATGCTTGATTCATCTGCTTTTGACGGCAGCAGGATCATTACTTTTTCTGAGCCGAATATTTTTGATAGTGATGGTGGGATTTCATTATAATGAAGTTTTCGGAACACATTAAATTGCGGATCAACCTGAACCATAAGCGGGAGTTCGGTGAACAGTAATTCGTAAGCCTGTTCTTTGGATACCATTTCAAGTTGCTTCCATTCAACTTTATTCTCAAAGTAAACAGCAACCGGAACATCCAAAACAAAAGTATCGTCATCTTGTATTTGTTTAAGAGTAAGTTCAAGATTAAACCCGTCATTAACCTGATTTACGGCAACATGTGACAAATTAAGTGAAGGCGCACCTTTACGATTTATCCACTGGTTAAAAAATAGATTTAAGTTTTCACCCGTAATGGATTCAAAGGCTAAGCGAATATCATCGAACGATGCTGTTTTGAATTTATTATCGCGGTAAAATTTTTGAAATCCCCTTATAAAAAATTCATCGCCGACTTTTTCACGTAGCATATTGAAAACCATCATGGTTTTTCCGTAACCGATTGCTTCTGAAGGAGCATCGTATCTTGAAATAAATTCATTTAACGGAAAATCATTTGTAGGAGTAACATAATCTGAATACTTTTGAAGTGTAGTTCTTCGGTATTCATCACCCTGCCCGCGTTGTTCTGCAATTAGATGATCAGCCATGTATGCCGTTAAGCCTTCACACCAATTACCGGTTTTAAAATCAACATATACACTATTCCCCCAGTAATTATGAAGAAGTTCATGCGGATAAGAAGAGTGCAGAATAAAAGGGAATCGAATAATTTGCTCACCAAGCAAAGTAAAAGAAGGCATTCCATAACCGGTTTCCCAAAAATTTTCAACTAGGGCAAATTTTGAGAACGGGTAAAGACCAACCAACTTCCTGTACATTTCTAAGTATTGAGCAGTAGTTTCAAGGTATTTGTTTGCAAGTGTTTCGTCAGGCGTTCTTAAGAATGCCATTACATCAGTTGCCCCGGCAGACATATGATATTCATGAAACTCTGCTGCAATCAAATAAATTTCTTCCATTGGTTCGGGTGAGTCCCAGGTGATGATGCGTTTACCATTATCAATTTTATCGTCAGTTCTTGTCCCTTGGCTGACTACACTCCAGGTTTCCGGTAAAACTGTAGTTAGTTCAAAGGAAATATGTTCATTATCAAACATAGGAATCCATTGTGTAGAGCCTGCTAAATAAACTCCTCTTTGATCAATAATACCAGGTGATACGCTGAATCCTCTTGCATATTCAGCGCCAAGTTGTTTAATCGGATAATGAATTTTACCTTTAAATACCAGCTTGATTGTAAAAGATTCTTCACTTACTTTTTCAAAAATAAGTGAGTATCTCTTTTGAGAGATTTCAGAGATAAGAGAAAAATCCTCCCTATCCATACCCAAGTTTTCAGGTTTAACTTCCACTTCTTCAACCTTCAATGTAACACCCGGTGTTTCGCTGGTTATTTCAAGGTTACTGTTCAACAAAAAACTCAAATTTGGTTTGAGATATTTTGCAGGGAAATAAATTTCATCTACGGCATTCAACGTTTGACTAACAGGATCAATTTCGACTGTAAGCTTATGATGAATTAATGGATTTGCACTGAGTAATTTTGCAAATACAAGTATTACAAAAAAAAGAATAGTTTTTCTTAACATGTTTCTCTCCGCTATTGCGTTTTCTATCTACCTATAACCTGTACCGTGTTGTTTACTTTCAGATACTTTGCTGCAACATTTTTTACATCCGATAATTTCACATTTTTTAATTGTGCAAGAAATTCTTTGTCTCTGTTAAAATCATTTTCAAAGTAAAAAGAACTTCCGAGATAGAATGCCTGGTTAATACTTGATAACCTTCTGAACATCATTCTTCCCAAATACATATTTACGGATTTTTTCAACTCGTCTTCCGAAAGGTCGTCAATCATTAGGGGACTGAAGAAATTTTCGAATTGTGGAACTAAAATGTCTACATTTTGCGGTCGTGTTCCTTGGTTAATGTAAAAGAGAGCCTTATTATCAATAACGTCAATACCCGCACTCATATGGTATGCCATGCCTTGCTTTTCGCGTATATCAAAAACTATTTTGTCAGAAAGAATTAACGAAAGTGCTTTCAAAGCAGGTTCATCTTGAGGTTCGATTTCATGTACAAACCCCCAAAAGATATAAGCTCGTTCACTTCCACCTTGTTTTTCCACAACAACCGGTTCGTTTTGTAATTTATAACTCCTGTTATAAACTTCAATCTCATCTTCAGGTTTATAATAATTTAGGTCGCTAAATAGCTTATTAACCTTTGCCGGTTCTTCAGGCGAAACTACCGATATAATCATATTTGAAGGTTGAAAATATTCTTTTGAGAAAGCAAGAAGGTTTTCATAAGTCAATTCGACATCCTTGTAAGAATAAGGCTCAGATTCAAACACAATTTCTTTATAAGTTTCATCAAATAGTTTTCTCGCCTTGTCGCCGCCCATCGTCATCATTTCAATACTTTTAAATTTTTCAACGGCTTTTTGATATTCTTCTTCAGTCGGAATAAAATTGCTTAATTGACTATTCAAAAAATTTAATGCTCCCTCAAGGTCTTCTGATAAACCTTCAATACGGATATAACCGAATCCCGGGTGCAGATAAATATCATCCATAGGTATAAACGGATTATCGTTAACGGTAAATGTAAATCCGAATTGATTACTAATTTTTTGATTTTCATCTGAGTTCAATCTTTGACCAAAGCAATCGTGCAATATTTTTGCGGCATCTTTTCCAAACTTACTCTCATAATAAGCTTTGTGTTTTACAAGGTAATGTATAGCTAATAAATTGCTTAATTCATTTTGCGAGACAATTAACGTTTTACCTAAATCATCTGTAAACAGTTCAATATCTTTTACAGTTTTAATTGTATCATCAGTACTTTTTTCAAAAGGTGTTTGTATGATTATTACCGGCGAAGATGATAAAATGAAACCGGATAATTTATCGGCGGCATTATTAAACATACCCGGTGAGTAAGATTTTAAAATTGATTCAAACCCGTTCATTACAATTTGCTGTGAATTGTAAATTCCGAACATATGTGGTTTTTCAATATTTTTTAGAAAATCGGTACGTTCCTTTGTTTCAATAGATTTAATAATTTCTTGGGGTAATACATATTTTATATTCGATACTTCTTTAGAAACAGTTCCAACAATCCCGGTTAAATCCTTTGCGTTTTCAAAGAATATTACAACCTCGATGTAGTTTTTGATAGGTGTAAGTCGTGTAGATATTTTAAACGATTTTACTGTTTCCGGATAACCGGTTTTCAATGATTGCTGAATTTCGGAGTTGCTCTTTTCAAGCACGAAATTCATCAAATCATAATATTCCTTCGATTCATTTATGGGTATTTCATAAAACAGTTGAAGCACATTGTCTTTACCGTCATAAAACCTGTTATAAACAGTATTTGTTTTTACATATCCAGGAACTGATTGAAAACCGGTGTGCCAATTAAAATATTCTTCTCCTTTAATTAAACCGGGAACGGCTCTGCCGTATATTTCTTTAATATTTTTCAACATTTCATCGTTTTTAAAATTACCGATTGCCGTCAAAATCATATTATTTGGTACATAGTTGTTCTTATAAAAATTAAAAACATCGTCTCGCGAAAGTGATTCAATAGTTGCATAAGTTCCTAAGGTTGGAAGAGACAGGGCGTGATTGTTAAATAACACCGCAGAAGTATTCCTTTCAAATTGCTCTTGTGAACCGGCAAGACTTTTAGATATTTCTTCCAGTACTATCCCTTTTTCTTTTTCAAATTTATCATCCGGTAAAATGGAATTAAAAAGCATATCGGCTTGCAACTCCATCCCTTTTAAAATATTTTCTGAAGGAGTTACCATCATATAGTTAGTGTAATATGCAGAAGTATGCGCATTATTATACCCCCCGTTAAGGTCAACTTCGTCATATAGTTCTTTTTGCGTTCTTGTAGTTGTACCGTTGAAAAGTAAGTGCTCAAGCATGTGACTCATACCGCTTGTGGAAAAAGTTTCATAAGCCGAACCGATTTTAACCGCTACATTTACTCCGGTCATCGGTAAAACCGGGTTTTCAATTAACAGGACATCCAAACCGTTATCTAATTGATATATCAAAACACCTTCCGGAAGTGTTTTTACATTTGAATTGATTTCGGAATTACTTAACGATGCACCGGATAGTTGTGAAAAAGTTTGAATGTTTGTTATGAACAAGATGGTTGCTATGTACATTAATAGTTTTTCTTTTGACATAATTGAAAGTCCTTTATACTATACGGAAAAATTAAAATCGAATTTGGAACGAAAACCTTGAAACGGTTCCTAGGTCATAGTAATCAACCATTGCATAGTCGAAACTAACGTCTTGACTGCCGGTACTGACTTTTACCCCGGCACCGAATGTCCAATTTTCAACATCATAGTTTATTTTATAACCAATCCTGGCAAACAGCATTTCATCCCAGGCAAACTCGCCTCCAATATTAACCCTTTCGTTATTATCATTAGGATGATTACCATCCACCGCCAAAGTAACGCGATAAAATTCGGAAGGAATTATTGGATCTATACCGCCAATCAAATCCATAGCAATACCTACACGAAAATTCAACGGTAATGGATATGCTTCAGTTTTAAGAAATGCATCCGGGTTATACTCGCCCGAAATATTTTTATTAATATCAACAAGGGCAATTAAGTCACGTCCTTCGAGTTGCATATTCCCACCGAAATTAGAAACACTCATAGCAACTACGAGATTATGAAAACCGGTTTTTAAGTAAGTACCCAAATCCAAAGCAATTGTTTGTGCAGAAACATTATACATATTCTGTTGGATATACTTAACCGTTAAACCTACTGAGAACCTGTCAGTTAGAGCCCTTGCGTACGTTAGCCCGATTGATATATCACTGACATCGTAATACATTCCTGTACCGTCCGGTTGTTCAACAGTAGTCACTTCCTCTTCGTTTGTAGTTAATGAAGTTGCACTAATTCCAATTACATCGCTGGAAGATAACGGGATAACAATACCGGCAAAATTGTGATAAATTTCTGCAAGCCATTGGCTATGGCTAGCACCGAACGAGATAGAATTTATATTTGTTATTCCTGCCGGGTTCCAGTATAAAGCTGTAACATCATTCGAAACAGCAGCAAAAGATTCTCCCATAGCCGAAGCCCTAGCCCCTACTCCAATCTTAAGGAATTGTGCAACAGAGGTACCCACTTTTGAAAACCCTCCGCAATACGTATTGATTTGGAAAACCAATAACAGTAATACTAAAATTATTCTTTTCATCAGCTTTATCTCCTCCGGTTCGGAAGTGATTATTTAATAACTAAAAATTTTCCAACTTTCTTTTGACCATTAGGAATTGAGACAACATAAATGTATAACCCGTATGCTATGTATTGGTCATTATATGTACGCATATCCCAAAATGTATACCCTTTTCCGTCATTATGGTTTATCTCTGCAATAAAATCACCTGCAACTGTAAATATTGATATCTTGCATTCATTCGGTAAATGGTTGAACATCAACTTTTTACCAAACTGGTTGGTTTCCCATATATTGGATACAATGTATGGATTCGGAACAACGCGGATTTCATTAAGGTCAATCTTTTGTGAAGTATTAAAATTTTCTTTTTGTATGTTGAACTCATAACTAATTTCTTTTCTAAAGGGTTTATATGTCCTTATTGTAAACTCATCACCATGCGAAGGTTTTACAGCCGGACGGTATACGGGGTCACCATCGGCATTTATGTATTCATCAGGGAAATTGTTGGTATTTAAGTAAAGACCCGAATAAGTTGTATCGTTAGTTGTTTCATCTATAATAACCTGTTCAAGCACCAGCAAGTCTGCATATTTTTCATAATAACCGGGACTTCCTTTCACATATCCTTTTCCCCCGGGTTCCAAATCCCAACCGAGTAGGCTATAAAAACTATTTCTAAACTCCGGTGGAGCATGAATTGCAAACTCCAAAAGCCAGGTATTATTGCTTACATCTACCGGGTTTTCCGGATCGGTTATAACTTCTACTTTAAGTGGTAAATGCTGTTTTGAATCTTGCAGTTCACCCAAAAAATAATCATACCAAAAAGCTTGAAGACCACCGCTACTATTAGTATCGATTGTGATTCTAAAATCATCAACAGTGTAAATGGTTTCAGGAACAATATCCAATCTCCCTTTATACTTATCAACCGGACCGGTACGCCAATCGAATGTGCAAGTATCACCATGTATTTTTGTCCAACCAATAAATTCAACCCCTGAAGGTGTGTCAAAAACAGTCAATCTGAATCCGTCTATTATTGGTAAATTATCCAAAGTTTCATCAGAAAATTGATGCTTATTAAGCAGCAAAACGGTATCTCCTGAAACAGCGGATATTCTAAATAGGTTGAATCCCAGCACATAATTAGTGTCATTTCCTTCAACTTTTTTAACAGAATCAACGAATGTAATAAGGTAATTATCACCTGTTAATAATTCCGGTTGAATAACATCTACTTTTACCAACCCTTGACAAATTCCTCCATTAGGTTGAATAACACCCTCTTCATCAACATTCGGATCGTACACCGGGGGTATGTAGTTTTGTGCTTTCACTCCCGGTATTACAGAAACAGTATTGACATCAATCGGCGAACTACCCAATGGAGATTGATACGATTGTTCAAGATTATCCGGGTCTTGGTTCCCACGATCATAAGCAGTAACACAATACCAATATTCGACTCCGTTTATTAAATTATCGTCAATAAAACTATGCCGGATCCCGGAATCGTTTCCTAATGATTGATTGAATGCCGGGTCTTGTCCTTGTATCCCGTTAATAAGATCGAAAATTTTTAATGGTTTGTATCCAATAACATTTCCGAATGAATCGGTAACGGGTTTACCCCAGGTTTTACCAAGGTCATCACTTCTATAAATTTTATAACCTTCAAAATCTTTCTCGCCGGTTAGCGGGTCAACTGAATCTTCTGCTTTGGCATCCCATGCTAATCTTACTGATTTATTACCTGCAATTGCTTTAAGTGAAGGTGAACTTGGTGGACCGGAACCTTGGAATTTACGTTCAAACATCTGTTGAGTAATTCTCAAATTATTCATCAGGTCTGTAGTGTCTGCCTGAAATGGAACATTACCGGCACTTCCCATCACAACCGCAACAGAAGATTTAACCGATTCACCGGGTGTAAGTTCTAATGGTCCTGTCATTATATAAAAATTAATAGGAGCACCTTTAGGAAAATATTTTGCAAGGCTGTCCGGATGTGTAGTATCAATACGCGGATTAGAACCATGGAAAAATGCTTCCGGAATACCAACGTTGGGATCATTCGGATTACTTGAAATAATAGGCCACATTTCCTCGTCTACTTTTGGCATTACTTCACGGTTAAAATAATGGAAATCTGTAACGCCAATCTCATTCGGAGTTTGAAGAATACTTAAACCAATAATACCCATATCGGAAGGATCGTTTGCCCATGCCCCATCTTTGATATTATTCAAGTCCCATACATAAACAAAGTCAGGGTTGCCATCATTGTTGCTGTCAATAATATTGATAAGGTCTTCGTTATCATAATCGGGTCTAAAGATAGCAATATACCCCACATAAACATTAGTAAGGTGTTTACCGCTTTTATTGTGAATAGTAAAATCCCAGAAAAGCATATCCTCAGCATAAGGGCGTCCGTAAGTAAAAGCAGTCTGTTCAACTTCAATACCGACCGGACCGTTGGGGTTTGAATTTTCACTGTCGTCAAATACAGAATAAATATCTCTATCTGAAGAGAATTCGCCAATGACTTCGTTTCCGAAGTTAGAAGAATTTGGATCAAGATTTATTCTAAATTTCCCGGGCCAATGCCTTTCGGAAGGAGTACTAACCCAATTATATTGATCATCCCAATAACCTTTAGGCCAAGTTTCCGGTGTATCGCTAAAAGGAAGAAATGGAGTTTCATCAGGAGGTGGGGCGGTTAAATCTCCCGAAAAAATTCTTCCTCGGGAACCCGCCTTTGGTGACCAGTCAACTTTTTCCGAAGGACCACCAACTACCGAAGTTATCACATTACCATCGACAGCAACAACCAGCCCTAACCCGAAACAATATTGAGTTTGTTCATTAGCGGTTTTAGGCCAATGTATGGAATTATTAAAATATTCATGAAAGCTTGATAAAATCCCGTAATTACCAACATAATTTGAAACTTCACCTTTATCCATTATACCCAATCCACGTTCGAAAGATGAATATACCTTTTTTAAACGTGTTAATTCATCCGAACTAAGATCTTGATGACAGCTCGCACAATCAAGGTTCTGAGAATAAATTACGGAGCTATAAAAAAGAAAAATTAACGGAGCATAAAATCTCAAAATTAATTTAAACATATCTTTATCTCCTGTTACCAAGTAAATTGAAAACCAGCTTTAATAATTCTTGGCGGACCAACATGATTCGGATTATAATTCGCATCGGGAGAAGATCCTACCAACCCGGGCAGACCGGTATCAAATGGTTTCCCTGTTCGTGAATAAACATATCTAACATTCTGCTTGTCGAATACGTTTGTGACCTCAAGAAAGAATGCTAATGCTAAATCCGAAAACCAAATTCTTTTAGTCAATCGAAAATCTAAGGTTGATGTCCAGGGTTTTCTACCGGAATTAACTTCGATACGTACTGTTGGATCTACATAAGGCGTATAAGGAAGACCACTTGAAGCCTGGAACAGGATACTCAAGAAAATATCGGAAAACGGTTTGAAGCCGAATATTTCAGGACCCTGATTTCGCGGAATATTAAAGTTAACAGTAACCGAAACATCATGACGCTGATCAAAATCTAGATAAAATTCTTGATGCGGAATTTCTTCCTGTTGGAAAGCGTTTATGTAACCTCCAAGCGGCTGCGAGTTATTTCCCTTTGCAATCATATATGTATAATCGATTGACCCGGAAAAATAATCGCTGTAGCGTTTTCGAAGAGTCAGATCAAATCCTTTTACACTGGCATAATCCGAGTTGTAGAAAACTACATATCCTTTTGATAAATAAGTAATATGTAATGTTGATAGTAAATCGGTAATATCTTTATACCAGGCAGAGACATCCAACGCCCAGTCATCGGAAAGCTTATATTTGATACCAGTCTCGTAAGCAACGGTTTTTTGAGCTTTAACACCCGGGTTACCTACAAGGGGCAAGGAGGAACTTAGATCTCTGTGCAAATTATAATAAAGAGAATTATAGTTTGGATTTTGGAAAAAGTGTCCATACGAGAAATGCAGCACAGCAACATCGGTGATAGGATGCGCCAACCCGATACGCGGGCTTAATTGAATTTTCGGGTCAACATTGGTTTCAGTTGCAATTATCCAGTTATTATCATCATCAAAGTGACCGAAACGTCGTATATCATCCCACATTGTAGCTTTCGGATCGGCATAATCTAATCTTAATCCTAAATTGACAATGAGGTAATCATACTCAATTTTATCTTGCAGGTAACCTGCAAGTTCAAAAGGATATTTAACATATTGATCCTTGTATTGAGCGCCGCCTTCCCAAGGTTGCGATTCTTCATGAACCTTAATTTCATGAGTCTTAAATTCAAGCCCGCCTTTAAAAAGATTATATTTATTAGCCTGGAAGGTCAAATCAAATTTTCCCGTATATGTAGTAGTTCGGTCGTCGGCATATTGAGAATCATCTCCTCTCACATAAAAATAAACCGTTTCACCTGTCTGGCTCCGTATATAATCTCCCGGTAATTTATCTTGTACTTGAGTATTTAATTTGTTTACAAATCGTGAAAATTGTGCGGTATAAAACAAACTGTTATTGATAGTGTGAGTAAGTGTAAGTCCCAATCTATCTGTATTTTGAACGGAGTGAGCTTGATTTTCACTTAAGTATTTCCATGCATGGCTGTAACTCTGATTTTTATTTTCAGTAGATTGATAGGAAAAAGAAAGTTTGAAAGACGGACTAATATTATACGTCAACTTCCCGAATGCATCTCGTTGTAAATTATAACCATGCGGTAAATAACTATCTTCGTTTTTATATCTACCAGAAACAAAGAAGTATAAATTTGGAACAAAGAAAAGTGGACCGCTTAAAGATAAATTTAGTGTTCCGTTTATCGGTATATCCAAATCCAATGGTTTGAATTCCATTCCATCGGTAACATTTTTTTCTTCATATTCATAACTATCTTTAACCCCGTCAAAGGGATTCTTTTTTCTGTAAGGTGATTGATTCAACATAGCAGAAGTGTATTCGAATTTTCCACTTATTTTTTCACTTCCTTCTTTAGTTACAATATTTACTATACTAGACATTGCATTGCCGTACTCAGCATTGTATGTGCCGCTCAAAATTATCATTTCTTCAATTGCATCATTATTCACCATACCCTGGAAACCTCCGTAGAGCGGGTCGTCAACGTACATTCCGTCAATCATATAGGCTATCTCTCCAACTCTTCCGCCCCGCACATGCAAATTACCCTCGGCGTCGGTTGTAAAACCCGCTTTTGTTGAAAGCACTCCCTGGAAATCTTCAACAGGCATGTTAATGATTTCATCGGAACTAACAATTGACAATTTAGAAGTAATATCTTTTTGAATCAGCGGTCGTTCGGCAACGACAACTACCTCGCCAATTTCTAGCGTGGAGGGTTCCATTTCAAAATTAATTTCGGTTGTTAAATCAACCTTCACCCGAACGTTTGTAACCCTAACAACCCTAAACCCAACAATAGTTGCCTTTAAGGTGTAAGTACCCGGGGGAATATTTATAATGAAATACTCTCCATTAATATTGGTAGCACTGCCCATTGTGGTTCCTTCGATTACAATGTTGCACCCAGGCAGAGTTTCCCCGGTTGATGCATCTTTAACAACTCCCGCAATTTTTCCGACAGTTCCAGCAAAAATTAATGCGGGAGTTATTGTTATGATGATAATTAAGCATAGAACAATTATTCGTAATTGTGTTCTCACATGTTCCTCTTGATTATAATTTAATTATAACATTAGGAAGTCTCTAAATAGCTTTCTCAATATTTATTTCAACTATCAATTTGAAATAACAAAAAAATTATTCCTTCATTGCTAAGTAAATTAAAATTCAGTGCCAAATACGAGCCTCTTCAACAAGAGTAAATATCTTTTACAATTATCAAGACAAGAATCCAAGAATTAATGAAAATCATTTCATCAAAATCATCTTCCTACTTTGAATATTTTTACCATATTTAAGGGTGTAAATATAAATACCCGAAGAAAGCATCTTACCAATATTATCCTTTCCATCCCATGTAACTGTATGATGACCTGCCGATAAATTGGTAGATAACAGAGTTCTAATTTCTCTTCCAAGCAGATCATATATTATTAAAGATATCCTTCTACTTTCCGGTAGAGAAAAAGTAATATTGGTTTCCGGGTTAAAAGGGTTCGGGTAATTTTGTAGTAAAGTAAAATCCTTAGGGACTTCTGTTTCGTAATTATCTTCAACCGAAACTATTGGGTCGATTGGTTGAACGACAATATTATCAAAGTAGCCTGCAATACCATCATCGTCTTGTTGAAAGCTATATAAACCGAACTGTCCCGAACTCATTCGATGTACACTTTCATCATAAACAGGTCCGCCTCCTAATAGTTCGCCGTCAAAGTAACACCAGAATCCGGTTCTTGTATCATCTATTGTGCGTACTTCTATTTTCATATGATGCCAGCCATCTTCGGTTGGTATTCCACCCGGTACATCTTCCGCTCGGAAACTATGATCAAATGTATATTGGAATGTTTGGAAATCTAATTTATTGTTGAATAACCTGAGACGCTGATCTCCATCAAAATCCGCTACTAGTTTTATGTAAATCTGTTTGGTACTATCACCGTAAACAACTAACCCGGTATAGGCAGATACCGGTTGATTAACATAACAATATACATCACCTTCAATCGAATAATTTTGCATATCGGTATCACCGGCAAGCGCTATTGCTGCTCCGGTATATGAAACATCTATATCTTGAAGATACCCGACATAATCTCCTCCCCCGGCAAGAGCTTGTGGTGCTTCCGCCATCGGAACGGCTACTACATTCTCTTCACCAAAGCGATATACGCCCCAATCGGAACTTGCAGTTCCGGATTCGAAATCTTCTGTGAAAATTGATCCAAGTGGAGTAACGACAATATTATCATAGTAACCAGCAATACCATCATCGTCTTGTTGAAAGCTATATAAACCGAACTGTCCCGAACTCATTCGATGTACACTTTCATCATAAACAGGTCCGCCTCCTAATAGTTCGCCGTCAAAGTAACACCAGAATCCGGTTCTTGTATCATCTATTGTGCGTACTTCTATTTTCATATGATGCCAGCCATCTTCGGTTGGTATTCCACCCGGTACATCTTCCGCTCGGAAACTATGATCAAATGTATATTGGAATGTTTGGAAATCTAATTTATTGTTGAATAACCTGAGACGCTGATCTCCATCAAAATCCGCTACTAGTTTTATGTAAATCTGTTTGGTACTATCACCGTAAACAACTAACCCGGTATAGGCAGATACCGGTTGATTAACATAACAATATACATCACCTTCAATCGAATAATTTTGCATATCGGTATCACCGGCAAGCGCTATTGCTGCTCCGGTATATGAAACATCTATATCTTGAAGATACCCGACATAATCTCCTCCCCCGGCAAGAGCTTGTGGTGCTTCCGCCATCGGAACGGCTACTACATTCTCTTCACCAAAGCGATATACGCCCCAATCGGAACTTGCAGTTCCGCTTTCAAAGTTTTCGGAGAATGATGTTGATTGTGCAAAAATTAGTTGGGAGAAAACAAACAGAAATATTAGTGTGGAAAGACAAGAACAGGTAAATGATTTTTTCATAGCTCACCTCTATAATTATGTGATCAAATGCCTACTGATTTTAACTTATTTGAAATTCCGGCGATTGATTAAGCAAGAATGCAATCGCAAAATCTTTAAATCCTATAATAAGCTCTGTTGTCTTTTATTCACTATATAATCAGATAATAAATCAGGCAATAAAAAATTTCTTTTTTGATCACCGCAGCAGAATTCAAGGTTTGCGATGAAGTTGTGTTTGTTAAATGATGATAATTTTTTTCATTCCTTTCATTGAAAATTCATACAAAAAAATTTTTACGAAATCTTTGATATAATCTCCTTTCTCGAAAACATATTGCAGCTTAATAGAAAATAATAAAACTACCTATTATCAAATTAACCCGTGATGAAAGTAAATAGAACACTTAATTATCGGAATAGCAATGCGATGAACGGTAAAATATTGCGAAGAGCGGTAAAGAAAATAATAATATTGTTTATTGGTTATTTAAATTTCTTGCGAATTAAAGCAGCATATCTCTTGCTCATTAAGAAAGGATTTTCAAAACCTTTGATTGAAACTTTGTATGAATTAGAAAACCATTCACTAATATCTGCAATGTAGTCCAAGTTCACAATTGTTTCACGGTGAATACGGCAGAAATGATTAACCGGTAATCGATTTTCCCATTCCTTCATTGTTTTTCTGGTAATTAATTTCGAATTATCATTAGTATGAACAAAAGAATAATCTGCATTGGAAGTAATTGCAATAATAGAATCAATCTTAAGAAATTTGTACTTGCTGTTTAGTAATAGGAATATAACATCATCATAATGTAGTCTTCGAAAAACTCCGCCCTCTTCGGGTGATCTTTCAATTAGTTTATCAATAGTTTTTCGCAGCCTCTCGGTACTGACAGGCTTTAAAAGATAATCAAGTGCATTTGCATCAAAGGCCCTTATAGCATATGAATCATAAGCAGTAACGAAAACAACATCAATTTTGATATCAATTTTTTCAAGAAGATCAAAACCAGATTCACCTCTGAGCTGAATATCCAGAAACACTAGGTTAGGATCTTCTTTTTCGATTAACAATTCTGCAGAGGCAACATTATTAGCTTCTCCAACAAGCTGAATCTCGACAAATGAACTTAAAACATTTTTAAGATCAACCCTTGCAAGTTTTTCATCATCAACAATAATCGCTCTAAACCGGGGTTCCATTATTGAACTCATCAGATTTTTTTCGGATTGAAATATTAACTTCGACAGAATCAGCATTTTTCATCACTTGAAAACTGTGCTGCCGCGGTGCATAAATTTTTAGTCTTCTTTTTATGTTGTCTATTCCTCTTCCAGTATTATTTTCTTTATTTTTTTCTACCCACCTACCTGTATTAAGTACCTTGATATTCAAAAAACCGTTCGACATTTTTGCTGAAATTAATATCTTTAATGGAATTGGACTAGTATGCATTCCGTGTTTAATCGCATTTTCCACAAGAGGATGAACAAGAAAAATCGGGATAGGGTAAACTTCGGCAATTTGGTCTATATCGAAATCCACTACTAATTCATCCTCGAACCTTACTTTTTCAATATCAAGATAATTTTTTATTACTTCAATCTCTTTAGATAGTGGTACTTCATTGTTCTCACTTTCGATTAACGAATATCTCAAAAACTCGGATATTTTTGTGATTATTTCTTTAGCTTTTTTATTATCGTCTGAAGTAAGTGCCCTTAACGAACTTAAAGTATTAAAAAGGAAATGAGGATTTAACTGATAGCGAAGCATTTCGAGTTGAGCATTGCGGGCTAGAGATAATGCTTTGTCAGTCATTTCTTTTTGACTTATCCAACTCATCCAAAACTTTATTCCAAAATACAGTCCGCTCCAACCGATAAATACCACGTTATCCCGAGCGATTCCAACAATTATGTCTTCAAAAGTGGCTTTACCAAATGTAATAAAGCCATGAAGCATAGATTCACTAAATACTACACCGGATATATGCCAGACAGAAGCACAAATTAAAGAGGAGATTAAAATTATTATCAAAATGGAGAAAAAAGAAGACCTTAAGTAATCGATTTTTTTTAAACGATAACGAAGGAAAATTGAGATCGAAAAACCAAGTAATAAAATAACTGTACGTATAAATAGATTGTAAATAGAAAATTCTTTGAGCGGACTAAATACGAATATGTGTTGAAGATAAAATACTGACCAACCGGAAATTTGGAAAAACCAAAATGCTTTCTCTTTATTATTTGATAAATCTTGTAGTAAAGTCATTTGCTAATTAAATTTTGTCATTATTATGAACACAAGTTTTGATACCATTTGTTCACAAATTGAAATGAATTTCTTGTTATAATTAAGCAGTTTATATAGATATTAATTTATTCTTTAATCTGTAAAAAGCATTTGAAATGCGATAAGTGGTATATAGTTGCGATAAAAGGAATTTAGTTTGCCGATTTTTCAACAAAATTCGACAGTTAATAACTTTTTTTGAATTAAAAGAAAAAGTGAAAACACTCACCCAATCAAATAAAAATTCTTTTCGATTGGGTGATATTAATCTAAAAGAAGAAAACTATCTTCCCAATGAATCGAGTTTGTCTTTTTTGGCAAGAAGTTCTTCTTTACTTTCAACATGATTCGGATCCGGTAGACAGCAATCAACCGGGCAAACAGCCGCGCATTGAGGCTCATCATGGAAGCCAACACATTCGGTACATTTATCGGGAACAATGTAGAAGAATTCATCGGAAAAGAACCCAGTAGCACCGGAGGGTGCTGCATCATCCGCTCCAAAATGTTTACCTTCCAATTCCCACTCTGCTCCACCTTCATAAATTGCTGTATTCGGGCATTCCGGTTCGCATGCGCCGCAATTAATACACTCGTCTGTTATGTAGATTGCCATAATTAATCTCCTTTCAGTAAGTTTTGAATTTTTTCCACCTTAGGGAATTCCGCTATCTTAATTTCAACATTTTCATTTAAAAAGTAAAACTCTAGTTTAGAGATTATTTTCTCAATTTTATGGATCAAAAACTTAAGTTCCACACCTTTATAAGCTGGAACATAATTCTTCAGTTTAGTTGTTCCTTTAGAAAATTGACTGAGGGCACCTTTATAATTTTCATTCAATAAATGATATCCCCCGACTGAAATTTGTACCATGCCTTGATAAAAAAGTCTGTCCTTTTTTTCTGCATGGATCCACAAATTTTCAAAGAAATCATGTGCAGCGAAAAAATCTTGTTCATTGAAGAGGTTAACCCCTTCTTGAATTTCTTTATACATCAGTAAAAATATAGAAAAAAGGATTTAATAAAAAGACAAAAAATTCTGAATTACCATCCGCCACTGGCACCGCCACCTCCGAAAGAACCACCGCCGCCGCTGAAGCCACCAAAACTTCCACCGCTAAAACCTCCGCCACCAAAACCACCACTGCTTCTTCCTTTTCCTCCTGTCATTCCTCCAAGCAAAATTAATCCAGCTAACCCCCCGCCTCTACCTCCTCTCATGCTTGAAAGTATCGAAAGTGCTATGAAAATGATAAAATAGATGATCGGGAAACCGGTCCCTTCATCATCATCTAATATTTTATCGCGCTTATATTCACCCATAGTTGCAAGTTTAATAGCATTTAAACCTGCCTGAACTCCGCTATAATAATCATCTCTTCTAAAATGAGGAGCTATTTCATTTCTAATAATAGAACTTGCTAAAGCATCAGGTAGTGCACCCTCTAAACCGTAACCGACTTCAATTCTCATTTTTCTATCATTCTTTGCTACTAACAATAAAACACCATTGTTGTTTTCTTTGGTTCCAATATTATTCCTTGTTGCAACTTCATAAGCAAACATCTCAACCGGGTAATTGTTTAATGAAGCTAACATAAGAAATACAAGTTGATTTGATGTTGTGTCGTCAAATGTTTTTAAGTCCCGGTTAAGATACTCTAATTGATTTGCGGAAATTGTATTCGTCAAATCGGTAGCATATCTGTTTAATTTGGGAAATTGTTCTTGGGCAGATGAAATTGATAGGAACATCGATATTATGAACAGCAAAACTAGCAACCTTCGAGGATATAGTCCGTTTTTGCGACTTCGCTTACCTCGAAGGTTTAATTTTTTATGTGTTGTGCAGAAATAATGATTCATAATTAAAATTCAACTCTCGGAACTTCATCAGCACCTTCTGCTGCTTGGAAATATTGTTTTTGATTAAAGCCGGTTATTCCGGCAATAAAATTAGCCGGGAATCTTCTGATTCTTGTATTGTAACCCTGCACAGCTTGATTGAATTTCATTCTTTCCACAGCAATTCGATTTTCCGTCCCTTCCAATTGAGCCTGAAGTTGTAAGAAGTTTTCGTTTGCCTTTAACTGCGGGTAATTTTCAACTGTAACAAGCAAGCGGGATAACGCACTGCTAAGTTCACCTTGAGCGCTTTGAAATTGTTGAAATGCATTTGGATTCTCTAACATTTCGGGTGTAAAATTAATTTGATTTACTCTTGCACGTGCTTCGGTAACTGCAGTAAAAGTTTCTCTTTCAAATTCAGCAACGCCTTTTACGGTATTAACTAAATTTGGAACTAAGTCAGCTCTTCTTTGATATTGACTTTCAACTTGTGCCCAACTTTGATTAACACCTTCTTCAAGAGTAATAAGACTATTGTAAATACTAACACCCCATAAAACAAAACCGATAATGATAACTACTAAAACGGCTCCGATACCGCAGCCTATCATTAGTCCTTTATTCTTCACAATATTCTCCGTTATTTAGTTTGTTAAACTTCTTGTTGGTGCGGGAATTCTACCGCCTCTATTTACAAATTTTGCGCCGCTAATTTTCCGGACTTCCATAATCGGTGCTCTTCCGAGTAAACCTCCGTAATCAACATAATCACCGACTGATTTACCATAAGCCGGGATAATGCGTACTGCTGTTGTTTTATCATTTATAACGCCGATTGCACATTCATCGGCAATAATTCCGGCAATATTTTCGGTTGATGTATCACCTGGTACTGCAACCATATCCAATCCAACAGAACAGACGGCTGTCATTGCTTCCAATTTTTCCAAAGATAG
This sequence comes from Melioribacter roseus, assembly GCA_020724265.1. GTDB lineage: Bacteria > Bacteroidota > Ignavibacteria > Ignavibacteriales > Melioribacteraceae > SURF-28. Next base: position 62,743 of record DYHH01000010.1, on the reverse strand, counting down.
ATTTCCTCTTTCAACTGCACGGATCATCGCTTGATCTTCGCTAACAGGGATAAAAGCACCGCTCAAACCTCCGACTGCAGTACTTGCCATTAATCCGGCTTTCTTAACCGAATCATTCAACATAGCAAGAGCTGCAGTTGTTCCGGGTGCACCAACATCTTCGACTCCCATTGCGATTAAAATATCACCGATGCTATCACCTTCGGCAGGCGTTGGTGCCAATGATACATCAACAATTCCGAATGGAATACCATGTAGTTTTGCAACCCCTCTACCAATTAATTCACCGGCACGAGTGATTTTAAATACTGTTTTCTTAATGACTTCGGCAAGTTCACTTAAATCAACATGCCCTGCACTTTTAATAGCATCGAGAACTACACCGGGACCACTGATTCCGACATTCAAAACAACTTCGGGTTCGGTAATTCCATGAAATGCACCGGCAACGAATGGATTATCTTCGGCAGCATTTGCAAACACAACAAATTTAGCACAGCCAATTGAATCATTATCTTTTGTAAACTCGGCTGTTTTCTTGATTGCTTTAGCTACCATATTAACAGCATCAATATTAATTCCCGCTTTGGTTGATGCTGTATTAACACTTGAGCATACTCTTTTAGTTTGTGATAGTGCGTAAGGAATTGAATTTATTAATTCTCTTTCACCGTTAGTCATTCCTTTTTGAACGAGAGCAGAATATCCGGCAATGTAATCAATTCCTATATCCTCGGCAGCTTTATCTAATATTTTTGCAATTTCAACAAACTCTTCCGCGTTTAGATAATCGAATGGAATTGAGATAGGAGTAATTGAAACTCTTTTGTTAGCAATTGCTATTCCGTATCGAGCTTCAATTTCATTAGCATATTTAACATGGTTTCTGCCGTACTTAAGAATCTTATCATAAATTTTTTGTTTTGTGATTTCAAGATTTCTATCGGCACAATCACGTAAACTAATTCCTAAAGTTACTGTACGAATATCGAAATGTTCGATCTCCGTCATTTTGATAGTTTCTAATATTTCATCGAATTCGTAGTTCATATATATTGAAAATTAAGTGAGAAAATGAACCGCTTTGATGCGGAATTATTTATTACAATCTGTGCATCATTCTAAAAACATCTTCATGCTGAAGATAGATTTTTATATTAAGTTTTTCTGCTACATCTTTTAATTCTTGCTGAAGCTCTTTAAAATCTTTGGGTGAGTTTGTAATATCGACAATCATAATCATTGTAAAAAATTCTTCCATCAGTTTTTGGCTGATATCTTGAATATCGCATTTTGCTTCGCTCAAACTTTTTGTGATTGCAGCAACTATTCCCGGTTCATTTAAACCGAATGAAGTAATAATTACTCTACCTTCGGCTAATTCATTGCTGAGCGGACGTGAATCATCTGCCGGAAATTTTTCAATTGCTTTAGTTACTATCGCTTTAACTTTTTGGGGAGTTGCGTCTTCTCCTAATTCATTGATAGCTTCAATGGTTAATTTTCTGATTTGTTCTTCGGTAAGTTTCACGGTTTTTCACCTCTATAATTTTCCATTAAGTATAGTAGTGCAGTATTTGCAGTTTCAATATTTTTTTGTACAGCAAGTTTCTCGGCATTTTGAATATTACCACTATAAAATCTCAACCAAAGCAAAGAACCTATTACAACACCGTCAAAGGCACGGTTTTCGATAAATGAGTTTATAGTTAAATATCCCCACAAAACATTCCATGCAATAGACATAAACCCGGAGAGATAATTACCGGTATAAAATTGTCCCGCACCGGGCAAAATATAAGAAATTACACGTGCAAAAGTAACCGAATATTTTTCATTATATATTTGCTCGGATAATATTTTTAATTCATGATCTTCCGAAATATTTGCAAAAGATTGCGAGGCTGAATCCCACCGATCGGAAATCATAAAACTCCAACCTTTCCAGTAATAAATCTCATTTTTATAGTTTTCATACTTCGAATCTTCTTCTAACTGATTAAGTAACTGCAAAGCCCTATCGGTTGTTTTACGAAGAATATTGCATCTTATAATTTGAAATTGTGATTGTATTTTTTTCTCAAAATTTTCTGTCTCTCTTATTGAGTGTGATAGATATTGAATAGCATTATCATAAAATCCGCCGTATTTATAGGCAATACCTATTTTGTAATTTGATTCATAAGCATAAACATTTTTTTCATCAAAGAAAGATAAGCGCTTAAATTCTGTAATTGCTTCAAAGTAATTTTCTTTATTGAAAAGTTTATCGGCATATTCATATTGCCGTGCAAGTTCATCAGTTGCAAAAGTTATTTGGCAAATAAATAGGATTAATATGTAAATGGTATTCTTCATTTTTTTTATAAAAGCAGACTCAGAGTCTTCAACTACTTGCAAAACAAATTATTATTAGGAATAAAGTGGTTATTCTTATTTAGAAATAATTGCAAATCGTTATCGAATGTTATTCGTGCACCGGCATTAAATAATTGAGCCGAGGTTGCCGAGCCGTATATATTTCCTGAATAAAAATATGCGGCTAAACCGGTAAACAACCAACCTCTAAAGTCATGTTCGGCATTAAAATTATCTATTGCTAAAAATGTAAGTACCCCGGTTAATAAGAAGGCTGTTATTCCGTCTCCATAATTTTCAGTATAAACTTTCCCTAATCCCGGAACAACTGCGCTTAGAACCGCAGCAAACGCCGGACTTTTATTTTCAATATTTTGTTTTCTAATAAAATATTTAAGGAGTTCAACACTTTCCTTATCATTGAAAGGATCAAAGAAATCCGATGAATCTTCAATGTGAAACTGCGAGTAAAGATGCTTCAAATTGTACAGCTTTTTAATCTCTTTACTTGTGGATGCATCAATAAATGAATCATCCTTTATCAGTTTATCCATCATTTCAAAATTGTCAGAAAGATAAAGTGTTCTGAAGTATTCGAACTTTGCCTCATTTGCAAATTGTTGACTCGAAAATAATTCTTTGAATGAATTTTCCGATTCGTTATATTTTTTTAATTCTTGATATGCTAAGGCGATTTTGAATTTAAGCATATCACTTTCTTTATTCTTAAGTACTATTTTATATTCATCGATTGCACGGAGATAATCATTATCACAAAAAAGAAAATCACCAAATCTCAATCTGTTTTCGATGCTTAAAAAAACATTATCCTGTGCTTGATTAACAATTGTCAGAATCATCGAAAAAATAATTAGTCGGGAGAAAAAAGATTTAATCATTTTCTGATTTTATTAATTCAACTAATTCTGTGAGAGGAAGAAGTTTGTATTTGTAAACCGGATCATAAAATCTACCGGTAAAATGAAGCGGATAACTGTTATATCCTTTAAAGAAATTTATATCGCGTGTAAATCTATCGGCAAACATTAAGCCACCTTCGATAATATTTGTCCGCTCAACCGATTCAACAAAAAAAGCAGAGCACGAGGGATGAAACGGACAATTATCACCGTCATATTCCGAAAAGACAGAGTAATATACAGCTTGACAAAATGAAATTAATAAAGTAGAAAAATTAGAAGTAATTATTTTGTATTCTTTAGCAACAGGTATGTTCAATCGATAATCAACTTCATTCGGTTGCCATTTATAAGTTTCTATTTGTGCGGAGAGATTAACTGCAGTAATAAATATGATTGTTAAAAAAAATTTATTAAACATTATCGATACTTATTTTTAATCGATCCATTAACGAGAGAAGCGAAACCTGTCTATATAATGCATTAGTACACATCCGAACTCCGCATGGCCAGCAGAGTTCGTCTGTGTTTTCATTAAAATAAATTTTTGAGAATTCTTTAAGATCATTTAAATCATCAAAAACATTTCTTTCGATAGTTTTTGTTAAATCAACTTGTCCTTCAACTCCGTCATCATATTTAAGAAAAATTTTTCTTGAATCACGAGGTTCAACAGAAACGAGTTTCGGCATATTAATCTCTTAAAAGTTCTCTGGCAATTATAATTCTTTGAATTTCGGAAGTACCTTCGTAAATCTCTGTAATTTTTGCATCACGTAAATATCTTTCAACCAGGTATTCTCTAACGTACCCGTAACCGCCGTGAATTTGAATTGCTTCGAGGGCACATTCAACGGCAATTTGTGAAGAATACAATTTAGCCATTGCGGCTTCTTTAACATATTTTTTACCGGCATCTCTCATTCCGGCGGCTTGTAATGTTAACAGTTTGGCAGCTTCAATTTTAGTTGCCATATCGGCTAACTTAAATTGTATTGCCTGATGATTGGCAATTTCGGTACCGAAAGCTTTTCTTTGTTTTGAATATTTTGTTGCTGCTTCTAATGACGCTTCAGCAATTCCAATAGCCTGGGATGCAATACCATAACGCCCGCCGTTAAGAATATTCATTGCAAAATTAAAACCTTTGCCGACTTCCCAAATAACATTTTCTTCCGGTACTTTTACATTTTCAAAAGTTAACGAACAAGTATCGGAACTCTTAATACCGAGTTTATCTTCTTTCTGTCCGTGCCCGAAACCTTCCCAACCCTTTTCAACAACAAAAGCTGTAATTCCTTTATGCCCTTTTTCCTTATCGGTTTGAGCCATAACAATATGGTAATCAGCCGATAGACCATTAGTAATCCAATTTTTCATTCCGTTAAGAATCCAATAGTCACCCTCTTTTTCAGCGGTAGTTCTTTGCTGTGTAGCATCGCTTCCTGCTTCCGGTTCCGAAAGAGCAAATGCACCAAGTTTGTCTCCTCTTGCAAGGGGTTTTAAATATGTTTCCTTGATATGATCAGAGCCGTATTTTTCAAGCCCCGCACAGACAAGTGAATTATTAACAGACATAATTACACCAACGCTTGCATCAATTTTAGAAATTTCGATCATTGCAAGTACATAACAAATAGTATCTAACCCCGCACCATCGTAATCAGGCGAAACCATCATTCCCATAAAACCAAGTTCACCAAGTTTCTTCACAATTTCGGTTGGAAATTCTGCATTCTTATCTCGATCAACAGAAGAAGGTGCAATTTCGTTCTGAGCGAATTCCCGTGCGGTTTGCTGTATCATTTGTTGTTCTTCGGTGAATTCAAAATTCATTATTTACTCCGTACTTTTGTGAGGTTTTTTATTTATTTATAGTAGAAAAGAATTTTTGTCCGAATTATCAATAATCACCGCTTTTCAAACTAATTAATGTTTATAGAAATTTCAATAAAAATACCTTAACACTGTTTTGTTTCTTATATTTGCAGCGATGTTAAAACAAAAAGAAAAAATAGAATTAAAAGGAATGACTCTTCAGCAGATGAAAGATTATTTTTCATCAATTGGTGAAAAACCATTCCGTGGTGAACAAGTTTTTAATTGGCTTTTTAATCATCTCGAATTTGAATATGATAACATGCTAAATCTTCCTAAAGAGTTAAGAGAAAGATTAAAAACATCAACATCGCTTATAAGCTTGGATTTATTTGATTATCAAGATTCGCCCTCAACAAAAACAAAAAAATATTTGTTCAGAACTTATGACGACAAAGTTATTGAATCGGTAGTAATTCCAGAGAAAGAAAGAAATACGCTTTGCATTTCAACTCAAGTCGGTTGTCCGTTAGATTGCAAATTTTGTGCAACAGGATTAATGGGTTATAAAAGAAATTTATCAGCAGGTGAAATCGTGGATCAATATTTACTTGCAGCTAAAGAATACGGCAAAAAATTTATAACCAACATTGTTTATATGGGAATGGGTGAGCCTTTATTGAATTTTAAGAACACACTTGACTCAATAAAAATATTTACAAATGAATTAAATACAGGTTTAAGCAGGAACCGAATTACAATTTCAACAGCAGGCATACCTCCCAAAATTAAAGAGTTAGCAGACAACGATATAAGAATTAAACTTGCTCTGTCGCTTCATTCTTGCTTTGATGATATTAGGAATAAAATAATGCCGATTAATATTAAATATCCGCTTAAAGAAAATTTTGATGCACTTAGGTATTACGCTAAAAAAACAAAAACAAGAATTACATTTGAGTACACAATGCTGAAAGAAATTAACGATAGATCGGAGGACATAAAAGCATTGACTCATCTTTGCAAGCAAATTCCGTCTAAACTAAACTTAATTCCATTTAACTCAATTAAACATATGGACCCCGACGGATTTTCCGGTCAACTTGAACCAACAGCAGCTAATTTAATTGAGGAATTTGCAAATCAATTAAGAGATAACGGAATAACGGTATTTGTAAGAAACACACAGGGTGATGATATTGCAGCCGCATGCGGTCAGCTTGCAATTAAAGCTTCATAGAAATTTATCAATTTATTATTTGAACAATTTTCAAAAAGGAACTCAAATGAAATATATTCTCACATTAATAATAATGTACTCTATTATAATTGGGCAAACCCAGCCGGTAAAGAAAGATTCACTACAGACAACAAAAAAGATATCTAAAGAATTGAATGAAGATTTAAGAGACGAGATAAATGAACTCAAAAAATTAAGGGATTCACTTCAACAAAAACTACAAAGCGAGCTAAGAGAATTATATGTTCTTCGCTATGGTCAGGAAGACGGCGCTAAAGTTGCAATGGGGCAGGTTTGGACCGGGATGACAGAAGAAATGATGCTGGATAGCTGGGGTGAACCGGATAGTATTACCGTCAATAATCAAAATTGGGGTAAATATTCACAATGGTATTACGGTGAAATAACCTATTTTTTCAAAGACGGAAAGCTTTTTGAGTGGGAATCTGAGGAAAATTATAAGAATTAATTTTTTTTGTAAATTTTACTTGACTCTGATTTTTGACTAAATTATTATTGTAAAGCATACTTTACAATAATTATGAAATTAGCAAACGATCTACGAAATTTTCGCGAAAAGCGAGGGGGGATATCTCAAGAAGCATTGGCAAATGCAGTCGGTGTCTCTCGGCAAACAATTATTTCAATCGAAAAAGGAAGATTTATTCCATCGGCATTTCTTGCACTTAAAATAGCTAAATTCTTTGATACAAGTGTAGAAGATATATTTTATTTAATCGACGGTCAGAATAATAAAATCCGGTGGAGGGTGAAATGGAAGTAAAATTTATACTCCTTTTTATACTTGTTTTACTATTTCTCGGAGCATGGGTTTTTTCAAATTCTTCATTTGCGAAAAAGCTTATTATGAGTGAAAAACTTTTTCAAGTTACAAATATTGTTTTACTTATCTGCAGTTCAGCTGGTTTTGTATTAACCATTATCATGGGAGATGAAATTCTAACATCTCACATTTTTGAATTATTGCTTCTCCCCGCTTTGGTTGCTTTTGTGTTGACAGGCTTAGCTCATAAAAGTAAAACTGCGGATGAAAAGTTTGACGAGAAACAACAAAGTAATATGAAAGACGCTGCTTCTTTTTCATGGATGGTTGTGATCTTTGCAACTTTTATTATCTATGCAATTTATTATGCGGGAAATTTTTCGGGATTGATTTTCTTTCCATTATTGATTTACACGGCTTTCTCTGCCTATTCAGGTTCACTTTTATACTTTTATAAAAACGGGTAACTAAATGGCATGGGGATACATTCTTATTGCTGCCGTATTTGAAATATGTTGGGCGGTTGGTTTAAAATACAGTGAAGGATTTACAAATTTACGGGCAAGTATTTTTACCGTTATCACAATGATACTGAGTTATGTTTTTCTTGCTTTCGGTGTTAAATATATTCCGGTTGGAACGGCTTATGCTGTTTGGACCGGGATCGGTGCAGTAGGTGTTGCTATCTACGGTATTATATTCTTTAATGAATCAAAAGAAATTTTGAGAATATTATTTATTTTACTAATCATTACCGGCGTTATAGGGTTAAGATTGACCAGCAGATAATCTCGAATGAAAAAATTATCGCATACTGAAATATCACGCAACCGGAGTACTCTTGATACTTTGCACAAGGTAAACAAACTTCCTGTTGTTGTTGTTCTTGACAGCATAAGAAGCAGTTATAATGTAGGTTCTATTTTTCGTACATCTGATGGAGCTATGATAGAAAAATTGGTAGCTACAGGCTACACACCTCATCCCCCGAAAAAAGAAGTTCTAAAAACTGCTTTAGGATCACAAGACAGCGTCGACTGGGAATACGTTAAGAATCCAGTTGAAATTATAAATGATTACAAAGCAAAGGGATACAAAATTTGCGCACTTGAACAAACAAATAAAAGCAAATCCCATCATTCTTTATCTAAAAATATTTTCCCTCTTTGCTTAATAATCGGTAACGAAATTACAGGAGTCCAACAGGAGTTAATTGATCTATGTGATTTTTCAATTGAGATTCCGCAATACGGTATCAAACAGAGTTTAAATGTTGCAGTAGCTTACGGAGTTTCGATTTTCGAGTTAAGAAGAATTTTCGACACATTGTAATTTTAGACAGAAGTAAAAAATTCCTCTCCGTTATCTTTATGATGAAGAAAAAGTAAATTTGCACGTACCATATTAATTAAAGTACGAGATGCCCTTCGATTTGATATATTTGCTTTACCGGCTAACTCTTTTACCGTAACTGAATCTTTATTTTCCAATAACTCGAATACAATTTTTTCATTCTTGGAGATAGTATAATTAACTAATGATGTTTCATTTGTCTTCGATTGCAAAATCTTTATCATCTCTTTACTTGCTAAAACACTTTTTTCGTTTACTCGGACATAGACTTGAGCCGTATTTAAGTTAATTTTAGATTCAAAATCCTGAATTCTGTTAGGTTTATTCTCTGATTCAGGTATATGAACAATTACCAGTTCATCGCTGCCTATGTTAAGAAATTCAATACTATATTCAAGCGGTGGTTCACAAAATTTTTCGGCGGCGGTTTTAATTAACTCTGCTTCCCCCTTTTCGCTATGTACACCGCATATTTTTCCATCATCTTCAACACCGAAAATTATTATTCCGCCTTTTGTATTTGCAAAGGCAAGCATTTCTTTTGCAATTTTTTCTTCGGAAGAAAACCTTTGTTTGAATTCAACGTTTAAGTTTTCCCCTTCTTCAATTAATTTAATTAATTGCTTACGGGTCATCTTAATTATTACTCTTTGAGTCTTGTTGTATCAACAGGTTCAGAAAGTTCTTCAAGGTTTTCGATTTGTGCACCCGGAATATTCGTTGTATCGCTTTGATCAACATGATCACTTAATGGTGCAGCTTGAGTGGAAAGTTTCTCTGCTTCTTTTTTCTCTCTTAAAATCTTTTCCTGTTCAGCATTAAAGATATTAACCTTGTCAATAACTACTAATGCAAAATCACTGTAACGGTATTCTTCGAGCAATTTTTGATAATATGAAATAGCTGAATCAGGTTGTCCAACTTCATTTTCGTATAACCATCCGATTGTATAAAGAGATTTTGCTTTGTAAACGGATTCGGGGTACTTCTGAATAATTTCATCTAATAAGAAAATTGCAGAGTCATAATCCGAAATTTCAATCAATTCTTCCGCTAACAAGTAATCTTCAAGGGCGGGATCTGATTCCGTTCTTAGCAAGGGTTTACTAAGTTTTTTAGCTGCTTCATTTGCAATCGGATGAGTTTTATATTCATCGTATACTATTGAATAAAGTTCTTTTGCTTTCTCTACTTGATCATTGGTTTCATAATAAGTCCCTAATGCAAACAATACCCTCGGTTTATGAGTAAAGTTCGGATAATTTTCCAATATTAAATTATAATAAAAGTAAGCAGAATCCGGTCGCATCATATCTGTAAAGAAAAGATTGCCTAAAGTAAAATAATGTGTAGCTATTTTTGATTCTAATGAATCGAGACTGATTTGAGGATATACAGGTTGTTGTTCAATAACATAATCATCATCAAAGGAGAAGTCGTATGTTGTTTGAGCAAAAAGTGTATCACTGGGAACTATTCCTGTTGTATCTGAAATACCGGAAGTATCGGATAATGCTAATTGGGTCGTGTCAATAAATGAAGTTGGAGAAAAATCCTCTCGATTTTCATCTTTCGATTTAGCAAGAAATCTCAAATAGGCGAGTGAATCTCTGGCAAATTCTTGAGGTTCGAGTTTGTAGGTTATTTGTCTTTCTGTCTTAATAATATTTTCTTTTAAAGAAATATACCTCATAATTGACTGTGAATATTGTTCGGCTTTGGCTTTTATTTCAGGGGTTGTATTACTCCCTTTTACCTTATCATAATAGACTTTAGCGGAATCATAATCAGCATAAACATTTCTCATAATCTCGCCCATCATCAATTGGGCTTCCATTGCTCCTTTACTTGTAGGGTATAAAACATTTACATTAGAAAACATATCGAATGCTTTATCAAAATTATTATCCTCATACTCAATCAATCCTAGCTCATAATAAACATCACCCCAATAAGTAGAATATTTTCCTTCATTATAAAGTCTATTAAACATACTTCGGCTTTCTTCGATGTTTCCAAGCTTCTTCATTAATTTGGCAATTTCAAATCTACTCTCAAATTCCGTTGTGAAATCTGGCGAATAATTAAGAACTGATTCAAAAGCCGAAATAGCTTCTTCTTCATTATCGTTTTCTAAATAGATCAATCCAATCCGGTACGCTACCTGGGCATTCAATTTGTTATCGTTAGAGATTTCGATTAACTTTTTCGCTTGATTGACAGCGATATCATATTCTTGGCGATCAATATGGTAACCTATTATTGTTTTGTAGACGTCTTTGAGAATATCTTTATTATCCTGAGCTACAGCAGAATCTCTTACCTCGTGCAGTATGGCAATTCCGGATGCAAAATTTCTTATTTGCAATTCGCTTTTACCAATATACATATTTGCTAAAAGTTCATAATCTTCGTTACCAAGAGAAAGTAATTCTTGAAATTTTCTTATTGCACGTAAGTAATCGCCGTTAGTGTAAAATGCCCAACCACTGATAAAAACAGCATCATCAAAAAAAGCAGATTCGGATTGGTGTTGAAGTATTCTTGATGTTTTCTCTTGTAGTTTTGTTAATTTGTTTTTGATTTGCGGAGTAGCAGCCGGTTCTTTTAGCTGGAAGGGATCTTTTGTAAGATTTGCCATATCTTCTTGTACTTCATAGTATAATTCACGGGTGTTATAATAGAGATTAAAAAAGGTGGTGAAGTTATTCCACAAACTACAAGCAGGCAGAAATAGAAGTAAAATTACCGGACTATATTTTTTAATTATTGTTATCATAAGTTTTTTATAAAGCCTCTAAACCGGATTCATCGGTTCGTATTCGAATAATATCTTCTATGTTGTAAATAAAAATCTTGCCGTCACCGACTTGTCCCGTTTTTGCATGTTTAAGAATTGCATCTATAACTTTTTCAACGATGTCATCGTTAACAACAATTTCAATTTTAATTTTGGGAACAAATTCAATTTGGTATTCACTGCCGCGGTAAGTTTCTTTATGACCTTTTTGCCTGCCGTAACCGCGCACTTCGGAAATTGTCATACCTCTAACACCTTCTTCAAGAAGTGCTTCTTTAACCTCATCAAGTTTGAACGGGCGAATTATAGCTTCAATTTTTTTCATAAGAACCTCTTATGCTCTGCCGTGGCAATGTTTATATTTTTTTCCGCTTCCGCAAGGACAAGGATCGTTACGCCCGACTTTCTCTTCTTGTCTAACAACCGGTTGAGCTTTTCCTCGTCTACCGCCTTCATCTTGCTGCTGCCTGCCTCCTTGCAAACCAAGATTAGTAACCGAATCTTTAATTGTAGTGATTCTTTGTTGCGGTCTTTGTTTTCTTTGTTGTACTTCATCCGGTTGAGCCGGGAAAAACTTAAAACAGAAAGATATTATATCGTTTCTTAATCTATCTAATAGTTGAACGAATAATTTAAAACCTTCTGCTTTATACTCAATTAGAGGGTCTTTCTGTCCGTAAGCTCTTAACCCGATACCTTCTTTAAGATCATCCATTTCACGAAGATGTTCTTTCCATTTTTCATCGATTACGCTTAATACTGCATATCTTTCAAGACGAGCCATCAATTCGGCTCCAAGCATTTCTTCTTTACGTTTGTAAAATTCTTTTGCTGCTTCGAGAATTTTTTCTTTCAATCCGTCTCTGCCAAGTGATTCATAAGTATCGGGATTAATTTTAAAATCAACCAATAAGTTTTGAAGCAATGCTTCGTGAATTGCATTAATTTCTGCATTATCATAATGCTGCTCAAGTAAATCATCAACGAATTCTTCGAGGTACTGAAATACCTCACCTTTTAATCGTTCTCCTTCGAGAGCTTGTCTTCTTTTTGCATAAATTACTTCGCGCTGCTGATTCATCACGTTATCATATTCGAGTAATCTTTTTCTAATTGCGAAGTTATTTTCTTCAACCTTTTTCTGTGCTCTTTCAACCGATCTGGTTATAAGCGGATGTTGTATAACTTCACCATCTTCCAAACCAATTTTACTCATTACCGAAGCAGCACGATCACTGCCGAATAATCTCATCAAATCATCTTCGAGAGATATAAAAAATTTGGAAGTACCGGGATCACCTTGACGCCCCGCACGTCCTCTAAGCTGTCTATCAATTCTTCTTGATTCATGGCGTTCGGTACCTAAAATAAAAAGTCCTCCCCGATCCTTGACACCTGCTCCAAGTTTAATATCCGTACCTCTACCAGCCATGTTGGTTGCAATAGTAACGGCTCCGGGCTGACCTGCATGTGCAACAATTTCAGATTCATGTTTATGTTGCTTAGCATTCAAAACATTGTGAGGAACACCCTGCCGTTTTAACATTCTACTTATAGTTTCAGAAACTTCAACGCTTGTAGTACCAACAAGGACCGGACGTTGAGCTTCTCTGAGGTCTTTAATTCTATCTATAACGGCATTATATTTTTCTCTCTTTGTTCTGAAAATTGCGTCATCTTCATCGTCTCTAACAACCGGTTTGTTGGTAGGAATTACAACAACTTCCAGTTTATAAATTTCATAAAATTCACCTTCTTCGGTTTCAGCTGTACCGGTCATCCCGGCAAGTTTATTGTATAACCGGAAATAATTTTGAAGTGTAATTGTAGCCAAAGTTTGAGTATCTCTTTCTACCTTCACATTTTCTTTGGCTTCAATTGCTTGGTGAAGTCCGTCGGAATATCTTCTTCCGGGAAGGATACGGCCCGTAAATGTATCAACTATTGCAATCTTTCCGTCTTCGGTTATAACATATTCATCATCTTTTTCGAAGAGAGTATAAGCTTTTAATAATTGGTTGATTGTATGTATTCTATCACTTCTTTCACTGTAGGTTTGGTACAACTCATCTTTCTTAGTTATTTTTTCATCTTCACTTAAAGAAGTATCATTTTCTAGTTTACTTATTTCAGTACCTAAATCGGGAAGAACGAAGTATTCTTTCCCTTCAGACGAACCTCTTGATAATTCTTCTCTTCCTTTTTCCGTAAGATCAATTGTATTTTGCTTTTCTTCGATTGCAAAGTAAAGTTCAGCATCAATTTCCGGCATTCTCCTGCCTTTTTCACGAAGAAATTCCAGTTCAGTATTTTGAAGCAATCTTTTGTATTCCGGTTCCGATAGCAGTTTTAGTAATCTTTTATGTTTCGGATATCCGCGGTGTGCTCGCAATATTGCAATTCCTGCTTTTTCAAGATTTGCTTTATTATCGGAATCTTTTAAAAGTTCTTCGGCTTCTTGGACAAGCGAGGCGACCAGACCTGATTGTTTTCTAAATAATCTTTCGATGAGAGGTCTCATTTCATGAAATTTATGATCATCAACTTCAACCGGACCGGAAATAATAAGAGGTGTTCTTGCTTCATCAATTAAAACTGAATCCACCTCGTCAACAATAGCATAATTATGACCGCGTTGAACACAATTTTCTTTAGAGATTGCCATATTGTCGCGCAAATAATCAAAACCGAATTCATTATTTGTTCCGTAAGTAATATCGCAAGCGTAAATTTCTTTGCGTTGTTCGGGTGTCATTGTATTTAAGATACATCCGACTGTTAATCCATGAAACTTAAAAATTTCCCCCATCCATTCGCTATCTCGCTGAGCAAGGTAATCGTTTACTGTAACAATATGAACACCTTCACCGGTTAGTGCATTAAGGTAAATTGGCATTGTAGCAACTAAAGTTTTGCCTTCACCGGTAGCCATTTCCGCTATTTTCCCTTGATGGAGAACCACTCCGCCAATTAACTGAACATCATAGGGAATCATATCCCAATGTATTTTATTACCGGCTGCAATCCATTCCTTGCCCACCAACCTTCTGCAGGTATCTTTTACTACTGCAAATGCTTCCGGTAAAATTTCGTTTAGGATTTCTTGATACTTTTCATGAAGTTCATCTTCTAAATCTTCCAGTTCATCGTAGATAGTGTTCTTATCTTCTATCTCATCATCCTGAAGAGTAACCTTGAGCTCTTCAATCCGTTTTTTGATTTCACCTACATATTCCTGGATTCGTAATTTGAATTCAGCGGTTTTCTCTTTTAGTTGATCATCGGTAAGGTTTGTAAGTTTTTCGTACTCTTGATTTATTTGTTCAACAATTGGTAGTATTTCATTAACGGCTTTAGTGTTTTTGTCACCGAAAATTTTTTTCATCAAACCTGAAAGCATCCAAAATCTCCGTTTTGTATCGAAAAAGTAAAATTAAATAAAGGGCTTGCGAAAAGCAATTTGACTCATTTTAGACTAAATTTATGCCTTAGTTATAAAATAGTTTTTGTTATTTGTTTCATTAATTTATCACAATGCAACTTATTTAAAAATGTAGAAATTTAGGGTGTACTGAATTGATCGTGAAATTTTTCGATGAATAGCTCAAAAACATATCAACTATCCGATTCCTTTAATGATTTCTTGATTCATGTTTCTGAAGGATTTTTAAGCAGTGAAGAATTCGATAAAGTTTTTTTTAGATTCGAATCCTTTTCAAATAAATATCATTTCGATAATTCCTCCGAATCAAATTTACTTAGAATACTATCTTCACTATTTGATAAAAAATCATTTCTGCTCGATTCACTAAAATACGAACATCACGTTGAAGTTGTTTGCGCGGTAAGTTCATTAAGTAATTATTTGACGGATATTATCGTACGTAACCCCGAATACCTTTACACTCTCTTTAATCAAGAAATACTTTTAAATCAGGTAAATGAAAATGAATTACGAAATGAAATAGAAAATTCTTTAAGCGGGTTCAAATCGTTTGCATCCAAGACAAAAATGTTAAGGAATTTTAAAAGAAAATATCTTCTGAAAATAGGTACTGCAGATATTCTTGGATTTCATGATTTGCAAAATACAACTCAACAATTATCAATTCTTGCAAAAGTACTCTCTTCCGTACTGTTGGATATTTGTTATAAAGAAATCCATAACAAATACTCAATACAACCGATAACTCAATTTGCTTTGTGCTCACTCGGTAAATTAGGCGGTAACGAACTTAACTACAGTTCCGATATCGATTTGATTTTATTTTATAAAGAAAACAAAGAGCTGCCTGAAATAAAAAAGAGCTATCATGAAATAATTACCGAATCTGTTCAATTGTTTATTAAAGAGGCGTCAGCGGTAACTTCCGAAAGTTATCTTTATCGAGTTGATTTTCGACTTCGTCCCGACGGAAGAAATTCAATGCTGTGCAGAACTATAAGAGATTATTTAAGATATTACGAAACACGCGGTGAAGATTGGGAACGTCAGATGCTTATTAAACTTGGTTTTATTGCCGGGAGTAAGGATTTATTTAATGAATTTAAGAATTACTTAGAGGGATTTATTTACCCTAAAACACTCCATTCTTCCGTTATTAATACCGTTCAAAAAATGAAAAAATCTATTGAAATGCGCCTTAATGATGATAGGAACATTAAGCTTATCCCCGGTGGCATTAGAGATATTGAATTCTGCACTCAGGTTCTTCAATTAATGAACGGCGGTAAATTTCCTGAATTAAGGAGTTCCAATACATTGGAAGCATTAAGTGAATTATTGCAAAGAGATTTAATAAGCAGCGAAGAATATGACGTATTATATAAAGGATACGTTTTATTTAGAAGAATTGAACATTTTGCTCAATTGATGAATGATACCCAAACTCATTTACTCCCCGATTCTTATGATGATAAGAAGAAGCTGGCTTCATTACTAAACTTTGATTCAGTTGAACAACTACAAAACCAGGTAGATGAATACCGCAAAAACATTCGTAAAATTTATGATGATATTGTCGGAACTGCTGTTGATGAAGAAATCGATTATTATCAAGAAATTAAATTTAATAACTATTCAAAAGCTAAAGCGAATATTAAATATCTCGCAATGGGTATGGGATTAATTGGTGATAGGCAATTCGATAAGGCAACAACTAAGTTATTTGAAGAGATAGAGACGAATCTAATTGATTTTCTAAAAACTGCTGTTGATCCCGACTTGGTGTTGGAAAATTTTGTTAGAGTTATCAAAAATGTGACGCTTACATCCGTTTGGTATAGAACCTTTACAGATAAATTATTCTTTAATAGTTTTCTAAATGTTTGTCAATTCAATCAAAGAGCAATTGATCTAATGGCAACATCAAAAAAAATAACCGACTTATTCTTAAGTAAGCAAGTTTTTCAGCCGGTTAAAATTGATGATGCGAAAACAAGTTTAACAGAAATTCTCTTTATTCTTTCTGTTCAACATTCCTGCGGTGTTATCGAATATCCTGAATTCTCAATCTTATTGAGAAGGAAAATTGAGTTAGAAGTAAAACTTGCCTTAAAAGGAGTAAATGAGAAATATGAATTTTTTATAGCTTCTTTAGGAAGTTTTGCAAATGACGAAATTAATTACGGATCAGATATTGATTTGATATTGGTTGTCGACAACTTAAAAAAATATCAACAAGTTGAACGAGATTTTCAAAATTTGTTAAACGAATTACGCAAAAGATTAAACCCGTTCCCGGTTGATTGCAGACTTCGCCCGGAAGGAAAAAGTGCACAACTTGTTTGGGATTTGGACGGTTATAAAAAATACATTAATACACGAATGAGGGTGTGGGAATTTCAAGCACTTTCGAAATTAAGATTTATTGACGGCTCAAACAGTTTATTTAATAAATTTATAGAAAATCTCGAAGTAAAAGTATCCGAGTTGAGCAAAGAAATAATCATTAAAGAAATTTCAGATATGGTCCGTAAGAAGAGCAGCATCTCTTACCCGGATAGAGTTAAGATTAATCTTAAAACAAGCTCAGGAGCTCTTACCGAAATTGATGCAATAATTAGTTCGATGCTTTTAATAAATTCTGATTTATACTTAAAATGCATCGATACCGGCTGCATTAATAAAATTGATAGCATTGAATTAAAGCAGACTACAACAGACAAAAATATTTTTAAAGAAAACTTTATATTTATAAAGAACGTTCAGATTGGTTTGCAGAATTTATTTAATCAAAGCAAATCAATTCTGCCGGGTGACAAAGATAAAATTCAATTATTGGCATCTTATCTCGGTTACAAAGATTCGGAAATTTTTCTAAATAAGTTGCATTCTATTCTGAATGTCAATACAATTCTTTTAAGAAATTTAATCGGGTAATTGGTGAAATTATTTCAAAAATTTTTTGCCGAATTAGCGGCATTGATAATTATTTTAATTTATATCTCCACGTTAGCTGTAACTGTTATCCATCTTGATGTTGGTGAATTGGCAACAGTTCAAGCTACATTAGGTATCGCACATCCGACCGGATATCCCCTGTATACAATTATCGGATTTATTTTTTCCAAGATATTGTTCTTTGTAAATACTATTTACGCACTAAACTTATTAGCCGCTGTTTATTGTGCAATATCAGTTTACCTATTAGTAAAGCTTTCATACTTCGTTCTAGATAATCTCGAAATTACCGACGAGAACTCTAAAAAGAAGAAAAAGAAAAATTTCTCTATCGAATTAGATGAAAGTCAGAAAATAACAATCTCAATTACAATCGGCTGGATGATTGGGTTGAGCAAAACATTTTGGTTTCAAAGCACTTCCGTAGAAGTTTATTCCCTACATCTTTTATTGTTGAGTTTTATTCTTTTGTTCACAGTTAAAGCATATTTTACCGGTGATAGTAAATATTGGTACTTAACCGCTGTGTTTCTTGCATTAGGCTTTTCCAATCATATGACAACAATCTTGATAATTCCCGGAATTGCATTTTTGTTTTTTTATAAAAACAGATTTAATAAACCTGCATTTATTATTATTCTAAAGATGCTGCTCATATTCACGCCGATTTTAGTTTTGCTGTATCTATATCTTCCCATAAGAGCAGCGCAAGACCCGGTATTAAATTGGGGAAATCCAGTCGACTGGGAGAGGTTTTTCCGTCATGTTAGCGGCAAACAATACCAGGTTTGGATATTTTCGTCAATTGAGGCAGTAAAAAAACAATTTGAATATTTTATCAGCACATTGCCCTCGGAATTAGCTTATGTTGGTTTAGTAACTTCTATAATTGGTATTCCATATTTATATAGACTATCAAAAATTTTATTTTCTTTTTTTCTAATAAACTTTGTAGCAACACTTCTTTATTCAATTAATTATGATATTGCAGATATTGATGCATATTTTCTTTTGGCTTATATCTCTTTGATTTTTCTATCAATAGGAATTTTAATTCATATAATCAAAAAGATCTCTACGAAGTATGTATATACTTTGTTGCTGATACCGATTATTATGTTGTCATTCAATTATACAAAAGTAGATCAAAGCAGAATATATGTATTTGAAGATTATACAAAAACTGTTCTTGATTTGTCGGACAACGAAAGCATTATATTTAGTTATATGTGGGATTACCTTATCGCACCAAGTTATTATTTTCAATATGTAGAAGGCTACCGTGACGATGTAAATATTATTGACAAAGAATTATTACGCCGTTCTTGGTATTTCATTCAACTTGAAAAAAATATGCCGGAAGTTACGGTTAATATAAAACCCGAAATTGAATCATTCTTAAAAGCTCTGCAGCCGTTTGAACGAGATGAACCATTTGATCCCAATTTTCTTGAAAGAAATTACAGAGCTTTAATGACCGCTTTAGTTGAAAAAAACATTAATGAGAGAGATTTTTACATTACTCCCGAATTATTTCAAAATGAAATGCAAAGAGGTGAATTTCAATTGCCACAAGGTTTTTCACTTGTCCCGATGGAATTATTTTTCAAAGTTGTTAAATCACCATCAGAATATGTCGATGCAGATCCTACTATGATAAATATTAGATTCAGTAAAAATCCCGGACATTATGAGAGTACAATTAGAAGATTTATAGCAAACATGATGGTCTATCGTATTGCTTATGAATTACAATTCAAAGAAATTGAAAAAGCGAAAAATATATATTTAATGCTGATTAACAACTACCCTGAACAAAGAATACCTCAATCCATAATCGAGCAAATGAATCAATTATTATAATAATTTTCGCCTTGTTGATGTGAAGTAATTTTATATATTGGTAACAAAATTTTTAGGATAGAAGATGAAATCATTAAGCAAAAATATTTCAATAATACTAATAGTATTTGGACTAGCATTTAATTTTTCTTCATATACTAACACTCAAGCTCAGGTACCTTTCAAAATATCTGCTGATAAACCGGGGGGCGGGACAACCTCGCCATCGTCCGATAGCGGAAGCGATGATACCATATATATTGTAGCAGGTGTTGCGGTTGCGGCAATTATCGGTTATACATTATACAAAAAGTATACTTCTACAGATGAGGACACCGATTCTACAAAATCATCAATCCAAAGATTATTAAATTCCGAGAAAGAATCGTATACTAATAAGATTCGTGAGTTTAAGGAAAAAATTCCTGTTGATCTTCATTTCGGGATAAAAAATTCAAATACTAATATACCGGATAAAACTTTTTCGGTTGGATTATCGTATAGATTCTAAAGTATGTTATAATTAAAATAATCTTTTATGATTATTTCAACCGGCTAAGTAAATCATCAATTTTGTCTTCCGATAATTGATCTTTTGTCATAAAAGACTGAAGTAAAACATCTACTTGCTGCAGTAATCGTTTCTTATAATACTTCGGAGCATAAATAGAACCGTCCAGCATATAAATTCTCTTAGAAGCTTCATCATAGAAAGTATAATTAATAAAAGGACCGCCCATTGATTTATCATCCATACGCCACAAACCTTGAGTCATCAATGCATATCTTCCTAAGAAATTTACTTCCTTAGTACTTATATAGCTATCCGCAATTTCGACACATGAAGAATTATCTATTGTAACAAAATATTTTGAAGTCATTTTATTTCTTTGAGCATAGATTGAATCTTTTTCCAAAAAATTCGGGGATGCGTTATCAATCCAATGAACAAATATCCATCTTTCCATATCTGAACCCGGTGCACGTCTTAACCATACAAATTTATCTTCGGGACTATCTTGTGCAAGTACAAAATCTGCTTGTACATAAATTATCCAGCCATATTGGTCCAACAATTTTGCTTCAATATCTTTTTGTTCGTACTTCTCGTTATATAAACTTTGGAACAATCTTCTATCGGATATTTTTTGAAAATAATATAGTAGATTTTCGTGATTGGACAATATTTGCTGATTTAATTTTTCAATGTCGGGAGCTGAAAGTATACTAACAAGTTGATCACGAGCCCACATATCATATTTGTTAATTACAAAATCACTTTCCGATGCAATCAAATTTTTCACTGTTGAATCAAGTATCGAATTGATGTACTGGGATGTGTACGAACCGGAATTTAACGGAGCCGTTATAATAATATTCTTTTTGTTTTTTACCTCGTCAAGTCTGTTTACACTTACTCTTTGAATATCAAACAAATTTTCAGGCTGGGGTGTATAAATTATTTTCCCGAAAACTTGAAGAAGTGCCGCTTCTAATTCATAATATTCTGAAGAATCGGCAACCACATAGATAATATCTTCTTCTCCGACAGCCGGTTTTTTTGCATCACATGATTGCAAAATTAAACTTGAAATTATTATGGATGTAATAAGCAATAAAGAGTATAGAGCTTTCATAGCGTTCTTAGGTTTGTTTTGACAGTTTATACATTGACAGAAAAATAAAGTTTCTCAATTAGGAACTCCGCTTAACACTAAATCCAAATTCGGGAGCAAAACGGCATATAATATCCACATAGTAATTCCTATTGAAAGAGGAACTGTTAAATTATCATCGGCATAACCGTACGAAATGTTTTCGGCAATTGCACCAATAAATGCCGCAGCAAATCCAATAAGATATTCAATATGTAAACCGGCAACCTTAGGAGCTAATAAAATAACAATACATGCCGTTATGAAAAAAGCGGAAGTCCCTTCCAAACTTTTTGATAGAAATTTAATTTTACCAAAACGTCGACCAATTAATGCGGCTGAAATATCACTAATAATTAATATTGCAAATGCCGTAACTGCAATAACTTTTGGAAAAATAAGAACTGTGAGTACTGCAGCAATTAAGACATAAGTTGCTCCGTTAAGATTTCGTTTGGCGTGATCTTTTTCATGCTCACGTAAAAGAAAACCGAAAATTTTGTAGAAAAAATTACCAAAGGAAGGATTATGATATCTATAAAGGTCCATCGTTAGTGATATTATGACTAAGGGAACCAAAATAATTAATGCAAGTTCCCTTGTAATGAAATAGTAAATTACCGGTATCGAAAGAGAACAAAGATGAATACCTTTCCTAAACAGCTCACTTTTATAATCAATCGATCCTCTATCAATCGCCGTCATTTTTGGAATCTTTGTTTTCTGAAGAGGAATCGTTTGAGCGTTTTTTCTTCTTTTCTAGTAATTCTTTTACATGGTCGGGAATTTCTTCTTCCTTAACCGGTTTTTCTTCTTTTGGTGTTTCCTTTCGCAGCGGAGGAAGGTCTTCACCGTTTATTATTTTATCGATTTCTTCGGAATCCAGGATTTCTCTCTCAAGTAGTTCTTTGGATAGTTTGTGAAGCATATCGATATTATCACTCAATATTTTTTCTGCTCTTTTTTCAGCGTCAAGAATTATTCTTTTTACTTCGTCATCAATATCCCGAGCAGTTTTTTCACTATAATTTTGGTGCCTGGTTATTTCTCTACCTAGGAAAATTTCTTCTTCATTTTGACCATATGCAAGAGGACCAAGCTTTTCGCTCATACCCCATTCACATACCATTTTACGTGCAATTTTTGTTGCTTTCTCAATATCATTTCCTGCACCTGTGGTAAAACGATCAAAAACTATTTTCTCAGCAGCACGTCCTCCTAATGCATAAGTAATCATCGCTTCAAGGTAATCGCGGGCATAAGTATGTTTTTCATCTACGGGAAGATAAGTAGTAACACCCAGAGCTCTTCCGCGCGGGATAATAGTTACTTTATGAACAGGGTCGGCTTCCGGGATTTTTCTTGCAACTAATACGTGACCGATTTCATGATAAGCAGTTGTTTTCTTTTCTTCATCAGTTATTATCATACTTTTGCGTTCGGTTCCCATCATCACTTTGTCTTTGGCTTCTTCAAAATCAATCATGCCGACAGTCTTTTTATTCTTTCGGGCAGCAAGAAGAGCTGCTTCATTAACAAGGTTTGCTAACTCTGCTCCGGCTAAACCGGGAGTTCCTTTTGCTAATACTTTTAAGTCAACTTCAGGATCCAAAGGAATTTTACGTGTATGTACTTTTAGTATGCCTTCTCTTCCTTTTACGTCGGGTCTATCAACAACGACTTGTCTATCAAAGCGTCCGGGTCTTAATAGTGCAGGATCAAGAACATCAGGTCTATTTGTTGCAGCAATTATAATAACACCGCTGTTTTGTTCGAAACCATCCATTTCAACGAGTAATGCATTTAAAGTTTGCTCACGTTCATCATGACCGCCTCCCAAACCTGCACCTCTATGGCGACCGACAGCATCAATCTCATCAATGAAAATAATACAAGGTGCGTTTTTCTTACCTTGTTCAAAAAGATCACGGACACGACTTGCACCGACACCGACAAACATTTCAACAAAGTCGGCACCGCTAATTGTAAAAAATGGAACACCGGCTTCCCCGGCAACGGCTCTTGCAAGCAGTGTTTTACCGGTTCCGGGAGGTCCTAACAATAGCACACCTCTTGGAATTTTACCGCCGAGTCTTTGAAATTTTGAAGGCTCTTTTAAAAATTCAATAATTTCTTCCAATTCTTGTTTTGCTTCATCTGCACCGGCAACATCTTTAAAAGTTACTTTTGCGGATGTTTCGGAAATTAATTTAGCTTTGCTTTTTCCGAAATTGAAGATACCTCGTGAACCGCCGGCGCCGGCTTGCATACGACGCATAATAAGAATCCAAACAGCGATAATTAGAACCCAGGGCAATAATCCCAAAAGCACTGTGAGCCACTCATTAGATTCTTTAACGAAAGTAAACTTTATTTCCCGTTCTTCCCATCTTTCAATCTGTTTTTGAAGAACAGGTTCAACAAGAATTACTGTAAATCTTTGTACCCGTATATAATTATTATTGATTAAAATTCTTTCTTCAGTTTTAAGCTGACCGTCAATTTTATAATCATTAATATCTGTTTTGATAACTTTAAGTTCGGCTATCTTATCGCCCAAAAGCAATCTTTCATAAACATCGTAAGTAATTTCGGTGCCTGCTGAAGAATCGGTTCTCATAAACTGCATAAAAATAACTGCAGCAATAATAACAGCACCCCAGCTGAAAACAGTCTTAATTACCTTAGACCAATCGAAATCACCATCGGGTTTATTGGGTCCGCCGCCGGAAGGTTTTTTGCCTCTCGGCAGGTTATTTCTTTTTTTGTTTTCGTCTGCCATATATTTATTTCTATTATCCTTTATCTGTTAAAAAACTATGTGCTTATTCACTTAACACATAAATTGATTTTAAGTTCCGATATTTTTGGGCATAGTCCAATCCATACCCAATAACAAATTTATTAGGAATTTCAAAACCAATATAATCAATTTTGACCTTATATTTGATGCTCTCCGGCTTTGAAAGTAGCGTTACAACCTTCATACTAGCCGGATTGTGATCCTTAAAAATTTCTTCTATATAGCTAATTGAAAGCCCTGAATCAACAATATCCTCGACAATAATCAAATGTCTGTCGGTTACATCGGCATTCAGTTCTTTCAGCATTTTTACTTTACCCGATGAAATCTTTTCATCGCCGTAACTTGATAGTTTAAAAAAGTCGACTTCACAATTAAAGTTTATTCTTTTTAATAGATCGGACATAAACATAAATGAACCGTTCAAGACACCAATAAAAATCGGAAGTTTTGTTTTATACTCCTTTGAAATTTCTTCACCAAGTTGATCTATTCTTTCTTGAATTTTTGCCTCGCTTAAGTAAAGTACAAATTTTTCGTTGCCAACTTGAATGAAATCTTGTGTAATATCTAACTCAGACATATTTTAATCGCCTGTTTTGTTGAAGTTGTTATTTTATATCTTTCGTCGATTCTCAAACCGACAAGCCACACTATTTGATTACGGTAAGTTAATACTAATTGTTTCTTTCTTTGGGAAGAAGGAATTTTTTTATCGGTTAAAAAATCAGATACTTTTTTAAAATTTTTCATTCCCAGCGGAATGAATTTATCACCGTCCTTCCAATTTCGAATTGTAAACGTTGGATTTTCAACATTCATTGAAACGAATTCACAACCGGGTTCATGAACAAGAAATCTGGAGTTTTTTACTTTCCAAATCGAAATTTTATGATCAGCAATTTGAATACTGTGCCCGACTTTAATTTTTGCTTCGGTAAAATTAGTTTTTTTTGTTCTCTTAAGTAAAATAAAATTCCGCTCTCTTAAAGCAGAATGGTTTTCCTTAAACTTAACTTCCTTTCCAACTTGCAAATAATACAAATCCTTTAGCTTAGCTACGTCTTTAGATGAAACTTCCGATTGTAAAAATTTTTCCAACGTTAGTTTTAATACTTCATCAAGGAATGGTGATTCAACTTTTTCGTATAAAGAATTGCTAACCTTTATTGAATTATCCCCGGATTCAACATATTTATTAAAATATTCTTCTACTTGTTTATTTATAAATGCAGAAAGAACTTTCAAATTTTGGGAAGTTCTAAATACTGCATCGTGGAAAGCCGGATTAATTTCCGAAATTATAACAGGCAAAATTTTATTACGAATAATATTTCTTTGATAATCATTCTCTTCATTTGATTTATCAATTCTGAATTTCAATTTTGATTGTTTCAAATACGCCAAAACTTCTTCTTTTGAAAGAATTAATAACGGGCGAATAATTTTTCCTCTTTTAACAGGAATTCCGGATATACCTTTTATCCCGGTTCCTTTCGACAAATTAAGAAGCACTGTTTCCGTATTATCATTTCGTACATGAGCGGTAATAATTTTTGAAGAGTGAAGTTTTGAAGCGGTATAATCAAAAAATTTATATCGCTGCTCTCTTGCAATTTCTTCAATTGATTTTCTGCTTTTTTCTTTGAGCTTTTTTATATCAACTTGGGAAGTAATTAACTCGATTCCCAATTTTGTACATAATTGTTCGCAAAATTTTTCGTCTTTATCTGATTCCTTTCCTCTTAATTTATGATTAAGGTGGACAGCATTAATCTCAATTTTAAATCTGCGTTTGTATTTATGAAAAAAATGAAGAGCGAAAACGGAATCGGGTCCGCCGCTAAGTGATATTAGTATTCTATCTCCCTCATCAATTAAGCCATGAGAATCAATAAAATTAATAACTTTTTGTTCTGTTTTTTTCTTCATTAACTTACTTAAACGATTAAAAGGGGAAACGAAATACTCGTAATCCCCTTTTATTAAAATCATAAAAAGAAATATCTATTCAATAGACAGGATTTCAAATTTAATTTTACCAGCCGGAACATTAGCAGTAACAATATCACCAAGCTTTGCACCCATTAAAGCTTTGCCAACAGGGGATGTATAGGCAATTTTCATTTTCTGCAGATCTGCTTCTTCTGCAGAGACAAGTTTATATGTAAATTCTTTTTTGTTGTTAAGGTTTTTTACTTTCACTACAGACAAGATATGGACTTTATCTTTCGGCATTGAGTTTGTGTCTATTATTTGAGCTTTTGAAAGAAGTTCTTCTAATTTGCTGATTTTCAACTCCAACAAACCTTGCTCTTCTTTAGCAGCATCGTATTCAGCATTTTCAGATAAATCGCCATGAGAACGTGCTTCGGCAATTCTTTCAGCCATTTTTTTTCGTCCGCCGAGTTTTAATTCGTTTAATTCTTGCTCTATTTCCCTTAGCCGTTCTTTGCTCAGGTAGATGAAGTTTGACACAATAATCACCTTTTTACTTTTAATAAAAAAAATTGCCACTGCTATTTGCAGTGGCAGTTCAAAAATAAGAAATTTAGTTTAGGCTTTCAATAAGATTGCTTCATAAATCGGTTTCGTCTATCCTGCATATTTTTCTATAATCACAATATCCGCAGATTTTTTTCTCTCGATCTTTTAATGAAGTCAGAGGGAATTCCCCTTTTATTATGCTTTCGATAAATTGTTCAATTTTGTTTAGGGTTTGTTCGAAAAGTTTATCCATTTCCTCTTTTTTGTTTTCCGATTTTCGATCAATTAACGTTATCCGGTTTTTACCGAATTCTTTTTCATTATATTTTAACGAGTACAAATAGACTTCGGACGGAGTAAGTGAAATTTCTTTTTTTTCAAAAAGTTTTTTTGCTGCAAAAAGATACAATGGGAGCTGAAGCGATATTCCATCTTGTATATCGTTTTGTGTAGGTTTGCTTCTCAAGCTTAATTTGTAATCAACTATATCAAATGTTTCATTTTCCGTATCGATATCAATTCTGTCAACCTTACCCCTAAATTTTATACTATTTCCCAAAACCGGTTCCTCAGAGGATAAAGTTTCATCCTTTATTTTTGATCTGATATTCCCAAAGGCAATTTCAAAATACGTCGGTTCAGAATTATTATTACTCTCTCTTTCCTTTAAGAGAAATTTATATAGAATAGATTCTTTTTTATTTCCGTTTATCCCTGTTATTTTCTCTTTTTCATAAAAAGATAATTCTGAATAGAAAATAGGTGAATTGATATTTTGTTCGGCTATATCAAAAATAATTTTCTCTGCTTTTTTGAAATCCGTTTCCGAGCAATTATGAAGTATAATCTTCTGAGTTCTTAATTCCGTGTAAAACTCAAATAATATCTTATGCATTATACTACCGATTTCAACAGGTTCAACTTCTTCGGTTGGTTCACTAACTTCCGAGACACCTAAAACATATTGCATAAAATATTTAAAGGGACATCGTGAATAAGTTTCCAATTGAGTTATTGAGTATTCCCTGTCTGCAAACTTTTTAAGCGAATTTTTGATTTCTTCTTTATCGTTTAAACCAATAAATCCGTTGAAGGGAAATTCTTCATGAGGTGAATTAATTCTTTGTTTCGATACTTCAATTTTCTGTTTAAGGGATCGGTTATCGATATTACGTGATTTAAAAATAACATCGCTTTCCAAATCGAGGGAAATTTGTCTTCCCAGAATTATTTGTATTTCTTCTTCCGAAAAGGCGATTTTTTCAAATGAATTGCTTGTAATTTCCGAAGTTTCAAATAAGCTTGAAAAATCTTTTAGAAAATTCGATTCAACCAATTCTCTATCATCATTAATAGCTGAATAAGATAGGTAAAGCTGCTTACGCCATGCGGAAAGAGCTTGATAGAAATGATATCTCTCTTCTGTTTGATGAATAGATTCTTTTTTCAAAAATGAACCGGAAAAGAAAATCTCCGGTTTATATCGCGTCGGAAATATTCCGTCATTCATTCCGGCAAGAAAAAGATAGTCGAAACTAAGTCCTCTTATTTCATCAATTGATGTAATAAGCACCCCGTAATCCGATCTACCTTTAATATTAAATCGAGCCCAGCTACATGCTGTTTTAATCTGATCAAGATAAAATGAAAGTGAGTATTTCTTCTCTTTGTTATTTTCCTTTTCAATTAAAAGTAATATTTCTTCAAGCGTTTCGGTGAATGTTGTTAATGAAGCGATATCTTCTTCACGATAATCTGGATGTCCTTCAAGAACAGATAACGATAAATTTGATTTTGTTATAAACTTGAGAAGTATTTTGTAAAACTCGGAAGGTGTCAGTTTTTGCGTAAAGGGTTTAAGAACTTCTTCGATTTTCAAAAGATCGTTGAGTGCTTGTCTTAGTTTCTCTACATTTATTTTTTCGTCGTCATCGGTATTATTTTCAATTTCATTTTCGATTGAGCGAACCCAGTTATGATAACCGGATACGATTTTTAATTTTGAAGCAACCAGATTTAAATTGACTGCATCAACATTCAAACTTGATAAAAATCTGCCGCTTAGCGCACGGAAAATATTTTTATAATAATAATCATTTCCAGCTATCTCCAACAGATTAATTATTGAAATTATCGGCGGTGACTGATCAAGAGATGTACGATCTGTTAAGTTATACGGAATTCTAAAACGTTCAAATACATCGCGGACTAAAGGAGAAAAATCCGAGATCAAATTAAATACTACACAAATTTTATGCGGTTTTACCCGGTTTTTAATTAAAAGAGTTTTAATTTTTTTGGCAATTAATTCGATTTCTTCTTCTGTATATCTACCTTTAATTATCGATATATCATTTTTGAATTGGGAAATACTTTTCTTTTGAATGTTGAGAAACAACCTTTCGCGAACAATTTTAATGAACTCGTTAAACTCATAAACAGAGTTATCATTAATTTTAATGAACCCATATTGCTCTAATAAAGTGTAAGTTTCTTCGAGGTGACCAAAAAGCAATGAATTGGATTTATAATAATCAAAATCAATATAGAGTTTGTTTCCGACAATTTCGGAAAGCTTGTTAATTATTTTTATCTCTGGAATAGAAAATTGATCGAAACCGAGAAGAACAATATTTTTTACTTCAACATAATTTTGATAGAAAGAATTAGAAAAATCATTTTCAAGTAATTTTTCATAAACATCGCCGATTTCGAGGGCATTAATCTTTGCAGTAAGTTTCTTATAATTAGAATAAATCTCCGCAATATCTTCAGCTTTTATTTTTTCCGAAGCTTCAAGTTTTTCGGTCTCACTAATAAGTTTTTCCGGTGTAATACCGTGCCGTTTATATTCCGAAATTACGTTTTTGATTCTGTCTAAAGTACCATTGGGTATACTGCCACGGTAGTTGACAAAATATTTCAGATTGACGCTCTCCGCGGCATTCTTTATCAAAACCGATGATGCGGATTCACTTAATTGAATATAAAATTCAATTGTCTCAAGTAATTTTTGAGATAGCGTACCGAGGGTTTCAATATTAATTTTTGCAACAGTTTGTCCCGGTGAAAGATCAATAATTTCTTTTTTAACCGCTCGTAATTTCCGGTTGGTCGGAACAATAATTAGCAGTTCATTGGTCTGAGTCGATTTAATTTTTTCATCTATCAATCCGGGTAAGTCAATTGAAGAAATATTTTCTTTTGTTAGAATCATTTTTCAAGAAGCAATGTTCTGTATGATGTTTTAATCTGTTTGTTCAAATCCAATTTCAAAAGTTGTACAACTTCTAAAAATTCATTTTTCCCTTCATGTAAACTTGTATTTACCACCGTTTCAAGTTCAAGGAAGGAACCAAGTTTATCAACTTCGTCCAAATGTATTCTTGTGTTCTTATAAAGATATAATCTTCTTTCTTTAATTACCTCTACTTCAATTTCGAAAAGCTTTGAGAAAAAATCTTCGGCATAACCCGGATCGACTTTTAACAGGTGATAATTACTAACTCTATCTTTATCGTCCTCGTTTCTTTGATAAAAAATTAGTTCGCCGCTGCCATTATAAATACGAAGTTTCAATAAGCCGTTTTTATTTTTGTAATAAATATCTCTCTGCCTGAGAATGGTTTCCAACTTAATATTGTTTAGGTGTAGAATTTCGGTTACAACAGAAAATTCATCCAGTTTAATTTTTAATTCGATATTTTGTGCCATGAGTTATCCCGTTTTTAGAAAAAATTTTATAAGATGAAACATTACATTGATTTTTGAAATATAATATCCAATTTTAGTATAAAACAAAGAGAAAAGGAATTTCGAATGTTTAGAATTAAGCATATTCTTTTATTGATAATCTTTTTGAGTTCAGTTTCATTCTCACAATCAATTGGGAAACTTGCACCCGAAGTACCGGATATTGAGTTACCGCCAAATTCTTGGGGTGTTGATTTAATGTTCGGTGAAGGTGGATTCGGTATCGGTACTTTTTTCAGAAAAGAATTTGACCGTAAGCTTACCGGGTTTGTGGATTTCTCTTTTTCAGAATCGAAAGACGAGCGAGAATTTCAATACATTGATTTTTGGGGAAATACTTTTACAGTCGGTAAGGTCAATAGAGTTTTTATAATACCGATTAATGCAGGTTTACACTATAGATTATTTTCTGATAATTTGACATCAACTTTAAGACCATATATAAATTTTGGGATAGGACCTACTATCGTTTTAACTACTCCTTACGAACAAGAATTTTTCAGTGCCTTCGGTGAAGCCCAGACAAAACTTGCCGCCGGAGGTTATATCGGTTTCGGTGCAAATTTCGGTGTCAGCAAATCAAACTTACTCGGCGTTAATTTACGGTACTATTATATTCATCTCTTTGATAAAGGAGTAGAAAATCTTAGAGATAAATTCCGAAAAGATATTGCCCATTTTTATTTAACAATCAATATCGGGATTATGTATTGAGAAAAGTTAATTCCGTTTTTTTAGGATTCGGTAACGAAATATTTTCTTTTTTATCCGACCTCGAAAAAAATAATAACATCGAATGGTTTCACCAAAATAAAGAAAGTTATCAGAAAGTATTAGTAGAACCGGCAAGATTATTTGTAATCGAATTATCTTCAATTCTTAACAGGTTGAATCCTTCAATCAGAACCGAACCAAAATTTAATCAAACATTAATGCGGATTAATAAAGATATGCGGTTCGCCAAAGGTGCGCCCTATAAAAATTATTTTTTGATTCACTTCGGTAGATTCAAATTAGACAGCGAGTATTTTCTATATTTTGATCCGTATGGAACCGATCTTGGAATATTTCTAAATAATACAATTGGTGATCAACTTTATTTTAATCAGAATTTAGCAAGGTATAAAGGCGAGATAATTAAAATTTTTGAAAAATATAACCTTAATAACAAATTCTCTCTTCATCATATGGATTCTAAAGAACCGGCTGAAGTATTAAAAAGTTTCGATGCAAAAAAACACGTCAACAAACTCGATGATTACAAATACATTTTACTTCAATTAAAGAATTTCGATAAAAAGAAAGTAGCAACCGATTCATTACTTCCGTTTTGTGCTAAAATCTTTTCAAGTTTATATCCTCTGCTTTGTTTTGCTTACTACCCGGATCCGCTTATAGAAATTGAAAAGTTCAATGAAACTTTCGGAGTGATAAAATAAAATGAAGGTTTACAAATTTACTTCCGTGTTAGAGAAACATTTATAAGCGATAATAACGAATCCTATCCCTAAATATAGATATTTAACAATTTTGTTATATATTTGTATTTATGAATTTGATAAAACTTCAAAATATTGATTCATTATACCTAAATGCTGATGATATTGCACGCGAACTCGCTATCAGTAAAAAATCTGCACAAGTTACAGCTTCGCGGTATGTGAACGCGGAAAAATTGATTCGACTGAAACGCGATCTTTTTTTACTTCCACAAAAACTGCGGACAATATCGGAAGAAGAATTATTTAGCATTGCGAATATGCTTCAAACCCCTTCTTATATTTCTCTTACTTCAGCATTGAGTTATTATAATATTTCTACACAGCAGACAAGAAATTACATAGAATCAATCGGATTGAAACGAACAATAAATTTTCGTATTAATGATTACGAGTTTTCGTTCTCCAAGGTTAAAGAAAAATATTATTCCGGCTTCTATAAAAACGAGAACTTCTTTATTGCAACACCGGAAAAAGCAATTGCCGACTCAATTTATCTTACGGCAATAGGAAGATACAACTGCGATTTCGAAGCCATAGATTTTAATAAACTGAATAAATCCGGTATAGATTCGTTCTTGTCAAAAACAAATAAAGCGGCACAAAACTTATGGCAAAGATTAACCCGGAATTACGAGCTTTAGAAATTTTCGAGATTGAAGTTCTGGAATTCTTAAACTCAATTAGAGTACTCGAGCAAATTTATTTTGGCGGAGGTACAATGCTTCGTTTATGTCATAACCTTAACCGGTATTCAACCGATTTAGATTTCTGGCTTAAACAGAATACAAGCCACAATAAACTTTTTGATTTGTTGAGTGCTTCTTTTTCAAAAGAATTTAAAATTGTTGACAGTGCAAATAAAAACTTTACAATTCTATTTCAATTACAAAGTCCAAAATCAAAGAGAAGTCTTAAAATAGAAATCCGAAAGGATCAGAGTGATTTTCAGTATGAAAGGAAAATTGCTTTTTCGAAGTTTACGAATAAGCAGGTTCAAGTTTTAGGTTTAACACTTGAACAAATGATGAAAAACAAAATTGAAGCATTCCTTTCAAGAAAACTTATACGTGACTGCTTTGATATTGATTTCATTTTTAAACGAGGAATTCCACTACCAAATGAAAAATCCAAATTGGAAAAAATGCTTGCAATAATTGATTCATTCAAAGAAAGAGATTTTAAGGTAACTCTCGGTTCACTTTTAGATGCTGATGAAAGAGAATTTTATAATCAAACAAAATTCAATGTATTGAAAGAGGAAATTACAGCTATACTAAAAACAATGTAGAGACGCTGGTAACGTCTCTACATTTTAATTCCCATTTTCAAATGAATTTACCAATTCAAGATTTTCGTTAAACTTTACAAATGTTTCGTTTTCGGAACCGATCAAATCTTTCAGGCTAATATCTTTAACTACTGTATCAACAGCATCTTGAATAACTTTCCAAAGCGAGCGTACGGAACAGTCGATAGTATGTGTGCAAATATCCGACATACCCGAATGAGATTCGCAAAATGTAGAATCAAATAATCTACCACCGAGAGTATTCAATACTTCTTTTATTTTTATCTCTTCGGGTTTTCGTGTTAATGAATAACCGCCGGTCTGCCCTCTTTCGCTATCTAAAAATCCGCCGAGTCTAAGTGCACGTAAGATCTTTGCAGTATTATGCTGAGAGATTCCTTCGGCTTTGCTAATTTCAGGAATGGTAAGCGTTTTTCCTACTTCATGAAATTTAGCAATGCGAATCAGGCATCGTATTCCATATTCTTCTGTTGTACTGAATTTCATTTTGTATTAATTCTCATTTAACGGAATAGTTGAACCACACGCACGTGCATGAACAAGTTTACCGTATGCTTCTTCCGAAATTGCCGGACCTTCTTTTGTGCAGTACTCATCAAAGAGTTCCATCAACGCTTGGGCGACTTCTTGTGCTGATCTGCCTTCAATGTGATGACGAGGCATAACTACAACAGGCGAACCGTTTTTAAATAATGCAACAAACGGAGAAGACGGAGGAATATTAGTCAAATATTTTTCGCGAAGATAATCCGTTGCATCTCTATCCTGACCGGCAAATACAGTTACTAATCTATCCGGAATTTTATTATGCATAACCGAATGCGTAACACCCGGTCTTGCACTTCCTGCTGCACAACCGCAAACTGAATTTATCATAAGCAAGGTAAGCTTATCATCGTTAAGAGATAAAACTTCTTCAACTTTTTCGGGTGTTGTTAATTCTTGAAACCCTACATAAATAAGTTCATCCCGCATCGGCTGAACTGCTTCGGGATCATAAATCGGTGGTTTTACATTTATATTGTGCATCGATAATTCCTTTTTTTTGTTATAAAAAACCAAGTTCAAGTTTTGCTTCTTCCGACATCATATCTTTATCCCAAGGGGGATTCCAAACTAAATCAACATAAACATCATTAACATCTTTTAATGATTTAACTCTTTCTTTAACTTCACCGGGGAGACTTCCCGCAACGGGACATGCCGGAGATGTTAATGTCATTTTTATATATACGTTTGCTTCTTCATCAATTTTAATTTCGTAGATTAATCCGAGTTCATATATATCAACAGGGATTTCCGGGTCGAATACTGTTTTTAATTGATGAATTATATCTTGTTCTAATTTACCTATATCCATATTGTTTGCTTATTGTTGTTTAAACATCTTTATTACTTTTTTTAATCCTTCGGCTAACTTGTCAATTTCTTCTTTCGTATTATAAAATGAGAAGGAAGCTCTTGCTGTTGCCGGGACATTAAACCTTCTCATTATCGGTTGTGTGCAATGATGACCGGTTCTTATAGCAATACCGTGAGTATCAACAATTGTCCCGATATCATAAGGGTGAATACCTTCAATAACAAAAGAAATAACCGAAGCTTTGTTTTTTGCTGTACCGATAATTTTCAAACCTTTAATTGCGGAGAGCTTTTCAGTTCCGTATAAAAGAAGTTCATTTTCATATTCCGTCAATTCGTTAAAATCAAATTGGCTCAGATAATCAATTGCAGCACCGAGACCAATTCCCCCGGCAATATTAGGGGTACCGGCTTCAAACTTATTCGGAATATCTTCAAAAGTTGTCTTTTCAAAAGTTACTTCTCTGATCATATCTCCGCCACCTTGATACGGCGGCATCATATTTAAGAATTCAGTTTTACCATACAATACTCCTATGCCGGTTGGTCCGTACATTTTGTGTCCGGAGAAAACGAAAAAGTCACAATCTAATTCCTGAACATCAACCTTAAGATGAGGTGCAGCTTGAGCGCCATCAATTAACACCGGGATATTATGCGAATGAGCTTTCTTTACGACTTCTTTAATCGGATTAATCGTACCAAGCGAATTAGATATATATACAACGGATATCATTTTAGTTTTTTCGGTTATTAGGCTGTCAAGTTTATCAAGTTCTAATTCACCGTTATCATTCATCGGTATAACTTTTATTTTCATCTGTTTATTATTACAGATTAATTGCCAGGGAACAATATTTGCATGATGTTCCATTGCGGTAAGAATAATCTCATCACCATCTTTGAAATGACCTGCACGACATAAGGATGTTGCCACCAAATTAATTGCTTCGGTTGCGCCTTTAACAAAAATAATTTCAGATGCACTGAGTGCATTTACAAATTCTTTTACTTTAAGTCGTGCAGTTTCAAAAGCTTCAGTTGCAACTTCACTTAAGAAATAAACACCCCTGTGGATATTAGC
The DNA here is from genome assembly GCA_020724265.1 of Melioribacter roseus. Lineage (GTDB taxonomy): Bacteria > Bacteroidota > Ignavibacteria > Ignavibacteriales > Melioribacteraceae > SURF-28. Next base: position 27,270 of record DYHH01000010.1, on the reverse strand, counting down.
ATTATCACTTTCGTAATAGTTTCGCAGATTATCAATAACCGCTTTGGGTTTTTGAGTAGTTGCTGCATTGTCTAGATAAACTAGAGGTCGCCCGTTAACCAATCTATTTAAAATCGGGAAGTCATTGCGAACATTATAAACATCAAAAGCTCTTTTATAACTCTTTGATTTTGTAACGGTGGACTCTATATCACCTTTCATAGACAATTATATTTCTACCCTGTTTAATTTTTCAAATAATTTATGATTGAGCTGATCTCTCATCGGTTCTATATTAACTGCTTCAATTACATCTGCAGCAAATGCATGAATTAACATGGACTGAGCTATTTTATCTTCGACCCCGCGTGAACGAATATAGAAATATGCTTCTTGATCCAACTTACCGATTGTAGCGCCATGAGAACATTTCACATCATTGGCAAAAATTTCAAGTTGAGGTTTCGTATCGATATTTGCTTTATCGGAAAGTAAAATTGTTTTGTTGGATTGGTATGCATTTGTTTTTTGTGCATCGGGCCTTACCATAATTTGACCGTTGAATACTCCGCGGGATTGATCGTCAAGTATTCCTTTGTAAACTTCATTACTCATACAATTCGGTTTTGCATGATCAACAAAAGTATGATGATCAATATGCTGTTTATCTGTTCCGAGATAAATTCCATAATAATGACATTCTATATTTTCGTTATCTAGAACCGAGCTAACATCGGTGCGAGATAGAGCGGCTCCGAACGCAAATGAATAGTGATTAAAGATATTCCCTTTATCTTGATATACGAAAGTGTGATCTATATGGAATGAATTCTTTTTTTCATCCTGTAATTTTATGTAATCAATATTGGAATTCGCTCCGGTATGAATTTCAGTCAAGGTATTCGTAAAATATGAATTAGAACCAGTTCCAACATAATTAACAATTAATTTAGCTGCACTCCCCTCTTCAGCGATTATCAAACTTCGAGGAATTGAAAGGACCTTATCTTCATCACTTCCGCTAACAAAAAATACTTGAAGCGGTCTTTCAAGCATTTGACCTTTAGGCAGATATACAAAAAGTCCATCTGTTGAATAAGTAAGATTCATCGCAACAAATGCATTATCAACTTTTGTATGTTTTCCGATATATTCCCTGACCAACTCCGGATAGTTTTTAATTGCACTTTCAAGTGAACTAATTACAGCTCCTTTAGGTAATTCGCCGATTATCGAATGTTCGGGACTGTATTTCCCGTTTACAAATACAATTCGGTCATAATCAAAATCAGTAAAAGAATTATTATAAATAAACTTTTCATCAATAACGGTTTTACCTAAGTACTGCGGAAGTTGAAAGTTATCTTTAAGTAACGGGGCAACGTTAGTGTATTTCCATTCTTCATCTTTAATTGTAGGGAAATGAAGCTCTTTAAATTTTGTTAATGATTCTTTTCTTATATCGTGTAAAAAAGTTTCTGATTGACCGTTTAACTTACTTTCAAATCTTGTGAAGTTAGAAACATACCAATCTTTAATTTGATCAAATTTATTTGTATCCGACATTTTTATTTCCTTCCTTAAGCTGTTTCCAGTTCTTCGTTTTTAATCCAATCATAACCTTTTTCTTCAAGTTCGAATGCTAATTCTTTACCACCGGATTTAATTATTTTACCGTTTGAAAGAACATGAACAAAATCCGGAACTATATAATTGAGTAATCTCTGATAGTGAGTAACCAGCAAAACTGCATTTTCTTTTGATCGGAAATGATTAACACCTTCAGATACAATTTTCAAGGCGTCGATATCTAATCCGGAGTCTGTTTCATCCAACAATGCGAGTTTAGGATTAAGCATAAGCATTTGGAAAATTTCATTTTTCTTCTTTTCACCACCTGAAAAACCGGAGTTAACGGAACGACTAATTAGATTATCCGGCATATTTAACAACTTTGCATATTTCCTTGTTCTTTCAAGAAATTCTTTTGCTGAAATTTCTTCTTGATCGTGAGCTTTTCTAATTTCATTAATAGCTGTTTTCAGAAATGTTGCGTTGCTAATACCCGGAATTTCAATCGGGTATTGAAAAGCTAGAAATACACCATCTCTTGCTCTTTCTTCGGGAGCCATATCAAGTAATTTTTTACCTTCAAAAATTACTTCTCCTTCTGTAACTTCAAATCCTTCATGCCCGGCAAGAACATTTGCTAAAGTACTTTTGCCCGAACCGTTTGGTCCCATAATTGCATGAACTTCACCGGCATTTATTTCTAAATCAATTCCTCTAAGAATTTCATTTCCTTCAACTGATGCGTGCAGATTTTTGATTTTTATCATTTTATGATTTTCCTTTTTATATTCTTTATTAAAATTCTTTTCAAACTTTGTAGAGAAAAATTACGATTACGATCAAGAATACTTTTCTCATTTTTCCTTCTTAATCATAATCTTATTCTTAATCATACTCCCCAAACAATTTATTAACCAACACTACCTTCAAGAGAAATTGCAAGAAGCTTTTGAGCTTCTACGGCAAATTCCATTGGAAGTTCGTTAAATACTTCTTTACAGAATCCGTTTACAATAAGATTTATTGCATCTTCTTCATCGATACCTCTTTGGTTCAAGTAAAATATTTGATCCTCACCAACTTTTGAGGTAGTTGCTTCGTGTTCAACTTGTGCAGTTTGATTATCAACTTCGATATACGGGAAAGTATGAGCACCGCATTTATCACCCATCAACATAGAATCACATTGAGAAAAGTTTCTTGCGTTCTCAGCATTTTTACCAATCCTCACTAATCCTCTATAAGTGTTTTGACTTTTACCGGCTGAGATTCCTTTTGAGATTATTGTACTTTTTGTGTTCTTCCCGAGATGAATCATCTTTGTGCCGGTATCAGCTTGCTGATGATTATTTGTAACAGCGATAGAGTAAAATTCGCCGACTGAATTATCACCTTGCAAAATACAACTCGGATATTTCCAGGTAATTGCAGAGCCGGTTTCAACTTGTGTCCAACTAATTTTTGAATTCTTACCTCTGCATGCACCACGTTTTGTTACGAAGTTATAAATCCCGCCTTTACCGTCTTTACTTCCGGGATACCAATTCTGAACAGTCGAATATTTTATTTCGGCATCATCAAGAGCAATCAATTCAACAACAGCGGCATGAAGTTGATTTTCATCTCTCATTGGTGCTGTACAACCTTCGAGATAACTTACATAACTGCCTTCATCGGCAATTATTAAAGTTCTTTCAAACTGCCCGGTTTCCTGAGCGTTAATTCTAAAATAAGTTGAAAGTTCCATCGGGCATCTTACACCTTTAGGAATATAAACGAACGATCCATCGGTAAACACTGCAGAGTTTAATGCGGCAAAATAATTATCGCCTTGCGGTACAACGGAACCAAGATATTTTTTTATCAAATCAGAATGTTCTCTTATAGCTTCAGAAATTGAGCAGAAGATTATCCCTTGTTCAGCAAGAGATTCTCTAAAAGTTGTTGCAACCGAAACCGAATCGAAAACCGCGTCAACGGCAACACCGGCTAATCTCTTTTGCTCATCTAAAGGAATTCCTAATTTTTCAAATGTTTCAATTAATTCCGGATCGGCTTCATCAAGACTATTTAATGTCGGTTTCTTTTTCGGAGCAGAATAATAACTTATGTTCTGTAAATCAACCGGTGGATATTTTGCATTTAACCAATGTGGTTCTTTCATATTTAGAAAATTTCTATAAGCCTTAAGCCGCCATTCAAGCATCCATTCAGGTTCTTCTTTTTTTGCAGAGATAAATTTAATCGCATCTTCATTTAATCCTTTCGGTGCGGTATCTGCTTCAATATCGGTAGTCCAACCCCATTTATATTCGGATTTAGTAAGATATTCAATAGTTTTCGCTTGTTCTTCACTACCAAAGTCTTCAACCCTAATTTTCGTATCAGACATTAATTCTCCTTTCAATTCTTTTTCGAGTTGTAAACCTATCTAATCTGGAAAAAAAAGTCAAGATTAAGGAGGTCATTTCTCATTATTTTTGAATAAAAACCTCAATAATTTTGGGAAAGTTCCAAATCCGGAAAATTTTTACAAGATTATGGTTAAGTTTTAAGGTTCTTGTTCTTTAATAATCGGGTGGAGAAAAATGAAGGTAACATTAGGTATTTAAACTATTTTGTATTTGAATCGGATTTCCTAAATAAAGTAAAAATCAAATCTCCTTTATTTACGCTTTCGAAACCATCATAGACATATTTTTTATTTTCACGAACAATAATCATTGGGAGAGCGTTGGAAGGGATTTTCTTTTCCAATTCAGTTTTGCTGCCGGTTTCTATTTTAATCTGTTCAAGAATAATTTGATCGTTGTTAATCATATTTTCCCATTCCAAAATATTTACCTTTCTATCGAATAATTGTTTACCGCCAACTGCTTCCAATTGTTTAATCAGTCCCTTTTCACGCTCATCAATAATGGCAGAGAAAATTTGCGGAACTAGAAATTCCTCATAAGATCGCTTGGCAATTAAAACATTTACTTCAGCGTTTGGAGTCATTGAAATCAAGGTACCCGTGCTATCAATACCGGCATCTCTCAAGATAATATCATCAAGTGCATCACCATAATTTGCTTTTAATCCCATCTCGGCAGCCTTTTTACAATTTGTTTCGTTAGAGTCGATCATTGTTATCGGTCTTTTAGAAACCAAAGCTTTTGCAAATAATCGAGCAAGTGAACCTGCGCCGACAATAACAATATCCTCTTTACCAATTGTAGAACGAATTAATTCATTTCTTCTGTCTAACCATTCAACACCCATCTTTAAAAAGACAGGAACCGTTGCAGTAGTAATAATTGCCATAAAAACCAAGATAGAAAAAATCTCTTGGGAAATTATTCCGGCATTTAACCCGATACCGGCAATAACAATTTCAACCGCTCCTCTACCATTCATACCGGCGCCAATTGTCAAACCTTCACGCCATCCATATCCGCTTGGTAAATAAAACAAGGTTGTACCAACAACCTTCCCTAAAGTAGCAAGAACAATGGTGCCTACCAGTAAAATTGTATCAGAATGTAAAACATCTAGAGAGACTTGAAACCCTGCGGTTACAAAAAAGATTGGTGCAAGAAATCCTAAAGAAACATCTTTAACAAGGTCGGTTAATTCATGTGAAAGTTTCTTAACTGTTATAGCTTCTCTTAAGACAAGCCCGGCAATAAAAGCACCAAGTATGCTATGAAGTTCCGCAAGATGGGCTAACTCGGCAAAAGCTAAAGCAATTAATAAAATTAATGTTGCATTGAATGTCCGTCCGGTAATATTTCTTTGCTTCAGCCATTTGTAAAGGAATGGAAAAACTTTTAGTCCAAGTAACCAAGAAACAAAAAAGAATAGTAAAACTTTAACAGAAATTGTAGATATCATTAATAAATCAAGTTCTCCCGCAGTAGCAAAACTCAAAATTCCGGCAAATATAATAAGAGAAAGGGTATCTGCTACAAGAGCCCCGGCAAGCATTACATGTGCAATACGTGTATCAAGTATTTTTAGATCTACAAGTATTCTTGATTTTGTTGCAAGAGAGGTAACACCCATTGCCATTCCGACAAAAACACCGGCAATTGTAGTACCATTCGATGCGACTACAATCCACATACCTAATGCAAAAGGAACAATAAATCCTCCAAGTGCAGCTAAAACTCCCCCTTTTGATGCTTTACCCAATTCACGCGGGTCAATTTCCATACCTATATAAAGCATCATCATTAGCACACCAAGCTCTGCAAGAACATTAATTGCATCGCTGCCGTAAAGGATTCCCAGTAAAGGAGGACCGAATATTATCCCAGCGATTAATTCACCCAACACAGAAGGATATCCTAAACGGGCGGCAATTTGACCGCCAATCCAAGCTACAAATAATACCAGAAGCAGATTAAGTATGCTTAATTCCAAACCGAGCAACCTTTTGAAAAATTTTAACTTACAAATAGAAAAGAAAAACAATCGAGTGGAAAGGTAATATGAATAAGTGAAAAAAGAAAATCGAGGCTTGATGCCGATGCAGTGGAACAAGATTTTTCAAAATATTAACTCCGGCAGTTTAATTTCCTGAATTCGTCTATCTATTAACTATTCTATAATAGGACGAAATGTAGTTTTAGATTACTTACCGTTCGGTAGAATTTTACGGAACGATTTTGACTATCAATCGTCCTAATAAACAGTTATTATAAAAATTATGAAAGAATGATAAATACAAAAGAGAAAATATTTCTAACGGCAGCGGACTTATTTTCCAAATCCGGCTACGACTCGGTTTCGGTTAGAGAGATCTGCGAAGCCGCCGGTATCACAAAACCTGTACTTTACTATTATTTCAAGGATAAAGAATCGCTATTAAAGGAACTTATTGAAGAAACATTTCGTATTGGTGATGAACTAAAGAAGAAATTCTTCAAAGAAGAAAATGATTTTTTTGAAAACATCTATGCCGTAATTAGAATCTATAAAGTTTTTCTGAAAAAATATAGACCGTTTGCTCAGTTTTCTGCTTTCCTTAATACAATGACAATCCCGGATGAGTTAGTTCAGAAAAAGACTGAGCGAGCCGAAAATGAAATGAAATATTTCAAAAAATATCTTAAGCATGGGAAAGAAACCGGTTATGTTCCGAAGAATTCCGATATTGATTCTCTTGCAAATATAATTATCGGCTCGGTTGCATTTGTAGCTTTACAGAACATCTTATTCGGATTGAATAAAAAAAATATAAATAAAAAGTTAGATAACCTTTTCGTTATGTGGAAAAAAGATCTTTTCATTGAAAAGTAACTGTGGAGAAATAAATGAGTACAGTAATTAAAAAAGGAATTTTATTTTTATTGATGTGCACTGCTTCACTCTTAGCCCAACAGAAGAATGTGATTTATCTGCAATGGGATGATGTTATTGACCGTTCACTGAACGAAAACCTAATGCTAAAAAATTCACTGCTTGATTATGAAATTCAAAATCTTGAAACATGGAAATCGTTAAGTAATTTTCTTCCCTCTGTAGGTTATCAAGGAATGTTTACTAAAAATCTTGAACTACCGGTTTTCATTTTTATGGGACAGCGTTTTGTTGTCGGAACAAATTATTCATTCCAGCATGCATTAAACCTTACTCTACCGATTTTTACAGGGGGTTCGAGATTTTTTAATTACAACATTCAAAAAGAAATAAAAAAATCTTTAGCCGAGGAATTAAAAGGTAAGGAAGAGGAGACAGTATATTCGGCACTTCAGGCTTATTACGGAGTAATACTTTCTAACTCTATTGCTAATGCGGCTAAGGAAGCTGTTGATGTATCTAAAGCAAATCTTGAACAAGTTGAAAAATTTTATGATGCCGGGGCGGCAACTGAATTAGATTTACAAAGAGCAAAAGCACAATATTATTCAACTCTACCGCAGTTTGAATCAGCTTTGTCAAATAGGCATTTATCCGCACAAAGATTAAAACTCATTTTGAATATTAACTTAGAGGATTCATTAGTAATTCGTGATTCACTTTCGACACGTATGATTCTTGACGAATTTTCAAACAGCACACTTGAAGAACTTTTAATTTACTCGAAAGAATTCAGAAGTGATCTAAAATCACTCTATCATCAAATTGAAGCAACCGAAGAAGGAGAAAAAATCGCACTCGGACAATTTGCTCCTTCAATTGTTCTAACTGCCAGCATTCAACATCAGGCACAACTTGATAATGTAGATGTTGCATGGAGTGATTATATAAGATCTAAATCAGTAATGCTTTCGGTAAACTTTCCTCTCTTTGAAGGTGGAAGAAGAGTTCTTGACTATCAAATTGCAAAAATCAGGACAGATCAAATGAAGATTGCAGCAAAAGCTGCAAATGATCAAGCATCAATTGATGTTGAACAAAATTACTATTCATATAAAGAGTCATTAAAAAATCTTAAAAGTTATGAAGAAACGCTTAAGCAATCGAAAGAAAGTCTGCGATTATCAAATCTTTTATACTCAGAAGGAATGAGCACACAGCTCGATGTATTAAATGCCCAGCTTTTATACAACAACAGCAAAACTCAATATTTACAAGGCATCTATAATTATAACATTACTCAGCTTTCATTGCTTAAGTCAATCGGACAATTAAATAAAATTTGGGAATAAATTCTTTGAGGGAAAAATGCGATTAAAATTATCAATGATATTATTACTGTTTATCTTTCTTTTTATCGGCTGCCAGCCTGATGATGAAACTGAAACAGAAAGAGAAGTCCCGGTAAAAGTATTTGTTATAAAACCTGCATCAATCTCCAAATCAATAAAACTTACCGGCGGTATTTCATCTGCAAAGGACGTAATACTTTACAGTAAAATCTCAGAAAAACTTGAGTCAATTAATGTTAAAGTCGGCGAGAATGTAAGAGAAGGTCAAATTCTTGCTGTTCAATATAATGAGTTACTTAAGCAAGGCATTGATGCTGCCGAAGCTTCACTTAAAAATGCCGAAGCACAAGTAAATCTTATTAGACAAGATTTTGAGAGAACCGAACGACTCTTCAAACAGAATGCAGTGAGTCAGCAGCAGTATGATCAAATACTTACACAAAAACAAGCCGCCGAAGCTGGTTTAGAACAAGCTTCCGCAATGATGAAACAAGCGAAGGAACAGTATCAAAACAGTTTTATAAAAGCACCTTTTCCCGGAACTGTTGCAGCAGTTTATTTTGAAGTAAATCAGATGGTGCCCGCCGGTCAACCTGTTATTCATTTGATTAGTTCGGGAGGAATGAAAGCAAAATTAAAAGTTACTGCGAAAGATATTCCTTATATCAAACGAGGTTTAAATACAGCCATTAAATTTCCTTCCATCCCGAATTCTGAATTTAGCGGAGTTGTATCTTCAATAAACCAGTCGGTTGATGCTTTCACTAAAGCACTCGAAATAGAAGTACAATTAAATGAAAATGATACAAGACTAAAATCTGGTTTATTCGGTGAATTTTATATTGAAGTAATTGCAAAAGAAAATACAATAGTAATTCCTGAAAATGCTTTGTTACGACAAACAGAAGTAATAATTGATAGAGAAAAAGGAATTCAAACCCCTGTTCGCAAGCATTATGTTTACTTAGTCAAAGAAGGAAGAGCAGATTTAGTAGAAGTTGAACCCGGGATTTCAAGCAACGGAAGAATTGAAATCGCCAAAGGTTTGGATAATGGAGACACGCTAATTATAGTGGGTCAAAACATTGTTGATGAAGGACAAAAAGTTAAAGTAATTGATTAAATAAGAGACTAATTATGATCCTTACAAAATTTTCTATAAGAAGACAGGTCACACTCTCAATGATTTATGCAGTAGTGATCTTTTTCAGTATTTTTTCTTTTTCACAATTAAAGATTGACTTCTTCCCGGATATTCAATTTCCTATTGCGGGTGTAATTACAAACTATACCGGTTTAGGTCCGGAAGATATTGAGAATATTGTTACCCGTCCTATCGAAGAAGCTGTTTCTTCCGTTAAGAATATTGAAAAGGTAAGTTCACAGTCGATGAGAGGTGTTTCAATAATCACTCTTGAATTCAAGTATGGAACCGAAATGAATCAAGCGGAAATAGATATAAGAAAAAACATAGATCTTATACGTGATTTTCTTCCGCAGGAAGCTTCGGAGCCTTTAGTATTCGTATTTGATCCTTCCATGAGTCCCATACTCTTTCTCAATTTGAGTTCGCAATATTTGGGACCGGCAGAGTTAAGAAGATTAGCCGAAGATAAAATCGAACCTTTAGTTGAACGTGTTGAAGGTGTTGCTTCTGTTCAAACAATGGGAGGTTTGCAAAGACAAATAAATGTTCGTCTCAATCCTACTTTACTTGCTTCGTATAATCTTTCACCAAACGATGTTGCTACGGCAATACAAATAGGAAGCGGATTAATTCCCGCAGGTTCAATTGAAACCGTAGATAAATCATATAACCTAAGAGTATTTAGTGAATATAGAACTCTTGACCAAATTGAAAATACAATTGTAACATTGAAAGGTGATGTTCCGGTTTATGTAAAAGATGTTGCCGAAGTTGAAGACGGATTTAAAGAATCGACAACCGAAGTTCGTGCAGATTTTGGAGAGGGAGTACTGATTCAAATATTAAAACAATCCGATGCTAATACGGTTCTTACAAGCAGAAAAATTAAAGAAGCTTTACCCGAAATTGAATCGCATTTACCTCAAGGGACAAAATTTAACGTGATCTGGGATCAGGCAGAATTTATAACTAGAAGCGTTAATAACTTACGAAATACAGCGGTGATTGCATTTATACTCGCTTTCTTTGTTATATATATTTTCTTAAGAAACTGGCGTGGTAGTGTTATTATGGGTATCTCAATTCCGGTTTCGGTAATTGCAACTTTTGCTGTTTTATTTGCTTCAAATCTAACACTGAATATTATTTCGATGGCTGGATTAGCGTTAGCTGTAGGTATGCTTGTGGATAATTCTATTGTAGTACTTGAAAATATTTATCGTCATAGAGAACAAGGGGCTTCAAAATCTGATGCAGCACTGATAGGTTCAACTGAAGTCGGGATGGCAATTACTGCTTCAACTCTTACTACAATAAGTGTTTTCCTGCCGGTTCTTTTTGTCCCGAATATTACCGGACAATTATTTAAAGATATGGTGCTGACAATTACTTTCAGTCTCGTTGTCTCTTTACTTGTTGCATTAACATTGGTACCAATGATGTCCGCTAATATTTTGAAAACTAATGAAGAAGATAATAAACTAAGATTCAGAAAATTTAAAGACAGATTAGAGAAAATATTTATCGGTTTACAAAAAAATTATATAAAGAATTTAAAAATTGCGTTGAACTATAAAAAAACAGTACTTGCATCTGTAACCGCAATGTTAGTCTTATCAATTGTACTTGCAAGCATTTCCGGAGGTGAATTCTTACCGAAAACTGACCAAGGAATTTTAAATATAGTAGTTGAAACTCCGTCCGGCGACCCGATTGAGCGAACGAGAGTATATGCATATCAAATAGAGGATATTATTAGTGAAGTTTTAGAACCGGATGAAATTAATTCAATTACCTTATTCTTCGGAGCGCGCGAAGGTATTGGTGCATGGGGAACAACTTCAAGTACAATTGAAGCATTCATACGTTTATCTCCAAAAGAAGAACGCAAGAGATCGCAATTCGATATTCAAGATAAACTTAGAGAAAAACTGGATAATATCCCGGGTATTACTTATATCTTTCAAGAAGGCGGTGCATTTACTACTGAAAAAGATATTGAAGTAAAAGTTATGGGATTTGATATCGACGGCTCTATATCTATTGCTAACTTGATAAAAGAAAAGATGGAAAACGTTGACGGACTTGTCGATATATCACTTAATATAAAGGAAACAACACCTGAGCTGCAAATTAAATTAAACAAAGATGTAATTAATGATTATAAATTATCATCATTACAAGTTGCAAGTAATATTTCAACTGCTATTCAAGGAACAGTTGTATCACGTTACCGCGAGAAAGGTGATGAATTTGATATTCGTGTTCAATTTGACAAATCGTACAGAAATCAAAAAGAATCTCTCGAAAGAATTCAAATTGCAATTCCAACCGGACAAATGGTAAGCTTAAAAGAGATTGCAGAGATTCAAGAGGAAGAATCAACTCCAACAATTTTTAGAGAAAATCAAAATAGATACGTATCTGTCGGCTGCGGTTTATCAGGTATTGATCTTTCAACTGCGGTAACTGAAGTAAACAAAATTATTGCCGATACTCCTATTCCATCCGATTATCAAGTTATTATCGGAGGAACTGCTGAAGATCAGCAGGAAGCATTCTTCTACTTGATGCTTGCATTCCTCGCTGCTGTTCTGCTTGTTTATATGATTATGGCATCGCAGTTTGAATCACTTGTTGATCCGTTGATAATTATGTTTACCGTTCCGTTATCTGTTATCGGTGTATTTATTTTCCTTTTTATAACCGGGACAAAAATTTCGGTAATGGCTCTTGTGGGATTAGTAATGCTTGTCGGAATAGCTGTCAATAACGGAATCGTTCTTGTTGATTACATTAATCAATTAAAAAGAAAAGGGATGGAATTATATGATGCTGTAATAGCCGGTTGCTCTGCAAGAATGCGTCCGGTTTTAATGACAGCATTAACTACAATACTTGGTATGGTACCTTTAGCCGTTGAATTTGGTACAGGTTCTGAAACCTGGTCTCCACTTGCAAGAGCAGTGATTGGTGGGTTAGTAGCTACAACATTATTAACATTAATGGTTATTCCGATTCTTTATATAATTTTTGAAAGAGGCGGAGAAAGAATTAAGAAATACTTAAAACGCAGATTTGTGAGTAATAAAGTATAAAAAACATAGGGGCAACTCATGTTGATTCATCTCAAATTTAAGTTGTCCCTATTAGCTTTCTCGAAAAAACTTTTATCGTAACAAAATCATCTTTTTCGTAGCACTATATCTATCTTCAATATCAATCCTATAAAAATACATCCCGCTTGATAGATTTCTTGCCTCAAACTTAACTTCATAATTACCCGAATGTATTTTTTGGTTTACGAGTGTTGCAACTTCTCTTCCAAGAATATCATAAACAATCAACTTCACGTCTGACGTTTGACTTTTCACATCCGAAGGGACTGTGAATGAAAATGTCGTGCTCGGATTAAACGGATTCGGATAATTCTGCTCTAATGCAAATTTATAAATTACTTCATCATCAACAGAGGTAATTGTTGTTAAATCAACTGTTATTGTTTTTGAATAAGCAAAAGTTCCATCGTTATCAATTTGTTTTAGTCTGTAACTTACCTCATCAGAATTCGGCAATTCGGAATCCGTAAATTCGTAATTCTTTGGTGAGTTGGTAGTACCGTGACCTTGCACGAACCCAACTTTTTCCCACTCCGTAAGCGGCGAGGATCGTCGCTCTACATCAAAACCGAAATTGTTTACTTCTGTTGCGGTTTGCCATTCTAGTAAAACATGATTTTCATCAATAAGTTTACCCGTAAATGAGATTAATTCAACTGGTAGCGGGGAAGTTGTCATATATAAACGTCCGCTTGGTGATGAACCAATAATCGCCTTTGAACCATCCAAGCTAATTGATGAAGTTGCCCATCTCATAATTGATGAAACACCGATTTCTTGTTGAGTCCAACTATTACCACCATTTGTACTTAGATATGCATATCCTTCAAATATTCCGGCAAGGATATAATTACCATCACCGCTAATAGCAGTTGTATTCCAAGCATAATTCTCATCGCCCGCAGGTTGAGTTTCCGTCCAGCTATTTCCAATATCTTCTGATATAAGCATTCTGCCATTATATATTGAAGCTACTATTGTTAATCCGTCAGAGCTCATTGAAGCCGAGCTCCAAAATTTATTTTTTTCTTCATCATCAGGGATAGGATCTGTAACATCCCAACTGCTACCTCCATCGGTGGAAATATGCAACCATCCTTCCCAAACGCCGGCAATTATTTTGCTCCCATCTCCATTCATTGCTGAAGTATACCAACTTTTCGATGTATTCCCTTCTGGAGTCGTTTCATCCCAAGATTCTCCACTGTCAGTTGATATATATAACCGCCCCCCTTCAATTCCGGCAATGATTCTTGAACCGTCAGAACTCATGGCTGTTGTTTGCCAATACTTATCTGCATTTTCTCCATGTGGTGCAATTTCACTCCAACTAGTACCTCCATTTAAGGACAAATACAATCTCCCATCATATACTCCTGCTATTATAATTGTTCCATTAGAACTAATTGATGTTGTTTTCCAATTCTTATCAAAATCACCTGCGGGTTGAGTTTCACTCCAATTACTTCCGCCATCTGGGGAAATGTATAATCTTTTTCCATAAATCCCTGCAATTACAGTTGTACCATCGGAATTTATGGCTGCCGTTGCCCAATCCTTTGGATAAGTACCTGCTGGTGTTACCTGACCCCAAGTAGTTTGACAGAATGTCTGAAAGAAAATTCCATTAAAAAGGATTAGAATAAAATAGATCACAGATTTTTTCATTTTATATCTCCACAAAATTTTCTCAATTTTTTTACAGTGATTATTGAAAACAAATAATTGACATTTTGCCTAAATAGTATCAACGGATATGCATTATTTGAAAATAATCTTAAATAACTTTAATGCAAGCAAAGTTTGAAGCAGAAACGGTTTTGACACAATTAGGACTAATTGTCGGTTAAGGTTGTTTTTTTGATAATATATTCACGTGGGGTTAACCCGGTATGCAGCTTAAAAGCCCGGTTGAAGGTAGAGCGGGAATTGAAACCTACATTGTAACCTAATTCTTCGAAAGAAATATTCTTGTTTGTATTTAAAATTCTTACCGCTTCGTTAATACGGAAATCGTTGATAAACTTTGTAAAACTTTGTCCATATGTTTCGTGAATTACTTGAGAGAGTTTTCTTGCCGGGACGTGAAGTTTCCTTGCACAATTCTCCAGTTTCAGATTGGGGTCTAAGTATAGTTTCCTTTCACGAATTACTTGTTGAATTAATCTCATTATTTCACTTTTTTCTGCAAAGGAAACAGTGTTTATAGAATTATTATTTCCCGGTACAATCGTTTTCTCTTTCGATGATTGATAAAGTTTAACCTGGATAATAAATTTCGAATGATTTACTCCAAGGAACCCGATAAAAACTAAATAAAGAAAACCGAATAATTGTTCATAACTATTATATACATCAATCGAATATCTTTGAGAAACTACAAGTAATAAAATTTCATAACATACTGTTCCGGCTACAAATAATTTAATGAAACTCTTTATGCGAAGACTAAAATGTTTTTTTCTATGATCTCTATTAAGGGACTTAATCAAATTTGATAGTTTATATAAATAGAAAAAGAATTGAGAATAGTATAGCATATAGAGTATCATGATTAGTAGTTCGTTCCCTTTTGTAATATTTTCGAAATAGACCAATTTGCTGATTGCAAACTCTACTTTTTCTTCATTGCTAAGCGGGATGTAATAGAGTAAAAGTATAAATAGCGCACTGCATGTAATTACGAAGTGTTTATAGGAGTTAGAAAAACTTATATGACCATTACTATATACAAATGTCCGAAAGTATATATAAAACAACGGGTATATTGCAAAAATTACTGCGTAAGAAAAAGGAATTAGATATAAAGTAATCTCTGAAAAACCTTTCGAAACAAACAGATCGATTGTTAAAAGAAATAAGCCGATTAAAATCAGAAAAAATAAAATTTTTCTTTGACTGTTTTCGAAGGCATGCAATTGCAAGAATAAAAAAAGAAAAACTATCGAGATGACTATTGATATTATTGCTATGAGTTCACTTAAAGTAAACATGATTAACAAAATACAAAGTCAAAATAAAAGTAACTACAAAAAAGGGAGATTGTAAAAATCTTTAATAAGTTCATTCCGGGATGAAACAATCTGATAGCAAACATAAAAGTTTTACAATTTCCGCACTAAATAAAAACAATACATCTAAATCATTCTACAAATATGTATATCGAATTACAACTTGTTGAGAGTCTGAAAACGACTATACTAAAAAAAGTTACTTTCCAATTAGGAGTAAACAGCTATAAAATTTTTTAAGTTATAAATCATTTCTAAAAGTTATTCCTCGAGTAAAGCAATAATCCGTGTAGGACCGCCGCTTCCGCCTTTAATTTTCATTGGTAGGGCAATTACTTCAAATCCTTTTGGCGGAAGTAAATCCAAGTTGGCAACATTCTCTAAAATCGGAGTATTAGCTTCACATAAAACAACATGTGCTTTGAAATATTTCGATTGACCATAATCTATACTTGGTGTATCAATACCAACAGCTTTAATTTTTCGTTGCATCACCAACCATTTTGCTCCTTCTTCGCTTAACCCGGGAAAGTGAAGTTTTGCAACTGCTTCTTCTCCGCGTTCTGCAGTTCCCATATATTTTTCTCTATCTGGCCAATATTTTCCGTAACCGCTTTTTAATAATATAATTGATTCATCCGTAATTCTTCCGTGCTCGGCTTCCCATTTTTCAAAATCGGAAATACTGAAAAGGTAATCTCTATTTTCGGCACATGCTTTCGATGCATCAATTACAACAGCTTGTCCGATAAATTTTTCAAGCGGGATTTCATCCGAAGTATATCTACCCTCATAAAAGTGAATCGGTGCATCCAAATGAGTACCTCCGTGCTCGGCAGTTTTAAATCCATAAGATGAATAGAAATATCCTTTGTCTGTCATTCCGTGAAAATCTTCAATCAACTGAAATCCCTCCTGTGTAGGCCAGAAGATTGTGTTTTCATCGAAAGCATAAGTTAAGTCAATTATCTTTCTTTCCTGTGCGGATAAATTGATTGTCAATAAGAACGCTATAAGAACTAATACAATTCTATTCATTGTTACCTCAATTTTGTTATAACTTTATAAGGAATATAAATGAAATAAAAAACAGATGTAAAGTCTTTTTGATTACATAATATAAAATCGGGGGAAGAGGCTGTATTAAAAGTAAATTTCAAATAAATAATCTGTGGAAATCAGTTTAAATCTGCGCCTGCCCGTCCTTTGACGTGGGTATCAGTGTTTCAATTCTATAAAAAATTTTACTATTGTTACAGCCTCAAAATTATTTGAGAAGCAACATCTTCTTCACAGAATTAAATTTTCCTTTTACATTTATTCTGTATATATACATCCCGCTTGATAGATTATCGTTTCCGAAGCTTACTTGATGGTAACCCGCATTCAACTCTTTGTTTACTAATTTAGCAACTTCTTGTCCAAGTATATTATAAACCCGCAGATCAACAAATCCATCTTCCGGTAATCCAAATTTGATTGTTGTTACCGGATTAAACGGATTCGGATAATTCTGCTCCAATGAAAATTTGTAACCAAGTTCATCATCATCAACATTTGCCAATAAATCGTATGCAATTATTTTTATATTATCGATATACCACCCGTCAATTACGCGATAGTTATCCGAACAAAAAGAGAATCTTATTAAAATATTATTATCAACAAAATCTTTTAAATCAATTTCCTGCTGTTTCCACGAAAAAAGAGAACCATAATATATCGGATCACCAAAATTAATATCAGCATTAGGATGATTAAAAGCATCATCGGCAGGGTGAGATAAATTTCCTCCAACTACGTTCCATGAACTTCCTCCATCAGACGATATTTCTATGAAGCCTCCGTCATAAGCATTTTCAATATGGTATCTTGTTTGAAAACAAAGGAAAGCGTTCCCAAAACCTGTCAAAGAAATTTCATCACGAAGTGTTAATGTAGTATAACTTGAATTTGAGTAAAAACCATCTTTACTGTTTGTATAAGAATAATCACCGACCGCAGAATATTTACTTGTTTTTTCCCATTTGTCGTTATTTCCTTCCGATACCCAAAATAATTCTAAGCTATCTGCATTATCTTCAAACAGGATATTTTGATAGCCGATTCTAACATTCAAAGTATCTTTTCTACGAACCAGGTTGTCTTGAATAACGGAAAACTCAAATGATGCCATTGCTGCGGGAGAAATAATATTAGAAAATTCAACAACAAAGCCCATTGACAAAATATTCTTTTGTGATTCTAAAGATTCGAAACTTAGAATATCTTCCGATACAATTGAAGCGAATTCATTTAATGACTTAATCCGAACATCAAAATTTCCGGATTCATCCAATCCTTTATTTCTGACAAGTGGAAAAATGTTTACTTGATCTCCGGGTATAAGAAATTCCTTGCTAATAACCATATGAATAACTGCAGGGTAGCCACCGACAATATTAGCGTAATATAAATTAGGAAAAAGATTTTCCTCGGCTAATGGAATAATTCGATGTTCGGGAGGCCAAAATCCATCATCAAAACCGCCGACCTCCGGAGTCATTGCAAATATTTTATCTCTTCCCGGTTCACCGTCATACATATAATCATCGCTGTTGCCTCTTGTAGAATAATTCACTGTCTGCATATCTGTTCCGGCTAAATAATTATTTTTAGAAACCATATCGTCAGTAAATTCTCTAAAAATATTTGAATCAGGAGTTTCAGTTTGAATAGCACCATAAGGGAAAATAAGCAGATTGCTATATGTATGGTAATTAAGGCAAGCACGTATATTTCTGTTATTTAAAAAATTCTTTATAGCAACTAATTCAGGTTCAGAAAATGGTTCGGGTCCCCGGTAAGTTGCTTGATGTGGTTGGGTAGACGATCCACCGTTTGGAGCATTCCAATACTCATAAGGTCCGTAATTTCTATTTAAGTCAACACCGAAAGTATTATTGCTGTTAACACTTCTATTTTTTCTCCACATTCCGCCGCCTTGTGGTTGAATATCCTCGTTATACTTATAGCCATCGGGATTAACAAGCGGAATAAAATATAATGCACGGTTATTAAGCAAGTATTTTACTTCATCATTAGTTTCGTAATTATCAATAAGGTATTGAATAAAGTAAAACATCTGCATCATACTTTCGGGTTCGCGTGCGTGATGCAAGGCTGTATACAATACTTCCGGTTCGTCTTCGTCTACATTCGGATTAACCGAAACTTTAAATGAAACAATTTCTCTTCCTTCATGAGACTGACCAAGTATTTGCAAATCACCGACTAAGTGTGGATAATTATTCAATAGTTCTTCAATTTTGTTGTAGATTTCTTTTAAAGTATAATATCCTCCCATACTTCCGAATTCGAAATTTTTCACTCCATAATTCATTGCGGTTTGATTAAGCTGTTCGGCTTTCTCCGAAGGAGTTAGCTTTTTAAGTTCAGAATAATATTTATACCAATCATCGATCAAAATATCCATCTGGATATTAAGCTGCTGCATTTGCAAATACTCAACATCCGAAACAAAGAAAGCAATGCTGCCATCACTTGTGCGATCGGCGTGGTCGAGAGCTATTCCTAATTCTACAATTTGTTTAATTGTACTTTGCTGAGGAGAAACTTTAACTTGTTTATAATTTTCGGAAGAAAATAGGGACAAACTAATTGAAAAAAGAAAATCACAGTAAAAGAAAAACGGAGCATAATAACCTCAAGATTTAACGAATAAGTTCAATAGAAAGCGGAT
Organism: Melioribacter roseus; assembly: GCA_020724265.1. Lineage (GTDB taxonomy): Bacteria > Bacteroidota > Ignavibacteria > Ignavibacteriales > Melioribacteraceae > SURF-28. The sequence continues at coordinate 8,062 of DYHH01000010.1, read as the reverse complement.
AACGATAATGATAACCGTCATTTGCTTTAATGGCGGCTACGACAACCATTATAAAGTTAAAGAAAAACAACGCAATTAATATTGGTATGCCTATTAAAATTATGCTTAGCAAAAGTGCTGCTAACGCATAAATGGTAATTGAGATTTGGAAATTAAGTGATTCTTTTCCTTGTTCATTAACAAACTGGTAAACATCTCTTTTAATTAACCAGATTACTAGAGGTCCGATAATATTTCCGAACGGAAAAATAAAAAATGCAAATGCAGAAATATGACATAGCATTCCCCACATTCTTTCATCTTTTGATAGAGAGGTATCCATGATTCCCCCTTATGTTTTAAATGGTTACGATTAACTTTTGTTAACTAATCTGAAAATATACTTTGGTGCGTATATTGTCAACAAAACTCCGCGTGCAAGCATAAAAGAAATCATTGCAAACCATAAAGCATCATTACCGAGTTTGTCAACGGTTAAATAATAAACCGGGAGAAAGAAAATCAACAAACTGAGCAACATAGAATTTCGCATAGGTTTGGTTGCTGTAGCACCGATAAAAACTCCATCCCAAATGTAACATATTGAATTTGAAATCGGTGCAATTAAAGTCCACAAAAAATAAGCAGAAGCCAGATTTATTATATCGATTTTATCCGTATAAATAGAGAGAATTTCTCTATCAAAAAAGAAATAGATAACGGATAGAATTAATCCAAGTCCTAAACCCCAATAAAAAGAATACTTAACAGTAAGAACTAATTTTTCTTTATTGTTTGCACCAACATATTTTCCGACCAAACTTTCGGCGGCAAACGCAAAGCCATCAACACCGTAAGAAAGTATCATCCAAAGCTGAAGTAAAATTGTATTGGCGGCAAGAATTTCCGTCCCTAAATCAGCCGAGACAGCAGTAAAGAATGAGAATGCAAAAATTAATGACAGTGTTCTAACAAAGATATCAAAGTTAACCGAGAAGAATTTTTTAATCGGTTCAACATCAAGTATTTTCTTTATTACCAATGACGCAGTAAAGCTTTTATACTTTTTTAGATAAAGTATTACTGCTGCTATTAATCCAAAATACTGTGCACAAACTGTCCCTAATGCAACACCGTCAACGTTCATTCCGTAACCATAAATGAACAAAAAATTAAAACCAATATTGAGAATATTCACAAGCAAGGTTAGAATCAACGGATACTTTCCATTCTGCATACCTAAAAACCAACCGTGAAAAGCATACAAAGATAAAGTTGCCGGTGCAGCAAAGATTCTAATATCGAAATATGTTCTTGCATACATTTCTACATCGGCTTCAGCTTTTACAAGAAGGAAACTAAATTCTTTTATGAAGTACTGAAGCGCGAAAATTAAAATTGCTGCTGCAACTGCGACTGAAAGCGAACGTGCTAATACAAGAATAATTTCGTTGTTGGTCTTTCTTCCGAATGCTTGAGCTGTTAAACCGGTTGTACCCATTCTGAGAAAACCGAATCCCCAATAAATAAAATTGAAGATCATCGATCCGACAGCAATTGCGCCAAGGTAGGACACTTTATCGAGATGCCCGACAATCGCAGTATCGACAGAGCTTAAAATAGGAACCGAAAGATTACTTAGAATATTCGGGATTGCAAGCCGAAGAATTTTTTTATTCATCACAAATCAATTATTTGAATATAGAGTTCTCGCCTTTTCTGCCGATACCGTAATACCTTTAATTAATGATGAACTAAAGCCCGAATGTTCCATTTGATTTAATCCGGCAATGGTACATCCCATAGGAGTCGTAACTTTATCAACTTCCCTTTCAGGATGATTTTTATTTTTAAGAAGAAGAGCAGCCGCACCTAATGCAGTTTGTGCAGCCATAAATAAAGCATCTTCGGCATGAAAGCCAATCTCAATACCTCCTTGAGAAGCCGCCCTAATTGCACGAAGGAAAAAAGCAGTACCGCATGCACACAAAGCAGTTGCCGGAATCATTAAGTCTTCTTTAATTATAACCGATTCACCTAAATTATTAAATAAATCAACAGCAAGATCCCGTGCACGTTTATCTTTTTCATCAGAACAAACGCACGTCATAGATTCACGAATTGCTATCGCAGTATTCGGCATTACTCTTACAACAGGAACATTTTTGCCCAATAATTTTTTTACTTGTCGTATAGAAACACCTGATACAATTGAAAATATTATATGCTTTCTCGGGTTAACTATATTTTTAATTTCATCGATTAATAAATTAAGCTGCTGAGGTGTAACAGCAATAATAACTACTTTAGATTTCTGAACCGCTTCTTTATTATTTGTTGATATATTAAACCCGTCTTTACGAACCTCGGCAATTGCTTGTTTATTTCTTCTTGTTATTAAAATTTCATTTTTCTTTATAGTGCCGGATTCGGATAAACCTTTTGCAATAGCAAACCCGATATTACCGCCTCCTAAAATTGCAATTCTATCTTCCGAATTCATTTAAGCTCCTTTTTCAATATTTAAAATTTCTCCTTCCGTTTTTGCAATAACGACCGCTCCGCAGCTATCACTCCAAACATTGACGGTGGTTCTGCACATGTCCAAAATTCTATCTACTGATAAAATTAATCCAACGCCTTCTAATGGAAGTCCGACAGCCGAAAGAATAATTGTAATTGTAACCAAACCAGCCATAGGAATACCTGCCGCACCAATGGAAGCCAGTAATGCTGTGGCTACAACAATTACTTGTTCTAAAAATCCCAAATGAATTCCGTAAGCTTGAGCAATAAAGATTGCGGCTATGCATTCATACAGAGCGGTACCGTCCATATTAATTGTAGCACCAAGCGGTAAAGTAAAGCTTGTTATTTTGTTTGAAACACCTGCTTGATTTTCAACCGCGTCCATTGTTAAAGGTAAAGTTGCATTTGAGGAAGAAGTAGAAAAAGCAGTCAACAACGGAGTTGTCATTGCTTTAAAATGAAGCCAAGGATCGACTCTTCCGACAAACTTTAAGATCAAGGGTAAAGTGATTGTTGCATGAACAATTAGAGCAAATAAAACTGCAACCATATATAAACCAAGTCTTCCAACAATATCTAATAGAGCTTCGGTATCTCCGGCTTGCTCTGCAACTATTCCGGCAACAATTCCTAAGATTCCGAGCGGTGCAAATCTGATTACAAGCATTGTAATTTTCATTACAACTTCAAACGTGGCATTGAAGAATTCAGTTAGATTTGTGCTGTACTTTTCATCAACCTTAGTAACAAAAAACCCGAAAAGTATAGAGAAGAAAATTATCGAAAGCATATCACCTTCAATAAATGCTTCGAAGATATTTGTGGGAATTATTTTTATGAGAGTATCGCCGAATGATTCTTTTACAATTGCTAATTCATCTACACTTTTCGTTAATCCGAGATCGGAACCGACACCGGGCTGCAACACGTTGACGAATACTAATCCAATAAGAATTGCTAATGTGCTTGTAGATAAATAATATGTAATGGTTTTCAATCCCAATCTACCTAAACTTTCCCCCGAACCAATATTAGCTACTCCTGAAATAATGGAACTGAGTATTAGCGGCACAATCACCATTTTAAGCGCCCGTAGAAAAACTTCTCCCAACCATGTTACATATTGAACATGATCGGTAAGGTATAAACCGATTAAGGTGCCGACTATAAATCCAATTAGAATTTGCCAATGAAGTTTGATTTTTCGCATATCTTTCCCGGTTGTTATAAAAGTCTGCCTATTATCTCATCACAAAGAGTATAGCCCTTTGGAGTAAATTTAATAAAATTATCATCTATTGATAAGTAACCTTTTGATTGATATTCGGTGAGATCATTCTGCACTTTATTAATCCACATTGAACCGAAACGGTTTTCATAATCATTAATGTCTAACCCATTGCTTCTCATAGCCAACATAATATATTCATCATGCATTTGATTATTAGTTAAAACTTCTTCTCCCGCAACCGGGTTATCGTTCTTCATTTTTTCCAAATAAAAATTTAATGAAGAATAATTCCACCATCTTTTTCCGTTTATAAACGAATGAGCGGAGGTACCGAAACCGAGATAATCTTTATAACGCCAATAAGCATTATTATGAATACACTCATAATTTTCTTTTGCAAAGTTTGAAACTTCGTATTGACTGAACCTATTGTTTGTTAATAATTCAATGGTAGTTTCATATAGTTCAGCATCATGATCGGAGTCCTGCATTTGAACCTTACCGTCAAGAACCATTTTATTAAGAATTGTGCCCCTTTCAAGTATAAGACTATACGCCGATATATGTGTAATTGGAAGACTTACTGAAATATCAAGATTTTTCTTCCACATCTTTTTACTTTGATCTGGAAGATTAAATATTAGGTCAACACTGATATTATTAAAACCTGATTGTGCTGCGCTATTCACTGTTTCAATTGCTGTTTGTGAATCATGGATTCGAGTAAGAAATTTTAACTCATTATCATTAAATGATTGTATTCCAATACTAAGTCGATTAATTCCTACAGATAAAAAATCTTTCAATTTTTGTTTGCTTACCGTACCGGGATTTGTTTCCAAAGTTATTTCTGCATCATTTCGAACAGAAAAATTTTTAGTGATTGAATTAATTATTTCACCGATATATCCGGGTGTCATGAATGATGGAGTTCCCCCGCCAAAAAAAATGGATATTATTTCCCTGTCCTCGGAAAAATCTTTCTGTCTTAATTCAATTTCTTTTTTTATTGCTGTAAGATACTTATTAAGATTGTCGTAATTTATGATTGAATAAAAATCACAATAAATACATTTGTGATCACAGAAAGGAATGTGAATGTAAATCGCTGTTTGCTTCACTAATTAATCGGTTGTTTTTATCGATAGATTTGCAAATGTAACACAATAAAAGGTAATTATCGATGAAGAGTAATTAATAATGCGGATGTTTTTAGCAGGCCGGCGTGCAGCCGGCCTTGAAGAAATTTATAATACTCCAAATGATATTCCTGCAGTAAGTGTTCCGCTGTTTGCAGCTTTATAATCAACATTAAGATTAATTACGGCAAGTTTAATTGAAAGTCCTGTTGTAAATCCGAATGAATTTTCTCCTTTTAAATCAAGACTTACATTTACAGTTTCAGGACCGGCAGGTGTATCAAATCTATAATCGTAACTAACAGTTGTAGTAGAGGATTCAGTAGTTAAACCTAAATAGGGAGTTACAGCAAAAACACTTCCGAAAGTTTTACTAGCATATAAACCGAATTGAGTAGCATTACTTTCAAATATATCTCCCACTTTAAGTTTTTGATAAAAACCGGCAACGCTTAAATCAAGCGGTAAAGGATTCTTCATCCATACATTCACATTATGAACCAAACCAAATCCGTAAAAAGAGAACTTCCCTAAATCTTGAATATCAATAGAAGGAAACCATCTAAATACCAAGTTAGTGCCCATTATGGTTCCAACTGTTAATTGAATATTTGCGGATGGAAATAGTGGGAGTCCATCTAAATAACCATATACATCTTCTAAAACTTCTTCATAAGGTTGAATTTGCTGTCCGGCAATCATACCACCTTCAAACCTTACTCGAAGAAATTCATCTTTATCACCAATAATTGTAGGTCCGCTGAAAGAAACCATCCACTCTTTTGAAAGAAGTTCGTTTTTAGCTGCTTGATAATTCGGATTCCCGGGAGTAATTCCGGAATTAGCAAGGATTGCATCAGCTTGTTGTGAATTATATCTAAAATTTCCGCTTGCACTAAAAGATTTGTCATCACTTGCAAAGAAAGTACCTGTACCAACAACTCTTAAGCGGGCAGTAAATCCGAACTTAACAGGTTCTGGTGGAAAAGCAAACCAACCTGAATTAAGATTAGAGCCAAAACCATTAACAATAGGAGCTACATATGATGATGCTGCATCGGAAGAAAGATTTGATAAAGTTTCGTCCAAATTTTGAGCTTTGGTTGATAGTGAAATAAATAATAAGAAGACAAGTAGAGATACGTATATTTTTTTCATGTTTTTTCCTCGTTTTAATTAATCAAAAAGCTAAAGTAATAATTTTTTTATCTTTTTTATTTGATATCCATCAATTCTTTAGCGCTTTTCAGATTTGCATCAGTGATGACTTCACCCCCTAAGAGTTTTGCAACTTCACTAATTCTTTCCTCAGGATTAAGCTTTTTAATTGATGTCGTTGAACGATTATCTTTCTCTTTCTTGATCACAAAATAGTGATGATCAGCCGAACCTGCTATTTGGGGTAAATGAGTAATTGCAATTATCTGATGATGCTTCGATAATTCTTTTAATGATTGACCGACTTTTTGAGCAATTCTACCGCTGACACCTGTATCAATTTCATCAAAAATAAGAAGTGGAAGTCGATCACTTTTAGCGAGAATCATTTTTAGCGAAAGCATAACTCTTGAGACTTCACCGCCGGAAGCAACTTTCTGCAATGGTTTAACATCTTCACCCAAATTTGTTGTTAAATGAAACTCAACTTTATCAACACCCCTATTAGTAAACTTAGTTTTCTTTCCTTTGACAATAATATAATCGTTATCTTCATTTTGAGAGAAGTCATAATTAAAAATGGTTTCAAATTTAGCTTCGTTTATGCCGAGATACTTTAATGATTCTTCGACCCCTTTTTTAATTTCTTTTGAAGCCATAATTCTTTTTGATGTTAACTTAGCTGCAATATCACCGCACTCTTTTCTAAGAATTTCAATTTCATTTGAAAGAGAATTCAACTTATCTTCAAATCCTTCAATTAAGTTAAACTCTTCTCCAATTTTTTTGCGATGTTCAATCACTTTTTCTATTGAACCGCCGTATTTTTTTTTGAGCATAACAAAAGAAGTCAGCCGTTCTCTTATTTCACTGAGTTTGTTTGATTCTAAATCGATGTTATCTTTATAACTCCTTAGAAAATCGGATACATCATTAAGCAAAGTTAACGCACTTTGTATTTCATTATTTTTTTCGATAAAGGAAGAATCAATTTTACTTAGATCGGTAATTTTATTTTTTATTTCACCTAGTTTATCATATAAAGATTCATCTGCTTCATATAGTTCAAGAAAAACTTCCGATGTAAGTTGAAGTAATTTTTCGGAATTTTCTAAAATATTTAATTCCTTTTCCAGTTCATCTTCTTCGCCCGGTTTAGGATCGACAGCATCAATTTCTTTAATTTGAAACTCATAAAGGTCACGCTTTTCTTTAAAAAGATTTTCTCGATGCTTTAGTTCATTTAAATCGTTTAATTTATTTCTTAGTTGTTTGCATAAATTTCTAAACTCGTTTAGTTCATTTTCCAATCCTGCAAATTCATCAATCATTTCAATATGAGTTTCTTTTCGCAGAAGTGATTGATGTTCGTGCTGACCATGCAAATCAACTAAAAAGTAACCCAGTTCCTTTATTAAATTGAGTGTAACGGGAGTGTCATTAATGAAACATCTATTTGAACCTTTTAAGGAAATTTCTCTACGGACAATCATTTCATCCATGTAGTCAATATCATTCTCTTTCAGAAGGTTTATTACTTTCCTATTTCCGGTTACATCAAATATTCCTTCCACTATTGATTTTTGACTTCCCTTTCTGACTACATCTATTGAAGCTCTTTCTCCTAAAAGTAAACTCATTGCATCAATTAGGATAGATTTACCTGCGCCTGTTTCACCGGTAATAATATTAAGTCCGGAATTAAAAATTACGTTGATATTTTCGATGAGTGCGTAATCTTTAATTTGAAGTGATTTTAGCATAATAAATAGACATGTAATTTGGCGTGAAAGTTAATACAAAAAATACTCTTTTTACAGAGTTTAGTAATCTTTGCCGAATAATTTCATTTGCATTAACCGGAGGCTCAAAGACATTATAGCGAGCACAAAAATCACCCTTTGAAACTCATTTTCAAATAGTGAAAATTGTTTTAAAAATTCTGTATGATTGAGAAAGTAAAACCCTTTTTAGTGTAATAACTCGTTAAAAATGTCATGTAAATAACTCAATAGAAATGTCAGTA
>DYHH01000036.1 GCA_020724265.1 Melioribacter roseus | reverse complement strand
CGGCTCCGATTAAATCATAATTATCGGGGGCTTTACCGTCTATCGTCCATCCCCACAAAATAGACATAACTACAAACACACCGCCGTAAGCCGCGTAAATTCTTCCGAAGTTCGGCGAAGACTGAAGAGTCGGAATTATTCCGTAAAAGAATAAAATAATTCCGCCGATTAATCCGAGCCAGATACTTTTTTCTTCTCGCAGCCAAAGCCAAACTAAATAACCGCCGCCTATTTCTGCAAGTCCGGCAAGGAAAAAAAGAAAGATTGATTTAAATAATTCCATTACTCATTTCCAATCTCATTTAGTGAAAATGATAATTTACAAAATATTAGATTGCCTTTTCGCCTCTTTCATTCGTACGAATCTTGATTGTGTTGCTCACCTCAACTACAAATATTTTCCCGTCGCCGGGATTACCTGTATGTGCGATTCGTTGAATAGTATCCACAACTTCATCAACAATATCATTATGAACAACTAATTCCAGTTTCACTTTTTCAACATAGTCGTGCAGACCTTCTCTTATTGCATCCTCGGAATCCTTAGCTTTTGATTTTCCGAAACCTTTGATCTCAGAAATTGTAATTCCGGGCAGTCCTTCAATTTTATGCAAAGCTGTAATTACATCATCTAATTTGAACGGTCTTATTATTGCTTTTATTTCTTTCATTTTTATTCTCCCATTATTCTATCTTACTTCTTACTTAGAGCAACCTCGAAGGAATTACCTTCGAGGTTTATTATATATTTAGTATTCGTGCTAATTAGTGAAATTAGTGTCTACATTTCACCTGTCCTTACTTTAACCGGGAACCACTTATACAATGCCGGCAAAACAATCAACGTAAGTATAGTAGAAGTAAACAACCCGCCGATAACAACCGTAGCAAGCGGTCTTTGAACTTCACTTCCGGTGCCGGTTGCAATAAGCAAGGGCATTAAACCCAGCATTGTTGTAAGAGCCGTCATCAATACCGGGCGTAGTCTAAGTTTCGCACCTTCAATCGATGCTTCATCAATTGGTATTCCTTCGCGCAGCAATTGATTCAGATATGTAACGAGTACCATTCCGTTCTGCAGAGCAATACCAAATAACGCAATAAATCCGACTGAAGCTGGCACTGAAAGGTTTTGATCGGTTAACCAAAGCGCGATGATTCCGCCAACAAGAGCAAGCGGGATATTTATAAATATCAGCAAGGTATTCTTCATTGAATTGAAGCTGGAATAGAGCAAGAAGAATACAATCAATAAAGTAATCGGGATGACAATTGCAAAACGTTTGTTCGCTTCCTGCTGCAGTTTATACTGCCCGCCCCAGGTTGTGTAATAACCAACCGGTAAGTTTACCTTTGCGTCAATTTCCTGCTGAGCTTCTTCAACAAAACCCCCGATATCTCTCCCGACAACATTACATTGAATTGTAATAAAACGTTGATTCTGCTCGCGTGTAATTTGACGCGGTCCTTCTATTTCTTCAATATCGGCAACCTGGCTTAACGGAACTTCCATTCCAGTCGGCGTGCTTATCAGTAGTTCTTTAATAACCGCTTTGTTATTTCTGTATTCCGGCGCTAAGCGGACAAAAATATCGAACCGTCTAATACCTTCGAAAATTTGTCCTGAAGTTTCTCCGCCGATTGCAGTTTTAATAACCTGCTGAACATCCGCAAGATTTAAACCGTAGCGCGCGATTGCGTGGCGGTCGACAGTAATTTTAAGCTGCGGTTTTCCGGTTACCTGGTCTATTTGTAAATCTTCCGCGCCTCTAACTGTTCGTAAAACCCCGGCTATTTTTTCCGCGTTACTTTTTAAAGATTTTAAATCCTCCCCGAAAAGTTTAACGGCAAGTTCAGCTTTAACGCCTTCGAGAAGTTCATCAACCGACATTTGAATAGGTTGTGTGAAGTTAACAAGTATGCCTGGAAAACCTTCAATCTTTTCACGTATGTCTGATTCCAGTTTTTCAAGTGTTATACCGCTTCGCCACATACTCTCATCCTTAAACACAATGAATGACTCGGCGCTGTTAATCGGATCTGTATGTGCTCCTACCTCGCCTCGCCCAATTCTTGTAATCGTCTCGTCAACTTCTGGAATCTCTTTTATTCTTTTTTCAATAAGCATTGTTGTTTTTTTGCTTTCATTAAGGGATATGGACGGAGCCATAGTAATTTTTACTATCAGAGTACCTTCTTGAAGTTGAGGAGTAAATTCCGATCCCAGCCTTGGGTAAAGAAATATTCCTGCAATAATAATTATTACTCCCAGAACTACCGCCGCAATCCGGTTCTTTACAAAAAACTTAATAACGGGATTATAAATTTTTAGCAGCAGCCGGATTATTAAATTCTCCTTCTGTTTATCACCATTAGTTTTTTTCCTCTTCTTTTTTAATAGGAATGAAGAATACACCGGGGCTAAAAGCATTGCAAAGATCAACGAACCAAGCATAGCGAGAGCAATTGTATAAGCGAGCGGTCTGAACGTTTTACCTTCAACTCCCTGTAAAGTAAACAAAGGAATGAAAACAGTAATAATAATTATTATAGAAAAGATAATGGGACGCAGAACTTCTTTACTTGCTTTAGCAACAATATGAATAAAATTTTCATCCGGTGATGATTCCCGTTTCAGCCTGTCCACATTTTCAACAAGTACAATACTCCCGTCCACCATCATTCCGATGGCGATTGCGAGCCCGCCGAAGGACATTAAGTTGATAGAAATACCGAAATACTCCATTCCGATAAATGCGAATAAAACTGAAAATGGAATTGAAACTGCAACAACAATACTCGGTCTTATCGATCCCATAAACAAAATCAATACAATTGCAACAAGTGTGATTCCTTGTAATAGAGCATTGGTGACGGTATTTACGGCAGCTTCAACAAGTGATTTTTGCTCGTAATAAGGAACGATCTCTATTCCTTCGGGAAGAGTTTTGTTTATCTCTTCCATCTTTTTTTCAACATCGCTGATTACAGTTGATGAGTTTGTTCCAAAAAGTTTAATTACCTGACCGGATATCACTTCCTCAATTCCGTTTCTTGTTTGAAGTCCTCTCCTTACCGCCCCGCCGATTTCAATATTCGCAACTTGGTCCAAATAAATAGGCGTACCGTCTTCTGATTTAATTACGATATTTTCCAGATCTTCAATTTTTGTTGCGAGTCCAACCGAACGGACTAAAAATTCTTCGGCATCTTTTTCGATAAATGATGCTCCTACGTTCAGATTGTTTTTCTTAATTATATCCACCAGATCATTCACTGCAATATCGTATCGTAGTAATGCGTTCGGATTCACAACTACGTGAAATTGTTTTTCCCATCCGCCGATACCGAGTACTTCGGTAACGCCGGGAACGGTTTGAAGCTGGTACTTAATAATCCAATCCTGGATGGTTCTAAGTTCGGTAAGGGAATATTTACCGGTTGTATCGTCGAGATAATAAAAAAGAACCAAACCCATTCCGGTTGAGATAGGTCCCATTTGCGGGTCGCCGAATCCTTCCGGTATTTGCTCGCGAGCTTCCTGCAGTCTTTCGTTTACAACTTGTCTTGCAAAATAAATATCCGTCCCATCCTCGAAGTAAATATTAACTACGGATAAACCGAAGTTTGAAACGGAACGAATGTTTTCCAAATTCGGCAGCCCGTTCATTGATGTTTCGATAGGAAAAGTTACATACTTTTCAACTTCCTCGGGCGCAAGTCCTTCGGTAACTGTAAAGACCTGAACAAGCGAAGGAGATACATCCGGGAATGCATCAATCGGTAAATTTTTATAGCTAAAATAACCGCCCGCAAAAACAACTATCGCTAGAACAGAGATCAGCAGCCGGTTTTTTAACGCAAAATCTATTATTCTATTCATTTAAGTCCTCCTAAAATTAATGATCGTCATCGCCGCCGAACGATTCTTTCAACAATTCCGATTTAATTACAAAAGCTCCTTCGGCAATGTAAGTTTGCCCGGCATTCAAACCGGTTAACACTTCGGCGTAATTTGTATTCGTTTTTCCAATAGTTACCGGCTGCGGTCTAAAACTTTCACCATCTTTTACGAACACGACTTTCTGTCCTTCGAAGTTTTGAATTGCGTTGAGAGTTACGGCTTGGTCAACTTCAACAAAATCGGTAAGTACTTTCCCCGTTATAAACATACCGGGTTTCCAGTAACCGGACGAATTATTCAAACGTACTCTTGCCGTTGCCGTGCGGGTATGTTCATCTACGGTAGGACTTATATAGAATATTTTTCCATTTACAGCATTTTCAATATCGTTAAAATATATTTGAGCGCTCTGCCCTAATTTTATTCTGTTAAGATCTTTTTGATACACATTCAGTTCGGCCCACACACTACTTAAATTGGCAACGGTAACAATATGTTTGTCGTCTCCGATCAATTCTCCGGGTGTCATATGAAGATCGAGAACAACTCCGTCGATTGAAGATTTAACTTCGTATGTAACAAGACTTTCGTTACTTTCTATAACTGCAATCACTTCATCTTTTTTAACTCTATCACCAATTTCTTTATAAACGCTTTTCACTACACCGGCAAACCTCGGAACAATGTGAGCAAGTTTATCCGGGTCGGGTACAATTTCGCCGGTTAAATCGGTATGCATCTGTAATTTTTTCGAACCGACTTTATCAATTCGAATTCCTAGTTCATTAATTTCGGTATCGGAAAGAGCGACAAGTTCCTCTTCGGAATGTTCTCCATCCGAATGTTCTTCTCCGGCTTCATCGGTATGCCCAACTTCTTCTCCTAAATGAACATCGTCACTACTACTGCCAAAAAATGTTACCGCCGCAAGGGTTAGAACCACTCCAACAGCAATACCAATAACTAAGAATATATATTTGTTTTTCTTTTCCATTTCATTACTCCCTTAATTTATTTCCTTTGCAATTAGTCCTTCAATTTCGATTCGAGTTGAATGAATTTGCCCGATAATATTCAGATACTGATTCTGAAGCTCAAACAATGTTCTTTCGGCATCCAGCACATCAATGATGGCAAACCTTCCTACGAGATTTCCTTCTTTAATTATTTGGAAAGCGTCTTCCGCTTCCGGAATTGACTCGCTGCTTAACTGATCAGCGGTCTCTATTAATGTGTTCAACCTTTTATAAAGAACATTTAACTGCAGAGTTAACCTGTTTTTAACAGAAAAGTATTCTCTTTTCTTTTGATCGACTCGAATTTTTGCTTCCTGAATTGCGCCTTGGTTTCTATTGAAGATAGGAAGCGGTATCGATGCTCCGATCAAAAATGTGTTAGCCTTAGCGTCATTTAATCTTTTGAATCCAACGCTTATTGTTAAATCGGGGACTGCCTTCGATTCTTCGAAATTTACAATTGCGGTTTGTTTGTCATATTCGCTTTCATATCTCTTGAGTTTCGGGTTATTCGTCAACTGGTTTAAGAGTGAGTCGTAACTCGGAACATCAACCGGGTATTCAAGTTCGCCAATGAGTTCATCTATAGTTAAATCCGGCTGATAAATCAGCGAGAGTAGCTCCGATTTGTAATTTTCATATTCCGATTTCAAACGGTTCAAGTCAATCCGTAGAGAGTTTAGAATTATCTTAGCCCTGGATACCTCAGCCGGAGAAATTTTCCCGGCATCAACCCGTTTCTGCAGATTTACAACAAACTCTTTCGATACTTTTATAAGTTCTTCGTTTTTTTCAATCAGAAGCTGTACGGCTAAAGCTTGTTGAAAAGCTTTTCTTATATCCGTAATAATTTCTATTCTCTTTGTTTCATAATCCCATTCAGCCAGCGAGATGTTCGTTTCGGCAACTTTAACCCGTTTGCTTATTTTACCGGCAAGTAAAATATCCTGGCTCAAGACCGCTGTTATTTCACTGTTATCAAATCCGTTGAAATCTTTGCTTCCTAATATATTTTCAGCTTCAATCTCAAACTCGGGATTAGGCAATAAACCGCTCTGCAACTTTACTGCTTCGAGCGCATCAATTTCATAGCGTAAAGTTTTCAGTTCGGGATTATTCTGAACCGCTAATGAAACAGCTTTTTTAATGGTTAATTCACCGTTTGTTTGTCCGTTTGTAGATAAAGACAGAAGACTAAACAGAACGAATACTATACACATTACTCTGTGCATAAAAACTCCTTTAGTTTTTACTCTAATAATTTTTTAGAATGTTTTTAGGTTAAATAAAGCTTATGGTTGGTATCAAATGATGAGGGATACGGTAGTGTAATTCTCTAAGGTTTGATCTATTAATTGATAAAAATTATTTGAATAGAATCTGTCTTTATTGTTATAAGTTTCTATTGGAATAAAAATAAATGTTGCAATGCAACCCGTTAATACAATTTTACTTTTGGGGAGGAACTGCTCTTCTTCAAAACAATTTTCTTCTAAAGATACATCTTCGCAACATTGTTGCTTTATTTCAACACCATTGGTCTGATCAAAATAATTTACGTTATTACATTCGGTACAGTCATCTACTTTTTCTATTGCTATATGACCATCACTGCCTGTGCATAAAACATACTCGGACATCAAGTCGTGAGCGAATGTTAGATGACTGATGAATATCAGTAGTAAAAGTATGTGGGTTGATTTATTTATAAAATTGTAATTCATTACTCTTCAGTATGTTCTTTAATTTTTTCAATCGCATCATTGATATGTTTATCGTCAATGGAATAAAAAACCATTTTACCATCTTTTCTATATTTAACTAATCTCGCATTTCTTAATAATCTTAATTGATGCGAAACAGTTGAAACATTTGAGTCCACCGCCGCTGCAAGATCGCAAACACAAAGTTCGCTGTTAATAAGTGATAGAACAATTTTCAAACGAGTTGGTTCCCCAAGTAATTTGAAAATTTCCGCCATCTCGAGAACTTGATCAGTATCGGCAATTTTCTTTTGGGCTTGCGCGACTTTCTTTTCATCAACAATTTCAACTTCGCAAACCGGCGCAATCTTTTCTTTTTTCATTCCCTAATGTAATTACATTTGCACATATGTGCAAATGTTATAGCTAAAGCAATAAGGTTTTCTTTTGAGAAGAATTTTTAATCCTCTGCGGTACATTTTTCGTCATTCCTTTTCTTACGCATTAGTTCAACGCGGTATTTCACGTTATGCAGTAAAAGAATTGCTAGGTCACGGAAATATTAAAACAACTCAAATTTATTCTCACCTGCAAAAACAAAACTTAATGGATGCAGTAAATCTGCTATAAATAGCAAAGGGCTTGATTTCTCAAGCCCTTATCTGTACGACCGGAAGGATTCGAACCCTCAACCTTTTGGTCCGTAGCCAAACGGTCTATCCAACTTGTCCGGCGAAGTCCGAAAGACGTAGACGGGTTGAGCTACGGGCGCGGATTTGTTTTTCAAATATAGCGCAAATAGGAAAGTTTTACAATCTGTCTAAAATGTCTTAATCTTAATTTCTTTATTAAATGTACTAAATAATATTTTATAATCCTGAGGTCATTCCATTGAATTTAACTCATCATTCTATCCACTTTAATGCAGGGCCATATTTGCTTCTACATCAACATAAGCATCAAATTCATTTAATAATCTATGGTTCACCAATTTTTTTGTGTAAAAGAAATATTTTACATCAGTCGAATTTATAACATCAATTGCAATAGAAAGTGCATCGTTTCTATAGTTATCAACAGAAGTTAAATAATTGACTAAGCCCATCTCTTTGGCATCGTTTACATTAATGAATCTTTGGCTGTACAAAATTTCCTGTGTTTTTGATAACCCGATATGTTTTGCTAAAAAGAATGGAACGCCGCCTGAGGGATGGAGTCCATATTCTTTGGAATTTAGATGAATAATTGAATTTGGATTCGCGATTCTGAAATCCGACACTAAGCTTATACCAAAAAATGGAGATACAACGCAGCCCGTTAAAGCAATAAAAACCATCCTGGGAAATTCGATTATTTTTCGTATGTAATTATTAAGCATATTTATTTGAATTTCTCTTTTTCTTTTATCAACAAATTCTGTTACAAATTTCGGTTGTTGAGAATCTATATATTGCCCCGTAATTGACGATATATATTTTGCATATACATTATCCGAAAAACACTCTTCATTACCTATAAAAAGAATCCCTTTTATTGAATTATCTTTCGCTATCATATCCATCCAATCCATTAAATCAAAACTCTCATCAAAATTAAATAGTGTTTTAAGCGCATCGGTCTTAGGTTCAAGAACTATAAGTGAGCCTACCCTAAAGCTTTTTATATCTTCATAATCAAATTCAAGTTTTAATTCTTTTTTCATATTAGTCTCAATTTATTTTATAAAAAAAGTTATTATTATATTATTCCCTTCCAGAATTTTCATCTCCTGTATTTCTTCGTATTAATAGGAATTCTCCATAAATCGGTAAATGATCCGATACATTTACTTTTAACCTTGAATAATTGACCGTCTTTAATCCATTCATAGTAAAAATATAATCGAGCCTTGTAACCGGAAATTCGGTACGAAAAGTAGGACCTGGAATAAAAGTTTGCGACCTTGCGGCATCTTCTGCTATCTTGTATAAGGGTCTCATGACCTTTGCATTTGGAGGAGCATTAAAATCTCCTCCAAACACAACGGGTCTCTCCAGAGTATTTAAGTAATTTACAAGCATTTGAATTTCTTCGGTTTGTTTTTCGATTAAATACTTCCCCCATTCAATTTGATCCTTTATCTTATTGCTCTTTGGTCTGCCTGCAATTAATCTAACTGAAAGAGCATCTATTTCTCGCTCATTGAAATTAAAACGTATATGCGTAAAAGAACGTTTGGGATTTTTATATAGGCTATCTATATTATTTGAGCCGCTTAATGAAGCTTGATGTGTCGGAAATTCTATTTCCCTGCATAGTAAAATCGGGTATTTTGAGAGAATTGCAGTTTCATATTTTTTTCCTGAACATACATAATACTTTTCGCCAATATTACTAAAGATAGTTATGCTATCAGACGGTAATGTATTTTCGGATAACAATACTATATCTGCATCAACAGAATCGATAAAGTTAAAAATCTGATCGATTCCATAAGAATAATACCTTACATTGACTGACAAGATAGATAGCTTCTTTTCTTCGCTTTTCAAAACATTGTAACCTGAAAGAAACTTCAAAGAAGCATCGCCTATTATTAGAAAATAGACACAATAAATAATTAATACTATTAGTGAAAAGATTTTCCTATTAAGAAGATATAGCACTACAGCAAGAAGAATGATAGGAAAAAGCAACCAGAGAGGTGATAAAAAGCTTGCACCGTCAAATAAAGAGTTCCTAGCCCATATATCGTAATAATCTAAAATAGATATTAACATTACTAAGGATAATATAAGCGATAACCCCAATGAAGTATATACAAGAAATTTGTGAACTATTTTAAGTGCCCTGAATTGCCGAGGCCACATCAATTTTCCCCTTATTTATTTTAGTAACTTAATCCATAATATCCGGATCAATATGTGTAACAGGTTCTTCATTCATAATTGTTCTGAGAGTATTTTTTAATTTCATTAACTGAATAAACAGATCATGCTCGGGAACGGTATTCGGAGAATGAATAGGACTTTTGAAATAGAAAGAAAGCCATTCTTGAATCCCTTTCATACCGGCTCTTTGTGCTAAATCAGCAAATAGAACTAAATCTAAAACAATAGGAGCTGCAAGAATAGAATCTTTACATAGAAAATTAACCTTAAGTTGCATCGGGTAACCGAGCCATCCGAATATATCTATATTATCCCATCCTTCTTTATTGTCACCCCGCGGAGGATAATAATTAATTCTCACTTTGTGGTAATAATTTTCATAAAGATCGGGATAAAGTTCGGGCTGCAGAATAGAATCGAGTACGGATAATTTACTTTCTTCTTTAGTTTTAAATGAACCGGGTTCGTCTAAAACAAGACCGTCTTTATTGCCGAGTATATTTGTAGAAAACCATCCGCTTAGCCCGAGCATGCGTGCTTTAAGCATTGGAGCAAGAACGGTTTTGATTAATGTTTGCCCTGTTTTGAAATCTTTACCTGCAATCGGTACGGAATTTTTTTCAGCGAGTTCAAGTAATGCCGGAATATCGACAGTTAAATTAGGCGCGCCATTAATGAACGGAACTCCTTGTGATATTGCCGCATAAGCGTAGAGCATACTCGGTGAAATATCTTCGTGATTTTCTTTCATTCCTTTAATAAAGCTGTCGAGATTTTGGTGTACACCGCCCTCTTTTATATAAATTTCTGTACTTGCAGCCCAAATAACTACAAGCCGGTTAAGGTTATTTTCTTTTTTAAATTTTTTGATATCATCTTGTAATTTTTCCATCAATTCGTATTTATTTTCCCCTTTTTTGATGTAAGAACCGTCTAGATTTTTCACGTAATTCTTATCGAATACACCCTTCATCGGTAAAATTCTTTCCAGCTCTTTCGATACCGATTCAATATCTTTATCATTAAGAACCTTTGCTTCTTTAGCCGCATCAAAACAATCATAGTTGCTTATGTCCCAACCGCCGACAACTAAATCATTTAATTCAGCAAGGGGAGCAAATTCTTTAATTACCGGAAAATTATTTTCAATTCGTTTCCCAATTCTTATAGTAGCCATTTGCGTAAGCGAGCCGATAGGTTTACTGAAACCGTTTCTTGTTAAAAGCAATCCTGCAGTAAAAGTTGTTGCAACAGCTCCATTAAGCCCTACAATTAATACGCCTAGTTTTCCTTCAGGTTTTTGAATTTTCTGAACAGACATATTTTTCTCTCTCCTAATTATTTATTAATTCCCATTATTGATTAAAAGTTCGGTTAATTGTTCTATAGATTTTATTGTAAAATCAGCATTATCGGAATGACTCGGAACATCCCATCCTGCAACATTTATCCATATCGTAGAACATCCCAGCTCTTTCGCAGGTGTGATATCGTTTTTATATGAATCGCCGATAACGGTTATATTTTTTGGTTCAACTTTTAGTTTATCAAAAGCAAGCTCGAATATTTTTTTATCCGGCTTTCTAAAACCGACAATAGCAGAATCAGCTATAACATTAAAATATTTTATTAAGTCCGTTTCTTCTAAAACCGTCTCAACATTACCGTAATAATTAGAAATAAGACCCAGCTTGTATTTTTCTTTTAGGGTAGACAAAATACTTTTTGTTGTTTCTATATTATTAAGAACTTTGCTGATACAAAATTTGCACATATCATTAATAATTGCGAAGGCAAAACCGGATAATAAATTTTTGTTTTCGAGATACTCAAATTGATAATGAAGCTGAGTTTTATAAGTTTTCTCTAAACCAAAATCTGTTTTAATTAATGAAGGTATTTTTCTTTCGGAATAAACAAAAGCTTTTTTGAAATCCCTTTTGGAAATTGGAAGTTCAAAATACTTGTAAACATTCCAGAAAAATTCGCTCCAGTGAATTCCATTTGTGTCTAAGGTTCCCCCATAATCAAATAACAGCGCTTTTTTCATACCTTTCTTCTTTCGCGTTCAATTTTTCGGTTATTATATTTTTATTGAAACCAATTAATAGTAGTCCTATTAATATCCAAAACAATTCCCTGATTCTATTTAATAAACCAATGTATATACCTAAAGACGAACTTATTTTCAGAGTTTTCAGAACTAACACAAGTCCTCCCTCGCGTGAACCTAATTCTAAAGGCATAAAGAAGAAGATATTAATCACGAACGAAGAGAATGCATTTATGTATAATGCTTCTGAAAAAGTAATATCAATCCCGATTGCTTCGAGAATAAAAATATATTCTAATGAAGCTATTACTCTTGCTATTACTTCAAAAGACAGAGCAGAAATAAAATCTCGTTTTCTATTCAGATATAGGTCTCTTATCTGATAATCCACTTTAACTATTGAATCTGTTTTATCCGAATATTTTGCGGCGAGTTTTTTTATAACCGGAATTTTTGTACAAAGCTCCATTAACGATTCTAGAATACCGTTCTTATGCCTATTTATAAAAAAGTAAACTATTATAGAGAAAGCTAAAAGTATAGATACTAATGAAATTTTAGTGGCGGAAGTTAGCGTAAGAGATGTAAGAGCCAGCAAAATTATTAATATCCAAAAGACAAAAGAGGATAGAAAGTGGATCATTGTATAAAGAAGCGTAGAAGAAACGGCTTTGCTTGTACCTATAAATTTTCTTAATTCGGCAATTCGATAAGGCTCGCCGCCTAATGCAATTGATGGAGTTATATAATTTAATGCAAAACCGCTGATAGTTATTGATATAATTTTTAGAAAAGAAATATTGTTATAATCTTCACCTATTATTGAACGCCAGGCAAAGGCATTAAATAAATAAACAAAAGCCCATACGCCGATTATAGGGATAAAATACCATCCCGTTTTTTTTAAGTTGGTTAGAATATTATCTATTCCAAAATCAATTACGAGATAAGTAAATATTGCAATACCAACTGAAAATAATATGAATTTCCATTTTCTATTCATTATTCATATTAATTGATTTTTGTTCGTGTGCGGACTCATAACATTTATCTAACAAATAAATTGTATTGTATGCGTCTACCAATCCTTCTTTATGAAAATTTTTCTTTCGAACATCTTCTGCAAAATCAAAAAACAATTTTTCATAAAGTCCGGTGTAATGCGATTTATCAGAAGCATCCGGCACAGAAATTTTCTGTTCAACACCATTAAAAATTTTTATGAGATAATTGCTGCCGTCATAAAAGATGCTGCCTTTTTTTGAAATTAATTTTGCTTCATTTTTTCTGGCGTGGTAAGCCCAGCTAAGATTGATTTGAACTGTTCCTTTTTCATATTCTAAAATAACCAGTGAAGTATCTTCGATTTGATGCTGAGGATGAGCAAGGTTATTGTTAATTGCTGTAATCCTGAGCGGGTTTTTTAATAACCAGTTTGAAAGATAGAGATAATGAAATCCGGTATCGGATAAAATTCCGCCGCCGCTTATTTCTTTGTTAAGGCGCCAGGGTCTGCCGTTTGGTTTTAGCCCGGGGTCTGCGCCGCTTCTAAAAATATTATACTGAATAAATACTTTGTCGTCATCGTTTAATTGATTAATGAAATTTTTAAACTCGCCCCACACCCTGGAATATTTGTACTGATGACAAGGAACAAACAAAATATTAGCGCTGTTTATTTTTTGATAAAGTTCTCCGGCTTCTTTATAGGAGAGAGTGAAAGGTTTTTCGCAGATGATATGCAATTTTTTATCAAGTGCTTGTTCTATAATTTCTTTGTGAAATTTTGGAGGGACTGCTACATCAACAAAATCTAATTCCTCGCTCTCGAAAAGTTCATCTAATGTTTTATAAAAATGTATTTGCGAAAAATCTTTTTGACTGCTTTCTCTTATGCTGTCGTCAATCTCAACGGCTGAACTTATTACAACTTTATTTTTCAAACGCTCACATTGAAAAGCAGCGAGGTGATTTGTTCTTGCAATTTTGCCAAAACCGATTATTGCGCCTTTAAGCATTTGTTAACCCTGTTTTATCTTTTACAAAGTCAAATAAATATTTATGAATTTTTTCTTCCTCAATTACAAAATAAGCCAGCAGAATATTGAGAATGATAAGTTCAAATAAGAAAAAGTGTAGTATATTCCCCAGAAACAAAGCAACAAACAAAACAATCATTCTTGTATTTGTTGTTAAAATATTCTGATACTTAACCATCGGTTTGTTCAGCTTGCGATATTCTTGAATAAACCAGTCGGGGGAATTACCGTTAAATTTGTCTTCGATATAGTCATATAAAATTCTCACACTTTTGGAAAGTAAATTTTGCTGCCGTCTGTAGTTTAAATAAACACGCATCAAAAATTTTTTAATTGGATTGTTAACCCAGCTTAAACCGGAATAAGTTTCTTTAACCTCACTAAGGTCATCAATGTCTTTGTTTTTTGTTTGAATGAAATACAAATAGAAGATTCTATAATAATCAGCCATAGCGCTTTGGAAAGAATGACTGGCGCCGGAAATAAGTGCTATTACAAAAATAAAATAGCTCCCACCTTCTACTACAAAACGTGCAGACATATGAAGGTAAATGCTTATAAACCATAAATTACCTGCAACTCCGTCAAATATTCTACCATAGCGGGAATAATTATTTGTTAAGCGTGCAAGTTGACCATCGGCTCCGTCCAATGCTTCGGCTGTAATCAACAGCAAAACACCAATTAAGTTTATGGTTATGTTTTGATAAAAGAATAAATGACCGGCAGCAACTCCAACAAATACACTGATAAGAGTTACGGTGTTTGGTGTTAAGCCCATTGCTTTGGCAGCAACCGCCATCACGTATCCCACTCTTCGGTAAAATATGCGGTCAAGAAATTCTTCAGTATCTAGTGATTTGTATGTTGATTCAATTTTTAATTTGTTCGGCAGCATATATGAAAGCTTCCTCCATTATGTTAATTCCTTCTTCAGCAATTTCTTTAGTAACAATCAGCGGAGGATAAACTCGTATGTCTGCATTGTAGCCCATTACTATCAATCCTCGTTTTAAACATTCCTGAAAAACCAGTTCTGTATATTTTTTATCGAGCTTTTTGTTCGTCCCTGGTTTCACTAATTCTATACCTATCATTAATCCTTTACCACGGACATCCCCTACAATAGGAACTCTTTGCTTAACTTCTTTAATTTTTTCAATCATAAATTCTCCGACCACGGCTGAGTTATCTGCTAAACCTTCTTCAACAATTGTTTTAACAGTAGCATAGGCAGCGGTAGATGCAAGTGGATTGCCGCCGAAACTTGATGAACTGCCGCTCGGATTTCCAAATGGTTTGGAAAAAATTATTTCTTTGCGCGACATAACCCCCGTTATAGGGAAACCCCCTCCAAGCCCTTTTCCGATTGTAATTATATCGGGAATAATATCTTCGTGCTGCGTTCCGAACATTTTGCCTGTTCTTCCGAAACCGGTAATCATTTCATCACAAATTAATAACGCTCCTATTTCGTCGGCAAGCTTTCTTAATTCTTTAAGATAACCCGGCGCCGGTACAACATTGCCCGCAGTCCCTTGAATTGGTTCAACTATTATTGCAGCAACATTATTAGTTGTTTCGTAACGAATTTTTTTTCTGATATGGTCAACACATTCCCAGTTGCAGCCGGGGAAAGTTTTATTGAATTCGCAATGTCTGCAATCGGCATAAGGTGCAGAATAAATGCCCGCCGGCAATGGTCCGAGATCAAACTTAAAATTATCGCCAAGTAAACCAAGCACACCAATGGTTTTGCCGTGGAAGCCGTTCCAGAATCCGATAAATTCCGTTTTCTTTGTATAAGATTTTGCCATTCTTAATGCTGCTTCTACAGCTTCAGCGCCGCCGCTGTAAAACTGGCTCCATTTTAAATCACCGATTGCAACTTCAGATAAGAGCTTTGTAAGTTTTACTCTGTTTTCAGAAGTAAAGCTGCCTACGTGAATCCGATCGAGCTGCGCTTTCATCATTTTGTTATAGACCGGGTGATTATATCCCAGACTCGCAACGCCAACGCCGACAAAGAAATCTATATAACGGTTTCCATCAACATCGTAAACAAAGCAGCCTTCTCCTTTATCAAGAGCTATTTTAGATCTTGTTGCTATTGTCTGAATACCGGGTGCTATATAATTTTGTTCTTCGTTAAAAAGCTCTAATGATTTTGAACCTGGTATTTCAGTTTTAATATCAACGTAATGATTTGTTAAAATTTCCATATTATTTTACTCCGCATTTATAGTCTTAAAATTAGGTTGAAGATTCTTAGTCCTTAGTAAAATTAAGTCTGCTATTTGTTTGCTTGCACTATCTCTAATAGGGGCAAAGCTTGGCCAATCATTAATATCAATGATGGAGATCGAACCCTCCGGTGAAATAACTGCATCGCCCCCGTAAACATCCAGTTCGAGAGCTTTGGCGGATTTTGCTGCAAGTTTATGTAGCTCTATTTCGTTAAACGGTGTATGATTTAGCCCGTTAAGATAATACCAGTAGAAAAGTGAAGAACCGGCGACAGAATAAAATTTTACGACATCGCCATCCAGATGCCGCTGTAATACTACTTGTTTAATTCCTCTTTTTTCAAATTCGCAAAAAATATTTTTCCTTTCATCTTCAGAATAAACCACTGTTACATCTTCTCTGTGAACTGCGTGTACATCGCCTCGTTTTATCCATATTTTCCGTGTGTTGAAATCGCCGAATTTAATTTTATCTTTTTCATCAACGGAAACGACATAGCTTTTGGGAAAAGGTATTCCTTTTTGCGGTAAAATTTCTACCATATTGTATCTGTAGCTATTTATGGAGCCTTGCGGTGAGTTAATTATTGTTTTACCCTGCTGCTCCAGCTCTAATAATTTTTTAGTGCCTTCGATGCCTTGAACCATAGAAAAAACGAAGTCTTCTTTTATTTCGATTCTGCTTAATTCCTTTTCTTCATAAACATTAACATGAATCCCGTATTCATTAAGTCTTAAGGTAGTTTGCTCAAAAATTAAAGAGTCGTTACTAACATGATTAGGTGAATACAATGATAGTCTTTTAATACCTGCTATTGTCATTTAGTAATTCTCTCCTCTAATTTTGCAGTTGAGTCATTTTTTATAATTTTTCAGAAATTAGATTTGCTATATAAATACTTGCTTCGTCACGAACTGGTGCAAAACTAGGCCAATCATTTATATCAATAATTGAAATTTTACAATCTGGAGAAATTATAGCGTCCCCACCATAGATGATTAAATCCATTACTTCTGCTGATTTATTTGCATAATATTTTAGTGTCTCTACATTAAACTTGGTATGATTAATACCATTTAGATAATACCAGAAGAAAAAAGGTGTGTCTTTAACAGAATAAAATTTGACTGTGTCTCCATCAATATGCTTTTGTAGAACGACATGTTCCATTCCACGGTTTGAAAACTCCTCTAGTAGATTAACTAACTCTTCATCACTATAAACCAAAGAAACATCCTCACGATGTAACGCATGAACGTCGCCCCTTTTTATCCAAATTTTACGGGAATCAAAAGTTTTTATATCATAGATCAAATTTTTATCCGTTGTTTTTACCACTTTGCTTAAAGGAAAATTAACTCCGGCATCTTGCAAATATTCAACCATATTAACACGGTAACAATTCAAAACTGCTTTACTAGAATTAATTACGGTCACACCTTTTTTTTCATATTCTGCTAATCTATTTATGGCATTCACACCTCTTGCCATAGAAAATATCATATCACCCTCAAAACTTATCCCTCTTTCAATATCTGTTTCATCCACAATATGACAATTAAGCCCCGATTTTTTTAACTCATCGGCTGTTTGATCCATAATACGAGCATCATTAGTAATATGATTTGGTGAAAACTTTTCTTTGCGTTTAATACCAATAATTGTTTGTCCCATTTTTACTATAGCTTTGTTATTGTTTCTCTGAATTAGAATACCGAGATATCGATATATTTACCCGGATTTGTTTTTATGTCTTTAATTAAGTTGTTTATGTTTTGTATGCTCTCTAACAATTGTTTATAAAGCTCTTTATCTGTTAACAATCCATTTACAACAGAACTATCTTTACTAACCTCTTCAAGAAGGTAACTAATACTGCTGCTTGCCGAGTTGAGGTTATTGTATAACGAATCCTCATTTACCAGCTTACCAAGAGTTCCTTTTCCATTTCTAATATCAATTAACAAACCACTTATCTCTTCAGAGGTAGTTGAAAGATTTGAGTACAAAGAATCACTATAAATTAATTTTCCTAGCGTACCCTCTTCCTCTTGGATATTCGTTAATAAATCATTCACTTGTTCTAGGACTTCTTTCAATTGGTTTGAAATATTGTCTTCCATAATTAGTTTACCCATATCGCCTTTACCTGCTGCTATCGTATCACTAATAAGAGATAGGTTTTTCAAAATATTGTTAAGATTATTTATACCAGGTTCTAAATTTGTAGTGAGGTTTTCTATGCTTATACTCTTTTTAACAGAAATTGTATCACCGTCATGTAAAGGTGCTTCGTTGGGTAGTCCCATACTTATATCGACAATCTTATCACCAAGAATACCAAGACCTCTTATCTCAGCATGTGAACTTTTAGTTATACGGCTCTGGTACTTTTCCAATATTCTAAGCTCAACTCTCAAGGCATCCCTATTACCAGAGTAAATAAAATCGACCTTTTCAACATTCCCTACTTCGTAACCACCAAGTGTAACAGGTGCTCCTTTAACCAAGCCGACAACGCT
Organism: Melioribacter roseus; assembly: GCA_020724265.1. Taxonomy (GTDB): domain Bacteria; phylum Bacteroidota; class Ignavibacteria; order Ignavibacteriales; family Melioribacteraceae; genus SURF-28. The sequence goes on along the minus strand of DYHH01000036.1, from coordinate 11,819 downwards.
ATCCAAGTACATGTTAAGATTGTAAGTTTTAGAAAAGAGGTAATTATCAGTACCGATAAGTAATATGAAAACAAAGAAAATGATGATACCGATTGTTATTGTAAGCCCAACTTTTACTTTGATGTTTTTCTCTGACATAATTCTCTACTGTTAATTTTCTTTAAATAATGTATTGTCCAGGAATATTTCATAAAAGAATTTTTGAATAAATGAATTATCCGATTTCAATATCTCTCTCACACTACCGGAAGCAACAATTTCACCTTCATTAATCACTGTCATATTATCAGCTATAAAAACGGCATCATTAAGTATGTGAGTAACAACAATTGAAGTTTTCCCTAGTGATTTTAATTTGTTTATTAATTCAAGAATGGCTTTTGAATTAATCGGGTCTAATCCGGTAGTAGGTTCATCAAACAGAATAATCTCAGGTCCTGCAGCTAAAGCACGGGCTATAGCAATTCTCTTTTTCATACCGCCGCTCAACTGATCGGGATATAACTCCTGTGTATCTTCAAGATTAACAAATGAAAGCATTTCCTTAACTTTTTCGTTAATTTCTCTTTCACTTAACTTATTTTCATATGCTAGGAAGTATGAAACATTTTCCCGAACATTAAGTGAATCAAATAAAGCATTACCTTGAAAAACGATCCCGATCTTTCTTCTTACCTTCAGTAATTCTTTTTCGTTTATTTGGTATATACTTTTACCGTTTATAAAAACTTCTCCGGATTTTATATCAGTTAGTCCCAGTATAACTTTTAAGATCGTACTTTTACCTGCCCCACTTGATCCGAGAATAACTGAAGTAGTTCCTTTTTCCACAGTCAAAGACACATTCTTTAAAATGTGTCGTTCATCATAATCCAATGATATGTTATTCAACCTAATCATAGTGAATTATAAAAGTTCCCAAACAACTTTCGTAAAAATGAAATCGAGTGTAAGTACAATTAATGACGACATTACTACTGAGTTAATTGCATTCTTACCAAGATTAGTAGTTCCTCCTTTTGTAGTAAGTCCATAATAACAGCTAATAATTGCGATAAAGAATGCAAAGAACATTGGTTTGATAGTTCCGACAAAAATATCTTTGTAATCGAGAACATCTGTCGCGGTTCTCCAGAAGTAGACTAAATCAACATGAAAAGTTGTGTTTGTAATAAACATTCCACCAATAATCCCAGCCATATCAGCAACAAAAGTAAGAGGAAGAAACATTATAACAGCAGCAACAACGCGAGGAACAACCAACTTTTCAATTGGGCTAACGCCAAAAGCTTTTAATGCTTCAACTTGTTCACTTAACTGCATTGAACCAAGTTCGGAAGTGTTTTTAGCACCTGTTCTTGCAGCTAATAAGATCCCTGTTATCACTGGTCCAAGCTCTCGTACCATCCCCAGTGAAATAGTTCTACTTATCAGCAATGTAGCGCCAAATTTTTCTAGATTGTGTCCTGTTTCTATTGCTAATATTACCCCTGAAAACAATCCACCGAAAAAGACCAGCCAAAATGATTGTGTACCAATAACATACATTTCATTAAGTAAGTCTTTACGATTTTTTAATGCTGTGGGAAAATCACGAATTGTTTCAATAATCATCATCGAAAAATCATAAAGCTTAATAAGCTTGTTTTGTATTGGCATTTTTAATATCATTTAATTTCTTTTGCCTTAATACTTTTAATAAAATCTTCTGCCTTCTTTATATCTGTCACATGATCTACATCTATAATTTTTGAGAAGTGATAAGTTCTCAGTCTATAATTTTTATTGATCAATAATCTAAAGTAGTTTCTCAAATGGTTTATACCTGTAGCTAATGCGTACTGCATTTCATTAAAAATACTCGGATTAAGGTAGTAGAGACCTCCTGTTGCCCAAATGTATCCCTCTTTACTGTCACCGAATTCCTTAATTAAACCTTTTTCATTTATTCTTACACATAACGGTTTTTCATCGTCTATATAATTAGTTACCGCTAAAATGCCTTCAACTTCTTTTTGTTCAGTAGAATAGTTAATAAAACTTGCAAATTCTTTCTCATCGAATACTGAGTCTGTTGTTAACAGAACAAAAGGTTCTTCCGAATTGTAGGGTGATAATTCAAATAGACTATGCATTGAACTTCGTGTATTTTTTACAATACATTTCACCGGAACGGAGAACTTGTTATTATGTAGATATTCCTTAAGCTCAGGTTCATTTTCATTAATTATACAAGAGATTATGTTCGCTCCATTTTCCGAAGCTATCCTTATTATTCTTTCAATCAAGTACTCACTACCTAATTTGATTAGATGTTTCGGAGTATTTAATCCTTCTGTTTTAATTCTAGTGCTTTCGCCCGCTGCTATTATTGCATAATTCATAAAAATACTTTTTCGTTTATTTACTCATATAGCCATTGTAAAAGTTGTTTGGCTTAACAAATTTTCTTTTATTCTAAAGAGTTCTGTTTCGAATTTTTTCCCTTTGAGAATGAATTTACCTATCGATTCAAACTCAATCTTATCATCAGTAGATAATTGCTCTGCTAATTCTCCAGAGATAAGAATTTTTTCATTTAGATCTCTGCATTTAGAACATATCCGTGCAGTTGTATTAACAGTATCTCCATGAAACGCAATATCTCTTCTCAGTACGCCGCCTATTTCAGATATTGCTACTTCGCCGTAGTGAAAAGCGGCCTTGAATTCAGGGATTATGTCGTACTGTGTCATGAAGTAATTCGCTAATTCATTAATTCTCTCTCTGAATAAATGAATAAATTTTAGGCAGTTATTATTCTTTAGTCCATCTTCAAGCGACCACACAATTACAACTTCGTCCCCTACATACTGATATATAATTCCATCTGTGGCTAGTACGAATTCATCAATCTCCTTATAAATATCCCTAATAAACTTACTGTACTTGAAATAGCCTAGCTTTTCCGCATACGTGGTTGACGAAACTAAATCCATGAACATAAATATTTTAGTATCCATTATAGGGATGCCAGGCTTACCCCAAAAGAATTTCTTAGCAATACCTTTTAAAGTTCTAGCCTTTAACTGATCTACTAAAAATCGTATCGTGAGATACATAAATAGAAAGAACATCATATTTTGGATGCCTTGCGGTATTAACTCAACCACATTTTTAGCAAATGCCTCTTTTAGAGGTAGGTTTTGTTTGAAGATGAGATGAATATATATAAATGATACTAGTAGGAAAAAGAATATCCCTATATAATATAAAACGCTAATAAAAAGTAACAACGGTGGTTTTATATAATTACGGATTTTCTTTGTTATGTAAAATTCATAAAAGGATACTGCTAATGAGATAAACACCGCCGCTAAAACACTACGTAGTAGAGGGAAGTCCTCGGGGCTACTTATAGTAATAATAATCACAGAAGCAATAACAAAAGATATTATTGAATAGATTATTTGTTTGAGGTTATATTTAGCAACGTTAGTTAGCGGCATCTTCGCCTACTTCCTTTTTCTCGACAGATCTTAAAAACGTACCAAATTGTTTCAACTCTTCTAATCTACAAGACCAAACAATATCATCTCCCCATACAGTAATATCAGGACATCCGTCACACATACTTTGTCTTCCGTCTTCCATAAAATCAACAGGTTGAATAAACATTATTGTTTGTAAATGAGCTTTAGTAAATAGTTGAAACGGATTTTTCAAAAATTTGGCTGCTGCTTTTCTTAGCCCTTTGTCAAACATCCAAAGAAATAACATTGCAGATTTACCTTTGCTTGAAAGAGAAGGTGATGCATAAGAAAGATACGTTCCCTTAAAAAAGTGATGTGTTACCATCATCAGTTCAAGAAACTTAGGACCTAAATAACCATAAATTTTTCCTTTCTTACCGATTCGTTCTGTAAGTAACCATTTGAAAGAATCAACTTTCTCAGTTCCGTTTAGATAAGCTGCCGGAGTAAAATCGGGAAAAACTTCTCTAACTTTTTTTAAGATGTCGGTTGAAAGAATATTAATTTTGCGGTTAGTATCTGAATGATACGAGATATTTTGCCAATCGACTTTTTGTCCGCCCGCATACCAATCGAACGGCATAGCAGGAACTACATGCCTGAAGGAGATAAAAACCATGGTATTTACAATATCAATATTATCTGCTGCCCATTTTACAAGTTCCGGCACATACTGTAGAGTATCTTCGTAAACAGTCGAATTGAACGAGCAGGCAATTCCGCCTTCATCGGCGAGCATTCGTGCATAATAGTAACGCAGTTGGTTTAGTTCAACTTCATTTTTCCCTCTCCACTGCCCGCTGCGTCCTTGTTTGCTGTCCACATGAAAAGTAAAACCATAGACTCCGGCTTTTTTCAGTTCCTTCAGTAAAGCAGGTTTCAAAGCAACACCATTTGTATTTATAATTGGTTTTAATCCGCGTGATTTTACATCTGCAACAATATCTAAAATTTGTGGGTGCAGAAGCGGGTCGCCTCCGGCAATCGAGATGCAATCGGAATTTCGCTTGCTTTGAAAAACATCGAGTTCATGTTTAACCTGGTCAAGCGTTTTATGAGAATTTTTTTCATTCTCCCTGTAACATCCATCGCAAGCAAGGTTACACATAGCTGTCGGTTCAAGCCAGGATATCGCGTTATCCGGCAAAGTCCATGGTAAACGGTAAAGTTCGCGGTGATTGATTTCTTTAATGTTCATATGATTCAACCTAGATTTTATTCTTATATGCGACTTCAATCAATTCATTCTTCTTTCATAAAATAAACGCCAATACTCCAATTATTAAACCAACAAAAACAGAATAAGTAATAATCTGATATGCTTTGCGTTTGTCAAGCCGCCGGAAATTTTCGTCCTCAACTTTAATTTGGTTTCCAAGCTTATCAAAATTAAATATCGAAGCTAAACCGAAATAAGCACAAAAATTCATTGCTGCTTGAATAAAGCCTATCGCAGCAATCATAGCCGGAATTGCGGTTAATAATCTGTATCCACGAGGAATGCCGGATACGATAAAAAATATCCAAAGTAAAATTGTTATAATTGCACCTGTATACCCGGCATTCATTCTTTTTCTTTTCTCTTCAGGTCCAATATTACAAACACCTGTTTGATATTTATTTTCATTATTCATTTTCATATCTCTTGTTTTTTTACTAAGCAAGATTGTAAGCTTATTTCATAAGCAGGCAAATGAATTAATAATTATTGTGCTAAACTAAGCGGAACCGGAACAGTCTGATATAAAAACCAGATCAGAAACGCAGCACCCGCTAAAGCCAAATCTTTCAGAAAATGGTTCATATCATTTTGTTTCATCATCGGGTCTTCTACCGTCCAAAAGTTGTGCATTATAAATGCAGTCGGTATTAAAAATATAATAAGAAGTATAGCACCGATATTAACAAAAGCGCCTAAAAGAATACTAAAACCACCGAGCAAAAGCATTATACCTGTAACTAAGACAGCCAGTCGAGGAGCCGGTACACCTTTTGATTTTGTATACTCAGTCATCGCATTTGCTTGTGTAAAATGTGCTAACCCCGGTAGTAAAAAAATAAGAGAGTATAAAATTCTTGCAAGTAATATTAAAATACTCATTATATCCTCCATATAGAGTTTATATAAAGTGCTGCATTAAATTTATTCATTTGTAAGTTTCTAAAAATTCTCCGAATTTTTTGAGTGATGAATTTATGTTAAGTTGTTTTTTAAATTTCTTCAAATCAACGACCACAAAAATCCCTTTTGATATTGCATAAGTGATTTTTTCATCATTTGAAACTAATTTCCCGATTATTTCCACAGTTTTACAGTGAAAACTCTCGATGGAAAATTCACCAAATATTTTTGTATTTAAAGGAACGGGTTTTAAATAACTTACTTCCAATTTAGCTGTCATTACTTTATGAGCATTCAACCAAGCGGTAGCGCCCATACCTTCATCGAAAACCGAAGCAATGGCTCCGCCGTGCGCAAAGCCCGGCGGTCCAATACATAAATCACCAAAGATAACTTCTACATAACTTGTCTTGCTGTTTTTATCGAAATAAAAACTAGAATTAATCCTGTTTTTGTTATTATCACTTACAAACGTATTGTAAGGAAGTTGGTTTTCAATTCTCTCTAATTTTTTAACAATATTTCTAATATTCATCAAAAATTAATTTTTAAATAAAATACTTATTTCTAAATGAATAACTTGTCTACTTTTATCTAAACAGTTAAATCATTTTTTCTATAGTCCAAACAAAAGCGTGAATTCCTTGTTCTTCAGCTTCTTCGTTTATATGTTCTACTTTTTTTAACAAGTTATCAACAAGATTATCTTCAATAACGGTTAAGATCACTGCATTTTTGCTTGGCCAAATATGCGTGCCCGTATGAGGGTCTCCTTTCTCTGAACCTTGCCCATGCACATCTAAAAATCGTGTAAATCCTCTTATATTTAATTTTTCAAGAGCTTCATCAACTTCTTCTGTTATTCCGTGATTATAAACTATCATTACTGCTTTCATTTTTTTCCTCTTCTTTAATCTACTTTTTTCTTTTTAATTCTAGTTTCAAAAATTGAGTAAAGGACCGGAACAATTAGTAATGTAATTAACGTAGATACGGTTAGACCTCCAACAGTAGCAACGCCTAAGGGTCTCCAAACTTCCGAACCTTCGCCGGAACTGATGACCAAAGGCAACGTACCGAGAAGCGTTGTAAAAGTTGTCATAAGAACAGGTCTTAATCTATTTCTTCCCGAGTAAACAATCGCTTCTTTAAGTTCGTAACCTCTTTCTCTCGTTATGTTAATATAGTCGACAAGCACAATAGCATTTTTAACAACAATACCAACTAAAAGAATCGCTCCAAGAAAAGAAATTACATTAAATGTTTCGCCGAAAATAAATAGTCCAAGAGTAACACCTGTAAATGCGAATGGAATTGAAAACATTATAATAAAGGGGTCTAATAAGGATTCGAACTGAGCAGCCATAACCATATAAACCAATACAACACTTAAAATAAGTAAAAGAAAAAGATCCGAGAACGCTTCTGCCTGCTGCTCGATTTGACCGCCGTATTCAATTACAATTCCTTCCGGCAGGTTCATTTTGTCAACATAATTTTGAATATCGGATGTAATTTCTCCCAAGGCACGTCCTTCATTAAACGCAGTAACTCTTACAACTCTTTCCTGCTCCTCTCTTTGGATATCAGGCGGAGAATACTTTTCAACAACTTTACCAACATCTTTAAGCTTTACGGAATTACCGGTTATTGTTTTAACAGGAATGTTTTCTATCAGTTCTTGAGATTTTCTATATTCTACAGGGAAACGAATAAATATATCATATTCATCACCCTCCTCCCTGTACTTTGTTGCAATAACGCCATAAACATTATTTCGTAGAGTGTTGGCAACCATTGCAGTATTTAAGCCCGTTAATGCCATTTTTTCTCGGTCAAGAATAACCTGTAATTCGGGTCTAAATTCACCCCTGCCTATTTTAACATCTCTCGTCCCCTCTAAATCCGTCATATATTCTTTTAGATTCTGCGCAATTTCTTCTGTTTTTTCCAAATTATTTCCAATAATATTTACTTCAATAGGGGATGTTGAACCGCCTGTTAGAATTGCTCCCATTCCGGAAGTGTTAATGGTGAAGGATTTTATACCGGGGATTGGTTGTATTCTTTTTCTAAGCGAATCGCTTATTTCAAAAATAGATCTTTCTCTTTGAGTTTTTCTTAACAACCGTAGTTGTGCGGTAAATATATTTGAACCTTCGCTTTGTCCAAATAATATTGATGAAAATCCTTCATCGTTAACTCCGGCTCTAGTACTTATAAATCTTACTTCCGGGAAATCTCCAAGAATAATATCCTCCATCTTTTCAACATATTTATTTGTTTCCTCTAATTTAACACCGGGTTCCAACTCGACCGAGAGCGAAATAGATGCAGAGTCGCTACGAGGAATAAATTCAGTTCCAATCTGAATAAACAAACCCATAGAAGCGAAAAAGATAATTAGCGCTCCAACTAAAATAGTTTTCTTATGATCTAAAGCCCAAGTGAGAATTTTCTGATAAAACGAATCAATAGCTTCGAGGGCTTTCGCAATATTACTGTCAATTGCTTTTAATAGTTTATTTTTTATCGGTTTTTCATCTTTTCTAGCTTTTAACATTCTTGAGGCAAGCATTGGAATAAGAGTTAAAGCTGCAAGCAATGAAACAAGAATAGTTACGGTTACAAGAAATCCTAATTGGTTAAATAGAATACCCGATAAACCGGTTATAAATACAAGCGGGAAAAATACAGCTACAATTGTAAGGGTAGCAGCCGTTACAGCAAGACCAACTTCTGTAGAACCAAATATTGCAGCTTCTCTCGGTCTAGAACCCCGTTCAATATGAGTTGTAATATTCTCAAGTATAACTATAGCATCGTCAACTACCATTCCTATAGCAATAGATAGAGACGAAAGAGAAATGATGTTGATAGTATTCCCTGTAAAGTATAGATAAATAAAAGCGCCTATAAGAGAAAAAGGAAGCGTTAGAAGAACTATGAATATTGATCTCCATTTTCTCAAAAATACAAGCAGCACAAGTGCAACAAAAATACCCCCAAGTATAACTGCTTCTGTAAGGTTGGCAATTGAAAAGACAATAAATTCTGAACCGTCTACAATTATGTTAACCTTAACGTCAGAGGGAAGATTTTTTTCCAATTCCTCCAATCTGTCGAAAACTGCATTTGCTACTTCAACAGTGTTTGCACCGGATTGTTTTTGCACTATTACTTGGAGCCCGCGGTTCCCGTTTAATCTTGTTTGGATTGTTCTTTCTTTGAGAGAATCGGAAACGGTCGCTACATCTTTAAGATAAACAACTTTACCTTGGTTTTCTGTAAGTACAACCTTCTCAATTTCATCAACACTAGAAAACTCTCCGGGTACTCTAAGGTTATAGTCAATTTTACCCATTTTAATGTTGCCGGATGGGAGATTAAGATTTTCAGCTGCTAAAATTTCTGCAATTTGCCCTGTAGTTATATTATATGCTTCCAATTTGTTTGGATCGACACTTACGTTAATTTGCCTTATTGGTCCGCCAAATGCCTGAACCGTACCCACGCCCGGAATACGCTTAAGGGGGTCTACTAAATTATCTTCTACCAACTTGTTTAATCCCTCGTAACTTTCATCGGCAGTGACAGAAAGAAAAACTATCGGAAAGAAGTTGGTACTGAATTTAAAAATGAATGGATTTTCGGTGTCCTCGGGTATTTGTCTTTTTACAAATTCTAAAGCATCTCTAATATCATTCGCTGCTTCGTCAAGATTTGTTCCATACTCAAACTCTAAAGTAGTAACGGAAATACCGTCAATGGAAGTTGATCGTAATGTTTTAAGATCGCTTACAGAACCAAGCCCGCTTTCAACTTTTTTAGTTACGTTAAGTTCAACATCCTGTGCGCTGGCGCCGGGATATTGAATAAGAACGCTTATAACCGGCGGTTCAATTTCCGGGAAAAGGTCTATAGGAAGTCTTTGAAACGATACTAATCCGATTATAAGTATCGCAACAAAAAGCATTAAAGTTGTTATGGGTCTTTTTACTGATATATCAGGTAAACTCATATTATCTCAACCCTCCTTCTCTGATTGTAACAAGTGAACCGTCTTTTAAATTTGTTTGACCTGTTACAACAATAATATCTTCGCTTTTCAAACCTGATTTAATTTCAATAAATTCATCAAACTCTTCACCTTTTTTTATAGTTACTCTTTTTGCAGTGTTATTCTCAATAATGAACGCATAATAAACATTTGAAGCCGGCATTCTTACAACCGCCGATCTTGGGGCGACAATAATATTTTCTTCGCCAATAAATAATTTTGCTTTAACAAACATTCCGGGTCTTAATACGTTGTTTGGATTTGGTATTTTGATCTCAACATTAAAGGTGCGGGTTGCCGGGTCAATAGTAGGATTTATTTTATTTACAGAACCCTCAAAATTTGTCCCTGGGAATGCATCAACAGTTAGGGTTGCTTTTTGACCTATCTTGACATTCTTAAAGTGAAGTTCACTAACGCTCACTTCTAACTTTAGTGGATTTATTTGCATTAAATTTACGATAGAAGGCGCTCCACCTGTTGGTGCGAGCATAAATATCTCACCCTCATTCATTTTTTTATCTGTAATAACGCCACTAAAAGGGGCTTTGAATTGGGTGTTTGTTAATAATAAATTGTACGATTTCTCAGCACTTTCAAATGCAGCCTTTACATTATCGAACTCTTGTTTCGAAATAGCTCCCCGTTCATAAAGAGGTTCCATCCTATTATAGTTATCCTTAGCAACATCATATTGGATTTTGGCTTGAGCTAATTGCGTATCATCCATTTGAAATAAAAGATCGCCTTCCTTAACAAAACTTCCTTCTTCAACAAATATTTTGTTTATTCTTGCCGTTGTTTGAGCTCCGAGATCAGCTTCTTTCCAAGGAGCTAAAGTACCTACTAAATTGATACTGCGATTTATAACAGTATCTTCAATTATACTAACTTCTACCGGTACAGTTTCGTTTTTGTTATTATTCGGAGCAGTATCACTGTCGTTTGAGCAGCCGGAAAACAATACCAAAACAATTGGAAGTGTGATAATTAATACTTTTTTGAACATTATTTTCTCCTTTATCAAATATTTTATTTTTTCCCTAAAATCAATTGCAAATTTGCTTCGGCAATCCGTAAGTCATAAACTGCCTGAAGTTTATTTAATTTTGCTTGTCTAAGTGCCAGTTCTACATCGTTTACTTCAAGCTGAGTAGACAATCCGTTTTCAAATCGTGTTTTGGCAATTTCATAACCTTCTTCAGCCTGCTCAATGTTTTTGTCCTGGCCTTTAATTCTTAAAACAGCTTGTTCAATTTGATAAACAATATTTTGAAGCTGAGTTTTTAATGCTTCCGTTAAACCTTTCCTTTGCCGCTCAACCTGATCGAATGTTATACTTGCCTGTTCAACCCGAGCTGGAGTTTTGAATCCATTGAAAATAGGAATTTGAAGTTGCACCCCCACAACGAATGTGCTTACCCATTTATAATCACTAAATTCGAAATTATTGGCTTGTGTTTGATATTGATAGTTACCGAATGCGGCAAGTGACGGAAAGTATGCGGATTTTTCCAGCGATATTGTTTTGTTTGCAATTTCTTTCTGCTTATTTATTAAAGATAATTGCGGATTATTCGTTAATACTTCATTTAATAGTTGATCTGCCGATATGTTGTATTGCCCTTCAAATTCTAATTCTCCCAAAACTTCGATATCTTGTTTTGCATCTAAACCAATCAGCACTTTTAAATTCTCTTTGGCAATTTTATAATTATTTTCAGCTTGAATCACCTGTGGTTTTAGATTTTCAACTTGTACTTCGGCACGCAGAAGGTCATAATCTGAAGCAACTTCTTGTTCGTTACGTCTTTTAACATTTTCAAATTGGTCAATTGCATTCTGTAAGCTTTGATTTATTACATCGATATATTCACGAGCAAGCAAAACGGAATTAAACATTTTTTTTACGTCGGAAATCGTCTTAAGTTCAGTAAGTTGTAAGCTTTGGGAATTTAATTCCACTGATTTTGAGGCTACACTAATCCCGTTATAAAGACCTAACGAAAAAAGTGGAATGCTTGCGTTGAGACTTCCGAGATAAGAATTATCCGAACCTATTTCGAGAACATCTCCAAAAGGAGAGCCGGGCGGCAAAAAGATTACAGGTTTCTCAATATAACGC
>DYHH01000009.1 GCA_020724265.1 Melioribacter roseus | reverse complement strand
TTATGACATTTCTAAAGAGTTTTACATACTGACATTTCTAATGAGTTACTACAAATGATAAGAATACTTTAATAAATCATTGTTCATAAATAATACCTAATTTTAGTTAAAGAATCATCAAATTCATTAATCAGTCTTAACATAAGTTCATTTACAGTAGGTATATCGTTTATTAGTCCGGAACCTTGTCCGGCTTCCATCATCCCTTCATCTGCGTTGCCTTCAAATATACCAAGTCGTTCGCGTTTTTGTCCAAGTATTTCCTTTAACTTAACGGCATCTGCACCCGAATATTCAGCCGTTAAAGCTTCATTACTGAACTTATTTTTCAACATTCTTGCCATTCCAATTTTCTTAAGCACCAAAACTGTATCATTATCTTTAGCTTCAACTACGCGCTGTTTATAATTAAGATGAGCAGATGATTCTTGAGTAACGGCAAACCGGGTTCCAATTTGAACACCTTCCGCACCCAGTGAAAGAGCCGCTAATATTCCCCGACCATCAGCTATACCACCAGCGGCAATTACAGGAATTTTTACTGCATCAACCAACTGTGGAATCAATGCAAATGTAGTTAGTTCATCAGCGCCATTATGTCCACCGGCTTCAACACCTTCGCCAACAATTGCATCGCAACCGACACTTTCGGCTTTTAAAGCAAACTTTACTGAAGGAACGACATGACAAACTATAATATCATTTTTCTTAAATGCATCAATATATTTTCCGGGATGACCAGCGGATGAAAATACAATTTTTACATTCTCTTCAATTACTACTTTAACTAAGTCTTCCACATCACCTCTTAGCAACGGAATGTTTACACCGAAAGATTTATCGGTTGCAGATTTACATTTTTGAATATGCTCACGAAGTAAATCCGGCTTCATTGATCCTGCTCCAATTAATCCGAGTCCGCCGTTATTACTGACCGCTGAAGCTAACTTCCATCCCGATACCCAAACCATACCGGCTTGGATGATGGGATATGTTATGTTAAATAGATTCGTAACTCTGTTGTTTATCTTCATCATTTACCAAAAGTTATTTAATATAAACTAACCAATAAAAACTTTATAATGCAACTTATTTGATAATAGCAAAGGTATTAGGTAATTTTGACGTTATTATTTTTATCTATAAGTGATTTCATTTCTTTCACTTACATTTTTTTATAAGACAACAGTAGAGGTATAAATGTCCTACTTATTTACATCGGAATCCGTATCGGAAGGGCATCCCGATAAAGTATGTGATGCGATATCCGACGGTATTTTAGATGCAATATTAAAAGATGATCCAAACGCAAGAGTTGCTTGCGAAACTTTTGTTACGACCGGATTGGTATTAGTCGGTGGTGAAGTTACTACAAAAGCTTATGTCGATATTCAAGATGTAGTAAGAAAAACAGTAGAGCAAATTGGTTATACCGAAGCAGAATATAAATTTGATTCTGAATCTTGTTCGGTTTTAAACGCAATTCATTCGCAGTCACCGGATATTGCAATGGGTGTGGATAAAGGAGGGGCAGGCGATCAAGGTATTATGTTCGGTTATGCGTGTGATCAAACAAAAGAATATATGCCTATGCCGATTATGTATGCGCATAAACTTGTTCAAAGATTAGCTTATTTAAGAAAACGTAAACCTGAATTAATGCCTTACTTAAGACCGGATTCAAAATCTCAGGTAACAATTGAATATGATGATAAACATAACCCGGTTCGCGTTGATGCAGTTGTAATATCAACTCAGCACGATGCGAATGTAAAACAATCAACAATAAAGAAAGATGTTGTTGAACACGTTGTTAAACATGTGATACCAAAAAAATATTTAGATAAGAATACTAAATACTATGTTAATCCTACAGGCAGATTTGAGATTGGCGGTCCTCACGGCGACAGCGGTTTGACCGGAAGAAAAATTATAGTTGATACATACGGCGGATGGGCGCCTCACGGCGGCGGTGCTTTCTCCGGTAAAGACCCTTCCAAAGTTGATAGAAGTGCAACCTATGCAGCCCGTTATGTTGCTAAAAATATTGTAGCAGCAAAACTCGCTAAGGAATGTCTTGTTCAGCTTTCTTATGCAATTGGTGTTGCTCAACCGGTTTCCATTTATGTCGATACAAAAGGGACCGGGAAAATATCTGATAAAGAAATTGCAAAGATGATACAAAAAGAAGTTGATCTTACTCCTAAAGGAATAATTACAAAATTGAAATTGAGAAATCCAATTTATCAAAAGACTTCATCATACGGTCACTTTGGTAGAAATGAGAAAACATTTACCTGGGAAAAATTGGATTTAGTACCAACGTTTAAGAAATATTTACATAAAAAATAAAGGAGCATTAATTAATAATGGATTATAAACAAGGGAAGTATAAAGTACGTGACTTAAAACTTGCTGCCGAAGGAAGAAAACGTATTGAATGGGCTGAATCTCGTATGCCGGTAATGATGGCTTTGAGAGAAAAATACAGCAAAACAAAACCTTTAAAGGGGTATAAAATTGCAGGTTGTTTACACGTTACAAAGGAAACAGCTGTTCTTGTAGAAACATTACAAGCAGCCGGTGCAAAAGTCAGTTGGAGCGGATGCAATCCTCTTTCTACTCAAGACGATATAGCTGCTGCATTAGCAAAAGGCGGAACTGAAATCTATGCATGGCATGGTCAAAACGTAAAAGAGTTTTACTGGTCAATTGATCGTACTCTTGATATGAAACCTAATTTAACGCTTGATGACGGTGCCGATCTTATTTTTACGGTTCATAATAAGTATAAAAAATTAGCCCAAAATATAATCGGTGGTACCGAAGAAACCACAACCGGAGTTCATAGATTAAGAGCAATGGCAGCCGATGGAAAATTATTATATCCTGTTGTTGCCGTAAACGATGCGGAAACAAAATGGGATTTCGATAATGTTTACGGAACCGGTCAATCTTCAATTGACGGTATTTTAAGAGCAACTTCTGTTCTGTTAGCCGGTAAAAACTTTGTTGTTGCGGGATACGGTCATTGCGGACGCGGTGTTGCAATGCGTGCTGCAGGTATGGGAGCTAATGTTATTGTTACCGAAGTAAAACCAACCGCAGCTCTTAAAGCTACTCTAGAAGGACATACTGTAATGACGATGGATGAAGCTGCTAAAGTCGGTGATATTTTTATTACCGCTACCGGTGTTAAAGATGTTGTAATTAAAAAACATTTTGAGAAAATGAAAGACGGAGCTATTGTTTGTAATACCGGTCATTATGATTGCGAATTGAATCTCGATGATCTTGATAAAATTAAAAAATCAAAAAGAACGGTTAGAGCAAACAACGAAGAATATACATTAAAGAACGGCAATAGAGTTTATGTCCTCGCACAAGGCAGATTAGTAAACTTAGCCGCCGCAGAAGGTCATCCGTCTGAAGTAATGGATATGTCGTTTGCAAATCAGTTTATGTCTCAACTTAAATTAGCTGCTTTGGATAAAGAAGGAGTTCTTTTAGATCCTGAAGTTATTGACATTCCTGTTGAACAAGATGAAGAAATCGCTGCTATTAAGTTAAGAACGATGGGATATAAAATTGATAAGCTTACAAAAGAACAAATTGCTTATATGGATGATTACAGTGCAGGTACATAATCATCAATAATTATAATGATAAAAAGAAAACCCGGTCATTGATCGGGTTTTTTGTTGTATATTCGATTTAGTCAAGTAAAAGGAGAATAGTTGAATTTCTTTTGAAATACATCATCTTTATTATCAATCCTTTAGTGTTTCTCAGATTTGCAATTTATTTTTATCTTACTCTTCCAACCGGCATTACTCCAAGCGGTTTATGGTTTTGAGGCAGTTGTAAAATATCGGTAAGTAAGTTGTCGTTAAAAGCACCCATGAAAACAGTTCCTAATCCCAGCGATTCTGCTTGAAGATAAATGTTTTGTGCGGCGAAACCCACATCCATGTGGACATATCTTATTCCGCGTTCTCCGTATTTTTTTGTTGTGCGTTCGTACACTCCGGTTATTATGAATACAACAGATCCGGATGATACAAACTGCTGCATTGCATCACTTAATTTTGGTATTAAGTTTTTGTTGTTCTTAAGAATCAAGGAATGATTGGACGGAACATAAAGGTATAGACCGTTTGTAATACCTTCAACATTTCCGATGAGAACATACAGTTCAATTGGGTATAAAGCCCCGGCAGATGGTGCGGTTCTCCTTCCATCGTTTCTGTTAATGCCTTGTGCAGCCCAAAGAAGCTGAGAAACCTCATCAATTGTCATCATACTTTTCAAATAACTTCTTCTCGATTTCCTTTCTTTTAATGTCTCTTCAAGAGATAGCTTTCCTTCCAGATTTACTTCGGGCAACTTTATAATTTCTGTTTGCGCTGAAGTTAGGCTGCAGAAAAGCAAAAAAATAAAAAATACCGGAATGATCGGAATAAATGTTCTCATGACCTAATTCTCCTATTTGTAAAGAATATATAAAATATATATCTATTAGCAATGATAATTGTTTTCCGCATGCTGAGTTTATCTGTAAAAATATCTTCCAAAACGTTTTGTATGTGGAATTATATATCAAATTAGATAAATTAAATAAGCGAAATGGAACACGATAAGAAATAGAATTGTTAAGCAATTTTAATAGAGGAGATACTAAAAATATGTTGAACGATATCGCATTACTAATATTCCGAACAGTTATTAGTTCTTTTATGTTATTCGGACATGGTTTGGGAAAACTAAATAGACTTTTCAGCGGAGAAGAAATAAAATTCTTTGATCCATTTGGTTTTGGTTCTGCAGTCAGTTTATCACTTGCCGTTTTATCGGAATTTTTTGCGGCGGCTTTAATTATTCTCGGGCTATTTACAAGGCTAAGCTCTATAACACTTATCATTACAATGTTTGTTGCCGGATTTATTTATCATGCCGATGATCCTTTTAGAACTCAAGAAAAAGCATTAATGTACCTTGTAAGTTATATTATGCTCTTCTTAACCGGACCAGGTAAATTTAGCGTACAGATGTTTTTTGAAAATAAATTTAACAGTGAAAATAGATTTATCAAGTTTATACTGGGTTAAAAACTTTTTTCTCCCAAATTAAATGAAGAAGGTATGTGCTGAATTTTGTTCGGACAAATTGAAATGATAATATTTTCCGAATAAAAAATTACCGTCAAACTTGTGCAAACTTAAGTTTGACGGTAAATAAACTGCGTTCAAATATCAACAAAATCTTGTTGTATCAAGTAGGGACTATATTTCTAAATCAATTCCCATTGATATAAAGCGAGGTAATCCAACTCGAATACCTTGCGGTCTTCTCGAAATAATATAGCGTTCATCAAGTAAGTTCTTTATTGATAACGATAATGCCATGTTTTCAAATGACGGTAATCTATAACTTAAACGTGCGTCAAGAATAAAATAAGAAGGGATTGGACCTTCTCTTCCATTCAAAGTTCCTGTTTCTCGATTTAATGCATCACCATACTGTTTCCCTATATAGGTTGCCGATAATGATAAATCAAAATTAAAAGGAGCTTTAATTAGCAGTCCGGAAGTAACAAGAATCTCAGGAGCATATGGGACCTTATTTCCTTTTACATTTACAACTTCATTTCCATTTTTTACGAAACGGTCAGCACTGAATTCCGCACTTACAAGAGTTGCATTAGTACTAAAAATTATATCATAATCAGAACTTATTAGTTCATGAAATCTTATTGCAAAGCTGGATTCCAATCCAAAATGACTTGTAGCTCCGCCATTAGTTAAAGTCGCCCCGGGTTTCCCGGTTCCTCCGGCAGATTCCGAAACGGGAATAATCTGGTTTGAAAAATCCATGAAGAAACCGGTTAACTCAATATCAATACCTTTTCCAAGTTGTGAGCGAGTACCAAGTTCATAGTTCCAACTTTTTTCTGCCTCCAGTTCTTCACTTATACCCTGAGCACTGATTGCGTCTTTTACCCTTGGTGGTCCGTACCCGCGATGAATTCCTCCGTAGATTACAATCCCGCTTAAAACGCGGTAATTAAAACCTATACCCGGTATAAGTTCGGTTACTGCATCGGTGTTCGTTATCTCAACATTTTTGCCGCTTAAACGTTTTATATCTCGAGTGTACTCAAAATATTCTAAACGTAAACCCGGTGTAATGGAAAAATTATCGGTTATATTAAATGCATTTTGCAGATAAGAACTTAGTGCTCGACCGGTTCTAATCTCATCTTCAACTAAATCTCCTGAAAACGGGCTCAACACATTTCCGTTCACTCTTTGTTCGAACGCTCTTTCGTATAAATACCGTATACCAAAATCCAACTCGTTTTTGATACCACCTAATTCATAATTAACCGATAACCTTGGTTCAATACCAGCAACTTCGAAGGAACGATTTCTGTTTCCAACGCCGTCACGAAAATAAAGCGCACCCCCTTCGACATCCGGATTCCCAACTATTCTGACATATTCTCTATCCGGGTTAAATACATTATCAAAATCTTGTCGAGACCAGTTTCTTGTTGTGGTATAGCCAAATGCCGTAGTACGTAAAGTTATATTATCACTTATAAATAAATCGTGCGTAATACTTCCGGAATATCGCCGAATATCTAATCTGTCATCAGGAGAAGGATGTGTAAAATCATAAATACCTTCATCGTACATTGCTTGTGATAAACCGACGTAAGTTGAATTAGATGTTTCATCATATACGCTTAGCTTTATTCCAATTACGGAATTCTCGTTTAACATAAATTTTATTTTACTTGTTAAGTCGTTAATCCTATAGTTCAACAACCCAACATTGTTGCCTTGTTTTCTAAGATAAGTTGCGTTAAAACCGGTATTTGATATAGATGTACCGTAACCAATTTGTCCAACCAAAAATCCTCCTTCACCACCGCGAATATTCAATGAGGTTGTCGGAAGTGCAGGGGGATCGGCTGTCAAGTAATTTAAAACTCCTCCGAAAGTTTGAGGACCGAAAAGGATTGATCCGCTTCCTTTAACTAATTCAATTCCTGTCATTCTATCCATAGAAGGTGTGTAATACATTTCCGGTTCACCGTAAGGAGCAAGTGCAACAGGAACTCCGTCTTCGAGCACCAGAACCGAACGACTTCGGCTAGGATCAAGACCTCGAATACCGATGTTTGCTCTTAATCCTACATTATCTTCTTCCAGTGCATGTACACCGGCAATTTTTCGGAAGACCTCATTTCCGCTGATCGGGGCTATATTTTCAATATGCGCTTTATTTAATACAGCAGCCGAACCGGGGACACGGTCAAGTTTTTGCGGTCTTTTGCCGATTAGCTCTATTTGAGGCATTTCGATTACTTTTTCTTGAAGAACGATTTCTAATTGAAGTACTTGATCTTCCTCTAATGAAATAATTTTAGTAAATGAATTATAACCGACCATACTTGCCCGCAAAGTAAAAGTACCATTAGGAATTCCATCTATACTAAATGACCCATCTTGCTTGACACCTGAGCCTATATCAACTTCCAATACATATACATTTGCATATTCGAGTGGTTTCTGATTTTTATCTATAACGAAGCCGTTAACTGCAGCAGATTGTGCATAAGCATTATTGAAAATGAATGTTAGAAGAAAAAGTATATAAAGTATTTTCATATTAACCCTCTTTAAAAAACCATTGAAATTAAGTAGCACTTTTAAACTAAAAAGTTCATAGAAAACTACCCGATGCTCAAAATTTTCTCAATAGCGTGAAGTATGATTTTAGATCACAAAATTTGTTAGAAGCATATACCTAATCTTGGGTAGAAACTAAACCGGAATCATAAGCATATTTAATAAATTCTGAATTTGATTTGATGTTTAGCTTTTTCATAATGTTTTTTCGATGTGTATATACGGTATGAAGACTTAGAAATAATTTATCGGCAATTTCTTTGTTTGAGAACCCTTCGGCAGTAAGTTTAAGAATTTCTATCTCCCGGTTTGTTAGTTTGGTTGAATCACAATCATCCTTAGTAATAAAGGAGCTTTCAATTATATAGTTTAATACCTTGTTGCAGAAAAATTTTTCGCCTTTAGCCGCAGCATTAATTGCCAGTAAAATTTCGTCTTTGCTGCAGCCTTTTGTTACAAAGCATTCAACACCGCAGTCCATATATTCACAAATTGATTCTTTATTAAAATCATTAGCTATTACAAGGAAACCCGGTTTTTTTGAAAGGTTTGCTAACTTTTCAATATCCTTTGAAGTGAGCGAATTTTGGGATGTAAAGTCAAATACAACTACATTCGGAATTTGCTTATTTACTGCAGAAAGAAATTCTTCTTTGTTTTCAAAACTTCCTACTAAGCGAAAATTTCCGTTTTCCGTAACTAAATACTTAAAACCGGCTCTTGATAAAAATTCATTATCGTAATGAATGATTTTTAGCTTTTGCATCAACCCGCTATCTTTATTTGGATTAAATATAAATAAGTGGATTCAAATAAACAAGACATTTTTAATCTATTATCTGCAAAAACAGCTCCGATATATTATTATGAGCTTAAAAAAGTAAGTTGCTCCTTTGCTTGCCAATAAAATGTGTTATGTATAACTTACACACAACTCTTTTTATTGGTTGAAGAAATTGATAATAATTGAACTCATTTACAATCTTTCACTCCTTGTTGCCTTAAGTGTGCTATCGGGATTTATTGATGTAAGGTTTAACCGAAATTTACTTTCAGGTAAAATTTTTCAAGGAATCCTTTTTGGAATAACCGCTATAATTGGAATGATGTACCCGTTTGTACTTACCGAAGGGATAATCTTTGATGGAAGAACAATTGTAGTCAGTCTTTGTACATTATTCTTTGGACCAGTATCAGGAGGAATTGCGGTAGTTTTTTCTGCTGTATTCAGAATCTATCTTGGCGGCGCCGGTATTGTTATGGGGATCCTTACCGTGGTTGCGGCTTTCTTGATTGGTTACTTGTTTTCCAGATTCAAACAGAAAACACCGATGCAAACTGTAACTAATTTGCAATTATATTTACTTGGATTAGCCGTTCATCTTGTAATGTTAGCATTGATTTTTTCACTCCCAACAGAAAGAAGATTAGAGGTTTATCAAACTATCAGTATTACTGTTATAGGGGTCTACCCGGTTATGACATTAATAATCGGTAAAATTTTACATGATCAAGAAAGAACCGGCAGATTATTTGGTTCTTTGAAAAACAGTGAAGAGAAATTTAGAACTTTAGTGGAACATGCATTTGATGGTATTTATATGATGCATGATAAAAAATATACATACGTTAATGAAAGATTTTGCGAACTTACCGGATTCTCAGCTGATGAAATCACATCGGAAAATTTTGATTTTAACTTACTACTTACCGATAAGAGTAAAGATATTGTTCTCCAAAGGTATTTAGCAAGAAAAAGAGGAGAAGCTCTCCCGGTAACATATGAGATGGAAATTCTTACTAAAAACGGTATGATTAAAGAAGTTGAATTAAGTACTGCCTCAATTGGGACTAAAGATAATCTTCAAATCATCGGTATAATGAGAGATATTTCCGAGAGGAAAAAGGCGGAAGAAGAATTAAAAGCTGCAAAAGAAAGAATGCAGATACTTGTTGAGGGAACTCCGCATCTTTTCTTTTATGTGCAAGATACAAAAGCTGATGTAAAATATATTTCTCCATCGGTTGAAAAGATAACCGGTCATTCTGTTGAACAGTGGCTTGGTCAACATCATTGGTTTACAACTGATTCACCAATTAATGATGAAGCACGCAAAAGAACTTACGAAAGTCTTTCAGGTATTATTAATATCGAACCTATATTGGCTGAAATATATCATGCAAATGGGCAGACGTTATTGTTGGAGATTTATGAAAAACCAATTTTTGAAGGAGAAAAAGTTGTAGGACTGCAAGGAGTTGCTCATGATGTTACTAAACAAAAAGTTGCCGAAGATAAGCTGAAAGAATTGAACACACGTTTACAAACTGCTATTGAAGGGGCAAACATTGGTATATGGGATCAAGATTTTACTACAAATAAAGTAGTTAGATTAGGTAGATGGGGTGAAATGCTTGGTTATTCAACAAGTGAAATTGATTCAGAGTTTACATCATGGAAAGAACTTATCCATCCCGATGATATCGAAGCGGTTAAACAATCAATAATTGCGCATGAAACCGGGAATGTTAATGAATTTAAAGTTGAACACAGACTTAGAACAAAAAATGGCGATTACAAATGGATTTTAAATTGGGGCAGAATTTATCAGCGCGATGAAGACGGTAAACCCCTCAAAGCCAGCGGTGTTCATTTGGATATAGATGAAAGAAAACGTACTGAAATTGAAATCCAAAATGCTAAAGAACAAGCTGAAAAAGCTAATCAACTAAAATCGGAGTTCCTTGCTCAAATCTCGCATGAAATAAGAAGTCCGCTTAATGCGGTTCTGAATTTTTCTCAATTGATTAAAGAAGAATTTAAGGGCAAACTAAAAGAAGAATTGGAAGTTTCTTTCTCCGGTATTGAATCCGCAAGTAAAAGAGTGATCCGAACTATCGACCTTATTCTAAATATGTCGGAACTCCAACTCGGTACATACGAAGTTACTAAACGCAAGTTGGATCTGATTACCGTACTGACAAATATTAGAAAAGAATACCTAAACCTTGCCAAAAGTAAAAACTTAGAATTAAGATTTATATGCAATTATGAGAAAGCAGAAATAAATTCGGATGAATATGCAGTTAACCAAATATTTGCCAACCTTGTTGATAATGCAATTAAGTATACAAACAAAGGCTATGTTGAAATAAGTTTGAGTAAAAATGAAAATGATAGTTACTCGGTAAAGGTAAGTGATAGCGGCATAGGAATATCCCAAGAATATTTACCGGAAATATTCGAAGCTTTTTCACAAGAAGAGAGAGGCTACAGTCGTAGATTTGAAGGTAGTGGT
This sequence comes from Melioribacter roseus, assembly GCA_020724265.1. Classification (GTDB taxonomy): domain Bacteria; phylum Bacteroidota; class Ignavibacteria; order Ignavibacteriales; family Melioribacteraceae; genus SURF-28. The sequence goes on along the minus strand of DYHH01000009.1, from coordinate 118,001 downwards.
TTGGGAATGGCTTTGGTAAAAAAATATTGTGAACTTATTGATGCCGAAATCCACATTGAAAGCGAAAGAGATAAAGGAACTTCTTTTACCTTAGTGCTTTGAAAAAAATAGAGGCCGTCTCAAAAGTAAATATCAAATAAAAAATCTGTGGAAATCTCGCTAGAGTTCGGCGTAGTCTGCCGACAGTTCAAATCTGTGGTATCTGCGTTCTAATTTTACAATAAAATTTACTTTTGAGACAGCCTTATATTAATTTATTTCTGTACGATTCTAAAACTCTACAGCTTGACTTGCACCCATACCCGGACCTAAGAAAATTGCGTTCAAAAATAATCTTGCAGTACCGTGGAATTGTGCACGGAAGAACGGAACATCTGCAAATGATATAATTTGTCCGCGTCCTACTCGTTCTCTTGTTAAATATGAAGCATAAGCAAGTCGATGCTGTGCCTCCGGCCAAAGTAAACCTGATAAACGTATTTTATCGGGAGATTCTAATCTACCTATAACTTCAGCAGGATTTAATCCGTAAAATGAATATGAAGATGAATAAAACACCGGTAAGTTTTTGTTTACTCCGTTTGATAACCAATGTTCGTCATTCAATGTAATATTAAGTATCGAACCTTGAGGCATGAATTTTATATAACTTCTGTCTCGTTCGGATTCTTCCTTTTCGTCAATTTTAATAACCGGTTCAACCGAAGTTAGTTGAGGAGAAGCCGATTCCCAAATTTTTATACTGTCAATAACCACATTTTGTGCAGCTAAATTTTCTGCAACTTGTTTATAATAATTGTTTAGCTTTTTTATGTTATCTCTTCTTGTCTTTATGTTTGATAAGGCAATGGAAGTATCGGCAATAACCGGTATGGAACTTCCTATTGAAATTAAAGTTCCCCCTTCTTCAATCCAGGTTTTTAATTTACTTGTAACAGATTTTGTGAAAGTATCTTTTAAATTTCCCCAAGAAGAAGGAAGGATAAGAACGTTGTATTTACGAAGGTCATAGAAACCGAGATTATCCAAATACAACATCGAAGTTTTCAATCCGATTCTATTATCAAGTAAATACCATAACTCTCCGAAATTGTACATGCTTGATCTTTGTCCTATAAGAAACCCGACTTTCGGCTTTTCTAATAAACTGAATTCTCCGCCGCCAAGATCAGCCCCACTTTGAGCAAGCGCAGTATTAACACCTACTACTTCGATTGAATGTTTCCTTGATAACGGGTTTAATATCTCTTCAATATTTTGTGAATTATCTTCCAACCTTAACAAAAGCGTACCTCTATCATACTCACGATCTTCAACTTTAAATTTCTTTTTTGCAGAATGTATAACTGCATCAGCCTCAAGTAAATCCTTCAAAAACTTAATAACACCGTCATCTTTATATTCAATTAAATAACCATATTGGGGTGAGGGGTTAACTAATTTTCCTACTTCTTTTTCAAAAGAAACTCGTTCCGTTTTTACCGAAGGGACAGAATAACTTTCATAAGCATCAACGGCAAAAGCTAACGGAAGAGACCATGATGTTACCTCGTAGAGCTCAGAACCTTTACCTTTAAGTAAAGATTCTCTTTCTGTTTTAAGAAAAGAAGTCTTTAGTCTTGTATCGAAATCAAGTACGGCATTTATTAGAGCTTGATGCGGTTGCGAAAGCGGGATGATATATGACCCTTTAGAAAATTTTTTATTGGAAGAATTTTCTCCCAAATAACTTTTTGCTTTCGTAACCTGAAAGCTCTCTGATGCTTGAAAAACTTCAACTCCTTGAAATTCAAGAACCTTCATAAGAGAATCAATTCTTGACCGGTTATCGGAAACATCAAATATATATGCTTTAACACCGTTTGGATGATAAGGTGTAAGACCGGCTTTTCTTATATCATAAAATGTTTTCATCAATTCTATTTTGTTCTTGGCAGCCGTTAAAAGATTAGCTACGGAATTTACATATTGGTGCTGAACTGATTGAGCATAAGTTAAAATTCTTCCTTCCGGTCTTTTTACATTTAGACCGGCTGTTCTCGCTTGTTCGTATAAAATACTTACAGCACCGTAAAAACTCGGATATGAACTTCCGTAACCCGGGAACCAATCTTCAAGCCATTCCCGTGTATAGTAACTCCAACCGTATTTATCCATTGCTGCGGCTTGATCTTTTGCAAACACATTCCACCAATCTTGAATTTTTTTATCGAGATATGGATTAATAGGTTCGCGGGGCGGATTAAACAAGAATGAACTGAACGATCCCATTTCATGTGCATCAACAACAAATTGCGGGAACCATTCCATCATTATTGAAACTCTTGAGCGTGTTTCCGGTTGTGAAAGAATAAACCAATCACGGTTTAGATCAAAATGGTAATGATTTGTCCTTCCGGTAGGCCAGGTACCCCAATGCGGGAGACTTTGCGTATCATCGGTTGGAACATTTCCTTTCCATTGTTCAACATCGCTTAAGAATCTTTCGCGTCCGTCCGGATTTTCCATCGGATAAATTATCGTTACCAAGTTATTAAGCAATTCAACGGTTTCATCATCTTCACCGGCAGCGAGTTGATATGCTAATTGAATTGATGCATCTGCACCCGAAAGCTCATTACCGTGAATTGAATACATCATCATGCTTACTAATGGTGTTGATTGAATTATCTCATCTGCTTGCGTAGTGTTTGTATTTCTCGGGTCTGATAACTTTTGGATATTACTTTTAATTGATTCAAGGTTGGAAATATTTTTTTCTGAAGAGATAATTAGGTAATATAAATCTCTGCCTTGATGTGTAACACCATTCATTCTAAGTAAAACTCTTTCGGAAGATTCGGAGAGATATTTTAAATACTCTGCTGCTTCATAATATCGTGTCGGTTTTTCGCCGATTGCAAATCCTAAGAAATTTTCAGGGCGCTGGATGTTGTCATTATACTTTTGATTTTGATAAAAATTAAATTGGGCTTGTGAGAAAATAATAGACGTGAATATTAACAAGAAGAAAATTTTTCTAATCATTACTAACCTCATTGTTGAGAATTTGTCAAAGATAAAAAGATTGAGAGAAAAAAAGCTATATTTTTTATATAATATACTGTTTTCATTTACCTCAAATGGTGCCGGATTTTTATCTCATAAAAGTTATAACATTTTTTATATTTACAATCGGATTAAAAAAGAAATAAAATGAAAAAAATATTATTGTTTTGCATTGTATTGCTTATTACAACAACCGCGCAGGAATTTAATACAGGTAGTGTATATATAAAAGTTACCAATGCCGGTTCTACGTTATTCGGTTCTCCTAATAGACAAAATCTGCAGATAGTTAGAATTAGTCCACTTATAAGCGGTGCATTCGGCGAAGTATTCGACTATTTAAAAGATGCAGATAGTGTAGAAGCTGCATCAACAGAACCAAGCCCACGGTTTGGTCAATATCATGTTAAAAGTCTCTTCGATAACAGTTATTCATTTGCCCCCCCGGCTTATGAAGTTGAGCTTAATGTTTATGGATGGACATTGGGAGCTTACGCAATTTCCCATTATAATATTACAAATATCGATTCCTTTGCTTACGATTCAAAGTTCGGATTTGAAGTTCTGCCGATAATTGATAATCACTACGGGTATGAAAAAATTGAGTACGATTACGAAGGCGAGTATATCAGAATATTTAAAGACAGCCTCTCAACATTTGTCGGTATGAAATTTTTAAATACCGACTTAAATTCTTTATACGTTGCAGAATGGGATACTGCTTATAACCGTTCGGATTCGCTTCTGTATGCAAGTTTGTTTGTTGACTCGATAACCGATTTTTATGAGTCGGAAGAACTTGGTTCGGTTTTGTTTCCGTCAATAGCTCCATACTTTACCAATCCGGGTGAAAATTACGATGTATATATTGCATTAGCGGTTGGAGATAGTAAATCACAACTCGATTCTAACATTAATATTGCAGTGAGCAGGTATAATTCAATGGCTACATCCGTTGAAAAGGATGACCAATTACCGAAACAAGTTGTGTTGATGCAAAATTATCCTAATCCCTTTAATCCCTCTACCGTAATTGAATTTTCCTTACCGAAAGAGCAACATGTTGAGTTAAATATTTATAATACATTAGGTCAGCATGTAACAACTCTAATTAATTCGGAATTATTTGCCGGAGTTCATAGAATAAATTTTGACGGAACCAAGCTGGCTTCGGGTGTTTATTTTTATAGTTTGATTACTAATGGAAATATTCAAACCCGGAAAATGATTTTGGTAAAGTAAATTTTATTGGCTAAACTACTCCCCGATTTGGTAGTTACTTTTTTACTTGAATTTGCTTATCTATAACCTGGTTTTTTATATAAGGATGAGCATTAATAAACTTTTCATATCGTTCCTCTTTGTTTTGCAAATTGCAATTTCTCAAATTAATATTCGTTCGATAGAATCATTTTCTATTGAAGACGGACTTAGCCAAGCAAGTGTATATTCTATTTTTCAAGATTCACGAGGATTGCTTTGGCTTGGTACTGAAGGAGGTATTAATAAATATGACGGCTACTCTATAATTTCTTTTCCTACAATCGACTCCAAAAAAATTCTCAGTTCAACCGGTGCTATCTCTTCAATTATTGAAGATCACGAATCAAACCTTTGGTACGGATCTTTAGGGATTCTAAGCAGATTAAATATTCATAGCGAAAAACCGGATAATCTAAATAGTTTATTAAAGAATTCGGATGATATTGAAATTGGCGCCGTTTCATCTGTATATGAAGATTCAAAAAAGAATATTTGGTTCGGAACCTCGGGACAAGGATTTTTCAAAGTTTATAATGATATCGGCGAAATCAAAAATTATAGAAATGATCCAGATTCAACTGGCGATTCAAGTTATGATTACGTGCAAGATTTCTATGAAGATGAATCCGGCATTTTATGGATTGCAACTTTCAAAGGGTTGGTAAAATTTGAGCCGGTAACTGAAGTCATTACAAATATTTTTGGAAATATTGACGGCTTCACTCATGTTGTGATTCATAAGATAATTCCGAGAGAAAAATGGTTATTATTATTTACCGGTTCCCATGGTATACTTCTCTACGATACTGAAATTGGTGAATTGAAAGAATATAATTCTGCGATTAATGATTTGTTAAAAAATTATTCATTAAGAGATGCTGTTCTTGACAAAGAAAATAATCTCTGGGTATGTGCTTTCGGTGGTGGAATATTTGTTGTTAATAATAATGGAAATAGTATTCACAATTTATCTGATGAGCTGAATGATAATTATTATACTCTGCTTAGAGAACCGTTATCTATTTGTATTGACCGAATAGGAATAGTTTGGATCGGAACTCAGCGTAATGGTCTATTTAAGGTTATAACCGGTAACAAAAAAATAAATTCCATTAACTCAAGCAAATCAGGTTATGAAAAAATTGATAACTTCTTTGCAACATCGGTTGCAAGAAGTGATTTGGGTGATATTTGGTTTGCTTCAGGATCAGGTCTATTCAAGATTAATTCCAAAACCAAGAAAAATGATAAACTTTCACTTTCAAAAGAGTTCTCTCCTTATATGATGCGAATTTATAATATAATCTTTAAAAATAACTTTGCATGGCTATCAATGGGGCAATTTCTTGTTAAGTATAACTTAGTCGTTGATAGATATGAAAAAATACCTTTTGAGACAGAAGGTAATTTAACGGAAATACATCACTTAAGTAAAGACGAGTTAATAATTGGAACTTCTTTGGGAGAAATATTCATTTATAATATGACGAAAAATGAAATCAAAAAATCAGCCGTCATAAATCAAAGAACATTACATACAACGATTGTTGATTTTCAACTAGATGAGTTAAACATACTTTGGATAGGAACAAACAACGGGTTATATAAAGGAGACTTTTCAGACGATTCATTATCAGTTGCTCAAGTCCCCTTAAATTTAAATATAGACTATATATCGTCGTTAGCAGGTTCGAAAGACGGGAAATTATGGTTTACTACTTATGGAGACGGACTATATGCTTTAGATAAATTAAATATGAGTCTGGAGCATTTTTCTCATCAAGACGGGCTGCCGGACAATATTCTTTACGCAGCAATGTTTGATGATAAAAACAGATTATGGATGAGTTCTAACAGAGGTATTTTTGAATTTGATTTGACGAATAGAGTTGTAAGAACTTTGGATATAAAAGACGGTATTCAAAGTTATGAATACAACAGTAAAGCATTTTCAAAATCATCAGACGGCGAGTTGTTCTTTGGCGGCATAAACGGCTTCGATTATTTCTATCCTCACGAAATTGAAATTAATACTATTCCACCGAAAATGCTTATTGACAAAGTTGTTCTTTACGACAGCGTAATTATCAATAATATAACAAAAGATTTTAACAGAACTTTAGAATTTAATTACAACGAGAACTCAATCTCATTTGAGTTCTCTGCATTGGATTTTACAAATCCGTTGAAAAATAATTATGAATACAAATTGGAGGGAATTAACAATTCTTGGATCAAAGCAGGAACGAAACGTTATGCAACTTTTCCGAATATAAATCCGGGTACATACACTTTCACGGTTCGCGGTTCAAATAGTGATCAAATATTTAATGAAGAAGGAGTTTCGGTTGCTTTTATTATTTATCCACCGTTTTGGGCAACATGGTGGTTCAGAACAATATTGAGCTTCTCTTTTCTAGCATTGGTATTTTTTCTTTACATGATGCGAATAAAAAATCAGGAAAGAAGAATTAAAGAAATTGAAGCTATCAGGAAAAATATTGCCGATGATTTTCATGATGATCTCGGTCATAAGCTGACTCGAATTTCATTATACTCTGAAATGATTCGAAATCAAGAACAATTCGGTACAAACAAACAAGTTTATCTTGACAAAATTAACGATGCGGCAAATTCGTTGTTCTACGAAACTAAAGATTTCATTTGGTCTCTCGATCCCGGTAATGATTCGGTTTATGATGTGCTTGTTTACTTAAAGGATTTTGGCGATGATTTTTTTAGCCGCTCCGGTATTGCCTTTAAGGTTGAGAGTATTGATGAAATTTTTAAAATGTACTCGTTACCTATGAAGTGGAAAAGAGAAATAATTCTGATCTTTAAAGAAGGTATGAATAATATTATTAAACATTCCGGCGCAACTTATACTGAACTGAAAGCAATATTAAACGAAAACACATTTACACTTTCGCTTTGTGATAACGGTAAGGGATTTGAAGTAAATGGGAATAAATTGAAAGGCAGGGGATTAACAAGTATTGAAAAGAGAACTTCCGTTATAAACGGAAATCTTGAAATAATATCGAACGAAAATGGAACAACAATAAAACTCTCACTTAATCTTGACGGAGTAAAAAAATGATCTACGTTAGTTTAGTTGAAGATGATGACGAAATAAGAGAAACTATAAAATTATTGATCAATAAAGCCGAGGGATATAGATGTACAAGCGATTTCAGAGATTGCGAAACGGCGATACCGGCATTACAGGAAGAACCACCCGATGTTTTACTTATGGATATTACTCTACCGGGAATGAGCGGTATTGAAGGTGTAAGAATTTTAAGTGAAAAGTTACCCAACCTTGACATTATTATGCTTACAGTTCACAAAAGCGATGAAGTAATTTTCGACTCACTTTGTGCAGGTGCTTGCGGTTATTTAATGAAGAATACTCCTCCTCAAAAACTTTTGGAAGCAATTAAAGAAGTTGTCGACGGCGGTTCACCTATGAGTACTTCTATTGCAAGAAAAGTTATCACATCATTCCGCGTAACAAAGGAATCTCCACTTACAAGGAGAGAAACCGAAGTACTGAACGAACTGTGCAAAGGTAAGAGTTATAAAATTATTGCCGACACACTTTTCGTAAGTGAGGACACTGTTCATTTTCATATCAAAAATATTTATAGAAAACTTCAAGTCCATTCTAAATCAGAAGCAGTTGCAAAAGCAATACGCGAGAAACTGGTTTAAAACACCCAACTTCGGTAGTAGTTCTGTCTCTTTGTTTTGAATAGTTTTGTATTAGAAATTAATAAGAAGGAGGGTAGAATGTTTTGCAGAGTAATATTATTTCTAAGCATTGCATTAATTATAAATTCACAAAGTTTTACAAGGGTCGAGGTCGGCGCACCCGTTGAGGACGGAGGGGATTCTCGTGCGGTTAATTGGGTTGATTACGATAATGACGGCGATCTCGATCTCTTTATTACTAACGGACCTTCCGGAGGACAGAATAATTTTTTCTATATCAACAACGGTGACGGAACATTCACAAAAGTAACCGATATTGCAATTGTTAATGATAACTCTCCTTCGGACGGAAGTACATGGGGAGATATTAATAACGACGGATTTTTTGATTTATATGTTGTAAACTGGTACGGAGTTGCTAACAGATTTTATATAAATAATGGTGACAGGACTTTCGATGAAGTTACCGGGAAGGCAATCAATGCTTCCAATTCATACTCGGAAACAGCTTCATGGGGAGACTTTGATAATGATGGTCTTCTCGATCTTTATGTTGCTAATAGCGGTGGTAATAGAAGAAATATGCTCTTTCAAAATGATGATGATATTCAGTTTACAAGAATCACTACCGGTTCTCATGTAACAGATGGTAATTATACTCGGGATGTTGATTGGATTGATATAAACGGCGACGGACTTTTAGATATTTATGTTGTAAATGAATCAAGTCAAAATAATGCTCTTTACTTAAATAAAGGCGATGGTACTTTTGAGAAAGTTACAGATATGAATATTGTTCAAGACGGCAAAACTTCCTGGAGCAGCAACTGGATCGATTTTAACAACGATGGTTACTTTGATTTGTTTCTTACTAACCGAGACGGCAGCTCAAATTCGCTCTATAAGAATAACGGTGACGGAACATTCACACAAATTACAGAAGGAGAAATAGTAACTGAGGGTGGTTACTCATCAGGTAGCGATTGGGGAGATGTAAACAACGATGGTTTTATTGATTTGTATGTTGGAAATGCTTTTGCTAATGGTCAAGAAATTGATAATTATTTCTACTTGAATAATGGTGACGGATCATTTACAAAAATTACGAGCAATGTTACCGAAGTTGGCGGTTGGACTTACGGCGTTAGTTTCGGTGATTTTAATAGAGACGGTTATTTAGATCTTGCATTGGCAAAATGCTTTGGGGCAAATGAAAACAATGCTTTATTTCTAAACGACGGTGGAAATAATAATTGGGTAATCATAAATCTTGAAGGTGTAAAAAGCAACCGAAGCGGTATTGGTAGCGTGATAAGAGTAAAAGCAAATATAAACGGTAATGATTTTTGGCAGGCAAGAAGAGTGGAAGGTCAAAACGGATACTGCGGACAAAATTTAGAAGCTCATTTTGGTTTAGGTGATGCGGCAAGTATTGATTCGGTAATTGTTGAATGGTCCGGCGGCGAAGTTCAAATACTAACTGATGTTGAAATTAATTCCGTAACATTAATAGAAGAAGAAGTAACAACAAGTGTAGGACAATCGGATAATCTTGAACAAGCATTCGAATTATATCAGAATTATCCGAATCCTTTTAATCCGAGTACAAATATAAAATTCACAATTCCAAACGTTGGGAACGATCGTTTTAGTTCTCTAAGATTAGTTGTATATGATGTTCTCGGAAGAGAAATAGAGACTTTGGTTAATGGAACTAAGATGCCCGGTACTTATGAAATTACATTTGATGCATCACGAGTAGCAAGCGGAATTTATTACTATCAATTAACTACGGATAACTTTGTTCAAACAAAAAAGATGATGGTAGTAAAATAAAAATAAGCGAGCAGTAATATATCAAGAAGGCAAAGTTAATTATCGGATTTCGGTAGAGTAAAATTAAATGTGGTTCCTTTGCCTTCTTCACTTTCGACCCAAATTCTGCCGCCGTGTTTTTCAATGAATTCTTTGCAAAGGATTAACCCTAAACCGGTACCTGCTTCGTTTGCAGTTCCGGGAGTTGTGTTTGTTGTATCTAATTTGAACAAACTATCAACCCTGTTTTTGTTCATACCTACACCCGAATCTATTACCTTAACAATAATTTCCTTTTCATGGTAATTTTCAGCGGCTAGTGTAATCTGACTGTTATTATAACTAAACTTGACGGCATTTGTTAAAAGATTGCGAAGTACGGTATTAAGCATTGCTTCGTCGGCATTAATAAAAATATCTTCTGAAATCTTATGTATAAATTTGATGTTTTTATTTGCAGCAGTCTTTTCAAGTAGATTGAAATTTTCTTTTACTACCGACTTGAGATTAATTTTTCCCGGGTTATAATCAATTCTTCCTGTTTGAGCGCGCGACCACTGCAATAGATTTTGAAGTAAATTATGTGAAAGATCGGCGGATTTTTTCATCTCTTCGATATAATACTTTCTTTCCTCATCGGATAATTCATTATAATCCGCAAGAAGAATATCGGAAAATCCCATTATGGTAATGAACGGATTTTTTAAATCGTGAGCAATGATAGAGAAGAACTTGTCCTTAGTTGCATTTAGTTCCTTAAGTTCTTCAGAAAATTTCTTTATCGCCTCAGCGTTACGTTTTCGTTCAATTACCTGTGCTATCTGTTCTGCAACAAACACAAGTATCTGTTTTTCTTCTTCGCCGTAAGTATCGGCTTTATGATAATCCTGAACTACAATCACGCCAATAGTTTTTCCTTCAACTTTGAGAGGAACACCAAGCCAAATTAAAGTAGGAGTCCCGATAAGCTCTACTTCACCGGCTTCACGCAGTTCTAAATCCAATTTTTCATCAATCAGTGTTGCTTCACCTTTACGTAAAATATATTCTGTTAAACCATTCCCTGCTTTTTTGGGCGGATAAGGGGGATCAAATTCATCAACCATATAAGGGAAAGAAACCATGTCTGTTTTTTCATCGTAAATTGCAATGTAAAAGTTTATTACCGGCATAAGTAAACTGACGGCTTCATGGATTTTTTTATATAAAGAAATCATATCCGATGCGGTATAAGCCGCTTCGGAAATTTGATACAAAACTTCGCGAATAGTTTGTGCTCGTTTGGTTTCTGTTATGTCACGAACAATTGCAAGAATTACTTTTTTACCACCAATAATTATTGCATTTAGTGAAACATCAGCGTCAAATAATACCCCGTCCTTTCTTTTATGCTGCCAATAGAATCTTTGCGGTTTACCGTTGAAAGCATTTTCTATTTTCTCTTTTGCCGAAACACTTGACTCTCTTCCGTCCGGTTGCATTTCCGGTGAGAAAACTATTGGTGATTTGCCTATAATATCTTCTTTTGAACAGTTAAATAAAGTACAGACGGAATCGTTACAATCAATAAATACGTCGCTCATTAAAAACATTCCGTCGGATGAACTTTCAAAAATTGCTCTGTACGTTTCAGCATTTTCTCGTAAAACTTTCTCCGCTTTTATTCTATCGGTAATATCTTGAAAGCTCCATACTCTTCCGATAATTTCATTATCCAATTTTTGGGGCATTGAATATATTTCAAATATTTTTTCGTCTTTAAGTTCAAATGTACCAAGTGTTTCTTTATCAGGTTTATTGCCAAGCTCTTTAACTATGTTTAAAAAAGTATCAGTAGGATTCATATTTGAGGATAAAAATTCGAATAACTTATCAGAGGTTTTAGAGCGGATAATATCTTCCGGTATTTTCCATAGTTCAATAAATTTTTTATTTGTTTTAGTAATTTCTCCGTTGTTGTTTATCACTAAAATTCCGTCAATAGTTGATTCAAGTGTAGCTTCCAAAAGAGAATTATTAAATATACTTTCCTGATAAATTTTTCTTCTTTCTAAAATTCCTTTATTGATTTCTTTTAAGAGTCTATTGTGATCCCTAATAATAAAGTATGCGGCAATAACCGCGATAGCCGAAGCAAATAAAATAGTTATGGTATTTGACTCAATAAGTGTTAAATCTTTGAGAAAATAAGATTTGGCAAATTGGTATAAAGACATGAAGATTAAAGCAGCAATAAAAACTATCAGAAGTTGAAGGACGATTTTTTTGTTGATATTTGAATTCCTTTCACTTTTCATGCGTTGCTATATGATAATAATCGAAAATAGTACTTATTAATTTAATACCGGCTTCGTAAATTAAAAATTCATCAGAAATCATTTGTAAGTATTCTTTGACTTTAATATAATAAAATTAACCTCCTTATGTTATTAAAAAAATCCTTTACTAAATTGTAAACGCCAGGAAATCAATTGCAAGTTTAGGATAATAAAAATCATCAAATTTTTTACTTCACTATTAAATTGCATAATGATTATTTTCAACAGTGTACTTCAAGTAAGTTAATGCAATTCTAAAAAGCATCGGGGTTATTATGAAAAACAGTATTTTATTTTTATTTCTCATAACCGTATTGTTTTTTTCGTGCGGACCTTCAAACACTGTAAAGGTAAAAGAATTTTCGCCTACCGGTGAAGTAGAAAATTTAACAACCTTTACCGTAGAGTTTTCAGAAAATCTTGCACCTGCAGATCAATTAGACAAATGGCTGACAGATGAGTTTATTGAATTTGAACCGAAAATTCCCGGTCAATTTAAATGGCTTGACTCGCGCACATTAATTTTTTCTCCCGATGTTCCACTAGAACCGATTCAGAAGTATAAAGCTAAGATTACGAAGCAAGTTTTGTTCGGTTCTACCTTTACACCGGATTTCGACGAGTATGAATTTTACACTCCCGATTTTGACGTCCTTTCGGTTGATTTCTTTTGGACAAGAATTCCTCATAAATCCCATGAGCTATCAGTAAAAGCCAACATTAATTTTAATTATGCGGTAAACCCCGATCAATTAAAACAATTCATTTCCGTTCAAAGGGAAGGTAAAGAAGTAAAAGAATTTGAAATTGTATCTCCCAAAAGTAATACAACATTGGCGGTTAGTTTTGGAGAAATTCAACAAACTGAAAAGGATCAGGAATTTAAAGTAACTATTAATAAAGGATTGAACTCGGTCATTGGTAAAAAACCGCTACAGGAGTCAAGAACGTTTTCACAAAAATTGCCGCCAATTACAAAACTTCAAATTACAGGAGTCTCTTCCGAATTTGACGGAAGTACGGTTTCAATTATTGTCGGCACAACACAAATGGTAGATCAAACAAAGTTGAAAGATTTTGTTGTGCTGGAATCAATTGGTGGTTTGCAATTTTTTGTAACCGAAAACTCATTCAGAATCGAAGCCGATCTTGAGAATAAGGAAACCGTTGAACTATTGATAAAGAAAGGGCTTCCCGGTTTATACGGCGGAGAACTTGAATTTGAATATGAACAAGTTGTTTCTCTTGTAAGTCTTAATCCTTCGATTAACTTTTCGGATAAGAGCGGTAAATATTTAATGCTTGGCGGTCAGAAAAATCTACAAGCAAATGTTGTTAATGTTGATAAGGTAGAAATTGAAGTCTCGCAAATTTTTAAAAACAATTTAATTCATTTCTTGGATCGCTATTCTTATACATACAATGATTCCTGGGGATACTATAACCCATATTATTATACCGAAAGTTTTGGACGTTTCTTATACACAAAGAAAATTGAATTAAACGGCGGAAGAAATTGGCTTCAAAAACTTGATATCAATCTTAACGAAGCAATAAGAAAAGACATCAAAGGAATTTATACGGTAACTGTACGTTCCGATGAAGATAGATGGATACAAGATTCTAAAATGATTGCAATTTCAGATCTTGCGATTATTGCGAAGCAATCAAATAATCAATTCGTAGTTTTTGTTAATTCTATTGAATCTGCCGAACCGGTTGCCGATGTTGAAATTTCTGTAATCTCTTATAATAATCAAGTGAGATTACAAGGTAAAACAAATGACAAAGGTATTGTTACTTTTAACAATGTTGAAGAACAATTAAAAGAGTTCTTCCCGCAATTAGTAACGGCAGAAAAAGGGGATGATTTTAATTATATCGATTTGCGTGAAACATTTGTTGAAACCTCTCGCTTTGATGTCGGTGGTAAAACGGAATACTCCGATACTTACCAGGCATTTATTTACGGCGATAGAAATATTTACAGACCCGGAGACAAAGCAAACATATCCGCAATCATTCGTGACAATAATATTAATGTTGTTAAAGATCTTCCCGTAATTATAAAAGTAATTTCTCCTACCGGGAAAGTATTTGATGAATTCAAAAAAGACTTGAACAATGAAGGCTCCTTTGAGCTTTCATTTAATATCCCGGATTATGCATTGACAGGTCAATACAGAGCAGATTTATACATTGGTAGCAGTCAACTTATTGGTGTTTATTCTTTCAGTGTTGAAGATTTTGTCCCCGATAAGATTCGTGTTTCATTAAAGAAAGAGAAGGAAAAATTCTTTGAAGGAGAAAAAGTAGAAATAAAAACCGAAGCAGAATATTTATTCGGTGCAGAGGCAAGCGGTTTAAAATACGAAGCAGATATTCAACTGCGTCATCAGCCGTTTGTAAGTAAAACTTTTAGTGATTATGACTTTTCAAATTCAACTGCGGAGAATACAAGAGTTGAAAATACATTCATTGACGGGAACTTAAACGAGAAAGGCGAAGCAGATATAACTTACATTGTACCAAGCGGTTTATCAGGCGGAGGTGTAATAAAGGGTTATGCTTTTGTAAGTGTATTCGATTTAACCGGAAGACCGATTAACAGAGTAACTGATTTTACTGTCTATCCGAAAAATTACTTTGTTGGAATTAAAGCTCCCGGTTATTACTTCGGTACAAATGAAAAATTAAATTTTCGATCCGCTGTTGTTGATTATAACGATGCTGCTATTGGTGATTTTACAGGAACAGCTAAACTAGTTAGATTCGAATGGAAAACCGTTCTTAAAAAAGATTACGGCGATAGATATTATTATGCATCCGAAGAGCAGGAAGTTTTAGAATGGGAAAGAGAAATTAAATTCAAAAACGGTCTTGCCGATATACCGCTTGTTCTTTCAAAATCGGGGAAATATCATTTACGAATTGCTAAGAAAGGAAATGAATCGGAAGGATATACTTATAAAGAATTTTATGCTTACGGCTGGGGAAGTTCAACTGCTTCTTCTTTTGAAGTTGATAAAGAAGGACGGATTGAAATTGTTTTCGATAAAGAAAAATATGAACCGGGTGATAATGCAAAGATTTTGTTTATGACTCCATTCGCGGGGAAAATGTTAATTACTTTTGAAAGAAACGGAGTATATGAACATCAATATGTTGATGTGAAAGAAAGATCTTATGAATTAAATATAAAAGCAAAAGATTCGTTTATACCGAATACTTATGTAACCGCAACTTTATTCAGACCTCATAAGATTGATAATCAAGCGCCGTTTTTAGTTGCTCACGGTTTTGCTTCTATGAAAGTTGAAAAAACAAGCAATAAACTTCCGTTAACTATAATTGCAAACGAGAAAGTAAAACCCAACACAAAGCAAACGGTATTGATTAAGACTCAACCAAACAAAGATATATATGTAACCTTAGCCGCAGTTGATGAAGGAATTCTACAAATAAAAAATTTTCAAACTCCCGATCCTTACGCATATATGTATGCGAAACGTCCGTTGAAAGTTTCTTCTTATGATTTATATAAACTGCTTCTTCCGGAAATTATTTCTTCTTCATCCTCAACCGGTGGTGATAAGTTAGCTGCCGAGTTACAGAAAAGAGCTAATCCAATAACAACAAAACGATTCAAACTCGTTTCTTATTGGAGCGGAATTAAAAAAACCGATTCAAACGGTGAAGTAAAAGTTGAATTGAATATTCCGCAATTTAACGGTGAGATAAGATTAATGGCTTTGGCTTATTCAGGTTCAAAGTTCGGAAATGCAGAAAAGCCAATGAAAGTTGCCGATGACTTAATCCTTGAACCTGAAATTCCCCGATTCCTTTCAGTTGGAGATTCACTTGTAATGCCGGTAACTGTTATTAATACAACAAACAAAGAAGGAAATGTAAAAATTGATGTGTCTGTCGATGGACCGATAAAACTAAAAACAAATTCGTCGATTGAAGTAAATGTAAAACCGAATTCAACTGCAAAAGGAATTTATGTTATTACTACCGCGGGTAAAGTAGGTATAGCAAAAATTAAAATCGAAACAAACGGTTTGGCAAAAGTAAGTGATGAAATTGAAATTGGTGTAAGACCGGTATCACCTTATATAACCGAAACGGGTTCGGGATCAATTAAAGCAGGCACAGAAACAACAATTGATATCCCAACGAATTTCTTTGATGGAACTCAATCTACGGTTTTAACTATAAGTAAATTCCCGGCAATTAAATTTGCCAAACAATTAAGAGACTTAGTTGGATTTCCTTACGGTTGTTTAGAACAAGTAGTCTCTAAACTTTTTCCGCAATTATATTTTGATCAGCTTGCAAAGGTTGTTGCACCGGAACTTTATAGAACAAACAACCCGGTTTATTTTGTTAAGGAAGGAATTAAAAAAATAGAATCGATGCAGTTATACGATGGTTCATTTTCTTATTGGCAGGGAACAACTAATTCCAATTATTGGAGTACGGTTTATGCTGTTCACTTCCTTCTTGAAGCTAAGAAAGGTGGTTACCAGGTTAATCAAACAGTTTTAAATAATTCATTGAACTATCTTCAAACAAAAGTTAAAGAAAGAAGTGTTGTGGACTATGTTACTTACAACGGTACAAGAAGAACTGTAAGTAAAATTGCCGATAAGTCAACAATTTATGCTTTGTATATATTGTCTCTTGCCGGTAAATCTGATCTTTCAACAATGAATTATTATAAAGCGCGTCCTCATTTACTTTCGGAAGATTCGAAATATTTATTAGCCGGAAGTTATGCATTAAACGGAAAGTGGAGTTCATATAACGACATTCTTCCGCAATTAATTAGTGTTGAACAACCGGAGCGTCAAACCGGTTATTGGTTTGATTCGGAAATCCGTGCAAATGCAATTATGTTGAATGTACTTCTAGAGGTCGATCCTACAAATGAGCAAGTTTCTTCTATGGTGAGACATTTATCATCGTTAACTAACAAGATGTATTCGACACAAGATAAAGCATGGGCGTTTTTAGCTTTGGGTAAAGCTGCAAACTTAAACGCTGATGCTGATGTAAATGTTGATGTAATTATTAACGATAAAAAACTTTCAACTTTTTCTGGTAACGATATTTCTTTGAGCTCGTCTGAATTAAATGGTGCGGAAATCAAACTAACAGCAACCGGCAAAGGCGAAGTATATTATTTCTGGAGTACGGAAGGAGTTAAAGTAAATGAAAAAGTTAAAGAAAAAGATTCGTTTATGGCTGTAAGAAGAACATATTATGATTATAGAAGCGGTACACCGGTTAATAATTTTACTCAAGGACAAATGATAGTTGCTAAAATAACATTGCAAGGATTTGAACGCTCAGCGGAAAATATTGTCATTACCGATATGATTCCGGCTGGCTTTGAAATTGAAAATCCCCGTTTAACCGAAGTTGACAGGTTGAATATTAATTCTTCCAATGTTATGAAAATAGACTTTTCAGATTACAGAGATGATAGAGTTATTCTCTTTACAAATTTACAACGTAATAAAACAACTGAATTTTATTATTTATTGCGCGCGGTTAATAAGGGAAAATTCGAGCTGCCTGCTATTGGTGCCGAAGCACTTTATGATAAAGAATTTTGTTCTTACAATGGTGCGAAAAAAGTTGAAGTTCGTTAAAAAAAATAGCGACTTTGCGTCTTAGACCCGGATGAATAAACCGCTAAGGTGCAGAGTCGCAATGAAACCCATGTTAGATAAACTGAAAAAATTTGCTAAAAATATTTTTCTTAGATCTTTTGTTCTATTAATTCTGCTAATAATTATTCTTGATATATCATTCCCTCTTCCCAATTTAAAACCGTACTCGAAAGCAATTTATTCAAATAACGGAACACTTCTCAATGCATATCTCTCAAGCGACGATAAATGGCGAATGAGAACTCATCTCGATGACGTTTCTACAGATTTAATTAAAGCAATAATTGAAAAGGAAGACAAATGGTTTTATTGGCATTTAGGTATTAACCCGGTTGCAATAGTTCGGGCATTTACCCAAAATTTATTCAGCGGCAGAAGAGTTTCAGGTGCATCAACAATTACGATGCAGACTGCTCGACTGCTTGAACCTGCTCAAAGAACTTACATGAATAAAATATTGGAAATGCTGCGTGCTGTTCAACTTGAACTTCATTACAGCAAAGATGAAATCCTCGAAATATATTTAAGTCATCTTCCTTTCGGTGGAAATATTGAAGGCGTTAAATCTGCATCATACATTTATTTTAATAGACCGCCGGATAAACTTAGTCTTTCACAATCAATTTTATTAACCGTAATTCCGAATAATCCCAACAGTCTTAGAATAGATATTGATCCTTCACAAGCAATTCAAAAAAGAGATAAATGGATTGACCGCTTTATTCAAGATGAAGTATTCGATAAACAAATTTTGATTGATGCAAAAGATGAACCGGTAGTTTCAGCAAGATATCAAGTACCTAACTTAGCTCCGCACTTTTCGAATTATACTGCAAAACGTTTCAGGAATGATGAAATCAACTCATCACTTGATTTGAGCATTCAAACAATATCGGAAACTCTTCTAAAAAAATATGTAGATAGAGTAAAAGGAAAAGGTGTAACTAACGGCGCTGTTTTGGTAATTGATAATCATAATAACAGTGTGCGCGCATACTGCGGCTCGGTTGATTTTTATGATGATAAAATTTCAGGACAGGTAAACGGAATTACATCTGTTCGTTCTCCAGGTTCAGCATTAAAACCGGCATTGTATGCTTATGCTTTTGATCACGGTTTACTCACTCCGCAAATGCGTCTGCTTGATATTCCAACAGATTTCGGCGGATACGAACCTGAAAATTATGATCAAAAATTTTACGGTGACGTAACCGCAGAGTTTGCTCTTTCAAATTCATTAAACGTTCCGGCAGTTAGATTAATGCGTCAAGCCGGTTTGAATAATATGATAAATTTATTTGAACGCTGCGGGTTTGAATCAATCGCAAAATCAAAAAGTAAGTTAGGGTTATCGCTCATACTCGGCGGATGCGGTGTTACTTTGGAAGAATTAACAAAACTATTTTCAACCGTTTCGCAAAAAGGAAATTTGCATCAATTAAATTATGTTGATGATGCAGAAAAAAATATCGGACTAAAAATATTTACCGAAGAATCTGCTTATATAATCGGAAGAATATTGATGAAAAATGAAAGACCCGATTTTCCTGCAGAGTTTTTATTCACAACAAAATTACCGCGTGTTGCTTGGAAAACCGGGACTTCATACGGCAAGCGGGATGCCTGGGCAATTGGATTTAATCCAAACTTTACAATAGGTGTATGGATGGGAAATTTTGACGGCAAAGGTTCTCCGCATCTTTCAGGTGCCGAAATGGCTGTACCGCTTTTATTTGAGTTATTCAATTCAATAGATTACGATTCAGATCAAAAGTGGTTTGACTTCCCAAATAATTTGCAAATGAGAAAAGTCTGTGCAGAGACCGGGTTAATTCCTTCAAAGTATTGTACAAATATTATTGATGATTATTTTATTGAAAATCATTCACCGCAGAAACAGTGTGATCTTTTCAAAGAATTATTTGTTAATGAAGATGAGACAATTGAATACTGTCCCGAATGCTTACCGAACGAATACAAGAAAGCTGCCTATCCTTTTTATGAACCGGAATTAACTTTATGGCAGAATAGAAACAATGTAAAAGTAAAACGTCCGCCGAAACACAATCCCGGTTGCAGCGCAAGATTTACTTCCGAAGGACCGGTTATAATTTCTCCATCATCAGAGTTCGAATACTTTATTGAAAAAGGAAATGAACAAGAAATTTTATTACAAGCTGCATCAGACCCGAATGTTAAAACACATTATTGGTTTGTGAATGATAAGTTTTATAAAAAATCATCTCCCGAAGAGAAAACCTTTTTCCACATATCCGAAGGGAACATAAAAATAACTTGTATGGATGATAGGGGCAGAGAAACTTCCGCGGTCGTTAAGGTTAGGGGTTATTAATTCTGTTTTTTATATTTAATTGCAGCAACAAAAAGGATTAAGGAAGTGAAAACCTTAGCTGAAATTAAATCTATACTCACTCATCATAAATCTTATTTGAACGAAAAATATGGACTAAAGACCGTTGCCGTTTTCGGTTCATATTCACGCGATGATTTAACAGAACTGAGTGATGTTGATTTACTTGTTGAATTTGAACGTCCAATCGGACTTGATTTTGTTTCTTGCGCAGATGAGATGGAGCAATTATTAGAAATTAAATCAGACGTAGTTACAAAAAATGCACTGGGCGAAGATATGTTTAAACTGATTGAAAAGGATATTATCTATGTCTAGAAGAGAATGGAAAATATTAATAAAAAATATTTTGAAAGCGATTGAAAAAATTGAAAACTACACGAAGGAAGTGGATTACGAAAAATTTTTAGAAAATGAATTAATTGAAGATGCAGTTGTTCGTAACATCGAAATTATAGGTGAAGCTTCTTCGCGAATGCCTGATGAAATAAAAGAATTATCACCAAATATTCCTTGGACAAAACTAAAAGGAATAAGTAATAGAATTGTACATAATTATTTTGGAGTTGACCATACAATAATTTGGCAAATAGTAACAAAAGAACTGAGTGTATTAAAAGAAAAATTAGAGAGTATTAAATGAATTATTCCAATCCTTCAAGCTTCTCCAAAATTCTTACCATAGCAAGTGTATCCAACTTACAGTATTCTAATAGCTGCTTTTTGATCTCGTCAATTTTTATAAAATCATCTAATGAAAGTAGACTTTCATAAGAGAGCGATGCTGTCCCTCCGTCGGCAATTACCATATTTTCATAACTTAATTCCGGCACAAGTGTGGGGAGGACATATTTAATAGAATACGAACCCTTCATTTCGGGTGAGTAGTAATATTTTTTCTGGAAAGGCAGCATCAAATCTTTCACTCGATCGAAAAGTTTTTCAATTTGCTTAGCATACTTTGGAAGATCGCGTTGTATTTCTTTCAACCGTGTTATTTCAAAAGATTTGTTATAAACAATTATATCTCCTTTCTTACCAAGAACCTTTAAGAGATTTTCGATAAAAGGAATTCTCGGATCGGTATCCGGTTCGGCAATAAATTCAAAATGCCGTAATTCGGAACTTTCGGATTCTTTATAATGAACGGAATATTGAAACGGAATTTGTTGGTACGGTTTTGAATCTTCATATAACGGAACCGGAGGTTGAAATGATTCGAAATCAACAAAGTACATCGGATAACTAATCGTATCGAGAAATTCTTTAATAGCTTCTTTATCTATTATCTTTTTGTTCTGCAGAACACCGTCAATTTGCAGCTGCTGATTTTTGTTAAGTCCACAATCATTTGGAATATCCTTCAGCTTAATTATTCCTTTTTCGTACAGCTCAAACTTCTTTCGTAAATGCATTCCGGAAATATCGAACACGGAATTTTCGGGAATGTGTTTCCAGCAGTGACCGATGAATCCGCAAGGATACGGATCTGTACAGTGCATTCCGATATCAACTTTAGGAATACTATTTCTTTTGAGGACTCTTTTTTGACGGGCAACTTCATCGGTAACAAACTTTTGTTTTTCCAACGCAAATTCCAAAACCGACTCAATACTGAAAAGCGAATTAAGATCAAGTTCACCTTTTCGTAAATATTGATTATTGATGTAAACGATTGATATATCTTTAACTTTATAGCCAAGATTACTAACAATCCAATATTGAACCGCCGCATCGTTAATATGAACTTCGTTTACGGAAGTTGAACTTTTTACTTCATAAATTTTCCATCCGCTATCATCTTTTACTACAATATCGGCCGCAGCTAAAACTTGCTCAAACATAAATGATGCTTCATAAATTACCTGTTCACCCTTTTGTATCAATTCTTCTGTTAATTTTATAGACTCATCAAATTTAGTAGGTGATGAAGGTGATGCATCAATTCCACCCGGGAAAAGTTGTTGTGCAAGTTTTCCAACATCGGTTCCGCGCGAAAATATTGCCTGCTGCATTTCACTCAATGGATCGAGTAATTCTTTGTTATTTTTGTAAAGATAAAGATGCTTATCGCACTGAAGTCCTTTTAGAAATGTAGATTTACTTAATATGTGTAAAGAAGCCATAACCGTCTTTTTGTAGTAAATTAAATCTAATATTTATTTAGTTAATTTAGAAATACGATAATATTTTGCCATAATTTTGTTTATTGAAAAAATTTTATATTTATCAATGAATTTGATACATAAAATATTTTTTTTGGCAGCACTTATTTTTCTAATAAATACAAGTAATTATATGCAAGAATACAGCAGTATAATTGTAGATTCCGATATGACATTCGACGAGGCAGTTGAAGGTATTGATTTCCCGGTAGAGATAAGAAAGAATCTTACCTTAATTAATGTTATGTATGTCTCTTTCGATAATAAAATCCATAAGGGACAAATAGTTATTAATAAAAAACTTTCAGCCGAGTTAAAAGAAATTTTCGACGAACTATTAGCTAATAGATTTCCTATTGATAAAGTTATTCCGATTGTAAAATACAATTGGGATGATAACACTTCTATGAATGACAATAATTCTTCGGGATTTAATTATAGAGTTATTGACGGAACCGACAAACTTTCTAATCATTCATACGGAGTAGCGGTTGATATTAATCCCAAACAAAATCCTTTTATCGCAGGAAAGAAAATATTACCAAAAGGAGCGACTTATAATAAAAACGAAATCGGGACAATAACACCGGAATCAGTTGTGGTAAAAGCATTCAAAAAACGAGGATGGGAATGGGGGGGCAATTGGAAATCCAGAAAAGATTATCAACACTTCGAAAAGAAAATAAATAAATAATATATTCATAATATTATAATAATGTTTTGTTAATAATCCTTTTGTAAGTTGTAAATAAAAAATCTTATGGAAATAAACATCGGCGATAGCGTAGAGTACATTTTCCCAAACTCTATTGGTGAAGAAAATAAATCTGTTTTTGGAAGAGTAGAATTTATATCGGATATTTTTGTTCGGATACGAACTGAACAAAATGTTCTTTTGAAAGTACACTTTAAAAATTTCTCGAATTTAGCTTTGGTGAAAGGTGTAAGTAAAAAGTCAGTTAAAGAAGTAATATAAACAGAGACGGGTAATGCCCAGCTAAGTTCATTACCCCGGTTGTTTAGACCATGTCTCCAAGCAAAATATAGCTTAATTTTGGGAAAAAATAAACAATGTGATGCACCTCATTGTATAGCGTATACTAATTGCTATATTTGTAATAAAAAAAATACAAGAGGTCTTTTACTGTGACTTTAAGTACAATAGTATATTCAGCATTATTAGTTTTTGCATCATTTGTTGTTGGAGTAGTTTTTATTTCATACGTTGCTTATAAAAGTAAAAATCCGGATTAAATATAAATTTTACGGCTGGTAAAGGTGTCGTGTCATTGCTTTTTATTGATGCGGCACTTTTCTATTTTTAAAGGTGATTTCAGCTAAAAATATATCACCGAAACAATTCCTTCTCGTTTTATCCGCCCTCACATATATATTTTTTTGTTTTGTCTATAACCCAAGTAAAAACATATCGAAATTTAACTCGTATGAAAAAGCAATTGATAGTTTGAAAAATGAATCCAAAATCTTATTAGTAAATGAATATGACTTCGATTCACCGAGAGAATTGTACTCGCTTGTACATCAAAAAATTGCCGCAGATACACAAGTAATAAAAATTGAAAAAAATACAGAAGGTTTATTTCTCTTTGCCCGAATTCAATGCAATAGAGATAAACGCATGCTTATCAAACTCGAACTCAATAAGGATAAGTACAAAGAATATAATTCTATCAAGTATCATAAAGTCTTATGTACGTTTGAACTGGATAGAATTGAAGAACTTCCGGCAGTAATGGAACTTTACGATTTGAATAATTCACTTGTTGGTAAGGAAATATATTATGATATAATGTTAGAAGGAAGATTAGACGAAATACTTTACGAAAGACCAATCGATATCTAATATTCAAGAATTCCATCCAAATTTATTAATGAACTTTTCATATTTTATCGATAATAAATTCCCGGTTTAATGTTTTCGGATGAACAGTACACTTAAAAAAATAATCATTCCTCTTTTATTAGTAGTTATGCTTCCAGCCATCAGCTACTCGGTTTATGAATTAACCTCTTTAAATGAAACCGAAGAAATGATTGAAGAAATTTATGTTAACCAGCTTAATACAGTACTTAACTCAATTAATCAATATTCTGATTTAGTTACTGCTGCATGGACAAGTTCATTAAGTGTAGCTTTAGAAAATCATCAATATGATTTAACCAAGTTGAGTATGAATGAATTAGAGCCATTTCTCAATTTGAACCGGTCAATTGTTCAAATTGTCTTTGTTGATAATCTCGACTTTCAAAAATATAATTTGATAAATACTGGAAGTGAAACCGGGGTTGAAGAATTGAAGAACATTTTTCAAAGCAACATTGAAAAAATTGAAAGACTATACCGCTATATTGAAGGAGGATATCGCAAGATTGAACCGCTTGAATCGGATAACGAAAAAACACAATTTCTTACTGTGATAATTTCGGATGAACGCCAACAAGTTATCACCATTCTCGAAATTAATATATCAACATACATTCAAGAAACTCTTAGACCGGTTATATTGGAAGCAGCCGGTGAAGAATTCGCAATTTATTGTATCTCAAATTCTGATGAATACAAATTTAATTTCGATGAAACAGTTGACGGTAAACAACCAGATGTAAAAAGCCCATTGTGGCTTTTCCCCAAATATGAGTTGGGAATTCTGCTTAAAGGAAGAACCCTTTCCGGGTTAATTGCCGAAAGAACCTACACTAACCTAATTATTATAATAATAATGAATTTAATAATCGTAACCGGAGTTGTGATTATTTATAGAACAATTAGAAAAGAAATAAAACTAGCACAAATAAAATCAGATTTTGTTTCAAATGTTTCGCATGAACTTCGTACTCCGCTTGCACTAATCAGTATGTTTGCAGAGACTCTTGAAATGGGAAGAGTAAGATCCGAAGAAAAGCGAAATGAGTACTATCAAATTATTAGCCAAGAATCTAACCGGCTTAGCAGAATTGTAAACTCGATATTAAGCTTCTCTAAAATTGAAGCCGGTAAACGAACTTATAATTTTTCATTAACGGATATCAACAAAATAGTTAAGCAGATCTATGACAACTACAAATTTCATTTAGAAAATGAAGGCTTCAAATTTATTTTTGAAGCAGAAGATAACTTGCCTGAAATAAATGCTGACTCCGAAGCTTTATCGGAAGCAATAATAAATTTGATTGATAATGCCGCTAAGTATAGTAATGATACAAAGGAAATTATGTTGAAGACGTATCAAAAAAATCAGAATGTTATTTTGGAAGTAATCGATAAAGGTATTGGTATTTCAAAAGATGATAAAGAAAAGATATTTGATAAATTTTTCCGAGTATCAACCGGGTTGGTTCACAATACTAAGGGGACGGGTTTGGGTCTTACAATTGTTAAACATGTTATAGATGCTCATGATGCCGAAATTGAATTAGACAGCAAGGTTAATGAAGGATCAACTTTCAGAATATTTTTTAAATCTGTAAAAACTTAACGGAGAGTATCATGCAAAAGATTCTTATTGTTGAAGACGAACCGAGTATGCGTTTGGGATTAAAAGACAATCTTGAATTTGAGGGCTATGAAGTTTTGATTGCCGAAGATGGTCAAGCGGCTCTTGATGTTATTGCTTCGAACACGTTCGATTTGATTTTACTGGATGTTATGCTGCCTAAAGTTTCCGGATTTGATGTTTGTAAAAAAATACGAAAAGAAGGTAATACTACACCAATAATATTGTTGACCGCAAAAGGAGAAGAAATTGATAAAGTTCTTGGACTTGAATTAGGTGCCGATGATTATGTAACCAAACCTTTCAGTTTAAGAGAACTACTTGCCAGGATTAAAGCAGTTCTTAGAAGAGGTGAATCTTTACAAAAATCATCTGATACTATAGTAAATATCGGAAGGTTATCGGTAAATTTTGGCTCATACAATGCATCAGAAGAAAATGATTCGGTGCAGATGTCTCATAAAGAGTTTGAAGTACTCCAATATCTTTGGAATAAAAAGAACAGTACGGTTAGCAGAGATGAACTCCTTACAAATGTCTGGGGACAAGAAATCCATATCACAACCCGGACAATTGATAATTTTATTTTAAAACTCAGACAAAAAATTGAAATAGACCCAAACCATCCTAAAATTATATTAACAGTTCATGGAATTGGTTATAAACTTATTGACTGACAACAAAATTGTTATGACAATTATTTACAATTTCTGACTTGCTTTTGACAACGATGATGATTAGCCTCTGTAGATTTGAAGTGTAAGTTTCAAACAATAGAGGCGAGGTTATGTTTACATTTCTAAAATCAATTATAGTTGCACTCTTAACATTATTATTTACGGCACTATCAACTAATGCTCTTGAAAATTACAAGTGTTCTGATATTGATGTTGCAAATCTTATTAACGGACTTAAATCCGGGAACGAGGGGTTGATGAGAAGTTGTGTTTATTATGCTGGGAAATATGAAGTCGAAGAAGTATGTGATGAACTTGTAATTCTGCTCAAAACTAAAAAAGATCCTTTTGATATAGTATTAATAGCAATGGCTATTTATAGAATTGGTGATGAGAATGCAATGATGGAATTGATTCATTTTGTAAATAATCTTGAAAAAAGCCATGTAAAAAATATTCTAACCGCAATAGTATTTGAATATCTGGTTCAAAATGATATTAAATTCGGTTTGAGGTATGAGCTTTAACTGATAGTGATTTTTTAATTATCTAATTTTTGAGTGCAAAGGTATAAAAACAAATAACAATTATTACAGTGGGAAAAATGAAACAGTTACAAAGAATATTGATTGGATTGATGATTCTTTTTTCGATATCGACTCTCTATGCAAATGAATGGGAACGAGTAGTCAATCTTAGAGGCAGTTGGAAGTTCACAATCGGTGATGATATGAAATGGGCTGACCCGAATTACTCGGACTATAACTGGGAAATAATAAAAGTTCCCGCTTCTTGGGAATCACAAGGGTTTCACGGTTATAACGGCTATGCTTGGTACAGAACCGATTTTGATCTACCGGAATATGCGATAGGATACAGTCTACGACTTCAGCTAGGTTATATTGATGATGTTGATGAAGTCTATCTCAATGGTCACTTAATCGGCAGATCCGGTAGTTTCCCTCCGAATTACTCAACTGCATATAATGCACATAGAAATTATCCGGTTCCGGAAAAGTATTTAAATAAAAATGGCAAAAATGTTATTGCAGTAAGAGTTTTTGATTCACAATTAGACGGCGGAATTATTCGCGGTGATATCGGTCTCTTTGCTTATACAAAAGGATTGAAACTCGATCTTAATCTTGAAGGAGAATGGAAATTTAATATTGGTGATAATCTTGATTGGAGAAATGAAAACTTTGAAGACAATGACTGGGAAAACATTTTTGTCCCGGGATACTGGGAACCGCAAGGTTGGTTTGAGTATGACGGATTTGCCTGGTATAGACTAAAGTTTGTCGTTCCTGAAAACTTAAGAGGTAAAAAGCTTGTTCTTGTACTTGGAAAGATTGATGATATTGATGAAGCATTCATTAACGGTAAGAAAGTAGGCTTTACCGGAATAATGGATGAGAATATTAGGAACATACACTTTTCAAATGAATACAGTGAATTCAGAGGTTATTTTTTACCTGATAATGTTTTGAAATTCGGGGAAGAAAACACAATTGCTGTAAGGGTTTATGACGGTTACAAAGACGGCGGTATTTATGAAGGACCGATAGGTTTAATTACTCAGGATAAATACCGTTCATATTGGAAAGAGAAAAAGCGAAAAAAAAGTATTTGGGAAATAATATTCGGAAATTAACCTCCCGGTGATCTGCGGGTCGGTATGGAAGGGGTTTACCGGCTCGCTGATTCTTTTGCATTTCAAGTTGCTAAAAAATTGTATCGGTTGTATCATATTTCAAAATCAACGATTTATCCAACAAACGGTAAAACAAATCTTTGGAAGTAACTACATCACTTGGTTTAATATCAATACCACTCTTTTGTAACGCTCTTGCCAACCAAGTGTTGCATGTATTAAATAAATGATATGACAGAGGTGAATTATAAAACACAATACTGCCGCCCGCCCGTTCTTCTATTATAGAATCTTCATTATCGTCATTTTTTGAAATTGATTCATTAACGTAACTCAAAAGATTCTTAAAAGAAATACTATCAAGTTCCATTGAAATTAAGTAATCACTTGTTCGCCGTAAGAAAGCCGTATCACCCGGCACTTCAGCGATTCTAATTGCAGCACCAGTTGGAACTAAGATTGCTTTTGCGGCTGGAATTACATCCCGGCTCGGACTCATATAAAAATCTCTTTCACCCATACCAATGTCTACAAATTCCGAATCAGAGAAATTTTTTAATACTGGCAGAGCTTTTAGAGAAATTTCATTTATCTCAACAATCAAACCGGTATGCCAATAACTTTTTGCTATATAAATTGTTTGTGCCTGAGCAAAAATTAATATGCTGTTGAAAAGAAAATGAAATATTAAAAAAATCTTCTTCATGATATTAATTAATTATTTTGTGGAAGTTCCCACAATGTTATATAACCGGAATCTTTAATAATCTTTTGACCATTCGGACTTAATACCCAATCGATAAAATCTTTAACAACACCACTCGGAGTATTTGATGTAAAAAAATGGAGATACCGTGTTATTGGATAAGTATCATTCCTTGCTGTTTCAATTGAAGCTTCAATACCGTTTACTTTTGCGAGTGAAATTCCTTCCTTATAACCAATTCCACCATAACCGATAGCGCTTTCGTTTTTGTTGATATAATCAATTATTGATTCAGTAGTCGGTAAAACAACAGCTGATTCACAGTACGCGCTTGCTTCAAGAATGTGCTCTTGAAAATATATATGAGTTCCGGAGTTCGGAGGTCTAATAACTGTCTGAATAGGTTTATCGCTCCCTCCTAATTCTTTCCAGTTAATAATCTCACATGAAAATATTCCTTCCAATTCTTCTAAAGTAAAATTTTTAATAGGATTATTTGGATTAACATAAATGCTTAATGCATCTTTGGCAATAAGATAATATATGCCGACAGAGCTGTAATATTCAGCCAAACTTTTTGCTTCCTCTGCTTTAAGAGACCGGGAAGCGGCGGCAATATCACTTTCTCCTTTTATTAAAGAATTTACACCGCTGCTTGTTCCACCTCCTTCAACGTAAATTGAAATTCCAGGATTAATTATCATGTATTCTCGTGCCAATGCTTCGTTTAATTGATACATTGTATCGGAACCTTTTATGCGAATGGTATCATGTTGATTAACCGCAGTGCATGAGGTAATTAATAAACTAATAACAATAATATTTATGAAAATAATCCTCACGCTATTTCCTTTCCGCAATTGAACGTAATCTAATATTTAAATAAGGTGAAGACTGATACCATTCCGGTTCTACTTCCGAATTTGCTAATGTTAAAAGAAAATTCATAATGAACTCTGTGTGTTGAATTACTGCTTCATAATTGATAGGAAGAGTTAAATCGTCCTTAGGAGTGTGATAATATTTTTTACTGTATTCAATAAATCTTTCAATTCCCTCTTCCGTTGAGATATTTTCGTAATCAAGTCCTTCAAAAATTAATATAGAAGGAATTCCGGCTCTTGCAAATGTAATTTGATCTGAACTTAAATATGCATCAGTTTGTCTAAAAATAGATGGAATTTCAGTAACGTTTAATTCATTTTGAAATGCTGTTTCTTCTAAAAATACTTCCAAAGTTGAAAACTCACTTCCTATTCCTACAACACTTTTAAATCTGTCGAAGGAAGCTATTCCGTCAATATTAATATTAGCAACAGTTTTATATAGTGGAACCGGCGAATGATCAATATAATATCGAGAACCGAGCAAACCTTTTTCTTCTCCCGTGAACAATGCAAATATTATCGATCGTTTAGGATTCTCTTCCAATGAACTTATTGCAGATGCAATTTCCAAAAGGGCTGCAACTCCAGCTGCATTATCAAAAACTCCATTATAAATTGAATCACCTTCAACAGGAAATCCAATACCCAGATGATCGTAGTGAGCTGAAAGAACAATATAAGTATCGTTTAGTTCTTCGTCGCTCCCTTTAATCATTCCTAAAATATTTGATGCAATAAAATCTCTTCTTTCAAAATCACCCTTAAAACTAATTTTTGTTTGAAGAGGAAAACTTATCATTCTATGATTTCTATGCATTTGATATATGTCATCAATTGAAAATGGAGAATCTATAAAAAGTTTTTCGGCGTATAGCGGATTAAAAAGTAAGCTTAAGTTGGAAGTAACGGCATATGCTAATTGAACATTTTCAAATGCACTGCTTTGATTAATCCATTCCCAATCGAAATATGGATTATCATCCAAGTTGGGAATTATTATTATACCGCGTGCACCTTTTGAAATTGCTAATCTTTTTTTTGCATCCGCAAAACTATATATAGTTGGATTAACTCCGTCAAAATATTTTTTATTATCCGATAAAGGTTCACCTTCCAATACAACAACAATTTTTCCTTCTACATCAATAGACTGGTAATCATTATAATCATATTCGGGAGCAGTAATACCGTAACCGGCAAAAATTAGAGGAAGCGGTGTTGGTATATATGTTTGATCACCAAGATTTAGCAGAATATAATCTGTGCTTATGTTTAGTAAAAATTGATTGTCGTTTTTATCGTAAAGTATCAGTTTAGAACTTTCTTTAGGTGTACTTCCATGCATCTGAATATATTGATAATAAGTATTGTTGTTCCCAAGTGGAATCAATTCATAATTTAAAAATTCCTTTGCAAGATAATTTGCAGCCAATTCACCGCCACGGCTTCCGGTTCCTCGTCCTTCAAGTTCATCACTTCCTAAATAAGAAATATGTTTTTGAATTTTTTCGGCACTTATTTTGTTTTGGATCAAGTTGAAAGAATTATCTTGACCAAGCGTAACAATGTAAAATAATAGACAGAAAAGAAAAATTTTAATCACCATTTTTACAATTCGATAAGTGAATATTTATTGAAAATTAATTCGTAAGAAAAAACGTAAAAGAAATACTTTTTTTCAACATTAATAATATATTGCAATTTTCAGAAACAGATGGGGTAAATTGATGTATAACGGACAATATATCGGATAAATAATGAAAAAATTAACGCAACTAATTTTTCTTGTTGTATTTTCATCGTTAATTCTAAGTGCACAAATTGTTCGCACAGATTATGTCGAATCGGAATTAATTTCAGAAGTCGAATCGATCAAACCGGGTGAACCTTTCTGGCTTGCCTTACGTTTGAAGATGGATGAAGAATGGCATACTTACTGGCTGAATGCCGGTGATGCCGGACTTCAAACAAAAATTAAATGGACATTGCCTGAAGGATTTACCGCAAGTGAAATCCATTGGCCTTATCCGGAAAAAATTTATTTAGAAGATCTTGCTAACTTTGGCTATGAAGGAGAAGTTTTTCTTCTTACCAAAATAACTCCACCCAAAGTCCTTGAAGAAAAAGAGATTGAAATAAAAGCAAAAGCAAGTTGGCTTGTTTGCAAAGTTGAATGTTTGCCGGGAGATGCTGAATATTCATTAAAACTTCCGGTAAAAGACTCAACTCCTCAAACAATTGAAAAATGGCAGCAGGCATTTTCTGATACAAGGTTTAATCTTCCTCTTCAAAATTCTGATTGGAAAATTCAATCAACAAAAAATGAAAACGCTATAAAAATATTTTTAATACCGCCTCAAAATTATTCTTCAGTAAATGAAATAGAATTTTTCCCTTATGACGGCAGCATATATCAAAATGCCGCTGATCAAAATTTTACAAGAACTGAAAAAGGATATGAATTAACAATTCCGTTTGATGATTTTAAAGTGGAAGATCCCGATACATTAAAAGGTATTTTTGTTTCAGATATAGGTTGGCGGGGTGAAAATTCTGAGAGAGCCCTTGAAGTAATTATTCCCTTTACTCATTTAGGAAATGATGAAGCTGCAAAAAGTTCGGGAATAATATTGGCTTTAGTCTTTGCTTTCCTCGGCGGAATAATTTTAAATTTGATGCCGTGTGTACTTCCGGTTCTTTCTATAAAAATAATGGGATTTGTTAAACAAGCAGGCGAAGACAAAAAGAGAATCTTAAAACACGGATTAGTATTTACATTCGGCGTTGTAGTTTCGTTTTTGTTACTTGCCGGAATTCTAATAGCTTTAAGAGCCGGAGGACAAGAACTTGGATGGGGTTTCCAATTACAATCGCCTGAGTTTTTAATTATACTTTCTATATTTCTATTTCTTTTTGCGCTCAATCTCTTCGGAGTTTTTGAAATCGGAACTTCGTTAATGAGTTTTGGGGCAAAGTCTTCTGGTAAGTCTGGTTCTTTTGGTGATTTTATGACCGGTGTTACTGCAACAATCGTTGCTACACCTTGTACCGCACCGTTTATGGGAACCGCATTAGGTTTTGCAATGATTCAACCTCCTTTTGTAACTCTTTTAATATTTTCTTTTCTTGCTCTGGGAATGGCTTCACCTTATTTGCTGCTCTCATTGTTCCCGGCATGGTTGAAGTATCTTCCCAAACCGGGTAAGTGGATGGAAACATTAAAGCAATTTATGGGATTTCCTCTTGTTGCAACCGTCATTTGGCTTGCATGGGTGCTTGGACTTCAAAC
This sequence comes from Melioribacter roseus, assembly GCA_020724265.1. Taxonomy (GTDB): domain Bacteria; phylum Bacteroidota; class Ignavibacteria; order Ignavibacteriales; family Melioribacteraceae; genus SURF-28. Next base: position 84,898 of record DYHH01000009.1, on the reverse strand, counting down.
CGGTTCAGATGGAGTTATTTCATTACTTGCAGCATTATTCTTAGCTTCGTTTGGTGTTTGGATTTATGGTAAATGGGGAACTTTTAATAACACAAAACCCGTTAAGTTTATTGCAAGAGTAATAGCATTGTTCATGTTTATTGGCGGATTAGTATTTGCAATGAATACAACAACAAATAATAATTTACCGGAAAATTTTAATTCAAAAAATACTTCCGGTATAAAATGGGAGAAATTTTCTCAACAGAGATTAGACGAACTAAGAAGTGCAGGTATACCGGTTTTTATTGACTTTACGGCTGCCTGGTGCTTAACTTGTCAAGTAAATGAGAGAGTTGCTATAAATTCTGTAAATGTTGTTAAAATGATTGAAGAAAAAAATGTTATCCCTCTTAAAGCCGATTGGACTTCGCGGGATGACGAAATTACTAAAGCTCTTGCAAATTTTGGAAGAAACAGCGTTCCTTTATATGTAATCTATGCAGAAAATTTAGGTGAGCCTATAATTTTACCCGAGATTTTAACTAGCGGAATAATTATCGACGCATTACAAAAAATAAATTAACATCATTAAATAGGAGGTTGTATGAAGTTACTTAAATTCCCAGTTCTTTTTTTGATTCTTTCTTTGGCTTTGTTTGCTTCGGAAGCTAAAGTCGGTGAAGCCGCACCGGGATTTACATTAAAGGACAGCAATGGAAATGAGCATTCTCTTTCTGATTTTGCCGATAAATACGTTGTTCTTGAATGGATAAATTATGACTGCCCGTTTGTTAAAAAACATTATGACAGCGGAAATATGCAAATGCTTCAGGAAAAATATACAGGCAAAGATGTTGTTTGGTTAACAATCTGTTCTTCGGTTCCCGGTAAACAAGGCAATTTTGATAATGATGAAATTAATAAAAGATCAAGCGATCACAATGCAAAATTCACGGCTTATCTTATAGATGATACCGGAGAAGTTGGTAAAGCTTACGGCGCAAAAACTACTCCTCACATGTATATAATTAGTCCGAGCGGTGTTTTAGAATATGCCGGCGGAATTGATGATATACCGTCAGCAGATCAAGAAGATATAGCTAAAGCTACAAACTATGTTTCAAAAGCATTGGATGAATTAATGGAAGGTAAGGAAGTTGAAGTAAAAACTTCAAAACCATACGGCTGCTCGGTTAAATACTGAGATTATAATTTTTTTATAAAAGGGGATTAATTGAGAAAAGTATTACTCGGTTAATCCTTTTTTTATATTCTTTCGGTTTGATAAGATACATCATTTAAGCTACTTTGGTTATATGTAAATAATTATTTCAGGAAGGAAAATGGATAACAAAAAGGTAAAAGAATTTTTAGTTCGTATTGAATTATTCAAAGATATCCGAGAAAGTGAAATTGAAAAGATCATCGAAATTATAGAAGAGAGAAAATATTCTTCCGGTGATTTTTTATTCAGCGAAAACACTCAACGAAAAAATCTCTTCCTTGTTTTGGATGGCGATATTGAATTATTTAAGAAATCACCGATGGGTGAAGAAAAAAGATTAGCACTGTTTTCAAATTATGATTTCCTCGGTGAAGGAGCTCTACTAGATGATTCTCCTCATTCTACATCTGCAAGAGCTATAAATGATTCGATACTTTTGCTTATCAGCCGCGATAAATTTAGAAAATTATTCGATGATAACGCTTCAACCGGGTTTAAAATTTTAGCGAATATAGCTAAAGTAATTTCACGTCGAATGCGTTCTGCTAATACTCGTGTTATTAATATTGCAACACAATATCAATCGGGTAGAACCCGAAGGGAACATGATCTTCTCGGTGATAGAGATGTTCCCTTCGAATTTTATTACGGAGTTCAAACTTTACGCGGATTAGAAAATTTTAACATTAGCGGAGTAACTTTATCTTCATTCCCTACATTAATTGAAGGGTTGGCTATGGTTAAACTTGCCGCTGCCCAGGCAAATCACGAGTTGGGGCTTTTATCCAAAGAAGTTTCCGATGCTATTGTTCAAGCATGTATGGAAATAATAAACGGCAGATTTCATAGTCATTTTGTAATTGATATGATACAAGGTGGTGCCGGCACATCAACAAACATGAATGCAAATGAAGTTATTGCAAACCGTGCTCTTGAAATTTTAGGATATGAGAAAGGGGATTACAAGCATTGTCATCCAAATAATCACGTAAACCTTTCGCAATCTACCAATGATGCTTATCCAACAGCAATTAAAATTGCTTTGATCAACAGCAACAAAAAATTAATAGAAGTACTGAAAGACTTAATAGAATCATTTCAGCACAAAGCAAAAGAATTTTCGCAAGTAATTAAGATGGGAAGAACACAGCTTCAGGATGCAGTGCCGATGACGCTCGGACAAGAGTTTGAAGCTTATGCAGCAACATTAACTGAAGAGATAACTCGTCTTGAACAAAATGCAAAATTATTTTTGGAAGTTAACATGGGTGCAACTGCAATTGGAACGGGCATTAATTCGGACCCCGATTACAGCGACAAAGTTGTAAAACATTTGCGAGATATAACAGGTTTTGATATCGTTCTTGCAGAAAATTTGGTTGAGGCTACACAAGATACCGGTGCGTTTGTGATGTATTCTTCCGCTGTTAAAAGATTAGCGGTAAAGCTTTCTAAAATAAGTAATGATTTGAGATTACTTTCATCCGGTCCGCGTACGGGTATAAATGAAATTAATTTACCTCCTATGCAGCCGGGTTCGTCTATTATGCCGGGAAAAGTCAATCCTGTTATTCCCGAAGTTGTTAATCAAATTGCGTTTAAAGTTATCGGGAATGATTTAACTGTAACATTGGCTGCTGAAGGCGGACAGCTTGAGTTGAATGTATTTGAACCGGTAATTGTACATAGTCTTTTTGAATCAATTGAAATGTTGAAAAACGGAATGATGACTTTGAAATACAAGTGTATAGATGGAATTACCGCAAACGAAAAACGATGCCGTGAGTTAGTAGAGAATTCAATCGGATTAGTTACCGCATTAAATCCCGTTCTCGGCTACGAAAAATCTACAAAGCTTGCAAAAGAAGCTTTGGAAACAGAACGCGGTGTTTATGAATTGGTACTCGAAAAGAAATGGCTAACAAAAGAACAATTGGATGATCTGTTGAAACCTGAAAACATGGTTAAGCCTAGGAAGTTTTCATAAAATGTTTTTCATGAACCAAACGAAATATTATGTAAAAGTATTTGAGTGAATTGAGATTATGGCTTTTAAAATATCTATTAACGAAAGAATAAACCTTGCCGTTAAACGAATAGGAATTGAATTGCTTGATGATTCAATAACACGGTTAAAAAACGTTAATCATTCTTTTGATGATTCAATTCATGAGACCCGGAAAAATTTTAAGAAAATGCGTGCTCTTCTTAGATTGATTCGATTTGAACTTGGTAATCAAAATTACAGAAACGAAAATATTTTATTCAGAGATACAGGCAGAATCCTTTCCGGTATTAGAGATGCCGCCGTTATGGTTGAAACACTCGATTTAATTTATAAACATTTCCCGGACCGGATTAATAAGGATGATTACAAAGAACTTAGAAAAAAACTTAGTCTTAGAGCAAGAAGAATCAGAACTCAGTTTAAGAATAACAAAGAATTGATTGAAGCAATCAAAAACATCCTTGATTTACACAAAATTAAAATTGCAAACTGGCAGCTTGATAAAAAAGAATTCGATCAAATTGTCCCCGGACTACAACTTGTCTATGAACAAGGTTATAAAGCTATGAACGAAGCGGTTAAATCTTCCTCTTCGGAAAACTATCATCGCTGGCGTAAAAGCGTAAAATATCTTTGGTACCATGTTAGAATTTTGGTTGAAGCATGGAATGATTATATGCAGCCGCTTTCGGAAAAGTTATCAACTCTTTCGGATTTACTTGGATCGGAACATGATTTAGTAGAGCTAAGAAAATTGTTGATGTATGAACCCTCTTTATTAAATAACAACGAATTAAAAACGAAGCTGCTAAATCTAATCGGGCAGGAAAGATTAAAATTACAGACCGAAGCAAAACTTGTTGCACAGTATATTTATTCGGAATCCCCGGAAAACTTTGTCTCTCGTATACATTCTTACTGGAATCAATCTCAGGTTTGATCGATTTGAAATTGGGAATAAAATAATTATTTTGTGGTATTACAAATAGTAATACCGGAGAAACAATGGCAGTTACGACTAAAATAGCAATTTCAGTTGACAAGAAAGTGCTGCAAAGAATCGATAAATTAGTTGACCAAAATCTTTTTCCAAGTAGAAGCCGAGCCATTCAAATAGCACTTGAAGAGAAATTATCCAAAATTGATAAATCCCGCTTAGCTGTTGAAAGCTCGAAATTAAATAAAAGTGAAGAACAGTCATTGGCAGAAGAAAGCTTCTTCGGAGAAATTACCGAATGGCCCGAATATTAAGAGGCGATATTGTTTGGGCAAATCTTGATCCGACCCTTGGGAACGAGCAATCAGGTAAGCGCCCGGTTTTAATTTTAAGTCATGATGTTTTCAACGAAAATTCCGGGACGGTAATTGCTGTTGCGCTTACCAGTATTGAGCAAAGAGCCGGTTTCCCGTTAACCTTAGAGCTGTCTTCCTCAAAACTTCCTAAAAAATCTTGGGTAAAAATTAGTCAAATCAGAACACTTTCCGTAAAGCGGCTTGGTAAAAGAATAGCACATTTAAAAGAAGAAGAATTGCATCTTGTTATTGAAGGGTTGAATGAGATTATAGGTGGTTAATTTCTAAAAAAATTTTCCAACAACTGAATACTTAATTCTTATTTTTCTCTTTCTTTTAATCCTTGCTAATCTATAAAAGTACCTCTATTTTTGGACATTCAGATACTGTTTTAATTGTCCAAAAAAATCATTCAAATTGAGGAAATTTTCATGAGTATCAGTCAAATCGGTAGATCCATCAAAGCATCCCCCACTCTTGCATTAAATGAAAAAGCAGCGATATTGAGACAAAAAGGAGACCCTGTAATTCATTTAGGTGGCGGCGAACCCAAAAGTAAAGCTCCGTTGGATGCAATAGTTGCAGCTGCGGCACACTTAAATTCAGGCGAAATTCGTTATGCACCGGCAGACGGAATTCCCGATCTTAAAAAAGCAATTATTCGTTACACTGAAGAAAATTATGGTAGAATGGTTGCACCGGAAAATGTAATGGCTTCCGGTGGCGCAAAACAAGCAATTATGGTTGCGCTTCAAGCTATCGTCAATCCCCAGGAAGAAGTAATTTTTCCTTCTCCTTATTGGGTTAGTTATCCTGATATGGTAAAACTATGCGGAGGAATTCCTGTTCCTGTTGTTCCGGAAGACGGAACTTTTTATCCACGCATTGAAGACATTGAACAACGTATCGGTTCATATACAAAAGCAATAATAATAAACAGCCCTAATAATCCTTCCGGTGCAATGTATTCTGAAGAATTTATTGCAGCCGTTGTTGAACTATGCGAAAAGAGAGATATCTATTTAATAATGGATGACATATATCATAAATTGATTTTTGACGGAAGAAAACAAATTAATCCGCTAAAGTATTCAAAGAAACCTCTCGAAGAATCGAATATGATTTTAATTAACGGTGTATCGAAAGCTTATGCAATGACGGGTTTCAGAATCGGCTGGGCGGTTGCCAACAGGAAATTAATTGAGGTAATGACAAATATTCAAGGTCATCAAACTTCAGGTCCGTCGGTACTTTTACAGAAAGCTGCAGTTGGTGCCTTGAACGGAATTCAATCCGGTATTGAAAATTTACGCGTTACTTTAGAAAATAACCGTAACATAATGATGGCAAGATTAAAATCATTTAACGGTGTTCATGTTACTGTTCCCGACGGAACATTTTATTGTCTTGCCGATTTTTCAAATTATGAAAAAAGTTCGCATAAACTTTCGGCAATGTTGATAGACAAAGTTCAAGTACTTACCGTACCGGGAGTTGAGTTCGGAATGGAAGGACATTTGCGCTTAAGTTATTGCGGTTCGGTAAAAGATATAACCGAAGGAATTGAAAGAATGAAATGGGCTCTCGATCCCAATTCACCGAATGAATTATATATTGGCGACAGAAAATTAGTGAGGGATTGGTCATGAGTAAATATTTAGAATTCAACACACCGGCTACAAAAGAAGCAATGAAACTTGCTTCGGATTATAGATTGAAAAATCACGGACTTATGTATTTAGACAGAGTATTTTGGAATCTGCCCGATGAAGCTTTGTATGAAGAAATAATTTTTAGAAATGAAGGTAAGATTACTAAACAAGGTCCGGTTTTAGTTAATACCGGTAAACATTCCGCAAGAGCTGCAAATGATAAATTTGTCGTTAAAGAAGAATCAACCGAAAATAAAATTTGGTGGGGTGAATATAACAGACCCATCACTACCGAAAAGTTCAACCAAGTGTTAGCACGTGTTCAAGCTTATTGCCAGGATGAAGAACTTTTTGTTCAAGATTGTTATGCTGGTGCAGACCCTGAATATAAAATGCCGATAAGAATTATTACCGAAAAAGCATGGCATAGTCTGTTTGCGAGGAATATGTTCTTAACAACAGAGAATCAAGATGAGCTGAAAAAGTTTGTACCGGAATTTACAGTTATCTGTGTACCCGGTTTTATACTCGATCCTCGCATTGACGGAACAAGAACCGAAACAGGTATTATTCTTAATTTCGATCAAAGAATGGCAATTATTGCCAATACCCTTTACGGCGGTGAGATTAAAAAATCCATTTTCACTGTTCTTAATTTTCTTCTAACGTTTGAAGATGTACTTCCGATGCATTGTTCTGCAAACATTGGAAAGAAGGATGATGTAGCACTATTTTTCGGATTAAGCGGTACGGGTAAAACAACACTTTCGGCAGATCCAAAACGAAATCTTATCGGTGATGATGAACATGGGTGGAGTAATCAAGGTGTGTTCAATTTTGAAGGTGGATGTTATGCAAAGGTAATTAGATTAAGTGAAGAACATGAACCGCAGATTTACGAAACAACAAGAAGATTCGGTACAATTTTAGAAAATGTTGTTTACGATCCGGTTTCAAGAAGAATTGATTTGGATGATGATATATTAACCGAAAACACAAGAGCATCGTATCCAATAGAGTTTATACCGAATGTAATTCCCGATGGTTATGTTCACGCACATCCGAAAAATATAATATTCTTAACTTGCGATGCTTCCGGTGTTATGCCACCGATTGCAAAATTAAATCCCGCACAAGCGCAGTATCATTTTATAAGTGGTTATACGTCCAAAATTGCCGGTACCGAAATCGGTCTAGGCATTGAACCGCAGATAACATTCTCGGCTTGTTTCGGCGCACCGTTTATGGTTCGTCATCCATTTGATTACGCACAGATGTTAAAAGAAAGAATGTTGAAACACAATGTAAATGTATGGCTTGTAAATACAGGCTGGGTAGGCGGACCGTTTGGTGTCGGCAAACGAATCAGTATTCGTCACACACGTAATTTACTTAACGCAGCATTGGATGGTAAGTTAGAGAAAGTTGAATTCCGAAAAGATAAATTGTTTGATTTTGATGTTCCTACAACTTGTCCGGAGGTACCGGAAGATGTTCTCGATCCTTCCACTTCTTGGGGCAATGAAAAAGATTATTGGAAAAAATATGATGCATTAGCAGCAAGATTTATAGAGAACTTCAAACTGTTTGAAGCCGGCGTAACCGATGAAGTTAAAAATGCCGGACCGAAAAGAATGAAGTAATTTTTTAATCAAAATAACAAACCTTGAAGGTAAGCGTAGTCGATTTAAGCCCTTTATCCTTCAAGGTTACTTTGTCTAATTTCGGCTTGCAAGCAACCTTCGAGGAAAAGCTGCATAATCACCGAACTCTTACCTCGAAGGTTTAATCAAAATAACAAACCTTGAAGGTAAGTGTAGTCGATTTAAGCTCTTTATCCTTCAAGGTTACTTTGTCTAATTTCGGCTTGCAAGCAACCTTCGAGGAAAAGCTACATAATCACCGAACTCTTACCTCGAAGGTTTCTTAAAATCCCTGGGATTTCATTTAAGAACCATAGATTTCAATACGGAGATGAGCAGAAGTTAATAGCAAATTTAGTGTATAAAAATAAATCATATAATAAGTCCAAAAAACAATACCTAAAAATAAAATATACTAAAGAAATTAACTTGACTGTAATTTAATTTTATTGCATCTTGCATTTGTCTCGAGACAGACAATTACAATATTAATAATTAAGGAGTTGCAAGATGAAAAAGTACTTAGTATTATTACTATTTATTCTTTTATGGGGGGGTAATTGCTGATGACCTTCGTACAACTGGAGAGTTTTTAATTTCAATTCGAAACTGGCAGCAAGAATCAGAAATTCAACTTAATGTAGTTCCCCAAGGAATAAGTCGTTGGGATCAATATCATAATTTAACAACCAGCTATTCTGGTGGATTGAGTTCAAAAGTTATTCCTGCAGACCCAAACTATACCGGTTCACTAATAATTCCATTGGATTTATGTTTTAGTCCTGACGATAATGATCCAGGCTTAGCACTTGGATATTATAGAATAGAAGTACGTGAGGATGGAGTAATGAAGGATTATATGTATATAGACTATCGTACTTCTCATTTACCTGCAATTTTTGATACTGTTAAGCAAATTGATATTGAATTTGAATATGATGATTCTAATAACAAATTATATTACAAAGGTTCACAAAATGAAGTAGTTTCTGAAACTATTTGGAATATGTGGGATCATATAAAACAGAAAAAGGTTGGGCTTGAACCCAAAGTGCCCTGGCTTTTTGATGTTGCTGCAGTAAATAATCATCCAAGACTTTCTTGGGCGCATAATCAAAATGAAGACTATATTGAAATCACCGGTTATGCCGTTTACAGAAGTGTTGTTGGAAAAGGTAATCCTCCCGGAAGTTTTTCTAAAATTGCTACTCTAAGTCCGCTTGTAGAAGCTTACGTAGATTATGATTTTGTAACCGGTTCAACCAACACGGCTTATTACAAAATTACAGCTATCAATGGCAGCAGAGAATCTCAATACACACAAACGAAAAGTATAGATGTATCATTATTTAAGGAGGGCGGCGAGGTCTCAATTGATTATGAATTGAAACAAAACTATCCAAACCCATTTAATCCAACAACAACAATTTCATATTCAATTCCAAGTGATGAACATGTTACATTAAAAGTGTATAACACATTAGGTGAAGAGGTTGCCGAGCTAGTAAACGAGGTAAAAATAGCAGGTGTCTATAGCACAGATTTTAATGCTGAAAATCTGCCAAGCGGTATTTATTTTTATACTATCGCTGCTGGTAAATATACCAACACCAAAAAGTTATTGTTAATCAAATAGTATCAAATGACCTAATCAGGAAGTAATTCTAAGAACACGGCATTTCTTTTTCGAAATGCCGTGTTTTAGCGAGGAATTAAACGATGAAAAATATTAAATCATTTTTTCTGCTTATAGTGTTATTAAATATTGTATCCTTTTCACAAACACAAGAAAAAATACCGTGGCCCTCACTCGCTGATTCGCCATGGCCTGTTGCACGTGGTGATGTTCAAGCAACAGGGCGCTCTGAATTTATTGGACCTAAAAACCCGGAAATTCTCTGGAGAAAAACTTACCCGCTTGGTATCTATAACGGACCAATAATAGGCAACAATGGAATTCTTTTTTTTGGTACTATTGCCGGAAATTTTACAGCTTCTAACGAAAATTATTTCTATTGCACTGATTCGGAAGGTGAACTAATATGGAGATTTACAACTACAAATTGGGTAGCAAATGATTGTGCACCGGTAGCAGCATCAGACGGGACAGTATATTTTGGAACACAGGGACCAAATCCGGCATATTTCTATGCATTAGATTCTACCGGAGACATTAAATGGAGTTATATTTCCGAGTCGCCATTTAATATTAGAAATATGGTAGTTGATAAAGAAGGTAATATTTTTACCGCAACTTTAGATTCTTTGATTAGTTTTACACCTAACGGGGAAATTCGTTTCAAGTCAGCAATATCAAAAATAACAGGGAAAGGGCTATCCCTTTCTCCATCAGGGGATACACTTTATGCAATTTCTGTTTATTACAAAGACCCGGAATACATCTATACAGTTCATTCCATTAACTCTAAAAGTGGTGAAGTTTTTTGGGAAAAACAATTTTATTGGATGGTAGGTGGTCAAACAATATTAGTTGATAACTCCAATAAAATATACTTTCAAGCTGTGCCAATTAGTTATCCTCAGCAATTTATCCCGAAAATATTTTGTCTCAATCCCGATGGAAGTACTAATTGGATCTCTCCCGAAGATATATATGTTAATTACGGCCCAACAATAGATAAATACGGAAATATTTCATTCTTCGCTTCAATTAAAGAAAATGGTGAATTTATTTCGACAATCACATCTTTAGATTATAACGGTAATTTAAGATGGTTTTATGAATTCGAAAAAGAAGAAAGATTTGAAGGTGATCGCATTTTTTCCGAACATGGATCGGTATGTGATGATGAAGGTACAATATATGCTGCTTCTCATTATGGCTATTATTTATATGCAATAAGTAAAGAAGGTGAGCTTTTATGGCAAATACCTCTGGACGATAAATTGTATGCAAGTTCCTCACCTGTTATAACAAGCGAAGGAAATATTATAATCGGAATGCATCACGGCTTTTGGAATGATAATGTTAAGAATAACCTTATAGCAATTGGAGACAACCCAAACTCAGTAAAAGAAGACGAACTACCAAGTGAATATAAATTAGAACAAAACTACCCAAATCCATTTAACCCGAGCACAACAATTAAATTTAGTTTGCCGGTGAGAAGTGAAGTAAAACTTTCTATTTTTAACTTACTCGGACAAGAAATAGAGACCCTCTTCCAAGGTGAAAAAGAAGCGGGAAGCTATGAGTATGTATTTGAGAATAAGAGTTTAAGTACGGGCGTGTACTTTTACGTTTTGGAATCTCAACAATCGAGACTAAGTCGCAAGATGATGCTGATAAAATAGTATCAAATAAGCTAAGTAGAAAATTATTCTAAAGACACGGAATTTCAAAAAAGAAATGCTGTGTTTTAGCGAGGAATTAAACGATGAAAAATATTAAATCATTTTTTCTGCTTATAGTGTTATTAAATATTGTATCCTTTTCACAAACACAAGAAAAAATACCGTGGCCCTCACTCGCTGATTCGCCATGGCCTGTTGCACGTGGTGATGTTCAAGCAACAGGGCGCTCTGAATTTATTGGACCTAAAAACCCGGAAATTCTCTGGAGAAAAACTTACCCGCTTGGTATCTATAACGGACCAATAATAGGCAACAATGGAATTCTTTTTTTTGGTACTATTGCCGGAAATTTTACAGCTTCTAACGAAAATTATTTCTATTGCACTGATTCGGAAGGTGAACTAATATGGAGATTTACAACTACAAATTGGGTAGCAAATGATTGTGCACCGGTAGCAGCATCAGACGGGACAGTATATTTTGGAACACAGGGACCAAATCCGGCATATTTCTATGCATTAGATTCTACCGGAGACATTAAATGGAGTTATATTTCCGAGTCGCCATTTAATATTAGAAATATGGTAGTTGATAAAGAAGGTAATATTTTTACCGCAACTTTAGATTCTTTGATTAGTTTTACACCTAACGGGGAAATTCGTTTCAAGTCAGCAATATCAAAAATAACAGGGAAAGGACTATCTCTTTCTCCATCAGGGGATACACTTTATGCAATTTCTGTTTATTACAAAGATCCGGAATACATCTATAAAGTTCATTCTATTAACTCTAAAAGTGGTGAAGTTTTTTGGGAAGTCGAGTTTCATTTTATAGAGAATGGACAGACACTATTAGTTGACAATTCAAACAAAATTTATTTTCAAGCGGTACCCTTCAGCAATCCACAAAGATGGAGACCATATATATATAGTCTTAATCCTGACGGAAGTATCAACTGGATTTCACCTGATGAAGTGTATGCTAATAATGGACCAACTATAGATAAACATGGGAACATTGCGTTTTTTGCCTCCATTTTCGATAATGACGAAATTGTATCAACTATAACTTCTTTGGACTATCATGGTAATTTAAGATGGATCTATGAATTTGAAAAAGAGGAAAGATTTGTAGAAGGTCGTATATTTATTGAAAATATATTAGTTAGTGATGATGAAGGTACAATATATGCTGCTGCAGATTTTGGCTATTATTTATATGCAATAAGTAAAGAAGGTGAGCTTTTATGGCAAATACCTCTGGACGATAAATTGTATGCAAGTTCCTCACCTGTTATAACAAGCGAAGGAAATATTATAATCGGAATGCATCACGGCTTTTGGAATGATAATGTTAAGAATAACCTTATAGCAATTGGAGACAACCCAAACTCAGTAAAAGAAGACGAACTACCAAGTGAATATAAATTAGAACAAAACTACCCAAATCCATTTAACCCGAGCACAACAATTAAATTTAGTTTGCCGGTGAGAAGTGAAGTAAAACTTTCTATTTTTAACTTACTCGGACAAGAAATAGAGACCCTCTTCCAAGGTGAAAAAGAAGCGGGAAGCTATGAGTATGTATTTGAGAATAAGAGTTTAAGTACGGGCGTGTACTTTTACGTTTTGGAATCTCAACAATCGAGACTAAGTCGCAAGATGATGCTGATAAAATAGTATCTCCGTAGAGCCTTCATTAATGAAGACTCTACACCAATTAACCTGGTAAGAAAAAACCAACTAAATGAATGTTGATAAAAATGTAACCGCAGACATTTGTCTGCGTGTGTACTTATCTCGTACTCTATAAACTTCAAGATTATTTTAGATATATCGAGAGGTTACCACCGCAGACGTAAAGTCTGCGGCTACAAATCTTCAACGTTGCTTGCTAACTAAGCAACCTTCGAGGAAAAAGAACTTAAGCAGCAATCTCTTAACTCGAAGGTTTAATCAAAATAACAAACCTTGAAGGTAAGCGTAGTCGATTTAAGCTCTTTATCCTTCAAGGTTACTTTGTCTAATTTCGGCTTGCAAGCAACCTTCGAGGAAAAGCTGCATAATCACCGAACTCTTACCTCGAAGGTTTCTTAAAATTCCCGGGATTTGTCAGATAGAAAATTATTAACAAAAATTTTTTTATATCCATTTTGATTAAGAAAATCCCGGGGATATCTAAGTCAGCAAACTCAGCGAAATCCTTCCGCGTTCTTGATCAACACCAATAATAGTTACATCAATAATGTCACCCACATTCAAGATCTCAATCGGATGTTTAATATATTTATTAGCAATTTGAGATATGTGAAGTAGTCCGTCTTGTTTAACACCAATATCAACAAACGCTCCGAAGTCGACAACATTTCTTACAGTTCCTTTTAATTTCATTCCTTCTTCAAGGTCTTCAATTTTTAGTACATCACTTCTTAAAATTGGTTTAGGCATATCCTCGCGCGGATCACGACCCGGTTTTTTTAAGTTATCTAAAATATCTTCTAATGTCGGAACACCGATTTCAATTTGCTTTGCAATTTCATCTAAACTCTTCTGCTTTACAAACAAATCAAGCATTGACCCTTTTTTATATATCTCTTTCGCATCGATGTTTGTCATATCAAGCAGTTTTTCAACAGCAGAATAAGATTCGGGATGAATAAAAGTATTATCCAACGGATTTTCGCTGTTCGGAATTTTCAAAAACCCTATTGACTGTTCGAAAACTTTTTCACCGATTCCTTTAACATTTTTTATTTGTTCACGGTTTGTAAATTTTCCATGCTTATCCCGGTATTCAATAATTTTATTCGCTGTACTTTTTGTTAAACCCGAAACATATGTTAGCAAAGATGATGAAGCCGTATTGACATCAACCCCAACGTAATTAACACAGCTTATCACAACATCATCTAATTTTTTATTTAATAATTTTTGATCTACATCGTGTTGGTATAAACCTACTCCGATTGATTTCGAATCAATTTTTACAAGTTCTGCTAACGGGTCGAGAACTCTTCTTGCAATTGATATGTTCCCCCGCTGAGATGCTTCAAGATCAGGGAATTCATCCTTCGCAATTTTTGAAGCAGAGTAAACGGATGCCCCCGCTTCGTTTGTAATTAAATAATGGCATTGCAATTTATTTTCAGTAATTAGATTTGCAACCATTAATTCTGTTTCACGGCTTGCCGTTCCATTCCCGATAGCGATTAACTCAACGCTGTGTTTTCTAATTAATTCGGAAACAATATTTTTTGCTTGTTCTATTTTATTCTGCGGGGGATGGGGATAAATTGTTGTTCCCTCCAAATATTTACCGGTATAATCAATTACCGCAACTTTACAGCCCGAAACAAAACCGGGATCGATTCCCATTATCATTTTGTTTGCGAACGGCGGCTGCAATAGTAACTGCCGTAAGTTTGATGCAAAAATTTCAACGGCATGTAAATCGGCTTTTTCCGTAAGTTCACCGCGCACATCTCTTTCAATGGAGGGATATATTAACCTGTTAAATGAATCTTCAGTTACCTCCCGCAGCATTTCTGCAAAAACATTTTCATCCTTACCGAAAAATTCATCATAAATTTCATTGACGATTTTGGGATGATCGTAACTCAAAACCACTTTAAGAAATTTTTCCTTTTCGCCTCTATTAATTGCAAGTACCTGGTAGGGTTTTATCTTTTTGATTTCAATTTCAAATTCGTGATAAATTTCGTACACATCTTTTTTGTTTTTATCGAGGTCTTCTTTTTTTACATCAGATTTTTTTGAAACGATTTTTGAATTCTCTAAAAGAAAATCCCTAACGAGTTGGCGTACATCCGCGTTTTCGGAAATTCTTTCTGCGATAATATCTTTTGCACCCTGTATTGCTTCTTCAACAGAGTTTACTTCTTTTTCAATATTGATATACTTAAGAGCTTCATCTTCAAGCTTTCCTTTAAAGTGAAGATTATTCAAAATAAAATCCGCTAACGGTTCAAGTCCTTTTGCAATTGCAACCGTTGCGCGTGTTTTTCTTTTAGGTTTATAAGGAAGATAAAGATCTTCGACCTCGCGTAATTTTTCCGCGGCTATTATTTTTTCTTTTAATTCATCGGTTAGCTTACCCTGTTCTTCGATACTTGCAAGAACGGTTTTCTTTCTATCTTCAAGAAGTATAAGGTAATTCCGGAGGTCTTCCATATTACGAAGTTGATCTTCGTCTAAGCCACCGGTATGTTCTTTCCTGTAACGCGCAATAAAAGGAACAGTGGCTCCATCATCAAATAGACTAAAGACAGATTTTACCTGTTCATTCTTAATGTTTAGTTCTTTTGCAATCTTTTCTACAATTTTCATTTCTACCCGCAATTTATTAGCGTGTCAAATCAATAACAAAGAAAGATTCTTTTCAAGTTGATTATTTTGTTTCTTTTATTAGATCAGTTTATTTATGGAATAATTTTAAGACTGTAAAAATATCTCCATGATTCAAAATCTCATGATAATATATGCATCTTTATATTGATTTATGCATATAATAATTATATTTTTATGCATAAAAGGAAGGTGCTAAATGAGAACTACGTTAGATATACCGGAAGAATTAATTAACGAAGCAATGAAAATCACAAAAGCTTCCACAAAAACCGAACTTATAAAGAATGCTCTAATTAATATTATCCAGAAGAATAAGTTGAAAGAACTTAAGAAATTCAAAGGCTCTCTAGACCTAAAAATAGATTTGGATAAATTGAGAAATAGAGATGAAAGTTTTAATTGATAGTTCTGTTTGGATCGATTATTTCCGGACCGGGTCAAAATCACAAAAACTCGATGCTTTTATCGATGAAAATTTACTCTGTACAAATGATCTAATTTTGGCGGAATTAATTCCTTTCTTGAAAGTCGCTAAACAATCTAAGTTAATAAATCTTCTCAACTCAATCGAAAAAATTCCGTTAATAATTAGATGGCAGGAGGTAATTAAAATGCAAACACTTTGTTTAGAAAACGGAATAAATAAATTTGGAATCCCCGATTTAATAATAGTTGATAACATTATTCAAAATGATGTAATCCTTTATTCATTCGATAAACATTTCAAGCTGATAAATAATTATATATCATTTAATTTGATTAGTAATTAAAAGTATTCACTTTCATCTCATTATTCCAACTCTTATATTTGCTGCAATTTAAATAGAGGGCAATAAAATGAGAGTTAATGAACTTTCCGTTTGTAAAAGAATAGATAAAGTAGGTGTGTCTCCGACAATGCGTGTTGCCGGTGAAGCTAAAGCAATGAAAGCACGAGGAGAAGATGTTATTGATTTAAGTGTCGGTGAACCCGATTTTCCAACACCGCAAAATATAAAAGATGCAGCTAAACGTGCCATCGATGAAGAACATACTAAATACACTATTAACTCCGGTACCGTAGAACTTAGAAAAGCCATTCAACAAAGTTTAATTCGGGATTATGATCTACGCTACGAACTTGATGAAATAATAGTTTCGAACGGTGCTAAACAAAGCGTTTACAATACCATTATGGCTACCGTTCATGTTGATGATGAAGTAATCATTCCGGCACCATACTGGGTGTCGTATCCCCAGATGGTAACATTGGCTCACGGTACACCTGTAATAGTACAAACTTCTGAAGAGAACAACTTTAAACTTACCCCGCAGCAATTGGTTGATGCAATTACGCCGTATACAAGAGCAATGATACTATGTAATCCCTCGAATCCAACCGGGTCTGCTTATACAAAGGAAGAACTTGAGGAAATTGCAGAGATAATGTCGAGGTATCATATATTCGTAATAGCCGATGAAATATATGATAAACTTACTTATGATGATTTTAAGTTTACAAGTTTCCCTACATTAGGTGAAGATACAAAACGAAGAACAATATTAATTAACGGTGTATCTAAAGCGTATGCAATGACCGGGTGGCGAGTGGGTTATACTGCGGCACAGAAAAATGTAGTTGACGGAATAAACAAGCTGCAAAGTCATTCAACATCTCATGCCTCATCAATATCTCAGCAAGCAGCTATAGAAGCATTTATAGGTCCGCAAGACGTTGTAGAATATATGCGCCAAGAATTTGAGAAACGTAGAAACTATCTTCATGCGGAACTTAACAAAATTGAAGGCATCACATGCAATAAACCCGAAGGTGCATTTTATCTTTTCCCAAATATCAGCAAGTTATTTCATCGAAAATCATCAGTCTTTAAAATTGAGCACTCTTTTGATTTTGCAATGCATTTATTAAAAGAAGCAAAAATTGCCGTTGTACCGGGAAGCGCTTTCGGTGCCGAGGGATACTTGAGAGTTTCTTACGCAAGTTCAATTGAAAACCTGGAAAGAGCTGTTGAGAGATTTAAGAAAGCCGTTGAAATGCTTAGTTAAGATTCCATGTATGATTTGATTGTGTGATATATTTTTTCAATCGGCATTTTTTGATCTGTCCAAAGTTCGAAGGATTTTGCTCCCTGTTCAACAAACATCTTCAGACCGTTCAAGGCAATTGCCCCTTTTGATTCTGCCATCTTTAAAAATTTTGTCTGAAGAGGATTATAAACAACATCAAAAACAATCTGGTCTTTATTAAATGATTCGTCGATGTTTGTAGGAGAATCATCTACATCCGGCGACATTCCTATAGATGTAGTATTTATAATCAATTTGGAATCATTAAAAAGTGAAACAAGGTCAGGGGGAAATAATTCATATGCAGAAAGATTCTCAAAAAGCATTTTTGATCTAAAATATTCTTTTAATGACTCGGCTTTATCTGCGGTTCTATTAACAATATTAATCTTGCCCGGTTTAAAATCCTTTATTAAAGCATAAAGTACGCTGCGCGAAGATCCGCCTGAACCGATTACCGTTACGATATTACCGGTAATTTCATCTTTAAACGGAGCCAGGGTTTCAATAATTCCGTGAACATCAGTATTGTAACCGTGCAGAACACCATTGTCATTTACAACCGTGTTTACCGAGCCGACAATATTTGCCTCATCTGAAATCTCGTTAAGATATTGCCCGATCTTCTCTTTAAGCGGAAGAGTAACATTTACTCCTCTTATTCCTAAGGCAACCATTCCCTTTAAAGCCGTTTTCAAATTTGTAGCTGTAACATCAAAAGGAAGATAAATATAATTAAGACCAAGCATTTCAAAAGAGATGTTATGCATCAATGGCGAAAACGAGTGTTTAATCGGATGACCGATTACACCTACTATCTGGGTTGTATGATTAAATTTGTTTAAAGATTGCATTGAAAGAGATGATTAGTTTTCTTGAATTAACTTATTAAAAAGTTTTGATGTTTTTACTTCGGGAAACTCTTTAGCAAAATCGTTTCTTATTGTCGGATCAAGTTTAAATGCAGATTTCAAACATGAGATTGCTTCTGTAGTTCTGTTCAAAAGGAAAAATATTTTTGCCTTACCGTAATAACTATTAGCATGTTCGGGTTTAAGATTTAAACATTCCTCAAAAGCAGCCAAGGCATCCAACCAAGAACCAATTTCAATATAAGTCTCTGCTAATTTAAACCAAGCGTTAAAGTTTTTGTAATCCGATTCGATAGCGTTGATATAACATTGAATTGAATCTTGAAGATGACCCAATGAATATTCAAGATCAGCTCTTGCCGACCATGCATCGGTAGGATTAGTAGTTATTGATATTGCTTTGTTAAAATCACGTAATGCTAATCTATATTTTCCTAAAATATCGTAACAATAACCTCTTGCAAGATAAGCTTCGTAATAATCTTCATCCATTTCAATAGCTTTGGAGTAATTTCTGATTGCCATATTCAAATCGCTTAAATCTTCGTATGCTTGACCTATATTTAAGTAAATTGCTTCATCATAAGGGTCAAGTTCGGCAGCTTTCTTAAATGCATTGAGAGAATCATTTATTTTATTCATGTTGGCATAAGCAACACCAAGATTAAACCAAGAACTGGCAAAATCATCTTTAAGAGCAATTGATAATTCAAAACTATCGGCGGCATTTGCAAAGTCACCCATCCTTACTTGAACAATCCCTTTATTATACCAACCGGTGGGACTATGCGGTTCTAGATCAAGAAATTTCTCATATACTTTTAATGCTTCATCAAGTTCATCAAGACTCTCATAGCAATAACCCAATTCATACCAGGCTTCAGCATATGATTTATCCATTTCAATTGCTTTTTTGAAATATTCAATTGCTTCCTGATAATTTTCCTGCCGCTCGTTAATAAGCCCTAAACTAAATACCACTTCTTCATTATTAGGCTCTAGTATTAATGCTTTGTTAAGTGTTTCGATAGAATCGTTCAGCATGTTAAGATTTTCTTCGGCGATTGATTTGTTAATCAAAGATTCTACATCGTTTGGATTAAGAGAAAGTGATTTATTGAAAGCATAGTATGCGTTTTCGAAATCAAACTTATTGTTTAACAACATACCCTTGAACTGCCAAATTTCGGAGTTGTATGGTGTGATCTCCAGCACTGCATCGCATAAGAATAAGCCGTCATCTATATAATCAAATTCTAAACAGAGTTCTATTGTTTCTTCGATGTTTTCAAGATCAGAAAAGGTTTGACCGGCAGAGACAATCTCTTTGCATGATTTTACTTTGGCTTGAAGATCCTTGTCATCAAATCTTTCGTTTTCATTGTTATCAAAAAAATCTTCAGAGAAAGACATATAATTCCTTTTTTACTTCGAAGAAAATGTATTATTAAGAAGTGTTAAAATCAAGTTGAAATTAATGTAAGAAAATTATAAGAAACTTTGGAATAATTTTGAACCGGGTTGTAATACTTGTTTAGTTTATTTGACGAACACCTTCGGAGAACAAGTAATTTTCAATTTGTAATTTTGTTCCGTTAACTGGCTTAAAGTTAGAATCCATATATGACGTAAACTTGTCTGTGTTTTTTTGTAAAACAAGATTAATTGTCGAATCGTGATAAGAACAGCTTAACATTTTACTGCCTGTACTCAATTTCGATTCTTCTGCAGTACTAACAAGCAAATCCATTGCACTCGAACTAATTTCATAAAGTTCGCTTAATTTTTTATGTGTTTGATTAAGTTTTTTTCCAAAGTTATTAAACCGGTTATTCTTCAGATCTTTGTATGCTTCCTCTACAATTTTTCTTTCAACAATATTGTATAAACAACGGGTATATAACCTCTTTGGCAGTATGTGTATATGTCTTTGAAGAAAATTTTCTTCCACATCACGTAAATTCTTAATACCCCATATATATAGCCGTAAGCTCTTAACACCCACTTCGCATTCAAGAATCCTGTCTTTACAATTTTGATGAAAATTATCTTTTTCTTGCAGTGTATTGCAAACAACTAACCGCAAGTTTTTTTCGATAGGAAAATATTTCTTGTATTCTGTTCTTGTATCATAATAAAGTAAAGTACTCGGACGTTGGGCTAATGAAGAATAATACAATGGTTTACATACAACCGGACCAAAAATTTCAGCTTCTGAATTAACTGCAAATTCCAAGAGAGCTTCATTTGATAATTTTATACATGAAGAAAGAACCAATGCTTTCAAAAACCCCATTGCAATTGCAGCATGATTTCCTAAACCGAATACCTTGGAAGTTTGGTTTATGATGTAACATTCAAACCCGCAAAGAAGATGATTCTCTTTAATAAGATTGTTTACAATATTTATCAGACTTCTAATAGGGGCGTTCTCATCTGATGGCTTGAAGCCGGTTATTGGCTCTCCTTTATAGACTTTACCGTCGTAAATTATTGTATAGCTATTTTTAACTTTTCTGTAGGCAATCCCGACATAACTGTTTACAGCTGATGAGATTAGTATCCCGTCATTGTATTGAGTATGATCACCTAAAAGGATTATACTGGAAGGACTAAGTAGAAATTTAACATTGTCAATATCACCAAAATTATCGAGGAAACCATTTTGAAGAAGATTTTGAATTTCACTTCCATATTTTTTTTTAGGTGACATCTATAATCCATAATATCAATTAGAATATCCTAATGATAGTTAATCTTAGAAAATCGTTTATAAGAGCTCTTTATCTTATATAGCAATATATAATATTTGCACTAAAATGTCTAAGTTTTTATACTTATTTTAAGAAAATAAAGCCACTAATCGTTCATTTATGCTAGAAAAGATATCTTTCAAAATAGACAGACTTAATGAAAAGATAGGCAAAAATATTTCTTGGCTGACGATTATCTTAGTTATTTTGGTATGTTATGATGTAATCACTCGTTATGTATTTAAGTCCAGCAGTGTTGCGGTGCAGGAGCTTCAATGGCATTTATTTGCAATTATCTTTTTAATGGCTGCTGCTTATACATTGAAATATGACGAGCATGTTAGAGTAGATGTTATTTATTCAAAACTCTCAGGAAAATCTCGTGCAATAATTGATCTTGTAGGTACTATTGTTTTTTTACTTCCGTTTTGCTTAATCATTATATATGCATCAAGATATTTTGTATTTACTTCATTCCAAATTGGCGAAACCTCTCCCGATCCGGGCGGATTGCCGGCTCGGTATGTTTTAAAAGCTGTTCTCCCCATATCTTTTTTCTTTGTATTGCTTCAGGGAATCTCTTTAATTCTTAGGTCAATTGTAAAAATAAAAATGTTAAGCAGGAGAGAGAAATAATTTTGGATGCTTTCCCTATAATATTCTTTATTGTTGTATTACTTCTGCTTCTGACAGGATACCCTGTTGCCTTTACATTGGGCGGAGCTTCAATAATATTCGGGCTGTTTACATTCGGAATAGAATTTTTCAATCTTCTTCCCCTTCGAATTTGGGGAATAATGAATAATTATATTTTGATCGCGGTACCTTTATTTATTTTCATGGGCGTTATGTTTGAAAAATCCGGCTTAGCTGAAGATCTATTAGAAACGATGGCTTTACTTTTCGGAAAATTAAAAGGGGGATTAGCGATTTCGGTTCTTATTGTTGGTGCAATGCTTGCTGCAGCAACCGGGATAGTTGGTGCAACTGTTGTGACTATGGGAGTTTTGAGTTTACCTACTATGCTTAAACGCGGATATAATCCGAAAAGTGCATGTGGTATAATATCCGCTTCGGGTACATTAGGTCAAATCATACCTCCAAGCATAGTTCTGGTTCTTCTAGGAAGTGTTTTAAATATTTCTGTTGGTGATTTATTTATGGCGGCTGTTATTCCCGGTTTTATTCTTGTAGCTCTTTATTTGGGATGGATAATTTTGACAACATTTTTAAATCCCCAAAATCTACCTGCAATGCCAAAGGAAGAACTTGAAATTTTTAGAACGAGAAATATGTATAAAAAAATTGCAGGTGCATTTATTGCCCCGGTTGTATTAATCATTGCGGTATTAGGGTCAATATTTGCGGGGGTTGCATCCCCAACAGAAGCCGCAGCTATCGGCGCACTTGGTGCTACTGTCCTTACATTGTTCAGAAAGAAATTTTCTTTGAAAACTCTAAACGAAGTTATGGTACAAACAACTCGTTTAACAAGCATGGCATTCTTAATTCTTGTCGGCGCCTCTGCATTTGGACTTGTCTTCAGAGGGATGGGTGGTGATAGATACTTAACGGAACTAATTTCAGAAATTGAACCGCATCATTTTCTTTTGATAGTTATGCTAATAATTTTTATCGCAGGTTTCTTTATAGATTTTATCGAGATAACATTTATAATTGTTCCGGTTGTTGCCCCAATCTTTGTTCATCTAGGTATTGACTTGTTGTGGGTTGGTATATTGATTGCAATAAATCTTCAGACATCCTTTTTAACCCCACCATTCGGGTTTGCCCTTTTTTACCTGAAAGGAGTTGCTCCCCCTTCGGTTAAAACTTCCCATATTTATAAAGGGATTATGCCTTACGTTGCTATTCAGCTGTTTGCACTTTTTTTAATAATTCTATTCCCCGAAATAGCTTTATGGTTTCCGAATTTTCTTAAACAATAATTATAACGGTTGATAGTTCGGTTCAACTATGTCATCCCAACTGTAAAACAACTCGTGATATTTTTTGTAAGATTCAAAAACTTTATAACTCATCGAATCGCTCTGAACAATTTCATCAATTGCTTCTTTTGAAAATTTTTTGAAACTATTTAACACATCGTCAGGGAATTTTCTAAACTCTACTTTAGTTTCATTCTTTAATTTATTGTAATATTCAGCATTCCTCTTTTTAAATAAACCGGTCAGTTTAGCATTTTGAATTGACGCAGCTTCTTTAACAATTGATTGCAAGTCAATAGGAAGCGATTCATATGCGGATTTGTTTATTAATAATTCAATAACTCCTGTTGGTTCAGCCCAGCTTGGGTAATAATAATATTTAGCAATTTCATGAAACCCCATTAAATAATCGTGATAAGGACCGATCCAATCGGTTGCATCAATTACACCTCTTTCAAGGTTTGTATAAATTTCACTACCTGCGGAAAGTACGGCAGACCCGCCGGCTTTATTTATAACTTTGCCGCCGATTCCGGGAAATCTTATCTTTAATCCTTTCACATCATTGATGGAATTTATTTCTTTATTAAACCAACCTCCCATCTGAGCACCAGTGTTTCCGCAAGGAAAAGCTACTAAGTTAAATTGCCGGTATACTTCATGCCAAAGGTCAATCCCGCCGCCGTAGTATAACCATGCATTCATTTGTGATGTATTCATACCAAAAGGTAGACTCGTAAAAAATTGTGCGGCTGGTGTTTTTCCTGCCCAATAGTAAGAAGCAGAATGACCCAGCTCTGCTACTCCTTGACTTACCGCATCAAATGTTTCCAACGGGGGAACTAATTCACCGCCACCATAAACTTTAATTTTAATTCTACCTCCGGACATTGTCTCGATGTTTTTTGCTAAATCTTCGGCACCTTCACCAAGCAATGGAAAATGCGGAGACCATGCCGTTACCATTCTCCAGTTATATGATTTATTGAAATCAACATTTGCAGATTCTATTTTTTCATTATCGGTACAGCCAAACAGCAAAGCACCGGTTCCGGCTAATGCGGTTTTTTTTATAAAATCTCTTCTATTTGGATTCATAAACACCTCGGAAATAATTAAAATTTCTTTCCGTATAATTTATATAAAATTTTGTAGGATTTTATAAATCAAGGCAATTATATGCCGGTAATATTTTTTAATAATAATCAAATAATATATTACGGAAGTAATCTAAACTCGGTGCTTTTCCTCACTTACAAAAAATACTTCTTTGAAGGAATTGTTTCTTTTGATAGATTTCTCTTATAGATAGTAACTCTATAAAAATATTGTTTCCCATACAACTTTGAAGCAGAGAATAATAAAAAAGTTATTGACTTATTCTGCGGAGGGTATATGTACAATTCTATTATGCTTCTTTTCACTATTAGCTTATTAATGTTATCATGCTCGTCAAATAATATCAATGAAGAGAAAATGGATACTTTACTTCGTCAAAAAGTAAACTTACTTATGAAAGAATCTCCTTCCGAAAGAACTGATTTTATTGGTAAATGTAATATTCCAATAGATCAAGAAGTTAGATCGGAAATTGAAAATCTCGGAATTGAAATTCAGACGGTTATTGGTGACATATTTACTGCTTCGGGTAATGCCGTTCAAATAAAAGAACTAACCCGTCTTGAATATATTGTTAGCTTAGAACTTTCTGTCGAACGTAAACCATTTTAATTAACAACTTAAGTTAAAAGGTGATAAATATGAGTACAATAACAAAACTGTTATTTACTGTAGTTATATCATTATCGGTAATTTTTGGTCAACGGGTTGAAAAAATCGGCATTAATGATCGCTTAGCCGTTGATGAATCAAAGATTATCGAGTTTACAAAAAGCGTATCTCTAGATTGGGAGAAAAAAGTATCCCCTGATTTAAGAATAATTGTAAATAAAGCTATTAATGAAAGAAGTTTTCAATCATTTAATGAAGAGTCTTTTATAAAGAGACACAAAAATATTCCACTTATAAAAACGGTTGAGAATAATATTACTATTCCGGTTTTTATAAAGACAACGGACCTGTACAAAATTGATTTTTTAATTAGCGAAACCGGGGGAAGTATTCAATCAAATATTGGAAATATTATTACGGCAGAATTGGATATTTTTTCAATTCCTGAATTAGCACTCTTCGATGAAGTTGAATATATAGAAGCAAGTTCTATAAGTTATCCATTACTTGATGTAAGCCGAACTGAAATTAAAGCAAATCAAGTTCATAGCGGTAACGGATTATCTCAATCGTATCAAGGAGACGGAGTTATTGTGGGGGTTGTGGATTCCGGAATTGATTGGGAACATCCAGATTTTTATAATTCTCAAGGAAGCAGAATTCAGTATTTGTGGGATATGTCGGGAAGTTCAAATCCCCCTTCCGGATATAATTACGGTAGAGAATATACAAAAGCACAAATTGATGCCGGACAATGTTTTCAAATTGATGGGAACGACGGCGGGGGACACGGTACACACGTTTCTTCAACTGCTGCCGGTAATGGCGGGGCTAGTGTAACCTATACCGGTATTGCACCCAAATCGGATATTATCTTTGTTAAAGGTTTTCGAGATGGACCTGGATTTTATGACACTGATGTCATTAACGGGTGCAATTATATATTTACAAAAGCACAAGCCGCCGGTAAACCTGCGGTAATTAATTTAAGTCTCGGAGGACATTTCGGACCACATGACGGAACAAGTCTTTACGAACAATCACTAAGTGCACTTACCGGTCAAGGTAAAATAATTGTAGCGGCTGCTGGAAATGAAGGTAATGATTTTATACATCTTAGATATACAACAAGTGGTTCATCAATTAATGAAGCAAATCAAACTTACTGGATTATTCCTTCAGATAGATCAATATCGTTAGTTGACATGTGGTATAATTCCGGCAGTATTAGTGTCGGTATTGCAGCATACGACAAAAGCTTGAACTTTATTGGTGCTACTTCTCCAATATCACCGGGTAACAAAGTAGAGGATTTATCATTTACCGTTAATGGTACCACATACGCAATAGTAACTATTGATGCAACCACAACTTCGGATCCGAACAACGGTTCACGAAGAGTCGTATTTCTTATTGAAGATGGAAACGGACTTTATGATCTTGGCGCTGTTTACTGGAGTCTATATACATTCGGTTCCGGTACTTTTGATGCATGGATTGCAACTGGTGGATATTTTACAACAGATGATTATCCTGTAAACGGTATTTATCCCGGTGATAACAACAGGTCAATAGGTATGCCGTCGACCGCTCAAAAATTAATATGCGTTGGGTCTTATGTTACAAAAACTCAATGGGTTGATATTGACGGTGTAACAAGAATACAGGGCGGAAGTCCCACTCTTAATGCAATTTCTTCCTTCAGCAGTATCGGACCATCGAGAGATGGAAGGTTAAAGCCGGATATTACTGCTCCGGGCGAAGTAATTGTTGCAGCTTTTTCAAACGATTTAACAATTGGTTCGGGTGGAACACCGCGCAGCAACATTATCCTTGGCGGCAAACATCAGAAAATGCAGGGAACAAGTATGGCGACTCCACATGTCACCGGTGTTGTTGCATTAATGCTTCAGCGGAATAGCACTCTTGATTATAACCAAGTGTTTTCTACCTTAACATCAACAGCAAGAAGAGATAGTTACACCGGGAGTAGTTCTAATAACACATACGGTTACGGTAAGATTGATGCACTTGCATCTGTTCAAAATACAACAGGCGGAGGAGGTGGTGGAACTCAAGTAACACTTTTGCAAGAAGGATTTGACGGGCAATTTCCGCCGTCGGGGTGGCAAAGAACAATCACTAATACAAACAATACATGGCTGCAGGGTAATGTAACAAATCATAATTTTAATACGATTGATCCGGCAAGTACAGCATCTGCATTATGTCCATGGGTTGCCGAAAACCAGAATGAATGGTTAATTACTCCATCGCTTTCTCTGGGCACGAACAGCTCAGTAGAATTTTATGCGGGATATAGCACGGATTGGCTGTCGGCAGCCACGATTAGTTTACTTATTTCAACCGATGGAGTTAATTATACACAATTGTGGACTGCTGAAAATGACGGTCAGCCCTGGGGTTGGAGAAACAGATCGATAGATTTATCAGCATATAACAATCAATCCGTTAAACTTGCTTGGAGATATTTGGGTAATGACGGCGATTATGTCGGGGTTGACGGTGTCCGTGTAACTACAACTCAAGGTGCAACTGATGTTAAGTATCCGGATGATGAAATCCCAAAAGTATTTTCTTTATACCAAAATTATCCTAATCCATTTAATCCATCCACTACAATTGAATATGATGTTCCTACACAAACGTTACTGAAATTAATCGTTTACGATGTATTAGGACGAAAAATAAAAACTCTTGTAAGCGAAATAAAAGAGGCAGGAAAGTACCGATCAATTTGGGATGGAACAAATGACTTTGGAAATAGATTAAGCAGCGGTATTTACATAATAAGGTTGGAAACGGATAAAATTCTATCATCTATGAAAGTTATGATGCTGAAGTAATCTTAATAGTATTCTATTTGAAGCCGCTTACGAGAAATTTCTTGTAGCGGCTTTTTATTTGTAAATGAGAGTTCACCTATCAAAAATTAATTGAACAATGCAGTTTTTAGTTTTTCGAATAAAACTTCGGCAATCAAGCCGTCATTATTTACAGTCTCGTATCCATTACCAAATGCAATAAAAGTAGTGTTTTTATAATTGAATAAAATAGTTGAATATCCTGCTACAGCACCTGTATGACCAACCGCTCCGAATATATCGGAAATACCTAATCCATAATAAACACCCTCCGGTGCACCGTTAACCGGCACTTTTATTTCCAATCTTCTATTTTGAATTTCCTCATTTAACAATGATCCGGCTATAAGTTCATCTATCCATATTAGCAAATCATCCACAGTTGACACAACACCGCCTGCTGCCCAAATTGAATAAGGATTTTGCGAAGTAAAATCTTCATCTACCGAAAAATTACCGTCTTGGTTTAAGTCCAAATATCCGTGAGAATAATTTCCTTGCAGATTGTTCATGGTTGGTAGATATGTATTATACATTCCTAAGGGAAGAAAAATTTCATAATGAAGAAAGTTTGAAAGTGATTTATTTGAATATCTTTCAATTATTAATCCAAGTAAATAATAATTTGAATTACTGTAATAACTTTTTTTGCCCGGAGTATCTATTAATTCTTCATCTTTAAAAAGGTTGCAAATCATATCCGGTGTCCATTCATATGTAGGGTCGGTAGAATAAATATCGAGGAAACTGTCATAAGATGTGTAATCTGGAATAGCCGAGCTATGATTCAATAACATTTCAAGCGTAATAATATTTCCATAACTTAAAAGCCCGGGCAGTAATTCTTCTATTGTATTGTCTAATTGTATTATATCCTTTTGAACCAGAAGTAATATACCGGTTCCAATCATTGTTTTAGTTACGCTGCCTATACGGAATTGGTTGTTGGTTTCCATTTTGGATGAGTCACTGATATTAGAATAACCTATTGCTTCTTTAAAATGAGACCCATCCTTGAATTTAACAAACAATATAGCTCCGGGAATATTATGTGAATGAACTGAATCCAAAAAAATATTCGTGATAAGATCATGGTTCCTTTCGGCAATTGTTACATCGAGAGGTCTATTGAGTGGTTCGCAGCTCCAAATAAAAAGAAAAGTTACACTGAGAAAATGCAGTATATTCACTTTAAACATAATTTTCATATATAAATTATCGTAAAAAAACGTGTTAAGTTTATTTACTTACTTACAAATGAATACAAAGTTTAGCAGATTATAAACTTTAAAGAGAACTTTATTGTTACAGTTATTTAAATAGAGAAAACGATGAAAAACATTTTAGTCACCGGTGCGACAGGTTATATAGGTGGAAGGTTGATCCCAAGGCTTATTGAAAAGGGATATAACGTAACTTGTTTAGTAAGAGATAAAAGCAGAGTTTCCGGAAGATGGCCTAAAGCCAAAATTGTCGAAGGTGATATTCACAAATTTGATTCGATAGACGAAACTCTTAAAAATGTTGACATTGCTTACTATTTAATTCATTCTATGTCCGCCGGTGAACATGATTTTGAAAAGATGGATGAAAAGGCTGCAGAGAATTTTTCTTTAAAAGCCAAAGCTGCCGGAGTGAAGAGAATAATTTATTTAGGTGGTCTTGGTTCGAACAAAGAAAAACTTTCACCACATTTGAGAAGCAGACAAACCACAGGTGAAAAATTAAAAAGCTCTGGGATTTCAGTAACTGAATTTCGTGCCGGTATGATTGTAGGTTCCGGTAGTCTATCTTTTGAAATGGTGAGATACTTAACCGAAAGAGTACCAATTATGATTTGCCCTAAATGGGTAAGTACAAAAACTCAACCGATTGCAATTAGAGATGTTCTTCGTTATTTAATTGATACGATTGAAAAACCGGAAACCGAAAACATGATTCTTGAAATCGGGAGTCCGGATATTCTAACATATGCAGATTTGATGCTGACATATGCAAAAATCCGCGGATTAAAAAGGCACATGATTAACGTACCTTTTCTTACACCTAGACTATCATCCTATTGGGTAGATTTAGTTACACCGATTCCTAGCAATATAGCGAGACCGATTATCGAAGGACTAAAAAACGAGTCGGTTTGCACTGATGATAGAGCAAGAAGAATTTTCGCTTTCGAACCAATTGGTTATGAGGATGCCGTCAATTTTGCTTTACAAAGACAGAAAAAAGGAAATGTCGAAACAATTTGGTCAGGCTCTATTTCAAGTATAAATACCAGTAATGTTATAAATCTCGATTTGCTGCATAGTGAAGGAATGATTATAGAAAAACGAGAGAGAATAATTAATGCATCGACTCATAGAGTATTTGAAATTGTATCAAAACTAGGTGGTAAAAATGGTTGGTATGCGAATTGGCTTTGGCAAGCTCGCGGAATTTTAGACAGAATATTCGGTGGAGTCGGGATGCGGCGTGGAAGGAGAGATGCTGATAAATTAATGATCGGAGATCCGCTGGATTTTTGGCGTGTTGAAGCTGTTGAAACAAATAAATTAATTAGGTTAAGAGCAGAAATGAAACTGCCGGGTAGAGCTTGGCTGCAATTTTCGTTAAGGCAAATTGACCCGGGTAAATCAATCTTAACACAAATAGCATTTTTTGAACCAAAAGGATTATTCGGGGTTATTTACTGGTACTCAATTTATTTTGTTCATAAATTAGTTTTCGGCGGAATGATAAATGATATTAAATCAAAATCCGAATCTACTTTAACATAGATTATTATTAGTTTGTTTACTCTTATTGTGGGATTTTGAACAAACCGGTTGAGGACGTAAAGATTATATTTCTATATTTATACCCACCGGACAATGATCAGAACCCATTACATCCGGCATTGTGAATGCATCGGTGATATTCTTTTTTAAGTTTTCACTTATAATAAAGTAATCAATTCTCCAGCCGACATTTCGTTCGCGGGAACGAGTAATAACATCCCACCAGGTATAAACTTCCGGTTTGTCGTTAAAAATTCTTAGTGTATCAATAAAACCGGCATCGAAAAATCTATCCATCCAAGATCTTTCTTCGGGTAGAAATCCGGATACAGTTTCGTTTGCTTTAGGTCTTGCTAAATCAATTTCTTTGTGTGCGGTGTTAACATCTCCGCAGACAATAATTTTCTTTCCTTGCTTAAGAAGATCGACTACATAATTCTGAAAAGCTTCATAAAAATTCAATTTATATTGTAATCTTTCTTTGCTCTGTTTTCCATTAGGGAAATAGATATTGAATAAAGTAAACTTCTTAAACTCGGTAATTACAATTCTTCCTTCGCTGTCAAATTCTTCAATGCCGAATCCTTTATAAACATTAATAGGTTCTTCTTTAGTATAAGTAACGACTCCGCTATAACCTTTCTTATATGCTTGCGAAAAGTAAGCATGATAGCCATTTACGTTTGTTAATGATTCATCAAGTTGCTCTTGCCAAGCTTTTGTTTCCTGAAGACAAAGTATATCGGGGTTTTCGCTTTTAAACCATTCAAGAAAACCTTTTTTGGCAACTGCTCTTATACCGTTTACGTTCCAGGAGAGTAATTTATATGATTTCATTTTTTCCCTTTTATTACAAAATAATAAAATATCCTCACTTAGCGGGTTTTATATTCAACACATGAAAATTATCAAAAATCTTTATTAACAATAAAATTCAACTCGTAAAGTTTGGTATATCTTTTTGTGGGATATTGACAATATAAAAAAATGTTCGGATAATAGTGTCGTAAATTTTCACTACTCCGAGAGAGTAAGAATATAGATTACTCAACGGAAAATTTTCTTGCCACATAAAGAACATTCTCTCCCGAAGCAGGATTCTCAACATTAATTAGTTTAATCAAGGAGCCGTTATGAAAGCATTAAGGTTTTTGCTTTTGCTTGTAGTAGTGTGCTTTTTTTCGACATGTGCTCAGGAATCCGACAACTCGATGCCTGAAGTAAAAACAACAAAAGAAGCGGTTGAATATGTTAATACTTGGGACAAAAATGTTTACCTGTTTATGCCTGCCGACGACCCAATCACAACACTAGATGGTTTGACCAAAGAAGATTTTGCATGCTGGGGGATGGAATTGTTCACTAACATGGATTCACTTTTGCTCATTTTAGAAATTCCCAAAGAAGGTTTAAGATTGATGGGAGACGGAGCATATAACGACGCCGGAGATAAAAAACCGAAAGTATATATAACATGGAATACTTATGAAAAAGGCTTGGTAGGAGCTAAGCGATTTGTACTTGTTGCAAAAGAATAAAACCGGAGCTATTTAATTGAGGTAATTGACGCTAAAAGTTTGATATGGAGTTTGGTTTTATGTTTCAAAGCAGTCTAATATTGGATTTGTAGAATTATAAAAGAATGCTCATTCTCTAATTATATAAATGTGTCATTATGATTATATGCTTATTAAATATAAAAGTTAACTAAGGGACATTAGCATGGACAAAGAACAAATTTATTCGATGATCTCAAGGGGCAATACTTCCCAATTGGAAATGCTTCTTGCAACTGGCGCATTAAATGCCAATGATACAACACCGAGTGGTGAACCGATGATTATTATGTCAGCTTGTATGGGAGATGCAAGACTGGATATCACCAGAGCATTAGTCAATTACGGGGCTGATTTCAATGTTAAGGTCAGTGACAAAACTTTATTAGACTGGATAAAGCAACCGACTTACAAAGCTAATTTAGGAACAATTGCATACTTGAGATCTTTAGGTGCAATTGAAGAACCTGAAGACGAAGAATTGGAGGAAGCAGATTATGATCAAGAATATGTTGTCTACCGTGAAACAAAACCTTCTTTGTGGGATATGCGAAAAATTACAATAGAAAATGCCCAGCATTTACTCGAAATCAGAATGAAATTTATTTATGAAGACCCTAGCAATAATAAATACAGCAAGCTTATAAAAGAATTTATTTCCGGATATGACGATTTATGCGGAAGTGCTGTGTTAGGAATAGTATATAAATTGTCCCCTGGGATAACAGATTATGAATTCACTGATTGGGCATACAAAAATATTTTTGATAAAGAATTATATCTTTATTCCACTTGGGACTCAAATTATAGGGGCGAGACAACGCTGGATGGCTTTTTCACAAACTTTAAATTAAACAGCAGGGTTCCCATAAGAGCAGAAATCCAAAAAGAAAAATCGAATGTTCTTCAAGATAATTCACAAAACACTGAATATCTTAAAGCTGGGATTGAATCTGTTGATGTGTCTGCCGATTTTGCGAACAATAAGAATGATGATTTGAAAACATCTCAACAACATTTTAAAGCAAATGAGAGCCTCAATTCAAAAGCGTTAGAAGAAATTCCGGGAGTTTCCGGAAAGGGTCTTCAGTTCATTGTAAACTCCTTTAAAACTACAAAGACATATCAATACAAGTATAATTCCTCAGTAAAAATTTTTACGGCATCTGCATTTAAAAAGTTATTTGTGGCAAAAGTAACTATTGATAATCCCACACCTCAACATGTAACTTTTTCTTCAAATCAGTTGAACATTAAAGATAATTCAAACCAATTGGCTTATCCCAAATTTTGCGGTTCCGGAAACTCAGTAATTGAGGGCGGAACAACACATCTCATAAAAAACACAATTAACGGTGAGAATAATAAAAAGATATGTCAATTTGAGGGTGTTCTCAGCGAATATCTGTCATTCGTTGAATGGCATATTTGGCCAAATCAAAAGTATGAAGATACATTTATTTTTGAAGTGGACGACAACAAGGAATACCTACAACTTGAACTCGAGAATTTTGATCATCCTGTTGAGAGTCATTCTTTACAAATAACCTTTGAACCGTTATCAACCACATCCCGCTATCTATTCAAAAAAGATGATACCGATATGGAGTTAACTTCTTCATCCGGATATATATTCCTAACATCAAAAGTGAAGTTCGTTAATAACTCGAACAGATGGGTAAGAATATCAACTTCAAATTTTGCACTTGTTGACGAATCGGGGAAAAAAATTGATGCCGATTTTTACGGTGCCGGTAATTCTGTTGTGAAAAGCGGGTCTATAACATCATTTTTTTCAAATCAAAATGATGAGAATGGAAATCTTACTACAAGAATATTTGGAGGATTAGCATCACAAAACTCTTTTATGGAATGGCTTTTATGTCCCGGTGAGAGTTTTGAAGAAACTTTTTTGTACTTGCTTTCGAGTTCCTTAGCGCAGAATATTAAACTAGAATTTCGTTATTTGTTACCGACAGGGGAATACTTCAAATCCTCATCTACAACATTTGTGGGGCAGCAGACGAATGCCGGATGCTTTATCGCTACCGCAGCATTTTCTGCAAATGCAATCGAGGTAAATACTTTACGCAGTTTCCGTGATAATGTTCTTCAAAAATACTTCATCGGCAGATTGTTCATTAAATGCTATTATAAAATTTCCCCTTCTTTTGCCGGATGGATAAATAAATCGGAAAGGCGGAAATTTTCAACAAGAGTATTACTTAAACCAATAATAAGATATGTCGAAAAAACAAAGCGAATAAAATAGATACATAGGTAATTCTAAATAATGATAATGAAGAAAATTTATTCGGGTGCTGCAGAAATATTGCAGAAGAACTTATCAAATTTCATCCGGAACCGGCACCGTTGGACTATCTTGCGAGGAATTTCTTGATGAGCTTAATTAAAAAAATATTTTTACCAAACACTAAAAAATTAGAAGAACAACGGAATATAAGTTCGCTTGCCGGCTTGCTTGATTATATCAATTCTTCCGATACCTCTGAAAATGAATGCGGTAATGATGCTCTCT
Organism: Melioribacter roseus; assembly: GCA_020724265.1. Lineage (GTDB taxonomy): Bacteria > Bacteroidota > Ignavibacteria > Ignavibacteriales > Melioribacteraceae > SURF-28. The sequence continues at coordinate 50,284 of DYHH01000009.1, read as the reverse complement.
CGGCTCTGATAAGATTAAATGATAAATCGGCAATTGATGCAATAACAAATTTTTTATATCAACTAATCGATAGAGATAAAAATTACGAAACAGCGAGAATTATTGGGCAGAAATTATTGAATTCCGAATTACCGGAAAACAAGCGCAGCTTGATAGAAGGAATAATTTATCCAAGAAGCACTTATGAAACAGTTGATGTTTTAGTTAAAAAATTAGATCCCAAAGTTTCAAGTGATGAAGAAACGCAGACAGAACTTGATAAATATTATAAAGACAGAAACAAGCAAATTGAAAAGCAGATGGATTGGGAAGAAAAATATAATATAAAATTATCCTATCAGCTTTATATGCGTGATAAACCTTATGATCCTTATGAGTCTGCCTGTAATGAAAGAGATAGAGCATAAAAAAGGCTGTCAGAATTGAAAAGTGATATTGCTGTTCCGTATCTCATTGATTTCCTTAGAAATAAATTTTACAAACGGACAAACTTACTTGTTGAAGAAAAAGAATATTTGATGGCATTGGATGCGCTTGAAAAAATTGGCAACCCGTCTCTTAAACCAATGGAAGATCTATACGACGAAATGAATAAATTTATATATCAATTTTTCCATCCACATCTGCTTACTTTTCTGCAAACTGTCAAGAAAAATGGAAAAACCTTTTTAGTCGGACGAGATCGGGAAATTGAATTAAACGAAGAGTTTCAAGTTGGAGCAATGTTCGGAGAGGATGCATTTCATTTCGCTTCTTTGCTTAAGAAATCAATTGACCGAATCTCTCCTCCCCAAATTCTACCTCTGGAAAAAATAATTGTCGGATATTGTAAAAACTGCGGCAGGGAACTAAAAATCAAAAAAGTAAATGTAAAGCCGTTTATGAACTTAACCTGCAAATGCGGGTTCCATAATAAAATTGAAACTAAATAACAGTGTAAAAATTATTAAGAGAGGAAGTAATGGGATTTTTCAAATCTGTAGAGGAAAAATTACTAATTCACTGTTTTGAGAAAAATTTAAAAGCAATCGAAATAATCCTAAAAAAGAATCCGCACCTTAAAGATCTTTTTTTCCCAAAATATAGAAACATTGAGGAACTGAAAAAGAACTACCCTAAAAGTGAGAAGACTACTAATTTATTCGGCTATGCGGACTTACGTCGAGAGAGCTTATCCAAACAGATAGATCAAGATATTTATACAATCGTACCAGGAAATTACTTAGATATAAGATCAAAAGATTTATTTAAGTTACTAATTTCTATCGGATGCAATCTCAATATTCAATATGAAACTCTTCTTGGTCAGGAAACCACTCCGTTAATAACAGCTGTAAAAAATTTTGATATAGACTTGGTAAGGTTGCTATTAGCAAGCGGAGCTGATGTAAATTTAAACATAGGTTCTTATTCACCTTTGCACGTAGCCCTGGAGTATTCCGCCAACTATAATTTCGAAATATTGAGGATATTAATTGAAGCGGGTGCTGATATTCACGCAAAAACACAATTCGGACAAACGCCGCTCCACCGAGCAGTTAAAATAGGAAAACTAGAAGCAGTAAATCTTTTACTCGAAAAGGGAGCTGAAGTAGATGTAATGGATGATGAGAATCGTACTCCATTATTCTTTACAATGGAAAGCGGAAGTATTGATATAGCAGAAAGGCTTATTAAAGCAGGGGCAGACTATAGAGAGCTAGTGAAAGTTTATCATATTTATTTAAAATACTATAACCGGCCGGAATATAATCAATCTTATCTAGAATATGTTATGACTAGAATAAAACATTTAGGTATCGTATCTCCACTAATTTTATCTTTTAAATGGGAGCTGATAGAAATAATGTTTCACTTTTTGGGCAAAAAAGAACCATTAGAAAAAATCGACAGTGATGGAAATACATTATTGACCTTAGCACAAAAAAGTTCAAATAGAACCACAAGGTTTGCACTGGCACTATATTTCTATTGGAAATATAGATCAAAAGAATGGTGGGAAAAACAAAGCTCCGATAACTTCTTATGCGATTATTGCAATACATCAGTTTATAAGATGGACACGACTTTTCTTTACCGAAATAGATTAGCATGTGAAGATTGCTGTATGCATAAACTAATTATACCGTACAAGGCAAAATTTAAAAATGATACTGCTTTCTGGGGACAAAACGAAATACCAAATGCTATCGATTTCATAAAGAGTATTAAAAAACTTGAGTACTGAACTCAGAGGAAAAATTAATTTAAGAAGCTCATTAGATGTCAAGCTTAATGTGATTTCAAAAATGAAACCGGCATTATCTAATTGAAATATTTTAAAACAACGTAAATAACTTTTAAAAAGAAGTGGTTATGGAAAAATCACTATTAAAGTTGTATTTGATTTTTATGATGTTGGTTTTTACATCATGTAGCAGTATCAATTTTACAACAGTTAAATATGAACTCACGAAATCTTCACAATCTTTTTTGGATATCAGAGTTGTCGGTTTTGAAACTGATGCACGCGGGAATATTGGAAAAGCTAAAACAACTAATTTGCTCTATGATATTGAACCGGAGGCAGGTTTTAATTTTGCCTTAATTGAAATGGAGTTTTATAATCCTGGTTCTTCTGATGCAGAAATAAATTTCTCTGAACTTTATTTCCAAAACCAAAAGAAAGAAAACATGGAAGCTTATGTTTTTTATCCCGAAGACTTAACCGGTGAAAAAGGTAAGGAGGGATATTTTCCGCTGCAATCGAAAGTTGTTTATACAGAAGTAATAAAACCGGAAGAAAAATTAGTCGAAAAATTTCTGGTTGTTATTCCAGAAAACGAAATTTTAATTAATGTTGTTTATGGTGATTTTGAACCGCGTGTAATTACGTTTAAATAATTATTTAGACTTGGTTCCCAACCCCAAATAATCGGGGTTGGGCTTTTTCTAATCCCCATTGATAAAAATCAAATTCGTAGTTTTGCATAACACTTAACAAGCTATGCAGATGAATCAAGACTTATTTCAAGATTTGTTTTTTATTATCAATGTTGTTCTTCAAATGCTTTTGTTTCCTGAAGACAAAGTATATCGGGGTTTTCGCTTTTAAACCATTCAAGAAAACCTTTTTTGGCAACTGCTCTTATACCGTTTACGTTCCAGGAGAGTAATTTTAGATTTTTCATTAACCGCTTTCAATTATTTGTTTGAACAAGATAAAAAAATATATAAAAAGATATTCGAGGAATAATTTGAAAATTATGAATGGTGAAACTAATCGAGGGTCTTATACTTTTATTAACTGATCAATTTTGCTCCGCATTTATCGCAAAACTTACTTCCAATTACTAATGGATTTTTGCATGAGGGGCATATTAAATTTTGTGCATTTGCTAATTTATATCCGCAAGAATCACAAAATTTTTGTCCATGCTCAATTGGTTTATTACACGAAGGACATAAATTTCTAATTGGTTTTTTAGCTGGTTGTACTTTATTGTTTTCAGTCTTTGTCAGCATTCTCTTTAATATTAGATCCAAATCATCAAAAGAGATATATGCAAATACGCCATCTTTACCAGATATATCAAACATCAGTAAATGATTTATACTTCTGATAATTAATACGACTTCATGCCCAATGGTATCATCCTGTATATTCTCAGAAATTCCAACAGCTATTTTAGAAATATTTTCAAGCAAGGCTTCAACTATTATTTGTCCATTTGCTGTTAAGGAATAATAATTATCAAAATCTTTCTCGATAAAACCTTTTGTTTCCAATTCAAGGAATGATGTTATGATATCTTTTTCTCCAAAGGAATTTGCAATTCTTAATGGAAATACTTTTTCAAGAAAGAGAATTAACCAATTAAAATCCTCCTTCTCGGCTTCATTTAATCTTTCTTGTATTGATGCCGGATCAAAAATTTCAATAGACGGAGTTTTCGACAAAGTAGCAAATAACCTTATGTGTTTTATTTGATCTGTTATTGCAAGTAATACTAAAATTGTTTGAGTAGATAATTCAATACTTATCGGGAGCTTTGTAATTTTTGAATTTCCAAGATACTTTTTGAAAGTTGTTAAAAAAATCGTTTCGTCTAATAAATCCAAATTTCGATTATCACCGATTTTTGTTGTTCTAATTATCTGATTATCAATACCAATTGAAAATAAGGAACGCGTAATTGAAGTGTCACCAACACAAAAATGAGCTCTAAGAATTTTAACTGGGGATGTAATATTATAAACTGCTTTTTGTAAAAAAGCTTTATCGGTATTTGATAATTTGTTTAAACGTTCACTTGCTTTTAGTTCTCTCTGGTCATCTCTAAGCCTAATTACTGAAGTTGGCAGTTGTGCGAGCTTGTTAATCCGGAAATTATAATGTTGAATTATAAAGTGTAATTCATACTCGCTTAAAATTAGTGAATTGTTAGTTGATTCCATTTTATTTTCCTATCAGCCAAAATTAGGCGAAAAGTTTTGCATAATATTTTTTGATTGATTGACAAATGATTTAATGCTGTAACCATTGCTTTGTAAAATCTCATTTATCTTTTGTGGATTCTTTGCAATTTCAGTTGCAACGCTCATAAGTTTTGGATCTGGGAATATATCACCTGTTCTGCCCGTACAATAATTTGCGCGGTTTAATCCTTTTGCAACAGATTTTGGATCAGTGTATTTATTGATTGCAATTTTTTGTTGTTCAAATAATGGTTTTAATTCATCGGATGATATTTTGAGTGGATCTTCCAAGACTCCTTTTGTTCCATAGTCTGTCTTCATCAGAATATTTTGATCAACCAGAGCATCGCCTGAAGTTTTATATGTTGATTTTAAATTTCCTAATTCATCCGTCGTATATACGGTTGTTGTTCCGCTTATACTCTGACGCGCAGCTGTGAATCCGGTAGGATATGTATCTGCGGGTCCTCCTGCATGACCTTTCATTATTCTGTCATAAGTTCCGAAGTCAATATCATTATTTGTTAATCCTTTTTTAGCAAGGTGATCAGAGACATGGCTATCGTGAGAGGAAGCAAATTTATGAGATAGATTTTCATACGCTTCCTCAACCGAAATATTATTTCTGTAAGCATATTTATCAAGTGAGTCTTTATCAAAAACAACAAGAGTTGTCCTATCGGCGTCGGTATTAACTGATCTTATTCCGCCTCCCTTTGCACTTGAACCGCTGTCACCTACAAGTACTTCTTTGATTTTTATGTTATTGCTTCTTTGGAAATCATCAATAGTTGATATTGTCCCTTTGTTAATACTTTCGTTTGCTTGTTTCGTTATAAAATCGTTCAATTTTTTTGCTTCTTCAATTGTTATATGACCGTTTGCTTCAAGCTCTGCTAAATTTTTCATTCCGTTGTTTTTATATAGGTTAAGCAGATCATCTTCATTCCCCGATTTTAAAGCATTCTTCATTGCATTTTTCGTTGCTAATGCATTTGAACTTACCGGTGAAGGTTTTATATTATTTCCTCCCAGAACATCCTTCACATCCTTTTGAAGAAAATTCATAATTGTGTTAGTTGTTTTGGGAAATGTCTTTTGTATTGCCTCACCTAACATCAATGTTGGTTTCTGTAATAGGTTAGAAGTCATTTCGTCAAATAAAAGATTAGAAACTGCACCGGAGAATGATTGCCATGTTGTTTTTCCTTGCATTGCCGAATCACTCATTTGATAAAATGCATTTGCAGTTTCCAAAAGTATTTCAGAAGTACCGCCTGTTGAGATATTTACAAGTGTCTTGAACCCGGCAGCTAAATATGAAGTTGTTCCGTCTGATTTCAATCCTGTAAATAATTCTTTTGATGTGTTGTGAGCGAACAGTGATAAGTAATATGCATCTGAATTTATAACATCAAGATTACTAACATTATTCATATTCCTCTTATGATGTTCCATCATTTTATTTGCAAGGTCTTTATTTACATATCCGTTTTCATCATATAAGTTATCTCTAAGTCTGCCGTATTCGGGATGGCTATTTAGGAAGTTTTCAACTTTTCGGGATAAATCATCTTGATATGCACGAAAATCATTTAAGTTCTTCATCTCTGAGGCAACCTCTTTACCAACGCCGCCGTATGGACTTAGTCCGCTATCTACATAATCATCTTTAGGTATTTTCCCATTATTATTTTTTATTGTGTTAGCAACTTCATTAGCTCTTTTTTTCCAATTTTCAATATCCTTTTTCATATTATCAATAATTTCTTTACTATATCCCGGGTCTCCCGGCTTATATACTGTTTGGTATGACTTCAAATCCTTTTCGAACTTATGAAGATTTTCCCGGGCAAATGTTAAATCTTGTACATCATCTTCATATGATTCGTAAGGCGGGTTATACTTTATTTCTTTCAGAGTTTCATCATTTGCAACTCCCTGATAATCGACTGCTTGACAAATTCTTTTTTGTGCTTTTTGCAGATCGATTATTAAGTCAGCTAAATCGGACTCGTAATTCTTGCTCTGAGGTGAATTATTTTTAATGAAGTCATTTAGTTTTGCAAGTCTATTCTCATAATCTTGTTTTACTTCATGGAGCCAATCCGCTTCACTTTGGGCTTTGGATTTGTTTATGGAATTAATCTGTTTCTCTATTTCTTTTTGTTTTGAAAGAAGTTCAGAATATCCCGCATTGTTTTTTATTTCCTGAATATCTTGTTCGGCAGATTTTTTCTTTTTAATGATTGAGTCAAGTTGCTGCTGCAAATTGTTCTTTAAAGAGGTTTTCTCTTTAAGTTTGTTAAGATCACTCTCGTAACTCATTTTTGCATCGAGGATATTGTTAATTTCATCATTATATTTTTTTATCTCTGAATTTATTTCTTCTATCTGCAAAAGGCTTTCTGTATTACTTAATTTTTCTTTCAAAGAATTAATCAAAGAATTTTTATAGTCGATTGTCTTTTCCATTCCTTTTATAACTGCATTAGGACTATCTAAAAAAGATAATTCTTTTTCTCTGTCATCTCCTTCATAACCATCATGCCAGAAAGAAGAATACTTACGATTCATTTCCTGCCAATGGATAGAACAATTAATACTTGTTTTATTACAACTATCATACAATTCCCAATAACTTGGATTAAGAATTACATCCGGATTGTTAGCATTTATTTGACTTATCTCATCATCAACTCTTGAAATATCTTTATTAATTTTTGTCAACTCAGTGTGCAATCCATTTATAAAAGCTTTGCTTGATTCAACAATGCCCGCTCCTTTTGAATAACATTTATCAGCAAGATTCTTAATTGAATCAATCTCACTTGATTTAAAATCTTTTAGACTTTCTTGGGACTTACTTTTGAGCGAATCGGTTTTTGTATGTGGGGAAACTAAGTTCAGTAATCCACCAATGTTTGCAAATGCACCCATTGATGCACCAATTCCTCCTAAACCAGCCAACGCTATCATACCGGCAAGTAACGGCGCAATTAATTCATACATAGAATGTTCTATATTCTCGGCTTGTATCAGATATAGAAGTTTATCGTCAATATGTCTTGCAAGATATTTAATATTAGCAGACACATCATAAGAATTTTTAGAAACATCAACATTTATATCAATTTTAACTCCGGTATTATTAAAGAATCGATGTGCAAAATGAATATATTTCGCAATAACCCCTGTTGATGTGGAACTTTGGTATGGACTATAATTACCAGTAGGGCCTTCAACTGTACCAATTGCAGCTTCACTTAGCTCCGGTATATTAAAAACATTTTCAAGTTTTGGGCTAATATATATTTTGTATTTATTTCCCTGCGGGTCTTGGACAGTATATTGATAAGTACCCATGTATAGACTAAAATTATCCGGGTCGTACTTATATTTCCATCCAGATGGCAGATCACCAAAGAAGTCGATTCTTGACAACTTTTTATTAATATCGTCAACGTCTACTTGCGCAAATGCCGAGATACAACTAAAGCAAATTATCCATAAAGAAAATAGGAAGCGTTTCATTTATATATCAACTAATTGGTTTCCCGCAGTGGCTGCAGTGTTTGTCCGTATAACCAAGAGGTGATTTACAGTAAGGACAGAATAAATTTTTTGTATTTACAATTACTTTGCGCTCAAGTTTACCTGTTGCAAGCACTTCTTTGATATCTTTTATGATGCCTGAAGAAAAGCCTATCGAGTTGCCTGAGGAAAATGCTATTAATATTATAGTCAAATAAAAACTTTCACTTTTGGCAAGTTGGCTTAAGGTTTGTGTTATCCCAAACGACAGAACCCAAAAAATTAACCACAAGCCCGAATTTTGTCCGAATACACGATTACTCTTCAAATATAATTTGGTTGATTTACTCCACTGAGCACCAAATAATACACCAATAAAAAATGAGATTAAGGCGATAATAAAATAGATTCTGTAATTTTCATTATAGTAAAATGCATAAGCAGCAAGTGTAAACAAACATGTGTATAAGGTGATGAGATAACTCTTCTTTTTATATTCTCTTTCTTTGCGATAAGTCTTAATAATAAAATAAATCATTACAAAAGAAGCAAAACTACTGGCTATGCTGAAAATTTTTATAAACGTACTTAGAGGAAAAATTGTTAGTAATACTAAAATGATTGTAAAAACTAAAAAGAGGAGAAATAACAGTTTTGGTTTTATGACGGCTCTTAGAAACATTAGAGATATTTCCAGACCTCAATATACTATTTTCAAATTAATCATTATTTTTATGAGGAGCAATTCTTTTATTGTCGATATTAATGAAGTTTTTAGGAGGGAAAATCTTATTTAACAAACATTAGCAGAGGGCATCAATGAAGACCTGCACAAGCTGCAATCTCAAATTTGATGATAGTAAAAACTATTGTATTGAATGCGGTAAAGAATTAATTCCTCTAACCGAAGAGAAATTTGACACAAAAACAGTAATTCCCCCCAAATCGCCGGTTGAAGAGACTAATCAAAATAGCTTAAAGAATAATCTTCCCCAAAAGAAACGCCGTGTAAACTTAACGATCATTATTGCATTGGTAATCATTTTAGCTGCAAGGTTCATTTTTTATTTACGCCCATCATTCATAATTATACTTATTGTTATAGCTGCCGTGATTGTGTTCTATCAATCATCAAGAAATAAAAAGGTGAGATGATGAAACTATGCAAAATATGTGGAATTGAATATCAAGAGGATAAGCAGTTTTGTAAAGAATGCGGTGCAAAACTAGAGGAAGTATCACCAAAAAAGATTTGTAAAAATTGCCAAATTGAATACCCAAGCGATAAGGAATTTTGTAAAGAGTGCGGTGAATCTTTAACAGTTAGTAGTGTGTTGGATAGTAGCAAAAAGCAAATTGTGACTGAAGAAAAAATAATATCCGAAGCTGAAGAAAAAGATGAATTACTAAAAGAAAGTTCAAATGAAATAAAAAATAATTACAAAAAGATTTTAATTAGTATTTCTGGTATTGCAGTGATTGCAATTTTCGTAGCATATTTCGTCCTTTTCAACAAGCCCGAAGAAAAGATAGAACTTATACCGTATACATATATTGATCCGGTAACATCAGAGACCGAACAGTTTTCATCCTATGTTTATACTGAACCAATTACAGGGATGAAATTTGTCGAGGTTACGAAAGGAATATTTACACAGGGCGACTGTCCCGGATCTGACCCGTTTAGGTTTGGAAGACATGAAAAAACTTTGAAAACATTTTGGATTGGTATGTATGAAGTAACACATTCAAACTGGATGGATGTACTGCCGGATTGGAGCAAGAATTATTTTCGAGACAATTATCCTATCACAAATATGACATGGGATGAAATACATGTTTTTATTAAGGAGTTAAATAAACTAACGGGGCGAAAATTTCGATTACCAAGAGAAGCCGAGTGGGAATATGCAGCAAGGGGAGAAGGTAAATATTTTGATTACCCAAACGGAAGAAATGATATCTTGTGTGATGAGGCTTGTTTTGGAAGAGACGAAACTGGTAGTAATGAATGTGTCGATGACAAAAATCGTTATAAATATGAAACTGTAGGAAGTTACCAAGCACAAAAATATTTGCCAATTTATGATATGGCAGGAAATGTTGCGGAAATATGTGAAGATATTTATGCGGCTGATGGCGAGCATAAAGTTATTAGAGGGGGTTCATATCTTTTATCTAAAAAAGAATGTTCCGTTTTTTGGCGAGGTTCATTAGCAGTTAAACACATGAAAACTGGTCCCGGTAAAGTAGTCGGGTTTAGACTCGTTCTTGATGAACCGAATTTAAGGAGTCAAATTATAAGCGGTAATTAGAGAATATTTCATAGTAATTTAGAATGAGAAAAGTCTAATCAACTTAATAAATAATAAAATTCGTAGTTTTGCATAACACTTAACAAGTTATGCAGATGAATCAAGACTTATTTCAAGATTTGTTATTTATTATCAATGTTGTACTTCCTGTGTTCCTTCTGGTATTTGTTGGGATTGTACTTCGTTTAATTAAAATTGTTGACGAACAATTTGTAAGAATTACCTCCAACTTTGTATATAAAGTTTCTCTTCCGGCTTTAATTTTCCTAAAATTATATGACGTCGATCTTGAGAGGACTATCAATGTTGATTTAATGTTATTAATAATTCTCGGAACAATTGCCGTTTATTATGTTGCTAAGATTATTGCAAAGTACATGAAACTGAAACCGGAAGACGAGGGAGTTTATATTCAAGGAGCGTTTAGAAGTAATTATGCAATTGTCGGACTTGCAATTATTTTGAGAATGTTCGGGCTTGATGCAGTAGCAAAGGCAAGTTTTCTTTTATTATTCGCTCTGCCGATTTATAACTTGTATGGAGTAGTTGCGCTAACTTTACCTCACAATCAAAGTTCAAAGATTAATTACGTTAATCTTACAAAAGAAATAATGTTGAATCCTCTTATTCTTTCTGTTATTGCAGCGATACCGTTTTCAATTTTTAAAATTGGTATTCCATCCTCAATAGAAACAACGGGAAATTATTTAGCCGATATAGCATTGCCGCTTGCTCTAATAAGTATTGGCGGTTCAATGAATGTTCAGTCGATTAAAAATGCATCGGGATTAGCATTCGGGTCTTCAGTAATTAAGAATATAATTGCTCCTTTAATTGTAATCATTCCTGCTTATTTCCTAAACATACGGGGAGAAGATTTGGGGATTCTCTTTATAGTATTCGCATGTCCAACCGCTATTGCGAGTTTTATTATGGCGGCAGGTATGAAAGGCAATGTTAAACTTGCCGGTAACATTGTTATAATTTCCACTCTCGGATCACTTCTAACCATGACTTTGGGTTTGTTTATACTCAGGATGCTCGAATTGATTTAGAAATAATGGAATTGTTTGATTATTAGATTATAGCTACATTCACTTAGAAAGTTTTCTACTGAAGAATGTTTATTTGGTCATTCGGGTGTGTTATGAAGAAATCACCTTTTTATCCACCTTATTTTTTTATTCTTGCACTTATTATCACACTAATTAATGTTAGCTGTACTGATGATGTTAGCGAACCTGTAAACAGAAAACCAATAATTCATAACATTACTGCTAATCCTGAAACAATAATAATTAACGAAGAAACAACACTAATTTGTACTGCAAGCGATCCGGATGGAGATGTTTTATCCATTGAATGGGAAGCAGATGAAGGAACATTCCCATTAGGAAATAATGGTTCATCTGTTAAATGGATTGCCCCGATCAATAGCGGCTCGTATTTAATAGTCGCAACTGTAAGCGACGGAATTGATTTTGTTGAAGCAACTGTTGTTGTTTATGTCGAAGATGATAGTTCGGATATTTGTCCTCCATTTATTACATACGGAGGTAAAGCTTATCAAACAATTCGCATTGCAGATCAATGCTGGTTAAAAGAAAATTTGAATATAGGAGTTATGATTAACGGTGATGAAGATCAGACGAACAATGGTATTATTGAAAAGTATTGCTATGACAACAACGAAGTTAATTGCGATTCTAACGGAGGACTTTATCAATGGGATGAAGCAATGCAATATGCTCAAGAAAGAGAGACACAAGGTTTGTGTCCTCCGGGGTGGCATATTCCTACAGCTGATGAATTTATGATTCTATTAGCAAATGTTAATTACGACGGTAATGCCCTCAAAGCATTGGGAGAAGGAACTGGACCCGGAGCCGGAACAAACACAAGTGGATTTTCAGCTATTCTTTCGGGGTACCGCTATCTTGGCAATTTTTTTCTGATAAATAATAATGCCAGCTTCTGGAGTTCGGATGAATACAATAATCAAACTGCGTATAATATTGCATTGCTTGCAGACAAAAGTAATGTTACGTTTTATGTAAGCGACAAAAGCGATGGCTTTTGTATTAGGTGTATTAAAGATTGATTATCGGAAACAATTTTACTTTTATAAAAATTAGATATTCTTTTCAATGCCATTCTAAAGTTTCACGTTAATATAAGAGCTACTATCCGGATTAGTTCTTCTTTTATGTATTATTTATTATTTTAACCTACAAGGCAATGGAGGCTACCATGTCTTCCGGGGAACGTTCCTATAATCATATCAATATAATTTTCCTTTTCACTTTTACCTTAGTAATTCTGTCTTTATCTATCATCTCTTGCGATCTTCTTGAAAATGAGGATACTCCTAAGCACAACGATTTTGCATATCTGATCAAACCGGATGTTATCTTAAAACCTAATGAACAAAGAAAAATACTATGGTTAGAAATACCGGAACCGGGATACCTCGTACATTCATCAAATTCCAATTTAGCTTTTGCTGTATATGAAAAGGACAGCGCAATACCTCTACAAGATTCAATAACCTTCATTAAGAATTTTGAAGGAAATCTTGAGGTGGATGCTGTTGAATTTCAAAAGTCATCAAAACTATTCTTTGTTGAAATTACAAGAAAAGGAAATGCATACGATGAAATAGAAATTGAAATGCAATTGAAATTTATTAATCCGGAAGAAGTGTATAATGTATCACAAATCAATCAAAAAAAAATATTTTCTCCTGTACTCGAATTTCCATCAGGAATTGAGGTAATTGATTTGGGAGATGGGAAATCTGCTTTTAACAATTTTGTAATTAATAATTATTCTTATGATTACAAATCGGGAATCAATTACTTAGTTTATCTAATGGAGAATGAACTTCCACTGGTTATATCGAACAGTAAGAGTGAAGATTTTATATATGGAGCGTCTGCACCCAAAGGTGCTATGCATAATGATAATTATTGTGGTATTAGTGCTTTTGTTAGATGTATGCAGACAACATTTCCGGATGCACTTTCTCCCTATGTAACTATTAACGCCTACGAGTGGGACTTGATAGGCGAAGCGCTTAATCACTCTAATATATTCGGTACTCGTGCAGCAAAACTTATTAGTAATATTGACAAAAATTTCTATCGATCAACTGAATATGTTCTAAATAACAAACATTACTTTGCTAAACTACTTCAACAAAATGTAACGCAAGAAGATTTATTAACTCATTTTGAATCTCGACACAATCTAAAACTTCTTATTTATGATTATCCAGAGTTTGGTCACTGGGTTGATATTGATTTTGTTGGAGGGCAGAATAGCTTACAAATTGTCGATTATGATGCGGTGACGTGGATATATTATGACCCGGACAAAAACGAATTAGATTTACGCATGTTAGATTCAAACTCGGTACTTGGAAGGCATTTTAATAAATCTGATAATATTGCTGGAGATGGACCCTTTGAATATTTTTACTTTGTAGCAATAATACAAGCAGACTAAAATGACTGCAGATGAATTAAATGAAAGAGTAATAAATCTTCTTCAATCACCTGACAATTTACAGGAGTTTGCTGATATCGCTTCTTTAGAAGAAAATTGGAAACAAATTGACAAGAGTATTAAAATTCCATCCCACATTGCCCTTAAGCATGAAGATTGTCCCTCATGTTTTGAACCAATCAGATTAATCCATGATAAATTTTTAACTGGTAATAATAAGTTCAATTTAATTTGTCCCCACTGTAAATCTAACTTAATCGTTAAGTCTGAGTATACAGGTTACACATGCGAAATATATTTGGAAGAAAAATGATAAACATTCATCTAAGATAAAGCTAATGAAAAAACAGATGTATATTGTCGTTTTAATTCTTCTTATGGTTTCAAGTGGTAAGAATTTTTGTAATGGTGCAAAAGATTCTATCAATCAACTTTCAAGCACCGTAATAAACCAACATAATTTACAATTGGATTCTTCGAAAATTAAAGACATCGTTTATAAAGAAGGAGTCGGTTTTGTTGCTGTTGATAAAAATGAAAATGCATTGTTTGAAGTGTTCCCGTTTGATAATGGTCCCGATTACCCTTCGGAAGGAATGTTCAGAATAATTGAAAAAGGAAAAATCGGTTATGCCGATTTACAAGGAAGGATTATAATCTTTCCTCAGTTTGATGCGGCACTTCCGTTTATAAATGGAATGGCAGCTTACTGTGAGGGTTGTTCCGAAAGAATATATGGCGAACACAAAAGCTGGGAAGGGGGTAAATGGGGTTTTATAAATAAAGCCGGTGAAATAAAAATACATGCAAAGTATGATCAGGTAATTGAACAATTTGATTATGGAATTGCTCAAGTTGAATATAGGGGAAATGTTATTCTTATTAATAAAAAAGGTGAACAGGTAAAAATGGATAATATGAAATACAACGAATGGATTAATCTCCTTGGAATTACAGCAGAACTAATCGCAAAATTATTTTTTGAAAACAAAGTTGCCGTAAAAATGAATTGGTTGAATAATGATAAGTATGTTTTTAGTGCAAACGAAATTTCGGAATATCTGCAAATTAACATTCTGAATAATGAAGGAAGAGAATTACTTGAATACGACATTATCCCATTGCAAAGTTTTTCCGTTAAACATGAAAATGAAATTTTGATTTCACTTACCGAACTAAGCACAGTTACAGATTATGCAGTAGTGTATTTAACTATAAAACCAAGAGAAAAGAATAATAGCGATATCATTTTAATAGAAAACTTTAATAAACTTTTTGAAACAGTTATTGAAAAGAATTTTAATCAAGAAATACATGATTATAACATCACATTCCCGGGAAATGTACAATTCATTTCAAAAAAACTTTATCGCCATTATGCCGATTTACAGGTAGCTGAATCCGGCACGGTTTTACCAAAGGAATCAGAGTGGAGAAAGATTACAATTGGTAAAATGATATATCTGCAGTTTGTTCCTGATATCGGTGTTATAAAGAAAAGATGGATTAAAACAGACGATATGCCAATAGATACTTATTATACATCTGTTGAGGATGATCTTCTAAAGTATTTTGAAGAAGCACTTAAAGAAGTCTATGATTTTCCCGGAAAAAGAAACGAAGTATTTATCAATACTAAATCAAAAATAAGAGAGTTGTTTTCAGCTGCCAATAGTTATGTTAATTTTCTTTATGATAAGTATGAAGAAAGACTTGGGAAATGGTTGTTTGTTGATGAAACGTTTAATGAAAAACAATATGATTACGAAGAAAATATTTTTGAGGATTACCAGCCAAAACAAACTCCGGACACAATGCTTGATTATATGCCTGAATTAAATGAAGTCTTCGAAAAACTTCCTGATTCCGATATGAAAAATTTATCCGAGCTTATCAAACTGTTTGAGTATTATATGGAAAATTCTACCATCGATCCGGGAAAATGGGAAGAAGGAAACTTAATCCTTGGTGCAAATCCCAAAGAATATAAACCGTCGAGAGATGAGTTATTATTAGCCGAAGTAGGAAATAGGTTAAGAAAGTTGACGAAACAAATTTCAAAAAATGAATTACACGATCTGTTAAAAGAGCTGAGTGTTGACCTGAATAAATTTGAGTACAAGGATTTTTCATTTATACACGTTGATGTAATGGGTTCGGGACGATTTTTTTATGTTGATGAAATTGAT
The DNA here is from genome assembly GCA_020724265.1 of Melioribacter roseus. Taxonomy (GTDB): domain Bacteria; phylum Bacteroidota; class Ignavibacteria; order Ignavibacteriales; family Melioribacteraceae; genus SURF-28. The sequence goes on along the minus strand of DYHH01000009.1, from coordinate 34,281 downwards.
ACCATAAAATTATTTCAAGAAGAATAATGAATTATAAAATACGCTTAATATTATATGTCATTTCTAAAGTGATTATTTACTTGTCTGTAATTGGTTCCTTATACTCATTGGTAATGATATTCGTCGAACAAAATAATTTCGAATACTGGCTAATTCGAACTGCCTTATTTGTTATAGTTACCATTATAACATCTGTATTATTTATAATAAGAAAAGCAAAGATACCGGCAGCTGGAAAAGATTATAATTAAGGAGTTTCGCTTTGTTAACAAAAAATGAAGTTGAAAAATTAATTAGGTCTTATATAGAAAAAACAGAAACTCTGGGCGAACAAATCGGCGGCAGCGGACATCTCGGTTACATCGGATACAATCTTCTCGATTTTAAATTTGAACACTTACCCGCCAAACATTGGAAAGTAATCTTTAAATATATTCTTTCCATTGAAACCGAATTTACTTATGAACCTGATAATCCGCCTATGCAAACAGAATATGAAAAAGAAATTATAATTAATGACCATAATGAAGTTATTTCCGAAAGAACCATATCGGAAAAGAGTAATTGGTTAAATGAAGAATTACTTAACCCTCTTTTGGAAGATGAAAAGATTATTATCCTTAAATTTATTGAAGAGCTGCTTGCAAAAATTGAATGGCGTTATGGCGATAGCAGGGCACCCATTAAATATCCGCCGAAATTTTCCGAAGAAGAAGGAAAATATATTTGTAAAGTTGAATTGGAAGATGATGCAGGTGAACTAATCTTTGATGCAGAAGATCCGCATTCATTAACTCAAAAAGTAATAGACGATCTTCGAAAAAGATTCTATCCAATTTAAAGAAAGGACACTATACATGATTTACAAATTTGACAATTAAGCATGATTACAGGAGATTAAAATTTTGAGTGAAGATAAATTAAAAAAACAAAATAATTATAATTATTATTTCGAATCTGCATTAAAAAGTTCCGATCCGCAAGAAAGACTTGCATCTTTTGCAGTCGAGTTATCTTCTATTAATTATAACCAAGCTGAAATTCTTCAAATCTTCGATTCGTTTCGTTCCGAACTTCGTATTGCCGGAAGAAACTCGGAGGAAGACATTGTTATGGCAGTTATGGATCGAATTTGCGGGTGGTGCGGTCCGCACGAAAAACTTTTTCTTCATGACTGAGACAAGTTTCTTTGTAATAGTTATATTCTATTTAGACTTCTTGCTTATTCAATGTTCGGAAGCTTAAAGCTTACAGAGTTTTTCTCATATTCATACTCTTAATCTTACTCTTGATCTTTATCTCCTCCGCACTTAAATCACTACAAAAAAATAATTTTATATCAATAACTGATTTGATTAAGTTTACTTGTAGTTTTTCTTTATACAAAAGAATATTGTATAACGAGGTTAAAATGAAACTGCGATTAAAAATCCTATCCGGGTTTCTCATTCTTGTAGTAATGCTTGCCGCCGCTGCTGCTTGGTCAATTTATGAATTAAAATCTATTGGGTTTTCCGTCAACGATTTATTGGAAGACAATTACAAAAGTATTGATGCATCTAAAACAATGATCGAAGCACTGGAAAGAGAAGACAGCGGTGTTCTACTTCTTATTTTAGGGAAATGGGAAGAGGGCAGAAAAATTATTGATGAAGCAGATAAGCAATTTCAACATGCATTCAATATTGCTTCTAATAATTTGACGATTGAAGGAGAAGGCGATTATATAAAGAAGATAAGAGAAGATTATATCGTCTTTAAGGAAATCTGGGAAAAACCAATTGTTGGCACTTCAAAAGAAGGTGACATTAATTGGTACTTTGAAAATGCTCACCAAGCCTTTTTAGATGTTAAGTTTTCAGTTAATGAATTAATGAGTATTAACGACCGTACAATGTTTTCAACTGCTTCAAGTTTGCGTGAACAAGCTAACCGGGCTCTCATGCCGGCTATTATTGCAATTATCTCGGCATTAGTCTTTTCATTATTATTCAATTATTTCGTCAATTACTATTTCGTTAATCCTATAATGAAAATTAAGAACGGCGTAGTAGAATATATTGAAAAGAAAAAACCGTATTCCGTTGAGATCGAATCAAAAGATGAATTGACATCATTAAACAGATCAATAAGCACTCTTTGTTCATTATCAGAAGCAAATAGAGATATAAAATGAGACTCTATTTTGTTTTAAGGTATGTAGGATTAGTATTACTTATCGATTCACTATTCCTATTTATTTCTGCTTTTGTGGGTTTAGCTTATGGAGATAATTCTTTCGGAGTTTTATTCTATAGTGCTGTTGTAACAGCTCTTTTCGGAATCTTTCCAATTATTTTTGTTCCGCCCGCCGACAAGATAACCCAAACTGAAGGACTATTTATTGTAGTTACCGGTTGGATTCTCACTTGTGTTGTTGGTATGCTTCCATATGTTATGTGGGGTGGAGAGTTTACCTTTACTAATGCATGGTTTGAAAGTGTTTCCGGATTTACTACTACAGGTTCATCCATATTAAATGATATAGAGAAATTACCGTATGGTTTATTATTCTGGCGAAGCACTACACATTGGCTCGGTGGAATGGGTATTATTATGTTTGTTCTCGCTATTCTTCCTTCTTTAGGCTCTGCAAGTATGATTCTGTATCGAACAGAAATGTCATCTGTTGCTCAAGACAATTTTAAACAAACTGCAAAGAAAACTCTTCGAATCGTATTATTGGTGTATGTAGGTTTAACTTTTGTCGAAACTATTATACTAATGATATTCGGTATGAATATATTTGATGCAGTTACTCATTCATTTGCAACAATAGCCACGGGCGGCTTCTCACCAAAAAATACAAGCGTTGCCTATTTTGATAATTTGGCAATTGAAATAGTTATAATCGTTTTTATGATATTATCCGGTTTACATTTCGGATTACTTTTTTCAACCTTTTTTGAAGGTTCGTTAAACATTTTCAAATCAACAATTGTCCGATACTATATTTTTTTAATGATAGCCGGTACGGCTATTGTAACAGCAAGTACTTATGGAAGTAATTACGATAATATCGGAGATGCACTTCGATACTCAGCTTTTCAAGTTATTTCTTTAGGTACTTCAACCGGTTTTGCTACAACAAATTCAAATTTATATCCTGCCTTGTCTCAAATACTTTTAATGTTTTTTGCTCTTCAATGTGCAACTGCGGGTTCTACTTCGGGAGGTATTAAAGCAGATAGATTTGTTATGTTATTTAAATCACTTGGAAAACAACTTAAATTACTCCGCCATCCCCGCGCTGTTATTAGTATAAAAATAGGTGAGAAGAATATTAAAGACGAAGATTCATTTTTAGGAATATTATACATTGTTGTTTATTTATTAATTGTATTTATCGGCGGATTATTATTAGTTGCAATCAACGTAGACCCTTTAGAAGCTTTTACCGGCACAATTGCTGCCGCCGGAAATGTTGGTCCCGGTTTAGGTGAGGTCGGCTCTACAGGGAATTTCAGTTTAATTCCTGATGTTGGAAAGTGGATCTTAACTGTGGTTATGCTTTTGGGTCGACTTGAAATTTACGGAGTTATTCTTTTTTTCTTACCGCAATCATGGCGGTTAAAGAAAGAGTAAGAATTATATCTTTGGTTATTGTGCTAAATTTTTTTTGAGAGTAATTTTATCTTAACAAGTAATTGAGGTTAACATGACACATGAATTAGATTTTGATAAGGAGAATAAGATAATTATTCTAAAACTTACCGGTCAAACCGATAAAACTAATTTTGCTAATGAATTTTTGAAAGCTTTTAAACTTGGGATGAAGATTGGTTATAACCGCTATTTATTTAACCTGACTAATTCTTATAATATTAATACATCAGAGAGTAATACTAAATTTTTATATGAAGAAATTTCGAGCAAGATTGAGATAGCTGATGATACAAAAATTGCTGTTGTAATTGACCGCGCTAATTATTCATACGATTTTCTTCATACTCTTGCTTTAAGTTTGGATTTTGAAGTTGAGATGTTTTCTTCGGTTGAAAAAGCAATGATTTATTTAACCGAATGACATTTACGAGACATAATAATTTTCACTAATTTTTTATACGCCTAACAATTATTCTTTACCGGTTGCTTTTCTCTTAACTGTAACCAAAGATTTGTCGGTTCTTAATATTTTTGCGGTACACATTTTCTTTTATCAATTATAATAGGAATAACCAGCTTCAAATCTTTATAGTTTATTTCTTTTGTTGTAAATTGGCATAACTCTTTCACCAAGTAGAAAGGTTATGGCGCTATACCAAAAATCAGTTCTCAATAAGTATCTACAATCGCTCGCTCAAACCAACTTTCGGGTTACCATTAATAAACTCAAAGAACTTTATATCGATGTAAATAGCATAGAAAACATTACACTCGCAATTCGGCTAGGAGAAATCCAAATATGTAAATAAGTTGGTAATATATGTACCACTTATATTGCATTAATTAATAAACTAAATCGGCAATACGGAGGAATTATGTTTGCAAATCATACTCCCCGTTTTTTTGTCCTACTACTTACGATAATCTTACTATTAGCTATTCAAACAAATGCACAGAAAATTACATTGGTAGATTTCGGAACGGATGTTTCAAGCAATTCATTCGGATTAGATGGGTGGAATAACTTATTACTTGCTGATGATATGAGCTACTCTTCGGAAGGACCCGGAGGCGTTACTCTTCAAACTAACTTAGATATCTTTTCCGACTTTATGGGGGTTAGCGGTATGGATAGAGAATTCTCAATTGGTGAAAGAATTGTTGTTACTTGGTATAATACTTCGAATGATATAATTTATTTTACTTCAAGAGTTAGTTTCACCGATGATGATAATCCATCCGAATTACCCGATGGTAAATGGTACACAATGCGCTCGTTTGATGATTATAGAATTACTTATCAAGCGATACAGCCTTATGATACTGCCAAAACAGTTTTCAATATTACGGATAATGGCATACACAAAACGGATTCGGTTTATTCACTGGTCAATATTAGTCTTAATATAGAGTGGTTCAATTCTTTAATGAAACAATTTCTTATCTGCGATAAAATCGAGTTATGGAATGATGCTGACATATCACCGCCTTGTACTCCTAACGAATTAACAGCCGTAAATGTTTCTCCGTTTGAAATTCAACTAGAATGGAATTACCCGTGCGATGATCTTGATCCGGTTGAGTATATTATTTACAGGGGAGATGAAATTGAAGGTTATTCCCGCGAGATGAATTTCATTGTATATCATCTCAATCAAAATACAGAGTATTCATTTAGCGTAACAGCACTAGATATGATTGGAAATGAAAGCGAACACTCCGATGCTATTTCAGTCAAAACTTACAATTTCACTGCTTCAGCAGATATTATTAACCCCTCTGGTTTTGAGTATCTTGGTGCAATAAGACTCCCGGAAGATTTTGCTTACGGGGCAGATGGTTTAGCATATAATCCAAACGGAGATGGTGGACAAACCGGCAGCGGTGCATCCGATGGATTCCCCGGATCATTTTTTGTTTCTGATATCAATCAACCCGAAAGAGGTTTTGTGGGTGAAGTTTCCTTCCCGGAACCCTTATTAACATCAACAAAAAATTTGGATGAATTAAACCAAGCCGTAATTCTTCAACCACCCGTAAATATTCGACCGGAAAATGTAAATAGCTGGGATTATGTTGACGTATGGATAACCGGTTTAGAATATGTTGAAGAAGAAGATCGGCTCTATAGTTCTTGGGCAATTTATTACGATGTAATTTTTGACAAAACCGCATCGATTAGCTGTGTTGATGCAGATGACTTAGCCGGCGGAATCAAATACGGTGCATGGTTCCTTGGAAGCAGCGACCAATCAATTATACCGAATGATCCTTATCTAAACGATTATTTATTTATAGTACCGCAGGATTGGGCAGATAGTAACACGGAAGGACAAACTTTAATAAACGGTAGATATAGAGAAGGAGGATTAAGCGGTTTAGGTCCTACTTTATATTCAACATATTTGGCTTCGGCTGAACCCCCTGCTGCAAATGCAGAGACCGATTTTACAACTTTACTTCAATATGGTCCGGTTGAAGGAACAGATAATTATAATTTCCCAAATTCTCTTAATGATTATAATCACGCCGATTGGCTGAAAGATGCTGATTGGATTTCAGTTGATCAACAAAATGCAGTTGTTATTATCGGGAATAAAGGTTTAGGACATAATTATTATGGTTATATCGGTGAACGAATGCGCCACGATTGGGTAATCGCCGATTTGCCATACCCTGAGTTTTTCGAAACTGATCCGAACGGTAAAGGTTGGAAAGCATATAATAATGTACCGATAATTTTGTTTTATGATCCGGCTGATATTGCAGATGTTGCTGCCGGAATATTAGACTCATATGATCCACAGCCTTATGCTGCATTAAGGTTAGATAAAGACTTGTTCTTCGGCGAATCTGCTCAAATCTCTTCAGCTGCTTATGATTCATATAATAGTCTATTATTTATAACCGAATTCATACCGGAATTATTCGGCAATATTATTATTCATGTTTGGGAAATAAATTTTGTCGAGACCGGTATTGAACAAACCGAAGAGATGCCGCTTGCATTTAAATTGGAACAAAATTATCCAAACCCGTTTAACCCAAGTACAAAAATTGAATTTTCAATTCCACAGCATTCTTATATATCATTAAAAGTATATGATGTGTTGGGAAGAGAAGTATCTCAATTAATTCATAACGAAATGCAAGCCGGAGTGCATACAGTTAGTTTTAATGCTTCAGGACTATCTACAGGAATTTATTTTTATAAAATCGAAGCCGGAAGTTTTGTTGAAGTAAAGAAGATGACTTTGCTGAAATAGTATCGAGACACTTTTTAGAATATGCAAAATAACTTTAGGCTGTATTATAAGTTAAGTTAATTATAAAGTTGGAACGCTTTAGCATTTCCGATTCTCTTATGTGTGTGGTGATCTTCCGAAGCTACTAATATTGATATCTATTTTTGTTTCAAGTATATATTAAGTTCTTTAATTTACAACTAATGATAATTTCTTTTTATGGATGTAATGAATACGCTGTTGAATCTGAAACATCACATCATAACGGGTGATAATAGTGTTGACTAATACTCTTGTAGTATTCAAAGATATTTTTGAATCATCTCCTATCGGAATGGCTATAGTATCAACCGATGGTAAGTTCTTGACTGTCAATTCTAAAATAGCAGCACTACTAGGTTATTCTGAGAAAAAATTATCTCATCTTACGCTTGAAGAAGTAATTCATCCGGAAGATATCGGTAAACTGAATCTTTATTTATCCAATCTTACTGCAAACAAGATTAACACAGTTTCAATTAAATTGAGACTGATACACAAACAGGGGGATTCAATATTAGCCGCTTTAGGTATCTCCATGGCTAAAAATGAGAATGGTTTAGACGACTTTTTTGTTTTTCAGGTTAAAGACAGTACACTAGAGACGGTTTCCGAAGAGGACCTGCAAAATGAACGACTTCTTCTGAGAACAGTTATAGACAACATTCCCCACTCAATTTACTGCAAAGATACATCCGGACGTAAGTTTCTTGCTAACCTGAAAGAGCTAGAATACACCGGAGTAAACTCGGAAAAAGAACTTTTAGGGAAAACCGACTTTGATTTTTATCCAAAAGAAATCGCAGAAAAATTTACGGCTGATGATAACATCGTGATTAAAACCGGCAAGCCGGTACTAAATAGAGAGGAGTATTTCATTGATAAAAATGGACAAAAAAAGTGGCTGCTTACTTCTAAAATACCCCTCCGAGATACTAATGGTGTTATTGTCGGCCTTGTAGGCATTGGTCATGATATCACAGACAGAATACTGGCGAAAGAAAAAATTGATAAAAGAAATAAGCAGCTTTCAAAACTAAATGCCGAGAAAGATAAATTTTATTCTATTATTGCTCATGATTTAAAAAATCCGGCCGGGTCAGTAAGTAATTTTTTGGAGTTGCTTATAAGTGATTACGAGGAAATGAGTGAAGAAGAGAAGAAGTTGTACATTAAATATTCCTATGATGCGAGTAAACGGCTTACAGAATTATTACTCGATTTATTAAACTGGGGAAGAATTTCTCGCGGGTTAATTGAGATAACAAAAACAAAAATAAATCTGCCTAATCTTGTCGGAAAAATAAAAGAATTGTTTTTACCAACAGCTTCAGAAAAAAATATTACGATTGATATTAGTAATTGTGAGGCTGTAATTTACTCTGATGAAAATATGTTAAACACCGTGTTAAGAAACTTAATAAGTAACGCAATTAAGTTTACAGAAAAGGATGGAAAAATTATTATTTCTTATAGTACAGATCATAAACATCATTACATATCAGTTCAAGATACCGGAGTTGGAATACCCAAAGAAAAAATAAACGATCTATTTAAAATTGATAAGGTGACAACAACAAAGGGCACCGATCAAGAAATTGGAACCGGATTAGGTTTGCCTACGGCATGTGAATTTATTAAGAAATGTAATGGTGAAATCAATGTTAATTCAAAATTAGGAGTTGGGTCTGAGTTTATCGTTAAGCTTCCAATTTAATTTTAGAAACCCATCAAATTTAATATGCTAAATTTCCGAAAAAGTTTATCGCTCATAAGCTGAAATTATTCGATCAATCATTTGATCCGTTTCATTATCAACTACCATTCGCTTCGTATCTGCTTCGAACCATTTTATCGTTTCTTTAATACCTTCCTTGAAAGGAATTAAAGCACGAAATTCCGGTACAATAGATTTTATTTTTGAGTTGTCAAAGATTGCGCTTATAGCTTTATCGCCTTTCAATGTTCCGGTTAATGATTCTTCAATCGTGCAGATAAAATCGGAAGCGATATGGATAATATTCGGCTCGGCATCAACTGCATTTGCAACATAAGTATAGATTTGATCCCAAGTTAAAATTTCATCTGAAGTGATATGGTAAGCTTCACCGATTGCTTTGATATTCCCCAATAATCCAATAAATCCCTTTGCAAAATCCTTTGCGTGAGTGATTGTCCAAAGCGAGGTTCCGTCGCCGTGCACAATTATCTTTTTACCTTTCTTAATTCTATCGATTATTGTGTATTCTGTCCAACCACCAATCGCAACCGGGATAACGGTATCGTAAGTTAATGAAGGACGGACGATTGTTATTGGGAAATTACTTTGTTGATAAAGTTCGTTTAATTTTCTTTCGCAAACGATTTTATTTCTTGAGTATTCCCAGAAAGGATTTTCGAGCAGTGTCGATTCGGTTATGATCGGATTCTGCAGCGGTTTCTGATAAGCCGACGCAGAACTTATAAAAATATACTGCGTGGATTTATCTTTAAATAAATTGAAGTCATGAATTATGTCATCTTCCGTAAAAGCGATCCAATTAACAACAACATCCCATTTATGATCTTTCAATTTCTCTTTTATTGATTCCGTATCATTGATATCACCGGTGATAATATTTGCGCCGGGAATCACTACTTGAGAAATACCTCGATTGAGCAGGTATAATTCTATTCCTTTCTCCACACATAATCTGCTCACCGATGCGCTTATATTTCCAGTTCCGCCGATAAAGAGTGCTTTCATTTGAAATCCTTTTACTTATTTCCTTTTGCAAAATTATTGCTAGTCAAGTAATTGTAGCTCTCTGCAATTCCCTCAAAAATATTTCCTTCATATTCATCGAATTCAACTATCATCCAAACGGTGTGATTTTTGCATGCATCGTAAACAGCTTGGTAATTTACTTTGCCTTGCCCGACCGGGAGCTGCGCATACATTGAATCACCCTTAACAGCAGGACCATCTTTTATGTGAAGCAGCTTTGCGCGGTCGCCGAAATCATTAATTACTTTAGCGGGATTCATTCCACCGGTCTTTACCCAATAAGTATCGATCTCAAAGAAAATATCTTTATTCAAATTTTCTAATAAGTAATTAAATGGCACTATACCATTGTAATCTTCAAACTCCCACCAATGATTATGCAAGCCGAATTGTAATCCGTAAGATTTTAGTTTATCACCGATGTGGTTATATAACTCAACTGTAGCTTTTAACTTGTCTTCATTTTTGTATTTATTATCTTCGGGCCAGCCGTGATAAACAACCAACTTGGAATTGTATGCTTCGACAGTTCTTAAAGTGTTATCGAGATCAGTTCCTACCGGAAGTTCGCTGTGAATACTGAAGACTTCCAATTCGCTTTCTTTAAATACTTTTGCGGCGTGTTCTAAAGTTAGGTTTTCCGGTAAAGGATAAGATTCAATTCCCTTGTAGCCAATCTCTGCAATTTTTTGAACAGCATTTTCAAAATCCTTTTCAATTTCATATCTAACGGTATAAAGCTGTATACCGAGATTGGGCCGCTGTAAACCGGAAGCAAATAAACTAAATTTTGGTAATGCCATAACCGCGGTTCCCAAACCAATTGTTTTGAGAAAATTTCTTCTACTTTGCATTATTACCTCTAATGTTGCACTTGAATTCTATAATGTTACCACAACTGATGAACACTATCTTTTATGTAAGTATTATAGATATTTTTCACCTCATCCATAATATCAGCCGGTATTTCGCTTATCTCCGAAGCAGAACTGTTTTGCTCAACTTGATCTACATTTCTAGCGCCGGGAATAGCGCAAGTAACAGCATCGTGCATCAATATCCATTTTAATGCAAATTGTACCATACTTATATCCGAAGGACAGATCACTTTTAGTTTTTCAACTGCTTGAAGACTTAAGTCATAATCAACGCCGGAGAAAGTTTCTCCTTTATCAAACATCTCTCCATTCCTGTTAAAATTACGGTGGTCATCTGATTCGAAGTCAGATTTTTTTGATAACTTTCCTGTAAGCATACCTGAGGCAAGAGGAACTCTCGTCAATATACCGACATTTTTTTTCTTCGCCCTGTCAAAAAATAACTCTCCAGGTCTTTGTCTGAACATATTGAATATTATCTGAACAGACTGAACGTTTGGAAACTCCACGGCTTTTAGAGCTTCTTCAACTTTCTCGACACTCACACCGTAGAATTTTAATTTTCCCTCGGTTACCAGATCATCTAAATATCCAAAGACCTCCGGCATATAGTATACTTCAGTTGGCGGACAGTGAAGCTGAAGTAAATCAATAGAATCGGTATTTAAGTTGCGTAAACTTGTTTCGATAAAGGAAGTTAGATTTTCCTTATTGTAACCTTCGGCAGTATGAGGATTTAATTTTCTGCCGGCTTTAGTGGCAATATAAATTTCTTCTGATCTATCCATTCGTAATTGCGCTAAAAGTCTTTCACTTCTTCCATCACCATAAACATCAGCTGTATCAAAAAAGTTGATCCCCAAATCGACAGCTTTATTAAGTGCTTTTAATGATTCTTCATCATTAACTTTTCCCCATGTTCCTCCGATAGCCCATGCTCCGAAACTGATTTCCGAGACTTCCCAACCGGTTTTCCCTAATTTTCTATAATTCATTTTTACTCCGCTTATTAATGAACAAATTTCTTTTGATTCGCAGATTTATTTGAAAATACAAGTTATATATATAAGCAAGTTAAGTGTATCTGTGATATTTTTCCATGAACTAAAATTATATTTGTAAAAATTTCTTTAGTAAGTTAATCCATAATAATTTTGTAATAAGCACTCCGTATATTATAGAACTTTTTAGGAGGAGAATTAAATTGAAAAAAGTATTCAGTATCATTTCGTTATTCACTCTGCTTTTGGGCATTAGTGGTCAAAGTAATTACAATCTTGAAAAATTAGCTGATGGTTTTACTTTTGTAGAGGGACCTGTCTGGGTAGACGGTAAACTACTTTTTAGTGACATACCTGAAAATATTATCTACGCATGGTCAAAAGACACAGGCACAAAAGTTTATTATAAACCCTCAGGAAATTCAAACGGTCTTGCACTCGATAGTGAAGGTAATTTGGTGCTTGCCCAGCACGGCAAAAGAAGAGTTGCAAGATTGACTAACGATAATGAAGAAATTCCGCTTGTTGATAATTACAAAGGGAAATCGTTCAATAGTCCTAATGATCTTACTATTGATTCAAAAGGATCAATTTATTTTACCGATCCGCCATACGGCATTAACCCGGAACAAGAAGAGTTAGGGTTTTATGGGATATTTAAACTCACAACCGAAGGAAATCTTTATTTATTGGATAGCAGTTTAATAAGACCAAACGGAATTATCTTATCACTAGATGAAAAAAAATTGATAGTATCTGACTCACAAGAAAAGAAATTATTTGTTTGGGATATAGTAAATGATTCGACCATAACAAATAAGCGCATTCTAATTGAAATGGACAAATCACTTGAAGGAACGACCGATGGCTTGAAAATGGGTGAAGACGGTCTGATCTATTCAGCCGGTCCCGGGGGTATCTGGATATTAAATCTTGATGGCCAAGTAATTGAAAGAATAGATGTTCCGGGTCAAACTACAAATTGTAATTGGGGCCCGGATGGAAAGGTGCTTTATATTACTTCCGGAGATGCAATTTATTGTCTTACAATAAAAAAATAATTATCGATCTTACATAATGTTATTTATTAATGCTTTCAGGTTGGAGATAATTGTGAATGATTATACTCAAAGAATATTCATCTGTAATTATCTCTTCTTATACTCTGACTATTTCAGAAAATACTTTAGTTAGTAACAATTCGTCTTAATATACTATTTAAAGCTCAATCCCAAACTTTCCCAAAATTAATATCATCAAGTAATAAAATATTATCATTACTACGAGGGATATGGGAAGCGCAAAATAAAAACTCATTTTCTTCAGAAGTATCGGAAGAACTATAAATAATGAAAGCGAAGGAATAACCAGCCAAAAAACACTCGTTGAAAATTGCGCTACTTTTTCCGCACTCTGTGTGTCGATGTAAAGCCAAATCATTCCAAGAACCGAAACAAGCGGAACGGAGGCAAGTATGCCCCCGATCAATGAACTCTTTTTTGAAATTTCGGAAATGGCAACAATGAATTTTCTCAGATAAAGGGAAATAAAGCTGAGAAAGTCTATTTATTTAGTAAATTTTAATGTTTGATATCATCAAAAGAGTGTTTATCTTAAATGGTGGTTAATAGAAAATAGATCATATATCTTATTTTATTGCTTTTCTATTCATACCATAATCTTGCCCAAATTGCTTCACTAGGTAAGAATCAAAATACTTCAATGAAAATTCTTTCATAAACTAAAGGAGATAAGAATGCAGATTCTTAACAAGCCAAATACCATATCAGTTTTTAAATATTTATTATTTTTAATTATTACGGTTTCATTATCAGCACAAGTTACCGAAAGATGGGATCAAGTATTTAGCACCCCAACCGGGAGCACCAGTTATCCAACTACAATGGCAGTAGATAGCGAGGGCAATATTATTGTCGGTGGCAGAGGGATATATCCCGACATTCAAAATGATTGGTCTGACTGGATCATTATAAAGTATAGTTCTAAGGGTGAGGTTTTATGGTCAAAGTTAATCGATAAAAACGGATTTGATGATCATCTTGAAAAAATAGTGGTTGATAGTCAAGATAATATAATCGCAGTAGGAAGACTTGGTGAAAACTTCTTTGAAGCTGCCAAGACAATCATAAAATTTAATTCTGATGGTGTCGAGCAATGGCGCCACGACGCCATAGGTGGAGTTGGAGGTCGTCAGTCCTTAATAGATGTAGTTATTGGACCAACTGGTCAAGATCCAATTTTTATAACGGGATATGTCGACGGTTCCAGCTATGATGAGGGAGATCAAATTTATACTGAAAGGCTCGGTTTCGGTGGTAATAGATCATGGGTAAATATTTATAACGGCACCGGTAATGGTGAAGATCGCCCAACAAAAATATTAGTTGATCGCTTTGGGAATACAATAGTCACTGGTTGGAGTATGGGAACCGGAGGAGTGGTTGATTACATTACCATTAAGTATGATCAGGATGGGAATGAGGTATGGGTTAGTAGATATGGGGGAACAGGCGGCGGTGATGACGTAGCTACCGGACTTGGAGTTGGAATAAATGGAGAAGTCTATGTGACCGGTTATAGCCGCGGTGGTGGCGGCATAGATGATTTTACCACTATTAAATATAATGCAAATACAGGAGCTGAAGAATGGGTTAGACGATATTATGATCCTAATAATAATGGGAAAGATAGTAGAGCATGGGATTTAGTAGTTGATCGGAATGGCGATATCCTAATTACCGGAGATAGTTCAGATGATTTTGCAACCGTGAAGTATAATTCAGCGGGCGACTTACTTTGGGTAAAAAGATATGATCCGCCAAGTCCTTTTGGCAGCCTTGATGATGCAAGACAAATAAAATTAGATCTAAATAATAACGTATATGTTACGGGATACAGCCAAGGCTTTGACCAAAAATATGATTTAGCAGTTGTTAAATATGATACTGATGGTAATGAGGAATGGGTTAGTCGTTTAAATTTAGGGGAGGGTGGAGGTTTTGGCAACAGGCCAACATTTCAACTTCTAGATGAAGATTATTTTTACGTTTCGGGTTCTTACGGTCCAACCGACATCGCTCTTGCTGCTTATATGCCAAGTGTACAGACCAACAATTTTGAGGCAAGTTCGAACTACTTCAACGGAACAGGAGTTGCATGTAATTCTCAGGAATTGGCAGTTCCACTCTGGAACACATGGGAAAACCAGCCGTGCTCAGGGCAAGATGGATTAATAACGAATGATTTTTCAAGTAGCGGATCCCAGAGCCTGTTGATTCTGGAAAATGATGATGTCGTAAGAGATCTATTTAACAAGAAAAGTGGAAAGTGGTATATTAATTTTAAAGTTTTCATACCTTCAAACGGTAATTATTCTTCCGGGAGTACAGGCGGTTCCTTTGGTTTTATGTCCCAGTTTGAACCGAATGTTCTAAATGAATTTGGAATCTCAGGTGATTTTTTATCAAATGAAACCGTAAGGCTTGTAACACCTAGTAATTCAACAAAGACATTTCCCTATAATAAGAATACATGGAATCAGGTTCTTCTAGTTGTGGATTTAGATAATAACAATATGGAGTTTTATTTTGGTAATTTACTATTACTAAACCAGATTTATGAAGGCCCTTGGACTTCCTCGCGTAACGCCACAATGCAGTTAGCCGGAATCGATTTTTGGGGAAATGCTTCGGATGAAATGTATATTGATGACTTTTATTTTGGAAATGTTGCTCCTCCGAATGTGATTACTTCTGTTGAGGATGAAGATGAAAGTATACCTACAGATTTTTCCTTGTTGCAGAATTATCCTAATCCGTTTAATCCGAGTACAAAAATTGAATTCTCAATTCCAAAACAATCACACGTCTCATTAAAGGTGTATGATGTATTAGGAAGAGAAGTAGCAGAATTAATTAATAGGGAAATGCAATTAGGTTTACATTCGGTTAATTTTGATGCGTCCGGATTATCTACCGGAATCTATTTCTACAAAATAGAAGCAGGCAATTATACTGAAATAAAAAAGATGAGCATGATAAAATAGTATAAACCATTATTTATTATAATAAGCCGATGTGAAAACTTCGGCTTATTACACTACTTCAATAAAAACACCATATTTAGTACGCAACTATTTCATAACTCAATCCCAATCTTCCCCAAAACAAATATCATCAAGTAGTAAAATACAATCATCACCACAAGTGAGATTGGAAGGGCAAAATAAAAACTCATCTTCTTCAGAAGAATTGGAAGAACTATAAATAAAGAAAGTGATGGAATAACCAACCAAAAAACACTCGTAGAAAATTGCGATACTTTTTCCGCACTCTGTGTGTCGATGTAAAGCCATATCATTCCAAGTACCGAGACAAGAGGAACGGAGGCAAGTATGCCCCCGATCAATGAACTCTTTTTCGAAACTTCGGAAATGGCTACAATTAATGTAGCCGAAATAGCAACTTTGATTATGTAGTAAATCATAATTCTTTTACCCTGCCGAATTTATGAAACAAACTTGGTACTACTATCATATTCAGAGTGGTGGATGTAAATAAGCCGCCGAGAATTACAATTGCCATCGGCGCTTCGATTTCCTTGCCCGGATCGCCTGCCCCGAGAGCAAGCGGCACCAGTGCGAGTCCGGCTGTAATAGCGGTCATCAAAATAGGATTCAATCTCTCGAGCGAACCTTGAATCACAGCCTGTGAAAATTCTTTGCCTTCTTCGAGCAGATGTTTGTAATGAGCTATCATCAAAATACCGTTACGCGTTGCAATACCGAATAAAGTAATAAATCCAACTAATGATGCAACGCTGATTACGCCGTCGCTGAAATAGACTGCCCAAACTCCACCTATTAACGCAAGGGGCAAATTGACTAAAATGAATAAAGAATATTTGATATTGCCGAACTGTAAATAAAGAATGAGAAATATAAATCCGATTGAAACCAAACTGAGCAAAGTAATAATTCTTGTTGCTTCCTGCTCGCTTTCAAATTGTCCGCCGAACTCAACAAAGTAACCTTGCGGAAGCTCGATATTCGATTCAATGTTTGCCCGCATTTCGTCAACTACACTTCGTAAATCTCTTCCCGAAACGTTTGACTGTACCACAATTTTTCGCTGTACATTTTCACGGCTGATACGATTCGGTCCTTTTTCATTTACAACTTCCGCTAATTGCGAAAGGGGTACTTTTGCTCCGATCGGTGTATCGAACAACGCGCTTTCAATTTTGTGAATATTGCCGCGATTGTTCTCACTAAATCTAACAATTAAGTCGAATGACTTTTGACCTTCTCTAATCTCGGAAGCAACTTCGCCGTTGAATGCAATATCGATTGCATCGGCAAGCTGCCCGACCGTAACTCCGTACTGCGCCATTGCGGTTCTGTTGAATTTGATTTTCGTTTGCGGCACCTCAACTTCTTGATCGACAGCAACATCAACCGCGCCTTCTACTTTTGTCATTTCGTCTTTGACACTCGCTGCAATTGATCTAAGCTGCGGCAAGTTTTGACCAAATATCTTTACTGCGATGTTTGCTCTCGTACCGGAAAGCATATGGTCAATTCTATGTCCGATTGGCTGACCGATAGTTACGTTAGTACCAGGTAAAACAGATAGAGCATTTCTAAGTTCATTTATAAATTCTTTTTTGCTTCTATCTTCCAATTCAAAACGAACATCGAGTTCTGCGCCGTTTACACCCTGCGCGTGTTCGTCAAGTTCTGCTCTTCCGGTTCTGCGAGCGGTTGATTGCACTTCCGGAAATGAGAGAATAATTTCTTCGGCTAACTGACCGATCTTATTTGATTCATCTAAAGAAGTTCCGGGTAAAGTAACAATGCTTAACGTAAGCGATCCTTCATTAAACTCTGGCAAAAACGATCTACCTAAAAATGGCACAACAAGTAGTGTTATCACTAGAGCTACGATTGATGAAGCAGCAATAGTCTTCGGATGCTCCAATGTAAAGTTGAGAGTCTTCTCATAATGATGTTTGAGTTTACGTACTATCCATGAATCATTTCCTTCGTTCATCGATTTACTTTTTGAAAGTAAGTAATACGATAAAACGGGAGTGACAGTAAGTGCGACAAATAACGATGCAAAAATTGAAGTTATGTAAGCGTAACCCATCGGTCTGAGTAGTCTTCCTTCGACACCGCTTAAAAAGAAGAGCGGTAAAAACACAACTACTATAATTAGTGTTGCATTCACCATCGGAGCTCTGATCTCTCTCGAAGCTTCATAAATCACGGTTATTGAGTTTTCTCTTTCATCTTTCGGAAGCTGTCTGTTTAATTTAAGCCGCCGGAAAACATTTTCCACATCGATAATTGCATCATCCACCAATGCCCCGATAGCAATTGCAATACCTCCGAGCGTCATCGTGTTTATCATTATATCGAAAAGCTGAAAAACAAAAATTGTTATGATGATTGATATCGGAATTGCAAGAACAGAGATAAATGTAGTTCTGAAATTCCACAAGAACATGAAGATTACTATCGTGACCAAAAGCGCACCGTCGCGTAGCGCATCAATTACGTTGCTGATAGCAGTTTGAATAAAATCGGACTGCTTGAAAATTTCAGTATCTATTGTAACCCCGGGAGGCAGACTTGCTTGAATTTCGTCTATAGTAGTTTCTATCTTCTCCGTTAACTCGATTGTGTTTGTCTGCGGCTGCTTTTGAACAGTTAAAATAACTGCCGGTGTTGCATTCGCAGAACCGTCGCCGATTTTTGTTGCCGGTCCGATTTGAACTTCGGCAACATCTTGTAATAGAATCGGAACGCCGTCTTTGATTGCAACAACACTGTTCTTGATATCTTCAAGATTCTGCACCCGCCCGATTCCTCTAATTAAATATTCGCTGCCGGAATCCATATAAGCACCGCCGGATGAATTTTCGTTTGCTTCTTCGGCTGCGTGTAAGACTTCGTTCAGTGTTAAGTTATAAGATGAAAGTTTTTCCGGTGACACTAATATTTGATATTGCTTTACCGCACCGCCTATTGGAATTACTTGCGAGACGCCGTTTATCGATAATAACCTTCTTCGAATATCGAAATCGGCTATTGTGCGCAAATCCATCTCGGTTAAGTTTTCGGTATTCTGAGATTCATCAATACTCACACTAATAAGCATAATCTCACCCATAATAGACGAGATCGGTGCAAGTACCGGTTTATCAACATCTTCGGGCAACGCTGTTGAAGCAGTCTGCAGTTTTTCGTTAACAATTTGTCTTGCTGTATAAATATCGGTCCCCCAATCAAACTCAACCCAGACGATTGAAATGCCTGCTGCACTTGATGAACGAACGCGTCGTACGTCGGTTGCACCGTTAACCGAAGTTTCGATCGGAAATGTAACGAGCATCTCAACTTCCTCGGCTGCCATTCCGTGTGCTTCGGTTAAAACTGTAACAGTCGGTGCAGTGAGATCCGGAAAGACATCAACCGGGAGATCAAGCGTAATGTATGTTCCGAATATCAGTAGAAGAATTGCGGTTACGAGAACCACCAATCTTCTCTGAAGAGCAATTTTTATTAATTTATCAAGCATAATTTTTCCTCAAACTTTTAGTGAACGTGTCCGTGTCCGATTGCAGATTCCGGTGATAACGCAGCGAGTCTTACCTGGTACGCTCCCTTTGTAACAACCCGCTCTCCTTCATATAAACCTTCGAGAACTTGAACATAACCTTGATCGATAATACCGGTTTTCAAGATTCTCTTTTCAAAAGCTTCACCTTCCAACTGGACATAAGCAGTATGAAGTCCGTCTTCATTTACGACGGCACTCTCGGGGATGGCTAACGATTCTTCAGCTACGCCGATCTTCACAAATACTTCCGCAAACATTCCGATCTTAATTTTATTTTGAGGATTGTTGAATTCGTAATAAACCGGAATAGTTCTATTAGTTTGATTAAGTCCGGCGGCAACGGC
Source organism: Melioribacter roseus (assembly GCA_020724265.1). Taxonomy (GTDB): domain Bacteria; phylum Bacteroidota; class Ignavibacteria; order Ignavibacteriales; family Melioribacteraceae; genus SURF-28. The sequence continues at coordinate 14,716 of DYHH01000009.1, read as the reverse complement.
TATTTTTCTTCCGTTCAATTCTTCTATAGAATACTCTTTACCAAATCCTTCAATGCGGAATGAAGCATCCTCGGAAGTCATAACATTTTCACTGTGAGCAGAAGGTACATTTGCCTGCAGTATTAATCTTTTGGGATTTACAATTGTAAATAACTCGTCGCCCGATTTAAGATTTTCGCCTAGACTAAAGTTGAGCGTTTCAACGTATCCGCTGATTGGCGAAAGAATTTCATAACCGGTGTTGGTAATTTTTATTTGATCGCTTATCGAATTGTAACTGGCTCTTTTTGCTTCGAAATCAGACCGTGCTTCATCCAAGCGTTTTTGAGGTACTGCTTTTCTTTCAAAAAGATTTTGAACTCTTTCATATTCAGCTTTCGCAAGCAAAAATTGATTTTTAATTTGCTGAATGTTGATGCTTGCATCAGCCGATGGTGAAATTGTTAATAATACTTCACCGCTTTTAACATAATCGCCGACTGATTTCAGAGTTGTATTGTTTTTCGATAAAACAATTCCGCCAACCGGGGCAGTAACCTTTGCATAATTTTCCGGTTTCGGTTTTACTTCACCTGTTGCAAGGACGGATTTCTGCATCATTCTTTTCCGCACCGGTGCGTTTGCAAATTCAATTTTCCATTGCTGTTCTTTAAGAAATGAAATATCGGATGACTCCTCTTCGTGTATGTGAGGAAGTTCGGATGAGTTTGCATAAACTTTAACATCATCAACAACAATTACATCCGAGACTTGTTCACCTTTCAATGTGATAGTCATTCTATAATTTCCGGCGTTGTCAAACACTACCGAAGGAATATAAATTCCGTCTCTTGCCGGTTCGTTTTCTGTAACAGTTACTTTGTTTCCGTTTTCATTAACAAACTCAGCGGTCAACTTACCCTCGTTTACTGCTTTGAAGTTTTTCAAATCGGTAAGATGAATTAAAAACTCCGCTTCCTGATTAACGAGCAGAGGCGAATATTCCATAAATATTTCAGTTGAATCTGTGTATTGTGTCACTGAAATTGCTCCGTGCTCGTGACCTTCTTCTTCGGTCTCGTGATTGTGGTCGTGAGCGCACGAAGCGAGGAGAGTCAATACTGCCGAAAGCAAAATAATTTTTGTTAGTCTTAACATTTTATTTACAGTGCTCCTTTTTATTGTCCAATTTTTGTTATTTCTTTTCCAATTGCTTCTTCGAGACGGAAAAAGTTTGAGTAGACTTCAATTTCCAATTCCGTTTGAAGAATCAAACCATCCACGTAAGCATTCATTCCGTCAATGAAATCAACCAGCGGAATTTCACCTTGCTCGTAAGAATAAGCTGCGGTTGAAAAGATTGATTCAAGATTATTCTCTTTTGTAGAATCATAAATCCTTTTCTGTGAAGCGAATCGATTGTAAGCTTCGGAAACTTCGCGCTTTATCTTTTCTTTGAGGAAAAGTAGTTCCTTGTTCAGCAGATCAAGTTGAATTTCCGATTTTTCAATACCCGTTTGGTTTCTTTCGAATAAAGGAACAGCAATATTGAATTGAAGAACTGTTCCGTTGAAATTATCAGCCTGTTCTTTATAACCGGCACTGAAAGACATATCCGGTATTATCTGCATTTTATTATATGAGAGAGCGGATTCTTCACTTTCGATCATCATTTTATAAGCAAGCAGATCTTTCCTGTTTTCGAGTGCGGTTGAAGACAATTGATTAAGCTCAGTTTCAAGTTGAAGTGAATAATCGAAGGAAACTAATTTAACTTTTTCGTTATCACTCAAACGTATCAATAAACTCAAGTTGTTGAAATACTTGTTTCTCTTAAGTTCTACTTCAGTGACTATTGATTTGATCTTATTAATCTCTACTAAGATTCTTCTGTGCTCGTAATCGGAAATGTCGCCTTCGTTTAAGCGGTTTTCTGAAATCCGTGCAAGTTCATCTAGTCGTCCAAGAAAGTTTTTAAACTCCGATGTCAATTTAGAATAGAGATGGTAAGCTAAGTACTCAGAGCGGACATCGGCGGCTATTTGCGATTTTAGACGATCGTACAAAAGCTGCTCGACTTCTTTTGCTTTTTCCTTTGAGTTAATCCGGCTCCATCTATTCCATAGAAAATTAAGAGGCAGTGTGCCGGAGGCTATCCATTCGTTATATGATAAATTTCCCGATTCAAGATCCTCCCTCGAATAAGAAAAAGTCGGATTCGGCAGCCGTGCCGATTCACCAATTTCTGTTTCGGCTCTGTTTAGTTTTGCCGATTGTTTTTGAAGTTCAATATTATTTTCGAATGCGAGTTTCAGTGCATCCTCAACTGTTAATCTATTTTGTGCCGAAGTTGTAATTGCAATAAACAACAGCACAATCAAGAGACTAAATTGTCTCACGATTCCTCCGTAATAAATTTTTAATTAATCAGATAAATAAGATTTGCTTAAGCAAGCGGTGGAGAAACATTAGCTGCGGTTTGGACGCACCTATCCAGTTGAATGAAATTTTTGGGCTTCTTCTCTAAAGTGTAATTGTAGTAAGTTGATTTTTCGTTTGATAATGTGAAATCTAACAGGGTGACCGATAGAAATATTTCGGCAGCTCTTTTGGTAGTAATTGTGGTGGAGTTACTCAACTTCACAAAATGAAAGTGCTGCTGCGACGATTCATCAAAGTTATGAGAATGATTCTCTTCATTTGAATGATCGTCGTGAGAGTTTTCAAATAAGTGTGAGTGAAATTTGTGATGATCGTTATGCAGTAATTCTTCTGCGTGGTGATGAAAATAAGGACTCAGTAAAAATGAAAATACGTATATCACCGGAAGCAGATAAACTAAATAACGATATGTTTTGGTTCTTCTTGCCATTGATTGATGTGCAAACATAAAAACTTATTTCAGTAGTCGCAATAAAATAAGACTTACCATCTAAAAAATTACACTTGCTCTATTCATTTAGAGCTATTTGTTTTTCAGAAGCTTTCTATTTTTCATCACTATCAAAATTGTTCCTATGATACCCGCAACTAGTAATCCGAAATCCTCATAAATAGAAAAGTTCAACGCTGCACCGAAACCGATAATCGACCAAATCAAAGGTATCAGAATAATGTAAAACGGAATTCGTTTTACGGATAAGAGAAGTACGCCGAAGGTAAAAATTGTAGTTGGACAAGGCAGACCGAAGGTTGGTGAGTAAGGGTATTGATGTCCGAGCAGATGACCGAGAATCGGATAAATGATGAGCGCATATGTAAAGAATACCAAACCCGTTATTCCATATAAATCTTTTTGATAAGAAAATGGGAAGCGATTTTTGAGCAAGCCGAAAATAAAAAACAATATTCCTTGAACAATGAATATTGCTCCAAAGAAATAAGCAGCCTTATTGATTACGGTGAAAAATATAAGATGATAGACGATACCGATCCATAACCACAAGAAAGCTAAAGTACCGGAAATAAATTTGCCGGAATAGGGTTTCGGCTTGAAAATCAAATAAATAGAATAAAAAGCGATGAGATTGAAAAATATTTGAAGCGGAAATACTGATTCGTTGTAAGCTTTTAGAGTATCTAGGAATTCTTTTGTTGTGAATGGAACTTCCATAGATTCACCTATGAGTATTTCAATAATACCTCCGTAACTTATTATATAAACCAACAAAAAACAAAAACCTTATTAAGACATTAGTTAGAAATAAGTTGAATTTAATGAGGAGTCTTAGATTTATTGAGTACAGTCTATTTTTATTAAAACTAATAAGCCACGTAACTCATTGAATTACAAGGCGTCCTCTATTTTATTACGACCTTGGCGGACCCAACGAAAGAAGGCGATAGATAATTTCAATAGAGTTCATCTGACCATATCGTACATCAGCAGGTGACAATTGATTAACAACGATAATAATTCTAAACATTTTATATATTTATGAAGTCAAATTAATTTGCACTCTTATTCACGGGTTTTAATCTTTTATGAAAACAAAACTTATTCAAGAATATCTTCAAAAAGTTAAATCCGCCAACAAGGAATCTACAAAGAAAGAAGCTTTCAAAGATTTGCTAAACAGACTTTACGCAAATGATAAAGAAATTTTAAGTGAAGTCGATAAAATCACACTCGGTGCAGAAAAAACAATTGTGAACATTCCTCGTGCGGATAAATTACATAGAGGAAGTGCCGACACTCTTTACAATCGAGTTCTAATCGAATTCGAAAATGATCTAAAGCTTACATTAAATCACGCTAAAGAACAGCTTGCCGGGTATTTGCTCGGATTAATGAAAAGCGGTGAGGGTTATAACTTCACGCTTATTGCATCCGATTTTATTAATTGGAAAGTTTTTGCCCCCGATATTGACTGCATCGAAAACATCGAACATCTGCAGGAACACGAACTAATTTTAAACGAGGTAAAAAGCACTTCCTTTACGCTTACCGAGAAGAATGCAGATGATTTTTATTATTGGATTGACCGCTTTCTCTTTAAAGAAGAAAAAGTTAAAGCAACATTAAGCAGAATTGAAGAAGCTTTCGGATATCAAAGTAATGTTTTTATCGAATCTTTCAGAATTCTATCTTCTCATTTTAAAAGTGCTAAGAAATACGGTGAAGTACAGGTTGCATATGAACAATGGCGTAAATTCTTAAGTATTGCCTACGGCTCTTTTGATGCAACCGAAAACAATTTCTTAATTCACACTTATCTAAGTGTTTTTTCTAAGCTGTTAGCTTACGCCGTGGTTAGTAATGATGATTATATTGATGATGCCGAATTGAAAGGAATTATAGACGGCACAATATTTAATAAATATAATATCAGAAATTTTGTAGATGAGGATTTCTTTCATTGGGTTAAGAACGAACGTGATTTTATTGCGCTGAAGAATATGTTTAGAGTTATTGCACAGGAAGTTTCAACTTTCGATTTCCACAATGTTGATGAAGATATTCTCAAAGGGGTTTATCAAGAATTAATCGATCTTGATACACGGCATACGCTAGGTGAATATTATACACCCGATTGGCTCTGTGAGAGAATAGTTAGTGAGTTTGAATTTAAGCAAGGGGATAGAATTTTAGATCCGGCTTGCGGAAGCGGTTCGTTTCTTATAGCCGCAGTTCATAGATTCAGAGAATTAAACCCGGGAATCACGGTTGAAGAAATCAACAGTTCAATCTACGGAATCGACATTCACCCGCTCTCGGTTCAAATTGCAAAAACTAATATGCTGCTTGCACTCGGCAACGATGTAGTAAAATCAAAGAACCCGGTTCATCTTAAAATCATTTTAGCAAATACTCTTCTTGCACCCGATGGAGTTGAAGATTTATTCGGGAAAAATTTTAGGATGACTATTGATAAAGAAATACTTGAATTAAGTTCTCAGATTTTGGAAGACGTAAAAGTTTTTGATTCATCCTTAGAAGTTTGTGAAGAATTAGCAGAGCAAACATTTGGCGGTAAACCTGCTACTCTCGAAACCTTTGGAAATGTTTTAAGAAAGCAAATTAAGAATGGCGGCTTTAATAAACAGGTAATCGAAAGTTTTTATAAGATATACCAAAGTCTCAGAAAAGTTAAACAGCACGGACGGGACAGCATTTGGAAATTTATCGTACAGAATCTTTACAAACCTTATTTTCTTTCAAACAAATTTGATTACGTAATAGGGAACCCGCCGTGGTTTACTTATAGTTCGATAAAAAATGAAGAATATCAAAATACGCTGAATGAACTTGCAGAAAAATATGAGGTAAAGCCGGAACGCGTGGCTAACTTTCCTCATCTTGAAATTGCGGCAATATTTTTAGCTTACTGCAGCAGTTATTTCTTAAAAGACAATGCTCAATTAGCTTTTGTACTGCCGAGAAGTTTATTCAGCGCCGATCATCACGATAATTCAAGAAGCGGAAATGCAAAAGGATTTAAGATAAAAGAGATGTGGGATTTGAACGATGTATCTCCGCTTTTTAGAATCCCTTCATCAGTATTCTTTACTGAAAAAGCAAAAGATAATTCAAACAGGAAGCCGTCCGCGTCTGGGGTTAACGGACTGATCTTAAAAGGAAAGTTACCGCGGCATAACTGCAATTTGAAGGTTGCAAAAGATCATCTATCTATTTCTGAATCAAAATTATATTATGCAAAGCAAGGTAAGTCATCTGCCATCACTACAAGAAAATATAAATCTCAAACCGGGGTAAATCCTTATAAAGATAGATTCAGACAAGGAGCAACAATTGTTCCCCGCTCATTTTACTTCGTTCAAATTGCACAGGAAGAACCGAAAGATTTTGTCGATAGAATAATCAATATTAAGACATCCGAGGAAGTTAAACGAGACGGTAAAATGCCTTGGAAAGGGATTGAGTTTGAAGACAGAATTGAGAGCCGTTTTCTTTTTAGAACCGCTCTCTCAAAAAGTATACTGCCTTTTGTCCTTTACAAACCGGATTTAGTTGTTCTGCCGATAATAATTAAAAGAAATGATGAAGAGAAAAAAGAAATTATACTTAAAACCGCCGATGAACTGATGAGCGAAGGTTATCTTAAAGCCGCAAAGTGGTTTAAGAATGCTGAAAGAATTTGGGAGATTCATAAAACTGAAAAGTCGAAAAATCTAACTGCAAATGGAAGATTAAACTATCAACGTGGTCTTACTTCTCAAAATCTTGATGCACCTTATGTTGTGTTATATAATGGACGAGGATCGGATGCTTGTTCTGTAGTTATTAAACGAAGTGAATTAGATTTGGAATTAATAGTTGACCATGCAATTTACCTTCTTGATTTTGAAAATTTATCTGAGGCTCATTACATATCAACATTCCTTAGTTCAGAAATGCCGAATCTAATTATGAAAGAATTTCAATCCTCTGGATTATTCGGGGCAAGAAATATTCACAAAAAAATCCTCGATATTTACTTCCCGAAATTTGATGAAAACGACGAACAGCATTTACAGCTTGCTGAATTAAGTAAGCAAGCGCATCAAAAAGCGAAAAAATATCTAGAAGCAAATCCACCCAAAAATAGTTTAACGGCAAACCGCTTAGGACGACTACGCGTAGAAATTAAAAAACACCTTTCCAAAGAAATGAAAGAGATTGATAGAATTGTAAAGAAGTTGATAGGGTAATTAAGAAAACAAAGTTTGTTGATCTATCTTCGGTGGGTGAAAAGTACCAATTATAATAAATGGATTTGGACTTACAAAATGATATTGTTGGGTTGTGCCTAAAAACAAATACAGATCTTTTGTCTTTGCAAAATCATCATAATATTTTTCTTTAACTTTTTTACAAGCAGTAATTTCGTCGTTATATTTTTCCATGCAGTTCCAATAAAGCGCCCCAATTTCCCAATCTTCTATCATCAGTGTAGATTTTTGTCCCGCATCATTTTTAAATCGGTAATAAAATTTATATGGTATCTTTTTTACAAGTTCAAAATTATCATCCTCTTCAAAGAGAAAACATTGGTCAAGAGCTGCCTTCTTTTTTGAACTCCACTCCCTTTCATCATCTTCGATGATAAAATCAAGAATCTCTGTTGGCTTAAATACTGCCAATGAAGTTACAATGTTTTTATCCTTTGCTTCACTAATTAATTTAGAAAGATTTGTGTATACTTTTTGTAGGACAATCTTTTTGCGTTTTGCCCAGTTACTTGCGGTGTCAAGGTGGTCAATTATTTTAATTTCTGGATCGAGGTTTGTCGGTCTGTAACTTTCAGGTCTAAAGTCTTTTTTATTTTTCTCTAAATCTATCTCTATCCAATCATACTTTTTATATTGTTTAATATAATCAAGTTTTCGAAATGGAATCGGGTATAACCTAATCCACGTTCCATCTTCAAGAAAACCGGCAGTGCAAACGAGTTCTTTATACCTATTTGATATCGTTGGATATGTTTTAACAGTTATTAAAACCTTCTTCAACGGCATATTAAATATGATTTACTTCGTAATTCCATCCATCTAATTTGGTCAAAGAACAAGCAAGATGAGACCTATGACATTGTTTAATGTTCTTTTCAAAACAAGTTATTGCAACTCGTTTATATTGCTTTATTAACTCGAGAATAAATATTTGATCTTTCATATTATTCTTCAGTACGGTTTTTCTATAGTCATCGAATAACACGTTATAATCTTTTTGAGTATTCAATTCTTTACGTTTCTCTGAAATGATGCCTAAATTCGGAAGATGGAAATAAATGATTCCCAGCCCTTCGCAAGCGTTTTTTAACTGATTTTTAGAGAAACCGTATTTCATACTGCGTGGAAAATTTCTAACATCACAAAGCACTTTAATATCGTTAGTAATTAGTTTTTGCAAGTACTCTTCTAATGAAATTCCTTCATAACCGATAGTGAACAAGGCTTCTTGTTCTGAAATTTGTTTTTCATTCAAAACTTTATTGTATTCTTCCTTTGATAATTTATCTGAAGCGACAATACTATTTATAGCAAAGAATGGAAATTCTCGATAAGTATATTTAATTATATCGTCTGTACTCATCTCCCAAAACTTTGATTTCAATTGAGAAAGAATGATTCTATCATCATCTTTAATTTCACGAATATAATTATGAGTTGATTTTAAGAGCCAAGTTTTATTGCTTTCATCAACTTGCTCATACTTTTTCATTGTATTAAGATCGGCATTCGCTTGAAAAGAATAACATCCAAATTTGTAAGGCACAAAATAATAAACCGGATTTCGCTGCTCTTGACAAAATAGAAAGAGTAGTTTTTGGAGTCGTATTTTCTCAAGTTTGCCTCCAAAACTATTTAAAATAGAGAGAAGTATTTTGCGTCTATAATACATAATGATTCCTTCTGTACTAATTTAACATTTCCACGTATTAAATCGAAATGTTGTAAAGAAGCCAAACTTTTTTGAAAGCTGGTTTTTCAATAATAACTTAATTTTTATAGCGGGACAGACCCCGATTCACTTCGCTCATCGGGGCAGGCGAGACAAAATACCGAAACCAATTACATAAAAAAAGGGAAGTCGCATAAAGCAACTTCCTTTTTTTATCCGGGGCCGACGAGACTCGAACTCGCGACTCACACCAAAGGCGTGCAAGCTCTTGCGTGAAAGCTCAAAATGAGACACACATGTTGCGTTTTTAGGCCATTTTCAAGGCTTTCGAGTCTAGTTTTACCTATTTTGACCTCCTTACTACTTCAGTTTCTCCTACAGTAAAAGACATGAAGCTCCATCATTTTAATGAATAGATCTGGAGAAGGATTACGTTTACAAATAACTCCGACTATAATTATTACTCTCTTTCTTTACCGACAGTTTGAACTAAGTGACCTTTTTTAGGTTTTCAAAAAAACTACTTTATTACCAATTCTATAAGTTTAATTCCCTTTCCAATATATACTAATAGCTCTCTTAAAAAGTTTTGAATATTATAAACCATTTTTGTCGAGATTATCACCAAGGTTCTATCAACTTAATTCCTGTTGCTTCAATAATTATAATATTTTATTTTCATTACCGAATTCACAATAAAGCGACTTATTGTCTTGATATGCACTATTTTATTTGCCTAAACTAACCGCAATTTTGCAGTAATTGGGACTTAGCTGAAATGACATTCTACGAAAAAGAAATAAATCGAATTAGTGATATCTGTTATTCCAATGAAAAACAGTTGGAGACAGTAATAGAAACCAAAAATTATATTGATAATAATTTCTATAATGATCTCAGTTTGAACGTACTGTCGTATACTCGTTTTGTTTCAAAGTATCATTTATTACGCTTGTTCAAGAAGTATTACGGACTAACTCCGAGGCAATATTTAATCGACAAACGTATTGAGAAATCCAAAGAAAATCTGAAAAAAGGAATGACGGTAACGGAAACTTGTTTTGCTGTTGGATTTGAAAGCGTAGGTTCATTCAGTGCCCTATTCAAAATAAAAACCGGAAAGTCTCCTGCCCAATTTCAAAAAGAGCAACTTTCAAGAAGCAGCTAATAACCTGATTCAATATTTTTTGGACTTTAACCTAGAAAGGAAAACTATGAAAGTAACACTTATTAGTATACCGGTCAGAGACCAAGAGAAAGCATTAAAATTCTATACAGAAAAATTGGGATTCATAAAAAAACTTGATACGCCATTGGACGGAGGAAATAGGTGGCTGACTCTTGTCTCTAAAGAAGCACAAGACGGACCGCAAATTTTGCTTGAACCTGCCCCAAACCATTTTGAACCATCGAAGGTATATCAAGATGCGTTAATGGAAGCAGGCATTCCCTATACTCAGTTTGATGTTGATGATGTTGACGCGGAATATGAAAAATTAAATAAACTGGGAGTTGAATTTAGCATTAAACCAACTGAAATGGGAACTGTCAAATTTGCTGTTTTCAACGACACTTGTGGTAACAACATTCAAATTGTAGAAATGCTTTAAGAGAAAACAACAAACTAGTTAATTGTTGGATGAAGAAATAAAAAGAAATAAAGGAGGAAAATAAAATCATGTTAAAACAAAAAAGTGATGCCTTTCAAATAACGTCAATACGGCAGCTCAAAATTATGTCGATTGTCATTTTGAGTTTTTTTGCAGTGGGATTCATCAATCCTAAAATGGATAACACTCAATCGGAAAATGATATGGCAACGGAACAACAAATTATTCCGTTCTTAACGTTTCAAAAGAATGATGCCGAACAAGCAATGAACTTCTACATAAGCTTGTTTCCTAATTCTAAAATTATTGAAATTAATCGTTGGGGCAAAGGAGCACCTGGTAAAGAAGGAACAATTATGCAGGCTACCTTTGAACTGAACGGACTTAAATTTATGTGCAGCGATAGTCCACCGGTACACGATTGGGACTTTACACCTGCGATTGCAAACTATATTGAATGTTCAAGTGATGAAGAAATAGAAAAACTCTATGAGAAACTTATTGAAGGCGGAGAAGCAGCAATGCCCTTAGCCAACTATGGCTTCAGCCAAAAATTTGGTTGGGTTATTGACCGATTCGGAGTTTCATGGCAATTGAACTTAAAATAAGAGAAAAGCGAACTGCCAACCAAGCGTATAAAACTTAGGGTGGACAGGAACGAAGTTCCGGTATTTAAGATGCTGGGGTTTATCAAAATAATATTGGATTGTAGAATTAGAAGATGAGAATGCCAATCAGTGAATCTATTAGGTTTTAGCTACTAAATACAAATTTAGAATAAACTATAAAGCTGTTCATAAAATTTTTGAATCCAACCTCACAATTACTTCCAAAACTACTTCAGTAAAATCCTTTAAAATAACAAACCCTCGTAAGTGCTTTACTTACAAGGGCTTAAGAGCGGGGCCGACGAGACTCGAACTCGCGACCTCCTGCGTGACAGACAGTCGCATTCCTTCATTTATGCTGTAAATTCCCAGCTTTTTGGCAGTGGGTACACTTGTGGGTACATCCGGAAGGAGTGTTCAAAATGTTTCTTACACCGCCTAATTCAAAAAGACGATACTATCAGTTAGTTTATTTTGTTAACGGTAAAAGAACCAAAATTTCTACTAAGACAACCAACAAAAAGGAGGCAGAGAAATTCCTTAAATCTTTTGTCCCCACACCGAAAGAAAAGAGAAATGAACGAGAAGTACAAAAAGAGAAAAAAGCATCTATAAAACTCAGTAGCTTTTTTGAAGAATATAAAACTTATGTAAGAAATACTTACTCGGAAAAGTATCTTAAGAAAGCTGTAAAACCATCTTTTATGGCTTTACAAAAGAATATTCCTGATATGCTGCTTAATCAGATTTCAACAAGAATAATTGATCAGTTTATATCCTCAGCCTCAGCAAGTTCTAAACATTCAGCGTCACTTTACCACCGCACATTAAAAGCAGCATTTAATAAAGCTGTAGTTTGGAATTATCTTGAAGACAATCCGTTCAATAAAATTAAAGCCCCCAAAGTTCCGAAATCCTTTCCTGTGTTTATTTCGGAAAGTGAACTAATTATAATTCTTAACAATACTGAAATGCAGCTAATGAAAGATATTTTCACAATTGCCTTTTATACTGGTATGCGTCTCGGTGAGTTAGTTAATATGAAATGGAATTGGATTGACTTCACACAAAATATAATCACTATAAAAAACTCAAGGGAATTTAATTCCAAGAATAAACGTGAAAGAATTATTCCTATTCATCAGAAAGTACAAACTATTCTGCAAACTCGTTATCAATTAGGAAGGTTTGAAAATACTCTTGTCTATTGTCGTTACGAAGGAATAAAATTAAATGAGGATTTTGTAAGCAAACAATTTAAAAAAGCAGTAAGAGAAGCAAAACTAAATGATAAAATTCATTTCCATACACTCCGTCATTCTTTTGCTTCTGCTCTTGTTCAACGTGGAATTTCTCTCTATGCGGTTAAAGAATTACTAGGCCACGGAAATATTAAAACAACTCAAATTTATTCCCATTTGCAGAAGGATAACTTAAGAGAAGCAGTCAATCTGTTATAGTCACATATCGCAATAATATCTACTATGCATATATTCCTATTTCTTACACGACAAATACTTTGAACGGGTTATCTTGTGTTTACTTTAATATGTAATAACTTTATCAGCAGATATAGCTAAATCGGTAAGTTCTTTGACATTACTATGTTCGGCGTTTTCGATTAACTTAGAATTCTTTTTATGAAAATTATTTGGCGAGTTTCAAAATCCTAAACGAACCCCGTATAACAACACTAAAAACAATTGCTCCGATAATTAAATCGGGTATTTTTGAATTAAGCAAACTCACCAGTATACCGGCTGCAATAACTCCGCCGTTTACAATTATATCGTTCGAAGTGAAAATCATACTTGCCTGAACGTGTGCTTCTTTACTTTTTGTTTTCTGCAGAATTATCAGCGAAGCGACATTACCGATCAATGCAAAGATTGAAACTATTATCATTGTCTGAAAATCGGGCAAACCTTCAAATCCGATGAATCTCCTCACAACTTCGATAAACCCGATTACAGCTAAGGTAAATTGAAAATAGCCGGCTAACTTTGCTACTAACTTTTTCCTTGAGATTGCTTTACCGACTGCCAATAAGCTCAACCCGTAAACAGCGGCATCGGCAAACATATCGAGTGAATCGGCAACAAGTCCCATCGATTTTGAAATCAATCCGGTTGTCATTTCTATAACAAAAAATGCAAAGTTGATGATCAGAACAGTCCACAGAAGTTTGGTCTGATTTGATTCTTCGGCGAGAATGCTTATTGACTCGCTGATTGTTTTACTTTCAACTAAAGATGAATCCAAGTTCAACTCATCTATGCTTCCGGTAATTTCATCACTATCATTAGAATGAACTACGGATAGAGTTCTGTTAGTAAGATCGAAATCTAATTTTTTGATATTACTCAAACTTTCCAATTTCATTCTTACCATCTGCTCTTCGGCGGAGCAATCCATTTTTGAAATTCGGTAAGTCGATTTCGTTAAATATGATTCTGATTGCAATCTTTATCTCCCGGTTCTTCTATTTGAATTGTTGTATGCACTATATTGAATTTATCTCTGAGAGCTTCGCTTATTTTGTTAATTAGCTCATTGCTGCGACAGTTTTCTTTAGCTACTGCGTGAACAGTAAGAGCGGTTTCAGTAGTACTCATTGCCCAAATATGCAGATCGTGAAAGTTCTCTACTTCCCGTAAAGAATTAAGATAATTTTCAACCTCTTCTTTGTCTATGTCTTTAGGAACGGCATCGAGCGCTAAGCTTGTGGAATCTTTCAGTAAATCCCAGGTGCCCCAAAATATAATCAATGCTATTACAATACTTACTACCGGATCGAGCCAGTACAAATTTGTAAAAGTTAACACAACTCCCACTATTACAACGCCGAGAGAAATTCCGGCGTCGGCAGCCATATGAAGAAACGCACCTTTTATATTTAAGTCCTGCTTTCTACCGGAGAAAAAGAGAAATGCGGTTGCTGCATTGATCACAACACCTATTCCGGCAACTATCATAATTGTGGTTCCTTCAATTTGCTGTGGTTCGGCAAATCTCCCGATTGCTTCCCAAATTATTATTCCGATAGCGACCAAAAGAATCATTGCGTTTAAGAACGCTGCAAGTACGGAAGATTTTTTTAATCCGTAAGTATATTTTTCAGTTGTGGATTTTTTAACCAGATAACTCGCTACCCAAGCAATTACTAATCCCAGAACATCGCTAAGGTTATGCCCGGCATCGGCAATTAAAGCTAATGAATTTACTATTAAGCCGTATATTACTTCAACAACTATATAAACAACATTCAATGCAATACCGATTGCGAATGCTTTGCCGAAATCTTTTACTTCGTGCGTGTGTGAATGATTTTGTGACATTTTGTACTCTTTATTTTTTCAACAACATTTATCCTCTTTCTGCCTCGGCGGACAAACTACCGAACCGTATGAACAGAAAACACAGCAGTCGCCCTTCAAAGGTTTCAATAATTGCTTACAGTTTTCGCATTCGTAAAAATGCATACAAGCATCTTCCGGCATTATCAGCATTTTTTCAAATCCGCAGTTGGGGCATTTTATAGTTGATTCATATACAATATTTTTCATTTAAACACTCCTCGGCGCATACATAATTATTGCAATTCCCACAATACAAATTGCGGCTCCGATTAAATCATAATTATCGGGGGCTTTACCGTCTATCGTCCATCCCCA
>DYHH01000046.1 GCA_020724265.1 Melioribacter roseus | reverse complement strand
ACTCCAATTATTTATAGATTTGAATCGGCAAGAATATTTTTCTTAATATCTATCTTGACAATGATATCTTTAATATTATCTTGAGATGGTGTTTCCTCACCTCATTTTTCAAAAAAGGAGTCGATATGGAATTTTATGAACTGCATCCTGAAACACCTCAATTGAGGTACATCAATAAAGCAATAGATGTTCTTAGAGAGGGAGGCGTAATAATTTATCCAACCGATACTGTTTACGGATTTGGCTGCGATATTTTTAACCATGAAGCTGTTGAAAGAATTTATTCTATTAAACACGAAGCGGGAACAAAGCTATTTAGTTTTATCTGCCCTGATTTAAAAGATATTTCCAAATATGCAAGAGTTTCGGATTATGCATACAAGATGATGAAACGCTGCATCCCGGGTCCTTACACGTTTGTTCTTCCGGCAGCAAGAGAAGTACCAAAAAAATTATGGTCGAAAAGAAAAACCGTTGGAATTAGAGTACCCGATCATGAAATTGCAATTATGCTTGCAAAAGAATTAGGCAGACCGATATTAAGCACTAGTGTCACAAAACGGAGAGGTGAACTATTATTTGACCCTGAAGAAATAAAATCAATATTTAATCCACATGTTGATTTAATGCTATCAGACGGTGCATTGAAAGGTAAACCTTCCAGTGTTGTGGATTTAAGTGGTGACAAAGCCGAAATTATTAGAGAAGGTGCAGGAGATATTTCTATTTTCCTATAAAATTTGTAAAGCGACGATCCCTCGTCGCTTACACTTATTTAATAAAGCCCAAAGCAAGCGACCAAGGTCGACAGACTCCGCCCCCAGCGAGATGGTCGCTTTACAAATGATAATCCCTTCGATGTTTTATTCTCTATGTGCAACCATTGCTGTTGCTTGAACACTCGGCATTATAATTATTTCATTTATATTAACATGTTTCGGTCTTGTTGCGCAAAAGATTACAGTCTCAGCAATATCTTCCGCACTAAGAGGTTTTAAACCTTTATAAACATTCTTAGCTTTTTCTTTATCACCGTAAAATCTTACTTCGCTGAATTCAGTTTCTACCATACCGGGATCAATTGAACTTACTTTAATGTTATGCTCAAGCATTTCAATACGCAGTGAATCGGAAATTGCACGAACCGCAAATTTTGTAGCACAATAAACACTACCACCGGGATATGCTTGGTGACCGGCAATTGAACCGATATTAATTACATGACCGCGTTTTCTTCTAACCATTGTCTTAACAACTTCTTTCGTAACTATTAAAAGTCCTTTAACATTAGTATCTATCATTTCATCCCAACCATTAGGGTCATCCTCATGTAGTTTATTTAGCCCCCTGCCAAGCCCGGCATTATTAACAAGAATATCAATATTCATCCATTGTTCGCCAAGATTTTTAATTACCGAAATAACTTCATCACGGTTAGAGATATCAAGTTTTTCAGCCAAAACATTTACTGAAAATTTATCCTCAATTTCTTCTTTAATTTCTTGAAGACGATCTAATCTTCTTGCAGTCAAAATTAGATTAGCACCTTCTTTTGCAAAAGCATAAGCACAAGCCTCACCTATTCCGGCTGAAGCACCTGTGATAAACACAATTTTATTTTTCAACATCACCATTTTTACCCCCTTAGAATTTGATGTATTTGATAATACGCTTAGTTGAAATATTCATATAAAAAACAAAAAGAAAGATAATACCAAAAGCAAAAACAAATCGTTCGGTTTCGCTGAAACCCATATTAAGTGATAATGCAATCCAATCATTTTCAATACCGGGATTTAAAATCAATATTACAGCATTATAAAATAAATTTACCAATATATACCCAAGTTGTAATAAAATAAAAACAACTAAAAAATATCGAAGTTTACCTAAAGGAGTTTTTCGCATTAATATGGAGGAAATTTCTATTGCAGAAACTATATATAAATAAGGAGTGAAATATAGAAACAACAATAACAATTTTGATGTATTCGGTTCCGGTTCAAAATAATATGAAAATGACGGGAAGCTGAAAGTGAACATGGAATTACCGACACCCACAATATTTGCAAAAACAAGCTGAAAAACCTCTTTTAGCAATATAATCTGAATAATTACGCAAATAATTGCTGTAAGGATTACTAGTCTATTTTGCCCTTTTAAACCCATTTGTTACAATCAAATTTCTTCATTAATTTAGTATAGAAATCAATTTCACTTTGCTTCTTTTAAATATAATCGAAACTTAACAATTTCTTAACATCAAGTTAATCTTAATATTGTGTAAAATTGACAACACTCTTTTTAAAAATACTAAATTTTGATCGAGAATAACCCGCTATGGAACTTTATCTTATCATTGTAATTGTTCTTTTTGTTTTAGCTATTTCCGATTTGGTGGTTGGTGTAAGTAACGATGCTGTTAACTTCCTCAATTCTGCAATTGGTTCGAAAGTTGCACCACGTCATATAATAATGATTGTCGCCAGCTTGGGTATACTTGTAGGCACAACTTTTTCCAGCGGTATAATGGAAGTTGCCCGTAAAGGAATTTTTAATCCCGAGATGTTTTATTTTTCCGATATCATGATTGTTTTCCTTGCGGTAATGTTAACCGATGTTTTACTCCTTGATTTATTTAATACCTTCAGTCTCCCCACATCTACAACGGTATCAATAATATTTGAATTGTTAGGTGCTGCAGTAGCAGTAGCATCAATAAAAGTAATTGAAAAAAGCGGAGGTATAGAAGAGTTAATTGCTTACATAAATACGAGCAAGGCACTTGCAATAATATCCGGTATTTTAATATCGGTTGTTATTTCTTTCACTGTCGGGGCAATAATACAATTCTTTGTTAGATTCTCTTTTACTTTCGATTATATGAAAAAGATTCGCAAATTCGGTGGTATTTGGGGTGGATTTGCATTGAGTTTTATTATCTATTTCATATTAATAAAAGGTGCCAAGGGTTCATCTTTCCTAACTGATGAACAGATGATTTGGATTTTAGATCACAGTTGGAAAATATTGGTAGTAAGCTTTATTACTTTTGGTATTATTTTTCAATTTCTTGCTGTAACAACAAAAATAAATATTCTAAAGCCAATTGTTTTAGCAGGTACGTTTGCACTTGCACTTGCTTTTGCCGCTAACGATCTTGTTAACTTTATAGGCGTGCCGTTAGCAGGTTTCAGTTCATATTTAATTGCTGCTGCAAGTACCGATCCTTCCAACCTTTTAATGGAAGCACTACGTGAACCGGTAAAAACACAAACTCTACTTTTGTTAGCAGCCGGTGTAATTATGGTAATTACTTTATGGTTTTCTAAAAAAGCTCAGTCAGTTACAAAAACCGAAGTAAATCTTGGAAGACAGTTTGAAGGATTTGAAAGATTTGAGTCGTCTCTTCTTTCGAGAGTAATTGTTAGAATGGGATTGTCCTTAGGTGCTATTTACAAGAAATTAACACCTTTATCATTTCAGCAATTAATCCAAAGAAGAATGGACAAGAGTAAATATGTACAAGAAAAAGCTGATGACGGGAAAACTCCAGCATTCGATTTATTAAGAGCTTCGGTTAATCTAATGGTTGCGAGTGTTTTAATTTCTTTTGCAACTTCATTGAAACTCCCGCTTTCTACAACTTACGTTACTTTTATGGTTGCAATGGGGACTTCATTTTCCGATAAATCTTGGGGAAGAGAGAGTGCAGTTTACCGTGTTAACGGAGTATTAACCGTTATTGGGGGTTGGTTTTTTACAGCATTTATGGCTTTCACCGTATCTGCTTTATTTGCTTCGCTAATTTATTACGGAGGTATTTTTGTTATTGTTGCACTCCTTGGCATAGCAGCTTTTGTAATTTTTAGAACTCACATATTTCATAAAATTCGTTCTGCCGAAGAAGAGGAAAGCGAAAAAGCGCTTACTGATGAGGATAAATCCGGCGAAGATGCAATGATTAAATGTATTTCAAAAACACAGAAGTACCTGGAAGCAACACATAGACTAATTGCAAATTCATTTGAAGGTTTAGCTGATGGTGACAGGGATAAATTAAAGAAATTGAAAAAAGATACTAAGAAAATTAGGAAACAAGCAGATTCAATCACTTCAATTATATTTAAAACGATACAACTGCTTGATGAAAGTGAAGTCAAAGAAGAACAAAGGTTCGGTAAAATCATTGCTTCAATTCAGGAAATTTCTAATAACGTTTCTTCATTAGTTGGAAAGATGTATAATCATATCGACAACAATCACAGTAAACCCATTAAAGAACAGGTGAACGAATTAAATCAACTTGAGAAATTATTATTTTCTCAAATAAGATTAACGGTGGATATGCTTGGACATAATGAGAAAATAGATGAAAATAATTTAAGCGAAGTTCTTTTCGAGATGAAGAAGATTGTTAAAAAATTTGACAAGAATCAATTTGGCAGAATTAAGAAAAAACTTACCAGTACAAGAAGCAGTATGTTATTTATTGGCATTCTGGGCGATACGGAAAATATTTCGGAGCAGATTAATACTTTGGCAATAATGTGCACTGAAACAGCGAAACCACTTATTAATAATCATTCAGATGAAAATTCCGCTGCAAAACCAATGAATTAATTATTTACTATAGTGCCATTTGTCCCCTGAGGTTTTTTTATTGATTTGTTTCTT
>DYHH01000035.1:25616-36325 GCA_020724265.1 Melioribacter roseus | reverse complement strand
TTTAATTTCTTCAGGAAAATATTTCCTAAAGTTATTAAGTTCTAAAATTCTTTTGATAACTGACATTTTATTGCCCTTTATAATTAGTAAGAATAAACAGCATTTTCTTAGGTCGAGTAAAAGCGGTATATTTTATTCTGTTTTTTTCGATTGTACGAGGATTTCTTTCGATATCGCTTTCAATAATAAAAGTGTTAATGTAAGTACTACCTTGTGATTTATGTGCTGTAATAGCATAATTATATTTTACCTTTGCAAATCGCTCCATAAAATTGTAGTACTCTGCCCATCTATTTGTCTTCTTTCCCCGCTGTGCTAATAGTTTAATAATAGCTATATAAATATCCTGATAAGCTTCATGAAGTATGTCTATTTTACGGTAAAGAAATTGCTCGTTACCTGGCTCTTCGCCAAGTTGTAATTTTACTGGACGTTCATACTTTACTAAAGCACGATAGTACTTTATTTCTATTTTCCCAGCTCGTTTCATCTCTTCTTTATCAAACAATAATAATTCCTCTTCACTGTCAATAGGAATATAGTAATCTAAAGAACTTATTTCATAATCTACAACCTCGAACTCATCAGAAGTATTAAAGACTATATTTTTTTCTTCGAATATCGGAGAGTCAGCAATAAGCTTATCGCCCTTTGCTATATATGGAAGAATTTCTTCTTTGAAGATTCGTTGTCTGATAATTTTATTATAATAATCTACTACTTCATTAGTCCAGGCAATTACTTTCGCATAATTTGAATTTGTCTTAAACTCTTCAGAGTCAAAATATTCAAGTAAAATATTACGAAATTGTTCTTCAGAAGTAATAAATTTAACATCAGGATAATCATTTTTACGAAACTCCTTGATTATATCTACTCCTGCTCTAAACCTGTTATCCCTTATATAAGAAGCAATAGTCAATATATTACTGTCATTTGCTTGCCTCATAATCTTCGAGAGTTCAAAATAATCCATCTGAAATTTATTTCTTTTTTCAGGAAGTAATGGGATGCTGTCAATTTCATTTACGGGCGGAATTTGAGCAGGATCACCCATAAAAATTATTTTTACATCTTTGTCTTTCTCTTGATGCAAGAGATTGAATAATTCATAGCTTAGCATTGAAGCTTCATCTAAAATAATAAGCGAATATTCATTTAATGTAACTTCCGCAAATGTATTTCGAATCAGTACTTGTCTGGGTAAATCACCTTTCTTTTTAGGAGGTTGCCACACAAGTTTTAATGCGAGAAGTTTATGTATAGTACTGTAGGTACAGTTACCACCCATACTTAGCTCACCATTATCCGCAAGTATCTTGACTGCCTTATTTGTAGGAGCTGTAACAGCCACTTTGCTTTCTATACAGCTTACAAATTTACTAATAGTATAAGTTTTCCCTGTCCCAGCATATCCACCAACAACAAAATACTCTTTATCATTTAAAGAAAATTCAACAAGTAAATCAAAGAGAAGAGATTGCTCTTCGTTAAGAGTTTCTTTTGCTGACGGAATTTTTTCTTTATTAAGCTTAACACGAGAAGTAACAGTATGTTCTTCGTCTGATGCAATTTTGTTAAGGATATTTGACATTGTATTATTACTCATTTTAGACTCCTAATGATGTTTGTATATCTTCTTTTTGCTTTACCCATCCTATGGTATTATTTATAAAGATGCAAGCTTTAGCTGAAGGATATAAAGCCATTTGTTTCGGAGGTATACCTTCTCCTTTATAGTGCAGATAAGCTCCTAAAATAAGGTCTTCGTCCCATAATCTTTGGAGAGTAATGCAGTCATCATCACTCTCCGCAAATAAATAAATTTCAGTTCTGTCTTTTTTTATTAGTGATTTCATTGAACAACTCCTCTTGTTGAATTTGAACTTGTGGAAATTTCTTTTTCCTGTCTAAAATTTTAGCATACTCAGGGATAAATTCAAGTATTCCGCCTCCTATTGTACCTGTAGAACTTTTTTCAACAGCAAAATACAGTTCATTAGGTGAAGGTAAATCTATTACACCAACCCATTCAGATGGTCGGTTTATTAAATCTCTATATGGATAATACAGTGTTATCCATTCTCTCGAAGCAAAATATGATACTGTATTCCCATAAGCCATAGTATAGTCAGGCATTTTCCAATAGGAAGGAATATTAGCTATTTGTTTTTCAGAAACTTGATTTACATTAATAATAGTACACTGTTTATGCTCAGTAAGTATCATCTTTTGTGCATTTATCAATGATACTATTCCACCTGGCATATTAGCAATGTCATTGCTACCGCCAGGATACTTAATGGCATTGATATGGTCAATAAAAATAATATCCATATCTTTGACTATTCTATTTAAGGTTGTAAGAACTTGATTATAATATACCATATTAGCATGATATAAAGCAAGGTTTCCGTATTTTTCTTTTATAGTTTGTATTTGTTCAGGAGTAATCTTTATTGTCCCAAGCTTTAAATCAGTAATGCTTATATGAAATTCATTACAGAAAAATCTTTGCCAAACTGTTTCAGGATTTTCTTCTACCGAGATTAATGCTACTTTTAATCCTTTAGAAAGTTGATATTTAATTTCATTAGTAATAAAAGTAGATTTACCATGAGAACTTCTGGCTAAAATTGCATTAGGATAACCTCTGCTCCAACCAAATATGTAGTGGTTTATGTCTTTAAAAGCTGTTGGAATAATCCTAACACTGTTAAGAGCTACTGCACTTTTAGTTATCCAATCCTCTTCTATCTTAATAGAAGAAAATATTTCATGAAGTTTAGTTATTGCTTTTGCATTGGCAATAATTTCATAAGATTTTCCTGGAATTTCTGAAAGTCTTTTAATATCTTCAGCTCTTTGTTCAGCAAATCTTCGAAAAGTATCTTCCTTGATAGACTCAAAAACTTCTTCTAAAAATTCTGGAGATGTCTCATACTGAGGTTCTATTATATCAGGATTAATAATATTTACTATTTCTTCTAAAGAAGGAGCTACTTTCATTTTTTGCATAAATCTTTTAATTCGATACTTTTCTTTTATAAAAAAGAGTGTTACATTATTATAAGTAACACGGATATTAGATTGTTTTAAAGTTTTAGCAATCCAGCATAGAACTTGCACCGCAGGTTCGGTAAAAACTCCTGGTAAAATTTTATCAAGCAACGGAGAGTTACTAAGAATAACCCTCCGTATAAAAATCTTTTCTATTTCACTTTTGTTCATACTCAAGGTGAACCTTCAGGTTAAACAGGTTAAACTCTGCTACTTCTATTTCGACAAACTCTCCTTCGTCATGCTCACTGTGATACCAAAACATACAGGTATTGTTTGTAATCTCTACAAGATTTGCTTCATTAAAATTACAATACCTTTCAATTCTACCACTTAGAGTAAGATGCTCGGTTGCTTCTTTTAATGATGAACAAACACTTATTTTCTTATTACCCGTATATGGAGCTGTATTTACAGCACGATACTCAGCATAAGGGCAACCTTTACAAGAAGTATCAAAAATAATTGTTCTTGTTTCATAAGACATTTCAGGCATATTCTTATTATTCAGCATATTCACCATCCTCCATAATTTCCTCCTCATCGTCTTTCTCTATTTTATAATAAAACGAGGAGCAATCTTCACAAAGAATATCATGTGTTGAAGGATAGTATAATGCTTTTTTCTCTTTTAAAGAGTTCTGGCAATTAGAGCAGTATCCGAACTTTGCTATAATCCAGCGAGGTTCGTCAGATTTTACTTTCATTTTTACCTCCTGTGGAGATTAAATAATATTTTCTGTTATTTCTTCCAAGAATTTTGACAGTAATTTATACTCCTTTAAAGAGAGAGTATAATGCGGAATATCATTTTTTAAAGTTATCCCACGCTTTAGAACTTCTTCGCCTATCTGAGAAACTTTTAACCATTTCTCATGTTCACGAAGATAAAGATGCTCAAAGTAATTTTGCATTTTTTCAATAACAGGAAGCGGGACAAGAACTTTATCCTGTCCCGTATCGCTACTACTTTTATTCATAATCAGCTGGGTTTAATCCTGCAGTTGATAAAATGTTTACAGAGGATGAAGTCGCTCCTGCTGCTGTATTTTTGAATATGTTATCTACATCTTCAGATTTTTTACTTTTAGATTTTTCTTTTTCTAAAGCAGCATCAGCAATAGCATACCACTTTTTAATCAGCTCTAAATTCTTAAGATATTTTTCTTGAGTAAATGGAGATTTATCTGTAAGAAATAGAGATTTCAGAAAAGTGTTACCTTTGCTTGAAACGCTGAGCTGAAAAGCAACATCACGACCGATAAAGTAAATAAGATTTCCAACGTTAACTTTAAAATCTCTTTCACTGACAATTGCAACAATTTTGACAGGTTCGATTTTAAAGAGTTCAAATAAATTTTTATTCTGCCATTGTCTTTCGGGTTCAAGAGGAATGTACAGCTTATACATCATTTCGCCATATTTCCTTTCTTCTTTCTCAGAAAAACCATGACCATCAGGGCTTGCAGTAATAAAAATATCCAGAAGACCGTGCTTTGGTTTAGCACCTGGAGTATCTTTTTCACATTTTTTGCCATCCATATCAACATATTTAATCATGAACTTACCAAGTTTGCCTTCATAAGCGCCTGGTACATGTTGATAGTATTCAAATTCTGTTGTTCCTTCGATTACAAGAGGCGTGGGAACTTCAAATCCTTCTTGTTTCAAAAGCTCGTCAAGATTCATTTTGTTCTCCTTTTTTAATTTTGTTTAATAAAGTTGTTAATTGATTTAATAGAGACGGGATCTGATTTTTATCTTGAATTGCAGACTGCCAGGTGGTATCTGCAATTTTTTCAAAATTTTCTTTGGGTAAGTACTGTTCACATTTCAAAAGAAGAATAGACAGCTGATCATATTCTTCAGGAGTAGCTAATTTCTTAAGAAGGGTTCGCATACCTTTCCCTGTTTTTATTGTTTCAGCAATTTTATCAAGTTCTGCTCTATATTTTACCCAGATACTTTGGGTTTTCTTTTCATATAGAGACTTAAGATAAGGTGTAACTTTTTGATGATAAATGTCGAGACCAATTCCAAGTTGTTTCCCTGCTAATTTTTTCCATCTGGTAAACGAAGCAATAGCTCGGTCTTCAGGTTGCGAAGCTTCAGGTAATCCATTTTCCAACGAGGATTTTTTAGCATATACCTTCGCACCACCGACTGCATAAACTTTTCTGATTTTAGTAGCACCTGAAGGGAGAGTATATTCAACATATAAATATCCTGTAGTGATATAAGCTTGCGTTTGTGCATCATACCAAGTTTTCATTTCATCTGTCCACCAGCCAGGAAACAATCGGTCTAATTCTTGATTGGTATAATGCTCGTCAAAATATTCATATTCACTACCATCAGCTCCTTTGCGAACTTTAATAACTTCTAAGGGAGTTGGAATTTCTTTAATAAAATTAAAGAGTAAAGTTTCATAAACTCTGTCTTTTTGTTTTGCATCAGTTATTCCTAAGTTAGCAATTGTCTTATCAAATTCTTTTTGAACTTGACCGATGACATCTTTTACTACTGGTTGATATAATTCAACTGCCTCCTCCTCAGTTCCATCAAATAATTGAATTTTATTTGTATCTTCCATTTAATTTACTCCTTTCTTCTATAAATTCATCACGAATTTCAGATGCACCTATTAAAAAATATTCCTGTGCTTCCTCAAATAAATCAGAACAAGTTAAAATTGTTCTTGTAGCATCAGACTTATACTGCTCTAATGCTTCAAAAAATTTCTCTTCATCTTCAATATCAAGTTCATTTTGTATGACCTTAATCGCTGTTTGGCGACCAAGTTCTTTATAATAATCTACTTTTCCCATTATTGTACTCCTCCAAAATAACTAATAATTGGTTCAGGGGTTAGTTCAACTTCAGGTTTTTTACCATTTCTTTGAAAACAGAAGTCTTTAACAGGGCAATATTCCTCGCATCTGATTGAGTAACCTTCCACAAATTTTACTTCATAATCAGAATTTGTTTTAAGGTTATTGTAAGCTTCTTCGGCAAGTAATTTACTTGTCATCTTACCAGCTTCTGTACCATCGCATTCAAATCTTCGATAAACATATCCTGTAGATTTAATCACTAAGTATGCATCTTTTTGAGCCCATCTATCTTCAGGTGAACAAGGATATTTTTCTGACAGCTCTTGTAAATCAGTTATTAGATGAGCTTTTTCGATGTTCTCAATCTTCTCACCTAATTCTTTTAGAAGTTTTCCCTGACTCCATATCGGAATATCAATTCTATGGATTTGAACCTCAGGGTACTCCCTACCTTCTTTTTCAGCTTTCTTTTTTTCGTTCCTTGACCAGTCTCTCAATATTGAGATTATACTTAATTTGTTTATCTTTTTCCCTTGAGACTCAAGGATAAACTTATAAGTATTTAACTGAAATTCCCAATCGTAATAATCTTTATTCAAAACTTTATAAGTGGAAGTATATTTATAATCTTGAATTTCGTAACTTCCGTTATTGTCAAGAAGAACATCAGGTTGTCCTGAAATAGTTATACCACCAAGATTAATAGTATAACGCTGTTCAACAGTATGATTCTCTATCTCGTTTTTTGAAAGAATATAATGCACTGCTGTTCCAAGTACCGCCCATATACTATCTGCAACATCAACTTCTATTTGTCCTCCATAAAGTTTTAATAATCTTGCCATCTGTGGAGGTCTTAAAAGTTCTGTTACTGAATAATCAGCTTCTCCTTTGCTGTATTCCCTTTTGATTACGGCTTGGACAAGAGCTTCAGGTAAATTAAACTTATTACTAAATCGCATAGTAACTCCTTAAATTTTTGTAATATGTAAAAGCTTTTCTTGAAAAAGAAACTGAAGAGGGATAATTTGTACCTCCCCATTTATAAGCTATCTTGCTTATTTCAGATAACTTATCAAGTACACTACCGCTAATTTCAGCAGGGACACCTCCTCTTAGCTTCAAAGGAAGCTGGTCAAGTAATTCTTTTGGAAATCCATCTACTTGTGGTTCGTGTTTAAGAATTCCCTCTAAAATTGAGTGCTCTAACTTGTACATGCTGGTTTCAGCAAATACAATAACATCGGTGCGAATAAATAAAGAGTATGTTTCATTTCTTTTCCAGAACGATAAAAAAGCTGTTGGGATGAACCTTCTTGTTACCGATATTTCAAGAGTTACTCCTCCCTTCATTCCCAAAACAGAAATTTCAGGAAAATATCCTTCTATATAATAATCATGGTTTCTTCCATAAATTATCATTGGAATAAATCTTGAATTATAGCTATTTTCCAATAAAGAAATAATTGTTTCTATCGAAAGGAATTTTAACTCTTTTTGTATCTTTATAACTTCATTTGTTTCTTTACAAATGATTGCTTGTCCAGCAAATTGTAAATCATCTTTTATGTTGATATTTTTCTGTTTTTTGGTAGTGTTCCAGAACAATTCTTTCTGGAAATAGGTAGGAAGCTCTGATAAACTTTTATAAAACATTGGTAACTCCATTTTAATAAAAGAAAAGAACGAGACTGAACTATCAGTCTCGTTCATATAAAGACAGACGAGTTTAGTTAAACTTCGTCTTCGTCCTCGTAAGTGTCTTCAGTTTCTTCACCATCAGCATCAGCGACTTCAACAACTTTCTTTCTTCTCTTTATCCCTGCACCGACATTTTTAATGGCAATCGAAATTTGCCCTTTACCATGTATAAGCTTATCAGCTTCTTTCGCCAAATTAAGTATCTCAGTCATAATCTCCATGAAAGTTTCAACTGCATTTGGTTCAGTAGAAGTAACCACTTGCTCTGCTCTTTCACGAGAATTAATCCTTACTCCTGTTCCTGCTGATTTACCGCCAAATGCTGGTCTTGAACCCTGAAGAACCGCACCAGCTTCTCTTAAAAGAGCTTCAAACTTTTCTGGTTCTTCCACTTTCTCAAGAAATTTCGGCAAGTCGCTTTCATACAAGTATAATCCTGCATTTTGGACTTGTGTTGCAAATGATTGTTTGTTAAATCCTGGAAGCCCTTTCAGTGTGAAAGTTCCCAGTTGCTGTAAGAGTGTTGTTACAGCTTGTTTAGGTAACTTAGCCATATACGACCTTTCTTTTAATTAGTGATGAGTTTATTTATTTTTTTTGCAAAATTGCACTACAAAAATAACAAAAATTTATCGTTTGTCAAGCTCCTTCCGATAAATTTATTACAGTTTTTATCATTCCAGCAATTTCTTCTTCGGAATAATCTTTTAAATCTAAAAATTTATTTACTTCTTCATAAAAAGAAGGACTAAATAAAAGCTCTATATCTTTATCACTATCTTTCAAAGGTAAAGGTATCTTATAATCTTTATAATAAAAACATACTTCTTGTAAAAGCGAAAGATAAAATTTTGCTTCTACAAGAACTTTGAAAGAATTGAAAGATTTTTCTTTCTGAATTGAGATGATTTCTTCACAAATCCTTGTTATTTTTAATTCATTAGGTATCGAATGTATCTTAAAGCGAAAAATACTTCTTTCTATTTCTTTTCTTTTTTTAAGGAGCTCTTTAATATCATTAGAGATTTCCTTTATAGTTCTAATCTTTTCTATCCTTACATTTACCCATTTCTGGAATTCCTCTAAAGTTTCAACTCCCATAGTATCAATTACTATGATTGAAGCAAGAACTAAGGGGCTTACTTCGCTAACCTTCAATATAAAAGTTTTATCTTCAAAAAAGAAAATTGTTTCATTGTCAGTATAAGTAATAATTTTACTACTGACAAGGTTGAGGAGTTCAGTTTCCTTCAACTTTTGACAGTATTGTATCAAATTTCTTATTTTTGCAATGTCTATATCTAAAAGATTATAGACTATCCTTATATCCTCAGCAGAAAATAATCGCTCACCTGAGGATTTCCGACGATTTGATTTTAGTATAATGTCCATATCACTACCAAAAGAATTACTAAAGTAATGGAATAAGTGATTGCTAATATCGTTTTCATATCTTTCTCCTAAGCTATAGAGATAAGATATGTGTCAGTATCATAGAAATAAACTTTTGAACATAGCAAATTCCCTTCCTTATCAAAATACCTTTTCTCAAGAACTTCTTTTGTTTCAAGAGTTTCTGTCCTGTTTATTTGGACATCCTCCTTCAAATATGCCCTGATATTAGGCATTTTTGAAGAAGTAAAGTTTGAAACTGTTCCATCTCTATGGATAAAACTTATCCTGAACATTTTGTTCTTATTTCTTTTTATCTCTATCAACATTTTATTTTAACCTCCTATAAATTTAAGTAAAATAATTTCCCAGTTAATTTTCCTTTTCCAACCCAAACTTTATGAGTTTGATTAGAATACAGGTAAGCTTCTTCAGGATTCTCTACTACATCTACCAGAAAATGCAACAGCGGTGTGGTATCTTTGAAAATACCATTAATCAACTCCACAAGATATTCTGGACTAATGGGTTGAAAGTTAAGTTTCAATTTTTCTTGGATATTCTTAGTCACTAAAGTTCCGTCAGGCATTATTTGCGTGACAGGGTCTGACAGCAAGAGCTGAACTTCAGCTCTCATAGTTTTCTTTACATAGAACATTGTTCTTCCTCCTCAACCCTGAGTCCATAATATATTTCATCATACATTCCAATATAATTTTTATGAGGAATTATCTTAAAATTTTCTAAAAGTTCCCGCATAATCTTTGGTGTTGGTAGAATAAGCTCTTTTACCGATACTTCATCACTATCATAAAATAAGACAGCTTCTGGCTTGAAAAGAACCAGAGCATCCAAATTTGTTACATCTATCCCAATATTATTATTATTTGTTGCAAGGCAAAGTGGTGCAATGTGCATTCCTGATGGAAGGGATGCATAAGCACTGATTGTTCCGCATGAATTATTCGTATAATCTTCTGTGATGGGAAGATTAAATGTAATTTCTTGAAGAACTGGACTTTCTTTAATGATAAGACCAAATTCTGATTTTTTAATATTCTTATAAATATAATTGTTGCGAATGAAACCTCGTAAGCAATCAGAATCTGGTAATTTGTAAAAAGATTTTCTTCCGACAAGAAAATATTCTCGGGAAGATGTTAAAACGAGATTGTATATTCCAAAATTGCTGTTGTCAGCTCTTTGGGGGTCAACTACATGGCACATATATTACCTTTCTTTTAATTATTAAATTGACTTGATTTTATTCCATCCTGGTTCGATTAAAAAAATAAATGAGCGGTTTATAGACTTGCTCAGGTCTTGGAAATCTATTTGCTTGAAAATATAAAAATCAAAGCATATCCTAATAACATTAAAGCAAACACTGGCTGATTATAATAAATAGAGACAATAGTCAGCCCGATACATATAGACGATACTGTAAATGTTATCTTTTTCATTTTGTACTCCTTTATCATTACCTTTAATTATTTGAATTCTGCAACAGTTCGATTAAAATGGAAATTGAGCAGTTTTAAGCCATGCTCAGGGCTTGAGTTCTAATCGAACCATAGTGGAATTGAGACATTCATTATTTTAAGAAACGATTGTTTAGCTGTCATAAATTTATTTATCCTATCTTGGTTTGATTAAAAGAAGCACAAAAAGGGAAGGATTTTGCAATCCTTCCCAAATTAGCAAGTTTATTTATCCAGCTTT
>DYHH01000035.1:7131-25516 GCA_020724265.1 Melioribacter roseus | reverse complement strand
TGTCAAAGAACGACTACAAAATACGGCACAATCAATATGCCAATCCAAAAAGTGCGAAAATCGAACAAATTCGCAATATTAGTTGCTTATTAGCAAGGAAAAATTTACCGACTTTGTAATTTTTACATGTAAGAATTACCGATGCCTATCAATAGTTGACTAAGTCAATAGTTGCTATCGAACTTCTGGCACAGTACTATTGTAACAGTTGATAATATTATAATAAGTTAATAATATATAAGTATTGCTTTAAGGTAATATTGCGACTAATACATTATTTGCTCTGGTGAGTATAAATAGAAGGAATATTGAAGAAGGATAAGTCTTCCTATTATTATTCATTATTATTTATCAATACTTTGCTATTATTATTTATTATTTGCTATTATTATTTATTACTGTTATTGAATATACTGAATATTATAAATTGATATATTGCTATTATTGTTATTGTTAATAATAATTATTGTTAATAATATAGATAAGTAATAATATACAAGTAAAAAATTCATGAAAAAAAGTATATGGGGGAAACAGGAAATGAAAAATGAAAAATGGGATATATCCCCATATCTTTACCTACCATTTTACTGTATATTTTTATATACATTTCCTTTATTATATTATATATATACTTTAAAAATATTTTTTATTATATATACTTTAGACTTGACTTTGGTTATTTTTTTTATTATATAATATATATAAGAGAATGTATTATTTTAATACATAAATATCATTATGATACATAGTAATGTATTATAATGATACAATTATGAAGATATAAGGATATGTGCCCGCCAGCATTTTCGCCGAAAACTTTAGCAATTTTTACGATAAGTTAATTTAACTTGCCTGGTCGTAAATAATACTTACCATAGAAATTCTCCTTGCCATAAATTTACCTAAAACTTGGGGCTTGACTTTTGACGAAAATTAACTATTTTTGCACTAAATTTATATTTTTATTAAAATCAAAGGGAAAGTAATGGGAACTGATAATGTAAATAAGAATATTGTTACTGAAAACTTTTTTCCACCCGTGAATCTAACGGAAGAAGAATTCAAAAAATACAGCGAGGAAATTGCTAAGTCATCAACAATACAAGAATTAGCACTAAGATTTCCATTCGATATATCCTTACTTGTCTTCATACATCGGCTTGAGGTTATTAAAAATAACAAATTAACAATGACCCCATTGGCTAAAAAAGAAGCAATTAAACGGATAAACTTTTATAAAAAAGTTCTGCCATCAAGTTTCTTTAAAACAATTCAAAAATTGTTTGAAGATTTGAATCTTCTTTCTAACGAGAATACAAAGGTAGAGGCAAATGTATAAGAATATCAATAATATAGCTGTATCTTTTTTCGTTAAGAACAAGGTGTGCGTTATTTGGAAATATTATGGATGCCTTTTCCAAAGTACTCTATATCGTAATGGAGCTTCTTTAGAAGAAGATAATATTGAATATCAGACCCCTGTATATACTTCTTTAGAGGAAGCTTACCGTGATATTTTTCTTAAAATATCCTTGCCAAAGGTAGCATAAGATGAGAGTTGTTACACTTGAGGAACATCGTCGTATTGATAAACTTTATCACGGGATAAAGTTTCCTTTATTTATCTGTTACTCGACGGAGGAATTTAATGAATGCAATAAAGAAGCTATATCGCCACCAAAGGTAATTTCGACCTTAGATGATATGTTGAAATTTATACAAGAATATCCTCGCAATGAGACACATTACATCCAAGATAAGAATGTCTGGATAGCAACGAATGAAGTCTATAAACCTGATCTCTGGATGAATGGAGTAATTTTATATCAGACTGATGAGCAGGGATCACCTGTTCCAACCGATAACTGCTATGTGCAATTTGTTTCTTTTAATATTGTTACTAATCGAATTTTAGTTGCGACAAGTTCGGGAATTTTTATGCTTGGATTATTCGGTAAATGGATTACTGCTGCGAAGAAAGAGAATTTCGATGTGGTAAGTCTTAATCCAACAACTAATTCACCAGCAAATCGTCTTAAGAAGTTAGAGAAACTTCTCAAAAGGAAAACCCTCAGTGCAGGTGATATAAGATTCGTCTATTATTTAATGTTACCAATGTCGCCTTATAAAAGTATCTATGAGGCGGCACACGGTGCTTATGGTGGGTGGATAACAAAAGAGTATGTCAATAAATTACTTAATTCCGAAAGAATTAAACAAGCAATAATAAAGGAGATACGAAAAATGATACCTAACTTTGATGAAATTCTTCAAAAGATTTATCCTCTTGATGAATTAGCAAGTGATATGAAAAAAATGGTTCAAAAAACTTTAGATGTAGACTCTTCTAAATATAATGTAGATGCTACACGGAAAGCTTTAAAAACAATATTTGAAGCTTTAAATGCCGAAACTATGATTTCACCTTTCCAAGCTAATCCTTTAGTACCTGGTGCTAAAGTATCAATGGTTAGTGGGAATGAAGAAGCTATCAAGTCTATACCAAAACTTCATAAAATTCAGAATGAGGATATCGAAAATTTTGAGAAAGAAACGGGTACGCCTTTATCAGAAGGATTTCGCTCTTACATTGATATTAAAGAATGAAAATAGAAAATTTAATTACCCCCGATAAGACGGTAACTCCACACCATCCCCTTTCTCTGAAAGATGAGAAGGGGGATACTCCTATACTTCGCCAAATGCTTCCTTATTGGCAGAATAATTCATCTACCTACTCAGGATTCTTAAGATGGGCATGGGATTTCTTTTCAATAGATCTTAATACTCAGAATAAACAACAGAAGAGTACAAAATTATTGATTCGTGAATATCATGTTCCTGGTTGGTGGCAGGCGGCGATAAATATGATATTAAGATACCATCCTGGAATGCGTAAGGTTAATCGTGCTAATGCGATTGCGACTTATCGTGATGGTGCGAAAACTATTCTTGTTCAACTTCTAATACTATATTTTATGTATGTAGGGAAATATGGTATCTATTGGGAAGATAATTTATTGCCCCGTGTTAAGTTTATTAGGTATAGGGGAAAAAGCTTTAACGATGCAAGTAAAAAAGTAGATACGATTAAGATGTTAATGGAAGATGAAGATATAGTCAAAGTCTTTGGGGCAAGAAAACCAAGTTACTCGGATAGGTTAAAGGGAGTTAGTAAGGATAACATCCATATTCTTATTACTAATGAGAAAGAGATTCTTCTTCCATTTGGTATTGAGCAATCTGCAAGAGGACACAATATTCTCGGTAGAAGACCTGATATGGATGTTGTAGATGATGTTGAAAATACTTCTAATACAAAGACTGTCTCAACTCGTGAATATATCTGGGATGAGATTATGGCGGAACAATTTGGTGGATTGAAGGATGACGGTCTTTTTATTTTTATCTTTAACTATGTCCATCCACAAGCAGCAGGAACTACGATAATCGAATCAGCTAAAAAAGGTGTTGTAAATAATTGGAATGTAATAGTCAGAAAATTAAGCTATAACAGATATACGGAATCAGGTGATAGGATTATTGTCCCAGATTGGGAAGAAAGATATGATGCAAATTATGTAAAAGGATTAGAAGAGTTTTATAAAATAAAGCAACGAGACTATGCTTTATTTAGGCGTGAATATTATAACGAATTTGTAGCTGATGAAGATTATTTTATGAAAGAATATGAGGGGAGATACATAAGACAGGAAGGGATAAATTGGTTAGAAATTTTTAATCCTGATGGTTCGAAGACCTTAGTTCCTCATAAATTTTATGTTTCAGTTGATCCTGCTATATCGGAAGATAAGAAAAGCTCAGATGCAGTTATTTCGGTTACTGCCGTTGCACCCGATGGCAAGCGAAGAATTCATGATTTAAGAGTTGGTAAATATGACAATCGTGACAGATACCAAGATGGTGCAGTTCGCCCTCCTATTATAGCTGTAACTGATGAAGAGATGGCTGGGTTAAGACGCAAAGGGTTAGTTGAAGAAACGGTTCGGGTTATACTTAAATATAACGCTGATTTATGGATTATTGAGAGAGCAGGACAACAGCTTGCGTGGTATAACGATATTTTAGACATTCTAAGAAGATTAGGGGTAGGAAATGCAGGGACTACTTACCATCCTACTGATGAGAAAGTCTATAAAATTCGTTCAGGGTTATTAAGTAAGGTTGCGGCAGGAATGTATGAAATAAATAAATATCTTCTTTACAAAAATCGAATAATCAGTGCATTAAAAAGTTTTCCGAATGAGCTGGATATATTTGATGCGTTGCATAATGTTGAGCCATTCATTACTTTACCTAAAGACTTATCTGTACAACATGGTAAAGTAATATCAAAAGAAAATAAACCACTTAATAATGTACCATCTGCCTTACTAAATCCAGAACGATATATTGGTAAGGTAGAAACATTTCTATTAACTTAGGGCTTGACAAGAGCCAAATTTTTAATATTTTGGACGGTATGAAATTGAAATATTTAGGTTGGACTTCAGAAACTGCTAAAGATAATGTCGAGCTTCTTAACGATTATGCCACACGAAGCTACTCGTGGAGGTATAATGGATTGCTAATGGAAGGAGCTCGTTTTGGGCACATATATTCTCCAGAAGAGTACAAACAAATGATGGTAATGCGGTTAGCACCTGTATCATTAAATATTGGTACGGCTATTCTGGAAAGTGCTGAATCATTAATGCTTAGCATAAAACCTGTTCCAAAGGTTGCACCCCTTGTTTTCCCATTTGCACAAGACAAGCAAAAAATTTCGGAATCGGTAGCTCAGTTATATGAATTTTTAATTGGAAAAGATTTCCAAGAATCTTTCGGAAATTTACAGCTTGATAGAATTGTTAGAGACCAAAGTAATGTCGGAAGAGGGACAGGACAGATTATCCCTGTTTTTGAAAATGGAGAATTTTATACTAAGTTTATACGACTCCCCTGGCGATATTACTTCCCCGATCCTGGTAGTATAGATGAATTTTACGAAGATGCTGAAGCACACATATATGCCTTCCCTATGTCAAAGAAATTAGCTTTACGATATTTACGAACCAAGATACCTGATTTGTCTACTACAGATTTCAATGAATATTTTGCAAAAGGAGCACATGCTGATAAAGCTTCTATATTCGGTGAAGATACTAAATATTTTTTAGGTAAGCGTAAAGATGATTTAATGTTTATAAACAGAATGGTTTTAGAAGATCAGACTATTTTCAAAATAATTCCTCGTAAACCAATAGAGACCGATGAAGATGCACAGTTACTCGGTAACCTTACTAATCGCATTGTTAATGATGAAGAAGATGTCTATCTTCAGAGTGCATTAAAGAAGGGGTTAGTTTCGTATGAAAAGCGAACTGACGAACTTCTTGTACATCATATATCAGTGGGAAATTTAGGGTTTAAGGAAATCTTCCCATTAAAAACTCATACTATAATGAGTTTACAGTATGATTCTCGTGATAATGCTTTCCCGCAAGGGAGAATGTATAATATTTATTCTCCACTACGAGTTCTTAATAAATTTTTTATGACTGCATTACTTAATGCTTCATTACTTAACGCTACAAGAATATTAGCTGAAGAAGATTCTATTATAAACCAAGATGAGTTTGTAACTTCAAGTAGTATTCCTGGTGCAATTATTAAGTATAGATTACCTATACCAGGTGTTTCTAAGCCACCTGAAGTAATAAAAGCTGTGCCTTTGGATCAGGGATGGTTAACTCTTCCACGCTTTTTGATACAAGTAATGGAGTATGTATCGGGTATGTTCGGCATCATGCAAGGAAACGCTGAACGCTCACCCGAAACTTTTTCTACTGTAGCTTCTTTGCAAGCAGTTGGTGGGGCAAGAATTAGACGGAGAATGAATGATGTTGATATTTTCTTATCAAAAGTAGGAAAAATTCAAGCAGAATTATATAAAAATTATGCTCCTCCGCAGGGATTTCGAAGTTACATAGATGAAGAAACAGGTAAATTTGACTATAAATTATTTAATGCTTTAGAGCTAAAAAAAGAAAAAGATGGACAATATAAGACAATAATTAGCCCTGAAACTGATTTATCGTTCGGTATTAAGAATGTAACCTTCTCTTCGAAAGGTTCTGCGGGGTATGAAACTGCAAATACCATAAATAGTATGACTACTTTAGCTACACAGTTAAATGTTCCCGAGCTTGTTCCTTTAATTCTGAAATTGCATAATATTCCAGGAACTGAAGATGTAATAAATAAAGTTGAATCTCGAGGAGATTTGTTGGCAGAAAATAGTGCATTACAGCAAAAATTAAAAGATGTGGAGCGAAAAACTAATATTTATCAGAATCAGATTTTCCAACTTATACAAGCTGTTGAAAGGGCTCGTGCTAAAGGTAAATCTGATATTATCTTAAAAGAATTATCAAACATAGTAGAAGGGTTAAAAAATAATGGACAACAACAAGTCACAACAACAGAATGATATAGATACAAGTAATAACAAGAATGATAATGATAGTGCTTCAACAAAAGTAACTGTCCCAACTTCAATGGAAATTCTTTATAAAGAATTATTTGAAGAACCTGAAAATTTAGATAAGAATAAAAAGAATGGGTCAAAAGAAAATTCACAAGATAATACTGTAAAAAATGATAAAGGAGATGTTGCTGATGGAGTACCGTCAGATCAAATTCAAAGCGGTCAAACGGTCAGTTCAGATAGCTCACAACAAAAACAGAAGGATTCGCCCTTGCCTTCTGACTCTATCAGTGATAAACAAACTCCTGGCTCCTCACAGCAAGATACTTCACAGCAACAATCTCCCGATATGGAAAAGTATAAAGAGTTTATCAGTGAACTTAAAAATGACCCTGCTAAAGCTTGGCGAAAATTTGAAAAAGATCTCGAACTTCCTCCTTTGGAAGTAGTTCAACAAATAATAAAAACTTCCGATTCATTAGATGAGTCAAGCATTAAGACTCAATTAAAGATTTATCAGAAGAATTTAAAGAATGAAATTGAAAAAGAGTTTAATCTTGATCCTGGAACATTTCGATATGATGCTGATGAAGCAGTAGATGTGGACACACCTTCTTATGCTTTCTATGAAAGAAGCCGACGCTATGAAGAACAACTTAGAAATGATTTACAAAGTAAACTGCGGTTTGCAAAAGAGCAGGCGGAAATGATGAGAAAAGTTCAAGAAGAGGATAAAAAATGGTTTAAAGAAACCTTCTATAAAGATTCACCCGAAAAAGCTGATGAAGCAATTAAGAATCTTTCTTTAATACCAGCTAAAATTCTTTCTGGTGAACTTCCGCCTCATAAACATCCTTTTAGTTTGAGAACAATGCTCTTGGGCGTTTACTTTGATGAGTTAACTGAACGGATAAAACAAGAAACGGAGGAGAATGTGAAGAGAGCATACGAAGAGCGGGGAATGTTCTTGAACAAGAAAGCTCCAGAGGATTTGAAGAAAAATGCACGAGCAGGAAGTACCGAAAAGGACTTTTTCGCTAATGCAACAAATCCTATGGAAAAACATATAGGTAGTATTCTAAAATAAAGGAGAATTAAATTATGGCAAACGATAATCAAATTATAGCTGGGCTGTATGATCTTCAGCATATACAACCTCGCTTACGAACTTATGCTCAGCAAAAAGATTTCTTTAGATTCTGGGTACTTAAACAGCAAAAAACTTTATCGGTATTGAAAGTTATATCCGAAAAGTTTGGTGTTGTTCCTGGTGCAGATATTCGTGATTGGATATTGCGTTACCCTGAGTACGATGAAATTGAAAGAAGTTTTTATTTGTCTGAGGCAAGTAATACAACTGATGCTTCAAATACAAAGTTCAAAGTAACTAATGATGTTGGAGCTTTGTTGAATCCTTCAATGCGATTAACAATAGATGGTATCTATGTAAAAGATGTTGTCGCAAATGCAAGTACTGATATGGCAACCGCAAGAAATATAGCCAGCGGTATTATACTTCCTGAAGCTTGTCGAGTAATTAGTGTTGGAACTCCAGATTCAGGTGGGGTTGGATATACTATAGTTACAGTTCGTAGGGCACATCCTGCTGACTCTTATTCTAATACTGCACCTGCTGTAACTACCTCGATGAGACTTACCATTAGTAATATCGCTGTAAGAGCTAATGCACGGGTTCAGCCACCATTTCATAAAAATTCAAAGATGCTTGAGAATGTAGTTCAGATTACAAGACATTCTTATGGTGTCAGTGAATTACTGACAACTGGTAATGGTATTGATACTTATTTAGCCGAAGGTACTACTGAACATTTAGGGATTAGTTACTTGATGGCTGAAATGTTCATGACAAAAACAGTTGAATTAGGTATGATTACAGGGCGTAAACGGATATCTGACATTGGAGGTGATTATGAACTTGAAGCTGGTGGACTCTTAGAGTGGATTCCAAAAGACAGTGACCATGTAATTTCTCTTAATGGACAGCTTCCAACAGTAGAAAGAATGAACTCGTTAATCAGACACATGGTTGATGTAGCCAATGTTCGTGAACTGTGGTTTTTCATGGGTACTCATGCTGCAGAAGCTCTTGCAAACCAATACGATAAAAAGACTCTTTGGACAATAAATGGTGAGCTTTCATTGTATTACCAATTGAAGGTTCACACCATCGAAGGTGTCGCAAGAGATGTTACTGTCAATGTTGTTACCGCTCCTGTTCTGAATGATGTTGGTCTTCATAATGGTGCTCTTGCACTTAATTTAACTGAGCATAATTACAATGAAAAGTCTAAATTTGGAACTTTCCAGATTGGTTATAAGCAACCCTTTACTGATGATCCTAAAGACCAAGATAGCTACCATTCAAACGAAGGATTCAAAGGTAAATGGCGTGAACTTTATGGTGCTTGGACTCTTATCAGAAGATTGCAGGAAACACATTTTATGGTTCTTGATTTTCCGCAGTCTAATTTTTCAAGTGTTTATTAAAAATAAATGAGGTATAATTATGCAAAAAGTAAATTTATTTTCGTTTAATAATACGATGTATCAACCTGATGTAGCTGAGACAGTTCCATTGTTAATGGAATTGCTCGAAGATGTGACAATGGGTGCTATGACAGCTGGTATTATTACGAAAGATGTGGATTCGGTTTTTGGTAAAGGATCAGGAATTCCTTTATTCATAATTCCTGCCAAAACAAGAGATTCGGGTAATAATGCATCGCTGTCTTATTCTGTCGCTGTTTCGAGTACAGATGGCAAGATAACTATTACGCAACATTCTACAAATGCTACTTCAACTGCTAATATCACTAATAGCTTTTTGATTGTTGGTAGAGTTCTTCCTAAAACAGT
Source organism: Melioribacter roseus (assembly GCA_020724265.1). Classification (GTDB taxonomy): domain Bacteria; phylum Bacteroidota; class Ignavibacteria; order Ignavibacteriales; family Melioribacteraceae; genus SURF-28. Next base: position 16,146 of record DYHH01000035.1, on the reverse strand, counting down.
TACCATAGAGTAGGAGGTACATAAATGGCAACGGTAGTAATCCAATCGGGTGCATTGAAACAAGACAAATATCTAATCGCTGATTACAGTAATGCTGTCTCTCCATTCTTTCAGAATGGAGGGATGCTTGCTGGTGAATTGAGAGATGGGCAAGATTATGCACAGAATGATACGCTTAATTTTGATATCCCTGCGGCGACTAAAATATTATTTGCTGAATTTCAAACATCCACAGGTGTAAAAATTTCGCATACTCGCTCTGCCACCACAAATCCGTATGGGCAAAGATTGTCCATAAATTGTGGGACTAACACTTCGATTTATTTCTTTATAGTATATCAGGTGTAAAATGACTTTTGGTGAGTTAGTATATCGTTTAAGACGGAGATCGCAAGATCTCCGTCTTTCTAATGGCGAACTGATTAGTAATTTAGTGACTGATAATGGTTTGAGATGGAGTGCTGCAGATATTATTAGTTTTTGCAATGATGCTTTGAATGAAACTGCAAATATATTGTGGGCATATCCTGATTCTCCTATAAGTCAGAGATTAATCCAAAATATTTTAATACAAAACGATGTAGAGCTTACCTTTGCTCAGAATAGATGTGAGTTGAGTTATCAGTATATAGGAGTAGTTGGATTATATGATAAGACAAATAAGATGGAGTATGAGTTTGTCTCGCCTGAAAGACTTCAAGCTTATGCTGATAGTCAACTTTATAATGTTAAAGAGAGTAGATGGTACACTGTTACCAAGAGCTATACCAGCTTAAAGTTAGTTATTACTTCAAGCTATGTCCCCACAAGTGGCAAGCTTTATGCTACACTTATGAGTAAGTCACCTGTTTTTGGTGCATCTACTGAAGATTTTGCTAAAGAATTACCAATACAAGGAGTAGATGATTTAATTGAAACTTTCGCAGAATTAAAATTAAGAAGTGTTGAGGGACATTTTGAAAGAGTACAACAGTTAATAGACTTATTAAAAATTTATTTAGGATTTACTAATGCCAAACAGCGTCAATCTTAGTTGGAATGATCTTATAATGAGAGTGGCAAATAAGGTAGGTATTATCCAGCCAACACCTTATCAGATTAAAAGTATTACTTATTTTTTGCAAGATGCTCTTATTAAGATTCGTGGGATTAGTGAAGATATAAGAATTATAAATAAGAAAGTTGCAGTGTTTAATGGAGCTTCGCCAACCGTACCTTTGACTGTTACGCTTAGTGCTGGAAGTACTTTATTGTTGTCTGGATTTTATAAATATGCTTATTCGTATTATAACAGTTTAATAGGCGAAAGTGATTTTATTGAAATTGCAAGTCCGATAGAACTTACTGATAATACAATACAAAGAATATTTTTTGAGCTTCCCAATACGTTACCGCATGGAGTGGAGAAGTTCATAGTATACCGTACTAAAGTTAATGGAAGTGTTTATTATAAACATTCAGAGCATACTACAGGAGGAAGTAAACTTGATGCTGTTGAAGATACTTCATTAACTGAATTGCGAAATATCACGGAATTTGCTGATACAGCTGATGCTACATTTCCTTCAGATGCATTTCTTGTAACTGAAATACAATTTTATGATGTTGATAATGTTTTACTTTTGTCTAAAGAAACTTCGTCTGAGGATGAATTTACTCGTGTAACAGGGAATTATTCATATCCTGATGGCGAAGTTATAACAACCGAAGGGATTCAAAGGATACCTACAACATTTGAAGATTTAACATATCAAAATACTATTCGATATACTTTGCGTAAGACCTATCCTTTGAAATTTACTTATCAGCCAAGATTTAATGGGTATATTAAATTTAATTATAGTGTGATTCCAGAAGTAATCGTAAATGATTTGGATAGTACACCAGAGATAGCTTATACTTTTAGTTCATTATTGGTGCAGGACGCAACAATATCTTATATTAAAAGTTTAATGGTTAGCGAAAAATTAAATGAGATAGCAATTCAATCTCTTGCAATCCTTTTACGAGTAGAGAAAAGTGAATATGATATTAACTTAAAAAGATACTTATCTTATGTCCATCGTAATGTCGGGAGTCCTTCGGTAAGACTACATGATTTTCTAAATGATCCAAAGATGGAGTTATTATGAAAAGGAAGGATTTCAGCATATTTCAACAGTTTGTTCCATCAACAGATATTGATGGAATAGATGCAAAGCCAGAGGTACTCTCCTGGTTGTCTAATTTTAAGATTGGGAATGGGTTTTTGCAGTCTTATCCCTCTCCTACTTCTTTAACTTTATCAACTAATGTTGCAACATCTGTAGCTAATGGATATGAAATAATTGCAGGCACAAGTTTTTATCATTCTAAACAGGGCGAAGTTTTAGTTATTATTTTATGGAAAGAGACTGCTCCAGATACTGAAAAATTAAAAGTTTTTGTTAATGATGAAAACTTGACAGGGCATCTTTATTGGGGCGGAGCTATAACTAATTTTATTGAAAAGCCAAAAAATGTAAACTTCCATCTTGTTAATGATGAACTTAAAATTAACTTGAACTGTGAAGCTACTACAACGCTTACTTCGCCTACAATTCTTAATTTGAGTTTAATATATCTTGAAGAAGTAAAGTATGTCGAAAATAATAATAATTTAGTAAGACCAGCAGGGTGGTATTTAAGACCTCGATGGTTAGGTATGACTTGCGCAAACTACAACTCTCCAATTGTCTTTGTTCCTAATTACTATTTCCGTCCTTTCGGGACTACACCTAAATCTTGGACGGAAGATTTCCAGGATGAAGAGTATATACCACATCTTAATTTTGATAATCTGCCTGCTAACTATGGTGGAGCAGGACGAGTAGAATATAGAACAGGCAAATGGGGGATTGGAGCAGAAAATGGGAATAACAGTGATACAAATATTCATTTCTTTGTTGGATTTCGTATAGATAATCTTCGTAATGTGGGTAAAATTAACTTTAGCTATATTGCACGGGGTACGCCTGCTTATGATATGCATATTGAAATCAAGGTAAACGAGACTGACTCTCCTGAGTCTAAAGCACAAACTATTTATAAAAAAGAATTTCAAGCTGAAGTTTCGCATTTAGAGTTTGAGGTGGAACAAGAAGTTATCTTAAATAAAATTAGCACTAAATCTTTCTATCTTCTCTTTTTGATACATGTACCTCCTAAAGTGGTTATTGGGAATCGTTATGTTGCTAATTCTTTAGTTTTAATAGATAACTTGACATTGACTGCATCTGATGGGGTAATAATAGGAAAATACAGAAATAAGCAAAGAGCTCTACTGACAATTACGGGTGACAGTCCTGAGGAAGGAACTCTTTTAGGAGTATATGGAGTAGGAAATATTGCACCTCCGCATGTATATCGGGATTTATATTTATATGTAGCAAGAAATCGTATCGAGTACGATATTGAAGAATATGAAATTTACTTTAAAAATCTTAACGATAATCTTTATTATAAAAAATTATATGTTAAAGTAGATGGGCAGTGGAATGTAGATTCATTAAATCCAACTACTTTAATTTGGAAATATTTAGATGTTATGAAAGAAGATGAGGTCGAGACTTTAAACTTTAATTATGGGTTAGGACTTGTACGAGTTGATAATCAGTTCCTAATTTTTTCGGAAGCTGTTTTATCAGGAAGAATTTATGCTATAACAAATTCATATAAAATCCGTATGACGCATATTGCAGGTAATGGTGCTATACAACCTGATTCTTTTCCTTATGATGAAGATAAAAATTTTGGATATATCGAAGAAAGTAAAAATGTTAAACTGGAATCAGCTTTGATATTAAATGAAAATAATCTTGCATTTATCGCAAGAAATGGTATAAGTGTTTATAGTGTTTATAGTAATCGTGGTATATTAAGTAAAGTTTTAAGAATAAGCTTCCAAGATTACACAGAGTTTAATCCTAAAAGTTTGACTAAAACAGTAACAGGAATTTCACCTTTGCCAGGATTTTTCTTCGTTACTAATGAAGGAATCTGGTTTCATACAGGTGAAGTTGGAGGTATCCCCAAAAATTTAATAGCAGGGAGATTAGATAATTTCTGGCGAACTATGGCAGATAAAAAGGGAATAGGATTTTATGTACCTGCAACTAAAGAATACTGGTATCAAATAAATTCTCTTGAGTTTCTTGTATATGAAACTTTATATGATTCTTTTAGAATTCAGACTAAACCTTCAACAAGTGAAATAACAAGTGCTTGTTTGGTTGATAAAGATATAGTATTTTTTACTAAAAATTCAATATATACTTGGAAGGTAGATAATTCTTCTTTTAATATTGCTGGGTTTACAACACATAAGTTTGATTTAGGTAGTCCCTATACGAATAAAATACTTCATTCTTTCGAAGTATTATTAAAACGAGAGGCGGGTGAATCTTTAGAATCTTTTACTGTATTTGTTTATGTAACAGTAGATGATAACAAAACTTATAATTTTCAGTTTAACAGTAGAGAAAAAAGATTAATAAGATTTTTCCCGCTGTCTGTACGGTGCAATACAGTTCAGGTTTCCATTCTTGTACCAGCTTTGTCTTATTCTGTCAAAATTAGTCAATTTGTTATTTTTTATACAGAAGATGGGAATATGCAGGGACTATCAGGGAGTCCCAATGAGCATCTTACTATTTCATCCATTGGTGCTTACGGACGAAATTACGGACGAGATTATATCATAATGTAAATAAAAGGAGAATTTAATGAAAAAAATATTTTTAATAGTTATTCTTTTGTCTTTAAATCTGTTTGGACAATGGTCAACCCCTGCAGGTTATACTCCATTTCTTGGGTTACGATATTACAGCTTAGATGCACAGCCAGGTGCTGATTCAATTAGACAAAACTTAATGGATATAGACTCGTTTGCACTAAGTATAAATACTACCGTATTATCATTATTATCTCGAATGAATGTCATTGTTGATTCTAATAATATAATAAAAGATGAAGTTATAGCTTATAATAATCTTACAGCAAGTTTAAAGAATAAATTAGTTACTAAAGATTTAACTGAAACTATTACGGGTAGTAAAACTTTTACAAATACTGTTTATGCGACAAATACTTACCCAACTACAGATTTGACTTATAACTTTGGTTCACCATCAGCATATTGGCGGCGAGGGTATTTCGGCTGGCTAAATGTAAATTATATCATTATAAATAATCCTAATAATCCTGCTGATACTTCGGTTGGAAGTTATGATGGGACTAATATTGTATGGAGTAAACCGTTCCATTTGACACAAGGATTAAATGTTACAGGTAATATTTCAGCTGATAGTTTGAAGTTTGGCTCTTCGGTCAGATATATTGGATATAACTTAACTGTAAATAAAGCAGATTCAGCTTCTTTAGTATTACCAAATTATGCTTTGTTCTATCTTAATCCTTCTGCCAATATAGATGTTCTTAAATATTTAGAATATATCAATGCATCTGCTACAGGTGTTATGATTATGCTTGTTAATACTTCAGCAGTTTATACTATTACTTTAAAAGATAATACTTCGGTTTCGGGAGGAAATTTACGATTAGCTGGAGATTTTGTAATGGGCGAAGATGACATTATAATTTTGATGCGAGTTTATAAAGGGTTTAATAGTTATGAGTGGATTGAACTTAGCAGGAGTAATAACTGATGCGTAATATAAAATTTAAAGATAGTTTTATTTTGGATAGTTTGATGAACTATAATGTTGAAATAGAAGGAATTACTCGTGTGCCTCTGTCACTTGAATCTGAGCGTAATACTCCGAATAATGATGGTGTTTTAACGGTTGATAGCGAAAGCAAAGAAGTTATTATCAAGTATAATAATAAAAATTTAACTTTAAGCTTAGAAAATAATAAAGTAATATTTAAAGAAAGGGAAGTATAATGCCGATAGGAATGGGTTTATCTGCTATTGCAGGTGCTTCAGCTCCTGCGACAGGTGGCTTATCATTAGCTATACCGCTATTGTCCAGTCTTTTATCAGGATTAGGTGGAATTTTTGGAGAATCTGATAAAGAGAAATATTTGAAAGATGCTCTTGATAGAATATATGCTAATGAAGATTATGTAAAATCTTTACCATTTACTAAAGATGAATTGTTTAATCAAATATTTCCCTTAATAAAACAACTTAATATAGGTGCTTCCGATGTCGCCGCAGGAAGATTGGGGTCAGCAATAGGCGAATCTTCTGCAAATGTGGGTGGAGGACAAAACTTTTCAGATTTGTATGTGCAGACGCTTGCCCCTGTAATTGCAGAAGGACAACAATTATCAGCAAAAGCTTTGCAAGATTTAGTTGGATTATATGCATCTATGGATGATGCGTCTAAACGAAGATTAATAAGTTTACTTGGATTGACCATGCAAGGGAGTGAAGCTCTACCATCGCTTACTGATTTCCAAGCATTTATAACTAATTCTTTGCAAGGATTTGATATTGGTTCTAAGATTCTTGGTAATATTGATTTAGCTGATTATTTCAGAAATAAAAAGTTTTAGGAGTAACAAGTATGCCTTATACTGATTTTACTGAACTATTGCTCAAAATTCAGGAAAAGAATCTTGGACAAGGGCTTATTGCAAGTGCACAAGCACAAATGATGATGAACCAAGATTCTGCGTTAAGAGATACTTTAGCTCAATTTAACAAAGCAAAACTTGATTTAGAGGGTGGGATTAAGACTACCTCTGAACAGTTAAAGCAAATAAATGAGTCTGACCTTCTCCAGGAGGGTGGACAAGATTTGGAAAAAATAGCACAAAGTTATACTTCTTTATTAGCATTATCTTTGCAATCACAATCAGAACTTCGAAATTTAGTAGAATCTTCTAAACAAAGATTAATTAACATTGGTACACCCGAAGCACTTAATCAAGCGAATTCCTTGTCTTCGTATTATGAAGATAAAGCAAAAATATTACAATCTGAGAGAGAGGTACTCCCGAAGCAAATAGAATTTGTAGGCAATCTACTGCAAGTAAATTCTTGGAAAACAAATAATGAAGTTGCAAATATTAAACTTAAAGAATTAAAAAGTGACTTAGAAGTAATGGATAGAGTTGCAAAAGTTATATCGTATGAGAGAGTGGGTAAAAATGGGAAACGAGAAAATTTATGGATGGATGTTGTTAGCAGATTAGGATTTAATATTGATACAGGTGAACTAAAGTCTCGTGAGCAGATAAAAGAATTCTATAAAATTGTTAAAGAAGAAATTCTTAATGATCCAAACGATGCTGAGTATGCTGATAAAGTTATACAAGCATTAGATTTAGAGATAAGCAAAAGAATAAAGAATTATTCTCCTCCTCATCCTGTACAAAATTTAGATGGAGTGAAAAAATTAATGGCTGATGGGGAGTATCTGTCAGAAGCTTACAATTGGCTTCATGAACAATCCAAAAGTTACGCTGAGATAAAATATTCACCTGACTATCAATATACTCGAGATTTATATAGTGAATATGCACAAACATATATAAAAGAACTGGAGGAAAACGGGAAAAAGCTTACTGAACAAGAAAAAGCTAAAATTTTAGAATTTGGAAGTTCGAAGACAGTAATTGAAAAAATACTTAATGATTCTGCAGTAGAAGATATACAAGTTATCCGTACTGATAATTTACCTAACACTCCCAAGAAAGCTTTAGAATATTATTATAAAACTTTTGTTGATAAAAATAATAACGAAGGATATTGGAAAATTCTTGATACTTTTAAGAAAAAGATTAATGTTAATAAGATAATACCTGGTAATAAAAAAATAGGAGAAAATGGACAAGTAGTTTATGAAGCAAATGTTAGAGTACTGAACCATCCTATTTATGGCGAGATGAAGTTTAATCTTAATGAGATAATGAGTGATGATGCAGGATTCTGGAATTGGTATGAGGTAAATATGGGGAAAACAAAAACTTATGAACAAGAAGTATATGATAGTCTTTCGCCAAAAGATAGACCATTCCAGAGTACTTATCCTTCAAATAATAATAAGATACAGTTACAATATGGGATTGGAAAAGAATAATGGGTAAAAGTCTCAAACCACCTGAACTGAAATTAAGTCCCCTTGAATCTGTTTTGCAAAATTTAGGGCAGGAACAAGTAGGGGAAATTTATCCTACACAATCTACTTCAGTTATTGATCCTGTTACTTCCGAAACTCTTGAACAACAAAGATGGTTTAGAACTCGTGATGTGATAGCTAAATTAGGGGCAGGACTTATAGGTATAGAGGAGGAGCAGGTTCAAAAAGATTATTACGAAGAACCTGTGCAAGATCCTGATGGTTATATCCGTACTTATCGTTTTATGAAAGATTTAAGAACAGGCGAAGTTAAGAAGATAGGGTTGGTTCGTGATGCCGAAGCGATTAAATTAGAAGATATTCAAAATAAAAAAGTTGAAGATCCATTTAAAGAACAGCAAATTAAAAATACTTTACTTGGTAAGATGTTCCAGGATACTGACCCTGAAACGGGAAAGTTTTATAAAAATATGGGTATGGATCTTTATACGCAATCTATCTGGAATAGTATTCCTGGTGCTATAATTTCACTTGGGGCAAGAGCATTAGGAAGTGATAACTATCGCTATCCTGGTGCTGATGCGTTTGTAAATAAACTTTCAATAGATAATGAAAATGGCAGACTTAAATTTGATAATATCCCTCTAAATCTTCCACCAGAAATTATGGAAAATACTTATGAGTGGTTTACCAGGTCTGCAACTGCTGAACCCGAAGGATTTCTGGATACATTCGTGTCGCAAGGTCTGACCTTTGCATTAGATCTTCCATTCTATATGATGGGCGGTGGTATAGTAGCAAGAGGATTATCTAAGGTAGCACCTGCTTTAATGAAAAGTACCAGTTTACTTGCGAGTATTCCGAAGCATCAAATTAGTACTTTCGGGACTTTGATGCTTGCTGGTACACCACGCACTGTGTCACATACTTTAGAGGGTGGCGTTGA
>DYHH01000035.1:0-7031 GCA_020724265.1 Melioribacter roseus | reverse complement strand
GCCTCTATGCATTTTGCTACTCCATCTGCTTGGAAAAGTTTTGCGAAACAAACCAACAAAGATGTAATGGTAGAAAAAGATACTTTTGATGATTTGGTAATAGCATTAAAGAGTGGCAAAACTTTAAATGAAGCATTAGATGAAATAAAAGTAACTAATCCACGATACTACATCCGTGAAGGTGAAAAACTATATGAAATTGATAAAGATTTATTTACTCGTGAAGGACAAATAGCAAAATTTGAAGGTAGTTCAGTAACATATACTCCAGGCGAGTATCAGTATATCACTGAAAGCATACCGTTTTATCGCAAGCTTTTTAAAGAGGCAGTTAAAGATGTCCGATTAGAAAGAATAGCGGATAAGATAGAAGAGCAAGCTTTCAAAGATATTCCAAATCCTTATCCAAAAGGAACAGAGCAGTATCAAGAATTTGAATATAACAAGCGAAGTACTGCAGAGCGACTGGCTTTGATACATTATAGTAAGGAATTATATAAAAAGATTAAAAATAATTCTTTGCCAGATTTGCCAGGAATAAATGAGATACTTAAGGTTGCTTCTGAAGGATTAAGAATGCCTACTCGAGTTTATCAGCAAATGATTGAACCTGCTTTTGTGGAGTATATTAAAAATCCCGAAGCTTTTTTAGCTACTTTAAAATCGGAAGGTGGTTCTTTAGATTTTTTACCAAGTGAATACCGTAAAAGTTTTGAGTCAGCTTTACCTAAGTTAGAGGTTGAGGTAAAGCGTATGATGAATGGATTTGCTCTTCAAAACTTAGAAAGAGTAAAACAAGCAGGTGCTGTTAAGCTCAACGAAGCATTGATAGAGGAATTTCAACGAATCAATGATATTGCTGAACTTAACAAGTTTTTAGAGAAAACTGGATGGAGTACAAAAGTTTTAGAAGAAGTACAAAAACGAGTTAAAGCTAATAGTTTAAATCCTGCAGAGTTATCTGAATTTATAAATAAACATAATGAAAAATTTGTAGCTGATAAATTAGACTATGAGGGTGGTGTTGAGATATTACGAAGAGAGTATAGATATTGGGAAAGAATGGCACAAGCTCTTACTCCTGATGAAATTCGAGAAATAGGGAGAACAGGAGCAATTACTCCTGAAATGCGTAAAGCTTTAAATGAGTTAGAACTTGAACTTAGTAAAGCTTCAGAATATGGTTTTGAAAATGATGTAAAGGTTGAAGATTCGAAAAAAGAGCCCGTCCCTTCTTCTGCTGTTGTATCAAAACTTATTCCAGAAGTTTATACTTTTTATACAACTTCTGGAAGAGAATCAAAAGGATTTGGAGAACATAGCAAGATTGAAGTTATAACTGAATCAAATTATCTTAAATCTAAGGGTTTCCCTGTAGAAGAAGCAGAACCTAAAAGAAGTGCTTATATTTCTGTTCCTAATCGTCAATTTATTAGAGTAGAAGTATTAGATAATATAGTTACTTCTTCTGGTCAACGGGATAAATTTGTTCTTGTCCGATTTGAAAACGGTGAAGAAGGTGTCATATCAAGAGATGTCCTTTCGGGAATACAAGAATTTAGTTCAATTTCATCTTCACGAGTTCTCCATGAGGAAATAATTACGGGGATGGCATATAAAATAGAGAGCATACCTTCAAATGATAGGACACGAATTAGAGATTTTAATTTTAGAGCGATAGAGGAATGGAACAGGGTAATGAGAGAAACAAGTGTTCCGTATAATAATATTTTTGATTATATGCTTAATCTTGAGAAGGAAAGTGAACCAAGAAAAATGCCTAAGAAACTTGCGGAGCGTAATCTTGAAGAAGGGAAAGAAGCAAGAAAAAAACTTAAAAGATTTACGGAGCATGAGATAACGACATTTTTAGAAGATCCTCGCCCTGAAAAAGTAAAGGAATTTTTAGATGGGACTATGAGTTTACCCGAAGCTGTGGAGAGACTTGAAAAAGCTGTAGAGAAACTATTGGCTGATCCTCGTATAGATGCCAAAGAGAAAGCTGCGGTTAAAGAATTAATGGAAAATAATAGCAAGATGTTGATTATTGGAAAGTATTTAGATACGGTAAGAGTAGGAAGAAAACCTGTGGATTCGGGCGAGTATGCGGGTGCTGTATATAGTCTAAATTGGACACTCAAGACAAGAGCTTCAAAAGAAGCTGGTTACTATCCTGTATTTCTTGCTCTTAACGAATCGAAAACTCCTGCATCCTTTATTAGAGCATTGGCTCATGAGATAGGGCATACGATTTTTAATCAGCTTAGTCCTGGATTTAGAAAAGGTCAGCGGGTAGGGGGGCAGAATTTTTTATATAATCAACCGTTTGAACATTCTTCATTATATGGACAAGTTCTTAAATTAAGAGAACATATTAAATTATTTTTTTCTTCAGAAGCCGATATTATAAAATCAAATGATCCAGTTTTATACTATTGGTTACGATATATGACAGATCCTGGTAATAGCTATCAAGAAGTATTTACGGTTGGGCTTACCGAACCACGAGTTTCTGGTTGGCTGGCAACTATTCCAGCAAGTACACAAGCTAATCCTAAATATACCTTATTTCACCAGTTAATAGATTTCTTCAGAACTGCGATAGCAAGACATTTTGGAATAGGTAAAGCTTATAGAGAGCAAATTTTTGACAAGAAAATGTTCAGTGCTCTTGATGAAATATTAGATGTCACATCACAATTACTGCGAGAAAATGGGCTGGTTGATTATGCTGGTAACTTAATAAAAGGTGTAGCTTCCAGGTCTGTTCTTAAAATATATGATGAGGCATTAGAGAGGGCTGGAGATCCTGATAATTATTTCAAATCTTTATTGAATGAAACTAAAGATATTTATGAACGGACACTTTCGGAGTTAGAGATTCTTGAACCTGTTGGCGGGTTTGAACGAATTTCAAATTTTGCAATAGGAACGCAAGAAACGGGCAACACGGCACGAATAGAGCGAGAGGGTAGTAATATATCGCCTCGTGAAAATTTATCCGTAGAGACAAAAACTTTCAATTTATTAGCACAAAATTTATTGAAGGAAACTGAAGTTCCAGGAAAATCAAAACTTAATATAGATACTTACGCACCAATTGAGGGAGCTTATTCCGAACCTAAGTTTGAAGGTAAAGTTAAAGAGGCGGTAAAAAAAGATTATCCTGAAGAATCGGCTTCAGTAAGAGTTCCTAAGCCACCTAAACAAATTGCAGAATTTGATAAAGTCAGAAATGAAAGAGCTGAGTTTGAAGTTAAAACTGTAAATAATACTCCATTTAAGGTTAAGGGAAAAGAAGTAAAGGTTTTACCCCCTGCTCGTGAATTAGCATATAAGATATACACCGACGGCAGACTTTATAGGGGTACACGAGCTTTGAAAAATTATTTATATCAATCAATAGTCCCCGTATATCGTAAAGATAATGCCCCAAGATTTCGTCGTGAAGTTTATGAGCCAGGTGAAGAGTTGATTAGATATGCACCTTATTATTTTAATACCATAGTGAAAAGAATAGACGGATGGCGAGGCGGTGAAGCTTGGCGTGAATTTGCAAAACCTGAGCGTGAATCAGGAATACCGACCACTCCAGATGGCAAAGCATTCTTAGAAGCTTTCAAAAATTATGAATATGGAAGATATACTAACAAGATAGAGCGAGAGCTTACTTGGGATGAGTTTGCTGAATGGGCTAAGTTTAATACTTCGCAAAAGAAAATGTTAGATATTTATCGTGGTACATTGAAAGCTGGTATTGATGTAATGAAAGATTTGAAGACAAGATTTCTTGTAGAACTTGAACCGAAATTTGCAAGTAAATATCTGAAAGAGAAATCCTTAGAAGAAATTTCTAAAAAGTATGGAGTAGATGCTGATAAATTAGATGAGTTTCTTGAGAGTAATCTTAAGGTTAAGGAAGAGTTGGCACGGCAGTTTATAGAGTCTAAATATAAAGATTGGGATAAAACTGTATATTATAATTCAGTTCGTCCGATAACTCCTTATACAATAGTACTTGAATTTAGTAAACCAACAGGACAAGTTGATAAAGATGGGAATCCTATTATGGACAGATTTAGAACTTATGCAGAATATCGTAGCGAAGCCGAAGCTATAGTAAATGATATGGTTGGGAAGGGTTGGGTAAAAGAAGAGATGTATGATGTTTCAAGCATCATCAAGCATCCTGACCAATGGGGTAAACTTAAAGCAGAGCAATTGTTAAAGTTAGCAGAAGAAGGACATATTCCTTATAATGACAGGGTCGTCCAAGCTTTGCTTGAGGTAACTAAAAAAGGTATAGACATTCATTCGATTAATAAAGAATATATTCCAGGAATGAAATATACTGCTAAAGAGTTTGAAGGGCAGTTAATAGACTTTTTGCGTGAAGCCATTTATGGGTCTTATAAGTCTTATACTTTAACTAAGATAAACGATAACTTATTAAAATGGCGTAGTGAACTTAATGATTTAACTAAAGGATTAAGTAAAATAGATAATAAATCAATAGATGATAAGACTCTCCGTGAACTTGAAGCAGAATATTTGTATGCTTATGGATATTACAATCAGCTAAAAGCTCCAGAGAAATCTATTATAGATAAATTACGAGGGTTAACTTTTAGCTATCTTATTGGTGGTATCAAACCTTCATTTTTATTTATGCAAAGTGTCCAGAATTTACAAATGGGGCTTCATTTAGCTTATAAAGAATTAGGAGATTTTAGCCAAGCTTCTAAATTTTTAGGTGAAGCTACTACCGAAGCAATGAATTATGCATTTTTGCTAAAAGCTAAAAAGAGAGGTGAGAAATTAGTAGGATATCCTTATGATAAAGAATTGCTTGGATTACTTGATAAGTTTGAAAAAATGGGCAAGCTTAAACCCGTAGGAATATCAGAAATGACAGGAATTGAAGCTGAACCAGATTTTTATTATTCTAATAAAGCTAATCGTATAGTTGAAGGATTTATCAGAGTAAATAATATACTTGGGGCTGGAGTTGAAAAGCTTACTCGTATTCAAGCTACAGGTTTATTTTATAAAGCAGGTAAAGCAAAAGGATTGGAGGGCGAGACATTAGAAAAATTTATTCTTGATAATCTTGATAAAGCTATGACTGAATTTGGTAAAGGTGGGCGAGCTCCCCTATTTGAAAGTAAATCTACCATACCTAATCAGGGTACGCTTGTCACTGCTCTAAAGAAATCTTTTCTTTCATTGAAAACTTTTAGTTTTTATAATTATTCTTTATATCATAATCTTATAAAAGAGAAGGCGTGGGGTGCATTAGGAAGTAAAATTATGGTCGGTATGGGCATGCATGGAATCAAGAGCTTCCCATTAATGGCTGGATTATTTATGATAGCTGGATTATTTACTGATGATGATATAGATTATCAGGCATTAAAGTTAGCTAATGAGATAGACGAGCTTGTACCAGTTCCTTTAGGTAAGTTTTTAGATAAAGGTTTGGCTTCGGCTTTAGGTACAGGTATAGATTTTTCTAATACCTTTGCCGAAGATTCTCCGCTACTAACAGATTTAATAGCTAATTCTTATAGTAAAACTTGGGAAGGGAAATTATTAGAGTTAAGCATAGGAGCTCCCTTAGGATTTTCAAGAAATGTTACTATGGGAATTACAGAATTATATGATACAGTAAAAGAAAATATTATCAATGATCAATTTTTAACTGCAAAACAAAAACAAGAAAGACTTAATAAAATAGCGAAACTTATGCCAGGAGTATGGGTACAAAATATTATTAAAGCTATGGAGTATAATCGTGATGGAGTTATGTTGCGAGGCAATCAGCTTGTTAAACGAGAGGATTTGACTGAATGGGACATTTTAATGAAAGCTATGTCTTTCCCATTAGAAAAAGTAAATGTTGCATATTTAGAAAAAGATTATGGCATTGAAGCTAAGATAAACAAACAAAAGATGATTATAAGTAATGCGAAAGCATTTATTAAAGAAATGCGAACAAGTAAAAAACTTCCTTTGGAGGTTAGAATTAAAGAAATAGAAAAAGCAACCGAGAGTATGAAAGAAGCTAAACAACTAATTATCAAATTAGAAAAGGAGAAAAAAGAAAATGAATAAGCTATTCTTATTTTTGCTCTTTTCATTAAGCATTTATGGACAGAGCAAATATCTTACAGGAACTTTACCCAATCTTGAGGTACGAGCTTCAGGAAAATATTTTGTAATATCTGTAACAGATTCTGCAGATACTTTTACAGATACTTTAAAAGTAGAAATCCATTCTGCTGTAAATGATACTTATAATTTAGTAGGTGTACAGGATTTATATACAGGAGATTTTACTACTTTTATAATTCCTGGTGATGGACAGAGTAAGAGGTATCTTATAAATGAACCGTATCCAACAAGAGTTAAAATAACAAGAACTAATGTTAGCAATACTTCACGGAGGACATTCGTATGGATTATTTCAAAAGGATAATTATAATAAGCTTGTTCATTATCGGAGTAGGACACTCGCAGTGGTTTGAGTTTCTTGCAAATAAAAGTAGAGGGTATTACACATTTACAGTTAATGGATTAACAGCAATCGAGGGAGAATATATAAGATTTGTCGTTGAATCACATAAAACGAGAGTAAGCTATACAGCTTCCAAGCGTATAGTAAACAATTATGTTTGGCTTAGTAGATATGAAACTAATTTTTCTAATATGGACACAACATCTACACAAGATAGTTTAGCGATTTCTGCTCGGTTATTATTTTTAGGTGGATATAAGTATGGTAGTGCATTAAGTTATCGTTGCTATATTAAAACAGATAAAGATAGTCTATATTCTTCAAATCTCCAGCAGATTATAATTCCTGATATAGGATGTTTATATGATTTGAATAAATACCCTCTTGTTGATGCTGAAGGTAAAATTTTATATTCTAATAATTAAAAGGAGAAACTAATGAAAAAAATATTATTAATCTTTTTATTTTGTTTTTTGGGTGTTGTGGTGGCACAACAGAATAAATTAAGTTATAC
>DYHH01000034.1 GCA_020724265.1 Melioribacter roseus | reverse complement strand
GATTATGACATTTCTAAAGAGTTTTACATACTGACATTTCTAATGAGTTACTACAGTAAAACCCTTTTTAGTTAACAAAAATTGACATTGGGATTAGCTTAAGTTATATTTGCAGTCCAATTACAAATGCCAAAAAAGTTCTTAAAAAATTACATCGCGGGGTGGAGCAATTGGTAGCTCGTCGGGCTCATAACCCGAAGGTTGTAGGTTCAAGTCCTGCCCCCGCTACAAAGGAAGCCTGAAAATGAATTGTTTTCGGGCTTTTGTTTTTTAAAGCGGAAAGACTTTTTCGGATTGCTTGGTAATTGCTTAGTGATTTTTGTTGTCTGGAATCCAATTTTAAAGGCAATATACTAAGCATTTTTTTTCTCTATCAAAAGAAGGTTTCATATCCTAATCAAAGCAAGAGATTTTTATCTCTCATAAGTATCTTATGTGATACTATTTTACATTTCGTAATTTGTTTTACACCTTTATTATTCTTACAGCAAATTCAATTATTAAGTTTGACTATTTTATTTTATCATTCATTCGAATCTTCTTTTCAAATTATATTTTCATTATTTTCTCAATTATAAAAGTTGAATTGAGAAAGGAGCTGAATGGAAATAAGACAAATTAAACTGGGAAAACTTTTTTTATTTACTTTTACTTTATTATACATAGTGTTGGGAATGTTACTTCATGTAGAAGTTTCTTTATTAGTTGTTGGTAAATATCCCGAAATCACAGGAGACTTTGTTGCAAGAGAACATTCGGTTGAATTTTCATTTATAGTTCTCTTCTTTATTGCAATTTATTTCTTTATAAAGACACTTAAAGGAAGAAGACGGTTAACAACATACATTTATTGGTTATTATATTTAATAATCCTTGTGTTTTTTTATTTGTATATCAGTCTGCACCAGGTGGAAATTATTCATTTAATTCAATATGCAGGGGTTGCAATCCTCTTGGGATTTTGTTTAGATCCTACAAAAGAAAAATTTATCTTTGGAAAAATTTTATTCATTGGTGCCACACTCGGCATAATTGATGAATTACTGCAATACTATATTGTATCTCCCGGGCATACTTACCTTGACTTCAATGATTTTCTAGTAAACTCACTTGGGGTTATTGCAGGGGTTTTATTTTATTATGGCTTCTTTAATCCTTCCAGTATATTTAACAGACCACTGAAACCATTTTATCGAACAAAGCGTTTTTCATTTATTCTAATATTCTTTTCACTCATTTCAATTTTTTCACTGCAAGGTAACCTGCAGGTTTCACCGCCTCATAATATTAAGCCTGGATCATATGAGTTAATAGATAACCAGATTGTCGTATTTATGGAACGAAGACCCGGTTTGCTTGGCAGCTGGCAGGACCATTTTGTTGACGGGCAATATTATGTATTAACTCCCTTGGAAGGAATGATTTTAATTTTTCTGATTTCATTTTTGTTCTCGACTTTTGACCCCAGAGTCTTTAAGAGATTTAAAGATAAACTCAAAATAATGACGAATATTTTTTCAGAATAGATTGAAGACTAATGGATAGATTAAAGAAATACTTGTTTTTTTATATATCCATCATTGTATTTGTTACTTTTATTATTTATTCAAATACTTTGCATAATGAATTTCAACTTGATGATAATCATGTTGTCCTTAACAATGAAAAAATAACGGACTTAAATAATTTTGCTGATATTGATGGTTGGAAAAAATTAATATTCAATAGACAATTAGCCTTGCTAACGGTTGCTGTAAATTATTCAATTCATCAATACGATGTTTTTGGATACCACCTTTTCAATATTTTCATTCACATTTTCAATGCTCTCCTAATATTTTGGTTGATTCAAATATTTTTCAAAACTCCTGTTCTAAGGAATAGTTCATTAGCTAATCATAAACTTGAAATTGCCTTATTCACATCTCTTCTGTTTGCAGCGCATCCTCTACAAATTCAAGCAGTAGGATACATAACACAAAGAATGGTTTCGCTTGCTTTTATGTTTTATTTAGTTTCTTGTATTCTTTTTCTGATAATGCGCATCGATGTTTTAACAAAAGGTATAAATTGGAAAACTATTTTGTTGATTTTATGCATAATTTTTTCATTTCAACTTGGTAATTATTCAAAAGAAATTGCAGTGTCATTGCCTCTTTCTCTTCTTTTAATTGAAATTATTTTTATAAGGAAAAAAGACGGCAAACCCGATTACAAAATTATTGCGCTTTTTATCGCAGGTATAATCATAGTATTTACCGCAATGTTGATAATTGGATTGCCCAAACAAAGCGGATCCATAGAAAGAGATAGTTATTTTTATACACAGATAAATGTACTTGTAACATATATACAACTCTTATTTTTACCAATTGATCTTCATGTATATTATGATTTCAGAATTGCCTCTTCTTTTTGGGAACCACAAACATTACTTGCTTTTCTTTTTCTTCTAACAATATTTCTGATTGGGATTATCTTCCATAAGAAACACCCCGTTTTAGCATTTGCTGTTTTTTGGTTTTACATAACTCAAATTATTGAATCAAGCATATTTCCCTTACAACATGTTATATTTGAATATCGATTATATCCTTCTTTAGTCGGGTTTTCATTTTTAATAACTTATTATTCTTTTTACTTTTCAAAGTCGAAACCAAGAATCGGATTTACAGTATTAGTAGTTATAGTATGTTTTTTTTCAGTATTGACATATCAAGAAAATAAAAAGTGGAAAAACGGAGAATCATTGTGGTCAGGCAATATCGAAAAAGCACCCAATCATCCAAAACCATATAATTATTTAGGATATTACCTTTTACAAAAGGGTGAATATCATAAAGCACTTCCCTATTTTACAAAATCAATTAGGTTGGATTCAAATTATACGGATCCCCTAAACCACAGAGGAATTATCTACAAAGAAACCGGCAGATTTAATGAAGCACTCAATGACTTTAGCAAAGCAATTAAAATCAAACCTGATTCAAAGATGTCATACAATAATAGAGGGTATGCCTTTCAAGCAATTGGGGAATATGATCTTGCGGTAAAAGACTTTAAAAAAGCAATTGAACTTGATCAAAAATATCATAATGCAATAAAAAATCTGTCTGTTGTTTTGCAAAAAATGAATAGAAATAAAGAAGCTTTAGAATATGCAAAAAATGCCGTAAATCTTGCTAGTGATATTGCTGATTATTTCAACAATCGCGGAAATGCATATTATGCTTTAGGTCATATTGATTCAGCAGAAACCGATTTTAGAAAATCAATAGTAATTGACCCAGACTTCTATCGAGGTTGGAATAATATTGGCGTTGTACTAATGAAACGTGAAAAATATACAGAAGCAATTGAGTATTTAACAAAAGCGATTGAATTAAAAAATAACTTTGTTGATGCGTTCTTTAATCGAGCTTTTTGTTTTTATCATATACAAAAACCTATACTATCTTTAAACGATCTTCAAAGATGTTTTGAACTAAATCCTTCCCATCAAGGAGCAATTGCTCTTTATAATAAAATTTACATAGAGTACACCCCGAACAAACCTTAATTATACCACTTTATCGGCTTATCCGATTAATATTCGTCACAATAAAAAATATTTGCTTGCTTTAAGAATGTATATGCTTTACATTTAAGATACCTCTAAGTCCTATTTTATTATATTATATTTTGAAATCTAAACTAAAGGCAGTAACATGAAAGAACTAAGAATAATTTTTCTTTTGGTTTTGTTACTCGCTCTGCACACACAAATTTCATCTAATGATCTGCAACCGCAAAATCCATTCCCTGGAGCGACAACAGGACCACATTTCATCGGACAAACTTTTTACCCGGCTGTTGATGTATATTTTGGCTATGATTATCCAGTCAATGCTAATGAATGGTTTGTATCGGTTGATATTTTTTACGGTGGTCAATCAGTATATTCATCTTCTATACCCGGTGTTGATAGAAATACGCGTGGGGAGATAATTGGAACATTACCACTAACAGCAAGTGTGCCATTCACCCCCACTGGAGCTGGAAATTATGCCGTACTTTTTCAAGTTTATTATCAGTACGATGTAAATCCATCTAACGATTATGTTTCAGCAGATTTTCCTGTTTTCGGACCTCCTGGCCCAATCATGGGGCCAAGTCCACCACCGGGTTCAACAATATCTTATTCACCGGCTCAATCATTTCTCTGGGGTAATTGCAGTAATCCGATTACTCAAACAAACGCTATATTATCACCAGTAAATCCGTCAGTGGGAGATATTTTAACTAATACACTTCCTGATCCGACTGCAACAACTTGGACTCCTCCTGATGATCTAGAGCCTCAAACAGAATATGATTTTGAAATTCATCAATCGAATCCGGCGGGTACAACAAGGAATGGACCTTACAGATATAATACAGAATCTGATCCATGTGCTCCAAGAGTACAGATAGTTAAACCAGATAGTGGAATAGGGAATCTTCCTCTGAATCCAGCAAATCTAGAATGGACTCAATCGGAAAATCCTGATATTTTAGATTATAGTGTCTATATGTCAACAAGTCTATCAGGAATAAACCCATCTATGGCTTCTCCTCTAACATTCACTGGACCAAATCAAACAAGTATTCCAATTCCTTGGGAATTTCGAGAACCAGGTAATACAGTATATGCGAGAGTTGGGGCAAATTGTCCGGATGGTTCAAGTTATTCGAATCACACAGAGTTTACCTTTGGGGAAAACCAATATCCGGATAAACCGGAAATTGTTCATCCACCTGATTCTTTTATTGTTCCTCATAGACCAAGTATTCTAGTAGAATTAGCGCCCCCCTACCCTGAACCGAATGGTCAGGTTACAACTGATATTTGGCTAGGGACTAGTTTAAGCGATGTTCAACCCAATTCCGCGCGCGCTATTGCTGAGACACTTAATGTGCATCAAACAACTGTCTTTTTGCAAGGACCTTTTGAACCTGATCAATCATACTTTATGAGACCTGTATATAATTGTGGAGAGGAACCAGAAACTCTAGTAGTTTTAGGTGATATTAAGTCATTTCGTACTCATCCAGCCGGCACAAATTCAGGAAGTATCAAAAAAAGTTATGGCGCTGATTTACCACAATTTCCTCCGCCTGATTCTTTAGAATTATTGCCAAAGATTAGTATGTTAGTTCAAATCGGTCTAGAAACAACTGCACATATAGAAGAAACGAATAAACCTGATTCATTTGGAGTCTTTAATTTTGGTAATTTACCCCCAGGGGATTACACACTCGAAGTAACATCTCCTCCAGGATGGACATATTTATCACCAGTAAGCGGTATTTATGATGGGACACTTGAACCAGGACAAAATGTTACTGATCAAAATTTTATAGTTGTTCCACCTCCATCAAGTGTATCAGGAGAAAAATGGCAAGATGATAATGAGGATGGAGAAAAAGATGATAATGAAAACAAAATCCCAAATTGGCAGATAACATTAGACGGAACTTCATTTGCTGGAGAAGCTGTAAATTTATCAACTGTAACCGATGCAAATGGTGCTTACATTTTTGAAAATGTTCCCCCCGGAAATTATACCGTTTCTGAAGGAACATTGCCAGGCTGGCAACAATCATTTCCTCCTGCCGGTGTTCACAATATTGTTTTAGATAACGGTATTCCGGTAAATGATTTGGATTTTGGAAATATTCCTCCACCAGGCTCAATTTCAGGATATAAATTTCATGATAGAAATGGCAATAGTGAAAGAGACTATGGTGAACCTGGCATAAATGGAGTTGAAATAAAACTATTTAAAGATGGAGTAATGGTAGCTTCTCAATATACTCACTCTAGCGATTTAAATGACAATTTATTTTTTGATCCTCAATCAGAAACCGGTTATTTTATATTTAGTGATTTAGAGCCGGGCACCTATATTATAACCGAAGAGCCTCCTCCGGGGTGGATTCAAACTCTTCCTGGTGATCCCGGATATTATGAAGTAAATCTTGAATCCGATGAGCACATCACTGATTTATTATTCGGTAATGATTTCCCTGATGGATATGATTTTGGTGACTTACCAGAACCATTAGATAATATTACATCATGTTTATTCTTGCAATGTTATCCAACTACACTTCCATATGGAGCATACCACGCAGCAATCGGCCCAACATTAGGTGAAACTAGAGATACTGAACCAAACGGGCAACCCGATTTGCATGCGTTAGGTGATGAAAAAAATAATTTTGATGAAGATGGGGTTAGATTTCTTAGCTTTGTCCCCGGTGGAATTGGTACTGTGGAAGTTACAGTAAGAGGAGCCCAAGATGATTTCCCTTGTTACTTAAAAGCTTGGATAGATTTTAATGGTGGCGGTTATTTAGGTTTTGGATCTATCAATCCTGAAGAAAACATCCTTTCTGAAAAAATTCATACTACTGGTAAGTTTATTTTTGAATTTAATATTCCAGAGAATCTTGTAAATTCAGGATTTGCCAGATTCAGATTAAGTACTAATGAGAATTGTATTGATCTGCCATACGGACCTGCAATAGATGGTGAGGTGGAAGATTATTTTGCTTTTGGATTTGATTTTGGTGATGCGCCCGATCCATACCCAACAAAGTTGATTGATGGTGGAGCAAAACATATAATTGGTAACTATTATTTAGGTGAATTAATTGACTCTGAATTTGATGGACAACCACATATTGATGCTCTGGGAGACAACAACTCAAACTTAAATGACGAAGATGGTATTAAGTTCATCACGCCATTAATTAGATCACAAGAAGCAAAAGTTGAAGTTACTGTTAATTCACCTGCCGAAATGCACGGCTATCTTAATGCTTGGATTGACTTTGATGGAGACGGCATCTGGGATCCATTAATTGAAAGGATTTTCGCAGATATAATTTTATTCACCGGTATTGATACACTGAGTTTTACTGTTCCGGATTCTTCAATTACAGGAACAACTTTTGCACGATTCCGATACTCTGAATTTCCTGGTGTAAATCCGACGGATTATAATACATCCCAAAGTATAATGCTAACCGTTGGTGAAGTTGAAGATTACAAAGTTGTTATTGATTCTTTGATTACAAGTATTAAGAATGATTTAGATTATGTTCCTCAAGAATTTAATCTGTATCAAAATTATCCCAATCCGTTTAATCCTTCTACTATTATTCGGTATGATGTTAAGGAACCTTCATACGTAAGATTAGACGTTTATAATATACTTGGACAATTAGTTACTACTCTGGTAAATCAAGTTCAGACTGCAGGTGCTTATGAGGCTGTTTTTAAAACCAATAATCTATCTGCAGGAATTTACTTCTATTCAATCAGAATGAGTAACTATACAAAAACTATGAAAATGATTTTGATGAAATAATTTTAAGAACAGCCAACATCTCAAAACTCCTTTTGGGGTGTTGGCTTGTTCTAAAGATTTCTCTTGGAGAATTTTCTAATTTTTTTCTTCGCATACATCTTATTCACCTCATTTTTTATTTATATTTTCATTTTTAGCTTTCCTTCAATTTGATGAATATCAAAATCCAGTTTTACGTATTAAAACTTCTTGCATATATAATTCAATTCAGCTAAATTAAAAATACCTTTTGTCCTCTTATTTATCGTATTCATAGTAGTAAAGTTTTCCTATTATTATTCTAATAAAAGAAAAGGGGCTTTCTATGAATTCACATCGACGATTGTTCTTATTATTAATTACAATCTGCTTTATTACTAATACTTATGCAACTGATCTTCTACCAAGAAATGTAATATTTAATCCCCCCTCGGGAGATAGTTTTATTGGGAGTGAAGTATATGTTTCATTTGAAATATATAATAATAATGTCGTTACTGCATTCGCTAATGAGTGGATTGCCGGGGTTCGGGTGTTAGACCCGTTCGGTACTCAAATTTACTCAGAAACTGTTAATGGAGTTGATCTTAATCCATTCCAAGCTGCTGGATTTAGTATGGCATTACCTTTTATACCACAGGTTGCTGGAACTTACTCTGTAACTGTATATAATCAATATGCATTCGAGGTAAATCCAGGGAACGATAATCTACAGCAATCCTACTTTGTAAACCAAGCCCCCGAAAATATATTTATTATCTTTCCAGAAAATGGTGCTACTGATATTCCCATATCACCGCCGCCAACTATAGAATGGACGAATGGTGGACCTCCAATCAGTGAAACTTCCGTATTTTTTGGGCCAACAATATCGAGTGTTGATCCAAATACTGCCACACCACTTACAAATACTATTAATCCAATTACACAATTTACACCACCGGGCCCTCTTACTTCAGAAACTGATTATTACTGGGCAGTTAGACAAGAAAATCCATCTGGCATTACAGACAATGGACCATTTCTTTTTACTACAGAAACGGTAGATGACCCATGTCCTCCACCTTTGTCGGTTCTAATGCCAAGTGATGGAACTCAAAATTACCCTTTTGCCCCAACTATAATTGAAGTAGATCAAATTTCAGATCAATCTTCGCCACCTATTTTAATAGAATTGTATTTAGGAACCACACCTGAGAGTGTTGATCCATCACAGTCTGTACCTTTTACATCCACAACAAATATTGAGAATACTACTTTCATTTTTGATGATCCATTATTACCTAATACCGACTATTACGTAAGAACAGCACTAATATGCGAAGAGAATCAAATACTTGGGAATATAAATCAGTTTACAACTGCACCTGCTGCTTCATTAGCGGGGCAAACTGCAAAGGTCTATGGGGGAACTTCGACTGAAGTAATACCAATTGAATTAGTTCAATTAAATTTATCCGGCACTGTTACTTTCCCCAATACTGATATTTATGAAATCCAGAAGGATATATCATCAGGAGAGGATGGAAATTATATCTTTCAATCTCTACCACCAGGTGATTATCAATTGAATGTAACACCACCTGAAAATTGGATGATCCAAAGCCCATCCGAAAGTTTTTTTGATATATTTGTTGAGGTTGGTGCGAATATAACTGAATTGGATTTTCTTTTAATTCCACCACCTTCAGAAATTACAGGCGAAAAGTGGTTGGATGAAAATCAAGACGGTAATAAAGATGAAGGTGAGGATAAAATCCCTAACTGGCCTATTAACTTAACTGGGAATTCTTATGCCGGCAGCACCCTAAATCTCTCTACAAACACAGGTTCAAGCGGAATGTATTCATTTGCAGAGGTTCCGCCAGGTAATTACACAATATCTGAAGGAATAGTAGAAGGCTGGATTCAAACCTATCCGTCAGGTATTGTTCATGAGATTCAAGTAGATGACGGTAATCCCGTTAACGATCTT
The DNA here is from genome assembly GCA_020724265.1 of Melioribacter roseus. Classification (GTDB taxonomy): domain Bacteria; phylum Bacteroidota; class Ignavibacteria; order Ignavibacteriales; family Melioribacteraceae; genus SURF-28. The sequence goes on along the minus strand of DYHH01000034.1, from coordinate 27,252 downwards.
GATTTCGGGAATTATCCTACCAGCAGCTCAATTAGCGGAAGAAAATTCTTTGATGACAATAAAAATGGAACTCTTGATCCAAATGAACTTGGAATAAACAATTGGGTTATCCAATTATTCTCTGGTTCTGGTCAACTTCTTGCAGAACAAAAAACATATGCTATAGATCTTGATGGAAGCGGTAATTTAGATCCAAGATTAGAATTCGGTTGGTTTTTATTTAACGGGTTAGCTCCTGGGAATTATATTGTTAGAGAAGTTCAAAAAGAAGGATGGGAAGTAACTGTTCCTATTAATAATGAATATAGTGTTTCACTCTCAGCGGGTCAAAATATCAATAGCTTAAACTTCGGTAATCACTTTGGATTTTTAGATTGGGGAGATTTACCAGAACCTGCAGATTCATTATTTGGAGCTTGCCCTCCTGGTGATCAATGTTATCCTACTCTTCCTCCGTTGGGAGCTAGACATGCTGCTGTTGGAGCTAAACTAGGTCAACTTAGAGATACAGAGCCTAGTGGAATTCCATCGGACTTTGCAAATGGTGATGATACAACCGGTGTTGATGATGAAGACGGTGTTGAATTTTTAAAGTTCTTACCGGGCATAAGCGGTGAAGTTGAAGTAACCATAACCGGTGATCCTGATGACTTTCCTACTTTCTTGGCAGCTTGGATTGATTTTAACGGAAATGGTCAATTTGAACCCTTTGAAGGTGAATTAATTATTGACGAAGAAATTTTTGCTGAAGGAACATATCACTATACATTTCCTGTTCCGGACCTAATTGAGGGCCCAGGCTATGCTCGATTCAGGATAGGGACTGATCTTCAAACTCTATTTGGACCTGTTTGGTTTGGTATATCTCAAGATGGTGAGGTTGAGGATTACGTAGGACTTGGTTTTGATTACGGTGATGCAAACAGAATAATTGATAATGAATACCCTTATTTCCCTCATGGTTATCCTGTTATGTTGGTTGATGATGGCGCTAGACATATTGCAACCCCAACAACTTTACTCGGCTCTGTTTTAACTGATAGTGAAAATGATGGGCAACCGGATATTTTTGCATCAGGTGATGATATTAATGATAGAGATGACGAAGATGGAATTCTACTTATTGATGGATACCAAATTGTCTACAGCGGTCCTAATCCAAAAGTGCCCAACAAAAACTTAATCGTGCATGGATTTACCCAAGGGACAGATGTTTCTTTCAAACCTTTGGCTACAAGAACCGGGTTCTTAAATTTGTGGATCGATTTTAACGGTGATGGCGATTGGGATGACTTAAACGAACATGTATTTGATGACGAGCCTATTATTTCCGGTCCGGATTATACTTTGTTAACTTTCACTGTACCCGAAGATGCAAAAATTGGTTGGTCTTATGCTAGGTTTAGATACAGTACCCAAACAAATCTGAAAGTTACCGGTCCGGCCAAAGACGGGGAAGTTGAAGATTATTTAATTGCTATTCTCCCTCCTATTGATTTTGGTGATGCACCGGAACCTTATCCGACATTGTTTGCTGATAATGGTGCCTTCCATATGTTAAGTCAGTGGTATCTTGGTGAATTAATTGATGCTGAATTAGACGGACTTCCTCATCCGGATGCTCTTGGTGATGATTCAGATAATCTTGATGATGAAGATGGTATCATATTCTTAGATGAACTAACCTCCGGAGCTCAAGCAAGTATTGAGGTTAAATCTAATGTTCCAGTTGGTCATAGCGGTTATTTAAGTGCTTGGGTAGACTTTGATCAAAATGGTTCTTGGGAGTCTTTAGAACAAGTTATTATTGATGTAGAACTGTTTGGTGGACTTGATACATTGACTATATCAATACCGACGAATGCGTCTCCCGGGGAAACTTTCATGAGGTTTAGGTTTAGTAATCAAACGGGTTTAGGGCCTACGGAAACATTTTTATTCCCTGCTGAAATAAATATAAAACCTGGTGAAGTTGAAGATTACAAAATTACTATTGATTCTCTAATTACAAGTATTAAGAATGATTTAGATTATGTTCCTCAAGAATTTAATCTGTATCAAAATTATCCCAATCCGTTTAATCCTTCTACTATTATTCGGTATGATGTTAAGGAACCTTCATACGTAAGATTAGACGTTTATAATATACTTGGACAATTAGTTACTACTCTGGTAAATCAAGTTCAGACTGCAGGTGCTTATGAGGCTGTTTTTAAAACCAATAATCTATCTGCAGGAATTTACTTCTATTCAATCAGAATGAGTAACTATACAAAAACTATGAAAATGATTTTGATGAAATAACTTTAAGAACAGCCAACATCTCAAAACTCCTTTTGGGGTGTTGGCTTGTAATTATAACTTAACTTGATCTACCTTACCCTTAATCACACTTTCCAAAATTTCTGATAGTTTTTCCATTTCGCTTAATGAGTTGAAGATATTTGGAGATATTCGAATACCCTTAAAGTTATTGTGAACCATCGGTGATGTTAAAATTTTTTCTTCTTCAAGAAGATACTTATATAATTTACTAGAATTTACTCCACTGATATTGAATAAAACCATTCCGCACCACTTACTTGAATCTTTTGTATTTGTAAGTAAATTAAATTCCGGATAGCCGGATATTCTATTTATCCAAACATTATTAAGTGTCTTAATTCTATTCAATTTCCTTTCAATACCAATTTGAGAATTAAATTCAATTGCATCTACTATTGCGTTATGATTTGCTGCCGGATGTGTCCCAATTTCCTCAAATTTTCTAATATTATTATCCATAGATTTTGGTGCTGCCATTAGTGGCCAAACTTTGGTGAGCAATTCTTTTCTGATATGCAGAAACCCGGTCCCAATTGGGGCATAACACCATTTATGCAGACTTGTACCAAAAAAATCAGATTCAATATCTTTATGAGTGAAAGGCAATAGAGCAAACGACTGGGCACCATCACAAATCAATTTAATATCGTTTTCATGTGCCAATTGTGAGATTTGTTTTATAGGTAATATTTGTCCGGTTAGATAAACTACATGTGAAATATGTAAGATTTTTGTCCGTGATGAAATTCTTTTTTTTATTTCTGTAATTAAATAATCGTCATCAACAAAAGGGACAGGCAATTGAATTTGTATAATTTTTACTCCTCTTCGTCTTTCCAATTGTTCCCATGTGTTTTTCATTCGAAAGTACTCATGATCTGTAATAATTACTTCGTCCTTATTTTTCAATTCCAAACCTTGCTGAACAATCTGTAGAGCTTCGCTTGCATTTCTAGTTATTGCAATTTCTTCGGAGTCAACTCCGAAATTCTCTGCTATTTTTTTTCTTACAAGTTCTTTCTGAGGTTCAAACACATGCCAATTATAATATGCTGGAAGTAGGTTGGATTTATCTAAATATTCCTTAAAACGATTATGAACCGGGATGGGAGTAGGAGAAATACCGCCGCTATTAAGATTAATTAGTTTATCATCAATATTAAACGCACTTCTAACTGTCAACCAAAACTCTTCATTAGGGCTTTGATTAAAATTAAGGTCATCAAATGCTTGTTTTAGTATTGACAAAGAATCTGTTCTTAAAACAGAAAAACCAATTAAACTAAAAAAAGAATTTTTTATAAAACTTCTTCTACGAAGCAAAATATTTTCTCTATTAATATTGAAGAAAATTATTGGTTATAAAATAATGTACAATCTAGAAAATCAGTTATTATATAATTAAAAAATAGTTTCCAAGAATATTCATTACATCCAAGTAACAACACCTGTCTCTACATCGTAAATAGCACCAACGATTTTAATTCTGCCTTCCTCTTCAAGTTGAGCTAACGTTTTACTTTTTTCTCTAATTCTATCAATTGTTAACTCAACATTTTTTTCAATTACTCTATCTATTAGGTCATGATTTTGGGGTGAGCGTTCTTCATCGGGTAATAAAACCGCACTAACTGCAGGTTCAATTTTTTCTAATAATTCATTCAAATTTTCAAGTCCGAGTTTTTCTACATTCTCTTTGTCGATAGTTCCTTTAACTGCACCACAATGTGAATGACCAAGAACAACGACTAATTTTGAACCGGCAACTGCAGCTGCATATTCCATGCTACCAAGAATATCTTCATCCTCAAAATTTCCGGCAACCCTAGCAACAAAAATATCGCCGATACCTTTATCAAAAATTAATTCAACCGGAACACGACTATCTATACAAGATAAAATAATTGCTTCAGGATATTGTCCTTCTGCTGTTGCTTCTGCTTGAGCTAAATAATCTATTGGAGTTAGATTATTTCGAACAAAATTATCATTCCCTATTTTTAGATTTTCTATTACATCGTCAGGTGTCAGACTCGATTGTTTCTCTTTTGTTATTATTTCCTTAGAATGTGTTGTTTGTTCATTACGCTCACAACCAATTAATAAGAAAACAAAAATTAGCCAAGTAATAATTAACCTATTATTCATTTAATCACCTCGTTTAATTTGATAAAAAATAACTGGAAAAAATATTTTTTAAAAAATATAATACACAAGTAAGATATTTTTAAAAAAATTATTGCATATTGATTTGAGATAATGCCGATCCAAGCCATTGCAAAAATTTCATTCCGATAGAATAAACTCCCACTGCAGCAATTACAACTCCAATAAAAAGTAAAATTATGATTAGATAGTCATCGGTATCTAATTGAGTTCTAATTTTCATGGCATACTCCGCAAGGGTTAAATAATAACTGCTTCCCCCCGTGAAGCAATCCGCCATAATTGAGGAAGGATTTAATAGAATATAGCAAATAGGAAAAATACGTGCAAATAAAATAGTAATTGGTTTAGATAGGTCAATTGGATATTCATTATAAATATTTTTGATCAAAGTTTATTTTTCGTCAGCAAGAGAATTTAAATTGGCTCCGTTAAACTTAATCCACCCTTTGTGTTCTATCAGTTCTAAAAGAATTTTATCTTCTTTTGAAATTAGATGTTTAAGTATTTCTCTTTCTTCAAAAGACAATTTTGAATTAAAATCCCTCTCGGTTAGAATGTTTCGATAGATGCTTTTTTTCTGTTTAATAATATTACTAAGTTCTTCTACAAGAGTATCGTGATATGGTGAGTGATATAATGTCAGTTCATAATTAATTCTTGACATGTCTACCTCAAATATTTCTGATTTACTGATAAATTTAATACAATAAAGATACTTGCTGGATTATTATAGTGTTAATCTTTTGTTAAGATAATGTTAAGGAAGCAGCTTAGATGGCATTACCTTTTTGCGAATTGCCCGAATCATCAAAAAGATCAATAATATCTTTCTGCTGTTCATTAAGTTTTGTGATGTGGATTTCAGCTTCTCTGCGGAACAATCCTACTTCATTTAAATTTTTGTTGAGCTGTTGAGCTTTGATTAAATCTTTCTTTGCACCAAGATAATCTTGCTGTTTTAATTTTATTAAGCCCCTATTAAGATATGCTACATCATAATTGCTTTTTAATAGAATAGCTTTTGTATAATCAGCTTTAGCGGCTTCATAATCCTTCAACTCTTCTTTCAATTTTGCACGCTGAAAATATAATCGTTCCATATGCGGTTTCAGTTTTAGGGCTCTATTAATATCTTCAATTGCTCCGATAAAATCTTTTGAATAAGATTTATAAAAACTACTACTAAGCAGTTCTTCAAAATCATCGATATGAGGTCTCTTATTAAAACTAAATTGTTTGAGAAATTTTTTCCTTCTAATCATCCAAAAGATTAAAAGAAAGACTCCTCCAACAAAGAAAACCGTAGCAAATATTTGTATTAGTATAATTTCCATCTGTTCTTCAATATTAGTAAATGAATATAAAAATAAACTCTTTGAAAGCAAAGATTTTACATCACAAATAATTTAATAAAGGATATAATGATACAATTTACTTTGCGGTAATCTTTACACGGCTGAAGACGGTAATAATTTCTGCAGTTGGTTAAATATGAACAGGTGAATCTATTCCATACTTTGAAAATCAACAATTTTGTGCTAATCGAATTTGGCATCCAAATTGATTATAATAAATAGAAGCACCCTCATAAAATGATAGTGGTCCCTCCCACTAAAATGATGCCCTTTAAAAGGTGAGCCGAAAAGCTCACCTTTTTTAATAATCCAAAGTGATAATACGACCCGAGGTAAAATTAAAGAAATCCTTTTTATCAATAATTTTAATTCCGGAAATTAGATCATATTGTGTATGCCCCATAGCTTCCAGACACATCGGGCAAGCGGCAATTTGAACACCTGCTTTTATCAGTTTATCCAACATTGTACGGGTTGCTTCAAAATTTTTAAATCGTATACTTTCAACATCCTTAAGTACTGCATTGATACCTTCAACATCTACAAAAATAAAAACATCATAATCATCCGCCATTTTTAAGGCAAAAGATAATGCCATCGAAACCCGGTGCGGATCTTTACTTGATAAATGAACAAGAAAACCATCCTTGGCACTAATATCCTTTGTAACTAAAACAAGTACAATGCTAAGAAGCAATATTACTTTGGACATTTTCATTATACCCTCCTTGATGTTGTTGATAACTTGGTAGCGATAAAATTACAAGACAATTTGCCATAAGGTCATGCAATGCTTGTTTCTTTTGTGTGAAAGCAGCCATTATATAGCCGACATTTAATATTAACCCCGAAATAATTTTTCCGAAATATCTTCCTGTTGCTCTTCCAAATGAAATTCTATTACCATTCATATCAGTAACTTTAATTCCAAGCACCATTTTACCTAAAGTTGCTTGCTTTGAAGATGACTCCATTAAGGCATAGTACAACCACTGAATAATGATGGAAATACCACCAACAATTAACGCAACGAAAATTATTGCAATAACAAACGCAGCCGTATATTCGTCTTCATATTGAACGGTTGAATTCACATTCGAAAATTTTTCAAAGCCCTCAAAGTTTTCAAAAGCAAATACGCCGAGACCAAAAATTAAATAGAGCGGAAGGAGTATTGCAAAATTAACAGCTCCAATTAGAATTTGATCAATTATGTACGCTACAAATCTCCGCCAAAAACCTGCATATTGAAATTGTTGCTGTTCCATTGTTCACCTCACATATAAATAATTACTTACAATTAAAATAAAGAAGAAGAACTTATGACTCAATTAGAATTTCCGATCCTGTAGTTGGTGCATATACTTTTATGTTTGGAAATTCCTTTAAAATATTATACCCAAACCAATCTCTAGAATTATTTTCACCATGCAATAAAATCACCTGATCCGGTTTGTATTTTCCTATAATGCTGAAAATTTCGTATCTGTCTGAATGGGAGGGAAAACTAAACTTATCAATTTCACATTTCAATTCAATCGGTTCGCTGAAATCTGTTAGTTGAACTTTTTGATTTTTCTTTGCCGAATAGATTCTGCACGCCGGAGAATCAATATCAACATAACCGACGAAAAATATTCCGAAATCTTTCTGCCTTAACCAATGCTTAGCTAATTTAAATGAAGTAGTATTTTCAATCATCATACCCGAAGCAGCTAATACAATACCGGGTTTTCTGTTAAAGTACGTTGGGTCTGTTATATTATACAAATTTTCTTGAGGAATTTTTGATATTTCAAAATTCTTATCACGCACATTAACAATGAATCTGTTTTTATCGTAAACTTGCGAAATTTTAGTTCCTACACCTCCTGTATAAACAGGTACATCGGTAAGTTCATTTTTCTTTATTAGTGAATGAATAATGGAAAGAATCTCTTGAGTTTTTCCTAGTGCAAATACCGGTATTAAAACAGAACCTCCTTTACCTAATATTTTGTTAATAGCTTTTGCAAACCGTTTTTTTTCCTCTTTGAGTTCAGGCAAGTTTTTTAAAGAGACCGAACCATAAGTTGTTTCGGTTAATAGAGTATCAATTAAATAGCGAGGAAGTTTTGCACCGTTCATAATTTGTTGAGGGGAAATTCTTATATCACCGGTATAAAAATAAGATTTGTGTTTATACTTAATTAAAATTGAAGCAGAACCGAGGATATGCCCGGCATCATAAAATTGTACTATTATCGGTTCGAGTGATTTATGCCTTAATCCTTTCAACTGGATTTCATCGTTATATTCAACGGCAATAATTGATTTTACAAGAAGGTCAATTTCTTCGTGGGAATATAAAATTAATGAGAGATCATTGAAATCTTTTTCTAAAATTGTTACGGCATTGTGCAAAGTTAAGTTTGCTATTTCTTGAGTCTGGGGTGTAGCATAAATTATAACATGAGGAAACTTTTTAATAAGTATGGGTAATGCACCGATATGATCTTGATGAGCATGAGATATAAATACATAGTCAAGAGGTAGATTATCTAATAGATCAAGTTCGGGAAGCGAATCTATTCCCTTCTTTTTAGGATGAACACCGCAATCAAGCAGCAAGCCGGTACCGTCAATATTCAGATAGATACAACTTGCCCCAATATCATCCGTTCCACCTAGCGGTATGATTTTTATCATCAGCAGCTTTTAGGTTTATTCAAATGCGAAAATTGATTTAACAATTTTGAAAGCTGTTCTTCGGAAAATATTTCCTGTATTAATTGAAATAATTCTCTTTCTTCTTTCCGGATGTGACCGGATAGCAGCTTACCGAGATTATCTAAATTTTCTTCAATATCAACTTTGCTTCTTACAAGTTCCACAAATTCCGATATTTTCTGGTGTTCAATTATTATTTCTTCAGAGAGATTATCTATTCTCTTATTCTTACCCAAAATAAAAGGAATTAAAATTAATTCTTCGGCTTCGAAATGAGGTACGATTTCTTCCTTAAATTTATTTAAAGTATAAATTCGTTTCTCCGGTATATTTGTAGGAAGACCTTTGTATTGCGGCGAATCTTTTTTTATAAGTTGGGCAAGGATAAGTAAACTATGATGCTGCTGTGAAAGCGGTATTAAACTCTCATGTCTTTTCATAACTCAACAATTCCTTTTCACTTCTACGTTCTCGGTAAAGCTGACCTATTTCTGCTCCAATTATAAATAAAATCGAGGAATAATAAATCCAAAAAGCAACAACTACAACTAATGCATAAGTTCCGTAAATTCGATTTAGGGTAGCTATTTGGGAGATATAGTAGCCAAATACTTGACGCGCGATTTCCCACAATATTGTTGCACTTACAGCGGCAATAAGCGGAACCCGCTTGCCAAGTTTGGCATAAGGAATAATTGTATAAAATATATAAAACATTAACAAAATTATTAACGTTGAGCCAATTGAGAACAACCATTCTAAAAGTGAACCTATTTCAAAGAACTTAAGTAATTCGCTCTCCATTGCTAAACTTGTAAGAATATTGATTGCGGGGAAAACTACTATTGAAAGAAGTAAAAATATTACTAATAGAATTACCATCCCGAAATCTCTAAGTTTTCCAATTAATAAGTTCTTATCGTCTGTAAAGTGGAAGATACTGTTAAGTATTGTTCTTAAACTGCTGAACAAACCGCTGGATATAAAAAGAAGTCCACCGGCGCCAATATAACCGGCAATTGTTTTGTATTGTATAACTTCGGGTACTCGAGACATTATTACCGAATGAATATGTTTAGCATAATCCGGGTACGGAATAATCGTCTCGATTAAATTCATCAACTGATATTCAACCGATTCGTTATCCAACAAACTTCCTAAAATAGAAAATGCAATTAGAGTAAGCGGAATCATACTTGCAAATAACGAAAATGCTATACCGCCGCCGGAAAGAAAAATATGGTGTTTGTCCATCCTACCATATAACCCAACAGCATAATACTTAACTTCTTCAAAAATTTTCTTTAAAGATTCAATAGAAAAATATGTTTTTAGGTGTTTAATATTCATTCATCTTTAACGGGATCGATTTATAATAAAGTTCTAAGAGTACATCCAATTCAAAAATATATTTATCATTTATAGTAAGATTTTCTTTTTTTGTTTCACCGATCTGAATGAACGGAGTAAATAATTTAGAGGCGCTTTCTTCAAATAATTTTTTGTTTTTTGCTTTAACACTCACAATAATTCTCGACTGTGACTCGGAGAACAAAGTAAAATCCTCTCTAGTTTTGATTGGAATATTAACTTCGGCTCCTATTGGTTTTTCATCATCAAGTATACAGCATTCTGCAAGTGCCGATAAAATTCCTCCTTCCGAAATATCATGCGCCGATTCAATTAATCCATCATTAATTAAGGAAAGAATTGTATTATGAAGATTTTGTTCTATCTGCAAATCTATATGTGGAGCATTACCTTCAACTTTGTTGTGAACTACTTTTAAGAATTCGCTGCCTCCCAATTCTTCCTTATCTTCACCAAAGACATAAATTAAATCACCAATATTTTTGAAGTTGGCTGTTGTAATGTGTTTTAAATCTTCAATCAATCCTACCATTCCAATAACCGGTGTTGGATAAACAGCTGCATCAGGACTTTCATTATAGAAACTAACATTACCTCCGGTTACAGGCGTATTAAAAAATCGGCATGCTTCCCCCATTCCTTCAATTGCTTCTTTGAAAGTCCAATAAATTTCCGGTTTATAAGGATTACCGAAATTCAAACAATTTGTTATAGCTAAAGGTTTTCCGCCGCTGCACACAATATTTCGGGCAGATTCGGCAACTGCAATTTTTGCTCCTTCTTTCGGATTGAGATAAACATAACGTCCATTGCAGTCTGTCTTTGCCGCAATTGCTTTGTTAGTTTCTTTTATATAAATAACTGCTGCATCGGAACCGGGACCAACAATTGTATTTGTTCTAACCATAGAATCATATTGTTCATAAACCCATCTTTTTGATGCAATGTTAGGTGACGAAAATACTTTCTTAAAAGCTTCGTTAATGTTTTCTGTCTGAGGAAGTTTTAAAAAATCAAAACTATGTTTCTCATCTATATATTTCGGTTTTCTTGTTTCTCTATTATATACCGGAGCTCCACCACCAAGAACAAGTTCAAAAGGATTTACTTCAACTTTCTTTTCACCATTATGATGGACTTCCAATATTTTTTTATCGGTCACATATCCGATTATTTCGCAATGTAAATCCCACTTGTCAAATGTTTTGATGATATCTTCTTCACAACCTTTTTTAGCAACAACAAGCATTCTTTCTTGACTTTCCGAAAGCATTATTTCGTAAGCGCTCATATCAACTTCTCTAAGAGGAACTTTATCCAAATCTATTTTCATACCGGATTCACCTTTATCGCTCATCTCGGAAGTTGAACAGGAGATGCCGGCAGCACCCATATCTTGAATACCGATAATCCAATCATTTTTGATAATTTCAAGAGTTGCTTCAAGCAACAGTTTCTCTGTAAAAGGATCACCTACCTGAACCGAAGGACGTTTAGCTTCGGAAGCTTCGGAAATTTCTTCTGAGGCAAATGTTGCACCGTGTATTCCATCTCTGCCTGTTGCAGATCCTACTATAAAAACCGGATTGCCTTCACCTTTTGCAGTTGCCGATGCTGTTTGATTATGTTTAACCAACCCTATTGCCATCGCATTAACGAGAGGATTTCCTTTGTAACATTCATCAAAATAAACTTCACCGGCTACCGTTGGAACACCAAAACTGTTTCCGTAATCGCCGATTCCTTTTACCACACCTTCAAACAAATAACGGGTTCTTTTATCATCAAGTGTTCCAAATCGAAGTGAATTTAGTGCCGCTATGGGGCGTGCACCCATTGTAAAAATGTCTCGTAAAATTCCACCGACACCTGTTGCGGCTCCTTGATAAGGTTCAACTGCAGACGGATGATTATGACTTTCTATTTTGAAGGCAATTGCTAAACCATCACCAATATCAACTAATCCTGCATTTTCTTCTCCTGCTCCAACAAGTAGCTTCCCCCCTTCACGTGGTAAAGTTTTCAGCAATGCAATTGAATTTTTATAACTGCAATGTTCACTCCACATAACACTAAAAACACCAAGCTCTGTAAATGTTGGAGTTCGCCCTAATCTTTCGCAAATCCATCCGTATTCTTCTTCGGTGAGACCATGTTCTTTGGCTAATTCTAAGGTTACTTCAGGCTCTATCATAAACCTCTCATAAATATATAAATTAAATAGGATGTCAATATAACACTTTTTAAGAAGTTTGGTGAAATGGGTTTTCTTAATTGATTTATGAAGCAAACCTTTCTATTTTTCGTTCGTCTCAAGATTAAAACCATTTATAATTTTTCAGGTTCGGTTATGAAGCATAATTTTGCGAATGATAAATACTGGATAATTTTCGGTATTGTAATCATAGTTCTCACTTTTTGGTTATATCAATATTCCCCTTTTAAGTCTGCCGATTTGAAAATCAGCAGAGTTCAAGCTGAAGAAATTGCAACTGATTATCTTGTTTCCAAAGGAGTTGATGTCTCAGTTTATTGGGTGGAAAGTTTTGTCAATGATAATTCAATTACCAACAAGTATATTGTTAAGGAATTAGGAAATGAAGGATTTGAAAAACTAAGTAAAGATGAAACCTGGAACCTGTTTGGATGGATAGTTTATTTTCATACGAATACATCATTGGATATTCCGCAAACAACATACACAATTACAATTTCTAATCATGGATTAATTACAGGATATCAAAAACAAATTCCGGATGTAACATCGATTAATTCACTTACAAAAATTGAAGCCGAAGAATTAATGAGGTTGACGATAACCGAGAATTTACCAATAGATCTTTCCGAGTTTGAATTAACCGAAAGCAGAGAGGAAAATTATTCTAATAGAACCGATCATTCATTTAGATGGAAAAAAGAAGCCGAGTTTATTGAAGGGGAATTAATTGTTAGGGGAAAAATCCAAGGGGATCAACCCGGTGTTTATGAATATTTCTTTCTTGTTCCGGAAAACGACAGAAAGTATTTTGATTCAAGTGAGGCATTATTCGGTACTTCTTCGGTAATCTTTGTTGCATTTCTAATGGTCTTCGCACTTTACTACTTTCTTAAGAAATATCACCAGGGCGAAGTTTGGATTAATGTCGGTAGGTCTCTTTTCATTATTTATTTTGCTATTGCATTGATGACGGTAGCTAATGTTTGGCCGAATTTGGGACAAGGAACTCAAATTGGGAATTTATCTTTTGTAACCGTAAAAATAATTGTTGTTTTAATTAACGGATTATTAATCCAATTTCTACTTGCACTTTTAGTATTTGCGGCTTGGTCTGTTGGTGAATCTTATGCAAGAGAATTATGGCCCGAGAAACTAAGAGGCACCGATTCAATTATTCGCAGACATATATTTACGATTTCAGCAGGAGCCGGTTTACTTCGCGGTTTGGTTTTAGGATTAAGTATTGCTTTCATTTATTTATTAATATCTATTGTTATTAATCAACCGTCATCTTCACTGTTTATAAGTCCGGTTTCCAAATTCGATATGTTTTACGGATACATACCATTTATTTCAGTAGTTGGAGCAGCTTTTATTGATGCAACATTAGGTGGAATAGTTGTAACATTCTTCGTTGTTAGTCTAAGTTTCTCCAAATGGAGGAAAAAAAGCAGAGCTATTTTTATGGTTGGTTTAACTACTGTATTTGCGAATGTTATTGCAGCTACACCTCCTTCCATAAATAACTTTATTCTGAATATCTTAATCAGTTTTCTCTTCGGCTTGGTAATAGGTTATATGTATTTCAAATTTGATTTGCTGACAATATTAGCTACATTATTTTATTCGGTATTGACTTATAATCTTTTCACGTTATGTTCATCCTCAGCAAGTTTTTATATATCAAATACAATATTTGTCATTTCAGTTTTTGCCATAGTACCTGTAATCTATATTTTCGGAAGGATAAGAAATGAAGAATTCATTTTAGAAAATTACGGTCTCCCTTCCCACATAGAAAAAATTTCGGAACGCGAACGATTGAAAAAGGAATTGGAAATTGCAGCCAAAGTTCAGTTAAGTTTACTTCCTAAAGAACAGCCGAAAATTGCCGGTTATGAAATCACTAGTATTAGTATTCCGGCAAAAGAAGCAGGCGGTGATTATTATGATTTTGTGAAATTGAGTGATGGTAAAATCGGTATTGCAATCGGTGATGTTTCCGGCAAAGGTGTTGGTGCGGCAATTTATATGACTTTAACAAAAGGGATACTTCAAGCACACGCAGAAGAAAATGTATCACCCCGTGTTGTTCTCGGTAAAGTGAATAAACTTCTTTACAAGACAATAGAGAAGAATTCTTTCGTAAGCATGTTCTACGCTATACTTGATGTGAATAATCATTCGCTGTTGTATTCTCGCGCAGGACACAATCCGGGTATTTTCTGCAGTTCCGAAAAAGGAAATTCTAAACTGTTAATGAGTAAAGGTATAGCTCTCGGATTAGAAGAAGGAAAAGTTTTCCAGGAAACATTAACCGAGGATTCAATAAAAATTAATTCTGGTGATGTTGTTGTTTTTTATACCGACGGTTTCACGGAAGCAATGAATGAAAAACTTCAGCAATACGGTGAAGAATCTCTTATTAAACTTATTGACAATAACAGCGATAAGAATCCAAACGAAATATTAAATCTCATTTTACATGATGTACGCAAATTTATAAAAGATTATCCTCAACACGATGATATGACTATTGTGATTTTAAAGCGATTGTAAGTTAATTGGGGTCATTTCTCTTTTACATTTCTTAAATAGTATTAACTGTTTTGTTAATGCAGTCACAAAAGAAAAATTAGAAATATATGTATATTAGAACATCACTAATTTTCTTTTTATGGAGGATGTACTATGGCTGTTATGATTACGGACGAATGTATTGCATGCAATGCATGCGAACCCGAATGTCCGAATAATGCTATTTATGATGCTGGTGTAGCCTACGATTACGCAGGTGAAGAGCACCCTGCATTAAATGATGATCATACTTATATTGTGCCGGAAAAATGTTCTGAATGCGTTGGGTTTTACGATGAACCGCAATGTATTGAAGCTTGCCCTACCGAAGCTATTATAATGGATCCGGACAGAGTTGAATCTAAAGAAGAGTTAATGAAAAAGAAAGAATATTTAGACCAGGTTGGTAGATAAGCTAATTATGTTTGAAGAAACTTTTGATCTTACCTACAATTTCATCAAGTAATGAACGTTTTGACTTTTCATACTTTTCTTTGATTTTCACATTTAACTGAGTTCGGCGGGATATAATCTCGCCGAATTCGTTTATAACCTCTTTACGATTACTAATTATCTTTGAGATACTTTCTTTTCTAATTTCATATAACAATACATCAGTTAAACAAGCTACTGTTGCACTTCTTTTTTCACCTGTCATAAGTGACATTTCACCAAAGAATTCGCCTGGTTTTAGTCTACCGACTTTAATTTGTTTACCGTCTTTTGAAGCAACAAAAACATCAAGCAAACCTTCAACAACTACAAACATCGAATCCCCGTCATCGTTTTCATTAATTACATTTTCCCCCTTTGTAAATTCAATTTCAATAATGCTATTTGCTAATTCTGTATTTTCTTTTTCATTTAATGTATGGAATAAATCAATGTTTGCTAATATGTTTTCTATATCATCATGTTTTGAAATTAGGTAATCTTTTTCTTTTTTATCCGCAAAATACAATCCGCTTTTTTCCAAGTAAGAAATGGAAGTAGAAATAATTCTATCGATTATTTTTTCGGGTGTAATTTGCTTCCATGGATTTATCCAAAAGTAAACTAAGTAATGGGTAATATCTTTATCAACATTTTTAATAATAACTTCAGATTCTTGAGACGGCTCTACATTATAATCATCCAATGATTGTTTAACGGCAGAAAGCAAAACTCTTTTTACTCTTTTTACAGGAAAATTATTATTAAAACAAAAGCTGATTTCAAATCTTGTTTCCTTTCCGCTTCCCCAATAATTCTCAATCATAAAATCAGCTAAACTTGATTGCGAGATTGTTACAATAGTATCATTTTCGGTTTTGAGCTGTAAATTACGACGATCAATTTTATCAACTTCACCTACTATTTCTTTACTGCTGTTAATTGCCGAAAGCTTAATCCAATCACCAATATTAAATGCAACAGAGTTAGAAAGAAACACAGATCTCAAAAAACATAAAAAATATGGTCGAATGAATGCTCCAAGTAATGCGATAATTATTGCAACTGCTAACAACCCAAATGTAAACTCATTATCAAAATAATTTATAAATAATATCACGAGAACAATTACGTAAGTTAGAACACCTAAAAAATCTTTAATCTTGTTTAATAGGAAACTTCCGGTAGGAATTTTATTAATTCCGCCCCAGAAAAATTTATTTATGATAGAGTTAAAAAGGTAAGCTGCAGAAAGCCAAAAACTTATGTGAATTATTAAATAGAAAACCCTGTCGAGTGTGGTCTCTGCATCAGCTTTTTCTACATAGAAAACGTCTGTAAGAACAAGGAAAAATAAAATTACAAAAATTGTTAATGGTGGTGTGATGTTAATAGTTTTTGGATATTTCATCGTTTCTCCGCAAATAAAAAGATGCGGAAGTAATATTAAAAAAATTCATATCACTTTCACTACAAATAATCGTAAGATTAATTATAAGTTTAAGTATTCATTCCAAATTTTATAAAGTTCATAAGTAGTCCGGATATCTTGTCCGCAGTAAACGGCAATCTCTTCGATTCTTCCGGCTTCATATAGTTGTTTAACTTCCATTCCGCTTACGCCTTTTGATTTTGGTGATTCGATACCAAAGGCATGACAGTAAAAATCCAAGTTAAATTTTCTTATCAAACCATAGAAGGTAAACTGCTCCAGCAAATCAATATGTTTTGAAGTATTAAATCGATTCCCTAAAAAATTTACGGTTGGTTTTATTTTTAAAACAGCAGATCGGAGCATTAGGAAAGGTATATCAAAATTTCGTCCGTTGAATGAAATAAACTTTTCAACTTTTTCTGCATACTGCCAAAAGGTTTTGAGCATATCAACTTCAGTCATTGCTTTATAGACAACATGCTCGTCATCGGAAACAACATTTTTTTGTTCTTTCTCTCCTTCATAAAGAACCAGAGCTTTTTCCATTTCGGTATGATATAAACCAATTGCAATTACTTTTGCTGTAAAAGGATAAAGACTTAAGTACCGAATCGCTTCGTCAATTTTTTGTTCTTTGATTTCGCTGTCTTTTTCTTTTTCGGCATATCTAAGTAAAAATTCTTTTTGAGAATCGGAGAGTGTGTCGATTTCAAATCCGACTGTTTCAATGTCAAATACTAGTTGCACATTGACACCTGAAATTTGTTAAAGAATAAAAGAAGTTATTTTTTATTCTTTAAAATAGCAACATCTTTTTCGTAGGATTTTACTGCATTGTAGAATTCTTCGGGTAACGGTATGGATTTCTGAATTGATTTATCGATATGCACTACTGTGCCGCCGCCTTTGGCAATTATTTTTTGAGTGGAGACTTTTTCAACTAGATGTTCAAAACTAAAACTGGAATTTTTTACTGCAATTACTCTTGTATAAATTATAAGTTCATCATCAAGATGAGCGGATTCAAAATAATCGCAATGATTATTAACCATAATGAAAAACGAATTCCCTTCCAAAAATTCCTCAAGATTATAATTCTTTTTCAAGTCATACACATAACTTAAGCGTGCGTCTTCAAAATAATTAAAGTATACGGCATTGTTGCATACACCCAGCATATCCACTTCGTGAAATTTTACATGCTCTTTTATTTGATGTTTATAAGAGCTTTTATCTATGTACCTATTATTCTTAATCATAATCTTACTCAAGGTTCTAAAGTTCTCCCAAAATCAATTTTACTTTTTCAATATCTTCAAAAGAAACATCCATATGAGTAACGGCTCTTAATGTTCCAATACTGCCGACAGAGAGAAACAAACCAAGTTCTTTAGCTTTAGCCAATATTTCTTCCACAGAATTTTTTATTGGTTTAAAAATAAGAATATTAGTCTGCACGCTATCCATATCAATATCAAAGGAATCCGATTGGTTCAAAAATTCTGCTAATGTTTTTGCTTTCTCGTGATCTTCTTTTAGTCTTTCTATATTATTTTTTAGAGCAAACAAACCCGCGGCTGCAATCACACCAACCTGTCTCATTCCACCGCCCCATGCTTTACGAATGCGATATGCTTCTTTAATAAAATCCTTTGACCCGGCAATAATGGAGCCGATAGGCGCACCTAATCCTTTTGAAAGACAACAAGATATCGAATCAAAATAACTTGCATATTTTGAAGGCGGGATACCTGTTGCAACAGAAGCATTCCAAATTCTAGCGCCATCAAGATGAAAAAATAAGTTATACTTTTTTGCAAGATTGCAAAGGGCTTCAATGTTTTCAATCGGATTAATAGTACCGCCTGCCCGGTTATGTGTATTCTCAACTTCAATTACTTTTGTGCGCGGCATATAATATGCGCTTGTCGGTCTTATTAACGGTTCAATTTGTCCGGGTGTAAAGACTCCTCTTTTACCTTCAACCTGTAATAGCTGAATACCGCTTAATGCTGCAGGTGAACCGGATTCATATTGAAATATATGGGCATCTTTTTCGCAAATAACTTCATCCATCGGTTGAGTTAATACATTTAAACAAATTTGATTCCCCATTACACCACTGGGTACAAATAGTGCTGCTTCTTTGTTTAATAATTCTGCTGCATAACTTTCTAATTCATTAGCTGTAGGATCTTCTTTATAAACATCATCACCAACTTCTGCATCGTACATAGCTTTTAGCATTTCTTTAGTGGGTTTTGTAACGGTATCGCTTCTTAAGTCAATCATTTTGCTTTCTTTTTTAGTTTATTAATTGTGAATGCAAACATAACAAATAATGAAACCATAAGACTTAGTACCGGTAATATGTTTGCTGTTTTTGTATAAAAAGTTATTTCTGAATTAAGTTCTGCTTCATAAGTAAAACTTGTTCTTGTGTACATTTCAGTTTCAATTAAAGTATTTCCAAATTTATCAATGACACAGCTTATACCGCCGTTAGCAGACCTTACAACTGTTCGTCTATTTTCAATTGCTCGTAAAACACTAATCTCTTTATGTTGATAAGGACCGCTTGAATCGCCGTACCAGCTATCGTTTGTGACAACAACAATTAGTTCAGCACCGTTATTCACAAAATCCGAAATAAAACGCGGATAAATTGATTCAAAACAGACAAGCCCTGCAACTTTAAATGATTTGTTATCATGAAAAATCTCAAAAACTTTTTGTTCCGTCCCTTCGTTCCAACTTGAGATACCAACTCCCCATTTGATTAAATCTCCAAGCAATGGTAAGTCTTCAACAAAGGGTACTTTTTCACCGAATGGAACAAGCTGCATCTTACCGTACATCGGTACATCTTTTCTTCCGGGTTGAAACAATAGAATTGAATTATAAGAAGTATAGTATGTTCCGCTGGCAGTTTTCTTTGCATCTTTCGGTGCTTTTGTACTGTCAAAGTAAAAATTGGCATGAGGCATTCCGGTTAGAAGTGAAACATTATTCGTATCACAAAAACTGTGAATTCGTTGAACTATATTTTCATATCCACCGCCGAGCAGGTAAACCGGCAGAGCTGTTTCAGGCCAAATAATAACCTCTGCACCATTTTTAATTTCATTTATAGATAAAGAAAGATAAAGTTCAAGTTGATCACTTAAATTTCCGGCTTCCCATTTTTGCCACGGATTAAAATTAGGTTGTACGACACCAACTATTACTGTAAAATCCTTACTATCTGATTTATTCGTTCTTAAAACACCATAGATAATTGGGACAATCAGTAATAGTAAACCAATGTATAAGCACTTACTAATTTTGAATTCGGCTATATACTTTTTGTATGATAAATAGAATAATACATTAATATATACTACAACAATTCCTATTCCGAAGGAGCCGATAATATCAGCAATTTGAATAAAGGAATTAAAATAAGAAAGCGAATGCCCTGCGGTTAGCCATGGGAATTTGATATCCGTTACACTATATAAGTATTCCGAAGTGACCCAGAATAACGGGAAAAATAATAGTGCGGTCTTTCTTCCAAAGGATTTAAATGCAAAGTAATAAAGTGATGAAGGAATCAAGAAAAGTATGGGATTAAAAAACAACAATGCACTTCCGGCAATCATCAAGAAAACATCAGCTTCCGGCTGCCAGCTTCCAACCCAATAACCGGAAATAATTGTATATATGAAAAAAGTGAAATATGTAATTCTATTTATTGATGCAAGAGATTTCCGTTTTTCAATAATGATGAAATACGGAATAAGTGCAGCAAAGAGTAACGGAAAAAAGGGCAAAGGAGGGAATGCCAATGCAAACATTATACCACTAATTAAAGCAAGGAATAAGTCTTTCCTTCTCTCTCTTTTCAAATCAACCTTCAACTTAACCGTGTATTCATTATTATCCATCAAATTAGTTTACTTTCTTTTTTCGCCAGAAAATTCTAATTAGTATAACAGCAATCACTGCAACAGTTAAAGCAATAATTCCATACGAATATGTATTCAGGTAATAGTCAATCAACTCAACATTATGACCGACTACCATCCCCAAATAAATAATAAAAGCATTCCAAACAAAAGCGCTTATTGCAGAAAATATAAAAGTACGACCTACATCCAGTTCATGTACACCGGCAAAAAAGCTGATTACAGAACGTGTTCCGGGTAGAAAACGGTTTGCCAGTATTAATTTATAGCCCCACTTTCTAAACCATCTATCGGCTTTTAATATATCGCCATGTTTAATAAATTTTATTTTGCCGCGTCTTAATAATTTTTCACCGAAGAACTTACCGACATAGTACATCAATATAAAACCAAGCGCGCTGCCGATACTTGTAATAAATAATATGGGAATAAATGCAAGTTCTGTTGAAGCAATTAATGACGAACCTACTACAATAACTACATCGCTTGGCGAAGGTGGGAAAACGTTTTCAATAAATGCAAAGAAAAACAGAATAAGATATATGTAGGTAGTATCAACCGTGTTTATGTATGAGAGAATATCTTCTAACATTAATTTTCATCTTTATAGATTAATACAACAGCATAAACTTTAATACCTTTCTCCTCACCGACAAATCCCATCTTTTCCGAGGTAGTTGCTTTAATAGAAACCTGATCAACTGAAAGATTCAGAATATCGGAAACACTTTTACGCATCTCATAAATATATGGATTGAGTTTCGGTTGTTCGGCAACAACTGTAGCGTCAATATTTGAAATGGAATAACCTTTATTCTTAACTAATTCATAAGATTTGGTGAGTAATATTCTACTCTCTATTCCCTTATACCGGGGATCGGTATTAGGGAAATGAGTTCCAATGTCTCCTAACGCTAATGAACCTAGTATTGCATCGGTAATTGAATGAAGAAGTGCGTCGGCATCAGAATGTCCTTTTAATCCTTTTTTATGAGGTATTTTAATACCGCCCAAGAAGAGTTTTCTTTTTTCGGTCAACTGATGAACATCATAACCGAAACCAATTCTAAATTGATTGCTCAATGTCTTATCTCAAAATGTGTAAATTCGTTTTTAGCTTCACACCATTTAACAGAAATATCTCTCACATCTGCATGCATAGGACCGACTTTAATTTTTTTAACAAATTCATCCAATAAAAATTTCTCACCCTCGGCAACAGAATAAACTTCACCGCTGAATAAATTTTTTGTATAACCTTTTAACCCAAACTGTTGTGCGTGTTTAAGTACAAACCAGCGGAAACCGACGCCTTGTACTAATCCTTTTGCTATTATTTCAACTCTTTTTAAGTCTTTGCTCATATATTAATTTCATACTATCGTAAGCTTCTGAAACTAATAGTCCAAGAAAAATTAAAGCACCACCAATGACGCCAAAATTAGTGATTTTCTCATTTAATAAAAAGAATGCAAACAAAGCCGCGAACAATGGTTCGAAGGAATAAATTATACCGGCTTTCGTTGGTGTAACTTCCTTTTGAAACTTAGTTTGTATTGCAATATTAATAAGTGTAGCAAGTAACCCGGTATATAATATTCCAAACAAAAGATAATCAGTTGAAATTAATTTTACATTCTCAATTGAAGTGACGTCAAAAAGAATAGTTGCAAAAATTCCTAACACGGAAACCGAAGCTAATTGAGTAAAAGTGAGAAGCCAGAAATCATATTTTCGTGAAATTATATCTATATAAACAATTTGGAATGCAAAGAAGACTGCACAAAGCAGAGTCATAAAATCACCGAAATTAAAATTTTCTCCGAGTTCACTAAACAAAGTAAAAATAGAATTACCGTCTGAAGATAAAAACGATAAACCGAGAAATACTAAAAATGTACCGGCAATAGCACCTTTTGTGGGCGGACGTTTTTTTATTATAAGTTGTAAGATTGGAACAAACACAACCATTGTGCCGGTAATAAATCCGGAACGAGTTGCAGTTGTAAACTTTAATCCGACGGTTTGAGTTGAAAAACCTAAGAACAAAAATAGTCCAAGCAGCATACCGCTTAATAGTAATTCACGGGTAAATAATTTTCTTTTGATAAAAAATATTGGTAAGAGAATTACCGCAGCTAAAGAAAATCTAAGCGTGATAAACAACATCGGGGAAACATCATTTAACGATTCTTTAATGATAACAAAAGTACCGCCCCAAATAATAGTAGCAATTAGAAGTGCAGCTTCACCGAGATATTTTCTTCCGGAAGGAGGATGGTTATTCATTATTTACCGAATACCCGAAGTTCTTTAGTAGATTTTGATTACTTCTCCATTTAGGTCTAACCTTTACGCGCAATTCAAGATAAACCTCTCTGCCGAGAAAATTTTCAATAGATGTTCGGGAGATTTTACCAAGCTTTTTTATCATTTCACCGTTCTTACCAATTATAATAGGTTTCTGCGTTTCCTTTTCAACAATTATTGAAGCTGAGATAAAATCTTTAGCTTTTTCTCTTTCTTTGAAATCTTCAATCAGCACTTCAGTACTGAAGGGAATTTCATCTTGATAGAGCTCAAATATTTTTTCACGGATTATTTCGGATACAAAAAATCTTTCATTCTCGTTTGATATCTGATCATCGGGATAATATTTAGGTCCGACCGGGAGAAGTTCTTTAATTTTATCCAGCAAAATATTTACGTTAAATCCAAGGTATGCTGAAACCGTTAATATTTCATCAAAGAGTTTTGTATTCTCTAACTTTTCGGCTAATCTTTTCACCTGTACATCATTCGAAAGATCAACTTTATTAATTATTGCTATTTTTTTTGCTCTGTGTTTATGAATATTTTTAAATAAAATTTCATCTTCTAAAATTTCACTTCCACCTGGATCAGTTTCAATGTCAAATAGAACAAGAAGAATATCGGCATCTTTAATTGCTTGATTTATAAACTCAACCATTTTTTCCTGAAGCAAATAGACAGGTTCTAAAATACCGGGTGTATCAAGAAAAATAATTTGATGATCTTCGTCGGAAATGATTCCTAATATATTCTTTCTTGTGGTTTGGGGTTTGCTTGAAATTATTGACAATCTTTCACCAAGCATTGCATTCATTAAGGTTGATTTGCCTGCATTCGGTTTACCGATTATTGTAACATAACCTGATTTCGTATTCATAAATATTGTTAAATAGTGATTAATCTAAAATAGAAATCACTTAAGCGAAAGGCAATCTAAAGAAATCAATGAGAAAGATTTTCTATATTATCTTTGAACATTTTATGTGAATTGATCATTAAATATGTTGCGATAAACGTAATAAGAACAAATGTTGAGATAACCAGCATAAATACGTCGGAGCTAAGTGCAAAATTTACAGAAGGAATCACATCATTCAAGTAATCAAAAATTTTAACTATGATTTCCTGATTACCGCTCATAGATTCTTTTGACACTTGAGTTAACCCGAATAAATAAATACCAACAAAACCCAAACCGAACAATGAAAAAATAATCCGTATGAAATAATTTTTATGAGGTTTAACTGAATAGACCGTTTTTATTTTCGACATTATTTTATTGGTAATATTATCCGGAGCCGAATCAAATTCCAGTTCACTTAAAATAGAATCAACAAGTTTGTGAGCTTTCAATTTCTCTAATTCGCTCGGATGTGCAGATAGATATTCTTTTAATTGATTTATTTCCGAAACTGTTAATTCGTTATCTATGTATTTATTTATTAATTCGTCAGTTAACTCTTTCATCGCAGCACCTCTTGTAAATTATGCTTGAGTATCATTTCTCTTAAAATGTTGCGTGATCTATGGAGTAATACTTTAGTATTCACTAATGAAATCTCCAACACTTCACTAATATCTTTGAGTGACATATCATCAATATAAAATAGTATAATTACCAACGCATTTCGAGGAGGTAACTTATCAACTAATTTTATTACGTATTGTTTAACATTCTCAGATTCCGCATAAGTCCGGTCATCTTCATATTCTAAATAATAATGATCTTCAACCGAAGTCATTTCTTTTTCAATTTGTCTTTTTGAACTTGCTATTGCACTTAAACCAGTATTGTATGTGATTCTATAAAACCATGTAGAAAACTTAGATTCATAACGAAAAGTATCAAGTGACTTATATGCTTTCATAAAACTATCCTGCAGAGCTTCTTCGGCATCCATATCATTTTTTAATATTTTTCTTAATAAAGAAAATGCTTTGTCCTTGTAACGATCAACTAAAAGAGCAAAATCCGATTGATTACCTTTTTTAATTGATTCTATTATCTGCTCATCGGTTAATTTTTTCATTTCATAACTTATGACTTAAGAAACTCTAAAAAGGTTACACATTATTCCAATATGAGCTTGTAACCTACATACGAAAGTTTCAGTCATAATAAGTGAAAGAAAAATGAGAAGTGCAATAAAATTAAATTGAGTGTAACCTTTTTTTTATTAATAAGTCAAAAGTTTTAGATACAAAAACAAGGAGAATAAAATGGGCTCTGAAGTAATAGTAGTACCAATAATATTTTTCTCGACCGGTGCAGTTCTAATTGCGTATTTTTATCTGCGGTATAGAGAAAGATCAACAATTATTGAGCGCGGTTTGTCAACCGAGCAGATGATGGCTCTTTATAGTAAAAAGCGTGACCCTTTAGCAATGCTGAAAATAGGAATTGTAACTTTCTTTTTTGGTTTAGGTCTCGGCGGTGGTCTGCTTCTTAAAGAATTAACAGGCTACGAGGAATGGGTTCCGTTTTTACTATTTACAATGACTGGTTTAGGCTTTGTTGCATCATTTTTTATCAGTAAGAAATACAAAGAATAATAAAATGAAAAGGCAGTTAATATTTGCAAAAAGTTAATTCTTAAAAAGAACTATTCCTGAGTTCAAAATATCGGAAATGAAGCTAGCTTCTTCAAGAGATTCAAGTTCATTATAATAATACAATACCGGTTCAATTCTGCAATCAGTATTACAAATTAGTTTATTTAGTAAAGCAGAATCTTTAAGATGGTCTCTATTTTCTTCATCTTTGTTGATGAAGACCGCTAAATCGATATCACTATTTTCGTCTGCATTACCTTTAGCAAATGAGCCGTATAATACAACCATCTTAAGATCAAAAAATCTATTCAGAAGATTGATATACTTATTTACACTATCTCTAATTTCGATTTCACCCATTTTTGTAGTTCTTTTGTTTTAGAAATTATTTCTAAACACTTATCTGTTGATAAACTTTTTAACAAATCTTCTTTGTACTTTGGATAACGAGCTTCAATATTGAGAGGATTCAAAATACTTAATAATTCAATTTGATCTTCACTTAATTCGTTTTTTAATTTTATTTTTTCCGCTAACAAAATAAGATTGTGTGTAAAAGGAGGTATTTCATTATAGAGTTTTACATAAAAACCCTTCAAAATTTTTCAATAGATTGATGAGCCATGAATCCGACATATAGAAGCCTATCTGTTTCAAACATTGCTTCCATAATTACCAAATCATAGTCCGAAGAATCTACCCAAAATTTTAGAGTCTTTTCATTCACAACTATTACTCAAAGTTATAATGGAATTTATAAATTTTTAATACTACAAGAAAACAAATAATTTATAGTAATAATAGTTTATGATTTTAGGCGTTCCAACTAATAAATTCTGAACACCCACTAAAAGATTATTCAATACCCTGATCAGCTAACCATCTTTCGGCGTCAATTGCAGCTTTGCAGCCCATCCCGGCTGCCGTAACAGCTTGGCGGTAAACATGATCGGCAACATCACCGGCAGCAAATACACCATCAATATTAGTATAAGTTGATGCACCTTTTACTATTAAATACCCGGTTTCATCCATTTCAAGTTGATCTTTGAACAAGTCGGTATTTGGTTTGTGTCCAATAGCTAAGAATATACCGTCAACTTCAACTTTTTCCGTTGAGCCGTCACGTGTATCTTCCAATATAGCACCGGTTACTTTTTTTCCGTTTTCTTCTTCACCCAGAATTTCTTTTACAACTTTGTTAAGTGCAAACTTTATTTTAGGATTTTTCTTAGCACGTTCTTCCATAATTTTGGAAGCGCGGAATTCTTCTCTTCTGTGAACTACTAAAACCTCAGAGGCAAATTTGGTTAAATAATTTGCTTCTTCCATAGCAGAATCGCCGCCGCCGATTACAATTACTTTTTGATTCTTAAAAAAGAATCCATCACATGTAGCACAAGCCGATACACCGTAACCCATATATTTTTCTTCACTTGGTATTCCAAGCCATTTTGCTGTTGCACCGGTAGAAATAATGACTGCATCCGCAGTATAAATTTCTTTTTCAGCTTCAACAACAAACGGTCTTTTTGAAAAGTCAACTTTTGTTACTTGTTTAAAGAAAGTTTTTGCTCCAAAACGTTGAGCTTGCTTACGCATTACATCCATTAATTCCGGACCCTGAATACCGTCTTCAAAACCGGGATAATTTTCTACTTCGGTAGTAATAGTTAATTGACCACCCGGTTGTATTCCTTCGAAAACAACGGGGCTTAAGTTTGCTCTTGCATTGTAAAGTGCTGCGGTTAACCCGGCAGGACCGGAACCGATAATTATCACTTTATGATGATTCTCTGGCATAATAAATCTCCGTATTTACTCAGTTTAATCAAAAATTATTTTATT
>DYHH01000033.1 GCA_020724265.1 Melioribacter roseus | reverse complement strand
ATTTTGTACCCACGGCAAGAATCGAACTTGCGACCTGCGGTTTAGGAAACCGTTGCTCTATCCCCTGAGCTACGTGGGCTATTAAATCAAAACTGAAATATAAAAATTAGTAAACCTCGTAACAATTTCTTAATCCGCTTTAAATTGAATTTGCATGTCCTTTTTTCTAATTTTCGATGATGAAAACTAACTAAAAAGGAGAAAAAATGACTACGATTATTGATGTATTGGGACGCGAAATCTTAGACTCACGCGGTAATCCGACAGTTGAAGTTGAAGTGCAATTAGAATCCGGCGTTATCGGAAGAGCAGCAGTTCCAAGCGGAGCTTCTACCGGTGAACATGAAGCGGTTGAATTGCGAGACGGTGATAAGAAACGTTATCTCGGTAAAGGTGTTCTTAAAGCCGTTGAAAATATAAATGAAAAAATTGCAGAAGAATTAGTTGATTTTGATGCAGTAGATCAGATAGCAATTGATAATTTACTTATACAATTAGACGGTACACCAAATAAAGGTGAACTCGGTGCCAATGCCATTTTAGGAGTATCATTAGCATGTGCAAAAGCTGCCGCAGAAACTTTAGGATTACCTTTATTCCAATATATAGGTGGTGTAAATGCAAAGACTTTACCTGTACCTATGATGAATATTCTTAACGGCGGAAGCCATGCGGATAATACAGTTGATTTCCAAGAATTTATGATTATTCCTCACGGTGCCGAAACATTTGCCGAAGCATTAAGAATGGGAACAGAAACTTTTCATTCATTAAAATCAGTTCTCAAATCTAAAGGTTACAGTACTTCGGTTGGAGATGAAGGCGGATTTGCACCTAATCTAAAATCAAACGAAGAAACATTAGACATTATTATGACCGCAATTGAAAAAGCCGGTTATAAACCGGGTGAAGATATTGCGCTTGCTCTTGATGTTGCTGCAAGCGAAATGTTTAACAAAGAAAAAAATGTTTACCAATTTTTCAAATCTGATAAATCAGAAAAAACCGCGGAAGAGATGGTGGATATTTATCTTAAGTTAGTTGAAAAATATCCGATAATTTCTATTGAAGATGGTCTTGATGAAAATGATTGGAAGGGCTGGAAGTTTATGACTGATAAGTTGAAAGATAAAATTCAGTTAGTAGGTGATGATATATTTGTAACAAATACGGAAAAATTATCAAAAGCAATTGACGAAGGTGTTGCTAATTCAATTCTTATAAAAGTAAACCAAATCGGCACATTAACTGAAACTCTAGATGCGATTGAAATGGCGAAGAGAGCCGGATATACTTCAGTAATTTCTCACAGATCAGGTGAAACCGAAGATTCTACAATTGCTGATATTGCAGTTGCAACTAACGCAGGACAAATTAAAACAGGTTCTGCAAGCAGAACAGATCGTATTGCAAAATACAATCAATTATTAAGAATAGAAGAGTATTTAGACATTACCGGAGTTTATCCCGGTTTAGCAGCTATTAATTATAAAAAATAAATACAAATAGAACCCACATTTGGGGCTGTCCGGAATTTATAAATTCTTGGCAGCCCATTTTTGTCTATATAAACAATACTGAGGATGATATGGCTAAAAGAACTATCGAATCAATTAAAAGCGAATTAAAGAAAAAGAAAATTGAAGTTATTGACTTAAAAGCAATTGATTTAGCAGGAAGACTTCATCACATCTCTTTACCCGTTCGTGATGATATTATGGAAAGACTTATGAGCGAAGGTGTTGGTTTCGACGGATCAAGTTACGGCTTTAGAAAAGTTGAAAACAGCGATATGATTTTAATTCCCGATCTAGATACAGCAGTTGTCGATCCGTTTCGTGAAGCTCCGACATTAAGTTTTTATTCACACATAGTTTTAACCGATGAAAAGCGTTCACCTTTTTCACAAGATGGCAGACACATTGCAAAACAAGCAGAACAATTATTAAAGAAAACAACCGGCGCCGATCAATCATGGTGGGGACCGGAGTTCGAGTTTTATATTTTCTCAAATGTTGAATATGATACTAGAACCGCAACTTCATATTACAAAGTTGAACATGAAGAAGAATTTCATGGTAAAGCTTATCACGCTGCAAATCCTTTTGATATTTACGATGACTTTAGAGATGAAGCATGTAAGATTTTAAAAAACTTCGGAATAGATGTTAAGTATCATCATCATGAAGTTGGTGAAAGAGGTCAACAGGAAATTGAAACTTACTTTTCTAATTTATTAGATACAGGCGATCATATTGTAACATCGAAATATGCCCTGTTTAATTTTGCCAGATCACGTGATTTATTTATTACATTCATGCCGAAACCTATGTATCATCAAGCCGGAAACGGAATGCATCTTCATTTATATCTAACAAAGAAAGGGAAAAATCTCTTCTACAAAAAAGGTGCATACGGTAATATGAGTGAACTCGGTCTATATTTTATCGGGGGAATATTAAAACATGGTCCGGCTTTGACGGCTTTTACAAACCCAAGTACCAATTCATATAAAAGATTAGTACCGGGATTTGAAGCTCCGGTTGCATTAACATTCGGGCAAGGCAACAGAGCAAGCGCAATTAGAATTCCAAAATATGTTTCGAATCCGAAAGAAACACGGTTTGAATATCGCCCCTCCGATGCTACGGCTAATCCATACTTATGTTTGTCTTCAATATTACTTGCAGGTATTGACGGTGTTGTAAACAAAATCAATCCGACTGAAGAAGGATTCGGACCATACGACAAAAATTTCCTTGATGACGATCATATTGATAAAATTCATTTTCTTCCGCGAAACTTAACCGAAGCTCTTGAAGCACTTAAAGCTGATAACGAATTTCTTAAGAGAGGAAATATATTTACAGATGAGCTTCTCGATCAATGGATAAAAATCAAGAATGAAGAAATAAAATCAATCGGTACAATGCCTCATCCCTTCGAGTATAAGATGTACTTTAATTTGTAAAAATTATTTTGTAGTGAACGCAAATTTTGCGTTCACTACGCTTATTCTTCTAAAATTTCTTTTGGTGAATAAACATTGGAAGTAGCACATAAGAATCCCGAATACTTATTGTTTTCGATGAGTGCAAATATTTGTGCGGTATTTTCAGCAATAGGATATCTATCGAGTAAGAGATCGAGAACGATATTTGTCTCGAACAAAATTCTCATTTATATTTTTCTTCAAGATAGTTATAGTAATCGTCCTTCTTATATTCTTTCTCCTTAATTAGTCCTCTTAATTTCTTAGTTAATGGCGGATAAAGTTCCACTGATTCATTCTCTTTTCGATCTTCATTTTGAATAAAATCCGAGACCATTTCAGAAATGGACTTTCCGCGTTTACTAGAAATTCTTTTTGGCTTTTTCGATTACCTTCTCGTCTATTCTTAAAGTTAACTTTGTTTGCATATTTTCTTCGTATTATGACGTATAATTTATTATAAAAATACGTCATGATTATTTGGCTAGCAATACGATTGCCAATAAATGGATGCAAATATTCAGGTGAGATTAAGTTTTCGCATTTCCCTTCCAATTAGTAAATTAGTCTATCAACCTTCAAAATATATTGTGAATAAAGTTTTCCTAACAGACATAACGCAGAAGTTTAAGAAAATCTTTCAACCAGGAAAGTTAAATACCTTTGGCGGAGTCTTTACACCAGATGTATTAACCATTCTCGGTGTAATCATGTACCTGCGCCTTGGCTGGGTTGTCGGGAATGCCGGGTTCGGCGGTGCACTTTTAATCATTCTGCTTGCTAAAACAATTACAATATGTACCGGGCTCTCGATGTCCTCAATTACCACCAACATCAAGATCGGTGCGGGCGGCGCTTATTCAATAATTGCAAAATCATTAGGATTAGAAGCCGGCGGAAGTGTTGGAATTCCGTTTTATATTTCCCAAACTCTTTCAGCCGCATTATACATAGTTGGATTTACCGAAGCATGGATTTTTATTTTTCCTTCGCATGACCCGTTTATAATTTCTATTGCGGCATGGATAATTCTATTAAGCATTTCTTACATCAGTGCATTGTTTGCAATAAAGGTACAATATTTTATTCTTGCTATAATCGGTTTATCGATTTTATCTTTTCTTTTTACTCCCGAACCATTAAATAGAAATGTAGAAGTTATCGGTTCATTCCAGGATGCTGACTTCTGGATAGTTTTCGCAATTTTCTTTCCAGCGGTTACTGGTATAATGGCAGGCGCAAATTTATCGGGTGAATTAAAAAATCCAAGGAAAGCTATTCCGGTCGGAACTATTAGTTCAATACTGGTTACTCTTGTCATTTATGTAACATTAGCTTACTTCGTTTCATTAGTCGGTACTTCGGAAGAATTAAGAACAAATCAAATGATAATGGTTGAAAAAGCATTTTCGCCAGCATTAGTTTTATTAGGAATATTAGCCGCAACATTTTCATCTGCTTTAAATAGTATGGTTGGTGCACCGAGAATTTTACAGGCTCTTTCTTCTCATAAATCAATTTTGCTGCATGAATTCTTCGGAAAGAAAACAGAGGGAGGAGAACCCCGGAATGCTATTATTTTTACAGGGGCAATCATTTTTGTTGCTTTAATTTTCGGAAGTCTTGATGCCCTTGCGTCATTAATTACAATGTTCTTTTTAATTACTTACGGAACATTAAACTTGGTTGTCTTCATTCAGCAAAGTATGAAAATGATAAGTTTCAGACCGACTTTTAAAGTCCCGAGAATTGTACCGTTAATCGGCGCTGCAGGTTCTTTATTTGTTATGTTTTTAATTAACCCGGTATTTAGCTTTATAGCTCTCGTAACAATAATTGTTATATACATTTATTTGACAAGAAAAGGTTTGCAAGCCGATTGGGGTGATATAAGAGGCGGAATGTTTTTAGTTCTTGCCGAGTTTGCATCTCGGGTTGCAGCAAAATTTCCACGGCACCATGTTGTTTGGAAACCAGATATTTTACTACCAATTGAAGAACCGAATAAATGGTCGGGTTCACTTTTGTTTATTAAGAATATAACTTATCCATCAGGAAGTGTATTTGCATTTTCGGTAAAATCAAATGATAGAGAAAAAACATTAACAAGTTTACAACAACTGGTTGACCCGCTTAAGGAAGAAAAAATATTTGTTAATTCATCCGTTATTGAAGATGAAAATTTTCTTCACGGAGCAAAGTTGGTTATCCAGACTTTACAAGGCGGCTCCCTTAGACCCAATACACTCTTCCTAACTTTAGGAAGCAACGAAGAAAAAGATCACATAATTAATGAAATTGTTAAACAGGCAACAAAGCATGAATTAGGTATAATAATTTTACGTCAGCATCCCCGCACTGCATTCGGATTTCAGAAAACAATAAACCTTTGGCTGCGCGATAGAAGTCCGAATTGGCATCTTGCTATTTTAATTGCTCTTCAACTTCAACTTAATTGGGAAGGTAAAATTAATCTTGTAACTGTTGCCGCTAAGCAGGAAGACGAAAAACGATTATACAGGTTTTTAGAAAGATTGAGTGATCAAACAAGACTTCCTTCACTTACGGAATTTCATGTGCTACAAGGGAAACTTGATCAAGTGTTGACAGAAGCTCCGAGAGCTGATATTAATATTTTCGGTCTTGGTGAAGAACTTAATTTTACCATGATGCGGGAAATACCCACCAATATAAATTCTTCATGTTTGTTTATAAAAGACTCAGGTAAAGAAAGTGCGGTGGTTTAGTTTATTTAAATTTGCTACTCAATTTTCTTGATTTTTCCATTGAGCCATCTCTTAATTTTTTCAATACGAAAAGAACCGCTTGAGAGATTTTTTACATAAAATTGATTTGCCTCATCAGGATCACATGCAATATAATATCCATTCATTCTTAAAAATACATCTGCTGAAAAGAAAGAAACTCTTTTATTCCCATCAATGAAACAATGATTAATCGCTAAACTTTCCATCAGTGCAGCTGCTTCTTCAAAGAGAGATTTATAATATCCTGATTGTGGTCGAAGTACAGCAGATTCAATTGCTTTATTATCTCTAATTCCGTGAATTCCACCAAATTCATCGATCAAAATTTTTTGAATATAAATTACATCCGATACAGATAAGTATTTTTTCATTTAGCCAACAATTCACCTAGACTATGATTTTTTTTGATACTTTCTTTTAGATAATCAACAACTTCCGGAGTTATATTTTGATTAGAAGAATCTCCACCCGGCAATTTGATATCGAAAGGAAGTCCCTTGTATTCTTCTATCAAACTATAGTAAATATTGATTGCTTCAGAATGATTAATTCCCAAGCGTGATAGAATTCTGCTTACTCTTTCCTTTTTCTTAGGATCAATCATAGCCCTTACAGTGACAGTTTTACCCATTTTTATTCACCTATTATTACATTTAATTTTATAGCCGTATTATAGCTATATTAATCAAATTATTCAATTGCAATTGAAATAGAAACTTCGATCAATAAAATGTAGAAAAGAAATTATTCGCGCGTAAATTTTGAAATTATATCACTTTGTGAAGGAAGTAGTTTCATTAGTTCATCTCTCTTCCCAAATTGAAAATCCTTAAAATCAAAACCGGGTGCGACTGTGCATCCTACCAACGAATAAGTATTTCTATCTTTTACTTCCGCCGAGAACCATGTTTCTTTGGGAATTGTGTATTGTAGAATTTCATCTTCGGTAATATTCTTTCCGAGAACAATCTTTGAATAGCTTCCTTCTGAAGAAATTAAATGTAGAACAATCGGTGAGCCTAAATAAAAATGCCAGGTTTCATCCGATTGCAATTTATGAAATGCGGAAAACTGTTCGCCTTCCAACATGTAGTAAATTGAAGTGCCGAAGCATCTTTCGGAAGAGTAACGTTCAGGTAATCCTTGTATTTTAATCAATTCATCTGAACGATAAACTTCTTTGAAATAACCGCCTTCGGGATGCGGTTGTAAATCCAATTTCTTAACCAATGTAGATGCTTGGATCATTTTTCCTCGGGAATAATTTTGTAAACGGTATATGTAATCTATTGGCCCAATCTTCTTCGGAATGTTTGCCCCCTTTTTGAATATGCGAAAAAAGATTTTGATTATTTACATAACCGGTTTCTTTTAAAAGTTTAATCATTTTTTTTGAATCATCTATTAACTTTTTTTCTTCATCACCGCAGTCGATATATAAGGTAATATCTTTCAACGGTGCTTTATCTTTCTTCACTTCCTTGAAAATTTTCTTATCGTCAACCCAAAACGAATTTGAAAGACAAGCAGCTTTTGAAAATACATTTGGATAATACCAAATCAATTGAAATGAGTACAATCCCCCAAGCGAAGAACCCATAACATAAGTATTGTTTCTATCTGCTTTGGTTTTGTATTGTTCATCAATATAGGGTTTTAATTCCTTACGAATAAATTGAAAATAATTTTTCCCCTTCTCCGTCCAAAGATTATATTCTTCCAATCTATCTTTTGTGTTATAGATTCCTACAACTATCAATTCTTCAATTTTTTTTTGATGAATAAGTTTCGTTAACGTCTCATCAACCCGCCAATCTTTACCGATATAAGCAGTTGAAGGTGAAAACAAATTCTGTCCATCATGCATATAAAGCACGGGATATCTTTTTGAACTGGATTGATAAGAAGGAGGAAACCAAATAATGATATCTCTTTCATTCTTAAGATGAATACTATAAAATTCATGAAGTAATTCGTGGTGACCGATTAATTCATCAATTCCTTTATCTACTATATTTAAAGTCGTTTCTTTCACAAATTATTTTATCTATTGGGATGGTAAGTATAAATTAAATCGGGATTTGTATCAAATGGAAAAATTTTTAAGGAAGTAGTAGAGATTCCATCTTTTGGAAAGATGGAATCTCTCTAAATGAAATTAATTTACTTTTATATCTCCTTCGGGAGCTTTTTCTGGGAGTTTTGTAGGATATTCTTTCATCAATTTTTGAATTTCTTCAATTGCCCGGTTTAACTGTTGATCTTCGCCAGCCCATTCTTTTGCGGGATCGTTATCAACAACTATATCCGGTTCAACACCTGTTCCTTCAATCAGCCAATCTTTTCCGTTAAGATCGAACAGACCGGCTTCGGGAACCATTACAGTACCGCCGTCAACATAAGGTAACGAACCCCATATACCGACAGTTCCGCCCCAGCTTCTTTTACCGATTATCGGACCAAGACCATATTGTCTGAATCGATAATTCACAATGTCTCCATCGGAAGCGGAGAATTCATCGATCAACATTACTTTCGGACCGACTAATAATCCGTCGGGATCCGGTGAAGGTTTATTATTCCTAACGTTGTCCATCATGATTGCTTCGCGTCGTAATCTTTCAATAATCATCGGAGAAACATTACCACCGCCGTTTCCACGCACATCAATTATTAACGCTTCTTTACCGAGCTGCGGATAATATCTTTTCACAAATTCATTTAATCCACCGGCTCCCATATCTGGTATATGTAAATAGCCGACTTTTCCGTCAGTAGCTTTACTAACTTTTTCAATATTATCTTTTACCCAGTTATAATAATATAGATTTGATTCGTCATCAACCGGAACAACAATAACATCTCTTGCTCCAACTTTCGTGGGTTTGCTATTTAAAGTAAGCACAACTTGTTTATCAGCTTTGCCCGTAAGTTCGGCAAATAGATTAGTTGATTCGTTGAGTTGTTTTCCGTCTACTGCTATTATATAATCGCCAACTTTTGCATTAACACCAATTTCTTTTAACGGTGAACGAAGCGATTTATCCCAGTTAGCACCGTCTAATATTCTTGTTATTTTATAGAATCCGGATTTATCAAGTTCAACTTGAGCACCGAGTAAACCGGTTTTAATTCTATCGGGTTTTTCATAATCGCCACCTCCGACATAAGCATGACCGACATTTAGTTCGCCGACCATTTCGCCCATAATATAAGTTAAGTCAATTCTATGATTCACATTATCAAGAAGAGCTTCATATTTTTCCACGTTTGCATTCCAATCTAAACCGTGCATGTTTTCAACATAGAAGAAATCCCTTACCGCACGCGAAGCTTGGTGGAAAATCTGCCGCCATTCTTCATGTCTGTCGAGGTGCATTTTCAAACCGGACAAATCAAGACTTTCTTTTAAGTCAATCTTTCCATTAGGAAGATCAATTATATAATAAGAATTATTTGCACCTACCAACATCTTCTTATTATCTGCGGAAATTTCATATCCATTAACATTACCGAGTTCGGTTTCTTTTTGTTTTTCCAAATCATACATCAACAAAACTGCTTTTGAATCTTTACTACCGTTTCTCATATAATAAATTTTTGAACCTACTGATGAAAGACTAAAATAGTTACTTGCAGAGATAGGCACTTTCACCGTTCTATCGGTAATCCCGTCAAAATCTATTTTAACATTTTTTGATTCTTCTTTGGCATCTTTCTTATCATCTTTTTCGTCTTTCTTTATTTCAACTTCGTCATTCTTCGGTTCGAATGGTGATTTGGTATCTTTTGCAAGTGTGATTAAATAAATACCGCTCATATCTTGATATGCATGATTCCATTCAGTCCAGCTATATGTAGGTCTGAAATCTCTTTGCGAAACAAAATAAATATATTTCCCGTCTTCCGAGAATACCGGTGAACCCGAATTATACCAATCATCAGTTAGAGGATAACTTTTCTTTTCATCAAGCGAGTAAACCCAAATTCTATTCATTTTTCTGTGTTCGGGAAGCGCATAAGTTATCCATTTACTATCTGGTGACCAAGAACCAAAGAAACCTCTTCCCGTTTCTCCTTGTGCAACTTCGGTCACTTTTTTAGAATCGATATCGACAAAGTAGAGTTTTAGTTCTCTATCAGAGAATAATATTTTTTTACTGTCGGGCGACCAACTTAGCTGCCATTTATAAGCACCTTTTTGATCTGTTATTTGAATTGCTTCGCCTCCGCCATCTTGTGGGATAATATAAACTTCATCTTCGCCGGATTTATCCGAAATGTATGCGATGTATTTTCCATCAGGTGACCACTTTGAATTTCTTTCATGAGCGCCGGATGAGTTGGTTAAATTTCTTGTAATACCGCTTTCGGCAGGTACAGTAAAAACTTCACCTCTTGCTCCAAATAATGCTCGTTTGCCATCAGGTGAAATTTCATAATTACTTACAGATTTACTTACATCAACTTGTTTGGGTCTGCTTACTGCAAAATCTTCGGCAAATTGAACATCTATTTTTTTGCTTACTTCAGTTTCAAGATCAAAACGATATATGTAACCGGCATATTCATAAACAATTGCATTATTTCCGAGTGAAGGGAATTTGATATCGAAATTGGTGTAGTTAGTTAGTTTTCTTGTTTCACCGGTTGTTAAATGATAAACGTATAAATTCATTCTTGCATTTTCATCACGGTCGGATAAAAAGTAAATATTATCTCCATGCCACATCGGAATAATATCTTGCGCGGGAGATTCCGCAATTGATTTCGTCTGCTTAGTTTCAAAATCATAAATTGAAATATCGTCAGCCATACCGCCGCGGTATTTTTTCCAAGTTCTGAATTCTCTGAATATTCTATTATATGCCAGCTTTTTTCCATCCGGTGAATAAGAAGCAAAACCGCCTCTCGGCAGGGGTAATTGTTTGTGAATACCACCGTCAACCGGAGCTAAGAAAAGATGTCCTTTGAAATCATTGAATTCATACATTCTAGAACGAAAGAGAACGTTTTTATCATCCGGAGTCCATCCCATTACTAAATTATTTGGACCCATCCTATCGGAGACATCATCTCTTCCGAGAGTTGCAGAATATGTTAATCTTTTTGGTTTACCACCGGTTGAAGGCATAACATAAACTTCTGTATTGCCGTCATACTGCCCGGTAAATGCAATCCATTTCCCGTCATTAGAAAAACGAGGAAATAATTCCAAACCGACATGATTAGTTAATTTGCGGGCAATTCCACCGTTTGCTGATACTGCATAAAGATCACCTGTATATGTAAATACAACTTGATCATTATGAATGGTTGGAAATCGTAGGAGTCTTCCTTCTTCTTGAGAATAAAAACTTGAGAAAAAGATAAACAGAAGCGCAATTAATAGAATTAATCTCTTCATTGTGTTCCTTATATTTTGTTAATGTTATAGATGTTTTTCAACCGAAAGATGCGGAATATCGAATTTAATATTTTTAGAAATTTTATCTGCAGTTGATAATTGTCTTACAAACCAATCATCATCTACATGGTTTTTCTCTGCAATTGCTTTTAAGTAACCGATTTCTAATTGGCTCAGTTCATTATCGGTAATTGCAACAGAAATTGCATCTTCAATAAAACTTCTTGCAAATTCGACGTTTGAAAACTCGGGAGGTTCTTGCGATATGTAATTATTTTCAAGGAGTGTCTCAATTGCTTCTTCGCAAAACTCTTTATCAAAACCCAAAGTCTTGCCGAC
The DNA here is from genome assembly GCA_020724265.1 of Melioribacter roseus. GTDB lineage: Bacteria > Bacteroidota > Ignavibacteria > Ignavibacteriales > Melioribacteraceae > SURF-28. The sequence continues at coordinate 26,122 of DYHH01000033.1, read as the reverse complement.
TTTCATTATAAAATCACTTTCATCATCAGAAATTTTTTTATCTTTACTTATTAAGACCAAAAGTCCTTTTAGGTAGTTACTGCGGTCAAATACGTTTAATTTCATTATATGCAAATATTTTTTTGTGAGGTTGACGAAATTACAAAATTCTTCTGAATTAATTTCGCTTTAATATTTTCTGTTCTTCTATTACATAAACAGTAGAGATAAAGTTTCATGAATAAGCCTAATAAAAGACCGGTAATCTGTAATTGGTGCGGTAATTTAGTTGAAATAATCTGGATTCACGGGCACGGGCAATGTTCTATATGTAAAACAAATATTGATGAATGCTGCAAAGGAGAAACCTGCAATACGGAAATGAAGACAGATGAAAATAAAAGTGAAAATTTGTCTCAAAAAAATCACTATAAAAATAAATGAGACATCTTTTTAGTTTATTACATTAGTTTTCACACTTTCAAAGAATTTTTTCTATGGCATCAATTTTGTCTATTTTCAAGCCGAATATTTACAGTTCATATGGAATTAATACCCTTAATAACAGACATAATTTTTTATTTCCTTACTGCACTTTTATTCGTGTTAATAATCTCCTTCATTTTTTTCAAAACCATTAAAAATAAGTATGAAGAAAAAACAACACAGAATCGAGAGCAATTAAAAAAAATTATCAAGTACCATCATCAATATGCTACAAAATATACAAACCTTGAACCCGGATTGTTAAACCAAACAAAGTACAGCGCTCCAACATATTCAAATGATGAAAAAATAATAACGAATAACTCCGGAATAATTATTCGTGGAAATAAGTCGCCGGAGAATAACAGGTATAGTATTTTAAATACAACTCAATTAAAAAATAGAACATCACTAAAGAACTATCCGCTTAATTAAAATCGCAAAATAATTTTCCTTTCAATCCCCGTTTAGAGTTAATCAACAATTTACTTTTCACAATTCAGTTATACTTAATAGCTGTGATGATAAATTAATTAGTAAACACAACACTGCTTTTTTGAGTTATTTTATAAAGAAATATTGACTGCAAGGATTTGAAGATAATTAGGTATAAGTACTTAGTAGTAAGGAAAAAAATCTTTTATTACTAAGTAATTATACGGATTCGGAGGATATAAAGTTTTGCTATATTTAATCCTCGTAAGTATAGAAATTATAACAATTTAACGAATATCAAAAAATTTAATTTCGTACATTATAATCAGGAGTTTTATGCAGATCCCTCTTAGTAAGGTTATCGCATCTTCCTTTAAGTTAGGCTACTTTTTTTCTCTATTCGAAAGTGAAATTGAATCATTATTAGGGGGCAATACACAAAATCCTATCACCCTCAATTGTAAGCAGAATTACAAAACTCTCTTTTTATTTGAAGATGATTATAAAAATGTTTTTGGTGAATCGATAATTACTTTTCCCGGGTATAGAAATGAACGTGACATTTATGAATACTTGACTGCATTCTTTAGTTTGATTAAAGAAAAAATTTCCCTTCATGGTAATGTAAAAATAGAGCTTGCATACTTTGCCGGTGCAACTTTGGCAATTGCTTATAACAACCACTCCGAGAATTTTGATAAACATAAACTCTACGAAATATTTTCTATGCTGCTTTCATTTTGCGGCAAAGAGGAAAGTATATCAAAAGTAGAAGATTACATCGAGATTTTATTCTCTGATGATATATACGAATCTATGATTGCACGCAATAATTTAATTAAGATAATATTTGGCGAAGAGTTAACCCTGGAACAAAAAGAAGTATTTAATCATTTTGATAAAGTTGTTGTTGAGAGATATTAACTAATCAATTTTTTCTTATAAGAAAACCTTATAAGTTCCCCTACAAAATCGGGGATAACAAAATGTTTTTAGATTTTCTCGTTATCCCCGGTTTATTTTATTCAATATTCTTAACTTTTGTTAGTATGAAAATCTTGCAGGTAATTTTATTTATTTTTTTAAGCAGTATTTGTTTTACTCAAATAAATATAATACTTAAATGAGGAGTCTATTATTACTCCTTAGTTTCGGAATCAAACGAAATTACAAAACCAATGATTTTAATTAAATGAGGAGGTGCAGAATGAAAAAGAAATTTCTTTAGTGTAATTTTCTTATGAAGATCACGATATAAAAAGGAATTGTAAAATGAAAAGGTTAAAAAATATATTAATTTTCTTGTTACTGATAAATTTACCTCTCTTATCCCAGGAATGGCCAACTGCACCGGAGATATGGAGTGAACCGGTTTTACTTGATTCTGTTTTTAACAAACCCTACATGTGGTTAGAGTCTCCATCATTAACACCAAACCTAGATACACTATATTTAGATATGGGTGATGGTGTTTATTTCTCAGTCAAAGAAAATGATAAATGGCAAGAACCTGAGATGCTTAATTCAAATATTAATCCCGGTGGTGTTGCAACTCGATTTCCTTCTATTAGTAAAGATGGAAAGAGATTATACTTCTCAGGCTGGGGTGGATTTGGAGGCTGGGATTTATGGTATTCCGATTGGGATGATACGCTTAATGATTGGTCTGAAGCTTTCAATATGGGTCCCAATATAAATACTGAAGGACACGATTTATATATTTATGAGGTTAGTAATGATACAATCTATGTAACCCAGCAAACACGATATCCAAATTTTTATGTTTTAGATAAGAATACAGGACAGTGGGAAAAAGCAGATAGTTTCTGGTACCACCCAATAGGTGGAGCTGAAATGTATGGATTAAGCCTGATAGGTGATAAGAAAAAGATGTACTTTGGCAAAAGAAGATGGGAAAAAGAGTGGGCGATAGATTTGTGTGTAACCTATTGGGATACTACGACAAATTATTGGGGAGATGTATTTTATCTCAATATTAATACTCAAACCGTTCCATGGGTTAACATTACTAAAAGAGGGGGAGAGTATTACCCATGGATATCTTCCGACGGGAAAATCCTAATATTTTCATCCAACAGAAATGTACCTTTACACCCTGACAGTGCAGATAATACGAGTAATCTCTTTATCTCATATTTATTGGTAGATGAAAACGGAGATACGGTTACCTCGGTCACAGATGAAAACTTCTCTCAACAACCAATTTCCTTTTCATTAAGACAAAACTATCCAAATCCCTTTAACCCATCAACAACTATTAGCTATGTTGTTGAGCAAACTAGTATTGTAAAATTATTAGTATATGATTCATTAGGTAGAATAATAGCAGTTTTATTTAACGGGGAAAAACCAGCAGGTGAATATGAAATAGTATTTAATGCAGAGAAATATGGCCTAAGCAGCGGAGTGTATTATTACCAGTTAATTCAGAATAATAATTATTCAGTAAAGAAAATGGTATTAACAAAATAAGTGATGGATATTATTTAAATAGGAGCAAGAAATGAAAACAAAAATTTTTGCTATGTTAATTGTTGTATTAGTATTTTGTCTCGTTTCTTTTGCACAAACAAATTCGATAAACGACGCGATTCTTACAACGCCAACAAAAGCACAAGCAACCGTTCAGTCCGGAGTAACAACAATAACAGATATAGTGATTTTAGCTGTAGATGCTAACGCTTCTACGACTATACCAACGTGGGTTTATGATGCAGTAACTTTTTCGGAAGATTTTATAGAGACCTCCACATTTGATAATTATTCTCTTGATATAGTTCTTTTGGAAGATACACCAGGTAATGCATTTGAAATGCCAAATTCATATGATGTTCCTTTTAACGGTCTGTGCGGCAGTTCGCCAGGATCACCAAACGGTCATGTTCACAATTATTTTAATATCATAGGAGTACTTGCAGATGCTGATTCTCGTTATGATTTTAATAATTATGATTATAATGGTGATGGGAAAGTTCCTATTCATTTTGTTTCAATCGGGTCTAAAAGTGGTGGCGTTATTTGCGATATTACTTATACAACCTCCGATTTAGACAGTAATGGAAATCCTATTGAAATTATTGTTAATAGGCAAAGTAGAGGTAGTAGCGGTTCATTATTAAGGAATGTGTATACTCATGAACTTGGGCATGGAGAGTTTAATTTCCCGGATATTGATCATAGCGGGATTTTTCTACGTAATCATTACGGATTGGGGGGATTTGATGTCATGAGTTGTGGAGGTTTTAACGGAGCACCATCACCTTATAACCCGTTTTTTAGAGCTATAAGGGGTTGGATAACACCAACTGTTATTTCATCGAGCAACTCAAATTTTGTACTTGAAGAATTTCAAAAAAATCAAAAGGTTTATGTTTATCAACCGTCACAACCCTCAGGTAGTTACGGAACTCAGAGATTTTATATTTCTTTTCATGATGATGATCCCTTCAATAATCCATTTTATCAAGAATATCCTTATGCTAACTCAAGTGTTGGTGGTGTATTAATCTGGCACTCAACAACTCCAAGTATTGGGTTGTTTAACCCATCATTCAGCGATTGGAGAATAATGCCTGTTGATATTGAAGCAGCACATGGTAAAACAATTTGGTATATAACCGAAAATGAAGTAATAAATACTGGTGTTGGAAATCCTCTAATTGGCAGAGATAAACTTGAGATTAGAAAAGTGTCGGGGAAAACAGAAATAGCAGGTCCGTATAAGGATATTGATAAAGGTGATGGTACAGTGTTTTATACTCCAGGATTTGGACAAGAATTTAGTTTTAAAAGTAATCCAAATAGCAATTTTATCGTTAATAGTTCTTCTGAAAATTACGCTCAATCTATTACAACTGGATTTACTGTTAATAATATCAGAAAAGAAGGATCCACGATAAAAGCAAATATTGAAATCAATGATTATACAATTAATTCAAATACAACCTTGACAGTTGGTAAATGGTACTTTAACGAAAGTCTTACTATTCAATCAGGCAAAACACTTACAATCCCTTCCGGTGCACAGCTGGTTTTTGCTTCAGGAAAGGGAATTATAGTTGACGGCACACTCAACGCAACAAGCACTACATTTACTAGTTCCTCAACTTGGGGCGGTATTCAGTTCCGCAGCGGTAGTTCAGGTATACTTGACGGATGTACCATTGAAAATGTTTATACATACGGTGGTGCAGCAATATCTATGATTGGCGGCGGTTCTGCAACTGTAAAAAATTGCACAATTGAGAATAATTCTAGTTCTCATGGAATTTCAATAATCAATACAGGAACAAGCGTTCCATATATATACAACAATACGATAAGAAATAATACTCTAAGCGGTATTTATATTTATAATGGAAACGCATATTTAAGATATAACAATATAACAGGCCCCAGTTCATCAGGTCATGCCGGAGTTAATTGTTATTATTTTTCAACACCACTTTTCGCTGCTCCATCAGGCGGTTATGAAGAAGGTTGGAATACTCTACAAAATGGTTACCACGGACTTTGGGGAAATTATCATTGCAATATAAATGCTGGCAGCAGTACGAATGGTTATAACAATACTTTTTCAAATAATACCTATGCAAATGTAAGAGCTTCCAGTTATACAACAATAAGTGCTAAAAAAAATTGGTGGAATCCGAATCCACCCTCAAGAGTTACTGTGGATGGGACGTCATCAGTAGATTATTCTCCATATAATCAATGGCAGGATGCAATTGCAACTGGGAATAGTAAAAATTCTATTGGAGAAAACAGCATAACTTCCCTAAGCTCACTAAGCCAAGCTCGCGAATTTTTGTTTCAAAAAGATTATCAAAGTGCTTTTGATATTTATAAGCAGATAATAAATTCGAAGATTAACGAGAAGGAAGTTATGTTTGCAATTTCCGATTTATATTTCTTATATAAAGCATATTCAATCCCGGGAGTACTTACTTTATTAGAATCCATAATATCTTCAAAAGAGGAAGTTAAAGAATATAAACCACTTGCTTTAGAGGTCATCTCGAATCTTTCTCTATATGACAAATCCGAACCTGACTTTTTACTTTTCAATACAAAGCTTCGGGAATACTCCATGAATACGATTCACGAGTTGCATGGAATTGTGGATTTATTTTACTATCATTTTAACAAAAAAGAATTCGATGCAGCACTTAAAGTTATAGAATCTGTCTCCGAAAAATTTATAGAAGAAGATAATGTAAAATTTGCAAAATGGTTGATAAATTCAGAATTAGGAATTGAGAGTTCTTCAACATCCAAATTTGGAAATGGAATTACTTCTGCTGAAGATAACTCAAAACCGAAAGAATTTAGATTATTTGGTAACTATCCAAATCCTTTTAATCCAACTACGAAGATTAGTTTTTCAATTCCCGTACAAGCTCAAGTTGAATTAGAAGTATACGATGCATTAGGTCGAAAAGTAGCAGAAGTTGTTAATGAGACTCTGAATGCGGGAGAGTACGAAGTTGAATTCGATGGAAGCGGCTTAGCTAGCGGATTATATATTTACAAATTAACTTCGGGTAATTCTACAGACAGCAAAAAGATGATGATTTTAAAATAAGACAAAGAATTTTTTTAAAAATCGGGGATAACAAAATGTTTTTAGATTTTCTCATTATCCCCGGTCTTATTTATTCAACTCGCATTAAAGTAATTCCGTACATTTCTTGGTTAGGAGGAGGAGTAGCATTCCATCTTCTGTATGAATGAGATCCGTCTGTTTCGTAGTAAAGTTTATATTTGCCGGGTGATAGAGTAATATTGCCGTCGAATCTCCTGTTTTTCATCGCACCGCCGGCATGATCGGTTTTTCTAAAAGTCATTTCCCATATAATTGTTTTTGTATCCGCATTTTCAATCCAGCCGTAATCATACATTCTTCCATCTGAACCTTCACCGATTGCAATAATTCTAACTTGCTGTGTTTTATTTATAGTAAATGGTTTTGACTCAAAATGATTATCGCGCACACGTGTTATTTGAGTAATAACTTTTTCACTTTGAAAATCATCCGGGTCAAAAACGGTTATAAAATTTTTATCATCTTTGTTAGTAGCCCAAAGAGTTATTCCCCATCTTTCAGGGTCAAAAGGAGGAGCAGCATTCCATCTATTATAAGAATGTGAACCGTCGGTTGAATAAAAAACAATATAATTTCCTTTATTCAGTTTAATTTTTTCATGAACCATCCGGTTTTTTTGAGCACCGCCGCCGTATTGAATATCAGCTTTTTCCATGTGCCAAACTTTTTCACCGTTATCGGCATTAACAATCCACCCATAATCTGAAAGACGTCGTTTATCATAACCTTCACCAAAAGCATGAATCAAAATTTCCATATCTTTTTTAAGAGTAAAACCTTGTTTCTTGAATTCGTTATCACCTACTTTAATAATTTCAATAAACGGTTTAACTATTTTATCCTTGTCAAAAGCAATAATGTTTTTGCTGTCGGCATCGGTAGCAGCCCAAATAGTAATCCCCCAAAACTGCGGATCATCGGGAGGCAATTGATTCCATTCATCGAAGGAATGAGAATCATCCGTAACATATACGGCTATATAGTGTCCTTCGGGAAGAGTAATATCATCATCAAACATAATATTTTTTTCTGCACCACCGGCAAAGTCGGAACGCCGATTAGTCATCTGCCAGACTTTTTCATAAGTAGATGCGTTATAAATCCACCCGTAATCATAAACACGATCGCGGGAACCTTCGCCGAGTGCATAAACACGCAGCTTGGTTTCTTTACTTAATGCAAACGGAAGTTTGATGTTTTCATTATCACCGGTTCGAATTGAGCTTGCAACAGAATTGGCAGCGAGAGCATCTGCAAAATAGTTTTTATCTACGACAGAGAATCCCCCCGAAACTCCAGTCACTTTTAGATAAAGTTGATCTCTGTATCTACGCCGATACTCTCTCTGTCCCTTGCCGAAAATTTTGTTAATCAATCCTTTAAAACCTTTTATTTCGATATTGGCAGAATTTATTCCCCCGGTAAAATAAATTTCGTAGTTTCCTGCTTTTAGTGATATTTTTTTATCGATATCAATAAAATCATTTTCATCTAACCTTTCACGAATTTCTCTATCATCAAGCATATGCCAAACTACATTACGTGAATCAGCATCAAGAATCCAACCGTAGAAATAAGTTTTTTGTCCCCATTTCTCAAATCCGGCAACACTTCCAGTTAATTTTATTTCACCGTCATTAGTAATTGAAAATGAACCATAATCGACAAAACCAGGCTCAACATTTTCTAACTTTATTTCACTTTGTGCATGCGCAAGGATAGCAAGGGTGAAAAAACCTAATAATAGGTAAAAAAACAAATCCCTTAGTTTTTCACGCTTTCTCATTACCATTCTCCAAAATTTAGATTTTAGACGTAATTAAAAAAGGAAAGTTACGAATGAGAATAACTTTTCTAAGAAGATATAAAATTATATCTTTGCCGAAATATAAATTGAACTCGAATAATTTATTTAAGGGTGAGAATGACAGAATCTAAAACTCAAAAGAAATCTGCTATTGATAAATTTTTATCAACAATTGAAAAAGTTGGTAATGCTCTTCCCGAACCAACAACATTATTTGCAATATTAGCAGTTGCCGTTATAATTATTTCAGGTATTACAAGCTTATTCCATATTGAAGTGATACATCCCGGCACAGGTGAAACCGTGAGACCTGTTAATTTATTTTCGGTAAAAGGTATTCACATGATCCTGGAAAATATGGTGGTGAACTTTACTTCTTTTGCACCGCTTGGAACCGTACTTGTGGCATTGCTGGGAATAGGAGTTGCCGAAGGGAGCGGTTTAATCGGTGCTGTGTTGAGACTACTTGTTCTTTCGGCTCCTAAAAAACTTTTAACTTTTGTTATAGTTTTTTCCGGAATTCTATCAAACACCGCAAGTGAAGTCGGTTATGTTTTACTTGTACCGCTTTCAGCAATAATATTTCTTTCAGTCGGTCGTCATCCAATTGCCGGGATGGCTGCGGCATTTGCCGCAGTTTCTGCCGGGTATAGTGCAAATTTATTACTCGGTACAATTGATCCGCTGTTAGCAGGTTTATCGGAAGAGGCTGCTCATATACTTGATCCTACTTACAAAGTTAATCCCGCTGCTAATTATTATTTCATGTTTGTTTCAACATTTTTCCTAGCAGGTTTGGGAACGTGGGTAACTGAAAAAATTGTAATTCCAAGATTAGGCAAATACTCAGGTGAGGAAAAAGCAAGTGAGTTAGAAAAACTTAAACCGGAGGAGAAAAAGGGTTTAATCTATGCTTTGATTACTTCGTTAATTTTTGTTGGAATTCTTGTTCTCGGTACAGTCCCCGCAAATGGTTTTTTGAGAGATTTGGAAACAGGTGATTTACTTCGATCTCCTTTTATGTCGGGAATTGTAGCAATAATTTTCTTGGGCGGTGCAATAACAGGTATTGCTTACGGAATCGGAGCCGGAACTTATAAAAGCGATAAAGATGCGGTAAGAGGAATGGCAAAGTCAATGGAGACACTCGGAGTTTATATAGTGCTTACATTTTTTGCCGCACAGTTTGTTGCATTTTTTAATTGGACAAACCTCGGACTAATATTTGCAATAGAAGGAGCATCATTTTTAGAAAGTTTGGCTTTAGGAAGCATACCATTAACATTTGCATTTATATTAATAAGCGCAATAATAAATCTTGTAATGGGAAGTGCATCGGCAAAATGGGCGATAATGGCACCTGTATTTATTCCAATGTTTATGCTGCTCGGTTTCTCACCGGAGTACACACAAGTTGCTTATAGAGTTGGAGACAGCGTAACAAATATTATTGCGCCGATGATGTCATATTTTGCATTGATAGTTGCTTTCTTCCAGCGATATGATAAAAATGCCGGTATAGGAACAATTATTGCGACAATGCTTCCGTATTCGATTGTATTTCTGATTGCGTGGAGTATATTGCTGGTTATTTGGATTAGTTTCGGATTCCCGGTTGGACCTGGAGCTGAATTGCATTATAGTATTACTCCATAATTTTTTGAGGCTGTCTTAAAAGTAATATTCAAAAAAAAAATGCATGTATTTATAAAATGTATACTTATAAAACAGCCTCTAATTTTTATTAATGCTCTCTGCATTCGGCATCTTCTAAAATTTCAAGAGTACCGTTTTCTAATTTTATTGCTGCTTGTAAAGCATCTTCTTCATTAGTAAGAATCGGTTTGACACCGGCAACTGTTAAGTCTTCTACCAATCTCCAGCCGACACCGTGACATATAAGATGACTGCAATCTTCTAATCCTTCTGCTAATCTCTGGTGACCACTTCTGTGATCTTCGCCATGATGATGATGACCGTGTCCGTGATTACCTCTCCCGTGATTTGTAAAATTGTTTTCACGTTCTTCAGTTTCTTTTATTTCACCATTTTCAACTGTAACAATCAGAAAGCCGTTACATCTTCCAACGTGTCCGGTAACCGATTTATAATCATCAGTTGCAATTGCTACTTTCATAACACACCTCGCTTAATTTATTTTTATAGCTTTACCTTTTATTATTGATTCGGCAATTTTATACCGACCTTTTTCCAAAATTCGTCCGAATGTTGCTCTCGATACATTCATTTTCACTGCACCTTCTTCATGCTTAAGACCGTCGTAATCCGCAAGTTTAATTGCTTCCAATTCATCTCTTTCTAAAATAACTTCTTCGAGATTGTGCATTGGAATTCCACGAGGTTTAAAATAGTTTGCCTCGGGATTGCATCTTGTTCTTCTATGTTTACACGGTCTCGGCATTTATTATTATGAGCATATGCTCATAACAAACATAAATAAATTGACACCTCTTGTCAAATAATTTATTTACTGAAGTTACGCAATACGACTAACGGCACACTGATGACACAGATACAACTGATTTTCACAGATTTCTATAAGTTAAAATTTCGCTTGTTGTTAGACCTAAACGTAATCTGCCGACAGTCAATATCAGCGTATCAGTGCTAATCGTTAATACATTAGCGAATTGGCGAATTATGGTTTCTGCTTTTTAATTTTGCAAATAAAAACATAACGCTTGAAACGATACTTTTTTGTCGCTGATTCGCGAATTGGCGGCTTATGGTTTTTGTTTTAACTCATAGAATTTTATCCTACTGCCAATTCGAGTAGCGAATAATTTTCTTTTCAAGTTTTTTTAACAACCTCTTTATATGTTTTCTATTTCTTATTGATAGTAACGGATATAGGATATTACGAACGGTCGCGTAACTTCAGTTATTTAATTACAACTCGGATTGTTCTTTTGTCATTAATATAAAAGCTTCTTTAAGTGAACGTGGTTTGTAATTAAGTTCGGTTTCGGCTTTCAAAGTAATGAGTCCGGATTTTAATGGACGCGGGGCAGGCTGCTTCAAATCTTTTGTTACAATTTTTTCTATAAGTGTGGTATCCAAATTAAAATGTTCTGCAATTTTTTCTGTGAATTCAAATCTTGATAAAAATTCTCTTCCACCAAGATTATAGATTCCATCTTTATTCAAATCGACTATTTTAAGAATTCCGTCTGCTAAATCGGGAATAAATGTAGGATTATTAATTTGATCGATAACAATTCTAATTTTCTTCTTGCCGGTTAACGAATCCACGACCCAATTTACAAAATCTGGTTCACCGAATTCGGAGGGCCCGAACAAAACATTTGTTCTAACAATTGCATATTTAGCTCCGCTGATTTTTAGTGAATTCTCCGAGGCAAGCTTTGTTCTTCCGTAATAACTTATGGGATTGGTTGGGTCGGTTTCGGTATAAGGTCCATCGTTACCGTCAAAAACATAATCGGTTGAAACATGAGTTAGATGAGCATCAACTAATCTTGCATATTGAGCAAGGTATTCAACACCGGAAACATTAATCTTCCAGGCAAGTTCACGTTCGGATTCACATTTATCAACATTTGTAAATGCAGCGGCATTTATTATATAATCCGGTACAAAATCAAGAACTAATTTCTTCACCTGATCCTTTTTAGTAATGTCTGCCTTTCTGTATTCAACATCTCTAATTAAAGATTCACTTTCGATTGAGGAACACATCAGTTCCGTCTTTTCGTGATTCATTATTTTTTTAACAAGAGATTGACCGAGTCTTCCGTTAGAACCGACTATTAATATTCTTCTTTTTAATATGTCTTTAGATGATATCATTTTTCAAATTCAGAAATTCTTCTTCGGTTGAGTACGTTGTTAAAATACCTGCAGTATAATTTGCTTTTGTTAATGATTCTTGAAAATTCAATCCGCTAAGGTATGAATAAAAGAAAACGGAACCAAAAACATCACCGCAGCCTACTTTATTTATTGAGTTTACTTTTATTGTATCAACTGAATAGACCGAACCGTCTTTTCCATAAATTTCTGCACCTCGCTCACCTTTTGTTATTATGATATATTTTATATCAAATTCAAAAATCATTTTTAGTATTTCATCCTTTTCATCGTATGGGGTGATTGTTTTTAATTCATGTTCATTTACTTGAATAATATCAACATTGTGCAGATATTTTTCATAATCGGGAATTTTTCTAAAATAACGATGATGTTCTTTACCAACCCCTCTCGAAAGAGTATGAACATCTAAATAAATCAAACCACTAAATTTTTCTCTTACTTCTACAAATTTTTCTGCTGTTAAATCATTGCCTGTTATCATATTTATAAAAATACCGTCGAATTCATTCCATCTTATTTTGTCATTTATCTTTAACGGCTCAACCAAATTACGGTAATGTTCTCTTCTTTCAAATTGACCATCGACAGTTAAATTAACATGAGTAATTTCTTCTAAGTGATTTACAAAATCCAAATTAAATTCATTAAATAATCTTTTGAAATATTTTTGATCTTCTTTCGAACTTGAAGTCAATAAATAAAATTCATCATCATCTTTTCTAACTCCGTTGAATCCGATTGCTGAATAATAAATTCCACCGGGTTTAATAATTTCCTCGTTTTCTGAAATAATATGATCTACAACCGAATGTCCGATTATTAATAATTTCATAAATTCAACCGCTTTTCATTACGTTGATATTTTTGATTAACTTAGTCCAATAAAAATACAATTATAATTTATACGGTAATCAATTAATATGAAAATCGGAATAACATGTTACCCGACATACGGCGGAAGCGGTGTGGTTGCCACCGAACTTGGCAAAGCTTTGGCAGCGAAAGGATGTGAAGTTCATTTTATTAGTTATGCTCTCCCTCATAGATTAAATAGTTTTGTTGAGAATGTAATTTTCCATGAAGTTGAATTTACTACATATCCATTATTCGAGCATTCACTTTATGGTTTATCCTTGACCAGTAAAATGGTTGAAGTTATACAATATGAAAACTTAGATTTGCTTCATGTTCATTACGCTATACCTCATGCAACAAGTGCATATCTTGCAAAACAAATTTTGAAGAAAGAGAACAAGCAAACAAAAATTATAACAACACTTCACGGGACTGATATTACTTTGGTTGGATTAGAACCTTCATTTTTACCATTAGTAAAATTTAGTATTGAGGAAAGTGATGGTGTAACTGCAGTTTCAAGATTTTTGAAAGAGAAAACAATTACAAATTACAACATCAACAAAGACATAGAAGTAATTCACAATTTTATTGATACAGAGGTTTATAAACCGGTTAATCATGAGCAATTCAAAAAACATATTGCGCCGAACGGTGAAAGAATTTTAGTTCACACATCAAATTTTCGTCCTGTTAAACGTGTTCCCGACACAATTAGAATATTAAAAGAAGTTCAAAAGAAAATTCCAACTAAGTTAGTATTAGTCGGTGATGGCCCCGAACGATCTGAATGTGAAAGATTAGCAAGAGAGTTAGAAGTTCATAAAGATGTGATATTTTTAGGTAAGCAGGACGGATTAACGGAAATACTCAGTTCATCAGACATATTTTTGCTTCCGTCACAATCGGAAAGTTTTGGTTTGTCAGCATTAGAAGCAATGGCATGCGGTGTTCCCGTAATTAGTTCCAGTGTCGGCGGTTTGCCGGAACTTGTTCGTCACAATGAGACCGGTTTCATTGCAGAGTTTGGTGATGTGCAAAGAATGGCTAAGTATGCAATTGACTTATTAACCAATGAAAAAAAATATAAAGTATTCTCTGATAATTGTATAAAACTGGCAAAAGATAATTTTGAGAAGAAGTTAATTGTTCCGCAGTATTTGAAATATTATGAGAAGGTTTTGAATTCGTAAATCACCATTATCCCCGCAATTTTGAAAATTGCGGGGATTAAAAAATTTATTTAACCAAAACACGTCCAATACTATAATAAGTAAACCCAAGTTCTTTCATTCTAACAGGAGTAAAAACATTCCTTCCGTCAAAGATTAGTTTTGTTTTCAAATTTTCCGAAACCAATTTCAAGTCTGGATTTCTAAACTCATTCCATTCGGTTAAAATTAGTAATGCGTCTTTATCTTTAATTGCATCGTATTGGTTTTCTGCGTATTCAATTTTATCATTAAAATAAAACTTAGAATTCTCCATTGCTTCAGGATCATAAGCTGATATTTTTGCACCATGTTTTAATAGTTCATTTATAATATATATCGATGGGGCTTCACGCATATCATCGGTATTCGGTTTGAATGATAATCCCCAAACTCCGAATTTTTTTTCTTTAATGTTATTATTAAAATGTTCTAAAACTTTATTTACAAGAACCAACTTTTGCCTGTTATTAATTTCATCAACTGTTTGAAGAATAGTCATTGTAGAATTATTATCAATAGAAGTTTTTATAAGAGCACGAACATCTTTTGGAAAACAAGAACCGCCGTAACCAATTCCGGGAAATAAAAATCTTTTTCCGATTCTTGTATCGGCACTTATACCCTTTCTTACTAAATCAATATTTCCGCCAACTTTCTCTGTAAAGTTTGCAAGTTCATTCATAAAAGTAATTCGCATTGCAAGATATGAGTTTGCTGCATACTTTGTTATCTCGGAACTGTATGGATCCATTTCTATAATTGGGTTGCCTTGTCTAACAAAAGGTTCATATAAGATTCTCATTTTCTCAAAGACTTCTTTACTTTCGGCTCCAATAACAATTCTATCGGGTTTTAAGAAATCATCAACTGCAAAACCTTCACGTAAAAATTCGGGATTTGAAATAACTTCATAATTCTTAATCCCTTCATCGGAAATAATTTTTGTAACCGAAGCACAAGTACCAACCGGGACAGTACTTTTATTAGCAATTATTTTAAAATCCTTGTCGTCGTTTCCTTTTAATATTTTTGCAATATCACCGGCGACTCCAAATACATATTTTAAATCTGCAGAACCATCCTCACCCTGTGGCGTAGGCAAGCAGAGAAAAACCACTTCGGAATTTTCTACTGCATATTTTAAATCATCGGTAAACACTAATCTTTTCTTCTCGATATTTCTATGGAATAAAGTATCCAATCCCGGTTCATAAATCGGGACGATTGATTTACGCATCTTCTCTAATTTTTTTTGATCATTATCAACACATATAACATGATTCCCCATCTCGGCAAAGCAAGTTGCAGAAACTAAACCAACGTAACCGGTACCGATTACTGATAATTTCATTTTTCCTCCGGATTTCTATTTCATTTTTGAAAAATATAATGTCAAATCTACTAAAAAACTTAAAGTTATTTTCCCATTTTCTTGATTGTTTGATTTGCTTGTAGATACTTTTAGAATAGCTTAATTTTAGACGCAATTTATTCATATCAATAAACATCGAGGAAGAAATGAGTGATTTACCAAAATCATATCAGAAAACAAGAGATGAATATTCAAAAGTATTTGAAGCATATGAAAAATTAGGAGCAGAAGTACATGGCGCAGGACCAATTAACGATAAAAACCGTTCATTAATTAAACTTGCTATCGCCGTTGGTGCAAGAATGGAAGGCGCTGTTCATTCCCACACACGAAAAGCGCTTGAAGCCGGCTGCACAAAAGAAGAAATTAAACAAACTGTACTTCTGGCTTTGCCAACAATCGGCATGCCTAATATGATGGCTTCAATGACTTGGGTTAACGACATTTTAGAATCGTAATTTGTTTCGAGATAATTTTAAACATAGCTCAATTCTTGAAAAAGAATTTACAACCATAAGCAGAATTACCGCGCTTTGGGCTTTCAGCGAAGCTGCTTTGGGTGGAATTCTTCATGCGCTTAGAATACCGCTAACCGGGTTATTTATTGGGGGAAGCGCAGTTATATTTCTAACTCTGATTGCATATTCAGCAGAGAAAAAATCAACACTTCTAAAATCAACTTTGATTGTTATTTTAATTAAAGCAATGGTTAGTCCTCACACACCATTGAATGCCTATTTTGCTGTATTCCTACAAGGATTGTTTGCTTACCTGATATTTAGTTTCATAATAAACAGAAAATTGGCGGCTCTCTTTCTTGGAATTGTTGCACTGACTTACTCGGCTTTTCAACGTGTATTTGTTCTTACAGTTTTATTCGGGAATACATTATGGGAATCGATTGATGCTTTCGGAATTTATTTGTTGAATGAGTTTTTTTCAGTTTCTTCAGCAGACACATCTTTACAACTTAGCTATTTATTAATTGGGGTTTACGGCTTTATTCATATTTCGGGTGGAATCATTTTCGGAATAATCGCCGGGAATATTCACAGATGGATAACCAATAACTCCGCTAAAGTAAAAGAATTTAACGAATCAATTACAAGAAAAGATGAAACGATAATACTGCAAAATGATAAGACAAAAAAGAAAAGAAAGTGGTGGAAGAAAAAATCCAACATTGTGGTTGTTACTTTTGCAGCAATGATGATAATAATATCATATACTAATCCTGAGTTAGATGAGAATTTATTTTACAAAATAATCTTCATGCTGATTCGTTCAATTCTCATAATGTATGTTTGGTTCGTGTTACTATCACCCATAATTATCAAATGGGTAAAAAAATATTTGATGAAGAAACAATCCGATTACTCAAAAGAAGTTGAAACAATTTTAGCATTGTTTCCTTACTTCAAAGGAATTATAAATTACAGCTGGGAACAGACAAAAGGATTGAAAAATTATAAACGTGTAATTCCATTTCTAAAAAACTCTTTCATTTTGCTATTAATGGCTGATATAGAATCGTATGAAGAAAATAATATTATTTAGCGGACCGATTCATTCCGGGAAAACTACACGATTGCAGAATTTTATTGCAGATAAAAACTGTGATGGAATCATAGCACCTATAATTGAAGGTAAACGGTGTATTCAAAGAATTAAAACCGGTGAAACAAAACTGCTTGAAACGAAAAGTGTTGATGCAATTGTTATTGGGAAATATAGATTCAGCAAAGAAGTTATGGATTGGGCAAAGCAACAAATTAAAGAATCTTTACAAAGCGAAGTTGATTACATTGTGATAGATGAAGTCGGAAAACTCGAAATGGTTGATCAAGGTTATGAACCGATGGTGAGTATTGCCGTTGATAAATTCAAAAAGGACAATTTGTTTGATCTTGTTTTAGTCGTGAGAGAAAGTTTGGATGATGAGGTGATTGCAAAGTATGGATTAAGCGAGTGTATAATTGAAACGAAATTCTAAATCCTAAATTCTAATTTCTAAACAATACTTACATCACAAATCCAAATTTTCAAAACGATCGTTCGGAACATAGATTTCATATTCGAGCTTTGTATTTAAATTTTGTTTCGGATTTCGAAATTAGAATTTAGGATTTAATTATTATCAACATCCTTCTCTCTTAGGTTTACCGCCACCGGTATTCATCGGTACTGCAGCCGGTATTTCAATCTTAGGCATAGTAATTTCTTTTTTACTTCCTGTTTCACCGACTTGAGGTGAACCACCGAAAAATTTGCTTACTTCAACCATTTTATCAAACTCTAATTTCTCGTTTGCAGAAGCATTCTCTGAAATCTTTGGGAATAAGATTTCATCTTTCCAGGCATCAATACCATCATTAAGTATGTAAACACTTTTGTAATCTTTTGACTTTAGTACAAACCAAGCTTGTGCAGCTTTAATATTGTTTTCGCAATACAAAAGAATTTTTAGATTACGCATTAAATTGGATTCAAGTAATTTTGAAGTCGGAATATTTACTGCAGTCGGTATAAAATATTCTTTGTAAGCTTCTTCATCACGCAAGTCAACCAAACTGTAATCTACTTTTCCTTCGATTATCCATTCGGTAAGCTCTTTTACGTTGATTATTTCACTATCACGAATTGATTCGACCGATAGTGCTTTTACATTTACTTTTGCATAAGTATTATCGTATGGATTGCCGAGAAGTACTGCAACCAATCCAAGTACTAAACCAACCATTGCTAATTTCTTTGAACCGGATAAATTCATAATGTAATTTTTCATTTTGATTCTCCTTTTTTCGCCATAACTCTTTCTCCCCACTCTGCGGCCGCAAATGCACCAAGCGCCATCAATACTACTAAAAAGACAACCATTCCGTAAGAGAGTCCGAAAAAGTCTGGCAGAGTTACTCTTCCCATATTAGTTGAATAATAAAAAACTTCTATGAATGGATATAATTCTGCAAAAATAAATACTCCAAAAGTTACACCGAGAATAAAGAAAACAGCATCTTTCTTTCCTGTTGAAAATGCGACAAATGAAGTACCGGGACAATATCCGCCGATTATAAATCCCATACCAAGAATTAATCCGCCGACAACTTGCGGAATGATATATGTATCGCTGATATAAACTAATGACAAGTCTAAATATCCGATGAATGATAAATAAAAAACTCCGAGCATTGCTGTAACAATTGCGGTGAACATAACTTTAAGAACACGCATATTGGTAAAGTAAAATTGTGCCGCTAAAATCCTTGCGCTTCCGAATCCGCCGCGTTCCAAAGCAAACCCGAACCCGATACCGATTACAAAAGCAATAATTAAACTAACGTCAAAACCAAATAAGTCGAATTTGTAAAATGGTGCGTTCATGTCCATTGCCTCCTCATAAAATAAGCTAATGCATATCCGCCGGCGAAAACTGCAAGCATAAATGCCCAGCTTCCGAGTCCGAGTAAAGCACCGCCGGTAAGCGCTTGTCCGCTTGTGCATCCTCTTGCAAGCTTAGCTCCGAATCCCATTAATGTACCGCCGATAAAAGCGAAAATAAATCGAGTTCTTGTTTTAACTCGAGGTCCTTTTTCAACTCCGCCTTTTACTCTTCCGGCTAACATACCTGATAAAAATCCGCCGAAGATAACTCCGAGTACTTCGAATACAAGCCAATCTTTTAACGGACTAACGGAACCATCTCCAATATAAGTTGAAAAGTAATCATTGCTCTGTGCATATTCCGGTGCAATTGCATTTACTCCAAAGGTTACAACTGATGAAACCGCGCCCGAAGCTCCGAGTCCTCTTCCCATAATTACAAATGCTGCTAAAAGAACAAGTCCCAACCCAAAGCCAACATAATATGGATTTGAATAAGGTTTTGCTTCAATATGACTGCTAGTATGTTCATTATCAGTCACCTGAAGTTTAATTTTTGCTAAAATGTGAGTAAGTGCTGTCATTTTTTCTCCTAACCATTCAATTACTTCTTCAATTTTTTCTGTTAAAACCAAGAACTAACTTGTCCTGCTTCAACAATTACAAACCTTAAAATCAATCCGCCTACAATAACCATTATAGGCGCCCAAGGTGTATGATTCACTTTATGATTAACCGCCATCAATTGTATTATCAATGGAATTATAATTCCGATACCTACAACAAACACCCAAAAAGTTGCAGCATATGGACCGGTTAGAATTAACATCGCCGCTTCTTGATGAACCTGAGTCGATGTTAGTAACCCGATAATCATTAATGCGATAACAAATAATTCGAAAGTCAAAAATCCGTTATCGGCTTTAGCAAGTAATTCTCTTTCGTAAACATTTTTTGCAACCATATGAACGAAAGCTGCCGCACCCGAAAGTCCGGAAACCAAAAAGAGCAGCCATAAAATTGAAGTATTCCACAAAGGTCTCGCGCCGAGCGAACTTAAAAGAATACCGGTGTACATTCCGAGCATTGCTCCCAATATCATATTTGCTACCCCGATGTTTTTAATCCATATTTTTCTTTCATTCAGCCATTCCGAATATTTTTTTACAACTGGAAACTTTTCAACCAACCATTTCGGTGGTGTGATTAAAATAGTTACAAGTATAGCGGGATAAACAATTATTAAAATCCAAGCACCCCATGACATTGGTGAAGTTACTTGGAAAGTTGTGTATAATCGCCATGTAAATAATTTATGTTCGAGATCTAAGAATAACGCGAACATTCCTAAACTCAAAAGAACTAAACTAACCCAAGGCACATAACGGCATGAACAAGTTTCTTCCGTTTGTCTTTGTTTGAATAAAAAATATCCCGTTATAATCATCATCCCGGCGACCATTCCACCTAAAAAAAGATAAACCGGGATTTCCCATCCCCAAATTTCAAGTGAGGGATCTATTAGATGATTATTTCGTGTTGTCGTAATTTCATGCATCGTGAACCTCTTTAAGTCAGATAGAATATTTTGGGATTTGTACCGGCAACGGGTTTCAGCGAATGATGTTTTCTTGAATTAAGTTGTTTGCTTATTTCGCTGTTAGGATCATCAAGATCACCGAAGATCATACAGTTTGTAGGGCAAACCGAAACACATGCCGGATCTTTACCTTCTTCAACTCTGTGAATGCAGAATGTACACTTATCAGCGTAACCATCCGGGTGTATGAATCTTGCATCATAAGGACAACTTGCAATGCATGCTTTGCATCCGATACATTCGTTATATTCAACTAATACAACTCCGCCAATATCGTGATAATGACTTGCACCGGTCGGACAACTTGATACGCAGGGAGCATTTTCACAATGATTACATCTTTCGCTTCTTATTTCCAGATTTATATTGGGAAATTTTCCGAACGCTTCTTCGGTTATCCAATCTCTATTGTATCCTTCGGGAACGTTATTTTCTGTTTTGCATGCAACAACGCAATCCATACAACCGACGCAAAGCTTTGTATCTATCGCCATTCCGTATCTTGCCATTTTACGCCTCCCGCTCAAAAGTTACAAAATTGACATTCATCGCAGTGCCTCCCATCAGCGGATCGAGTTTGTACTTTGTTGTAAGCTGTGCATCGCTGGCTCCTTTTAAGTAAGTGCTCTTCAACATTTTTGAACGCTGTCCGAATCCGTGAACCATGTAAACACTGTCGGGACGAATTCTCTCGGTTGCTTTTACTTTCACTTTATTAGAAACTACTCCGTCTGTATTTTTGAGCTTTATATAATCTCCCGATTTCAAACCGTATCTCATCGCGATATCATTATTTATCCAAACAGAATTTTCTTCCATCATATCTTTTAGAATCGGGTTTGATTGTGTTTTTGCGAAAGTATGTACCGGTGCTCTTCCCATTAATAATCTAAAATATCCGGGAGGCGGAGATTCCGGTTCGGTAAATTTAGGAACAGGGTCGAATCCTTTTTCTTTTAATTGAAGCGAGTAGAATTCAATTTTACCCGATGGTGTCCAGAAATTCGGCTGTACTCCATCTTCAAAATAAATCGGCTGTTTTGGAGCTTTTACTACTCCTTCTTTTTTCAATCTTTCAAGTGAAAGTCCGACTGATTTCAACCTTGTATCTAGATAATCTTCAATATCATTCCATGGAAAATATTTTTTTAAACCGAGGCGCTTTCCTAATTCTTTTGCAATCCACCAATTCGGTTTTTGATGTGAAGGTTCATCAACTACAGGCTGACGAATCGAAACAAATCCTTCTTTGAAAGGAGAAATATTTAATTCATCATATCTTTCCAAGTAAACAGATTCCGGAAGAACAACATCAGCCCAGCCGGCAATCTCACTCGGCACTACATCAACAACTACCATTAAATCTAAGTTTTGAATCGCTTTAATTGTTTCTTCTTGGTTTGGAATTGCCTGAAGCAAATTGGTTGCGTAAATTATCCAACCTTTTACAGGATAAGGATTTCCCGTAATCGTTGCTTCACGAATTCCGTTTGCCAAAAGCTCGCCTTTTGCGAATGGAAATCTTTCATCAGGATTATCAACTCTTCCTCTTTCCGGTTTTGGATATTCCGGATAAGGATAGGAAGGAATACTTAACTTGGTAGGCATAAAGAAACCACCTTTTCTTCCCCAGCTGCCGAGAAGTGCGTTGAGCAATGCAATTGCACGACTTCTTTGGCTATCGTCTCCGTACCAAGTTGTTCTTCTTCCGGGATGAACTATTGTAGCCGGTTTATGCTTTGCCATTTCATAAGCTGTTTCCCTTATTACTTTTGGATCAATTCCGGTTCTAGGATATGCCCACTCAGGTGTGTAATCTTTAATCTCATATGCAAACTGTTCGAAACCGAATCCGTATTTTTCAACGTAATCTTTATCGTAAAGATTTTCGTTTACAATTACGTTCATCCAAGCGAGCAGCAAGGCAATATCTGTTCCGGGTTTAATCGGCAGATAATATTTTGCTTTGCTTGCAGCGGTTGAAAATCTCGGATCAACAACAATAAAAGTTGCACCTTTTTTATTTGCTTTAGCGAATTCCTGCACTTGCGTGTTGTGCATATTTTCACCTAAGTGTGATCCGATCAAAACCATACATTTCGTGTTTTCGATATCGGTTCTTTCGGGTGAACCGACAATATCGCCGAACGTTAATTCAAATCCGGTTTCTCTCGGTCCGCGGCATTGAGCAAACGACGGAGCTGTTTCGTTTGGAGAGCCGAATGCTTTTATCATATGTTTTAAAAATGTTCCGCCAACACCGTGACTAAATAATGCCATCGATTCAGGACCATATTCAATTTTTATCTTTTCCATTTTATCGGCGATGTAATCGAGAGCTTCGGTCCATGTAACGCTAACCCATTTTTCTTCACCGCGTTCACTTTTACGAATCAGCGGAGTTTTCAATCTATCTTTGTCGTAATGTGCACCCACGCCACCGGTTCCTCTCGGACATAGTCTGCCGTTACTTAACGGATCGTTCGTATGTCCTTCAATTTTCCAAAGTTCACCATCTTTTAGATAAGCAACAGCGCTGCATTTCCAAAAACATAAGTCGCAGTAAGTTGGAATCTTTTGTATTCCTTTAGCTGGTTTGCCTGTTTTCTCTTCTATCTTTTTAGCACCTTTTGTAATCGAACTAAGCGAAGTAACTGCAGCAAGTCCGGTTACAGTAGCTGATGAAATCTGGAGAAATCTTCGTCGTGATAATTCCATATTAGTTTCCCGAAATTTTTCTAATTAATTCTTTCACTTCACCGCAGCTTGAGTGATTTGTGTAAACTTCACATTCGCGGCAGTCTCTATTTTCACAAGTTGTGTTTGGGTGATTGTATGTCCAGCAAGGTTCTGTGTGACCCAAATATGCTTTACAATTTCTTCTATCTTGTTCCGAGCAATGAACTAATTCCCAGCAGGGAATCAACGAATAAATTGTTTTGATTCCGTTTATACTGATTTTGTTTTCATTAATTGCTCTGCGAATACATTCGATTCTATCGATATCTGCTTGTGAATATGAACGCTGGTTTCCTTCTGTTTTATGTGGGAGGATCAATCCTTCACGCTCATACATTCTTAAAGTGTGAACAGAAATACCAAGAAGTTCGGCAGCTGTTCTGATCGGGTAAATCGGTTTATCTTTTATTTCAGTTAAGTTCATTGAGAAATTCTCATTTGTAAATGTTGATATTTGTGGATGTCAACTATCTTGCCATTTATAAATATGCTTTTTTACAAAATTTTTTAAGTGTAATCGCTTTCCATTTTTATAATTGGGAAATTTTTCTTCATAAAATCTTTGATTTTGGGAAATAAAAGACGTTTTATCCTCATAAGATATAAATAGATATTTTTATGCTATTAAGATGAAGTTGATTGTGAAAAGATTCACAAATTTTCTTATGATCTGAACGCTTCATTTTTCTAAAAAAATATTCCCAAATTTAAAGTTGAATTTTCTTGATTTCCGCACTAAATCCTACGTATTTTACGTTACGTAATTTACGTAACTTTTAGAGGTGCAAATGAATCCGTTTCTAATAACAGGTTATAAATCACAGGAATATTTCTGCGACAGAGAAAGGGAGACAAAAAGACTTATCGAATCTTTAGTAAATAATAGAAACATTACACTCTTTTCAAGACGGCGAATCGGAAAAACAGCCCTGATTCATCATACATTTAATCAACTTAAAAGGGGGGAAAAAATTATTATTTACATTGATTTATATGCAACGCGTAATCAAAAGGAATTCACCGAACTATTTGCTAACGCGGTTATAAATGCATTCGATTCTGTTTTTGGACGGATGACGGAGAAACTTAAAAATCTTTTAAGTTCGTTAAGACCAACTATAACTTATGATCAATTTACAGGGAATCCAGTCTTTTCATTTACTTGGGAAACAGACAAGCATGTTGAAACAACTCTTGAAAATATGTTTGACTTTCTCAATAATCAAAAAAAAGAAGTAATAATAGCATTGGACGAATTTCAACAAATTGCCGAATATCCTCAAAAAAATATGGAAGCGATATTAAGGACAAATTTACAAAAATCACCAAATGTAACTTGTATTTTTTCGGGGAGCCAAGATCACTTGTTGATATCCATGTTCAAAGATAAGTCAAAACCATTTTATCAGTCGGGCGAACTTTTTCATTTGGAGAAAATCGATTTGAAAGATTACGAAAAATTTATTGCTTATCATTTTAAGAAAGGGAAAAAGGAAATTGATAAACCTAATATTGAACTTATTCTCAGCCTCAGTGAAAATCATACTTACTTTGTCCAATATCTTTGCAATCGACTTTATTCAACTGATGTCAACATTATCAATCAACAAGTAATCTATAATACATTATTGGCAATTTTAAAAGAAAACGAAACGTTCTACTTTAATTATAAAAATCTGCTTACTGCGAATCAGTGGAATCTGTTATCTGCCATAGCAAAGGAAAACGGTATAAAACAGATTACATCAAAAGATTTTATAAAGAAATATGATTTAAACACACCTAGTTCTATTAAGACGGCATTAGATGTATTACTTAAAAATGGATTAGTTTACTTCGATAGCAATAATTATGTGATTGAGGATGTGTTCTTTAAAATTTGGCTACAAAGAACTTGATCCAAAAATTTTTAGAATGGTTACTTTCTAAAACAATAGAAAATAAACCACGAGGGATATAATATTACAATAGTAATTCTCGAATCAACTCAAAATCCTCAACAGTATTCATATTCAAAAATTCATTTTCTCCGGAGATTGAAGTTACATCAACAAACTCAACTTGAGAAATCTCGAGTAATCTTTTAACAGAAGTATTTCTCTTCATGCCCCCTTTCTCCCCTTCTCCTTTTCCCCTTTTCTCCTTTTCCTTGCTTCTCCCTTTCTCATCTTCCGCACTTAAGATAGACTCAGCATTTTCCAAAACAGATTTCGAATAAACTCCGCAAAGTTGATGATACTTTTCACCCGTAACCGGAAGAATTATTTCTTTTGTTGACTCAGTGGTTGTTAGATTTTCAATAATATTTTGAGATACAAGTGGTAAGTCGCAAGAAATAATAAAATTCTTTTCTGTATTTGATTCAAGAAGTGAAGAATAAATTCCGGCAAGCGGTCCGCTGTTCTTGAATTTATCCCGTACAACTTTAAATCTGAATTGAGAATATTTATCTATTTCATCTGCACTGATTAAAATCTCATTGCAAAACGGTTTCAGCTTATCAATCATTATTTCAATAATAGATTTTGTGCCGACTTTCATCAGAGCTTTGTCTTTACCCATACGAGAGCTTTGTCCGCCGGAGAGTACAATACCAGTGATATTCTTTTCCATAATAAAAAATATCACTTTCCATATGTTTAATGCAATTAAAGCGAAATAGTATAGTAGTGATTGTTTAATACTTCAGCACAAGGTATCTAACAAACTCCTATCTACTTATAGTTTAGGTCAAATGACCATAGGAGAGTATATTTAATTAATAAATTGGAGT
>DYHH01000045.1 GCA_020724265.1 Melioribacter roseus | reverse complement strand
ATGCAATTAGCACCTCGACTAAACGCTAAACGTGACCATTAAATAAGGGTATTTCGTTTCGGATGAATATAAAAGAAATTTTAAAGGAATAATATTTATTACATATATACAAAGTTTGTTCGGAGCATTACCTACTGCAATGCTTAATGAATTAGGTTATTCTAATGTTATGATTAAGAAGATTCCAACATTATTTTATACTAACGGCATCGATAAGTTTAAAGCTTGGTTATCCATATATGGGATTAAATCAATTAATATTATATCGTATAATAAAAAACATTATTTATCAATAAATATGAGGGAACAATGATTTACGAACCGAGGGGTAAGGCACGCGAATATTCTCCATTAGCGGTTAATCTTTACACCGGATGCGGACACCAGTGCAGCTACTGTTACGTTCCGCGTGTATTGCACATGGACCGATACGATTTTGATAATAACCCGAAAGCACGAGAACGCTCCATAGAACAACTCATTAAATCCGCAAAGAAATATACAGGTACAAAAAACCAGGTACTCATGAGCTTTACAACAGACCCATATAATCCGCTTAATGATAAATTGCAGCTAACAACGGAGGCACTCAAAATATTTTTAAATTATAAAATACCGGTTGCTATTCTTACTAAGAGCGGAATTAAACCGCTAAAGGATTTATCCACAATAAAATTATTTGATAATCATATTAAGGTGGGTGCATCCCTCACCTATGATAATGATAACGACAGTAAACGTATAGAGCGCGGTGCGGCGCTTCCATCGGAAAGAATTGAAATGCTAAAACAATTTCATTTAAATGGTGTGCATACATGGGTGAGTTTTGAACCCATTATACACTTTGAGCAGACAATTAATTTGATTGAAAGAACAATTGCTTATGTAGATGAATATCAATTTGGAAAGTTAAGCGGGGATAAACAGTTACGTGATTGGAAATCTTTTATTAATAGGATTATTCCGATGATGCGTATAAATAATAAACGGTTTTACATAAAGCAAACATTACAGAAAGAAGTGCGAAAAGGATTATTAACCGAACAAGAAATTGCTATGGATTATTTAAACGTTCCATCGTTTGCGTGAGTACAACAACTGGAAATATTGTAAGTGTAGAGGTACTGGCCAAGTTTTTTAAAAAAGATGTACGAACTATACAATATTGGGCTAGTGAACTTGGTATGCCAAAATTAGGACGCGGCGAGTATGATTTTGTTGAATGCTGCCAGTGGAGAAATGAATATCTCGAAAAGGAAATAGAAAAGTTAAAATTGGGTGATGAAACTTTGTATAAGTTAGAACAGGAAGGAGCACAGCTTACTAATCAGATGCGTAAAGTAAAATTGATGAAAGAATTACAACGTGTAGTAGATAGGGATCTTGCAAATATTGCGTGGGCAAACGAGATTACATCTTTGCGCTCATCTTTGGATGCGCTGGAATACAATTTAACGATGGCTCTTAAAAACTTACACGACGAGGAGAAGAAAAGAGAATTAATAAAAAAAAATATAAGAGAAATTAAAAATCAACTTGGCAATGAACTTAGGTTTAACGAACCTGATGAAATTGTTGAGGTAGATAATGATGAAGGAGTATAACGGATTTGCCGATAAAAAGTAATGGACATTTTAATCAAACAAAAACGAGGTAATAAGATGGAAAACTTAACTAATAGAAACAACCGAATACAACAAAGTTTACGAAGCAGTTCATCAACTAATTGGTTATATCAATCTCAAACATCTTCTTGCAGATAAACAAGAAGAAGTCGAGGATAAAGCAAATCGGGCTGAGACGCTTGTTAGCCAGCCGAGCGAACCTTTGGCAGAAAGATATTATATGAATTTACCTAAAGATAGAAAAAAGATTTTAGACACACATCATTACGAATTATTCATAAACGAAAAATCAGCACAAGAAAATTTAAGCCGAGAAAATTATTTAGAGCCAGATAATTTTGAAACAGTAACTTTAATTGTAGATAACTGCGAGCGAAGGTCTGGCTAACGGAGTGGCGGTTAATTTGCAGCGTAAACAACAAAAGGAGATAAAATGGAAGCATATAATTTTTTAAGAAAGAAATATTTTATACCACCAGATAAATCATTAAACGAATTTTCAACACCAACTTTTGCCGATTGGAGTGGCTTAGTAAAACTATTAGAAGAATATAGCTGTCAAATTGAACCGTTTGTTATGCGGAAAATTGATGAATATATAAGCGGGTTACAAGTTTTCGGTTACACAGTCAGAATTAATAACCATAACATTGGAGACATACATAACATTACTATTGAGAAATATGAACCTCTTAACAAAAAGAAAGAAACGTTTGTGAAGAAACATATTGATTATTTGGAATTACGATTACCATCAGAAGCGCAAAAACTATTTGGAAGATTTGAGGAATTGCTCTTAAACCCTTTGATAGAATCAATTTTACGGCATAACGGGTTTAGATAAATTTTTATCCGACCGAGCGAGCGAGGTCGGAGTACAGCCGGAAGTTAGCGTGAAATTTGCGAACGAGGTGATAAACTGCATACCTACTAATTGGCTTGATAATTTTTTAACTGGAGATGAACGGATTATAAAAACTTACCCTTGCGAAGCTAAAGACGTAGAAAATTTATTAAGAGCAATAAAACAAAGAGTAAAAGATACTGTTAGCAAATTTCACGCTAACAGTGGCGGCGGATGAGGCGACACGCCTCAAGTTCGCCTCCATCCGTTAGTTAGTAATCCGAGCGGAGCGGGTTGAAAAGTAGAATGAATTCACTTAACGCCGAAGCAGTTCGGCAAAAATTAGAGGAGCGTTTATGAAAATTGAAGTATTCTTTGCATGGTTCTATTTCTGGATTGGGGCTTATTGGGATAAATCTAAACAGATACTTTATGTTTGTCTAATACCGACTATTGTTATAAAAATCTCATTCCCGAAGACAAATCCATTAGCGTTCTCATGTTGACTCTAACAGAGAAGAAAGCGCAACATTGTTACGGAAGTACCAAAAATTTATAAACTTGAAGATTGGTGGGATGAAAAAGATAATCCTAAACATGTAATTATGAAAAAATGATAAATCATTTACAAAATACTGCTTTTACAGATGAATACATTCGTAAGCTGTTTATTGCAAACGTTGAAAAAATACGCATTGAATGTAGGCGTCTTTTATTGCCGCCACCGGATCAAACGGTAAGTCAATGGGCGGACGAAAACCGTTATTTGCCGGAATATTCTGTAATGCCGGGTAAATGGAAAACATCTAATATGCCTCACTTAAGAGGCATAATGGATGCAGCGAATAATCCAAATGTGCGTGAAATTACTATCATGAAATCCGCTCAATCCGGTGGAACGGAAGCCGTTATGAATATTGTTGGTGAAAGAATTGATCACCGCCCATGTTCAATTATGTACATGCTGCCAACAGATAGCGATGCACGCGACTTCGTAAAACTGAAATTCGATCCCATGATAAATGAATCTCCATCGTTAAGAAAAAAAGTAAAGAATGTTCGCAAAGAGAATAGTACGGAAAAGGAATCGACTCTTAAAAAAAGATTTCCGGGCGGATGGATGAGAATATTTTCCGGTTCATCAACTGCCGGAACCCGGCAAAGATCAGCCGAATTAACAATTGATGATGATACCGATCAACTCGTAATTGGACAGCAAAGAGAGGGAGATCCGGTAGAGCGTCTTAAAGCACGCACTAAAACATACAGACGCTTAGGACGTGGATTAAATATCCACGTGTCTACACCAACACGTTTAAGAGAGAGTAGAATTAGCGCGCTTTATGATATATCGAATATGCAAAAGTATTATGTAACGTGTCCGCATTGTAGAGAGATGTTTTATTTTAAGCCCGAACGTTTGGTATGGAATAAGGATTATGAAGAAAATCTGTTTGAACAAAAT
This sequence comes from Melioribacter roseus, assembly GCA_020724265.1. GTDB lineage: Bacteria > Bacteroidota > Ignavibacteria > Ignavibacteriales > Melioribacteraceae > SURF-28. Next base: position 1,546 of record DYHH01000045.1, on the reverse strand, counting down.
ATACCGGCTGAAAAGAAAAAGGTAATAAAGCATTATCCGGAAACTACAGTTTATGCATGTGATAATTGTGGTGGTGCAATTGATGAGCAGACACGCCATAGCATGCTGGATAATGGTATTTGGATTGCCGAAAGACCGGAAATTAAAGACCATTACGGTTTTTGGTTTAATGATCTTTGCAGTAAGATGAGCAGTATGGAAGAGCTTGCAAAAAAAATTATTGATGCCGGAGATAACCCGGAAAAACTTGAAGCTCTTTATAATTTAAATTTTGGATTACCTTATGATGCCGGAGCCGGTGAAGAAAGTGCAGATAGTAACGAACTATATGATAGATGCAAACGGGAGTTGCCGTTTATTAATCCGGATAAACCTTTTGAAGTACCTAATGAAATATTTTACGCTGTTCAAACAGTGGATGTACAAAAGGATCGATTAGAAACAATGGTGGTTGGTGTTGGTGCCGATACCGAGTTATGGGTATTGTTATATCAAGTAATTCCTAAAAATCCATTGATTGATAAATCTGCATGGACGGATATAGATAAAATTTATACAGCAAAATGGAAACGTAAGGACGGTGTTAAAATTCCGGTTCTAAGACAATTTGTAGACTCAGGTTATCAACACCATTTAGTTTATGGTCATACAAGAAGCAGAGAGCGGCAAGGAATTTGGGCAATTAAGGGTAAAGGTGGCTATGGAGTTCCGCCTCTTCCAAGGTCATTTCAATGGGTAGATGGTAATAGAACAAAACTTTTACACCTCGGTTCTAATGCAGCTAAATTAGAGTTGTATGCTCGACTTAAAATATCCACGCCCGGACCTAAATATATTCATTTTCCGGAATGTTATTGCAACGAAGATTTTTTCAAACAGTTTTCCGCAGAAAGATTAGTTCGGAAATATACCGGTATGATTTCTTATTATGTTTATGAAAAACCAAACCGGCATACTGCAAATGAAGTTGTAGATTTAATGTATTATGCAATTTGTGCTATTCAACATGTTAATGCTGCGCCGGACGCAATCCTCAAAAAAAATATTGAAAAGCAAGCCGATCGTTTAAGAAATAATGAAGAAATAAAAGCACAAAATTTAAAATTAGAAAAACCGCTGAAATTAGAAACTAAAAAAACAATTAGTAAAAAGAAGATAAAAAGAAGAATGGCGGCAAGAAGAAATTAATGAAAGAAGAGATACTTCACAGCATAGCTACTGCAGCAAAGCATCTTGGTATTTTAGATCAAACGGCATACCGTAACAAATGCATCCGCCTGGAATTTGAAGAAATGAAAATTAGCTGCGTTGGAGAAACCGTAGAAGAAATTATAAGAAAAATATCCGCTAAACATTGCCTTGGCGAATTGAGTATAAGGGATATAATCTATAAAACGGAAGATGAAATAATTGAAAGGACACCAAAAATAAAACCAAAAAAAATTATAAGAAGAATAAATCCTAGAAGAGAGGTTTAACTATCCACTATGCCAAAATTGCCGACAAAAACCTAGAAGATGCTTAAAAAAACCTTAAAAACAACTAA
>DYHH01000008.1 GCA_020724265.1 Melioribacter roseus | reverse complement strand
AAAAATTAACTTAACTAACTTATTTTTTTGTCTACTTTTTGGGGTAAAGATCAGTGGAGAAAGGGGGAAGGGGAGAAACTGAGAAACAAAAGGGAGTTAATATGAAGGTTATTAAATCACATAGAGAATTAGAAGTTTATAAAATGTCCTTTAATACAGCCATGGAAATATTTGAGAAAACAAAAGGCTTTCCTAAAGAAGAAACTTATTCTCTAACTGATCAAATAAGAAGATCCTCTCGATCTGTTTGTGCAAATATTTCTGAAGCTTTTAGAAAGCGTAGATATCCGAAATCGTTTATATCAAAATTAAGTGATTCAGAAGCTGAAGCTGCTGAAACTCAATGTTGGTTGGAGTTTTCTTATGAATGCAAATACATTGACAAAAAAGAATTCGAAAGACTTTATGACGTTTATGAAAATATTTTAGGTAAGCTTGTAAGAATGATGAATCAATCTGAGAAGTGGAGTATTTGAGAAGAGGAATGATGGAAATGGGGAGAAGAGGCGAGTGGGAGAAGAAAAAATTTTTTAATACTATCATTTACTCCCCCTCTCCCATTCTCCCCCTCTCTTTTTCAGCCACTTTTTTGTTAATGGAAAATAAATGAAGTTTTAGTTAAACCAAGAGAAAAAGGATTCCAAATAAATGAGTGAGTTTGTACATCTTCATAATCATTCGCATTTTAGTTTACAAGACGCAGCGTGTACGATTGATGATTTAGTTAACACAACCAAAGAAATGGGTATGTCTTCCATAGCACTTACCGATCACGGTGTAATGTATGGTGTCTCCGAATTTTATAATAAAGCAACTAAAGCCGGCATCAAACCTATTATAGGTATGGAAGCTTATATTGCAATGGATAGTTCTCGTTTTGAAAAAGGTTCTGATAACGGAACAGGTAGAAAAAGATCCAAACATTATAACCATCTTGTTTTGCTTGCAAAGAATAAAACCGGGTATCAAAATCTAATCAAACTTTCGTCAATCGGGTTTACAGAAGGTTTTTATTATAAACCAAGAATTGATATGGAAATCCTTGCAAAGCATAGCGAAGGATTAATTTGTACTACTGCTTGTCCGGCTGGACCCGTATCTGTTCATCTTATTAACGGAGATTATAATAAAGCAAAGGAAACAACTCTCCGATTGCATGAATTGTTTAATGATGATCTTTATCTCGAAATTCAAGATCATGGTCTTGATATAGAAAAAGCAATTTTAGACGGAATGCCGAAGCTTGCTAAAGAGCTCGGTTTGAAACTTATTGCAACGAATGATATTCATTACATTAAACAAGAGCACTCAATTGCACATAACGTTTTGCTTTTGTTAGGCGATAAATCCGGTAATTACGAATATAAAAATCTTCGTTACGGTACCGATCAAGTTTACTTCAAATCTGCCGAAGAAATGAAAGCAATCTTTAAAAATTATAAAGGTGCTATAGAGAATACTCTTGAGATAGATGAGAAAATTAATCTTGATTTGAAGTTCGAAAAATTTCATTATCCAATATTTCCCATTCCTCCGGAATCAAATGCCAATAATTTGGATGAGTACTTTGAAATTCTCTCGCGTGAAGGTCTTCATAAAAAATTCAACAAAATAAATAAGGATATCGAAGATAGGTTTGACTATGAATTAAAAGTAATTCAAGAAATGGGTTATTCTGGTTACTTTTTAATAACGCAGGATTTTATTAATGCGGCAAAGCAAAGGGGAATTCCGGTTGGACCGGGAAGAGGTTCTGCGGCAGGAAGTTTAATTGCTTATGTACTTGGAATAACAAACGTCAATCCGCTTGATTATAATTTATTGTTCGAACGATTTTTAAATCCGGCACGCGGTACCATGCCCGATATTGACGTTGATTTTGCAGATGACCAGCGCGGCGAAGTGATTAATTATGTAAAAGAAAAATTCGGTGAAGATTCTGTTTGCCAGATTATTACTTTCAACAGGCTCTCTTCAAAAGCAGTCTTACGCGATGTTGCAAGAGTTTTACAAATACCTATTCCTACAGTTGAAAAAATAACCAAATACATTCCTTCTAAGTTTGGAAAAGTTTATACAATCGATCAGGCTTTAGACGAAGTACCGGAACTAAAATGGGTAAAAGATTCAGACGATCCTAAAATTCAAGAAATGATTCAATACGCAAAAATTCTTGAAGGTATGAATCGAAACGCTTCTAAACATGCAGCCGGCATAGTAATTACTCCGGGACCTGTGAGCGATTTTGTTCCGTTAGCAACTGCAGGAACAGATAACGATATGGTAACGCAGTTCAGTATGAAGGAACTTGATGCCGCCGGTTTACTTAAAATGGATTTTCTCGGTCTAAGAACTTTAACAATTATTAGAGATACGATTGAACTTGTAAAGAAAACCCGCAACGTAGAAATAGATATTGACTCAATACCTCTAAATGATGAATTAACTTACAAACTTTTTGCAAAGGGACAAACAACCGCCGTATTTCAGTTTGAATCCGCACCTATGAGGGAGTATCTAAAAAAATTAAAACCTTCCAGTGTACTCGATCTTGCTGCTATGAATGCACTTTATCGTCCGGGACCAATGGAGTTTATAGATGATTTTATTTCTCGCAAGCAAGGTAAAAGAAAAATAGAATACCCTCATGAAATTGTTCAACCGATTCTTGAAGAAACCTACGGTATTATTGTTTACCAGGAACAAGTTATTCAAATAGCAAATAAAGTTGCCGGATTAAGTTTAGCGGAAGCCGATATACTACGCAGAGCTATGGGGAAAAAAGATACTGATGCGATGAAAGAGCAGCAGAAAATATTTGTTGAAGGTGCGGTTAAAAATAAAATTAATAAAAAAGTTGCTGAAGAAATCTTTGCCGCTATAGATAAATTTGCAAACTACGGTTTTAATAAAAGTCATGCTGTTGCATATAGTATCGTGGCATATCAAACTGCATACTTAAAAGCTCATTATTTACCGGAATTTCTTGCCGCTAACCTCACAAACGAATTCGGAAATTCAAACAAAGTAACAATGCTGTTGGATGACTGCAGAAAATTAAAAGTAAATGTTCGTCCACCCGATGTAAATAAAGCATCTGTTAATTTTGCTGTTGAAAACGGGGAAATAATTTTTGGAATGTCCGCAATAAAGAATGTCGGTAAAAAAGCTATTGAAGAAATAATAAGAGCAAACAATGAGCTTCAGAGACCATTTAAAAGTATTTACGATTTTTGCAGTAATGTTGATACAAGAATTGTAAACAAAAGAGCTTTGGAAGGGTTGGTTCTTGCCGGTGCATTCGATATTGTTAAAGGAACACGAGAACAAAACTTTGCCGCAATTGAAGACGCGCTTCAGTTTGGAGGTAAAGTTAGAAATTCAAATCAACAACAGGTAGAAAGCTTATTTGATGACTCCGAAGAGATACTTGAATTTCACGAACCGGAACTTCCAAATATTCCAAAGTGGGAAACTAAAACAAAATTAACCGAAGAAAGGAAAGTACTCGGTTTCTACCTTTCGGATCACCCTTTAAGAAAATTTGAGAACGAATACAGATCTTTTGCAGATGTTCATTTGGGTGAACAAGAAACCTTTCTTAATAAAGATAAAGTTAAAGCATGCGGGGTTATCACCGAAGTTAGAACAAAAATTGATCGTTCCGGTAGACAAATGGCATTCTTTAAATTAGATGATTTTACCGGCTCGTGCGAGTGTATCATGTTCTCCAAAGTGTTTGCTGAATGTATGAGCTTAATTGTTGAAGAGTCAACCGTACTTATCAAAGGAACTCTTGAAAGCAGCGGAGATGCAATTAAACTTCACGCAGAAGAAGCATATCCTTTGGAAGAAGTTAAACAGAAATTAACAAAAACCGTTGCTCTTATTCTCGATTCCGATTTGCACGATGAAAATATTGTTACCGAGTTAAGAAAAGTTTTTGAGCAGCATCTTGGATCAATGCCGGTTTATATTAGAATGAAAGAAAACGGAAGAATGAGAAATTTCTATCTTGATTATAAAGTCGAACTTAGCGAAGAATTTTTAGACAAGGTCGGCGAACTTATCGGTTTGGAAAATATTCAATACTTAACTTAGTTACAGCTTAATTCATTAGTTTGATTTCACAAACCTTATTTCTTATTTTCGACAATCATTTTTGTAATTAGTACAAGGAATAAAATGCAAAAAAAATGGGCATTAGTACTTGGTGCATCCAGCGGATTCGGCGGTGCATCGGCAGTAGCTCTGGCAAAAGAAGGTTATAATATTTTCGGTATACATTTAGACAGGCAAATCACAATGCCTAATGTTAGCAACATTGTTAAGAAAATAGAAAAAACCGGACAAACAGCAGTTTTCTTTAATATGAATGCTGCGGATCAGTTAAGAAGAAACGATATATTAGACGAAATAAAAGAAAGATTTACTACAAAAGAACATCCTTACATTCATGTACTTGTTCATTCTCTCGCCTTCGGAACGTTGAAACCTTATGTAGGAGCCTCGCCAAATGATGTAATTTCGCCTGCACAAATGTCAATGACATTGGATGTTATGGCTCATACTTTGGTTTATTGGACTCAAGGATTGCTATTCAGAAATCTGTTTGCCAAAGGCGGCAGAATATTCGCTTTAACTAGTGCCGGTTCACAAACCGTTATACCCAATTATGGTGCAGTTTCTGCGGCTAAAGCTGCACTCGAAGCTCACATTCGTCAATTAGCTGTTGAACTCGGACCAATGAAAATTACTGCTAACGCGATTATGGCTGGTGTTACTGACACTCCTGCTCTTTCTAAAATTCCTAATTCAGAATTAATGCTGAAATCTGCTAAATCAAAAAACCCGCAAAATAGATTGACCACTCCCGAGGATGTTGGAAAAACAATTGTACTTCTCTCTAAGCCGGAAGCTGATTGGATTTCCGGTAATGTTATTGGTGTTGACGGCGGAGAGTACATTGTCAACTATATCGGCGAAAAGTAATTTCTCAACTAATATATAGATTATCATAATGACTGAATTCAAATTTACCGAAGAACAAGTAATGCTGCGGGATATGGTTAGAGATTTCACAAAAAATGAAATCAAACCACGCTCGGCAGAAATTGATGCAAACGAAAAAATACCCGATGAATTGATTAAACAATTAGGCGAGCTTGGTTTGCTTGGTATTTCTTTCCCCGAAGAATACGGCGGTGCAGGGATGGGAGAAGTCGGTTATTGTATCATGCAGGAAGAAATTGCCCGCGGATGCATGTCAACTGCAACTTTTATTGGAGCCCATCAATCGATAGGCGCAAATACAATTTATCTTGGCGGTACGGAAGAACTAAAGAAAAAATATTTAGTTCCTCTTGCATCCGGAGAAAAGATCGGTGCTTTTTGTTTGACCGAAGCACAAGCCGGTTCCGATTCATTCAATGTAAAAACAAAAGCTGAATTAGACGGTGATCATTGGGTAATCAACGGTGAAAAACTTTGGATAACAAACGGAGGTATTGCCGACATTGTTTCGGTATTTGCAAGAACTCCGAAGGGATTAAGTGCTTTCGTAGTTGAAACTTCCGACCCCGGTTTTCAAGCAGGTCCACCGGAAAAGAAAATGGGTATTAAGGGGAGTACAACAAATCAAATTACTTTTGATAACGTTCGTGTTCCTAAAGAAAATTTGCTTGGTTCGGAAGGAAGAGGATTTATTCTTGCAATGAAAACTTTGGATGCGGGAAGACTCGGTCTGGGTGCTGCTTGTCTTGGTGCGGCTAAAGAACTTCTTGAGATGTCGGCTGCTTATTCAAAAGAAAGAAAACAATTTGATCAAAGTATTTCCAACTTCCAGGCAATTCAATTTATGCTTGCCGAAATGGCAACTGTTATTTTTACAATGGAATCAATTGTTTACCGTACCGCAGTTGATTATGATTTGGGAAAAAATATTTCCAAGCAATCGGCAATGGTAAAATTATACTGTTCTGAAGGATTGGACAAAGTTGCCGATTTTGCTGTCCAAATTCACGGTGGTATGGGTTATTCAAGAGAACTGCCGGTTGAAAGATTTTATCGCGATTCCCGCATCAATAGAATTTTTGAAGGTACAAATGAAATTCAAAAAGGGATTATTGCGCGTGACGTTATTAAGAAAAACGGTGTAATGTAAGTTTTTATTCATTAAAAGGAGAATGTAGTTTATGAAACCAATTGTTGTTACTGATGATAATTTTGAAACTGAAGTAATGAATTCCGATATTCCTGTTATTGTCGATTTTTGGGCTGCTTGGTGCGGTCCTTGCAGAATGATTGCACCTATTATGGAAGAACTTGCCTCAGAGTATGGCGGAAAAGTTAAGATAGGTAAACTTGATGTTGACGAGAATCAACAGATTGCCGTTAAATATGGTGTCAGAAGTATTCCAACCGTGTTATACTTTAAGGGTGGACAAGTTGTCGAAACCGTAATCGGTGCAGTACCTAAACAAATGTTTGTCGATAAAATTAAAAACGTTGTCTAATTTAATTAAGGGCTGAGCAAAATAAAATTTTACGTTGATGGTTTTGTAATTACAAATTTTGTTTTACTATTCGTTAATTACTGATTATCAATAAATAGAAATTGTCAGCCCTTTTTCTTTTAAAAAACCATAAATGAAGAAAATCTTAATAACAGATAAAATTCATTCCCGCTGCATTGAAATCCTTGAACAAAACTCGTTCATTGTCGATTACAAACCCGGAATTACTAACCAAGAATTACAACAATTAATAAAGAATTATAATTTACTTATTGTAAGAAGTGCAACTCAAGTAACCCCGGATATAATTAACGAAGGAATAAATTTAGAAGTAATTGGCAGAGCCGGTGCCGGTGTTGATAATATTGATTTGGATTCCGCAACCCGCAATGGCATTCTTGTTATGAATACTCCGGGCGGTAATACAATATCTGCGGCAGAACATACAATGGCAATGATGCTCTCTCTGTGCAGAAATATTCCGCAGGCAGATCAAAGCATGAAGCAAGGGAAGTGGGAAAAGAAAAAATTCTCCGGAGTTGAATTATCATCAAAAATACTCGGTATTGTCGGCGTTGGTAAAATAGGCAAAGAGGTTGCTAAACGTGCTTCTGCTTTCGATATGAAAATTATTGCTTATGATCCTTTTTTATCAACGGAAGCTGCATCAAAACTGAATATTACTTTAGTAAGCTTTGATGAACTTTTAAGTCAATCGGATATAATCACATTTCATGTTCCGCTTTCCTCAGAAACAAGCGAATTGATTAATGAGAATAATCTGAACAAGTTGAAAAAAGGAGTTAAGATTATTAACTGTGCACGCGGCGGAGTAGTTAATGAGAAAGCAATCTTAAAAGGAATAAATGATGGAATTATCTCGGGTGCTGCATTTGACGTTTTTGTTGATGAACCGCCTGATGATCATTCTCTAATCGAAAGTGAAAGAGTAATTTCGACACCGCACCTTGCAGCTTCTACCGATGAAGCACAAGAAAAAGTTGCCGTACAATTAGCCGATCAGATTGTGCAATACTTTAAAGACGGTATCGCCGCCGGATTTGTTAACGGACTTGCTATTCAATACAGCGGCAACGAAAAATTAAAACCATACATTGAACTTGCAAATAAACTTGGTTCAATACACGGACAGACATTAGAATATAAATGCAGCAAAATTGAACTGGAATATTACGGAGATTATTTGCTTGATTACGTTGAAGTTCTTTCCACTTCTTTCCTGCAAGGGCTGCTTAATTCATTTTCCGATATAAATGTTAACCTAATAAATGCTAAACATATAGCCGAAGAAAGAGGAATAACTTTAAGAGAAATTAAAAATAACGATCACCAGGACTATAAGAATCTTATAAGAGCAGTAATAAACGAGAAAGAATTTCTGCATTCCTTTGAGGGAATTTTAAGCGGTAACAATATCAGAATCATAAAAGTTGATAACTACAAAATGGAATTTGAACCGCAAGGAACCATTATAATTTATAGCAATATTGACAGACCCGGCGTTCTTGCAAGAGCAGGTGTAATATTAGCCGAGCACAATATTAATATAGCAGGTGTCTCGTTAAGTAGAATAAATAAAGGCGCCGCCGCATTAACTATAATGAACGTTGATGATAATGTTGATGAACAGCTTGCAGTTAAACTTAGAGAGATAAACGGAATCGATAAAATCAATTTTATTAGTTTGGAATAATTATTTTAATTGAAGATACCTAACTAAAAACCTTGACAAAGAAAAAGTCTTGTATTAATTTCTCATATCTTTCTCAAAAAATTAATGAAAAATTAATCTGAAAAACTTGTTTTTGAATCTTAATCCTATCTTGACATATAACAACATTTGTATTATTTTGAATTTCGCTCCAATAGATTTATGCAAAATTGGAAAAAAAGAGGGAACAAAAGTACCATTTAATAATTAATCACAACCTATCACAAAACAAGGGGTAAAACATGTTCAAAAGAGTTACTTATTCATTGTTTGCAGTGCTGTTAGCTGTAAGCTTAACTTTTGCAACAGATGTACAGACAAAAGTTAACTCGAAATCTCAAGTTGTTTTTGAGCAAAATGCTGATGTTGTAGGGCAAAAATCCTCAACACCAGACAAAGCTCAAGTAGGATCTGCAATACTGATTGGAAAAATGTGGAATGCATATACTACTCAGGCATCATACACAAATCAAATTTACTACGATCCATTCTCATCGCTTATGGGTATAGTAAAAAGATCAGACCTAACAGGTCCCGGTAGTGGACGAATCTACTATCAGGTTAGTGATGATATTGGTCAAAACTGGACCGGTCAGCTTGGTCCAATGAATCATCCGGGTCATGTATTAGGTCGTCACCCAAATATTGTCTTAACCAATCCTACTAAAAGTTCAGATTTAGCTGCAGTTAATGTAGTTACCGGCTGGGCTGAACTTGATGCTAGTTGGTATTGGTATGTTTTAGCCGGGGATCCTGTTGGTTTTATGAGTCCCACAACTCACCTTGACAGTACTTTTTATCCTGGTGATGAAATGTTTGTAAATAGTGCTGGCACGGCATTCGCTGTATTACCACTCATAGAATACCCTGAAGACGGAACCAACAATTATCTTTACAGAAGTGACGATGGAGGTCAATCATGGAGCAGAGCATCAATCTCTTATGAAACTGATTTCTTTAATGATACTTGGAATGGAACAAAAGGTGATATAAATTCCCATGGTAATGGTTATATTATGGTACAGGGTCAAAATCCGGATGTTGGAGCTGTATATCACTTCGCTTTGAAATCAACATCAGACGATGGAGATACTTGGGATTCAGAATGGAATTGGGTGAATCCTTATGAGGCAAGTTATAATGGCGGAGTACTCGGTGATGTTGTACAGGCTCTCAATTATGAAGTGGATTTCATAACATATACTCCACTTGGTTCCCAAGAAGCATCAGCATTTTTTGTTGGTACCTTCGTTGATACAACTGATGGTACAAATACGGGTATTTATATTCTTGATAATCAATCAGGAGATTGGAGAGCTACACAAATTGCATTAGTAAATGCTACTAGTCAAGCTTTACCAGGTGGTCTAACAACGTTAAATGAAGTTGAATTCGGACGTTCAGAAAATGGTTCTGTTTTAGCAGTTAAATATGCTGATTTACCCGAACCTGGTGCTGATGGATATGATCTTTTTGTTTCATGGTATGATGGTGAAACTTGGACCGCTCCAGAAAACTTTACTCAAACTCCTGACATAAATGAAAAATATTCACAGACTGCTCCTCGTTTGCATAATGTTGGCGGAAATGTATGGCAGTTAATTACCATGTATACATTGTTCGGAGATGATGACACAAACGATTTGGCAGAATCTGAATTATGGTTTGTTGATGGTGTTACAGCAACTGTTAATCCTGTAGTTTCAGTTGATGGAAAGGAAAATTTAACTTATCAATTTGAATTAAAGCAAAATTATCCTAACCCGTTTAACCCAAGTACTTCCATTAAGTACAGTGTTCCAGAATTAACAAATGTTTCATTAAAAGTATATGACGTACTTGGAAAAGAAGTTGCAACATTAGTAGATGCACAACAAACACAAGGTGTTTATGAAGTTGCTTTTGATGCTTCAAACTTAGCATCTGGTATGTACATCTACACAATTAAAGCAGGTAATTTCACCAGCTCAAAGAAAATGTTGTTAATGAAGTAATAAATTCAGAATTAATTAACCTCGGAATCCCGGATTTAATCCGGGGTTCCGGGTATTTATTAATATGTTGCTGAAATTTCTGTTATATCTTAAATTGATATATAGGTCTCGTTTATTTGCTTATCGCATTCCATTGGACTGTTCTAGCTATCTGCAGCGGATTTCCAAAAATTATATATAGGAGAACTTATGGAAGGGGTTTTTACAAAATTTAAAATATTTGTTGTCGTCTTGCTTCTCGGCGCAATAAGTATTTTTGCACAAACCGGTACCGGAAAATTAGCCGGTAAAATCACCGATGCTCAGACCGGTGAGCCGTTGATTGGTGCAAACGTTATTATCGAAAATACTAACCTGGGTGCCGCAACTGATCTTGACGGTAATTACTTTATCCTCAATATCACTCCCGGTACTTATACGGTTAAAATAAGTTTCGTTGGTTACAGTCAAAAAACTGTACAAGAAGTTCGTGTTGTTGCCGGTATTACTTACGAATTGAACGAAACTTTAACAAGCGGTATCGACTTGGATGAAATTGTTGTTACCGATAAAAAATTCTTCGAAGAAAAGTCAACAAATACTGTTAAAGTTGTTGACTCGGAACAAATTGCTAAATTACCGGTACGCGGTGTCTCGAACATTGCTTCATTACAATCCGGTGTTGTTGTTCAGGAAGGAAGCGGTGGTGTTGGCGGCAACGCTACAATTAACGTTCGTGGTGGTCGTGGTTCTGAAGTACTCTATATTGTAGATGGTGTACCTCAGAATAACTTGATTACCGGTAATAACCAGTCTCAAGTTTCAAATAATGCTATTGAGCAGCTCGCTTTTCAAGTCGGTGGTTATGAAGCTAAATACGGGCAAGCTCAATCTGGTATTATTAACGTTACTACAAAAGCCGGTAGACCTAACTACCAGGTATTTATAGAAGGTATGACTTCTGAATTTACCGATGATTACGGTTATAACTTATATTCGGCAAGTCTCAGCGGTCCGATAATTCCCGGGATGGACAAACATACATTCTTTGCTTCGGTTGAGAGAGGATGGTTCCAGGATGCAAATCCACGGGCTAAAGGTTGGGATTTCCCGTCGATTGACAAATCTTATAAAACTACACCTAATAATGATGAAGGCGTTTGGAGATTTTCTGCTCGTACAACTCATTTAATGGGTGACTGGAAAGTAAACGTAGGTGTTGTTGGTAATCAATCCGAAAGTAGAGCTATAACTACTTCTTATGTAAAAAGCAGTTCTCAATTTTTTGACAAAATTTACGATGAAAATATTTCATTCAGCGGTAGAGTTTCTCAAACTTTAAGCTCCAATACTTTCTGGAACTTAAACGTAGGTTACAGAATGTATGATTATAAACTTGTTAACCCGTTCTTTGAGGATGACCTTTATGCTTACGGCGATTCAGCACTTTGGGCTGAAAAATTCGGTGTCAGATTGCTCGGTGACGGTCAAAGAACTTCCTCGGTTGATCAAAATTTTGTCTTTTCACCTTATGGTAGAGCAAGAGGACTTTATCAAAGAAGAGAACAAGACGCTATTACTGCTGATTTTGACTTTACATCTCAGATAGCGAACCACTTGGTTGAATTCGGCGGTGGTATTTCTTTTAATACTGTTCGCGGTTATGGTGTTTGGGCTTATCAAATTGCAGGAAGTACGGCACCAACTTTTGAGGAGAAAGTTAGAGAACAGGAGCCGTATGTTTTCGGTTATGATATCACTGGTCAAAATCACGTCGATTCTGATTTTGCCAATGAGAGACAAAGACCAAGAACTCCGCTCTTAGCCTATGCTTATTTGCAAGATAGATTTGAGTTGGAAGACCTTGTTCTTAATGTCGGTTTAAGAATGGATTACTTCAATGTAAAATCTTATGTTTTGAAAGACCCAACTCTTCCATTTGCCGGCGGTAGTGATCCTCTTGGGTTTGATGACGGTGACTTCAAAATTAGAGATGCCGATGTTGAATTTTCACCACGTATCGGTCTTGGTTTCCCTGTAACCGAGACTACAGTATTCCATGCACAGTATGGTCGTTTTATTCAGCTGCCGAGATTACTCGATATGTATGCAGGTCCGTTTGACTATAATAATTATTTGGTTATGGAACCTCAAAGCAGCTTCAACGCAGCAATGAAACCTGAAGAAACAACCCAGTATGAAATCGGGTTCAGACAATTAATTGGGAATAATGCTGCACTAAATATTACCGCGTTCTATAAAAACATTAGGGGTTTGGTTAACGTTCAAAACCTTCAATTCCAGAGAGTTGATGGTGGTGAAATTCTTAATGCAATCGTTCCTCAAAACTCGGATTTCGGTACTACAAAAGGTTTTGCATTTTCATTAGACGTTACCCAGTTAAGTTACTTTAACCTCTCGGCTCAATATACTTATTCAATAGCGGAAGGTACCGGTTCATCTCAATCTTCAAGCCAGACTGCGGTATTTAGAAATACCGATAGGTCTGCTCCCCCGGTTATCGCCCCTCTTAATTTCGACCAGAGACACACGGGTGTTGTAAATATAGATTTCTTTGTGCCTAAAGGTGAGTTAGGATTTTTTGAACTATTTAATGCGAATTTCTTAATATCATTCAGCAGCGGTCGTCCTTACACCCCGGTTGATGAATGGAATATAATTGGCGATAACGGTTTGATTGCAGACGTTAAAGGTTATATTAACTCTGCTTACGGTCCTTCTCAGTTCAGAGTAGATATGAGATTAGAGAAAACATTTGATCTTGGCAGCGGTTTGGCTATATCTCCTTTCCTTTGGGTCGAAAACTTGTTTGATGCCGAAAACGTTGTTAACGTTTGGAGATCAACAGGCGATCCGCAAACTACCGGTTGGTTAAATACAGAACTTGGCAAAACTCAAATTCGTCAATTAGGACAAGGTTATGCAGATGATTACCGATCGATGGAAAGGACCCCGTTTAATTATGGTATTCCGCGATTAATTAGAGTTGGTGTTAAAGTTAATTTTAACACTGTTGGATTATAGAATACGTTATTGAGGGGTTTTATAAATTAAAATAAGGTAATAGTTATGAAAAATAGAGTATTTAAAATAACCCTCTTGTTTCTGGTGCTGCTTTTTGCCGCTGCTATGGTAATTCAGGCAGCCGATGATCTTAGAGGTTCAAAAAGAATCAGCAAGGTATATAAAACATCGTCTACCTTAGAAGGAGGTGCTAAGGGAGACTCTTATGGAATGAATATTAATAATTTTTACCTCCCGTTTAACAGAAAAGGAATTATGGCTGCAGTAAACGTTCCTCCTTTCGGAAGTGATGGAAGATATCCCGGTGGTCAAGGGAACAATTTCTTGTTCTCGTCAGGCTTTTTCTTAAGCGGTGTTGCCAACGGTCAAGTATTTGCAAATGCAGTTGCTTCGGCTTCCCTTGTTGAAGATTATCTGCAAGGTACTGTGGCTGATGGATCAAATGACCCAAGAGCACAGATTTATGTGGTTCGTTCCGATGACCCGCCATTTGGAACTGCCTGGCAGGAGTGGGCTGATGCTGTTGATTTAGGTGCCGATTTTTACGATGGTGACGGTGATGGCGTCTATAACCCGGTTGACCTAAATGGTAACGGAGAATGGGACCCGGATGAAGACCGTCCCGATTTAATTGGTGATGAAACTGCATGGATGGTTTATTGGGATGCAGTACCGGCAGGTCAGAGAAGATGGAATACCGTTAATCCTATTGGTATTGAAGTAAGACAGACAATTTTCGGATTTGCTTCTGCTGGTGCTATCGGTAATATGTTGTTTGTTAGATACAGATTTAAATATGTCGGACTAAATAATCCAAATGAACCAGATGTCTTGGAAGATTGCTATTTTGGTGTTTGGGCTGACCCTGACTTAGGTGATCACAATGACGACTTAGTCGGTGCGGATATGGCAAGAAATGCGGGTTACGTTTATAATGATGGTTCAGATGCTGTTTGGGGTAACAACCCGCCTGTATTCTTAATAGACTTTTTCTCCGGTCCGATTGATTATATTCCCGGTGTTACTTTTGAAGATGTTGACGGCGACGGTGTTTATACCGATGGTGTAGATATTCCCTTAGACACTGCGTATAGTATTCAGGGACAAATAAAAGGTGTTGTAGCTTACCCGGGAGCAAGAAATCAAGGTCTTACTTCATTTGTACAGTATATTAACGGTGACTCTTATCTTAGAGACCCAAGTAATGCCCGTGAAGCAAGAAATTATACACTTGGAAAAGATATTGAAGGTTTAGATGCCGATCCTTGTAATTGGGCTTACGGCGATGTACTAGGAGGTGTTGATTGTGCAACGGTTAACCCGAATATCTGGTACAACGGCGACCCTGTTACACAAACAGGTTGGATAAACAATAAACCTGCAGACGTTAGAATGATGCAGAACACCGGTCCTTTTGATCTTAAGAAAGGCGAAGAAAACGAAATTATGGTTGCTTACATTGTCGGTCAAGGTGTAAGTGCTCGTAATTCAATTACAGAAGCAAGAAATATTTCAGATGGAGCACAATTTATTTTTGACAACAATTTCTTATCTCCAGCACCCCCACCAGCTGTTACACTTAATGTTGAAGCAAATGATGATTTTATTGACTTGATTTGGGAAACTCCAGATCAAGTAAGTTATAAAAGTTTGACAGATGCGTGGGATTTAAACTTTCAAGGTTATAATCTATGGACATTTAGAACAAGAACAGCCCAAGAAACTGTTGCAAATTTGGAAAACAAAAAATTGTTAAGGAGATATTCCTTAAATAATAATATAGAAAATCTTTTTAAGGAAAATCCGAATACCGGTGGTATTGAACCATTTTATGAGCAAGGAAGTATTTTATTAAATTATAGTGTCTATACGGATCCAAAACTTGGTAAAATTAGAGTTAGAATTGATAGAGATCCATGGACAGAAGGTGAACTTATTAAAGGAAAACCATATTATTTTGCAGTGACTTCTTTTGCCGTAAATTATAATGCATTAGTTAATAAAGAGACAGGTGTTCCTGGTTATGGAGTTAAGGGAGATTATTATCTCTCTTCTGGAGCTTTCGTTGGTGATGTTGAGAACATACCGCGTATTGTTGAAGTGATAGTTGGTAAAGACATATATCAACCACCAACCCTTCCTTTAGATGGTACGAAGCTTCAAGGGGCAAGCAGCGGTATTGTTCAATATGATGTTGTAGATAAAGAAGCATTAACTGGTGATACTTATCAAGTAAATTTCTTTGTCGATTCTGTAGCTACTGGAACTTATAGACCATATTGGAGATTAACGAACAAATCTTCTAATTCTATACTTATTGACTCTTCAAAATCTTATTTATATGGAGTAGATCAGGTTGCTGCTTTATCTCCCGAAGGATTTATCGTAAGAGTAGAGAATGTTGTTCCAAAATTAGGTAATATTAGTTATTCTATTTCTGATGATTGGTTGGACACAACATTAACGCGATATTTCTATCTTAATAGAGATGTTCCTGAATTCTCCAATCTCCCCAATGTCTCTGGTTTGAGTAACTTAAATTCAACTTATACCAAAGCTAATTCATTAAGAAGAGTTGAAATAAGATTTGGGGGCAATGGAAAAGCATATAGGTATTTGAATGGATACTTAGGTGGATTTATTGGTAAAAGAAATTCATATATCTACGCTGAAGCTGTAACAGCTGCAGATACTGCAGGAAATGGTTTTGTAGGAATGCTTGGCGAAGGCTTTGTTGATGTACCATTTACAGCATGGGTTGTCGATCCAAACTTTGGACAAGAACGACAATTAGCTGTTGGATTTGTTGAAAAAGCTTCTGCATTAGGTGGAAAGCCCGATGGTATTTGGAACCCGGGAACTTCTATAAATGATAATTATGAATATATTTTTATTTTTGATGCGGATTATGATCCTCAAGGCAATCAGCAAGTATATAAAGGTTTTTCTAATGGAACGACTATGTCTTGGGCAGATCTTAGAGGAGGAAATAATTATCAAATACCTGCTGATGCTTTAAATGCAAAGGCTGAAGATAGGAAAATTGCTAGATCACCGTTTTTGAATACTTTGTATGCAATTAGTGTCACAAATAATGACTCCCCAATAAATGGTGATAAAATTATAATTGATGTAGATACGTATCCTTTTACACCGGATGACGTATTTGAATTCACTACAGTAAAAGGCGGTGCACTAAGTTCAGCAGACGAAAAAGAATTATTCGATAAAGTAAATGTATTCCCTAATCCGTTATTCGGATTTAACCCGGCTACCAGTTGGACTGGTCAAGTAAATAATGCCGACGAGCCGTTTGTTACTTTCTCTAATTTACCAACTGAAGTTACAATTAAAATATACTCTCTATCCGGTCAATTGCTGAGAACTCTTAATACCAATGACAAAGATTCTCCGACTTCTCCATTCTTACGTTGGGATCTATTAAATGAAAACGGTTTAAGAGTTGCATCCGGATTATATTTAGCAATTGTATCTTCTCCAAAATTCGGTGAGAAAGTGCTTAAGTTCTCGATTATTATGCCGCAAAAACAAATGGAAAGATTCTAGTTGGTTGGAAAATGAAAATGAAATCGAATAATTTCTAAATTTTAGGAGTTTATAAAATGAAAAAGCTATTAACAATATTTACTGTGCTAATTTTTAGCATGTCGATCTATGCTGGCGACGTGTCTAGAAAAGGTACAACCGGTGCTGAGCAGCTCTTGATTCCGGTGGGCGCTAGAGGTATTGCCACCGGCGGCTCCATGCTTGCTACTCTTACCGGGTTGGAATCTATTTATTATAATCCTGCTGGACTGGCTAGACATGATGGTGCTGAAGCTATGTTCAGCTATATGTCTTACCTTGCCGATATCAATATTTCCTATTTTGCTGCTTCTGCAGCTTTAGGAGATTTTGGTACTATAGCACTCAGTTTTAAGACATTTGATTTTGGAGATATACCTGTTACAACTCTCCAATTTCCTGATGGTACAGGTGAAACTTATTCACCTACTTTTTTAACGGTAGGTTTATCATATTCCAAAATTATTACCGATAGAATTTCGGTAGGTACAACGTTTAAGCTGGTAACTGAAGAAATAGTTAATACTTCAGCTACTGCTTTTGCAGTAGATTTTGGTGTTCAATACCGGTTCAGCGAATCTTTATTCCTTGGTGCTTCTGTTAAGAATATCGGTTCAAACATGGTGTATTCTGGTCAAGATTTACAATTCAAGACCGATATACCCGGAGTTGCTCCCGGTTCACAACCTGGCTTATATGAAGTTACTGCTGAATCATTCCAAATTCCGTCATATTTTGAGTTAAGCTTAGCTTACAAATATGATTTCAACGAACAGAATAATCTTGTTGTTGCTTCTACATTCACAAACAACAACTCGTTTGAAGATAATCTGAGCTTTGGAATGGAATACGGATTTATGAATACTTTCTTTTTAAGAGGCGGTTACAGTATGCTTCTTGAAAATTCTGATCAATCTATATTCGGTTTTACTGCCGGTGCCGGTGTTAATTATGCATTTGGTGGAGAACTCGATATTACTGTAGATTATGCATTTAGAGATGTTCAAGATTTCCCGGAACCGAATCATATCTTTACGGTTAAGTTAGGTTTCTAGGTTTTATCTTGACTTAAAATTCAAAAGCGCTTACTGTATTCTTCGGTAAGCGCTTTTTTAATTATTAACAAATGGTGAGATGTTATGAGGGGGATGAAATTTTATATCGTATCGTTTTTAATGATATGCTTTTTAATTCAAGCACAAAATAGGTTTGAGTTTGATTATGCTCGTTTCTATAACCCGGCTGATTCGTCGGGTTATTTGGAATTATATTATTCGTTTTACCGTCCGCATCTGCTAACGGTTAATTTAGAAGAAGAATTGGTAAAACAAGGAAAACTATCTATTAAAATAGTAAATCTTGATAATGATATTATTGTTGTTGATAATGATTGGCTTATGGATGTACCGGTATCCGAAGTTGAACAAACAACAAATAATTTGTTGGTGGGTCAGATGGATTTCCCGTTGGAGTTTGGAAATTATAAGGTAGATATTTTTGCTAGTGATGTTAACAATCCGGAATTTGAAGAAAGCTCCTCTTTCGAAATTTTATTTTCTCCTTTTTCCGAAACCGAGCTTGTTGTTAGTGATATTCAGCTTGCAACTGCAATTGTTACCCAATCAACAAACGAAGAATCAATTTTTTACAAAAATTCTTTAGAAGTTACTCCTAACCCAAGTTTGGTTTATGGGGATTCTAATCCTGTCTTATTTTTCTATTCCGAAATATACGGTTTGCAAAATGAAACTCTGGAAGATTGTATAATTGAACAAAAATTATTGGGGCCCGACAATTCTATTATTTATGATAAAAGCAGAGTAATAAGCGGTAAAAACCCGGCGGTTGTTGAAGCTGGTGCCATTAAAGTAAATCAGTTTAACAGCGGGATTTATACTTTAATTATTTCCGTTAAAGATAGCGATAATCGTATTTCGGCAAATTCTGCTAAAAGAGTATATGTCTATAACCGTGACTTAATAGATACCTCAACTGATTTTGCTTCTTCAACTTTAACGCCTTTAGAATCAGAGTTGATGATGATGAGTGAGGATGAGATCGAATTTATGTTTGAAACTGCACGCTATATTGCTACCGAAACGGAAAAATCTCAATGGAAAAAATTGTCGGAGATTGATGCTAAGAGACAATTTCTAACTGCTTTTTGGCAGAAAAGAGATACTGATACAAAAACCCCGGTTAATGAGTTCAAGAGAGATTATTATGAGCGTGTAAATTATGCAAATAAAAATTACAGTAATCTCAGCCGGTCTGAAGGTTGGAAAACCGATAGAGGAAGAGTCTATATTATGTATGGAGCCCCCGGCGAAATTGAAAGATTCCAAAATGAATACTACTCAATGCCCTACGAGATTTGGCAGTATTATGACCTTGAAGGTGGTGTAATATTTTTATTTGCGGATGAACAAGGGTTGAATATCTATCGATTAGTTCATTCTACCAAAAGAGGTGAGATTAATAATTACCGTGAGTACTTAAAATATGTTCAATGAGAAGATAATTTTCTAATCTAGAAAAAAAGAATTATCATTTGGTTGGTAATTCTTTTTTTTATTATGCTCAAATTATATCTATATATCATCGCATTTTTATCTATCCTAATTATTGTCCCAGCAAAAAACAAAGTGGATTTCAGTTTTGATTATTCTCAATTTCGAGCCGATTCCATTTCTAATTTATTGGAAATCTACTATCAATTTAATACAGAAGTATTTATTGATAAAAATAATTCCGATTTAGAAACAATTGCCGTCAAAATTATTTTTAAGGTGAAAGATCATTTTTCCGATAAACTACTTTCTTCGGATACTGTAATTAGTACTTACTTTGTTTATGATTTAATTAAGAATGTCGGGTACCGTGATCTTAAAGGAATTTATAAATTATTGCTCAACAGCGGCTTGTATGATGTTTCAATTTATTTGTTATCTCCGGATGAAACTGAAGTTTTGTTTACTTCTACCGAAACTATATCAGTTAAACCATTTGATCTTTCCGAACCGCAGATAAGCGGCATTCAATTATCTAATTCAATTTCGAAATCCGATTCGACTAAGATTTCATCGTTTACAAAAAACACACTTGAGGTAATTCCTAATCCTTCGGCATCATATAGTTCGGAATTTCCGCTTCTTCAGTATTACGCTGAATTTTACAATATCGGGGAGAAAAACTTAACACTTATTACTAACTTAGTTTCCTCTCAAAGTAAAATCTTGTACTCATCAACAAAAAAAATTCACTCGGTTAACGAATCAATAGTGAATGTTGATCAAATAAATCTGCTTAGATATACTTCGAGTATTTACAGATTGCAATTAATATTAAGTGATTCGATTAGTAATTATGCTTTCGCAAGTGAAAAGCAGTTTTATTTTTATAATAAATATTATACTAATGAAAACTTGGGTGAAAAGAATAATTATGAAAGCAAGGTTATATCAAATTTATTCGGGTTTATGTCTAGCGAAGAATGTGATGATATATTTGAAAAGTCAATTTACGTTGCAACTGCGATTGAAAAAGAAAGTTATAATCAGTTAACGACTGTTGAAAGCAAAAGAAATTTTCTGGAACAATTTTGGCAAAAGACGAATGAAAGCAGCCGAGATGAAGAACATGCTTCATACAAAAGATACATGCAGCGAATAGCCGAAGCTGATAATAAATTCAAAGGCATGAGGAAAAGCGGATATAAAACCGAACGGGGCAGAGTGTATGTTACTTACGGTATTCCCGATCGAATTGAACCGTATCCGAATGAATCAAATCTCAAACCGTATGAAATTTGGTATTATGACCGAATAGATGGGGGAGTAATTTTTATTTTCGGTGATTTATACGGATTTGGTGAATATGATCTTCTTCATTCAAATAAACGCGGCGAAATTTATGATGATACTTGGCAGCGAAGATTATATAATTACTAATGATGAAAAATTATTTAGAGTATATAGCATTTTTGATTTTTGCTAAATCCGCCCAAATGCTGGGTATCAAAAAGCTGAATTACCCTGCAAAACTTCTTGCATTTCTTTTTTACGATGTTCTTAAGTTGAGGAAAAGTGTTGTGATGAAAAATCTGCATATAGCTTTTCCAAATAAATCAGATAGTGAAAAAAAAGTTATCGCAAAAAAAAGTTATTACCATTTCTCTCGATTAATTCTGGAAATTATGTGTATTCCGAAAATGAGTAACGACGAAATATCTTCTATGTTAGTTTGCGATAACGTTGATGAGTTAGCTCAAGTATTTAATGAAGGAAACGGATTAGTTTTTTTAACAGCTCATTTTGGCAATTGGGAAGTTGGTGCAATCTCTCTTCCTATGCAAATGGGTACCGTAATGTATCCTATTATTAAACCTCAGCGAAATCCTTATGTGACCAAGTGGCTTAATTCTATGCGTGAAACTCATGGTAACAAAATAATTTCATTGGGAATGTCCATTAGACAAATTTATAAAGTGATAAAGGAAGGCAAACTATTGGGTGTTGTTGGTGATCAACGCGGTCCGCATGACGGATTGAGAGTTAAACTTTTCGGACATGATACTGCAATTTACAGTGGTACCGGTGAACTCGTTTTAAAAACTAAAGTACCCCTTTACATTTTGTTTGCTATTAGAATTGAAGATTATCACTATAAGGCTTTTTCAGAGAAAATTGATTTGGAGAACTTACCCGGTGAACCGGTTGAACAGGCACGTGAAATTATGCAGAGATATATGAATTTATTGGAAAAATTTGTAAAGCTTTATCCCGAACAATGGTTTTGGATGCACAATATTTGGAAATATTAATTGATTTTTATATAAATGAATTCTATAAAAACTTCGAATCTATAAAATTCTCCTTAAGCGCTCAATTAATTACTTTCTTATTCACTTTCACTTATTTTTATCAGCTAACGATCTGATGACAAAAATTAGTATTTTTATTTCTTATCAATCAAATGTATGACTATCTTATACCGAAATTCTCCAATAAAAATAGTTTTTTACTAAAGAAACTGTATTAAATTATACCTTAATACTCTTCTAGAGATTCATATTATACGAAGTAGCTGCACAAAACAGTTTTTAAAATTATAAAAATTTTAGCTTGACATTAAGATGATGATGACTTAAGTTGCTTTTAACTTACGATGATGTGACCTAGAGCAAATTATTGAGGGCGATGCAAACGAATATTACTCAAAGTATTATTTAGTGGTGCGTCTATTTTAAAAATAAAATAAATGATTAAAATAGTTTGCGAATTGAACATTTCTAAATATCAAAAAGTTTCAATAGGGGGATTTTTTTACCATAAGGATAATTAATAATTTTTCACATTAATTATTAAAGGAGGTCTTATGAGAATATTCTTACTATTCTATTTAAAAATTTTAAACAAATTATTCAAACCAATTTATTAAGGAGGCATTATGGCTAAAATTATTACGAAGAAGTATCTGCTTTTTATACTAAGCAGTATCGGCATAATGCTGTTAATCTCCAGTTGTGTTGATACCGATGTAGTAAACATTCCTACAAATTTTACGGATTTAAAAAGCAAAGTAAGGTTTGTTAACCAAGTAGCGGGTGCAGATGCAGTTGTTTCTGTTGAAGGAACCCAGGTTGGCGCTATTCCACCTGATGGCGCTACATCTTATATTGAATTTTTAGCAGGACGTAAAAGAGTTACAGTAGGTTATGCATCAGGACCAAATTTAGAAGAAAATTTAACCTTCGATACCGATTACAAAATTACCTTTTCTATTGTAGAAGACCCGGTAACCGGAGAGCGTTCTTTCCAAAAGAAGTTGGACGGTTATGTTTGGGAATAATGATTCTGCGATCTGGTTCTTGCTAAGCAATTTTCTTGTTTTGCCAAAAAATTAAAAAATTCGGAGGAAATTTATGTATAAGAGATTTTTTGCTTTAACTGTATCTTTCCTGCTTCTTAATATTGTTATACTTTCTCAAACCGGAAAGATTACAGGAAAAGTAACAGATAGTCAAACTGGAGAGCCTTTAATAGGAGCTAATATAATTGTTCTGAATACAGAATACGGAAGTGCAACCGGTCTTAATGGAGAATATACAATTCATAATGTACCGCCGGGAATTTATAATCTTCGGGGATCATTTATTGGTTATCAGAGTGTTACAATACAAAATATTAGAGTTGTTTCCGGTTTGACACAAGAAGTAGATTTTCCACTCCCTTCTTCAGCAATTGCTACCGAAGAAATTGTAATTGTGTCTGAAAGACCATTAATCGAGAAAAGCTCAACAAATGCGCTGAGAATTGTCGATTCAGAATCAATTGAAAGCTTACCCACAAGAGATTTAGATAAAATTGCTGCTCTTCAACCGGGAGTTGTTTTTCAAAATAATTTAATAACAATACGCGGCAGCAGACCGGATGAAACCGGGTATATGATTGAAGGAGCCGACGTCAAAAATGCCGTTAGTAGAGATGGAGGTTCTCTTGTCAACATAACACCTGATGCTGTTCAAGAAATTCTTATTCAAGCCGGTGGTTACAACGCAGAATTTGGCGGGGCTAATGCCGGTATTATTCAAAGTAACTTAAAAACAGGTAAAGATGTTTATAATTTTTCTCTACGTGCTGAAACTGATAATTTTGGTAATTATCCCGGAGATAAATTTTTAGGCACTTATTCTTATGGATACACAAATCTTGTTGCTACCGCAAGTGGACCGGTAATTACTAATAGAGTGAAATTCTTTTTGTCGCTTGAAAATAATTTTATGCGTGATTTTAACCCGGCTTTCTTTACTGGTAATCCTACAGCTTTTTCTGACGGTGCTTTATTTGATACAACCAAAGTTTATGATACAGGTGCCTCAGGAGGGAACCCTAACGAATATCAAATTTTAAAATGGCAAGATGGAAATGTCCCCGGAAATTTTAGAAACCGTTACACTTTTAACGGAACCGCCTTGGTTGATTTAGACCCAGTAGTTCTAAAATTATCGGGTGCATTTACTAATCAAGAACAAAGAAGAAACTCTGTTGCAAACATTCCTCACATTATAAATATTTTCAATACCGAAAGATATCCTCTAACTGATAATTCGGATTTATTATTGAGCTTAAAAGGCATTTACTTTATAGACAAGGATATGTTCTTAGAAGGTAATGTTAGCTACGTTGATAGAAGAACAAAAACTTATGACCCGTTTTTTAAGGATGATGTTCTTTCTTATAATGATAGCCTTAAAGGAGCTCAGCATGGTTGGGAATATGCCGGTTTATATTCTGCTCCTTATCCATATGATTTTTATGGATTCCCATTTAATAGACCCGGCACGAACCTTACAAACTATGAGAAATCGCACTTTAGTTATTGGGGTGGGTCATTAGCTTTCACTGCACAATTAAAAGATCATGAACTTAAAGCAGGCGGATCCTTTCAGTATTGGACAACCAGATATTACCTTGTTACTAGTACAGGGTCTCTTTTAAGAAATATTAGAACAAACCCTGATTTAGTAAGAACAACTGATCAGTTGATTGCTTATTTGCAAAACTTTAACTCAAGTAATTTTAATAACTATGGATATGACCTCTTTGGTAGAGTTGTTGATGATGAAAGCAGTCCGTATGCTCCTAAACACCCGGTTTTTGCATCTGCTTATGTGCAAGATAAGTTTGAATCGGATGATCTAATTATAAATGCGGGTTTTAGATTTGATTACATTGATATGGATAGCTGGGCACTTATTGATCCATCTAATCCGAAATATGATGAAGATACAAAATTAATTTCAAAGGAATCCTTAACCGAAGGTCGTACTTTTCAATATATTAGCCCTCGTTTGGGTTTTTCATTCCCGGTAACCGACCAAACTGTTTTTCACATGCAGTATGGTAAATTTGTTCAGGCGCCAAGCCTTGACCTTTCTTATAGAGGAATGCATCAAGCAACGTCGCAGCTTATTGGCGGTTTTGCTTTCGTTAACCCCATTGCTTATGATCTTGAACCCGTAAGAACCACACAATATGAAATTGGGATTTCTCAACAATTTACGGAATTTGCCGCAGTTGATATAACTGCTTTTTATAAAGATATAAAAGGACTTCCGGTTTATGCTTTTCAAGAAGTAATAGCGGGGGCATCGGTTGCGCAATATGCCGTTTATACTAACCAAGATTTTGCTACAACAAAAGGTCTTGAGGTAAACTTAAAAACTAGAAGAGTTGAAAGAGTTAGAGCGGAAATTAACTATACATATACAGATGCTAAAGGAACAAATTCATTTGCCCAAAGTGGGTTTGGTTCTGTACAAGTTAATAATAATGTGCCAACTGTTATTGTTCCGCTTGATTATGATCAAAGACATAGAGGATCAATAGTACTGGATTATCGTTTCGGAAAAGATGAGGGTGGACCAATTCTTGAACAGCTTGGTCTGAATGTATTATTTACTTTTAATAGTGGTCATCCTTTTACTTTTGCTCAAATGCCGGCCGGGTTAGGGCAGCAATCTCCAGACCTTGGGTTTGTTATTGGAAACGATACTCGACAAAGAGTACCTGCCGGACCTATTAATTCAACTACAACACCATGGGTTTATAATATTGATCTAAGAATTGATAAATCATTTTCGGCTTTTGACGTGAATTTTAACGTCTACCTGTATGTTGAAAATCTACTTAATACAAGAAACGTAATTAATGTATATGATCATACTGGTAACGGTTATGATGATGGTTTCCTAAATTCACCCGCTGCAGAAGGTGTGATTTCAGGTGCAAGATTTACCGAAAGGTTTGTCGATTTATATAATGCAATTAATTTGGAAAATCGACAACATTATTTACGTCAAAAAGGTTATGATATTTTTGATAGCCCTAGACAATTGCGTTTTGGTGTTTTAATTGATTTTTAACTATTAAAAACTCTTTTCCGGCAAAGGTCGGGTAAAATTGAAAAGAAATTAAAAATTTGTGGAGGTTTTTTAATATGATAAAATTTAACAAATTTAGCTTGCTGGGGTTCTTTCGGATAAGCTTGATTGTTGTTCTTATTAGTCTTTTTGTTTCTCCTTTTAATCTTTATGCTGACCAAAGGGAAACCGAAAAGAATAGAGATAAGGTCAGAAAAAGCTCGGGTATTTACCTCATTACCCAGAATGATCCCGTAACAAGTGTTATGAACATCAATAACATAACCTCCTTTGTTGATAACAAAGGATTCCATAACTGGGTTATCGGACAGTCTTGGAATGGTACTTACCCCAAAGGAACCGCTGGAGTTGTTTATGCCGAAGGTATTGTTTGGGGTGGTAAAGTAAAAGACGGTGATAGTCCTGAAATTAGGGTTGGAGGTAATACATATATTTCAGGAACTTCGGCTGTCGATAGACTTTATAGAGTAAGACCTGATTATCAAACAGCCAGTTTAATTGATGATGCCGCCAACTTCTTTATTAAAGCTCAGAGTGAAGTTTCCGATGGAGATGTTCAACAAATACGCGCTCAATATGCTAAAGATTGGCAGGAATGGCCTGCTGATAAAGGTGCTCCTTTTGATGATGTAGATGGTGATGGTGTATATAATCCAAATGTTGATATTCCAGGAATACCCGGAGCTTCACAAACATTGTGGATTCACTATAATGACGCAAATGCCGTAAATATTTACGGTTCACCTCCAATTGGGCTCGAAGTTCAAGAAACTTATTGGGCTTATGCTGTTGCCAACCCTCTTGGTGATGCAATATTTAAAAAAATTAACCTAGTTTATGCTGGTACTGCCAATACTCCGGGTAATGCAGTTATTGAAGATATGTATCTCGCACAGTGGTCTGATACTGACCTTGGTACATATTCAGATGACTTTGTGGCTTGTGATACTGCATTAAATTTAGGTTATACATATAACTCGCTAACTACAGATGCTACTTATTTAAGCTTAGGAATGGCGCCTCCTGCTGCAGGTTATGATTTTCTACAAGGCGTTTCTCAATATACCGGTAATCCTAATGACAGCGCTATTGTTAATCTTAAATGGCGCAAGGGTTATAAGTATGTTAATGAAAAACCATTATCAACGTTTGTTTATTTTGCTGCCGGTGGTGCTTGGTCCGACCCTGAGTTGCAAGATTATGTGGGAACGCTGCAGTGGTATAATTTATTAAGAGGTTATCAACCATTGGAAACTCAAACAGAATTTCCTCACCCAAGTGGCGGTACTGTTGGTGGTGATGGTACATACTTGCTGGATGGTGATCCTGTGTTGGGTACAGGTTGGTTGGATGGTGTTGTTGAAACTGCCGGCGATAGAAGAATGGTAAACGTTACGGGTCCATTCAATTTAGCTAAAGGTGATACGGCTGAAATTGTTGTCGCTTTATTAGGTGGACTCGGAAGTAATAATATCACAAGTATATCTGTTCTTAAGTTTGCTGATAGATTTGTACAATTTGCTTACGATAATTTATTCGATTTACCAATATTCCCCGCTCCTACCGTTAAGGTGAGTAACTTGGACAACCAGGTTGTATTGAATTGGGGAAGTAATTTGGCAAATGTAGCTGCTGTTGAAGGTGCTGAACCTAACGGTTACAAATTCCAAGGATATAATGTCTATCAACTTCCAACACCTTCAGCAAGTCTTTCAAGTGCCATAAAAATTGCTACCTACGATGTAATTGACGAAATAACTACTATTTTGGATGATCAACTTGATCAACAAAGTGGTGAAGTTCTTAAATTACCGGTTCAAGTCGGTAAGAATTCCGGTATTCAACGTGCCATTGTAATAACTGAAGATAAAGTACGGAACAATAAGTTACGAAATGGACAAGAATATTATTTTGCTGTAACTGCTTACGGTTACAATCCTGATGAAACTCTGCCATACAACGCTTTGGAATCTTCTTTAGGAGTAATAACTGCAATACCACAACCACCTAAACCGGGTGATAGGTTAGGTGCCGGTGTTGGTTCCTCTGTTGAATATGAACATGTTGGTACAGCTAATGCATCATTGGATATAAAAGTAATTGATCCTGAAGCGCTTACCGGTAATCAATACGAAGTATTTTTTGATCAACAACATTACTATTTAGCCGCTGACGGAACTTGGAAGAAATCCAATTACCCGGATTCAATTGGTGTCACTAAAGGTGGTAAGTTTGGAAGAGTATCTGATGTTTCACCTTCTACAATGAGTGGTGTTGGCGTATATGCTGAAACTCCGGGAACTATTAACTTAAAAATGACAATTGATCTCCAATCCCCGGATTACGATTATATTGATGGTGTTAAATTAACATTCCCGGATGGGATAGTACTTAATAGTGCTTCAACCGTGGATAATTGTGCAAACGGTGAAATTGAACACGGCGTAATTATGGGTCAAACAGTGATGTGGGGTAATAATGATACTACTACTTTCGGGTGCTTTGACGGGAACCAATTACTTGAATTGAATGTGAGCTCGTTTACCCCGCCGTTATCAATCGAATATATATTATACGATGACGGTTGGGCAACGGATTATGGCTCACCATATGATACATTAGGCGGTGGTATTGTGCATGCCGAGGGTACTTTTGAAATTACTGAAATAACACACCAATTTGTGACCCAAAAACACTGGAATGTAAGAGATTTAGTAACAGGGGAAGTTGTTCTTGAAGATCAAACCGTTCTTGGAGGAACTGATATCTATGCCAATGTTTTGGGACCCGGAGGTTCTTCCGGTTTAGGTTCCGATGTAGGTGTCAATGCTAATAATATTGTAGATGGAATGCTAATCGCTCTTGATGGTAGTTATGCTGCACCTACTACACTTAGCATTGATAGAAGTGAGTCAATCATGAACGGTGATTATGATATGGATGATTTTACAATATTTGGTTATCCGGACGGTACTGCTGCAACATCATTACCTTTATATGGAGGAGCTGGTGGTACAACCGATATCGATATTTTACAATTGGATTATGAATTAAGATGGACGGGAATTGAGGGGGATACTTTAATAAATGGAAACACTGTCCATATAACTAAATCAGGCGGTTCGTATGCCACAATTTTTGGAGCCAGCGGTTATTCAATTGCAGACCATCCATTAAATCCAAACCCGGGTTCAACTGATCCTTTTGTTATACGTATTCCTTTTGAGGTATGGAATATCGATAATGAAGAGCAAATTAATTTATTAATCTGGGATAGGAATTTTAATGGTGAAAATAATCCTACTCAGTCAGGCTATAAAGTGTGGAATACAGATGACAGAGAATATATTTGGGCTGTAAATACTTCTTATTCTACTAACCCAATAGATCCTGAATCTCAAACTGTTGCTGATAACGCAACATGGAATTGGGTATTCTTTGAATCACATTATGAAACCGGTGATATTATTAGAATTTCTTATGCTAATCCATTACAGTTAGGTGTTGATAAATTTTTATTTAATGCGCCTGACGGAATTAGTTTCTCTGGTGATAGGCAAAAAGCTGATGTTGCTAAAATTAACGTGTTCCCAAATCCATACTATGGAACTCATTATAGGGAATTAACAAGACAAGGGAAATATGTAACCTTTAGTCACTTGCCGCAAAAAGCTACTATAAGAATTTTTGATCTTTCGGGTGTTCTAGTAAGAACAATAAATAAAGATGATAATTCGCAATTTATAAGATGGGAGCTTACTAATAATAATAATTATCCCGTAGCTAGCGGTATTTATGTTGTTCATGTTGATATGCCGGAAATAGGAAGTTCTAAAATTCTAAAACTGGCAATCATTCAAGAGGAACAAATATTAAATGTTTATTAATTCTCTAATCTTGGAAACGTTATTAATCCCTATAGTATTGATTTCTAATGGGATTACGAAAAATTTAATTTTAATCGGAGGAAAAAATGACTCGATTTTATAGACTATTTTTTGTGCTTCTGATACTTATTTTTGGCACAGGTGAGGTGTTCAGTCAAGGGGGCCAAGACCGGGCAGGAACCACGGCAGCGCCGGAGTTGAGAATTCCGGTTGGTGGTCGGTATCTGGCAATGAGCGGTTCACCAATTGCATCAGCTACAGGTTTGGAAGCAATTTACTGGAATCCTGCTGGTGTTTTTCTTACTGATGTTAATGCTAGCGCTATTTTTTCACATAGACAATATATAGCTGATATGGGAATGAACTTCGCCGCAGTAAGCGGTAATTTCGGAAGTTTTGGTACACTGGCTTTATCCTTTAGAAGCCTAGATATCGGCGATATTAATGTTACCACTTTAGACCAACCGGATGGTACTGGAGAAATTATCAATCCAACCTATTTTATATTGGGATTAACATATGCGAAACAGTTGTCTGATCGTATTTCGGTTGGTGCTACTTTTAACATTATCGATGAAAGTTGGGCTAATGTTAGTGCAAGTGGTTTCAGCTTTGATATGGGTGTTCAGTATAGAGACCTTTTCATCTCAGGTCTATCTTTCGGCGTTGTTGTAAAGAACCTTGGCGGTACGATGCAATATGACGGAGGCGGTTTGTTTATTCAAGCCGAAGGAGATGATGATAGAGGAACTACATTTTATAAATTAGCTGCCGGAAAATTTGAACTCCCTTCTGAAGTAGGATTGGGAATTTCGTATAAAAGGCAAATTGATGACGATAATTTATTATCGTTTTCCGGCGCATTTACAAACAATAACTTTACTTATGATGATTACAAGCTCGGAATTGAGTATTCTTATGCAGATATTTTATTCATAAGAGCAGGTTACCTCTTTTCACCTCAATCCTCGGATGAAACACCTAATATATTTGAAGATTATTCGCTGGGGTTCGGGCTAAATACAAAAGGCTTTTCCGGGTTTGATATTTCCGTCGATTACGCTTATGTACCGGTTAAATACTTCGACGCAAATAATACTTTTTCAATAAGAGTTAATTTCTGAAAACCCCTTCCGTATTATGTGATATGCCGGGTTCTAAAAATCCGGCATATCTTTTTTAAAAATTATTAATAACTTTGTTGTATGATAAAGAATTTATTATCACCTATTCTGAAAAATAGGTTAGGTTAAATTGCTGTTTTCATATATTTTATAAAATTGTTATCTATCTTTTTTATAAAGTTATAATGATATATAATTAACAAGAAAGCAATCATTTGAGAATACTTATAAGACCATAACAACAGTATAAATATTTGTGAAGAATTTGATAATAGTAAGAAACATTGGGGGAGTTTATGAAAATTTTTAAACATATTTTAATATTATTCCTTTCAGTTTTTTCATTCTCATCAAATATATTTGCCCAGAGAGAACTAAATTTTGAAATTGACTATGCTCAGTTTAAATATGATTCCATTACAAATCTTGTTGAAGTCTATATTCTTATTGATAAATCATCTTTAAGAACGGAAGACAATACAAAGAATATCGGTTTGTTATTAAATGTTATTGTTTCGGATTCGGTAAATAATTCGGATATAATTAACAAAATATATCAGTTTAATGATACCTATGAAGAAAATACTCTCGGTAGTAAAGTAATTCTAAGCACAATCAATTATGCAGTACCTTTCGGTAATTATACAATAGAAGTTACGGTTAAAGATAAAAATGATACAACTAACTACAAGATTATAAAAGATTTCCTTTCGGTGGTTGCTTTCTCATCTGAAAAAGCATGTATAAGCGGGATACAATTAGCAAGCGACATAATCTCTAATAGTGAAAACGAAAATTCTTTGTTTTACAAACATGGATTGGAAGTAATACCTAATCCCACCTCTTTGTTTGATCAGAAACCTGTTATGTTTTATTATGCTGAACTCTATCTTAATAATATTGAAAGTAAGAAACTGATTTTAGAAAGGAATATAATTAATAGTTACGGTACCGTGGTCGATCAGAAAAAAAGAAAGATTATTTCAACACAAAATGATTTAGTGGAAGCTGATGTAGTCAATCTTACTAACTTTTCAACCGGCGGTTATTTGTTAATATTAACTCTTGCCGATTCAGCCGCAAACACATTTAGTAAATCTTCAAAAAAATTCTACTTATACAACCAAGCAGAAACCGATATAATCCAATATACAGATGACCCGGGCTTCTTACCTTCCGAATTTATTTATCTTTCGGAAGAAGAGTGTGATTTTGAATTTTCGGCACTAAGATATTTTCTAAATAGCGATGAAAAGAAAACTTATAATAATTTGCGAAAGGTAGAAGCAAAGAGAAAGTTTCTTTACAATTATTGGAATAATAGTGATTTTGATTTAACACTTACGGCATCTCAAAAAAGAATTAAATTTTCTGAACGAGTTGAGTATGTGAATAAGAAATTCGGTACCTTTAACAAAGACGGAATCAGTACCGACAGGGGAAGAGTTTTTTTGAAATTTGGTGCTCCGGATGACATCGAAAATCATCATAATGACCCCGGTGCAAAACCTTATGAAATATGGGAGTATAATTCAATTGATGGCGGGGTTATATTTATTTTTGGTGATGTATTCGGATACAACAATTATGAATTAATTCACTCAACAAAAAGAGGAGAAGTTTACGACCTTCAATGGCAAAGAAGAATTTTCAAAGCCTATTAGGTAAGATTATTTTGGCAATTAATTTCATGTAAATCTAAAACAATGACTTCGATTCATTTTCTTTGGAAATACTAATGTGAAGATTCTAGTTATTCAAACCGCTTTCCCCGGCGATGCAATTTTAACCCTGCCTCTAATTCAAGAGATCAATAGGATTTTTATATCTGCTAAAGTAGATGTTGTTTGTATTCCTTCAACTTCAATAATTTTTCGATCTTCAAATTATGTTAATGAAGTAATTGAGTTTGATAAAAGAAACAAGAATAAAGGTATTTCCGGGTTAATAAAATTTGCAAGTTATATTAAGTCAAAAGAATACGATAAAATATATTCTCCACATAGATCGGCACGGAGTGCAATTTTAACATTTCTCTGTAATCCGAAAGAAAGTTATTCTTTTGATAAATCCTCGTTGAACTTTTTATATAAAAGTAAAATTAAATACGAAAGTGATTGGCATGAAGTGCGGAGAAACTTATCACTTCTCGGTAATAATTATTCAGATGAAGAGTGGAAAATCCTTCCGAAATTATCACTTAGTGATAATAAAAAGAAAGTTGTCGATGCCAAAATAAAAGTTGTTGGTCAGAAAAAGATGATTGTACTTGCGCCGGGTTCAGTTTGGGCAACAAAACGATACCCTATAAATTATTTTAAAGTTATTTCTGAAGAGCTAATCAAAAGCGGTTACCAAATTGTTATTATCGGGGGAAAGGAAGATAAACAACTTACCGAAGAAATTTCAATTGGTAATAAAGATATTATTAATCTTTGCGGAGAACTTAATTTTATTGAATCTATTTACCTGCTTTCAAAATCAATTTTGTTAATTTCCAACGATAGTGCCCCTACTCATCTGGCTATGTGTGCCGATATTCCGGTACTTACTATTTACTGTTCCACCGTTCCGAAGTTTGGTTTTTATCCATACAACACGGACAGCAGAGTTATTTCTTATGATAAATTGGATTGTAAACCTTGCGGTATTCATGGTTATAATAAATGTCCCGAAATGCATTTTAATTGCGGGCAATATCTTACACCGGAAAGAGTGCTTGAAGAGATCAACTCCATTTTAATGGAGAGATATTCTTTGCATAATTAATTATATTTGCTCCACTGTTAATAAGTAAAGATAATGTTTAAAAAATTACGAGATATTAAAAATTCTTCGGTATACATTACTCCAAACTTCCCGGTATTACGGACAAAACGTTATAAGTTAAGTTTTTTATCGGTTGTTTCTGCTGTTTTAGGTTATTCACTTTTAGTTGCAATTATTGTAATAATTATTATAGTTTTAACTCCTGCACGCAATGTTGTCTTTTTCTTTGAAAATGAAAAACTTACCGAACAGGTTGAAAAAGTTAAAGAACTGGAAAAAAAAGTTTTATTCCTTTCGAAAGAATTACAGAACTTTGCCGCTTCTAATGAAAAACTCAAATATGCAATGATAATTGCATCAACAGATTCATTGGATTCGAACTCAGCTATTTATGACTCTCTTCGTCAACCGAAAAAGAAAAAGCTTAGATCCGGTGGAAATTTATTAGCAGTTTTCAGAGATCTACTTGATTATCTTTCAAAAGATAGTTCACAATTATTTTTTATAGCACCGGTAAATGGTGTCATCATAAAAAGATTTGAACCTTCTCGAGGTCATATGGGCATTGATTACGGTATTAGAAAAGGTACCGCTGTGCATGCTGCGCTTGGGGGAGTTGTTGCATTTTCCGGTTTTACACCGGATTACGGTAATACAATTATGATACTTCATCAGAACAACTTTATTTCGGTATATAGACATTGTGAAATTCTAATGAAAAAAGAACGTGAAATCGTTAGTCAGGGAGAAGTAATTGCTTTAAGTGGTGAGAGTGGTTATAAATCAACCGGTCCACATCTTCACTTTGAAATTTGGCATAATGGAAAAGCTGTTGATCCGACAGTATATTTAATAAATAATTAAGGTGGGAAATGGCGCAAAAAAATAATTCATCCTCATCTGTTGATGTAAGTATATTAAGTTCCGGTGTTAAAATTGAAGGTAAGATCTACAGTGAAGGGAATATGAGGATTGACGGTAAAGTCTTTGGTGATGTTACTGTTAACGGAAATCTAACTTTAGGAGATAGTTCTGAAGTTGAAGGCGATGTAAGAGCTATGAATGTCACACTTAGTGGAATTGTTAAAGGTTTAGTTGAAGCAAATGAAAAGGTAATTCTTGAGGCTAATTCTTCTCTTGTAGGCGAATTAACCGCAAAAATCCTTGTTGTTGAAGAAGGAGCAAAATTTGACGGTAGAAGTAATATGAATTCCGCAAAATCTAAATCCGAATTGACGGATGCCGGTAAAAAATAAACCTAAAAAATTTCTTGAGACATATAGAGATGTTGGACCTTATTTAGGGTTGGGGACTCAACTTGCCGCTACTATAATTTTAATGTTTTTTTTAGGAAGGTGGCTTGATCAAAAATTTGAGACAGACCCAATTTTGACAATTATTTTTTCGTTTTTTGGTGGATTTGCAGGTGTTTACAATTTTATCCGCACAGTTCTTAATATGAATAAAAAGCAAAAAAAATGATTAAGCCAGTCACAATTATTCTACTGGGAACTTCCCTAATCTTCTTTATACTTTATTTGTTGAATATAATTGAATGGCATCTAGTTGTAGTATGCTTCCTTACAGCCGGAATTACTTTGATTAATGCATTTTTTGCTTATTTTTTGTTTAAAAAATCCCTCGGTAAATCAAATAAAGACTTCCTTATTTACAACTTAGGCGGAATGCTTGGCAGAATGATGTTTCTATTGCTTGTCGTATTTATTGTGATAAAATTCTTGAATATTGACGAATATGCTTTTATATTTCTGTTCTTTATTTTTTATTTTACTTCACTAATTTTTGAGATTAATTATTTTCGTATAAAAGCTAGGCGGTAGTGTAAGTCTAAGTAAAACAAAACTTTATGGATTCCCCAACGGAAAAAATAGTTGCAGATTCTTTGCATGCAGCAGAGAAATCAAATGAGAGTGATTGGATTTTGCACCATACTTTGGATGCGAACTATATTGAGTTCGAACCTTTCATCAAAATCCCACTGCCTCATATAGAAATTTTTGGAATTGATATTTCAATAACCAAACACTTGGTTTATATGTGGTTTGCTGCTATTGTTCTTTTCCTTATTTTATATAAAGTAGCAAAGCAATATAAGAAGAAGAGAGTTCCTACCGGTTTTGCAAATATGACTGAGGTAATGATTTTATTTGTTCGGGATGAGATTGCTAAACCTACAATTCATAAAGGTTATGAAAAATTTGTTCCTTATTTGCTGTCGGCGTTTTTCTTCATATTAATTTTAAATTTATTCAGTCTTGTTCCATATGGTGCGGCTGTAACCGGTAACATTTCTGTTACCGCAACTCTTGCAGTTTTTACATTTGTAATGACACAAATTGGAGGAATTCGTAACAACGGATTTATTGGTTATTTCAAAGGACTTGTTCCTCATGGAATACCGACATGGCTTCTTCCGATAATGGTGATTGTTGAATTACTTGGATTATTAACAAAACCGTTTGCTTTAGCTGTTCGTCTTTTTGCTAATATGCTTGCCGGTAAAATTGTTATTTATTCTTTAATCGGGTTGATTTTTATTTTACATGCTTATTTCGTGGTACCTGTTTCTGTCTCTTTTGCACTTTTTATTTTTGCGTTAAAACTATTAGTGTCGCTTATTCAAGCATATATATTTACAATGCTTTCCTCGTTATTTATCGGGATGGCAGTTCATCAAGATCATTAAAAACTATATAATACTTTAGGAGGAATAAAATGGAATTTGCTTATTTAGCAGCTGGGTTTGGTGCCGCTTTAACAATTATTGGCGGTGCATTCGGTATCGGTAAATTAGCTAGCTCGGCTATGGAAGCTAGTGGTCGTCAACCTGAAGCTGCAGGCGATATTAGAACTTCTATGATCATTGCTGCAGCGCTTATCGAAGGTATTTCATTGTTTGCGCTCGTTATTTGTATTCTTTTGGCACTTAAATAATTTGTGCATTTTTTTTCATTAAAGCTTAGGTATAATAAATGACTGGATTCATGCATTATGCGGTTTTAGCATTTGCAAGCGGTGATGCTGGTGGCCCTTTGGATGTTAATCCGGGGTTAATCATTTGGACTACCGTTACTTTCATTATTCTTCTTTTTTTATTAAAGAAGTTTGCATGGAAACCGATTCTTAATTCATTAAATGAAAGAGAAGCTTTTATTACAAATTCTCTTGAAAAAGCCGAACAAGCTCAAAAAGAAGCGGAAAAATTATTGAAACAAAATCAAGCAAATTTAGCTAAAGCTGAAGAAGAGGCACAAAAAGTTATTAAACAAGGTAGAGAATATGCTGAAACTCTGAAAAATCAAATTGTAGAGGAAAGTAAAAACGAAGCGAAGAAAATGATTCAAGATGCCTCTGCCGAAATTGAACAAAAGAATAAAGAAGCATTCAATAATCTGAAAGCTGAAATTGCTGATATTGCTGTTACAGCTGCCGAGAAAATAATTCGTGAAACTCTTGATTCGGAAAAACAAAAGAAATTAGTTGAAAAATATATTCAGGATATCTCAAAGAATTAACTATGGGTGTGTTCAGCATAACAAATAGATACGCAAGTGCATTGCTTAAACAGGTAGAAAATTCTAATAAGTTTGATACGGTAAGCAAAGATCTTCAACTAATTTATGATACACTTGAGAGTTCCAAAGAATTGAGAGTTGCGTTGAAAAGTCCGGTAATTAATGAAGCAAAAAAGAAAAGTATTCTTAATGAATTGTTCGGTTCAAAGATTGATAAGGAAAGTGCAAACTTCCTCGATTTTATTGTTAAGAAGAATAGAGAAGATATTTTATTCGAAATTATTCAAAGATGTCTTGAACTTCGTGATGAGAAAATGAATATAATTCCGGCAAATGTTTCAACGGCGATTGAACTTTCTGATGCGGAGAAAAAAATATTTAAAAAAAGTTTGGAAAGTTATTCAAATAAAAATGTTAGAATAACTTTTGATGTTGACCCCGCTTTAATAGGCGGATTTCTTGTTCGATTAAAAGATAAGATGTTGGATGCCTCGGTTGTTCAACAGCTTAAATTACTTAGAAAAAGATTGGTAAAAGCTGATCAAACATTAGTTAATTAAAAAGGAAAATCTTAAGGGAAATAAAATGGCAGCAGTAAAACCGGAAGAAGTTTCATCAGTATTAAGAAAACAATTGGCTGGCTTTGATAGTGAAGTTGATATTTATGACGTTGGAACTGTACTTCAAGTTGGTGATGGTATCGCTAGAGTTTACGGCTTGACTGAAGTGATGGCAAGTGAATTG
The DNA here is from genome assembly GCA_020724265.1 of Melioribacter roseus. Taxonomy (GTDB): domain Bacteria; phylum Bacteroidota; class Ignavibacteria; order Ignavibacteriales; family Melioribacteraceae; genus SURF-28. The sequence goes on along the minus strand of DYHH01000008.1, from coordinate 122,691 downwards.
GTTGAATTTCCTAATGGCGTTATGGGAATGGTTCTTAACCTCGAGGAAGACAGCGTTGGTTGTGTTTTGTTTGGTGAAAGTGATAAAATTAAAGAAGGTGATTCCGTAAAAAGAACTAAACGTGTTGCGTCTTTTCCTGTTGGCGATAAAATGCTTGGCAGAGTTGTAAATCCTCTCGGCGAACCCGTTGACGGTAAAGGTGAAGTGCCGACAGTAAAATATATGCCTATTGAGAGAAAAGCTCTTGGTGTTGTTGCCCGTCAACCTGTAAAAGAACCGTTGCAAACCGGTATTACTGCTATTGATGCTATGATACCGATCGGTAGAGGTCAAAGAGAATTAATTATTGGTGATAGACAAACAGGTAAAACCGCTGTTGCCATCGATACAATAATCAATCAAAAGTTTACACATTCCGAAGAAGCTAAAGCTATTGGCGTTAAACCTGTTTATTGTATTTATGTAGCAATTGGACAAAAGAATTCTACTATTGCTCAAGTTGTTTCTAAATTAGAAGAACATGGTGCTTTGGATTACACTACTGTCGTTGCAGCACCTGCTTCGGTACCTGCACCTCAGCAATATATTGCCCCTTATGCCGGTGCAACCTTGGGAGAATATTTTAGAGATAATGGTAAACATGCTCTGGTTATTTATGATGATCTTTCAAAACAAGCTGCCGCTTACAGAGAATTATCTTTATTGTTGAGAAGACCTCCTGGACGCGAAGCTTATCCCGGTGATGTATTTTATTTACACTCAAGATTACTTGAACGAGCTTCAAAATTAAGTGATAAATTAGGCGGCGGAAGTCTTACTGCATTGCCAATCATTGAAACTCAACAAGGTGACGTTTCTGCTTATATTCCTACTAACGTTATCTCTATTACCGATGGTCAGATTTATCTTGAACCAAACTTATTTAATGCCGGTGTAAGACCTGCTATCAACGTTGGTATTTCTGTTTCTCGTGTTGGCGGTAATGCTCAGATTAAAGCTATGAAAAAAGTTGCAGGTTCACTTAAATTGGATTTGGCTCAGTATAGAGAATTGGAAGCCTTTGCAAAATTCGGTTCTGATTTGGATAAAGCAACTCAAAGAACGCTTGCTAAAGGTGCAAGGTTAGTTGAATTGCTTAAACAAGGTCAATATCAGCCAATACCTGTTGAGAAACAAGTTGTTAGTGTATTTGTCGGAACCAATGATTATTTGGAATCAGCTCCGGTTAAAGATGTTAAAAGATTTGAAAAAGAATTTTTGGAGTATGTTGACCTTAAATATGCCGATATTCTTAAAGATATTAGAGAATCAAAACAGTTAAATGACGATACGGTTACTAAACTTAAACAAGCTGCGGAAGAATTTGTAGGAAAATTTAAAAAGAGTGAGTAATTCTTAATAATTATTTATGGCAACATTACGCGACATAAAAAGTAGAATTAAAGGTGTTACGAACACCCAGCAAATTACTAAGGCTATGAAAATGGTTTCTGCGGCTAGATTACGTCGTGCCCAGGAGAACATCATCAATGCTCGTCCGTACTCAAGAAAAATTGCCGAGGTATTATCAAATTTAATTGCTATTGAAAAGGGAAGCGCAAATCCTCTCTTTGAAGAAAGAGAAGTTGAAAGTATTGCGATTGTTGTGGTTACTTCGGATAGAGGTTTATGCGGTAGTTTTAATATGAACGTTATTCGTTCGGTCGAAGAATTGATAAATGAAAAGTATGACCACCTTAAATCTAATGGAAAATTATCTTTATACTGTGTTGGTAAAAAGGGTGTAGATCATTTTAAGAAAAGAGATTATAAATTAACCGGTTCATACCCCGGCATTTTTTCTGATCTTAATTTCGAATTCGCTTCAACTTTGACAACTGAATTGAAACAGAAATTTTTAAATAGGGAATACGATAAAGTAATTGTTGTTTATAATGAATTTAAGTCGGTTATTCAGCAAGTAACAATTCATAAACAAATTTTACCTATTTCCCGATTTGAAAGTGAATCGAATGAACACCTGGAACAACTTAAAACTGTTGATTTTATTTTTGAACCTGATAAAAAATCAATAATTGATTCATTGCTTCCTAGACACTTAAAAGCTCAAGTGTGGACGTCGTTATTAGACTCTTATGCTGCAGAACTAGGTGCAAGAATGACAGCCATGGATATGGCTACTGAAAATGCTAAAGAAATGATTCGTACATTAAATATTCTTTATAATAAAGAAAGACAAGCAGCGATTACAACGGAAATTTCGGAAATTGTTTCCGGTGCCAATGCCTTGAAGGATGCTTAATATATTGATATTTGAAAAGACTTGTTAAATTTGTATCTTTACCCGATTAGACTATGTTTGATGATATAAGCCAAAAACTTGATAAAGCATTAAAGAAGGTTACCGGTCAAGGTAGAATTTCTGAAAATAATGTTTCTGATACTCTTAGAGAAATCAGGCGTGTTCTTTTAGATGCTGATGTGAATTACAAAGTTGCTAAACAACTAATTGATGATGTAAAGCAGAAAGCCATGGGTAAAGAAGTTCTTGCTTCCGTTACTCCCGGTCAACTTCTCACAAAAATCTTTCATGATGAGTTGACTGAATTAATGGGAGGCAAAAATCAAGAAATTAAACTAAACCCTTCCGGTGTTACTGTTATTCTTTTAGTTGGATTACAAGGTTCAGGTAAGACGACTTTCAGTGCCAAGTTGGCAAAGTATCTTACTACTAAGAATAGAAAAGTTGTTTTAGCCGCAGCGGATATATATAGACCCGCAGCTATTGAACAATTAAAGCAACTTGGTGAAAGAATTAATATTCCGGTATTTTCAATTTCCGGAAGTAAGGATGCAGTAGAAATATCGTCTCAAGCTGTTAAGTATGCAAAAGAGAATGATGCAAATACAGTTATTATTGATACTGCCGGTCGTTTGCATATTGATGAAAAATTAATGGATGAAGTAACTGCAATTAAAGCTAAAGTTCAACCATCCGAAACTTTATTTGTAGTTGATTCAATGACCGGTCAAGATGCAGTTAATTCAGCTAAAGCATTTCACGACCGTGTTGATTTTGATGGAATTGTTCTTACAAAACTTGATGGAGATTCGAGAGGAGGTTGTGCTCTCTCAATTAAAGCGGTTGTTAATAAACCCGTTAAATTTATAAGTCTCGGTGAAAAATTAGATTCTATTGAAAAATTTTATCCTGAGAGACTTGCTTCGAGAATTTTAGGAAAAGGTGATATTGTTTCTTTTGTTGAAAAGGCTCAAGAGAATATTGATCAATTAGAAGCAGAAGACTTAGAAAAAAAATTACTCTCGAATCAATTTGACTTTGAGGATTTCCTTAAGCAGATTAAGATGCTGAAAAAAATGGGATCTATGCAATCAATTTTAGGAATGATTCCGGGTATGAATAAATCGATTAAGAATGCTGATATTGATGATAAGCAAATTTTAAAAGTAGAATCGATTATTCAATCAATGACTAAACTTGAGAGAAAGAATCCTAAAGTTCTCAATGGAAGCCGTCGAAAAAGAATTGCGGTTGGAAGCGGAAACTCTATACAAGATGTTAATAGGTTGCTAAAGCAATTCAAAGAGATGCAGAAAATGATGAAGATGTTTAGTTCTAAAGGCGGTAAAAAGATGTTAAGTAAATTCGGAAATATGAGTTTTAATTAATAATATATGTAAATCAATTTAAGAGGAGTATTAAATTTGGCAGTTAAGTTAAGATTACGAAGAATGGGGAAAAAACGTCAACCTGTTTATAAACTAGTTGCTGCAGATTCCCGTTCACCTAGAGACGGAAGATTTATTGAATCTTTTGGTTTATATAACCCTAAAACTGAACCAAGTACTGTTGAAATCAATGAAGAAAGAGCATTATATTGGTTAGGTGTTGGCGCTCAGCCTACTACTACTGTTAAAAATCTTCTTTCAGCTGAAGGAATTCTTTATAAAAGAGATTTGATGAAGCAGGGATTGAGCGAAGAAGAAATTGCAAAAAAGATGGAAGAATGGTTAAAGCAACGTGAAGCCCGCTTATCTGCAACAAAAGTGAAAGCTGAAAAAGCCAAAACTACTGCAGAAAAAGCAAAAGATAAAAAGAAAGATGAACCTGCGGAAGTTAAAACGGAAGAAGTAAAATCTGCTGTCGCCGAAGAAAGCGATGAAAAAGCAGAATCGGATGTTGTGATTGAAGAAAAGCAAGAGAAATCTGAAGAGAATTCTAAAGAATAATTTTCTCTTTGCCTTTTTGGGCAAAGACAATTTATTGTCTAATAATCTTAAGGTATTCCTATGAAGGAATTTATTGAATTCATTGCAAAACACTTGGTCGATAGTCCGGATAATGTTTCAATTGAAGAAGCATCCCCAGATGAAAAAACTATCGAGTTGACACTTAAAGTAGGTCAAGACGATGTCGGCAAAGTGATCGGAAAACAGGGTAAAACTGCTCAAGCAATGAGAACTTTACTCACTGCAATTGCGGCTAAAGATGGAAAGAGAGCAATTCTAAAAATTCTTGATTAATTGGGTTGTGAAACCTAAAGATTTTTTTTTAGTAGCTCAGCTTAAGTCAACTGTTAATAAAGAGGGTTTTCTTAACCTTAAGAGTTTTACTGATTTTTCTGAAGTATTTCTCAAGTTGCCGTTTGTTTTTATTGAAGTCTTTGGTGATAAGCGTAAGTTTTTCATCGAGGACTTTTATTTCTCAGGTGATCAACCGGTTGTTAAATTCAAGAATTTTGATTCAATTGACGATGTTGATTTCCTTATTGGGAAAAAAGTTTTTATCGACTCCTCAAATCTTAATAAGGAATTAGAGGATAAATTATTTTTTCGTCAGTTGATTGGTGAAAAAGTTTTTAGAGGTGTTGAGTTCTTTGGTATTTTGGTTAATATAGAAAGCTATCCAGGCAATGACGTACTTGTGATAAATACTGAAAGTAATAAGGAAATTTTAATACCGGCAGTAAAAGAATTTATCGCTCGCATTGATTGGAAAAATAAAACTATTTTCTTAAACCCGGACATCGATTTAAATTATGATTAGATTCGATATTATATCTGCTGTGCCAGATCTTCTTGTAAGCCCTATAAGTTTTAGTATTATTAAACGTGCACAAGAAAGAAACCTTGCAGAAATTCATATCCATAATCTAAGAGATTACGCCTATGACAAACATAAGCAGATTGATGATAAACCGTTCGGCGGTGGTCCCGGAATGCTGCTTAAACCAGAACCGTTCTTTGAATGTATTGAAAAATTAAAAAGTAAAAGAGAGTATAATCATATAATTTTTACTTCTCCCAAGGGGAAAAGATACTCTCAGAAAATTGCGAATCAATTATCGCTGGCAAAAAATATTTTATTAATTGCCGGTCATTATAAAGGAATCGATGACAGGGTAAGAGAAGCATTTGCTACCGATGAATTCTCAATCGGTGATTTTGTTTTAAGTGGCGGGGAATTACCAGCATTAATAATAATTGATTCGGTTGTAAGATTAATCCCGGGTGTGTTGAATGACAGCGAATCGGCACTGAATGATTCACTTATGGATGGTGAAACTTTGGAAGCACCTTTTTACACTCGCCCGGCTGAATATAAAGGAATGAAAGTTCCCGATGTTTTATTAAGCGGTAACTTTGCTAAAATAAATCAGTGGAAGGAAACTCAATCAAAATTATTGACAGATAAATGGAAAAAAAATAATTCTTCGGAGTGATTATGGATAAGATACAAGAAATACTAAAAGAACAGTTAAGAACTGATTTCCCGGGCTTTAAAACCGGAGACAGAATTCGCGTTCATGTTCGTGTAATTGAAGGCGATAAGGAAAGAATACAGCCTTTTGAAGGTGATGTCATCAGTATTAGAGGCAGTGCATCAGACAAAACTTTTACCGTTAGAAAAATTTCCAGCGGCGTTGGTGTTGAAAGAATTTTCAACTATAATTCTCCCAAAATTGCAAAGATTGATGTAGTTAAAGAGGGGAAAGTTAGAAGAGCTAAATTATACTACTTACGCAATCTTTCCGGTAAGGCAGCTAGAATCAAAGATAAAAACGTTCAGTAGTATTTATGTTTGTTTTAAGCCGCTAAATCGTTAGCGGCTTTTTTATTTTAAATATGGTTTATAGAGTTGGTACAGATATAATCTCGATACTACTTAATAAGTAACATCTTTTTTGAATCAGTGAAAATCTTTCCGTTAGACCCCAAAGCAATAATTTGATAAATATATACTCCCGACGACAATTGAAGTTTGGTAGCATCTATCTCAATTGAATGAAATCCAACACTATTTTTCTCATCAACCAACAAGGCAATTTTTTCACCGGTAATATTATATAAAGTAATAGTAACACTGGAGTTAGTTTTCAATTGATATTTAATTTTAGTGGAGGGGTTGAAAGGATTAGGATAATTTTGTTGCAATAAATCATATGTTGTTATAATAAAATATTCATAGCCAATATTTGAAACTGTTTTACTTAGTTTTGTTATAAAGGCATTGTAAAAGCTGCCGTTAAAAGTATTTTGAAAAGCACTGGATGTAGTTGGGAAATCTTCTGAGTAAGTATCTCCAACTACATACAAATTTCCGTAATTATCTAATTTAATTGAACGACCATAATCTGATTTATTCCCTCCCAATAAAGTTGAGTATATTAAATCACTTCCTGTTGGATTTAGTATTGTAACGAAAACATCGTAATGTTCAATACTAGCAAGACTTTTCTGGTATGCATCATTTGTTACAGGGAAATTTTCTGATTTAGTATATCCAGTAACAATAACATTACTTTGATTATCCGTAATTATTGAATTAGCATAGTCGTAGTCATTTCCACCAAGAAAAGTGGAAAATGCTAATTCCTCTCCACCGGAAGTAAGTTTAACAATAAATGCATCAAAGAAATCACCTCCACCAAAACTATTTTGAAACGCAGAATTAGTAGAAGGAAAATCATCTGATAGAGTATAGCCTGCTACATAAACACTTCCTTGTTCATCAAGAGTAATTGAATGTCCATAGTCTTTAAAATTACCACCGAGAAATGTTGAATAAATAACTTCACTGCCTAATGAATTTAGAATTGTTACAAACGCATCAGAGTAACCTCCAAAGTCTTTTTGAACTGCATTTGTTGTTGTAGGAAAGTTTTCAGACTTAGTAAAACCTGTTAGATATGCATTTCCTTGTTTATCTATTACAATTGAGTTCCCTGAATCCCAACTATTTCCTCCAAGAAAGGTTGAATAAACTAATTCATTATCCGTTAAATTTATTTTGGTAATAAATGCATCATAATAACCGCCAAAACTTTTTTGATAAGCTTGTTCCGAAGTATGGAAGTTTTCTGAATATGTTTCTCCTATTAGATAGATAAATCCTTCAGAATCCATTGAAATTGAAATCCCATAATCAGAATCACTACCACCCCAAAATGAAGAGTATAATAATTCGTTACCAGTTGGATTAAGTTTGGTTATAAAAGCATCAAAATAGACTCCAGCAAAATTTGGTTGCAAGGTATTTGTAGTAGTAGGGAAATTACTCGATCCGGTGTGACCGGTTATATAAATATTTTCGTGTTCGTCAATAATTAGTGCATTTCCGTTGTCTCCATTACTGCCACCAATGAAGGATGAAAATAAAAGTCTTTCTCCGTCTGGACTTAATTTTGTCACAAAAACATCTCTATCACCCCCGATATTGGTTTGATATGCTCCAACTGTAGTTGGAAAATTATCCGACCATGTAGTGCCGGTAATATATACATTACCCGCATTATCAATTGCATGAGCTTTGCCTATATTCCTGTTGCTGCCGCCCAGAAAAGTTGAATAAACTAGTGGATCAACGATTAACTCCTGGTTTTTATCGTAATTATCTAAAATTATTCTAATTCTTCCGAGAAGTGTTTTTTCAAATTTACAATTTACTTCATGATGAATATCTTCAATTATTTGATAAGAATATAACTTCCCGTGTTTTACTACTCCAAAACAAGTTTTAATTAATAATTCTCCCTTCTCGTTAATTTGGAGTCCATTATCACCATCGATTTCAAATTCAAATTCTGTAATATTTGCTTTTGGTTCTATTATTAAGTCGTATCTGATAAATTCATCTTCAAAGTAGTAGCGGATATTGATTCCTTCATTAATATCCTTCAAGATAATTTCATCAAGTAATTGAACGGATGTAAACCATTCTTGAGAATTATTTCCTAAAAAGTAATTATAGTAACCATTATTATTTTGTTTTGTAACAACTTCAGGATGATTGTTTGCATTTAAAAATGTAATTCTAACCCTATGACCTAATAACGTCTTCTTATATAAATCATTTTTAGAATTTCTATAGGGATTTTGATCGTTTAATTCATCGTGTGAAAATCCGTTCTCAATTTTATAATAATCATAAATAACTCCTTTTTTTGTTATCCAAACATTTAATTCAACCATATGAGCTAAAAATAGAACGTCATCATTCCATTGACCCTTGTTTTCAATAAAAAAATTATTTTTATTTTTTGGGTTATGATTTAGTGAAATGCTATTTAATCCCCAGCAGGTATTAGAGAATAAGAAGAAGAGTAATATTAAATTTAATTTATGTATATGTAACAGCATTCCGTGACCCCAATATGAGAATAAGTGCTAATAAATGCACAGCACGATTTAGAATATAATTTTTTCTAATAATTCAAAATAGGTATTTCGAGAGTATATGTACATATTTAATCTTAATAAAACAATTTTTATCATACCATGATTGTAAAAGTGTAAACAAAATTATAAGACAATACCATGTTAACATGTTGAGAAGGTTGTAAGTTAGGTGCAAATTCTCAGAAATTCTGTATTTGTCAATCCATTTTAATAATTTTACAGTTGTGATTATTCATAATTATTTAAGCAATAGATAAAAAACTGCTATGAAATTAATAATTCCACAAAATATTTATTCTGCCCTTTTTGCGATGTCTTTACCTGATGAATTAAAAAAAAATATTGAAGTAAAACCTTCTTCGGTAATTTGTAATGAACTTGAAAAAGATTCTAATGCCGCCGGATTGATGCCTTCAATGGATATATACAAACACAAGGATTTATTTGTATCATCAAAGCTCGGAATTTCATTCGATGGAGTGTTATCAAACACCTATATTTATTTTGAGCCGGAACAGCTATCGTTTAATGATTTGTTCTTAAGGGGAGATGTATCTACTAATGAAATTATTTTGAGTAAAATTTTATTCACCGAAAAATATGCTCAAGATGTTAATATTGTTTTAGATACGAACCCGGTTGATTTTGGAAATAGAAATTACATTGTAGTCGGGAATGAAAATTTAGATTTTAATCCGATAGATAAAGGAATGAGCTTTGCCGATCAAATTTCTTCTCTTATTGATTATCCTTATGTAAATTTTGTAATTGCTTCAAAAAATCAAGGGAATATAATTGAACTTGAGAATACGCTTCCTTCTCTGGATAAGAAAATTGAAGACAACATAGAAAAATATCTTTCAAAAATTGATTTGAGAGAAAACCTCTATGATTCAATTGTTGCCGAACTAAACTCGGTATATTATGAAATCACCGAAAATGAAAAAGAGGCTCTTTACGAGTTAATAAAACTTCCTTTCTACAAAGGTATTTTCGAAGAAATTATCGATATAAGATTTGTTTAAAAAATTCGCAAAAAACGGGAACCTTCGAGGTCTCAAAACAAGTGACCTCGAAGGTTAATGAAATCTAAATTAAATTGCAGTGTGAGATACTGTAAGTACATTAGGATTGGTTCTGATTGCAGTAAGCATTTCATTTGTGGCAGCAATTTTTAATTTCATAGTACAGCAAGCAACAATACCACCTTCAAAAATAATATTTTCAACCTCTTCAATGTTTATATCACCTTGTCGCAGTACGTCCATTATGGATGCGAGAACGCCCGGTTTGTCATAGTGTTTAACAACCAACTGGTAATGTGCATCGGTAATTCTAGCTCTGTTTACCCAGTGGCTTATTACGCCGCTGTTAATGAAATCTAAAATAATATTAACAGCCTCTTCTGCAACGGCATTTTGAGCTTGCTCGGTTGATGCTCCTATGTGATGTGTTACATAGATACCTTCTACATCTTGTAATTTGGATTTTACTTCCCCGGTTTTACTTTCCGGTTCATCAGCGAAAACATCAAGCCCGGCTCTAATTCCTTTTTCTTTTACAGCTTTAATTAGTGCATCTTCATTAACAACCCCGGGTCGTGAAGTATTAATAAAAAATGCTCCGTCTTTCATATAAGAAAACATCTTTTCGTTGAAAAGTCCTTTTGTACTTGATGTTAACGGTAAGTGAAGAGAAACCACATCGGCTAATGGAAGAACTTGATCAAATTCTGAAAAGTCTTTGTATTCTACTCCTTCGATTCTGGAAATATCTTTTCCGTATACATTCATACCAAATGCACGTGCACGTATAGCAACTTCTTTACCGATATTTCCTAAGCCAACTATTGCAATTGTTTTTCCGAATAATCCTTTTCCTTTTGAATATGCGGCTTTATTCCATTTACCTGCTTTGAAATCACTAACATTATCCGGTATTTGTCTATCGAGTGCAATCATTAATCCCATAGCTAACTCTGCAACTGCTATTGCATTTTTACCTGGACAATTGGCGACATAAACACCTTTTTTATTAGCGGCAGCAACATTAATATTGTTATACCCGGCACCTGCTCTAATTATAAGATTTAATTTTTTTGATTTCTCTATTGTTTCTGCATTCACGACAGTAGATCTGACTACAATTATGTCAACATCTTCTGCTGCTTTAGGTAAATCATTTTCTCCGAGTTTTGGTTCATAAATAACTTCGAGATCATGATCACGAAGTTTTTGAACATATTGATCCGGTAATTTGTCGGCAATTAATACTTTCATCTTCTCACTCATTTCAACCTCTTGTTAAAGTTTGATTTTATTTCATCATTGGTATGTTTATACCAAATTTATTTGCATTCTCGATAGCTCTTTCATAACCTGCATCAGAATGACGAATAATCCCCATACCGGGATCGTAAGTTAAAACGCGTTCTAATCTTTTTTCTGCTTCTTTTGTTCCGTCTGCCACAATCACCATACCGGCATGAATCGATTTACCTATTCCGACGCCACCGCCGTGATGAACCGATACCCAACTTGCCCCGCCAACTGCGTTTAGTAATGCATTTAAAATAGGCCAATCAGCAATTGCATCACTGCCGTCTATCATCGCCTCTGTTTCTCTGTAAGGTGATGCAACAGAACCGCAATCTAAGTGATCTCTTCCAATAACAATAGGAGCTTTTACTTTGCCGCTGGCTACCAAATCATTGAATATTTTACCCATTTTAGCCCTATCACCGTATCCCAACCAGCAAATTCTTGTCGGCAACCCCTGGAAGTGAACTTTTTCCCGAGCCAATTTTATCCATCTTACTAAAGCTTCATCTTCAGGAAATGTTTCGATTACCGCTTTATCGGTTTCATAAATATCATTAGGGTCACCGGATAAAGCTGCCCATCTAAATGGACCTTTTCCATCACAGAATAACGGACGAATATATTCGGGTACAAAACCGGGAATATCAAATGCATTAATCACACCGTTTTCTTTTGCTTCTCCTCTAATGTTGTTTCCGTAATCAAAAGTAACGGCACCTTTCTTCTGAAAATCCAGCATAGCTTTTACATGTCTAACTATTGTTGAACGGGCTTTACTAATATATTCATCGGGTTCTGCAGCTCTTAATTTTAAAGCTTCTTCAAAACTCATTCCCATTGGGATATATCCGTTTAAAGTATCATGAGCGGAGGTTTGATCTGTTAGAACATCCGGTATAATTCCTCTTCCTAAAATAGCCGGGAGAATATCGCCGGCATTTCCAACCAAACCTACCGATAATGCATTCTTATTTTCTTTAGCATCAAGAACTAATTTTAACGCTTCATCTAGATCGTAGCTGAGAACATCGATATAACCGGTGTCAATTCTTTTTTGAATTCTTTTTTCATCTACATCAATTCCTAAAAATGCAGCACCGTTCATTGTAGCGGCTAACGGTTGAGCGCCTCCCATTCCGCCTAATCCGGCTGTTAATAAAAATTTACCTTCAAGTGTTCCGTCAAAGTGTTGATTTGCGCAAGCTGCAAATGTTTCATAAGTACCTTGTAAGATTCCTTGTGTACCGATGTAAATCCAGCTTCCTGCTGTCATTTGACCATACATGGTTAAGCCAAGATTTTCGAGGCGACGAAATTCATCCCAATTTGCCCAGTCCGGTACAAGCATAGAATTAGAGATAATTACACGGGGTGCATCGGTATGTGTTTTGAAGATTGCAACCGGTTTACCAGATTGTACAAGCAGTGTTTCATCATTCTCTAAATTTTTAAGAGAAGAAATTATCGCATCATAACTTTCCCAATTTCTTGCAGCTTTTCCGGAGCCTCCGTAAACGATAAGTTCATCCGGCTTCTCGGCATTATCGGGGTCCAAATTATTCATAAGCATGCGCATAGCGGCTTCTTGAATCCAACCTTTGCAAGTTAGATTTGTTCCGCGAGGTGATCTTATTTCTTGAATTTTATTTTCCATTTCAATCACTAAAATGATTTACGAGAATACTTGTGTATTGTTTATGCATTGATTTAAGCAGCCACTTTTTGATAAACCAACTTTTATCGATTTGTTTTTCGATATTCTTGGAATTCTCTTTTAAATAAAGAGATAGTTTTGTTGATTCGTCTTTTGTGAGTTTTATTTCTTCGTTGCCTTCTTTAAGTTTATCAAAAATTGATTGAAATACCTTGGCTTCTCGATAAAGTTTATCATCCGAAGAAACTTGATTTAATATCTGCTTGCAAAAAGTGGTTAATAATTTTCTTTCGTTTGCATCAAAAGAATAATTGTAATTCTTGAATAGTTTTTTTGCCATAATTTATTCTTTCAAGGACAGAAGTTTTTCTCTAATTTGTTGATAACCCGGTTTAATAACATCGTAAATGTACTTCAACCTTTCGTTGTAAGGTATGAAGGCAGATTTCATAGCATTGATATTTAATTTTTCGATTTCATCGAGACTAATATCAAACAATTCTGCGGCGGTTAGATACTCTTTTGTTAAAGTTGTATCACTCATTAACCTGTCATCGGTATTAAGAAAAACTCTGAACTTTTGTCTAAATAATTTAATAAAAGGATGATTTTCTAACTTATCAACTGCTCCGGTATGAACATTGCTAAGCAAACATATTTCAAGAGGTAAACGAGTATCTAAAACATATTGTGCTAAGTCGCCAAGTGAAACTATATTACCTTCTTTGTCAAATGCAATATCTTCTGTTAATCTTGTAGCATGACCGATTCTGTGTGCCCCGCAAAATTGAATTGCTTGCCAAATTGATTCCTTTCCAAAGGCTTCACCAGCATGAATAGTAATAAAAAAGTTTGCTCTCTTAATAAACTGAAATGCTTCGATATGTTTCTTCGGGGGATAACCACCTTCTTCTCCGGCTAAATCAAATCCTACAACTCCATTATTTCTAAAATTTACAGCAAGTTCTGCAATTTCCAAAGTATCTTTCATGTTTCGCATACCGCAAAGAATAAGTCCATAACCTACACCGTATTTTTCCTTTCCGAGTTCTAATCCTTCCAAAACCGCTTCAATTACATCGTCGTAATGTAATCCTTTTGCAGTATGAAATACCGGTGCAAAGCGGGTTTCAACATAACAAACACCGTCATTAGCCATATCTTCCATCATCTCAAAAGCAATTCGCTTTAATGAGTCTTTAGTTTGCATAAGTGCAATTGTGTGTTCAAATCCTTGTAAATACTCAACAAGATTTCCCTTGTTTGCACCTCGGTGGAACCAGTCGGCTAGTTCACCGGGGTCAGTTGTAGGAAGTTTTTTATATTTATAATCTTTTGCTAATTCAACAATTGATTCGGGACGTAAACCACCGTCAAGATGATCATGAAGCATTACTTTTGGGGCAGAATTTATTATTTCTTCAGTTTTCATATTTAAATTCCTTTTGGTCAAAAATATCCTTTTAGAGTCCGAAAATCAATTAAAACCGGTTAAAACAAATCGATTTTAGCTCTTATATAAGTATAATTTTATAATAAACTTAACTTTTGCTTAACAATGCATGTATTAATAAATCTTGATTATCGGGTCTCAAATTGGTAATTTGACCTCCTATAAAAATAAATTAATTATTAACGGGAGTAGGAATGAAAAGGTTGGTTATTATTTTAAGTCTTTTAGCGATGACATTCGGATTTGCAGCTTTCCAATGTGCATCGACTGAAATTACCAGTGCAAGGTTATACATGCAGCAAAATAATAATGAAAAAGCCAAAGAAGCTTTGATGCGTGAAATTGAAAAGAATCCTAAGAGTGATGAGGGATTATTCTTATTAGGATTTATTTATGGTGAAGAAGGGGAATTCGATAAGATGATTGAGTATTTTGATAAGTCGCTTGCTGTTAGCAAAAAATTCCAGCAAGAAATAAATGAAAACAAAAATTACCACTGGGCTGATAATTTCAACAAAGGTGTTGGTCTATTCAACAGAGCTGCTCAAGTTACAAGTGAAGATTCAACACAGATGTATTTTAACAGAGCAATTGAACGTTTTGAAAATGCTATTTTAGTTCAGCCGGATTCACTAGATACTTATAAAAATTTGGCTTTCGCTTATATTAATGCAGGAAGAATTAGTGAAGCCGCTAAACCGCTGAAATCTTTAGTTGACAGACAAGCTAATGCAGAATCATACTCTATGCTTGGTGAAATTTATATCACTGAAGGTCAACAATTGATGAGTTCTTATAGAACTACCGATAATGTTCAAGACAGTATTGCTGCAATGGAAAAATTCAATGAAGCAATAAAAGTTCTGCAAAAAGGTAGAGTCGATTTCCCGGGTAACGAAGAAATTCTTTTATATCTTTCAAATGCTTACATAAATGCCAATAAACTTGATGTTGCTATGGAATCATTTAAGGAAGGTGTAAAAGTAGATCCGGATAATCAATATTACAGGTATAATTACGGAGTTCTTCTTCTTGAAGCAGGTGAATTCGATATTGCCGAGGAACAGTTTTTAAAAGCAATTGAACTTGATCCTCTTTATTCAAACGCTGTTTATAACTTAGCTGCAACTTATGTTAAATGGGGTACGGAAATTCGAGATAAAGCCGTTGAAGAAGGTACAGAGGATGATTCCTATAAAGAAAAATTTGAAAAGTCACTTCCACATTTGGAAAGATATCTTGAATTGAATCCCAATGATGCACAAATTTGGGAGTTATTGGGCAGAGTTTATGCAAATCTCGGTATGAATGAGAAATCAATTGAAGCTTTTGAAAAGGCAGACCAGAACAGATAGAGAATAATTTTTTTTTATTTATGCCCACACTTCCAATTGGAGTGTGGGCTTTTTTATAATGGGAGGAACTATGAATAAACCAGAAGATAAGAAAACACAACAACTTAAAATTGAACTTGGTGAAAAGGAAGCTGAAGGCATATACTCAAATTTGGCTATTATAACACATTCGCCCGCTGAATTTGTTCTTGATTTTACAAGAGTTGTTCCTGGAATTCCAAAAGCTAAAGTATTATCAAGAATTATTACTACACCGCAACATGCAAAGATGTTAATGAAAGCATTACAGGATAATATAAATAAATTCGAAAGCAGATTTGGTGAAATCAAATTAGAAGGTCAACCCGGTCATCAGTTCGGATTTACAAATGTTGATAAAGATAGTACAATTAACTAAACGTGATTAATGTGCTTTAATTTTAAGTAAATTCCTATTTATCAGTAGTCTTTTTGTTTCCATTTCACTAATTTGTTAATGCCTTGCTTTTATTGACGGTAAGCATAGTTTAGAATACAAACTTTGTATTATATTTAATAGTAAATATTGCATAAACAACGCAGGGTATAAATATGAAAAAAATATTATTTCTTCTTTTTATTTCCGCGAAGTTAATCTTTGTTTCTGCTCAACCTTATCAAATCAATCTTCAAGTCTCTTCATTTTCCGAAGGAGATTTTGCCCCTTTTATTTTCTCCAATGATTTATCCGGGGCTCCAAGGATATTCGCAGTTACAATCTCTCCCGAACAGGGAGAAGTCAAAGTTCGCGGTGAAATTTATTGGAAGAAGGATGCTGATTCCGGGTTCGATTGGTTGTTAACTTTCAGAACGAGGGTCTTCCAAGCGCGTTCTTTCTTTAATACGGATTTAGGCAACACTATTCAATTAGGGAGGGGAGAAACAAATAGCAGCCTTATCGATGAAAACAGAAGAAGGGGGCGACCCAGCGGTGAATACCGCTTAGACATTTACTTGCTGGATGCTAATGATCAGCAATTGGCTTTTGATTCTAAAACATATGAGTTCAGTAATCCTGCTCAGACGTTATCGATTATTCTTCCTCAACCTGGTTCAATTGAAAATATTGGTGGCGTACATGCCGAGTGGACCGAACTTAATGGTATTCAGTATTATGAAATTAAAGCAAACGTAAGAGAAAGTGCAGCCCAATCTCTTGAAGATGCCCTTGATTCCGGTTCACCAGTTATTGATAATGTCCCGGTTGGAGTACTTAACAGTATTGATTTAAGAACTATTTTATCAAGAGAATGGACACCGGGTCAAGAAATTGTATTTAGAGTTGCAGCTCTTCTTGTTGGTGGTACTCCTTCCGATATGATAGAAAGTAATATTGTTAACTTCTATCTTGATGATCCTGCAAATCCTTTCCAAGAAGAGACAACAGAAAATATCAATCAATTACTACAATCTCTTTATGATGGTTTGGGTAGTAATTTGTTAGATAGACTGCTTAGCGGTAATCTTCAAATAACTGATATTAGTTGGGAGGAAACAGGACTTAATCTCTCTCCACAGGAAATTCAAGATCTATTAAACTACCTAAGGCAACATCCTGATAATATTTTGAACATTGAACAAGATTAGGGAGAAAAATGAAAATGAATAAGTATCTATTATTACCGGCTTTGTTAGTGTTCAACTTATATGCGCTAAGTCCAACATCAGTTGGGGTACTCACAAAAATTATTCAAACAGTTGAATATAAAGCTGTTGAGACAGAAAATTGGGGGAATGCAAAACTTGGTTCTGTTGTTTATGACGGCGATGAGGTTAGAACCGGTAGCCGTTCACTTGCACTTTTAAAATTTTTGGATAATTCTTTAATTAGAGTAAGAGAAAATTCCATCGTTACTATTTATGGTTCGAAAGAAGATAACAAATTAAACAAAAACACTTTTATTGAGAGAGGAAGAGTAGGATTTGAAATTACCGATCAAGGCGATGACGAGTTTAAGTTTACTACACCAACGGGTGTAGCTTCGATACGTGGGACAAAAGGTTTTTTTGAAGTTCCTTTAGATGGATCAATGCTGATTTTTGTTAAGGAAGGAATAGTTGATATTGAAAGTCTTATAGGTACAAAAGCTTCAGGTTCTGTTGGTGCAGGTAAGTTTGCAAAAATTGATCTTTCAGGTGAATTAGTAATTGAAGATGCCGGTAGTGAGTATGAAAATCAATTTCAAGCTATGGAAAAAGAAACCGTAAAGAAAATCAGAATTAAATTAAACAATGGCGAAGAATTTCTTCTGGAATACTTAGACTAAAAATTTACAATTAATATGAGGCTGCAATGATTAAGGAGCGGTCATTTCCTTGGTATTTTAGTTTATTCATAACTTTTGCATTAATTACGTTTGCTCAACCGAGTGACGTTATCTCTAGAATTGAGATTAAACAGGCAATTTCAAATCAACCTATAGAAATTAGGGCTGATTTGTTCAATGCTTCCGAAATCAATTCAGTTTTTATTGCTTTTAAAACTTTCGGTGAAACGGAATTTACAAGAAGAGAAATGGAAATTAGAAGTTCGGCAGCTTTTGGTGTAATTCCCGCTGAATTTGCTGTACCCCCTTCCATTGAATATTATTTATTAATTTCGATGCTTGACGGTGAATTACGAACTTATCCGTTCGGTAGCCCGGATCAGACCCCTCCCGAAAGAATTAGTATTAGTGAACGAACTGAATTTGACGATGGTGTTTTAATATTAACGCCATCTCCCGGGGAGAAAGTTGCTCAAGATGAGTTACTTATTACTCTGTCGTTTATTAATGCAAAAGATGATATCCACATCAAAAGTACAAAGTTGTTTTTAGGTTTTGAAGACATAACTGAATATGCTCTATTTGCCGAAGACTTAATAATATTCAGCGGGTTTAATTATCCTGAAAAAATATCTATGAGAGAACAATTAATAAAAATAGAGATTTATGATTCTCTCGGAAATCTTAAGAATACAAAAACTCGAAGTTATACTTTAGTCAGCAGTAGTTATCTTTTAGCAATGGAAGATCAGTTTAATTATAATATTGATCTAAAAGGAGAAACTCGAAACGAAAATTTTAATGATGAAAGTACATGGTATAATAACATTGATGCAAGATTTAAAGGTAATTATAATGACCTGAAAGTTGATGCGAAAATTTATGCAACATCGGAAGAAAAAAATTATAGGCAGCCGCAAAATCGATATTCCGCAAAAATTAGTACAGATTGGTTTGACCTTTCATTCGGTGATAGTTATCCGACTTACCCTGAATTGATCTTAAGTGGAAAAAGAGTTCGCGGGTTTGACGCCGGTATTTATCTCGGGTTTTTCAGCTTGCAAGCTAGCTACGGTGAAATCACAAGAGAAATTGAAGGATCTCTTTTACAGACATATCCAGTTGATAGTACTAGCGCTTTATTACAAAGTGATGTAATCGAAATTGATCAATCGAAATACGGGCAGCCCTTTGGTAGAGTTGCGTTAGGTGAATACTCGCGAAATCTTCTGGCAATTCGTCCTTCTTTTAACGCCGGAGAAACTTTCCAATTCGGTCTAACTCTTTTGAAAAGCGGTGATGATAAAAGCTCAATCGAATTCGGTAAGAAACCGAAAGAAAATCTTGTTCTTGGAACTGACTTACGATTAAGATTTGATAATAGCAGAATCGAGATAAAAGGTGAAGCTGCAATGAGTTTCCAAAATTCGGACATCTCTACCGGTACACTTTCCGATGCGCAAATCGATACGGTATTTGGAGGTAACGGTCCAATTGACATCGATCCTGATATTGTGAAAAACTTTAAGTCAATCTTCGGAAAGTTTATGGATATTAACCAATTTTTCGGTCCTTGGAATCCGGAAGAACTCTCTTCGCTTGCAGCTGAAGCTTCATTGGGACTAAATTATTTCAACAATAATATACGCGCTAAATACATATACAGGGGTAATGATTACACTTCTTTCGGTCAATCTTTTCTAAGAACGGATGTTGCCGGGTTTAACATTGTTGATAGGATACGAATGCTTAATAACAAAGTATTTCTATCTCTTGGCTATGAAAGATTACAGGATAATTTACAAGAAACAAAAAATGCTACGACTACTTTCCAAACAATTAATTCTTCAATATCCATCTATCCAGGAGAAGGTATACCGAATTTTACTTTAGGCTTTGCAAGGTATGATAATTCAAATGACTTGAGCATAACGGATTCAACTTATCTTTTTTCCGCAATTGATGATGGAACAAATAAATTTTATGCCCAAATCTCTCACAATTTTATATGGGAAATTCCGCATAAAGCTAATTTGTATTTATCAACTTCAAAGCGGGATGATAATTCACTTAGACAGAATAATACAAGTAACTTCTCATTCTCTTTTAATTTAAGAAGTGAATGGAATAATTATTTTACAACTCATTCCGGTGTAACTTATTATACAAGCGAATCCGCTGCACTTCCTTACGAATATTCTACCGTATACTTTGGTGTTGGTTTATTGTTGCTTGAAAATAAACTTGATCTAACCGCAACAGTTAGTCCTAGTTTCGGTGACTTCGAAAGGCAGGCTCTTGATTTAGTTGCTAACTACAAAGTTATTGATAATTTTTCATTATCACTTCAGCTTAGATTATATAGAATTCCCGATGTTAGTACAAACTCGATAATTGGTTTAATTACACGTTATAGTTTGTAATAAAATGAAACCTATCCAATTAAAAGCTGCCCGTAATAGATTATGGGCAGCTCTTATCACAACTTTTTTTGCATTAGTTATTACGCAAGATTTTGTAATTCCTATTGCTCCTCTAAAGGAGTTAGAACACAAATTAATCGATTTTAGATTTGAAGAAAGAGGTGAAATCGATTTTAAAGATTCGGCAAAAGTAATAATTCTCGAAATAACGCAAGAGGCATACGATCAAATTCCATCTCCTTATAATTCATGGCCTTGGCCTAGAAAATACTTCGCGAAGATAATTGAAAATCTAAATAAAGCAGGTGTAAAGGCAATCGGAATTGATTTAATAATGTCGAACCCCGATAAATTTTCCGAAGAGAATGACCGTGAACTAAAGGAAGCAATTTCAAAATACCGTAATGTTGTAGTTGCCGGCAAAATTGATATTGATGCAGAAGCAGCTTTCGAAGGAAGAGGTGATAGATCTATTATTAGAAGTATCGAAGATAATTTTTCAAATATATTTTTCGGTGTTGACAGTTCTATCGGAATTGTACAAGCGGTTTCGGACAATGACGGGGTTTATCGAAGATATGTTCCGTATATTTATTCGGCAGTAAAAAATAAAAAGATACCCTCCTTTGCCTACGCGGTTCTTAATAAATATTTTGGGAATGAATCTTTCTACACAGCAGTAAAATCAGACGGTCATTTTTTATATAACAATACTTTTCTTCCCGAATATGAAGAGTCAACGGTTTTAGTCAATTATTACGGAGCAGACGGAAAATTTCCGCGTGTTAAGTTTATTGATGTGCTCGATGATTCGGAATTTTTAACCGTTGATGAGATTGATTTTGAAACAGAAATTAATACCTGGGATAACCCGGATTACGGTTTGAAATATTCCGGCTTATTCAAAGATAAAATAGTATTGATCGGCTCTACTATGCCGGAAGATAAAGATATTATACCCGTCTCATTTTCGCCGGGTCAACGCAAAGGCGATAATCTGCTTTACGGTGTTGAATATCATGCTAATGCAATTCAAAATTTCTTAGAGCAAAATTTTCTTTATTCCTTATCAAGAAGTCATGAAATTATTATCGTTATTGTCTTGACTCTTGTGTTGTTTTTTATAACATCTTTTATAAAAAGGATTAAATCCAAAAAAGCATTTTTGATTGAATTAACTATAGTAATTTCAATTCTATTAACGCTTTTTATCATCTTCAGATTATCAGTACATTTTTTTGAATCTGATAACTTGATTCTTCCAGTTATTGATCCAATGCTCGCAATAATATTCGGATATGTCGGAAGCACGGTATATGAATTCTTTGTAGAAAGACAGCAGAGCACAATGATGAAAAATATGTTCAGCCAATATGTATCTGGTAATTTGGTAAACGAATTGATCGCTAACCCGGATAAGTTGAGGTTGGGCGGAGAGAAGAAAAATTTAACGGTTTTATTTTCGGATATAGCGGGCTTTACTTCATTTTCTGAAGGGAAAACCGCAGAAGAAGTAGTTTCATTTATTAATGAATTTTTAGATGAAATGACTGAATCGGTACTAACATTTAACGGAACTTTAGATAAATATCTTGGCGATTCTGTAATGGCATTTTGGGGTGCACCGGTAGAATTTGAAGATCATGCAATCCTTGCCTGTAGATCCGCACTTGATATGAAAGAAAGACTTGAGTTGCTTAACAAAAGGTGGAATCAAGGTGAAGCATCGACTAAAATGAGAATTGGGATTAATACGGGTGAAGTTGTTGTAGGGAATATCGGCGGGCAGAAAAGATTCGATTATACTGTAATGGGTGACAATGTTAATTTAGCATCCCGGTTAGAAGGTGTAAATAAAATTTACGGCACATCAATTATTTTAAGTGAGGTAACCTATAAAATTATCAAAGATTATTTTGTAACAAGAAAACTTGATACAATAAGAGTAAAAGGGAAATCGAAAGCGACCGATGTATACGAACTTCTTTCCGATGTTCAATCAAATATTGACTGGGATTTTGAAAATTTTGATCAAGGTTTACTCGAGTATCAAAAAGGGAATTTCGAAAAAGCTATTCTTTATTTTGAATCTCAATTTAAGCTAAATAATGACGCAGTATCTGAGTTATATCTGAAGAGATGTAATGAACTTATTAAAAATGTGCCGGCTGATTGGGATGGAATTTATAATATAACCGAAAAGTAATTACTTGTTGGCTTTTAGAATATAATATATAGCTGCAACAAAAAAGAGAATATTGGCAAACCATGCTGTTAAAACGGGATCTAAAACACCATTCTTGCCAAAAGCTTCTATCATTTTCAATAAAACTAAATAGACAAAAGTTATTAAAATACTGACTCCGAATTGAATAGCTACTCCGCCTCTTCTTTTATTGACCGAAAACGGAAGACCGAAAAGAACAACAACAAAACTTGTAAATGCAAAAGCAATCCTGGAATGATATTCAATTAATGTTCTTGTAGGGTCGTTCCCGGCTCTAAGTAAATTTTGAGCAAATTCATCTAGTTCATCCAACGTCATTTCCTGTGCTTTGCGTTGTTTCATAATAACATCTTTCGGATGAAAATTCAGATAATTCAATGATTTTGCTTCGAAGTATTCGGCACTCTCTGTTGAATCTTGAAATTGCCTGTGTATTCCGTTTAATAATATCCATGCAGAATTAGTCGAATCATATCTCATTTTATTTGCATCAAATCTTTCAATCATCTTTGTTAGATTAGTATCACTGAATTCCTGAATACTTATTCTGTTCGCTTCATTAATTGTAACATCGTAAAAAGAAATTGTAACTATTCTTTCTTCGCTGTCGGAAAAAAATATATTATTCCCGACAGTGATCAAATCTTTCTTCATGTGTTTCTGTTCAATAAAAACTTTGTGCTTATTTGCCATTGGCACTATATATCCGCCAAAGTAAATAGATAATAAGCTGATACCAAGTGCAGTAATAATAAAAGGTATCATAAATCTGTATATACTTACTCCGCTTGCTTTAATTGCAGTTAACTCATTAGCGGTTTCCATTTTACCTACAGTAAATAGTGCAGATAATAATACTGCAATTGGCAGCATCAATCTCAGGATTTCGGGAATAAACACAATATAATACTGTACGACTAAAACACCGGCTACATTTTGATCGATAAAATCATCAAGGTTTTCCATCATATCGATTATTAAGAAAATAATTAGGAAAGCTAACAGTCCGAAAAGAATAGTCTGCAAGAATTGTTTTACTATATATATATCAATTTTTCTGATCATCGCCTGTTTTAATAGAACGCATTTGTTTAGGAAGAAATTTATTAAAGAATTCGAAATTAAGAGTTACTCTTTCTTTTGCGGCTTTAATTGTTAAGTAAATTCCAAAAATTCCAAAGACAATATTACCGCTCCACATTCCCCAAAACGGTGAAAAGAAACCTCTATCGGCTAATTTTTCTCCGCCAATTAAAAATGCCCAATAAATAAGAAAAAAGAAAAGAGAAACACCCGCAGCCATTCCAAAGCCGCCTTTACGAACCATCGTACCAAACGGAGCTCCGATTAATAGGAAAACAATACAAGCAAAGGGAAGAGAATATTTTTTGTGAATCTCTACCCAAAATCGATTAATACTTTTCAGGTTGGCTTCAATTCTGTAAACACTTGCTTTAATATTGTTTTCAGAATTTCTGATTACGTTTTCTA
This sequence comes from Melioribacter roseus, assembly GCA_020724265.1. Classification (GTDB taxonomy): domain Bacteria; phylum Bacteroidota; class Ignavibacteria; order Ignavibacteriales; family Melioribacteraceae; genus SURF-28. The sequence goes on along the minus strand of DYHH01000008.1, from coordinate 98,782 downwards.
CTTTTGCTAAGTTTACGGATGGTTTTAAAATTCGAGCATCGTAGAATTGTTTGAGAGCTATGCTATCGGATACAAAAGTGTCGTGAATTTTCTGTGAATAATCCAGTAAGTATTCTTTTCTAAATGCACTGGCACTATCGGCAAGGGCAAGTAATGCCTGTGCACCAAGTTCACGATCTCCTCTGGGTGCACCGGGACCTGTTTGCTGAAATGTGAAATCATCTCCCGGCAAAGAAATTTTATGTTTTTCAAATTTTAAAATTCTGTACTCGGCACGATTTGCAATTTGTGATTCGTGTATCTCACCATCTTTAAGATCAAGAATTAATTTCTTCTGATCTTTTGAAAAATAAATTACACCCTCTTTTGCAGTAACAATATTGGTTTTGGTTGGGGTAGACCTATCATAGATGGTAAGGTTTTTTAATTTATTTGATTCGCGTTCTATTTCTCTTGCAAGTATCGAATAATTTGGAACTTCATGTGAAAATACTCCCGGTACTAACGAAAGGGTGGGCTTTTTCCTGGAAATATCCTGCATTAATATTTTAGCTGCATGATTTGCTTCCGGGTATACATAGTTATTAAATTGAATTAGCAACACTCCCACTAATATTGTTGCTATCATGGGTGCAAGCATCATTCTATAAAGACTAACACCGGATGCTTTAAGGACAGCGACTTCATTATTCTGAGCTAAATTACCGAACGCCATTAAGGTTGCTATTAAAACAGCCATCGGCACAACTAATACTACCATCCAAGCTAAATTAAATGCAATTAGCTTTATAATAATTATTATATCCAAACCTTTACCAACTAACCTGTCCGCAAATTTCATCAGGAATTGTAAAAGCAATACAGCCATCAAGACAAAACTTGAGAATAAAAACGGCAAAGCATGATTTTTCAATATGTATTTATCAATTAACATCTTCTATTTACCATACGAACAAATTTACAAAACATTAAGCATTCTTAATAAATTTTTATTATATGCAAAGTTACCTTGAAAGGATAGCATTATAAATGTAAATTAGAAAACAATTTCAAGATTTTTTAGTAGTATAAAATCCCTCGGTTGAAAGGGCAAAATATAATCATTTATTGAAGAGTTGATAAGGAGAAATCGTGGAAAAAGTTATTAATTATATTAAATCCAATTCAGATAATTATCTTGAGCAACTTAAAGATTATTTAAGAATTCCAAGTGTTAGTACTTCGGTTAAACATAAAAAAGACATGAAAAAATGTGCCGATTACGTTGCTTCTCAACTTAAATCTGCCGGTATGAAGAAAGTAAAAATTATTCCTACTGCCGGTCATCCTCTTGTTTTTGGTGAGTTGATACATGATAAAAAATTACCCACAGTATTAATCTATGGTCATTATGACGTACAGCCGGTTGATCCTCTGAATCTTTGGAAGAGTCCCCCGTTCGAACCGGTAATTAAAAATGGTAAAATTTGGGCGCGCGGTGCAAATGATAACAAAGGACAGAATTTTGTTCATATAAAAAGTGTAGAAGCTTTTAAGAAAACAAACACAAATTTACCTGTTAATATTAAATATCTTATTGAAGGTGAAGAAGAAATCGGCAGCCCTAATCTTTCTAAATTTTTGAAAAGGAATCAGTCGCTCTTAAGTTGCGACGCAGTTATGATTTCCGATACATCTATATATCAACCGGGAGTTCCGACCATAAATTATGGTTTACGAGGTTTATGTTTCATGGAAGTTGAAGTGATTGGTCCTAACCGTGATCTTCACTCGGGTTCTTTCGGAGGAGCAGTTGCAAATCCTATCAACGTTCTCGCAGATATGATTTCAAAATTAACTGATAAAAACGGTAAGATTACTATAACCGATTTTTATAAAGATGTTCAAAAATTAACGCCGCAAGAAAGAGCTAATTACAAAAAATTAAAATTCTCCGATGCAAAGTTTGCAAAGGAACTCGGTGTAAAAGAATTGGCAGGCGAAAAAGGATTTAGTACATTGGAAAGATTATCGGGTAGACCAACTTTGGATTGTAACGGGATTTGGGGCGGTTATATCGAAGAAGGTGCAAAAACTGTTCTTCCTTCAAAAGCTTATGCAAAGATCAGTATGAGACTCGTTCCGAATCAAGATCCTAAAACGATTGCAAAATTATTTACAAAGTATTTTAAACAAATTGCACCGAAAAGTGTTAAAGTAAATGTGAACGCTTTACACGGCGGTTTACCGATTGTTATTTCTCTTGAGCATCCGGCAGTAAAAGCAGCGGCTAAGGCTTCTTCTAAAGCATTCGGAAAAGAAACTGTCTTTTCTAGAGAAGGTGGATCAATTCCGATTGTAGTGGAATTCGCTAAACAACTCAAAGCCCCCACTATTCTAATGGGATTAGGTTTAGATACTGATAATATTCATTCTCCTAACGAACATTTTAGCGTAGATAACTTTAAAAGAGGTATTCTAGCATCAGCATATTTCTTTTATGAATTTGCAAAGATTAAATAACCTACAATTAATAGGTGGGATGATGAAAACATTAAGATATTTTTTATTGCTCTTCGGTATGATTATCTTTTTTACTGCTTGTGAATCCGGAGAAGGTGAACAGAGAACTGCCGATCAAGAACCGTCTAAGGATAAAGAGATAAGACGCTCAAACCTTGAGATACAAGAGAAACAAGCTGCCAATAGATTCCCTTGTGATACACTTGCGTTGGAAGAACATATTATAAATGATTTTCCGCAAGGGACATACCTTGTACAGTTTGATAGAACATTTACTTATAATGTTCCGCGTCCTGCCGTGTTTTACTACAAGGGTGATAAAAATTATATTTTCGCCGTCATCGCTAAATCCAAAGAAGGCGAAAGAATAATTGAACCGAAGAATGTCATCGGATTTGAATCAAGTTATATAAATTTGGACAGCACAAAGTTAGGAACTGCCTTCTTCTTTTTAACGTTGTTTATTTGTGAGAATAATAATTTTACACAAATGTGGGAAGCAGAAGTACCAATTCACGGTGGTTTTAACCGTATCTCGATGAAAAAGTGGAACCCAAAAAATACACAATACATTGAGTTAAATTTTGCCGATGGTATAATTTCCGGTCACCGAAGTTATAACTATTTTTTCGTGGATGGAATCGAGAAGAAACCACACTTAATGGAAACATATCTTGGTATTGTTCATAAAAGAACTATGGCAAATGTGAATAATGATAAATTCCCCGATTATTTTGAGTATAGATTTTTTGAAGATTCTTTGGGAATTAGAATTAGAGATTCAATCCCGTTTTATTGGAGTGAACAAAGACAACTTTATATAACAGATGTAAACAGAAGATGGTGGAGAAAATACTAACTGAAAGGATTAAATGAACAGCGCAACTGATATAACACATATTTTAAAGAATACTTTTTTAAGCATTTTCCCTGAAGCTATTCCGGGGTCTAATGGTAATATTAAATTGTTTTCTTCTTTTGAAGAAGAAGTCCGTGCCCTTAATAAAGGCGTTGGAGTTAGAAGTTTAGCTGGTAAAGCAATACTTAAATTAACCGGTAATGAATTGCTCGATTTCCTTCATAGAATTTCAACTAATGATGTGAAAAATCTCGGTGTATTTAAGCATCAGAAAACTTTGTTTACAAATGAAAAGGGGAGACTGATTGATCGTACTACTTTAATGAGAATAGCAGATTATAATTTGCTTGTCGGTGAATCTGATGATAGCAACAAATTACAAAGTTGGATTGAAAAGTACATTATAATGGAAGACATAATCGTTGAAGATACCTCAAATGATTATTCTCTTTTTGAAATATACGGCGCCCAATCTCATTCTTTTATGACGATGTTATGCGGAGAAAAAATTGATGAACTTAATGTCGGAAATATAATTCTTGGCGATACGGATTCTATAAAAACATATATAGCAAAAGTTAAAGAAAACGATTCTATAGATAAGTTTATAATAATGGTTAATTCTGAAGATACAATTTCGTTTGTGAAGTTTCTTTATGAAAACAGAAGTGCATTCGATCTGAAATTTATAGGCGATAAATCTTTTAATTATTTTAGAATAATTAACGGTATTCCAATTGCACCAAATGAAATAAACGCAAAATATAATCCACACGAAATAAATTTAATTCACGAAGTCAGCTTTAAGAAAGGTTGCTATATCGGTCAAGAAGTAATTGCCCGGTTGGATACTTATGATAAAGTTCAAAAAGAATTAAAAGGGGTTGTGTTTAAAACTGATCAAGAAATTAAACTGCCGTTAACTATTTTTTCTAATGACGGGACTGAGGTTGGAGAAGTAACTTCTGTTGAACAAGGATTAGAAAATAAAATAATTGGTCTGGCTTTGGTTAGAAAAAAATATATGGACACCTCTAATGATTTATTTATAAAAATTGATGATGAAAAGGTGGGAATAATTTTAAGTGAGTTCCCGGTAGAAGAATGAAAATATATACAAAAACCGGTGATAAAGGAATGACCTCTTTGTTCGGGGGAAAGAGGGTATGGAAAGATAACTTGAGAATAGATGCTTACGGTAGTGTTGATGAAACAAATACTTTTATAGGATTAGCATTAACAGAAATTGTTGATATGGATCTGATTGATACATTAACAACAATTCAATCTAATCTTTTTGTCGTCGGCTCTGATCTTGCGTCTCCATTAAATACTGATAAACCGAATCTTAAAATACCTCGTGTGAATCAAGATTTTATTGATAAAGCAGAAAATCAAATTGATTTCTATAATGATAAACTTCCGGAATTGAAACAATTCATTTTGCCCGGCGGTACAAAAGGAGCGGCATTCTTGCACGCTGCAAGAACAGTCTGCCGCAGAGCCGAAAGAAAAGTTATTACTTTATCAAGAGAAGAGAATATCGGTAATTTTATTTCCGTATATTTGAATCGTCTTTCTGATCTTTTATTTGTTCTTGCCCGTTATGAAAATTTTGTCAGAAACTCTCCCGATGTTGAATGGAAGATTTCCTAACGGAACTTCAATTCATTCCAAACAAAAATTGGGGGTGACATTGGCTTCGACGGGGCTATGTGTTCTTTGAACTGCGCACCGTGTTCTCCGTAGACACGTTAAACGACGGTAAACATATTAAATGGCGAATATAATTACGCTTTAGCTGCGTAACCAAAACTTATGCAGCCGTTCTTTAAGTCTCAGCATATCGGGACTTATATGAACGCCGTTTAGGTGTGCTAGCCAAACCGAATACTCGAATAGGTGAGGCAAAACTTTCTTCGAGTTAGCTTGGGTAATTGCCTGTCTGTCGGCTTTACTTAAGTGAAATTTAATAAACAGACTATGTGTGTAGAAGTTCTCTGATCAATAGCTTCGGACGCGGGTTCGACTCCCGCCACCTCCACTCAGGCTTCGTTCCAAAAAACGGAACTACGCCTGACAGGTCAAGAATCTTTTCTTGACTTATATACTAAAACAATTTCGGTAAGAAGCCTGAACCGGCGTAGTTGTTTTTTAACGAAGCCGGTAGGAGATAGGAACATGAATTACTACGTTTATATACTCCAAAGTATTAATCACGCAGATAAAATTTACATCGGTTACACAACAAATCTAAAAACTCGAGTACCGAAGCATAACGAGGGTGGATCAACGTACACATCGCTTTACAAACCATGGGAACTAAAAAACGCAATATCTTTTAAAGATAAATCAAAAGCTTTGGCTTTTGAAAAATATCTTAAAAGTCATTCTGGTCGAGCATTTCTCAGAAAACATTTATTATAAGTAGAATATTAATCGTTCCAAAAAACGGAACTACGCCTGACAGGTCAAAAATCTTTTCTTGACCTATAAACTAAAACAATTTCGATAAGAAGCCTGAACCGGCGTAGTTGTTTTTTAACGAAGCCGGTAGGAGATACCAAACATGAATTACTACGTTTATATACTCCAAAGTATTAATCACGCAGATAAAATTTACATCGGTTACACAACAAATCTAAAAACTCGAGTACCGAAGCATAACGAGGGTGGATCAACGTACACATCGCTTTACAAACCATGGGAACTAAAAAACGCAATATCTTTTACAGATAAATCCAAAGCTTTGGCTTTTGAAAAATATCTTAAAAGTCATTCTGGTCGAGAATTTCTCAGAAAACATTTATTATAAGAAAAATATTGATTGTCCCCAAAAAACGGAACTACGCAGGACAGGTCAAGAATCTTTTCTTGATTATAAACTAAAACAATTTCGATAAGAAGCCTGAACCGGCGTAGTTGTTTTTTTTCGAACTGTCCGACGAAAAACTGGTGTAGGTGGGGTTCTGTAATCTGCCTTATTTTTTTAGTGTACATTTGCAAACTTTTTCTTAAGTTGATTTTTAGTTCCAACAATTTTGGTTGTTATGGATCACTTTCTCATCTCACTTTTTATTATCGGTTTATTCTCAGTACTTCCATACTTCTCATCTCTACCTAATAGATTTTTATACTGCATTTTTTGTATAAATAACAATTGTAAACTTGTTCGCTCAATCTTTATAAGAGTAAGTATAGTGGTAGGTTACCATAATCTTGTTCATAATCATTTGGATTTTAGAATTGAAGATTATGCATTTCTAAAATCTTGATTAGTATTAATATTTGCCAGCTTGATTAATAGTTATGTGCTTAGAATAGTAAAATATGGAAACCGGATTAGAAAATATTCCTCAAGAAATGATTGGGCAAAATTCAACGCTACTTAACGTATTTCAAGAGTTAGCAATAAATGAAGGTCAAACCAAAGAATTTGCTAATACTCTTGAAAACTTGCTGCCAGATGAGTTAAAGGATACTACAGTATGGTTAGATAGACTAACAAATAAATGGAGATATTATTTTGGTTTACCAATAGATAATCTTAAATCGGAATATGTTTGGACTGGGACTTCAAATCATTTTCTAGTAATAAATTTATATAATGTAATGAAAGTTGCTTACAGAAACCTTAATACAAATCAGTTTCAAGATTACATAAATAGATTAAAAGATAGAGCGAAACATTCGGATGTATTATTTGAGATGAGACCAATAATAAGTGTTAGGAAAATATTTAAAAAATATTTTGAGGTTCAAGGTTATGGCATCGGTAACAAAACTTTGGATTGGAGAGTTAATATTTTAGGAATAAACATTGTTTTTGATGTTAAAAATAGGATTAAAAGCCTAATAACTCATTTAGAGGAAATAACTCCTAATATGGTTGTAGATGTAAAAAGCATTAATCCACCTGCACCTGATCCAAATGACCTATTTAAAAGTGTTGAGAATAAATTTTTAGAAAAATCTTATTTTAAACAACTCCAAGGTGTGTGGATACAGACTCAAATCAAAGAGCATAAATCAGCTTTAGAAAAATATTTTTTTAATGATTTAAATATCAAGAGAATTCATTTTTTAATAATATCAGATTGGAAAGATGATGCATATATTTTGGCAAGAAACAAATTGTTAAAATTTTTTTTGAAGAAGATATTTTGCATCAGCGAATCAGAAAGGTTTGTAACAGATGAATATAAGTAAAGCATACACATAACAAAGAACTGCTAATGAACCACATAAATAGTTTGCGAATATGGTCAAAAAACCAAGTTGGTTCATTAAAAAAGTTAATTTTGGCAACGCTGAAATTGTGGACTCAAGCCGACCGCTTTAAACGTTGCAGCATTTATGATGTTAAAAAGTTATTTTGTAAAAGTTAATTACTTATCTTGTTAGGTAGCAATTAAAAAGTATTTAGAAAATCATTGGCGTTGGATTTTCAAAGTCGAATCCCTTTTCTGGGCGGCGACTTAAAAACAACGCTAAGCGTTTTGAAATATTTTTGAGGCCATCAATGAAAAGTATTCTAAAAGGAATTTTTATTGGCTTATCCATCGCAGTTTTTCTTATTGTAATCTATTTAAATATTGGCTCGATCGGGTCAGTATTCCAATCTGAAGCAAAGAAAAATGTTGAAAAGTTTCTCACTGTAATGAATAATGAAAATCCAAGTAGTGATGATTTAAGAATCCTCTCAGAAATTATTGATAATGTTTATATCAGTATGTTATCTCAAAATTCCTATTACAAAATAGACAGTTGGAAAATATCAAAAAGTGAAGGCGACCCATTAAATAATAAAAATACTTTAGTCTATGTTGAAGGAACAGCGAAAAATGCATTCGGGGCGGAATTAAAAAGAAATCCTATTTTTATTGTTAATGAGGATTCAAAAATAATCGATTCTTACAAATATGTCGCTCTCGATAAATATTCTGAATTGAACAAGTCCGATATGGGTGTTTACCTCCTTATTGAGGAACTCAAAGAAAAAGTTTTGATTGAATCTTGGAGTTGGCAATCCGACTATTCCATTTATTCACCTGGTAGAGTTAAAGGTAAAGCTACAATTTACAATGGTGCGCAACTTCCTGTTAGTTTTGTAAAACTAAAAATAACATATTATGATAATACTGGTAAAATTGTAAATACTGATGAAACTTATGCTGTTGGTGGAAATGACCTCCTCCCTGGTCAGCGAAGAGTTGTAACATGGAGTACTTATAATTGTGAAGGAGCAAGCAAAGCAAATGCATATCTATCGTTTAACTAACTCTTAACCATCTTTTCCACCCAACCGCGTTTTCAGTACGGCATTATTATTTCGGGTTAAACGGAAAAAGTAAGCATTGCAAGTTAGGTTGTTCTATTAAATAAATTTGTTAAAAATATAATCTCTGATTTTTCCATCCAGCATCACTGTATGGGGCGGTCGGATAAAAGCCATGCTGTTAGATACTATGATTCAAAAAGCTGAATAAAATGTTTTTCTACATTAATTATAAAGTTGAATTATATTAAACAATTTAGGTGAAATTAGATGAGCAGAGAAACTAGGGAATTAGATATTATAATTTATTGTGACTTGCCAATTGAATTAAATGATGAATTTGAATTTTATGCTTCCCGAAATCTCTATATCAAAGACAATATCACTCATTCTGAAAATGTTGTCGACTGGTTAAAGTATAGTCGAATAGAAATTGAATTTATAAATGAAGGTAATCGAGGATACTATCGCGAATATTATAAAAGTGGAAAATTACGGAGAGCATTTTCATTTATTTCACTTGGTGAGAATAACGAATATTATGTTGATGGAAAGGAAAGATTATTCTATGAGGGCTTTGATGGTGAAGGTAATTTGACTTATACAATTATTAGTGAAAATGAATACCACCAAGGTGAGAAGGTTGGTATTCGTAAAAGTTATAGTATCAATGGTGGTCTGCTTAAAGAAGAGTTTATTGAGGAATTCAAAGATTCAGAAAATGGCTCCTTTGGAATGAAAGTAATTGAATATCATCCTTCATCTAATACAGTTGCTTCAATAAATGATAAAGAATTTGGAAAATCATATTATGAAGGTGGTTCCTTAAAAGCAGAATGGAAGAACAAAAATTATATAAATGATGGTGATTATTTAGAGTATCACGAAAATGGAAAAATAAAGATGTCAGTTTCTTATATCGATGGTGAACGAAATGGATTGATGCTAAAATATTACGAAAGTGGTGTAATAAAAGAGGAATGGAAATATTCTATGGGTAAGCGAATATATGTGAAGAAGTACTATCCCAACAAAATTCCTAAATCTGAGTGGCAATATGCTAATGGTCAATTAATCAGTAAAAAGGAATTTGATAAGAACGGAAATTTAAAATTATCCAAATAGTTTAGAAGCACCTTCGGCGCACAAGTTTGACAACCTGACCAAAAGATATTCTCAATATTTTCTTGTTTGATAATTTTACCGGAAGAGTCAAGAGTAGTTAAGAAAGAAGTGACCTTGTGAAGATCAATACCGGTGTAAAACATATGATACCTCCAAGCAAAAGTAGTTGGTCAGGAAACTAATTCGTTTTTTATTTATTGGAAATATCAAGTGGTTCAAGCTGACTGCTTCTTTCGCTATCGGCCTTTGTAATTTATTAAGTTTGTAGCTCCGTTTTAAGTATCTTGTTCAAAGTAATTCTAATAAGAAAGGTTTTTTAATAATTATCGGCTTAGGTTTTTCAGTGCTGCATTGTTGTCCTGGGCAGCGCTTTAGTTGCCTCGCCGTTAGGTTTTTCAAAACAGTCAAAAAGGTAACTTATGAAAGCTGTTATATGCACAAAATATGGTCCACCCGAGGTTCTTCAGATTAAGGAAGTTGAAAAACCTTTTCCTAAACCGAATGAAGTACTCATAAAAATATTAGCTACAACAGCGCATATTGGCGATACCAAAATCCGGCGCATTGAACCCGGTTTAGGACCGGTCAAAGATTTCTTCTTCAAGCCGATTATGCGGATAATTGTCGGCTTTACCGGACCGAGAAATAAAATACTCGGGATGGAACTCTCCGGAGAAATTGAAGCAATCGGTAAAGATGTTACGCTCTTTAAAGTAGGCGATCCCGTTTTTGCATCCACCGAATTCAGATTTGGTACTTATGCACAGTATTGCTGCATTCCTGAGGACGGTATTCTAGCAATCAAACCGGCTAATATGACACACGAAGAAGCCGCTCCGGTTTCTAACGGCGGAATAACTGCATTGATTCATCTTAGAAAAGCAAATATCAGGAAAGGTCAAAAAGTATTAATCTATGGAGCTTCCGGTAGCGTAGGTACTTATGCAATACAGATTGCTAAATACTATGGTGCAGAAGTTACTGCAGTATGCAGTTCCTCAAACATGGAATTGGTGAAATCCCTCGGTGCGGATAAAGTAATTGATTACTCGAAAGAAGATTTTACACAGAACCGTGACACTTACGACGTTATTTATGATGCTGTAGGGAAAATTGAATCTTCAAAACGTAAAAAATCCCTCTCCAAGTCAGGACACTATCTAAACGTTCTTACAATGTCCGGCAACATCAAGTTAAAGGTAAAAGACCTAATCTTTCTCAAAGACCTTTGCGAAGCAGGAAAGCTGAGAACTGTGATTGACAGACGCTATCCAATGGAAGAAATTGTAGAAGCTCATAGATATGTTGACAAAGGACATAAAAAAGGAAATGTAGTGATAACTATTGAGCATAATGGTAAAACCTAATCCGTTCTTCCAGCCGACTGGTTTAGACTGTTCGGTATTTGTGTAATTAAAAATGAAAGTTGTAAAAGTTAGTTGTTCTTTGATAGGAGTGAACAAAATAAATTTATAAATAATTATTGGCGTTCGTTTTTCAAAGCTGCATTGTTGTTCTGGGCTGCGGCTTAGCAGCAACGTTATGTGGCTTAATATGAATCTAAAATCAATGAAACAATAAACAAGGATAAGGGTCTTAAGTTTGCACATAAATATTAATTTAACATCTTCACTGATAGCGCCTTGTGGGATGAACTGTGGTCTCTGTCTTGGTTATCATCGTTTAAAAAATAAATGCGATGGTTGCCAATCAACTAGTCTAAACAAGCCGAATCATTGTATCAACTGTTCAATAAAAAACTGTGAATTATTATCAAGTGGTAAATCAAAGTACTGTTTTACTTGTCATAAATTTCCTTGTAAAAGAATTAAGAATCTTGATATACGCTATAAAGCAAAATATGGAATGAGTATGATCGAGAATCTAAACTCTATAAAAGAAATAGGTATACGAAAATTTACTCTGAAAGAAAAACAGAAATGGGCTTGTTCAAAATGTGGAAACATTATTTGTGTTCATAGAGAAATATGTTTGGAGTGTGGTGAAAAGAGGGTTATTCAAAATTATAGAACAGATTAATTACGTTTTTATTATAGCTACATGACCAGCTCTTGGTAATTTTACCATGCGTTATTTAGTAAAATTGTTGTTTTTTGGCAGCCTCGTAAATCTACTTCGGGATAAACGGGTTATTTGCGACGCCTTAATGTCAATAATAAAGTGAGGATAAAATGAAAAAGATATTGCTGTTGCTCACAATGGTTATTATAGCAGTTACGCTGCTATTTTCATCCGGGTGTAAAAACTCTACCGAACCAGAAATAACAATCCCAGATACTACCGGCGGACCTGTTGTAAGAAAACCTAACCTTTATCTTTATCCTACATCCGTTTGTTCGCTCTCTGTAAAGATAGAATTTCCTTTAGGTGGTAGTATTGTCGAGTCAGAACCGTACTATTATGATGGATGGTATGTCAAAGTTGATCCGTCCGGGAAAATAAATGAAGAGTATGATTATCTTTATTATGAAGCTCAGTGCCCGGAGGTTTATCAATATGATTATGGATGGTCAATAAATAGAGATTCTCTTTTTAATTTTTTCACAAATAATCTGCTTGCAACTGGTTTTAATGAAAGTGAAAAAAATGATTTTATAGAATATTGGATACCAATATTAACTGACTATGAATACTATGCTGTTTTTCCACAATACTCGGCAGTGATAGAAAAAATTATTCAACTAAAATTTTCAATTTATCCAGATAATATTCTAAGACTATTTTATGTAATTGAGGGATTTAACAGTGAACAAATGATATCACCTCCACAACCAATTCCATATTTCGATCGTAATGGATTTGTAGTGACAGAATGGGGTGTAATATTAAAATAGTAAATCACCTAATCAGCAAATCCGCTCTAGAAAACACCGGGACCTAACGGAAGTAGGAGGACGGGCAAGTTGGTACATCGCTTATCGGCAACGCCGCTAGCCTTTTCATAAAATATTAAGAGGAGATAGCTCGAGCAATTTCTTTGTTTGATGTGCCAAGAGCTAATAAGGATCTAATAATGAGATCAAGTGAAACAGAAGGATCACCTATTTCAAGTTTTGCTACTCGCGATTGGCTTGATTTAATAATTTTTGCCAATTCAACTTGTGTTAATTTTTTCTCCGTTCGCAACTTTCTTAAATTAGTGCCTAGTTTTAATTTTAATTCTATGTATGAAGATTCTTCTTCCGATAAACCGAGAAACTCTGCGGTTGAACCTATTTTCCAACCTTTTTTCTCTAAGTTTTTTTGTTTCTGACTATTCGTTGTCATATTCCTTTATTCTCTTTTTACATACATCTATAATATTTTTAGGCGTCTGTTGAGTTTTCTTCATAAATACTTTAAGAATTATTGTTGCATCATCATCAACTCTAATATCCACGCAACCAGATGAGAGGTTTATCTTGAATTATCATGATATAAAGATATGTCAGATATGACATATTATCAAGAAAATAAATTTCAAAGGCTAACATCTTTAATCCGCCTTACAGATGGCTGGCTCCTCCTTCGCTACAATTCAGCTTCGGAGGATAGCAAGCGGGTGTAGATTTTCGCAACTTAATAAATTTATAAAAAGCTCTCCGTAAAAAAGAATTAATTGATATATCCCGGCAATTGTATTTTCTTCTTTTGCCTTTATTAGACCGCAAATTACTATTTCCCTGTTTTATACGTTTACAGAATTGGAGAAGTTAAATTCTTATAAAATAAAAAGATGGTAATGCTATAGGTCTGATTTTCAGTGCTGCCAGGAAAATACTAATGTCAAAACTCTAATTTCTAAACAAATCATAAACAATAAATTCAAATGTTCCAAACAAACTAATTAGTTTATTATTTGGAGTTTTGTGCTTCTAATTTGTTTAGGATTTCTAAATTAGATTTTAGGATTTAGTTTCTCCTGTGTTGTCCTGAAAAAAGTTGACAAGTTATAATAATAGTTTTCTTTCTTCTTTTACCTTTATTAGACCACAAATTACTATTTTACTTTATTTTCATTGCAAACCTTTCCATTATAAACTAAATTTCGTCCGCTTATGAAAAAATTTTCCTACATTAAAATTAATGGTGCCGGTAATGATTTCATATTGGTTGATAAAAATAAAAATCCGGCAATTGATTTTATCAATTCCGAAATTCTCAAACTTTGCAACAGGCAAACCGGAATTGGTGCGGATGGATTAATAATTATTGAAAATGATAATTCCTCCGATTTCAAAATGTTTTATTACAACGCAGATGGTTCTACAGGTAGTTTATGCGGAAATGGTGCAAGGTGTGCTATCAAATATGCCGAGCTTTCAAATATTATTTCTACAAACGAGACTCAATTTATAAGCAACGATGTTTTATATAAGGGTGAAATAATTTCAAAAGATGTGATAAAATTTTATCTTCAACCACCCACCAAAATCAAACAAAATTTTAAGATAAAAGCACATAATCAATTAATTACTGCATCGTTCATTGATACCGGTTCGCCTCATGTTGTTATTAATATAGAAGATGTTTTGTCGGATCCGGGGAAAATCAATTCATCATTTAAGCAAATTGAAGATTTGCCGGTAGAAATAATCGGCAAAGAAATCAGGTATGCACCGGAATTTCAGCCTTTGGGTGTAAATGTGAATTTTGTTCAATATTTGGCTGACTCGGTTAAAATTCGTTCGTACGAAAAAGGAGTTGAAGCCGAAACACTTGCTTGCGGAACGGGTTCGGTGGCGGCAGCTTTTATTTCTTATTTTAATTCAAAAAAAAATCCGCCGATTAAATTAATTACTAAATCTAATGCAGAATTAATTGTAAATTTCGAGGTAGAAAATAAATCCTTTAAGAACATTTCTCTAACCGGTCCGGTAGAGATTGAACATGAAGGTGAATATTCAATTTAATCATTAAAGAGGAACTAATGGGAAAAGTAATATTTTCGATTAAGTACAGCATCCTTCCGGAAAAAAGGAAAGATTATTTGGATGTGATTCGCGAACTTAAAAATTTAGTTAAAGCAGAAGGATTAGAAAGTTATTCGGTTTTTGAAACAAAAGGCAAACCAAACGACTTTGAAGAAATATATGTATTCGAAAGCAACCAGGCATATGAAGATTTTGACGACCAGTCTGATGATAGAGTTGATATCCTTATGACAAAACTTTCGGATATGATAAAACAACAGTCTACAAACTATTCAACTTTATTTGAAGTTGAAGAATAACCGCACAACTTACCGCGAAATTTGATATGCACGAATACGTTGGCGCAATACATATGCATTCGATCTATTCCGATGGTACCGGTAAAGTTGAAGAAATTGCCGGCTTTGCCAACGAAGTGGGATTAGATTATATAATGATAACCGACCACAATACACTTCGTGCATTAAAAGAAGGTTATCAAAAGTGGTTTAATGATACATTGGTTTTAGTAGGCTGTGAGTTAAACGATAGGGAAAACAAAAATCATTATCTCGCCTTCGGAATTGATGAAGCATATTCAACAAGACTTTCCGCAAAGGAATATGTGTCTAAAGTAAATGAAGTTGGTGGTATTGGTTTTATTGCACATCCGCACGAAAAGAGATCTTCAATGGAAGAACATCCGGCATTTCCGTGGACGGATTGGGAGATAAGCAACTTTACCGGTATAGAAATTTGGAATCATATGTCCGAATGGATGGAAGGATTAACCGAAGAAAATAAGTATAATCATTTTGTTCATCCGTTAAGATCAATAGTTGCGCCACCGGCAGAAACCTTAGCAAAGTGGGATGAGTTAAATCTTGAAAGAAAAGTTGTCGGTATCGGCGGTGTTGATGCCCACGCACATAAAATCAATGTCCTAGGTTTTTTTGAAGTGGAAGTTTTTCCGTATAAAGTTCTCTTTAAATCTATTAGAACACATATCTTAACTAACGAAAGTGTAGACAAAAATGATGTTGAAAAATCTAAAAGAATTCTTTACGATGCTTTAAAATCCGGTAGATGTTTTGTGTCAAATTATTATCACGGGGATGCAAAAGGTTTTAGGTTTTTTGCTGAATCCGGTGGTAAAATTTTTCATATGGGCGATGATATTCCGTTGACTGATCAAGTTAGGCTTCGAGTCTTTCTTCCAAACATTACCGGTGTAATTAAACTTGTAAGAAATGGGAAAATAATCGACGAAACCGAGAATATTGACTCACAATTCATAATTACAAAAAAAGGAGCTTACCGGGTAGAAATTTATCTCGAAGGAAAAGCATGGATTTTCTCAAATCATATTAGAATTGGACTTTAAGATTTATTAAATTACTTAGCTTAAAAAAACAGTATTGGAGTTAATGTGTTAGCAAAAAAGAAAAAATTCGGTAAAAAAAATATTAAAGAAGATAAGTTAGTTGCCTTATATTCAAAAACATTGCAGTACTTTGAAGTTTATAAGAATCAAGTATATGCAGCAGCGGCTGTTATTGTTATATTGATTGCTGCAATTGTATATTTCGCAGGTCAATCCAAAACTAAACAAATTGAAGCAACTGCAGCATTGTCAAAAGCTTCTCAACAATATCATAGCAGCAATTTTAATGCAGTAATTCAGGGGAGCAATGTTCCGGGTATACCAAGTTTAGCCGAAGTAGCTGATAAATATAGTGGAACCGAGGCTGGAGAAATCGCTCGTATCTTTCTTGCAAATTCGTATTTTTATACAGGCGACGTTGAAAATGCTTTGAAACATTATAAGAAATATTCAGGTAGTAATAAACTTTATAAAGCGTCTTCTTTAGCGGGTATGGCTGCTTGTTATGAAGCTAACGGTGAATTTGAGAAAGCTGCAAAATATTTCAGAGATGCAGCCAATACTTATTCCAACAATGTACTCAATAGTCAATACTTACTAAGTAGTGCGATTAATTATATCAAAACAAATGATTATAAATCCGCTAAATCACTCCTGGAAACATTGAAAGATCAATATGCACAATCTCAAGAAGCGAGAGATGCGGATAGATATCTTGCGGAAATTGAAATTAAATTAAATTCTTGATTCTGTACATTGTCGTAAATATTTTTTAACCAAAAAAATGGATTGAAGCAAATATGGCGGATACTTCAGATTTTAGAAACGGTCTTATTATTAAGTTTAAAAACGATCTATATACTATAACCGAGTTTCAGCATGTTAAGCCCGGTAAAGGCGGTGCATTTGTTCGAACAACACTTAAAAATTTGAGAACCGGAAAAGTGCTTGATAATACTTTTCGTTCCGGTGAAAGTGTCGAAGTCGTTCGGGTTGAAAGAAGAAAATATCAATTTCTCTATAAAGATTCGGCTGGTTATGTATTGATGGACAATGACACTTATGAACAAATGACGGTTCAAGAAGAATTATTCGGTGATGGAAGAAAATTCTTGAAAGAGAGTACCGAGGTGGAATTGTTGATGGATGATAAAGACCAGATTATTAATGTTGATATTCCTATATTCGTAAACCTGGAAGTAATTGAAACAGAACCCGGATTCAGAGGCGACACGGCAACAAACGTAATGAAACCGGCTAAATTAGAAACCGGTGCTGAAATAAACGTTCCTCTTTTTGTTAACGAAGGGGATATGCTGAAAGTTGATACACGTACCGGAGAGTATGTTGAAAGAGTAAAAACTAAATAGATGGGATTATGGATCTAAATCTTATAAAAAAACTAATCCGTGTTGTTGAAAACAGTGAGATAACCGAATTTTCATTCAGCCAAGCAGATATGAAAATTAAAATCTCTAAGAACAGTAATAACGGTGCACAGAACTTAGTTCATTCTGTTCCGCAAGTTGTTCAGCAACCGGCTGCTGCAAGTACCGAAGTAAAACCTTCTGATTCGAAACAAATTGAAACTGCTGCTCCTTCAAATCTTCACGAAATTAAATCGCCGATTGTAGGTACCTTCTACAGAGCACCTGCACCGGATGCCGATCCTTATGTTCAAGTTGGAGATTCAATATCTCCCGGATCTGTTTTGTGCATTGTTGAGGCGATGAAACTAATGAACGAAATTGAAAGCGATGTCAGCGGTAAAATCGTAAAAATATTAGTTGAAAACGCAACTCCTGTAGAATATAATCAACCGCTTTTCTTAGTTGAGAAAAATTAAGCAGCAACTATCAGAAGGAATTCATGTTTAATAAAATTTTAATTGCCAATCGTGGCGAAATTGCACTCAGAATTATTAGAACATGTAAAGAATTAGGTATTAAGACCGTTGCGGTTTATTCTGAAGCAGATCGTGATTCTTTACATACAGTATTTGCAGATGAAGCCGTTTGTATTGGTCCTCCGCAGAGTAACCTGAGTTATTTAAAAATTCCAAACATTATGTCGGCTGCCCAAGTTACCGGTGCTGATGCTATTCATCCAGGTTATGGATTCTTGGCAGAAAATGCAAACTTTTCTGAAATTTGTGAAGAAACCGGCATCAAGTTTATTGGTCCTTCTCCCGATATGATAAGAAGGATGGGAGACAAAGCACTTGCAAAAGCTACAATGCGCGAAGTTGGAGTTCCGGTAGTTCCCGGAAGTGAAGGCGCAGTTAAAACAATTGAAGAAGCAAAAAAAATTGCTGATGAAGTTGGATACCCGATTATGCTGAAAGCTTCTGCCGGCGGTGGCGGTAAGGGTATGCGCATTGTTTGGGAGAAGAAAAATTTGGAAAAAATGTTTCAAACTGCTAGTTCCGAAGCTGAAGCAGCTTTTGGTAACCCTGAACTTTATATTGAAAAATTTATTGAAAATCCCCGCCATGTTGAAATTCAAGTAATGGGTGATCAAAAGGGTAATGTTTATCATTATGGTGAGAGAGATTGTTCAATTCAAAGACGTCATCAGAAATTAATTGAAGAATCACCTTCTCCAATTATTACTCATGAGGTTCGAGAAAAGATGGGGGATGCTGCTGTTCTTGGTTGTAAGTCAGTTAATTATGAAGGTGCGGGTACGGTAGAATTTTTAGTTGATAAAAATCTTAATTTTTATTTCATCGAGATGAATACCAGGATTCAGGTTGAGCATCCTGTTACTGAGATGGTTCGAAATCTTGACCTTATTAAACAGCAAATTTTAGTAGCCGGTGGTGAAAAAATTCAAGAGTTACCTCGTGAGCCAATAGGGCACAGTATCGAATTCAGGATTAATGCAGAAGATCCATCAAATGGATTTCGACCGTCTCCCGGAAGAATTGAATATCTTCATTTCCCGGGCGGGTTCGGTGTTCGTGTCGATTCTCATGTTTATAATGATTATATAATTCCTCCCTATTATGATTCACTTCTCGCAAAATTAATTGTTTGGGGAACAGATAGAGATCATGCGATAAAAAGAGCTTTGAGAGCTTTTGAAGAGTTTACAATTGAAGGGATAAAAACAACCGCTCCGTTCCATATTCAAGTTCTTAAAAATGATCATTTTAGAAAAAATGATTATGATACATCTTTCATAGATAAACACCTAACACAATTGATGAGGCAAAATGATGATACCAAATGAATTGAAGTACACTAAAGATCATGAATGGATTAAAGTAGATGGAAATACCGGAATTATCGGGGTTACCGATTATGCCCAAGGCGAGCTTGGTGATGTAGTTTTTGTTGATATTGCTGAAGATTTAGCTGAAATTAAAAGCGGTGAAGCATTCGGAACAATAGAAGCTGTTAAGACAGTTAGCGATTTATATGCCCCGTGTGACGGAAAAGTTATTGAAGTCAATACTTCTCTTGCAGATGATCCGCAGAAAATTAACTCTGATCCTTACGGTGAAGGCTGGTTAATTAAAATTGAATTAACAGATACATCACAACTCGATTTACTTCTTGATGCCGAAGGATATAAAGCTCAAATAGGCGAATAAATTTTCAATAATTTAAAAGGCTGTCTCAAATGTACAGTAGAGCAACCTTCGAGGAAAAAGAACATTAACTGCATACTCTTACATCGAAGTTTACGGTTTGGATCTTAGGCGATTTGTAATGACAAGCTAAATCTTTTGGGACAACCCTTTTGTCTATAGGGAAACAATGCAACACACCGAAACTATTCTAATATTAGATTTTGGCTCACAATACACGCAGCTTATTGCTCGTAGAATTAGAGAACAAAATGTTTACTCCGAAATTCATCCGCACACAATTAGTATTGAAGAAGTAAAAAAAATTAATCCTATGGGGTTGATACTATCCGGCGGTCCAATGAGTGTTTATGACACCGGTGCTCCTAAAATTTCCTCGGATTTTTTTAAACTGAACATTCCTGTGCTCGGAATATGCTACGGACTGCAGTTAATTGCAAAAGAATTTAAAGGTAATGTTGAACCGGCTGAAAAAAGAGAATACGGTAAAGCCGATATTATTATTGAAAAAGATTCCGCTCTTTTTAATAATGTAAAGAATAATTCTGTCGTTTGGATGAGTCATGGTGATTATATAACTAAACTCCCTGAAGGATTTAACAAATTAGCCAAAACAGAAAACTCTCCGATATGTGCTTTTGCAAATGAACAAGAAAAAATATTTGGTGTACAATTTCATCCCGAAGTAGTGCATACCGAATATGGAAAAGAAATAATTAAAAACTTTTTGTTTGATATTTGCGGCTGTAAAGTAGACTGGACACCACAAAATTTTATTACTTCTTCAATTGAAGAAATAAAACAAAAAGTCGGAAGTAAAAAAGCAATATGTGCTTTAAGCGGTGGGGTAGATTCATCTGTTGCTGCAATTCTTGTTCAAAAAGCAATCGGTGATAATTTAATTTGTATACATGTTGATAATGGATTGATGCGGAAAAATGAAAGCTCTTCTATTATGAAAATGTTTGAAGTAAATTATCATCTAAATCTAATTTCTGTTGATGCAGAAGAATTGTTTTTAGAGAGACTAAAAAATGTTGTCGATCCCGAAAAGAAAAGAAAAATAATAGGTAATACATTTATCGATGTTTTTGAAACTGAAGCAAAAAAAATTACCGGTGCAGAGTATCTAATTCAAGGAACACTATATCCTGATGTAATTGAATCAGTCCAAGTTAAAGGAGTATCGGCAACAATTAAAACTCATCATAATGTCGGCGGACTTCCCGAAAAAATGAATCTAAAACTTATTGAACCGTTCCGTGAATTATTTAAAGATGAAGTAAGAGATATAGGAAAAGAATTAGGTCTACCGAATGAATTTATAGGAAGACATCCTTTCCCAGGCCCGGGATTAGCTGTGCGGGTTCTCGGCGATGTTACTAAAGAAAGATTGGATATTCTTCGTGAAGTTGACAAGATTTATATTGATGAAATAAAACATGCCGGGATCTATAATGAGATTTGGCAGGCGTTTGCTGTTCTTCTTCCGGTGCAGTCAGTCGGAGTTATGGGTGATTCACGTACTTATGAAAATGTTTGTGCATTAAGAGCAGTAACATCACTCGATGGTATGACGGCAGATTGGTACCGTTTCGATCCGGAAATTCTTGAAAAAATTTCTAATAAAATTATTAGAGATGTAAAAGGAATTAACCGGGTTGTTTATGATATAAGTTCCAAACCCCCGTCAACAATTGAGTGGGAATAACGTGACGGAATTTGAAAGCAAATTTGAAAAAGCCGAAGAATTCTTTAACGAAAAAAAATATTTACACGCCATCCAAATTTATCAATCTCTTCTTAATGTTAAACATATTAAAAGAAAAGCTGCCGTAAAACTAATAGAAATCTACGATATACAAAACCAGTTTGAATCTGCAGTAAATGTTTTCAAAAGATATCTTAGCGAAGAGGATACTGATGAAGATATGCTTACCTATTATGCTCAGTTTCTAATTAGGTATGGAAAATATCCGGAAGCGCATGACGTATTGTCGGCAATTTCTAATGATAATCGACCGGAAAAAAATTTATTTATGGGAATAGTAAATTATTACCTAAAGGACTATGAAATAGCTTTAATAAATTTTGCAGATTATATTAAACGTAATCCTAAGTCTGAACTATTGCCTGAAGCTCATTTATTTTCTGCAAAGTGTTATGCAAAAAATTTGGAATTGGATTCTGCCTTGAAACATGCAAAAGAATCCGAAAAAATCTATAATCATAATTATGAAGTATACTTAATTCTCGCAATAATATATTTTGCAAAAGAGATGTATTATCATGCATTGGATAACATTCAGAAAAGTATTAAGCTCAACCCAAGTGATATTAAATCTATTTTATGGAGTGGCAGAATCTTTAATAAAATGGGTGAACCGGAGCAAGCAAAAAAAATAATGAACCATGCAATTGGAAGAATTGATGAAGACACGGAATTACTTAACTTACTTGGAATGATTTACTTTGAATTGGGAGATGTAAATAATGCAGTAAAAAATTTTATGAAAGTACTTCAGATTAATCCTTCCGATGAAGAAGCTAAAGAAGGATTATTAATTTGTAATTCAATCAAAAACTAAATTGAATTGAAAATGAAAGTAAAAGATTTACCATTAGATGATCGACCCCGTGAAAAATTAATTTTGCGCGGCGCTCAAAATTTAAGTGAAGCCGAATTATTGGCTATATTGCTGCGTACAGGTTCAAAGGATGAATCTGTAATTCAAGTTGCGCAGAAATTATTGATTGAATTCGGCAATCTTGCTGTTCTTGCAACAAAATCTGTTCAAGAAATTACCAGGATTAAAGGAATTGGTAAAGATAAAGCCGCAGCGCTGGTAGCTGCTTTTGAACTTGTTCGTCGAATTGAGTTTAAAAGTAAATGGTATTCTAATAAAAAAATTAGTTCGCCCGGTGATATTGCCGAACTTTACATTCCTCTCTTAAGAGATGAACTTCAAGAAAAATTTTATGTGGTTTGTCTTTCTTCTTCAAATAGAATTATAAAACACGAATTATTATTTGTAGGTACACTAAATGCAAGTTTAGTTCATCCGCGGGAAATATTTAAAACAGCACTGGCAAATGATTCTGCCAATATAATACTTATGCATAACCATCCCAGCGGGCAGCCGGAACCAAGTAGTGAGGATATCAGTATAACGCGCAAAATTATTGAAGCTGGTAAAATACTTGAGATTCAAATATTTGATCATATAATTGTTGCCGGGAATTCGTACACAAGTTTTGTAGAAAAGCGATTAATTTAGGTTTTTTTTACGATTCCGATTACATCGAATACAAAAATTTATTATATTTCTCAATGCATAAATTCACAACCAAATAATTTATTAATCAGGAGGAAAACATGGTCAGACTTAAAAAAACCCTCAATCTATCAATTGCAGTTTTGATGGTTGCCGGTATGATCGGATTTACGGGTTGCAGCGGAGTAAGCGATGAGCAAATGGCTGAATTGCAAGCTCTAAGACAAGAAGTTTCTGCTTTAGATAGTGAAACCCAGGATCTGAAAAATGAAAAATCTAAACTGGAAAGAGAAATTGCTGAGTTAAATGCCAAACTTGAGCAATGCGCTAAAGACAAAGAGCAAACAAAAGCAAATTTAGAAAAAATGGGTATGTAATTTAATTTTAGTAAAAGTTTAATAAATAATTGGAGGAATTAAATGAAAATTCAAAAATATTTAGCTGGCTTAGTTGCTCTTCTTCTGTTGGCTAATGTTAGTTTGTTTGCTCAAGATATGACCAAAGAAGAATGGCAAAATGAAATTAACAGATTAACTGAAAGAAAAGCATCATTAACATCAGAATTAACTATGCTACAAAATGATGTTAACCAATTAAGATCTACATTAGAAGGTATGCAAGCTTGGGAAGACTGCCGTGATGAATTATATGCATTAGTCGGCGCTACTAAAGCTGATGTTGACGCCTTCAGATCCGAAGTGGATGCAGTAGAGGGTAAAATTAACCGTCAACAACTGCCTAAAGAAGATCGTCAAATGGAATTGAATAATCTAAAATCAAACAAGATTTCTGCTTTACCGGAATTCTATGAAAAAGTTCATAACGAACTTCAAAGAAAACTTGATGCTTGGGATGCAAAACCAAAAGAAATTATGTACACTGTTGTTAAAGGGGATCACCTTTGGGGTATTGCTAAAAAGAAAGAACATTACGATAACCCATTTGCTTGGCCGAAAATTTATCAAGCAAACAGAGATCAGATTAAAAATCCTGACCTTATCTATCCTAAACAAGTATTTAAAATTCCTAGCTTAACTGAAGAAGAAAAAGCTAAATATGATAAGATCAGAAGAAATTATAAACCAGCTCCGCCGGTTCAAACACAAACTAACAGAGCAAACTAAATAAAATTGATTTGAGAAGTAATTTTTTTATTATAGCCCTTTTCGTGTTTTGAGAAGGGCTATTTGTATTTAAAAGGAGGCAATTCTGCTTTTAGAAAAGATTCTTAATATTAATTCTGTTGATCAAAGAGAATTACTAGGGTTTAATGACGGAAATTTACAGCCAATCGAACAGCGTTTCAGTTCTACTATAATTGTTAGAGGGGATAACGTATACATTAAAGGTGTTCAGGAAGAAGTTGAAGTCATCGAGAAGATTTTTAAAGAAATGATTTACGTTCTTAATACAACCGGTAAACTTGTTCCGCAGGATGTAACAACTATTTTGGATCTTACGGTTCAAGGCAAAGAAATAATTAGCGATAAAGAATACGATGACATAATTCTTTATACAAGAAGAGATGTTATAAAAGCCAAAACTCCAACTCAAAAGATCTATACGGAAAGTGTATCAAAGAATGATATTTGCTTTGCAATTGGTCCCGCCGGTACCGGTAAAACATATCTTGCAGTAGCTTATGCTGTCTCTGCTCTTAAAAAAGGAATTGTACAAAAAATTGTTTTAACTAGACCCGCGGTTGAAGCAGGGGAGAGCCTGGGTTTTTTACCAGGTGATCTCAAAGAAAAAATTGATCCTTATCTTAGACCTCTACTTGACGCACTTCAAGAAATGCTTCCTCCCGATCAATTGAGAAGTTATTTGGAAAAGGGTGTTATTGAAATAGTACCCCTTGCTTATATGAGAGGAAGAACTTTAAACCATGCTTATGTTATACTGGATGAAGCCCAAAACGCTACTGCCGTGCAGATGAAAATGTTCTTAACTCGACTTGGACCAAATTCTAAAGCTATTATTACAGGCGATGTAACTCAAATTGATTTGCCAAGTTCAACATACAGCGGATTAATTCAAGTGCAGCAGATTTTACAAAATGTAGATGGAGTGGAATTTATTTATTTCAACAAACAAGATGTTGTTAGACACAAGCTTGTTAAAGATATTATCAACGCTTACGAAAAATTTAACAACGGTGGTAAGAATTCAGATAGTTAGCAAAGTTTTTTACTTTCTTCCCAAAGTTTATCCATTTCTTCAAGATTAGATTCGGTAATTTTTTTACCTAAACTTTCTAATTTACTTTCAATATATGCAAATCTTTTTATGAATTTTTCATTTGTGGTACGTAATGCATTTTCGGGATTAATACCGATGAATCTTGTGTAATTTACTATTGAAAAAAGTAAATCTCCTAATTCTTCTTCAATCTTTTGTGAATCATTAGTTTTTGAGACTTGCTCAAATTCATTAATCTCTTCTTTAACTTTATCCCAAACTTTTTCTTTTTTATCCCAATCAAATCCAACTTTAGACGCCTTTTCTTGGATTCTGAATGATCTGTGCAATTGAGGTAATGCTTTCGGAATACCGTCTAAAACCGATTTTCGTCCCTCATCAAGTTTTATTTTTTCCCAATTGTACATTATCTCATCGTTATCTTTAACTTTAGTATCACCAAAAACATGAGGGTGGCGGCGAATTAATTTTTCCGTAATTCCGTCAATTACTTCATCTATGCTAAAGTGATTTGACTCGCTGGCAATTTGAGAATGAAAAACTATGTGAAGCAGTACATCGCCAAGTTCACCTTTCATTTCCGAAAAATCTTTTTCATCAATTGCCTCGATAAGTTCGTGAGTTTCTTCTAACGTAGCAGCTTTAATCGAATCATGTGTTTGTTCTTGATCCCAAGGGCATTCGGTTCGCAGCCTTTTCATCACATCAACTAATTTTTGAAATTTTTCTCCGGTCATTTTTCCTCTTTTTTTGATGTCGAAATTACTATTGTTTATTCAGAATTACCAAACCAAAAATTAATTGATTTACTTTTATTAAGTTTACAACATACTTATGGAGGAATTATGTTTGAAGAAAAATTAAAAGAATTAGGTATTGAAATCCCGGAAGCTCCCAAACCTTTAGCATCTTATATCCCGGCTGCAATTTCGGGAAATTTAGTTTATACCGCAGGCCAAGTGCCTTTAGAGAATGGCAAACTAAATTATACCGGTTTGACTGGAAAAGATATTTCCATTGAAGATGCTCAAAAAGCTGCTAAAGTATGTGCTATTAATTGTCTTAGTGTTATTAAATCAGCGATAGGCGATTTGAATAGAATTGAAAGAATTCTAAAGTTAACCGTATTTGTTGCAAGTGCTGACGGATTTGTTGATCAACCGAAAGTTGCTAATGGTGCTTCCGATTTTATAGTAGAAGTTTTTGGGGAAAAGGGAAAACACGTTAGAAGTGCGGTTGGTGTTAGCGGTTTACCCATAAACGCTCCGGTAGAAATTGAAATGATTGTTGAAATGAAGAAATAATTTACCTACGATTTGTATTGATTTATGATAGTTTTCTTTTATTTTTATAACAAATTATTGGAATTACTTGAAACTTTTCAGCAAAAAATATGTTGAAAAGAGAACTGAAAGGAGATTTATGATGAAAAAAATTTTTACATTTTTATTACTAATAGGATTTGTTCTTTCAGTTAATGCTCAGTTTAGAGATGAATTAGATAAAAAAGTTAGTATTCGTGAAGGATTTTTAAATCCCGAAACTTCTAACAATTTGTTCGGTTTTATTGACCCCTCAAAATTTTCTATGAATCATCAAGTCAGTATGTCATACTCAGCCTTTGCCGGACAAGGTGTTGCTTTAGGTATCTATACAAACAGTATGCGATATGATTTTTCGGATAATTTCAATTTTCAAGTTGATGCAAGTATTGTAAACTCACCTTATAATACAATAGGCGATGGTTTTACAAATAATATTAACGGGATATATTTATCACGCGCAGCAGTAAATTTCAAACCATCCGAAAACACAAGAATTTCTTTAGAGTTCAGACAACTTCCCGGCGGATATTATAATAATTACTACAATCCTTATTATTTCTTAAGCCCGTCTTTTGAAAGAGAAACAAGAATGCAGCAGCTTCAAGAAGCAAAGTAATTAAAATCATTTTTTGTTAAATTTGATAACCGGGTAAATGCTCGGTTATTTTTTTATCTATTCCGAAATAAAATTGATCCGAAGAAAGAAAAAAATTACAAGCACGACAAACGAAGTAGATTTACGAACATCTACACAAAATCTACTTTTAAATGTTATCATTTTTATTTTGGTAGTTGTTGTAATTTATTTAAGCTATTCAATTTATATTAAACTAAAATTGGATACTGCCGAAGAAATTGTTCAGAACGTTAATAAAGATATCCCTTCGGAAATTATTCAAGTCGAAGTATTAAACGGATGCGGAGTTTCCGGCTTGGCGGATAGATTTACAGATTATTTAAGAAGTAAAGGCTATGACGTTGTTAACAAAGGGAATTATATTCAATTCGATATTGAAAAAACTATGATAATTGATCGAATTGGAAATAAAGCAAATGCCGAAGTGATAGCAAATTCTCTGGGGGTAAATAAGAATAGCATTATAACTCAAATCAACGAAGATTATTTCCTTGATGTTTCGGTGATACTTGGCGCAGATTATTTTCAACTAACTCCATAAAAATGAGGTTAAATTGGATTCATTAAAATTTGCTGAAGAAATTACTCAAACAATTCTATCCAAAAAAGGATTTAGAATTAGAATATTAGATCTAAGAAAACTTTCTGCTTTTGCAGATTATTTCGTTATATGTTCCGCCTCGTCTGATACTCAAGTAAAAGCAATTGCAGATGCTGTTGATAAAGAAATGAGAGAAAGAGGAATAAAAACTTATCACCGGGAAGGTTATGAAGCACTTAATTGGGTTCTTTTAGATTACTTTGATGTAGTTGTTCACGTATTTAAAAATGAAATACGAGATTACTATAATTTGGAAAAACTTTGGGGTGATGCAGAAACAATGGAAATTGAAGACGAGGATTAAGGAGAAAAAATTAATTGAAAAAGTATATCATAAATCTATTTGTTGATGCCTCAAAAAAACTTGATTACTTAAATGATAGAGAAATACAATTAAGTGTTCCGGCAAATCCCCTTCACGGCGACCTTTCAACAAACATTGCAATGATCCTTACAAAAGAATTAAAAAAGAACCCTCGCCAGATTGCTGAAGAAATTATTTCCAATCTTAATTATGATAAAAACAAAATCAGCAAAATTGAAATAGCCGGTCCCGGGTTTATCAATTTTACTTTTACTAATTCTTTTTTAGCGGATATTATTAAAGATATCAACTTACAAAAAGAGAAATTTGGTAAATCACAAAAGTACATTAACAATAGAGCTAACGTTGAATTTATATCGGCTAATCCGACTGGCCCATTGACCATAGGACATGGAAGAAATGCGGTTATTGGAGATACTATTGCTAACCTGTTGGAGTCAATCGGTTATCATGTTGATCGCGAGTATTATTTTAATAATGCCGGCAGGCAAATGCGTGTGCTGGGAGAATCTTTGAAACTCCGTTATTTAGAATTACTTGGAGAGAAGATTGATTTTCCCGATGATCATTATCAAGGTGAATACATAAAAGATATAGCTAAAAAGTTAATAGATGAATTTGGAGACGGCTGCAAAGAAAAAGAAAATAATTTCTTTAAAGAAACAGCAGAGAAAGAAATATTTATAGATATAAAAAATACCTTAAGCCGCCTGGGTATAGAGATGGCGATTTTTTATAACGAAAATGATCTTTATGAAAGTGGTAAAATTGAAGAGGTTAAACAGAAACTTGCGGAAAAGAATTTAACTTATGAAAAGGACGGAGCACTATGGTTCAAGTTGAGCGAACTTGGTAGGGAAGACGATAAGGTAATTGTAAAATCTACGGGGGAACCTACTTACCGCTTACCTGATATTGCATACCACACTACAAAGTTTGATAGAAATTATAATTTAATAGTTGATCTCTTCGGTTCGGATCATAATGCTACATATCCGGATGTTATTGCCGGAGTTAAAGCTCTCGGGTATGACGAATCGAAGATAAAAGTTGTTATTCATCAATTCGTTACAATTACACAAGGCGGTGAAGCGGTTAAGATGTCAACTCGAAAAGCAAACTTTATAACTATCGATGAACTTATTGATGAAGTCGGGGCAGATGTTGTAAGATATTTTTTCTTAATGAGGAATGTAAATTCTCATCTAAATTTTGATTTGGAATTGGCAAAGAAACAATCAGATGAAAACCCGGTTTTCTATTTGCAATATGCTCATGCAAGAATTTGTTCAATTCTTAGAATGACAGAAGAGCAAGGTTTACAACCAAATTATTCAATACTTAATAAACTTGAAAAAGAAGAAGAGTTAAATCTTGTTAAAAAGTTACATCATTTTGAAGATGAGATATTATATGCCGCGGAAAATTGTGAGCCGAATAAAATTGCAAATTATCTCGAAGATTTAGCTGCTCTATTTCATAAATTTTATACCGAGTGCAGAATTATAGGATCGGAAAAAGATTTAGCTGAAGCAAGAATAGCACTAGTAACATCGGTTAGAACAGTTTTGCAAAATGGGCTGAATATAATTGGAATTTCAGCGCCGGAAAAAATGTAAGTTGAATTAAAACCGTGGGTAATAAATTATTAAGTTAACCTGCCAGTGCAACCGAACATGCATAAACTTTATTGGCTCCGTTTTCTTTCAATACTTTTCCCAATTCTGTTACTGTTGCGCCTGTCGTAATAACATCATCAAGAATGAGAATATTTTTGCCTCTAATATTCTTTGTGCGTTTTATCTTAAACGCACCTTCAATATTTGTTTTTCTTTCTTGAATATTTAGCTTGGTTTGAGATTGAGTAAACTTTTTTCGCTTTACTGATTTTGTTAGACAAGCTTTATCTAAATATCTAGCCAAACTTTTTCCGATATGATCGGACTGGTTATACCCTCTATCGGCTTTTTTTAATTTATGTAATGGAATCGGAATTATATAGTCAATGTTCCATGATTCAATCTTATCGGCATTTAATTCACCCAAGAAAACGCCTAGAATATTCCCAACTCTAAACCTCTTCTTATATTTCAATTCGTGCAGAAGTACTTGAAGATTTCCGTCTTCCTCAAATACAAACGGGGAAACAAATCCATCGATAATTTTTTCTTCGGAGAATTTTCTATCAAATTCATATTTAATTCGTTCATCCGAAGTGATTTCAATTTGTGAGAAGCAAGAATCACAAATGACTCTTTGCGAGGAGTGTAGTTTTGAATTGCAGCATAAGCACAAGCGAGGTAGGAAGAAATCTGCTAACGTATTTCCTACTTTACTTAATAACACGAACTATGAAACTCCTTGTGTTGTTAAGAATTCACCGCATTTCTTATCGTTAAATTCAAAATGATTGAAAAACCATCGTTTATTACTTTTTAAGAATTCCAAATCAAGTTTGGTTTTCCCGTCACTAATATCTTTAGAATAAGCATCAACAAAATTGTAAAACCTATCGTGTTCAAGCTTGTGAGAAAAATAATTTACGTACTTGTATTCTTTCATCAATTCTTCTTCGGTATCAAAATGTTCTCTCAATACATTCTTAAGTTCGGTAAACAATCTTTTTGTTTCACTGTCAAATTTAGCCCCAAGCTGATCGTAAAGTTTGTTAACAATTTTTACATACTGCGAATGTTGTTCGTCAATCTTTTCGATATTTACTAGCTCATGATCGGTTAATTCAATGAAATTCATTTTAAACCTCCCGGGATATTATAACATACCCTCTTTCTTTCTAATAAACCACTCAACTGTTAGAAGCAAAATTATTATCAACAATAGTGATTCGAAAGAAAGTGGATCATATGTTGATGTTAATGTTGTTCTTTTTATATTATTACGATAAATTGTCTCAATATCCCGTAACATACCAAATGAATTATCTATATAATAATAAGCACCTCCGGTTAAAGATGCTATCATTTCCAAATAATTTTCTTGCATAACAGTTTCAAATTTTTCCAAGTCAAGTTGTCCGATATTAAACTTTCCGTTGTATGTTTTAGATTTTATTCCGCCAATTTCCGCTTCGGCTTTAAATGAATAATCTCCTTTGTATGGTAAATTAAGTTGACCTTTATAAATACCATTATCTTCATGTTCTAACTTTAATGAAAACGAGTTCTCCGAGTTTTCTATATTAACGATTATGCTTGCATCTCTTACCGGCTCAAGTTTATCATCATAGATTTCACCTATGAACTCAATTGTTTCACCAACCGCATAAATGTCTTTAGATGTTTCAACAAAAAATTTTCTTTGATTATCTGCAACTCTTAACCATTGAATAAAATTATAAATGAGCTGATCAAAGAAATTAATTTCTCTTCTTTCCGAAGTTGTTCTCCATCGCCAAACATTGCTGCCGATTAGTGTAATTGATCTATAAGCCGGAGTGTTTTGACTTACAATCATCGGGAAATCGGTTGAGATGTTATTTATTCTTGATGTTGCAATTACCTGCGACCCGGGTTTAACCCGGAAGCCTACATTGTGATAAGCAACGGGTGGAAGCTCAAGTTTGTTGAATCGTCTTAACTCTTCGCCTAAAATCATACTTGCATGCTGTTCGGAGAAACTCGGCTGAGCTAAATAAAGCTCGTTATAATTTCCGGATTGATTAAACGGCAGCAGTTCCTGTACTTGACTTAAATTTAGTAATTGTATGTCTGATCCGATTAGATTAAAAAAAGGTGTATTACTTCTTTCAATTTTTTCCCTTACTCGTTGGATAATATTTATCGGCGTATTTTTATAGGGGAAATTAACTAAAACAATTACCTCTGCACTATCAAGTTTTTGGTTTAAATTATCACCAATAAATTCGGTTGAACTGATTTGAAGATATTTCGAAACACTAAATTCATCAATTGCATTTAGGGATTGATAAACTGCAGAGAAATCTGCCGAAGGTGAACCTCCGATTACCAGCAGTTTTAACTTGTTTTCAATTATATCAATGAATTTGGACTGAATGTTATTTTCAAAATTTGTTTCATTTTCTAATCGATTTATTTCAACGGAAATTAATTGTTTACCCGCTTCTTCGGGGTAATAATTGAATGTAACTCTGTTTATACCGCTGCTATTTAATTTTATTTGTTTTGATTCAATTACTCGATTGTTCTCTTTGAAAGAAACCACCGCTTCTTCATTTGCCAAATTTTGGTTGGAAATTTCAGCGGCAATTACCGTGGGAGTTTCTTTATAAATAAATCGGTTATTTAAAATATTTTTTACATAGGCATCGGTAGTTTTTGTTGTATCACCGATACCGATTGTATAAACAGGGAAATTCAATTCTTCGACTTGATAAATTGAACTGCTTCCGTCATTCACAATTCCGTCAGATAAAATTATTGCAGAAGTGATATATCTTTCATCAGCCTTAAGTTTATTAAAGACTTTTTCAAAATTAGTTAATCCCCCCTCAAAGCTTAAGCTTTTAATTGAATCAAGCGAGATTTTCTTTGGTTCTGCATCAAAGAAATAATATTCGAAATTAACATCTTTCGAAGTTGGGGAATTTTCAAATAATTCGTTTATTCTTTCTTTCACTGATGCGTCGTGATATAGAATTGAAGATGAGTTATCGATAAATATTGGAATAATAGGTTTTTCTTCTTCTATATCAATCACTGTTAGTTTCGGCTCGAACAGAAGTATAAAAAGCAGAGTTAAATTTATTGTTCGAATGGATATAAGAATGACTCTATTTAATTTAGATGTCTGTGGAATAGTAAATTTATAGATAAATACTATATATAAAACAGTAACCGCAATGAAAAGCAAAATTAAATACGGGTTAAGGTTAAGACTAAAATGATAATTAAAGATATTTAGCATCAAATTCTATTGTGGTTGAAGGTCATGACTGTTGTATTATCTTTTCGTCTTCGATGTTCCAAGATTTTAACTTCTCAAACGTATCATAATCAGTAAGGTCAAAATGAATTGGCGAAACGGAGGCGTAATTATGCATAATAGCAAATTGATCGGTTCCAATTTCATTGTCGTCTTTAGTTAAAGTACCAGTCAACCAGTAGTAGCTTTTACCATAAGGGTCATGGCGTTCTTCATAAATATCATCCCATTTGGATTTACCTTGTGTCGTTACAAGTAATCCTTTTATCTCACTGCTCGGTAGATTCGGGACATTAACATTTAATAAAGACCCTTTCTTTAATTCCTTCTGTGATAGAATTTGGGTTAACTTTTTAGCAGTTTGACATGCATATTCAAAATGCTTAGGCATATGTGAAGTAACGGAAATTGCAATTGCAGGAATATCCATAATTGCCGCTTCACGTGCTGCCGAAACAGTACCCGAATAAATAATATTTATAGCAGTGTTGGAACCGTGATTAATACCCGAAACAACAACATCCGGAGGAGTTTTTAAAATATTGCGAATTCCGATTTTGACACAATCCGCTGGAGTACCTTCAACAGCATAGCCGAAAAAATCACCGTTTATATAATACTCAGTAACGCGCAGTGGAATTTTCATTGTAATTGCATGACCAACCGCACTTTGTTCGGTTCTTGGGGCAATTACGGTTACATCACCTATTTCTTTAAGTGCATCTGCTAATTTTTTAATACCTTGTGAATCAATTCCGTCATCATTTGTTACTAAAATTCTCACCTGTTCTCTCTCCATTTTTACGAAGTGCAAATATACTTAAAATCAAACTCCCATTGAAGTTGTTAGGGAGAAAATATATACAACAAAATTTTTCATTTATTTCTTCTATCTTTGAAGGTGAAAACAGGAGAGTTAATGAAGAAATACTTGATTTCTTTTTTGCTTATCGGGTTGATTTATTTTCAATCTTCTGCTCAAGACGCAGAGGTTGATGTGTTTGTGATAGATTCATACATAACTATTGAAGAACCTTATATATTTATTTTATCTTTTTTTACAACCGATAGCGTTACGAGTACCGTCACAATTGAAGAAAAATATTCATTTTCCGTTTCCGATACTTTAACAGAAAATCACAAAATAGAAATTGATATTTCCGAAATTGATTTTGATTCGGCTTATGTAAAATTTATTGTCTCAGGTGAAACAAAAGATGGATCAAAGTTCGTCAGCGACCATTTTGAAGTTATTGCTCCGTATAAGAGTTTATTGCAATCCGATAAAGACCCAAGTTTACTTACAATGTGTTGCTTCGGCGGAATTATTTTTGGAATTCCTTCACCAACGGTTGTATTTCAAAATGGTGAAACACGCTTTAGCTTAGTGAAAGAAATTTCCCTTTTTACTTATTACAGCGGCGGGTATAATTATCCAGCCGGCTATTTCGGAATTGAATATGCTCATATCTTTAAAGCCGAGCATCAGAATTTTCTTCGTTTTGGATACAAGCAAATATTTAATTTAAAACCTATTGAATTTATTTCCGGAGGAGTTTCGGGGTTTACTTCTTTTAAGGGATTTAATGGTATATCGACAGAGATAACAATCGGCTGGTTCAAATTATACAATACTTTTACGCTTTATTCTCGCTACAGATACAATTTTCAGCCGTCAAATTTTGATAGAAATTTCCATGAGATTTCTATTGGATTATATTCTCATTTCTTCTCGTTAAATTTATAATTCTTTTCATTTTCTGCACATTGGAATGTTTTTAATGAAAAAGTTGTTTTACCGTAAAGGTTAACCCAAAGTATGTTTAAGTTTATAATTTTATTCCAAATAATTGCAACGGTTCTTTTATCTCAAACCGGGGGTCTAACCGGTAAGGTAAGTGAAAATGGTTCTCCAATACCGGGTGTAAATATTCTAATTATAGATATCAATTCCGGCGGTGTAACTGATGAAAAAGGATATTTTCGAATATCTAAAATTCCCATCGGTAAACACAGAGTAAGATTTAGTGCTGTGGGATTTAAAAGTCAATTCTTTGATGTAGAAATTCTTCCCGATAAATTTCTTGAACTAAATGTTGAATTGAACACTGAAGCAATAGAAATCGATCAGATTGAAATACTCGATAGAAAAATACAAGAACAAAGTGACCCTACTTCCAGCTTGATTGATTTACAACCTGAAGGCGCAAAAGTTCTTCCCGGCGCAGTAACTGATGTATTTAGAACTCTACAAGCTCTACCAGGAGTTTTAGCTCCTAACGATTTTTCTTCACAGTTAATTGTAAGAGGAAGCGGACCAAATCAAAATTTAATTGTTATGGATGATGTAGAAGTTTTTAATCCGTACAGACTTTATGGTGTAATTAGTATGTTCAACCCGGAAGCAGTTTCCGATATTAATTTAATAACCGGCGGATTTCCTGTGCAATATGGCGATAGACTTTCAGCAGTTCTTGATGTTACAAATAGACAAGGCAATATTACAGAAAGTTTTACGGGTAACTTGAATGCAAGTATTGTAGCTGCAAATTTGGTTTTAGAAGGGAAGAATCCTTTTGATATTCCCGGAAGCTGGCTTATTAATTCGAGAAGAACTTATTACGATTTGATTATCGAACCATTCGTCAAAGGTGCCGGATTAGTTGAAGACAATGTAACTTTTCCAAACTTCTATGATGTTCAAGCAAAATTGGCGTTTGGACCGTTTAACGGACATAAATTTTTTATAAACGGAATTCTTTCAAGAGACGGAGTCGATCTTATAAGTAGCGAGAATAGAAAAACCGCCGATAGTGTTGCAGTTGTTGATGATTCGGATAATGATATGCTATCTTTTGCTTGGCATTTCACACCGAATAAAAAATCATTAAATAAATTTATTATCTCTTGGTACAGAAACGAAGGGAGAAGTAATTTTGATTCAAAGATTTTAGACCCTTCACTTAATAGAAAAGATTTTGAAAATATTGCACCGGATACTCTTGCTCCTTATTTAGTTGGATTCGGTGTGAACGCAAGATACATTTTTCAAAAGTACTCGATTGATAATAAATATTTGCAGTACTGGGGCACAGGGAATGAATTCAGTGCAGGTTTCGGAGTAGATTTCATGCGTACTTTGTTTAATTTCGATTTTAATCTGGATCCTGAACTTCGTGCTTTCTTTGATTCTAATCCTAATATTAGAGTTGTTTTTGACGATATCGGAGATGAAAAAATCTACAACCGCTATAGATTTTGGATACAAAATAAATTTGCTCTTGCCGATAGATTTTTTATTCAACCGGGTTTGCGTTATGATTTTTATAATATATTAGGGAAAAGTTATATCGCACCGCGAATTTCTTTTTCTTATGCACTTGACGGCATAACTACTTTGAGAGCAACTTGGGGACAATTTTATCAATCACCGGGTTATGAAAAATTACGGGACGGCAACCAACTATTGGATCTTGACAAAAGATATACAAAGGACTTAGAAGCTGAAAAATCAACTCATTATGTTTTAGGTATAGAGCAGTGGCTCTCAAGTGAATGGCGTGCAAGGGTTGAAGCTTATTACAAAAAATTCTCCAATTTAGTAATTCAAAAAGAAGTTACGGGAACGCAATTTTATACAGAACCGGTGCCCGGGCAAGATCCGAGAGAACGTTCTGCTTGGACTAGACCTATTCCAATTAAAGGTGATTCTCTTACACAAATTCCAATAAATGATTCACGCGGTGAAGCTTATGGTCTGGAATTTTTAATTGAAAAAAGAAATGTTGCCGGAATTTCTAAAATTGATGGATGGATTTCTTACTCGCTTGCATTGGCTGAAAGATATGAATACAATAGAACAATCCCCTTTAATTTTGACCAAAGACATACTTTGAATGTTGTTCTAAATTATGAAATTAATGACTGGTTGGATTTTGGAATTCGTTTTCAATATGGTTCGGGATTCCCAATTACAGAGCCGGTTGGAATTAAACCGAGAATTACATTAGTGGATACCAACGGAGATATGATCCCGGATTCACCCGAAATTGCTACAAGAAAAGGCACAACGGAAGTAATTTTTGATACAGACTTTGGAGGAGTTGAAAATAGATTTAATTCACGCAAACCCGAATACCATAGGTTAGACTTTCGAATTTCGGCAAAGGCGGATTATTGGGAGTATGATTGGGTATTCTATTTAGATGTTATAAATATTTATAACCGCTCGAATGTAATAGGTTATGATTATTATATTAATGATGATCTGACTATCGGGAGAGAGAAAAGCACAATGTTTCCTATATTACCGACACTTGGCTTTAACGTTCGTTTTTAATGTGAGAATTTGAAATCGTTTTTAGAATCTTTAACTTTATGCAATGACAAAATCAAAAGAAAATAAATTTCTTGACCTGGGTCAACGGGGCAGATTGAGTCTTAACAACAAACTTAATGACTTAACCGGAAAAGAATGGATTAAGTTTACCAAAACTTGGTTTGTTCACCGTCCCCCCAAAAGAAAAGAAGATGAAGTTTTACATCCGGCAAAATTTCCAGAAACATTAGTTAAGGAATTCATAACCTTCTTCACAAAAAAAGAAGAGTGGGTCTTCGATCCTTTCCTTGGTACTGGTAGTACTTTAATTGCTTCAGGTGAATTAAACAGGAATGCAGTCGGTATTGAATTGCAAAAAAAATATTACAATACTTCAGTAAGAAGAGTTAAAAAGGGGAAATACAATTCAACTATAATTCCGATAAATGGAAATTCATTAAATGCAATTAAATTGATAAACATGCAAGGTCTTCCGGTAGATAAATTCGATTACGTAATAACTTCACCGCCGTATTGGAATCAACTGGAACGAAATTCATTGCGTCAAACAAAACGAAAAAACTCCGGTCTCGATACAAAATATTCTTCCGATAAAAATGATTTGGGTAATATCACAGACTATAATAACTTCATTGAATTCCAGGCAAAAATTTTCGATGTTGTATGGGATTTAATTAAAGCCGGCGGTTATCTGACGATTATTACAAACAATGTATATAATGAAAGCAAACTTTATCCTTTAGCATTCGATACTGCAATTTCACTTACCAATCGAAATGATAAGAGCTGGATATTGAAAGACGAAAAAATTTGGCTGCAAGATGACAAGCCGTTAATAGCTTTGGGTGTTAATAATGCTTGGGTCGGTAATAGGCATCACCAGTATTGTTTAATTTTTAGAAAAGAAATTTAACCATGCAGCAATATGAATCGGTGAGCGAACTTACTTCGGTTATTCGTGAAACTTTAGAATCTAATTTTGATTCTCTTAGTGTTATTGGTGAAATATCTAATTTTAAGCAGCATGTCTCGGGTCATTGGTACTTCACTCTTAAAGATTCTAACGCCCAGATAAGCTGTGCAATGTGGAAAGGATTCAACAACTATGTCTTTTTCACTCCCGAAGACGGGATGAAAATCATAGTTAACGGAAAGATATCTGTTTATCCGCCGCGCGGTAGTTATCAAATTGATGTACGTTCGATGAAACCGGCTGGTGTAGGAGAGCTTCAAGCTGCTTTTGAGAGATTAAAAAGTAAATTGGCTGCCGAAGGTTTATTCGATGAAAAATTTAAGAAATCTATTCCGTCTTTCCCGGAAAAAATCGGAATTATAACAGGTTCCGGAAGTGCAGCTTATAATGATATTATTAATATTGTTTCAAGAAGATATCCTATTGTAGAGTTGGTTGTTGCTCCGACTCAAGTTCAAGGTGAAGGTGCCGCAAAGTTAATTGCACAAGCAATTCAGGAATTCAACAATAGGATTGATATTGATATTTTGATAATTGCTAGAGGCGGAGGGTCTTTAGAAGACCTGTGGGCTTTTAATGAAGAAATTGTTGCTCGTGCTGTTTTTGAATCAAGAATTCCAGTTATTAGCGGTGTTGGGCACGAAATTGATTTTACAATAACGGATTTTGTAGCTGATTTGAGAGCACCGACTCCGTCTGCCGCAATTGAATTGGCTACTCCGAACAAAGAAGATATTTTAGATTTTCTAAAAGGTTATAGTGAGCAGTTGGATGTAACAATGATAAATAAAATTGATGAGAGCAAAGACTCGGTGAATGAAATATTACGTTCCTATGGTTTTAGAAGCATTGAAAACAAAGTAAATATCGGTATGCAATCGATTGATAATTTATACTCGTTGATTTCAATGAGTATCTTTCAGCAATATAAAAATAAAATTCAGCATTTGAAATATTTAGAAAAATCACTTGATGGCTACGACATCCAAAAAACTTTAAAGAAAGGTTTTACACTTGTCAAACAGAACGGTAAATTTGTAACTCGTTCGATTCATTTTAAAGACGATATAGATTTCAAATTAAAATTTTATGATAATGAGGTAGATATAAAAAATGGCTAAAAAAAAAGAAACGGATTCTTTCGAGAATTCGCTGAAAAGACTCGAAGAAATTGCTGAACTGCTGGAAAATGACGAGATTGGTTTAGATGAATCAATTAAGTTGTATGAAGAGGGAATTAATCTCTCAAAAATTTGTTATAATAAACTGAAGGAGGCCGAAGTTAAGATTATGAAGTTAAAATCACGGCTCGAAAATGAATTTGAAAATGAATAATTAGTTTGAGGTAATTTAAATGATTGACAAGACAAAGTATAAATATCTGTTTAATGTTGATTCCCCCGGTGACATAAAAGAATTTTCCGTTGTTGATCTAAAAGGTTTATGTTCAGAAATCCGTCAATATATGGTTGACGTAATTTCACAGGTAGGTGGGCATTTCGGAGGTGGGTTGGGGTCGGTTGA
This sequence comes from Melioribacter roseus, assembly GCA_020724265.1. Lineage (GTDB taxonomy): Bacteria > Bacteroidota > Ignavibacteria > Ignavibacteriales > Melioribacteraceae > SURF-28. The sequence continues at coordinate 59,005 of DYHH01000008.1, read as the reverse complement.
ACTTACTGTAGCATTGCATAAAGTTTTTAACACGCCAAGTGATTTAATTGTTTGGGATACCGGTCATCAAGCATATCCGCATAAAATTATTACCGGCAGAAGAGATCAATTACATACTATAAGAAGGTTAAACGGTTTGAGCGGATTCTTAAAGAGAACCGAAAGTGAGTATGACGCATTTGGAGCCGGTCATGCTTCTACTTCAATTTCCGCTGCTTTGGGTATGGCTACCGGAAGCGATATTCTTCAAACAAATAAAAAAGTAATTGCCGTTATTGGTGATGGCGCAATGACCGGCGGTATGGCTTACGAAGCAATGAATAACTGCGGTATTCTTAAAAAGAATATAATTGTTGTTCTTAACGACAATAATATGTCAATTGCTCCTAACGTTTGGCAAATTTCAAATTACTTTACAGAAATGATTTCTCATCCAGAGTATAATAGATTGAAAGGAGCTATCTGGGATTTAACCGGCAAGTTGGATGATTTTGGTGATAGACTTCGCAAAGTTGCAGCTCGTTTTGAATCAGGTATTAAATCTGTAATCACACCGGGTATGTTGTTTGAAGCATTAGGCTTTCGTTATTTTGGACCGGTTAACGGGCACAATGTTGGACAGCTCGTTAAATTGTTTACACATATAAAAGATTACCCCGGACCACTTTTAGTTCATGCAATCACAGAAAAAGGTAAAGGCTACAAACCTGCCGAAGGACACGTTCAGCGTTTGCACGCTTCAACTCCTTTTGATAAAATTACCGGGAAAGCAATTAAAAAATCCGAAGGCAAACCATCATATACTTCAATTTTTGGTAATGCGATGGTTGATTTGGTTAAAGAAAATTCAAACATCGTAGGTATTACTGCAGCTATGCCAGATGGAACAGGTTTGGATATTCTTCAACAAGAATTTCCGCAAAATTATTTTGATGTTGGTATTGCAGAAGAACATGCGGTTACTTTTGCTGCCGGACTTGCAACACAAGGGGTAATACCGGTTGCTGCTATTTACTCTTCATTTTTACAAAGAGCATATGATCAAGTAATTCATGATGTTGCTTTGCAAAAACTAAAAGTTATCTTTGCAATTGATAGAGCCGGGTTAGTTGGTGCCGATGGTCCTACTCATCATGGTACTTTTGATTTGTCTTATCTAAGAATGATACCGGGAATGATTGTAATGGCTCCTAAAGATGAACAAGAATTGCGTGATATGATGTACACGGCGGTTAATAAAATCGAGGGACCGTCTGCAATTAGATATCCGCGAGGTGAAGGTACCGGGATTCAACTTAGAACTAATTTTGAAGCCATTGAGATTGGGAAAGCAGAAGTACTTTTACATGGCGAAGATGTTGCAATTCTTGCGGTTGGAAATATGGTACAATATTCAATAGAAGCTGCCGATCTATTAAAGAATGCCGGAATAAATGCTGAAGTTATTAACATGAGATTTATTAAACCGCTGGATACTAAATTATTGGATAACATCGCTAATCGTTTTGATAAAATCGTAACAGTAGAAGAAAATTCTATTGTTGGAGGTTTTGGATCCGCCGTTTTAGAATATTTTTCAGATCATAATTATAAAAATGATATAGTCAGAATTGGTCTGCCGGATCATTTTATTGATCATGGTACGCAAAAAGAATTGCATCGAATGATTGAAATTGATCCCGAAGGAATCTTTCATAAAATTAAAATCTTTTGCAAAGGGAAAGGAATCAAAGAAGAGGTAGCTGTTTGAAAGACATAACAAAATTTGCTGTTGTTGGTTTGGGTGGAATAGCTCAGCTAATTCATTTACCTATTTTATCCAAACTAAAAAATGTTGAAATAGTTTCTCTTGCCGAAATTAACAAAAATAGACTTAACACTGTTGCAGAAAAATTCGGAATAAAAAATACTTTCACTGATTATAAAGAGTTAATTGAAAAATCCGAATTTGACGCAGCAATTATTGCTACACCTACTAATACTCATCATGACATTGCAATTGATTTTTTGAAAGCGGGAAAAGATTTATTAATTGAAAAACCGATTGCATTAAACTACGAAGAAACGAAACGAATTAATGATACCGCAAAGAAGTATAGCTGCAAAGTAATGGTCGGTATGAACCTCCGGTTTAGACCCGATGCAATGCTACTAAAAAGTATAATAAACAGTGGTGAGCTTGGAGATATTTTCTATATTAAATGCGGCTGGCTCCGTAAACAAAGCAGTGAACAGAAATGGTTTTTCAAAAAAAATGAAGCAGGCGGAGGAGTAATTCTTGACCTCGGTATTAATCTGCTTGATCTTTCTCTTTGGTTGATTGATTTCCCCGGCATCAGTAGTGTTTCGGTTCAGAATTTTCACCATAATACAAAAGATGTTGAAGATTCTGCTGTTGGATTTATAAGAAATAAAAACGGAACAGTAATTAATTTTGATGTTAGTTGGAGCTTGCATTCCGAATCGGATGGTTTTAATTTAACAGCGTTCGGTTCTGAAGGTACTGCTCATCTTAATCCGCTTAATGCTTATAGGAGAATTGATTCAATTCAAGTTGATTTAACTACTCCTTCTTCGGGAAAGAAAGATTTGTTTAAGAAATCTTACGAAAACGAATTGAAACATTTTATCGGAGCCATTAAGGGAATTAACCCTATTTTGTCTTCAAGTGATGATGCACTTAAAAGAATGAAGTTGGTTGAGGTACTTTATAAATCGACACAGCAGAATAAAGAAATAAAATTATAGAAAAGATATGAACCACAAAATACTTTTAGTAGATGATGAACCTGACATAGTAGAATTTCTTGAATATAATCTTATTCAAGAAGGGTTTGAAGTTATTAAGGCATACGATGGCATCGAAGCACTTGAAAAATTATCTGAAAAACCCGATCTAATTATTCTTGATGTATTAATGCCAAAATTGGATGGATATCAAACTTGTAAAAAAATTAGGGAAAATGATCAATTCAAAGATACTCCGGTATTGTTCCTTACGGCAAAAACAAGTGAGGTTGATGAAATAACCGGCTTGAATTTAGGAGCCGATGATTATGTACAAAAACCTATTTCACCAAAAAAATTAGTAGCTCGTGTAAAATCTAACCTCAGAAGATTAACTGCTTTAGATCCATCAAAAGCTAACAAGATAAAAATTGGTCCTTTACGTATTGATCGTGAAAGATATACTGTCAATCTCAACGGCGAAAATTTAATCCTTCCCAAAAAAGAATTTGAGATACTTGCATATTTGGCATCACAGCCGGGTAAAGTTTTTGTTCGTGATAAAATTCTTACGGATGTTTGGGGAACAGATATTTTTGTGGTTGAAAGAACCGTAGATGTTCACGTTAGAAAAATTCGCGAAAAATTAGGTGAGTACGCAGATCTTATCGAGACAATAAAAGGTGTTGGTTACCGCTTTAAAAATGTGGAATAAAATTAAAAAGAACCTTTATGCGTCAAAAATCTACTTTGTTGAGATTTTTATTGTCTTCGTATTGTTTTTATTTTTTATTTCATTTATTTACCCTCTCAGTCTAACTCAATTCATTTCGTTATCATTGTTAACACTACTCTTTCTTTTTATTCTATTGTATATAATCGGGGAAAAAAGAAAGATTGATATATTGGAAGTAAAAACCATAATTGAATCAATACGAAAAAATAAATTTAATTCTGCCGAAGAGATTAAACTTACAACCAGCTTGGTTGATCTTGAAGATGAAATTAAATCTATGTTTTTAAAGACGAGAAGTGATATTGAGAATCTCAAAAAATTAGAACAGGTTCGTACCGAATTTTTAGGAAATGTTTCGCATGAATTACGAACTCCTATTTTCGGAATACAAGGTTATATTGAAACTTTGCTCGATGGGGCTATCAATGATCCTAAAGTAAATAAGAATTTTCTTATAAAAGCTGCCAGACATTCGGAGAATCTGAATAATTTACTTAATGATCTGATTGATATATCGATGATAGAATCGGGTGAAATGAGAATGAGTTTTCGTTTTTTCGATGCAAAAGAATATTTGGAATCAATCGTCAATGAAATGAAAAATTTATCGGAAACAAAAGGAATCCCACTGATATTAGGTGAAATCAGACCAAATCTTCAACTTTTTGGTGATAAAGTTAGATTAAAACAGGTAATGACAAATTTAATTTCCAATGCCATTAAATATACAGATAAAGGTAAAGTTGAAATTCTAATTGTAGAATCGGAAAAAGAAGGTCGAATTATTGTAAAAGATACAGGAATCGGTATTGCGGATTCGGAAATAAGTCGAATTTTTGAAAGATTCTATAGGGTTGATAAGGTTAGAACTCGTGCAGTAGGTGGAACCGGATTGGGTTTAGCTATCGTTAAGCACATATTAGAAGCACATGGCACCAAAATCACCGTAAAAAGTACTATTGGTGAAGGAAGTGAATTCTCTTTCGTACTCAAGAAATAGATTTTCCGGTTAAAAATTATATATAAATTTTATTGCTAAATATGAGATCAATATTTATATTTAAGGCTCTTGTTTAGAGGAATTGGAGGAAATAAATGTTTGCTGTGGTAAATATAGCAGGTGAGCAATTTAAGGTATTGGAAAACGTTAAATATTACGTCCCACTTTTAGAAGGAGACGTTAATAGCGAAGTTTCATTCGATCAGATTTTGCTTCTTTCCGATGGTAAAAAAACTGAAATTGGTACACCTACAATCAATGGAAAAGCAGTTCAAGCAAAGATTCTTGAACACTTAAAAGATGATAAAGTAATAGTCTTTAAAAAGAAAAGAAGAAAATCATACAGAAGATTTAAGGGGCATAGACAGCCGCTTACAAAAATTGAAGTAACAAAAATCGGATAAGAATCCGGAGGTATTATGGCACATAAAAAAGGTCAAGGTTCATCAAGAAACGGTCGTGACAGTAACCCGCAGTATTTAGGTGTTAAAACTGCAGGCGGTCAAAGAATTACAGCTGGTTCAATCATCGTTCGTCAGCGTGGTACAAAGTTCCATCCCGGGTTGAATGTTATGAAAGGTAAAGATGATACATTATTTGCTACAATTGACGGCTTTGTAAAATTCGAAACTAAACGCAATGACCGCAAATTTGTCAATGTTTTTGCGGAAAACGTTAATTAGAATTTCTTAGAATTTTGTATACTAAAACCCTCCTGCTTAGGAGGGTTTTTTGTTTTAAATATTATTCACGGAATAGTTTTAAAATCCCAATCTTTCCATATCCGCTACAAGATTTTTTACTGCATTAACAGAATTATCTAAAGCTGCTTGCTCGTCTTTGTCTAAGCTTAATTCAACAATTCTTTCTATACCACTACTACTCAGTACTGCAGGAACACCAACATAATATCCATCGACGCCAAATTCACCTTTAAGGAAGGCACAGGTAGGAAGCAATCTTTTTTGATCTTTCAGGATTGATTCAGCCATGGCGATTGCAGATGATGCCGGTGAATAAAATGCCGAACCGGTTTTTAATAATTTAACAACTTCTCCACCTGCCATTTTTGTACGATCTACCATTGCATTCATTACTTCTTGCGCTTTAGCTTTGTCATTGTATTTTCTTTCAAGCATTTCCATAACCGGTACGCCGTTAACATTCGAGTAACGAATCAGCGGAACCATTGTATCACCATGACCGCCGAGTACCATTGCGTTAACATCTTTTACTGATACATCCAATTCCCATGCGATAAAAGTTGCGAATCGTGATGAATCAAGAACTCCTGCTTGTCCCATAACTTTCTGATACGGGAAACCGGATACTTTTTGGAAGAGTGTAACCATAGCGTCCAATGGATTGGAAATTATTATAACAATGGAATTAGGTGCATATTGCTTAACACCTTCGGCAACTTGCTTCATAATTTTTGCATTTGTGCTTAATAAATCATCTCGGCTCATCCCGGGTTTTCTCGGTAAACCGGCAGTAATAATTACAAGATCAGATCCTTCGATATCTTTGTAATCATTTGTTCCTCTTAATTTGGAATCAAAACCGTCAACTCTTGCGGCTTCTGCAATATCAAGTGTTTTACCTTGCGGCATATCTTCAACAACATCGAACATAACGACATCACCCAATTCTTTCTGAGCAATTAATTGTGCTAATACTCCACCGATTTGACCACCACCGATTAATGCAATTTTTGTCCTTGCCATTTTCACTCCTGTAAATTTGATTGAACAGTTATTTAAAATATATGAAGAATAGATTCAATATTCAGCATGAGAATTTAATTGTAGAAGAATCTCGGATGTAATGTGACTATTTGAGATTTATAATAAGTATTATCTCTGTACCGTTTGGAGTGAAATTAAATCTTAGATCATCAAGCAGAGAACGCATAATATGAACACCTCTGCCGCTTTCTTTTAAAATATTTTCCGGTCTTGTTGGATCAGGTACTGTGTTTGGATCAAACCCGGTTCCTTCGTCTTTTAGTGTGACAATCATTTGGTGGTTCTTAACTTCAATTTTAATAAAGACTTTTTTGTTTTTATCGTTTTTATTACCGTGTTTAATCGAATTTGAAATTGCCTCCGCAACTGCAAGAGCAATATTATTAAATTTATTTTCGTTTAAACCAACTTCTTCGGCAACATCCAATACAAACTGTTCAACCTCAGGCATTAATTCAGGATCACTAAATATTTCTTTTCTATAAACCGTACCCAAATAATCTCCGAAATTTCTATTCTAAAGTTTTCGATTGCGGTAAAAATATCAAATTGTATGTACCTAAATCAAGTGTGCATGTATTTATTTATAATAACCATTCTAACTGAATATTGAGATTCGCTTGTTCGTTTGTAAAAGGTCTTTCTGTAGAAATGAATTCGTAATAACCATAAATTTTTAATCGTAATTTTTCATTCATTATTAATCGAATATCGGTTAATGGACCAATGCTTTTATAATTTGTGGCAAGTACTTTCTCATTATTGCTGTCATAATTATAAGTAGATAAGTCAAAATATCTCAACCCAATGCCTAATTGAAGTTGATCAAAGACATAAAAAAGTTTCGGTTCAATATAAACTTCGCTTAAAAATCTAACCGGTTGATTGCTGAAATTACTCCATCTGAAGTCGCCTTGTTCCGACAATTTTAGAAAACCCTGTATTTCAGATTTGATTTTTTGAGAAAAGATTATAACCGTTGAATCACGAAAAGCCAATTGTCGGAATGAAAAACTTTTAAAGTTAGGATTAAGTTCCTCAAAGTCATAGACTGTGTAATTAGCCGAAACCTCGGCACTGTTGGATGAGATAATAAACCTGCTTTTATAAGTAACTCCCGAAGAAAATTTTATAAATCTTTTTACATTATTGTTAGAACTCCTTTCGGCAAAAATGTAAACTATTTTATTTATACTTCCTTCAACATTTAAGAAAACATCAAAAAAGTAATTGATACTACGCAAATATCGTAATCGAGCAGTAGTAAGTAATTCATCTCTATCGTCAAAATTAAGATCGCTTGGAGTATCATAGACAAGTTTACGGTGGAAAATACTTAGAGTGAGATAATCCCGGGCGGTTAATACATAGTTTGATTGAAATGACAATGTGATTAGTTTCGTGGAATTATTTTTTTGTGATTCGGTTTTTTCACGTTCGTTGAAAAAAATAGGGTTTGCACCGTCTATAGGTTTGGGTGAATGCTTTTCTTCTTTTTCCGAATAAGCTAACCTGAAAATTCCTTCAAAGTCGGAAGTTCGGTACGATGCAATTGAAGAGAAATCAATTTTAAATTCTTCAATCTTTGTATCAAAGGAAGATTGAGTTACTCTTTCAGCAAGAACATAACGGGTGTTTCTATCAATATTCCTCCAGAATAATCTTCCGTTAATATCAATCGAAAAATTATTAAGCGGGGAAAAATAAAATAATCTGTTCTGAAGCTGAAATTGATCTTCGGTTCTGCTTTGTATATTGTTGGTTATGTTGAAAGCGTTTGAAGTTATTGAGTCACTTTCAAAATAGAAATCTCTCCGCTGTTCAAAGTAATGAAATGACAAATTATTGAAAATATTTTGATCGAAACTGGAACTCATATCTAGTTTAAAATTTCTTAAAGTGTTTTTGCGAGGAGAAATATCCTCATTTTGAAATTTAGCACTTCCGCTGAATGAAAAATCATCCAATTTTAATTCGCTTAGAAAAGCTTCGGAACCATAAACTGTTCCTTTATCGAGAACTGCAACTTGCTGGTTTTGCGATAAGCCTCCGAAGGGTACTATCTGTAATTCTGAGAAAGGAGTAATGTTTGCAAAAACTTCACCGTGAAGAACAGAAGTTTTATTTATGTTTAATCTTCTATCATCCGAAAATGTGTTGTTATTTAATAATAACCCTAAAGCTAAATAGTTAGTAAACGAATATTGATTAGAGAACGTAAAATAATTCTCATCTTTAATGCTGTTTTGATTTGCTTTGATAACTGTTGAGCGAAAATTCTCATTTAGTAAAAATGAATAGTTACCGAATGATTGTGAATATGACAGTTTTGAATTTAACGAGTACGTATTAAGTCTTTTATCAAAAAAACTGGTAAGTGAAGAAGGCTTTTTCTTCCCATCAATTATTGTCAATGTATCGGTTGATTGGGCGATTACCGATTGAAATAGGAGAAAGATTATTGCTATGTATAATAGAAATTTCAGTTTAACCGCCCGGTACTATTGTAAATTTATAAAGTTCGGAAAAAGAATTAGGAATATTATTACTTTTTGTATAAGTATAAACACGCCAATAATAATCTACATAAGGTTCAAAAGTAACATTTCTGATGGGAACCGATATAATACTATTAGATTGATCACTCGCAAAATTTAATTCCACTTTTGTCCCGTAAATTTCATTTGTTTGCAGTACCAATTTATAATCTGCAGGAATAGAAGAAGTCTGTATTTTAAATTCTGCAAAATAATTTAAAGCTGCATTATCCTGTGGGAAAATTAGCTTAGGTTTATCCAGCAAGAGATCGCTAACTTCTGATGAAGCTTGACTTTTCAATCCGCCTTTATCAACCGAAATTATTTTGTAATAATATCTTTCCAATAATTCCAGATTCATTTTATCAGTATAAGAATAGACTTTGCTAATACCAATAAGAGAACCGGAATCCGGTAAAAATGAGGGAGTTTTATCACGGTGGATTTCATAATAATCAACATCGGTGCTGAACGATGGGCTAAATGTAATCTTAATTGTGAGTGAATCATCCCAATTACGAGCATTTATATGAATATAATAAGGCGGAAGAGGTACGAGTATATTTTTGGGAGTTGCAAAAACCGAATCCGACATTACACTTTCATTACCGAATTGATCAACTGCTGAAATCTTGTAATAATAAGTTGAATCATATTCGAGACCGTAGTCGAAGTAATAAGTTGCAGTTGTTGAATCAATTAATAAATACAAATCAGATGGGTCTATGGTTCTAAATATCTTATAAAATTTAATATCCTTTTCTAAATTATGATTCCATTCGATTCCAATTTCGCCGTCATGTGCTCTAAAGATACGCAAGCCTGTAGGTTTTGCCGGGGGTATGCCGTCATCAACAATTTCTACCGGTGTATCGCGATCGCAACTAAAAAGTAAAAGAAAAAATACTGCAAAAGATAACTTAGTAGTTGAAGTCATCACCTTTTTGAGGAATTGTAACATTATTAAATCCTATTTCAATTAATTTATCTTTTAGTACGGATTGATGTTCACTTTCACCGTGAACTAAAAATAAATTTTGAATTCTACTTTTATCGAATTGATTGCAATAATCCAACAATTCTTTTTGATCGGCATGAGCACTAAAGAAATCTAATACAATAACTTCAGCATTTAGTTTATAAACATCTCCGAATATTTTTACTTCCGGTTCTCGTTCGGTTATTCTTCTGCCCAATGTATGCTGAGCTGAATATCCAACTATCAAAACAATATTTTTTGGGTCTTCGATATTATTAAGTAAGTGATGCTGAATTCTTCCCGCTTCACACATTCCACTGCTCGAAATTATAATTGCAGGTTCTTTTAGTTCATTCAGTTTTTTTGATTCTTCGGTTTCCGTTATATAATGGAGTTGATTAAAACCGAACGGGTCTTTATTCTCAAGTAAATATTTTGCCGTATCATTATCAAAGCATTCGGGATGCATTCTAAAAACTTCGGTTGCGTTTACAGATAGAGGGCTGTCAACATATACCGGAATTCTATCTACTTTACCGCTCTCAAAAACATTATGAAGAGCGAAAACTAATTCTTGTGTTCTTCCAACACTAAAAGCAGGGATAATAATTTTCCCGTTTCTCTCAAGCGCTTTGTTAATTATTTCTATTAATCTTTTCTCGGCATTAACAGGGTCATCATGAAATTTATTGCCGTAAGTACTTTCACATATTAACAGATCAACAGGTGGTATTTTTTCGGGATCTTTTAAAATCGGTAGATTTGGTCTGCCGAGATCACCGGTAAATCCCAGGTTTATTCTTTTACCGTTCTCATTAATTTCGATATGCGTTACTGCTGAGCCTAAAATGTGCCCGGCATCAACAAACGAAAAAGAAATATTACTATCAATTCTAAATGTGTGGTAATAATTTAGTCCGACAAATCTTTTCAATGTTTCGCCGGCATCAGCTTGTGTATAAAGAGGTTCAAATAAATTCTTGCCCTGTTTGGCTCTCTTCTTATTAACAAACTGAACGTCTTTTTCTTGTATATGCGCACTGTCTATCAGCATAATTTGGCATAGGTCTCTCGTGGCAAACGTCGAATAGATTTCACCTTTAAATCCTTTTTTAACCAATGACGGGAGATTACCGGAGTGATCAATATGCGCATGCGATAAAATTACGAAATCAATTTCTTTCGGATCGAACTCCGGAAAATTTTTATTGATTTCATAAGCTAATTTTCTTTTCCCTTGATAAAGTCCGCAGTCAAGTAAAAATTTTTTTCCGGCGGCTTCAATTAAGTGCATTGACCCGGTTACCGTTCCTGCTGCACCAATAAATTTAATCTGCATAGAATAATCTTTATAATATTCGGAAATGATTAAACCGTAGATTTAATTTACAAAAATAGTAAAGAAGTTTGTGCGGAAATTTTATGCTCTTATAATGCGATAATTTTTGTAACCGTGATAAATTTCTCGTGCCGCAGTTTTTAGAACTGTAGCAGCCGGTACTGCGAGAAGCATCCCTAATATTCCCATTGCTTGACTGCCGACTAATATTAACAAAATAATTAAAAGAGGATGAATATCGGTTCCCTTTGAAAATACATTCGGTTGGATATAACCATTATCGAATGTATAAATGATAACAAACATCAAAGTGATAGACGGCAGCATCGAAAGATCACCGAACTGAATGATGGAAATTAATATGGCTGGCAAACCCCCAATAACCGGTCCAAAGTATGGAATAAGATGACCGATTCCGGCTATAGCACCAATCGTAATAGAGTTTTGAATTCCTAATATAGCAAGTCCAATTGTTGCCATAAAGCCAACTATAAATGCATCAAAAATCCAACTTCTTACATATCGACCAAGCTGATATGAAATCTTCTTTATCACCCAGTAAGAAACTTCAAAATATTTATTTGGCATTACGTCAATAATACCTTTAACAATTCTATGCTTGTCCTTAAGTATAAAGAATGTAAGAAATGGAACAATAACAGAAATTGCAATCACCGAAATAATACTTGTAACTATAACGCTAATGTTATCAATAGAAGTAAAGAAAAGATTTGAGAAGAAATTACTAAGCTGATTAGTGATTTCTTCCGCACTAACAAAAGGTAAAAATTCTTCAATTGTTTGATTAAAATCTCCGAGAACCTGATCGATATTATCCTTGCTTAAACTTCCGGCAATTACATTCATTTGTTTAGCTATTTTCGGAATAATCACTGAAAATCCAAATCCGATTATTACAGCAGTAATAAGAAAAACAAGAATTACAGAGAATAGCCGGTTAAATCCGTTTTTCTCAAAAAACATAACGAGGGGATTCAAGATAAATGCAAGCAAAATTGAAATGATAAGCAAAACTATAATATCAAAGATTATTATCGAAAAATACAGCAGCAGACCCGCTATAACGATACCAAAAGCAAACCTGCTCAATTTCTTTAATGTAACTTCATTTAGAAGCATTATAGTTTTTTTCTTTTAGTGGTAAATTCAATATTCCTAAATTAAAAATAAAATTCAAATAAAAATGTAGGATTTTTTAAAAATGATAAATTGTAGATTCTTTAATATGATAGGAATCCCTCCATTTATTATATTTGAAAATACATTTACAGAATTAAAGGAATGAATTATGGCAGAATTAGAATTGTTAAATCAAATTAAGACAAAAGCTTCAAAAAGAAAAAAGACTGTTGTGTTACCCGAATCTCATGACGATAGAGTTCTATTTGCGGCTGAAAAATTAGTTAAAGGAAATGTTGCTTCGGTAATTACTATTGGTAACGAAGATCAAGTAAGAAGTAAAGCTGCAGAATTAAAAGTTGATCTTAAAGGTGTTAGAATTATCGATCCTCTGAAATCGGAAAAACATAGTGATTTCTCGAACGTGTTTTTCAATTTAAGAAAACATAAGGGACTTACAATTGAAGAATCACGAGAAATAATGAAAAAAGATTTATTCTTCGGTGCGATGATGGTTCGTGAAGGGATGGCTGACGGATTTGTCGCCGGCTCAACTGCGTCAACCGGTGATGTGTTGCGTGCAGCAATACAATGTGTTGGAATGCCTGAAGGTATCTCAATTGTATCAAGTTTCTTTTTGATGATCTTCCCGGAAAAAACTTACAGCTTTGCAGATTGTGCTGTCGTTCCTAATCCTGATGCTAATCAACTTGCAGATATTGCAATTTCTACTGCGGAGAATCATCAAAAATTAACCGGTGAAGAACCCTATGTTGCGATGCTTTCTTTTTCAACTAAAGGAAGCGCTAAACATGAACTCGTTGATAAAGTTTTGGAGGCGATGAAAGTAGTCAAAGAAAAGAGACCTAATTTAAAAATCGACGGTGAACTTCAATTTGATGCTGCAGTTATTGATTCAATAGGTAAGAAGAAAGCTCCCGGAAGTGATGTTGCCGGAAGAGCTAATGTACTTATTTTCCCGGATTTACAAGCAGGCAATATCGGTTATAAAATTGCGCAGCGTTTAGGCGGAGCCGAAGCCGTTGGCCCGGTTGTTCAAGGATTGAAAAAACCGCTCTTCGATTTAAGCCGCGGGTGCAGCGTTGATGATATTGTAAATACTGCGGCTATTTCTTGTCTGATGGCTGAATAATATTATTTGAAATCTCGGGATTTCTTAAATCCCGGGATTTTTTTCTCCCCCAAATGAAACATTTCAATATATTTTAGTGTTACTTATAAAAAAATTGGAAGGAACAATAGTATGTATAAATATATCTTTGTTTTATCTGCAATTTTCTTAATCGTAGGTTTTTCATTTAATAAGAAGGGAGATTCAGTGACAAATAATATTCATGATATAAAAGTAAAAAATATTAACGGGGAGGAAGTTTCACTTTCTGAGTATGAAGGGAAAGTACTTCTAATTGTTAATGTTGCAAGCAAATGCGGGTATACAAAACAATATGCCGGACTTCAAGAGTTATATAATAATTACAGAGATAAAGGATTTGAAATTCTTGCATTTCCATGCAATGATTTTGGCGGACAAGAACCCGGAACTAATGAAGAAATCCAAGAATTCTGCAGTTCAACTTTTGGAGTTGAGTTCCCATTGTTTGATAAAATCAAAGTGCTTGGCGATGATAGAGAACCGCTTTATGAAAAACTAATCAACAATCCTACTACAGAGCAAGGTGATGTTAAATGGAATTTCGAAAAGTTTTTGATTGCAAAAAACGGTGATGTCATTGCTAGGTATAGAAGTAAAGTTGAACCATTGAGTGAAGAAATTGTCAATGCCGTTGAAACGGAACTACAAAAATAATCTATGTAGAGCTTTGATTAATCAAAGCTCTACCTCAATAATTATAAACCAAGTTCTTCTTTGATTTCCAACTTTGCGGCAATCATATCTTTGTGCTCAAGATGAAAATTGTTGCTTATTGTTCTAATAAAATGTTCTTCGTACTTGTGAATTTTTTCATCTGCTAAAATTAAACGCCACAAGTTCTTAATTATTTCATATCTCTCATCTTTATCGAAGTGCTCGTTAATCACATCTGTAAATTCATAAAGACTAACGCTTTCTCTGATAATTTCATTAGACTGCTTAATTAATTCATCTACTTCTGCATCATTCAGAGCAAACATTTTTGCCATAATGGATATTAAAATATTTTGCTCAGAAGGGTCAAAATTATCATCGGCATGAGCTACTTCAAGAAATAAAGCGCAAGTAGCTAATTGTATTTTCCTTTCTGTATTTTCAGAAACAGAATCCGAAGAATAATGTTGGTTGTTATTTGCCTGATTAGTATTAGTACTTAATAATTCTCTAAAAAATTGTAACATCATTAACCTTAATTAGTTTCCTTTTTCTTCTTTGGCGGACGTTCATACATCTCAGTCATTCGCTTATATGTTTTTACAAGCTCATCATTAATTTGATCCCATGTAAATCTCCAGGTCCAATTTCCTCCCAGTTTACCGGGGAAGTTCATTCGTGCCTCGGTTCCTAAATTAAATATATCTTGCATCGGTATAATGACCATGTCTGAAACGGAAGCATATGCTGCTTTGATAGATGCAAAACACATATCATCACCGTAATAGTTCAAATATTCTTGTGCCCATTCATAAATTCCGCTGCCGATTTCTTTTTCCTTTTCGAAAAAACCCCTTGTCGTATCATTATCATGCGAACCTGTATGTACAACGCAATTTCTTACATGATTGTGAGGAAGAAATTTTTCTTCATTTCCTTCACCGAAAGCAAATTGTAAAATTTTTATTCCGGGGAATTCAAATTTATCTCTAAGTGCCTCAACTTCTTTTGTAATTATTCCCAAATCTTCCGCAATAATCGGTAGTTTACCTAGTTTTTCTCTTATCACATTAAACAATTTTTCTCCCGGAGCTTTAATCCACTCGCCGTGCATTGCAGTCTTCGCATCACCGGGAATTGAGTAATAAGCTTCAAATCCTCTAAAGTGATCAACCCTGGCAATATCAACAAGTTCAAAAATCTTAGAGAAGCGTTGAGTCCACCAGGCAAAATTATCTTTTTCCATTACATCCCATTTATAAAGAGGATTACCCCATAACTGCCCGGTTTCACTAAAATAATCCGGCGGAACACCGGCAACTGTTTCAAGTTTACCTTCATCATTTACTGTAAATTGACTTTTGTTCGCCCATAAATCAGATGAATCATACGCAATAAAAATCGGAATATCACCGATTACTTTTATATTGTGCGAGTGCGCGTATCTAACAACAGCTTTCCATTGTTTGTTGAATATGAATTGAACGAACTTATAATATCCTACGTCATCACTTAATTTATCATTCCATTTTTGTACGGCATCACCTTCACGGAAGGCTATTTCACGTTCCCATTGTGACCAAACCTTTCCACCATGATATTCTTTACAAGCCATGAATAAAGCGAAATCGTCCAGCCATTCAGTATTATTAGAACAAAACGACTCGAAATCATTTTTAAATTTATTATTGCTTCTCTTAAAATTTTTGTATGCTGTTTGAAGTAAAACTTTTTTCCATTCTATAATTGTACCAAAATCGATTGAAGTTGGATTGAAAGACCCTTTATCTCTTACATCATCTTCTTGAAGAAGATTGTCTTCAATCAATAAGTCGGGACTAATTAATAAAGGATTACCGGCAAAAGCAGAGAAACACTGGTATGGAGAATCTCCATATCCTGTTGGACCAAGAGGGAAGACTTGCCATAATGTTTGTCCTGCATCTTTCAAAAAATCCAAAAACTTAAAAGCATCGTGCCCCAAATCACCAATTCCATAAGGTGAAGGAAGAGAAGTAGGGTGTAATAATATTCCGGCTGAGCGAATTAATTCCATATGTATTCCTTTTTATTTTTTTGTTCTACGAAAATAAAAATTATAGTTACTAATGACGAAAAACTTTTTTAAAATTTTTTTCTATATTGCCACCCCTTTTTCAAGCAATTTCGATACACTGATATATTAATTTTTTTAAATCGTTGACAAGAGATTGCTTAAAAAAAAAATAATACTTAATTTGCTTTCCCCATCGAGGCGAACAAAAAGTAAAATAAGATAAACAGCCTTATCAGTTTTTATAAATATTGTTAATAAGTTTTAAGGGAGATTTAATAGATGAAAATAACCCGTAAGTTTACCACCGCCGGTAGTGATCCATTCGATAAAATAGAATTCGTTAAAAGAACATCGGAGATTAAAAATCCGGATGGTTCTGTGGTTTTCAAAATGGAAGATGTTGTTATTCCTAAGCAATGGTCACAAGTAGCTACCGACGTTATTGCACAAAAGTATTTTAGAAAAGCAGGTGTTCCGAAACTCCTCAAAAAAGTAAAAGAAGACAACGTTCCCAAATGGCTTCAATCTTCGGTTGCAGATACGAAAAGATTGGAAGAATTACCGGAGAAAGAAAGATATTCATCTGAGACCGACTCAAGACAAGTATTTCATCGTTTAGCCGGAACCTGGACATACTGGGGATGGAAGGCAAATTATTTTGATACGGAAGAAGACGCTTTAGCATTTTTTGATGAAATGAAATATATGCTTGCTATGCAATACTGTGCACCTAACAGTCCGCAATGGTTTAATACGGGTTTAAACTGGGCTTATGGCATTAACGGTCCTGCGCAAGGGCATTATTACGTCGATTATCAAACAGGTAAACTTACAAAATCCGAAGACGCATATACACACCCTCAACCGCATGCTTGCTTTATTCAATCCGTCTCTGATGATTTAGTTAACGAAGGCGGTATTATGGATCTATGGGTTCGAGAAGCAAGGTTATTTAAATATGGTTCGGGAACTGGAAGTAACTTTTCAAATTTAAGAGGTGCCGACGAACCGCTAAGCGGCGGTGGGAAATCTTCCGGTTTAATGTCATTCTTAAAAATTGGTGATAGATCTGCCGGAGCAATTAAATCAGGCGGAACTACAAGACGAGCAGCAAAAATGGTAACTCTCGATATTGATCATCCTGATATTGAGGAATATATTAATTGGAAAGTAATTGAAGAGCAGAAAGTTGCCGCATTAGTCGCAGGTTCAAAAGCATGCGGCTACCATCTCAATAAAATTATGAAAGCATGTTATGCTGAACATCCTGAAAATGATAGATTCAACAAGAAAACAAATAGCAGATTAAGAGAAGCCGTAATAGAAGCACGTAAAAACAATGTTCCTGAAAACTATGTTGAACGGGTTATTCATCTTGCCAAACTTGGTTTTAAATCAATTGAATTCCCAACATACGATACTGACTGGAATTCGGAAGCATATGCAACCGTATCCGGGCAAAATTCTAATAACTCGATTCGTGTAACAAATGATTTTATGCATGCTGTAATAAGTGATAGCGATTGGAGTTTATACTGGCGGGTTGAATTAGAAAAAGCAAGAAAAGAAAAAAGAGTTCCAAAACCTTTCAAAGCTGTTAAAGCTTCCAAACTATGGGATGATATAGCATTCTCTGCATGGTCGTGTGCTGATCCGGGTCTTCAATATCATACAACTATAAATGAATGGCATACATGCCCTGCTAACGGTGAAATACGAGCATCTAATCCTTGTAGTGAATACATGTTTCTTGATGATACGGCATGTAATCTTGCATCTTTAAATCTTGTAAGATTCTATAGCGATACCGAACATAAGTTTGATATTGACGGTTTCAAACATGCCGTCAGACTTTGGACTATTGTTTTGGAAATTAGTGTTTTGATGGCTCAATATCCGAGCAAGGAAATTGCACAATTAAGCTATGACTTCAGAACTCTCGGATTAGGTTTTGCAAATTTAGGTTCGCTTTTAATGAGACAAGGAATACCATACGATAGCGAACAAGCCTATGCAATTGGCGGTGCTATAACAGCAATTATGCATATGGGTGCTTATGCAACTTCTGCCGAAATGGCTAAGGAACAAGGCGCTTTCCCGGAATTCAAAAAGAACAAAGATTATATGCTGCGAGTTCTTAGAAATCATAGAAGGGCAGCTTACGATGTTCCAAAAGAAGAATATGAGGGATTATCAATTTATCCGAATGGAATTAATCCGAAATATTGTCCTGCCGATTTACTTGAAGCAGCAAGAGAAGAATCGGATAGAGCGGTGGAACTCGGTACAAAATATGGTTACAGAAATGCTCAAGTTACGGTTATTGCTCCTACAGGAACAATAGGGTTAGTAATGGATTGTGATACCACAGGTATCGAACCTGATTTTGCCTTAGTGAAATTTAAGAAATTAGCAGGAGGCGGATATTTTAAGATTATCAATCAATCAATTCCACCAGCTCTTAAAAAACTTGAATACACAGATGAACAAATTAAAGAGATTGTAAAATATGCAAAAGGGGCAGGTACTTTAACCGGCTGCCCTCATATTAACAAAGAAACGCTTAAGGCAAAAGGATTTACGGAAGAAGTTCTTAAAAAAATTGAAAGTATGCTTCCCTCGGTTTTTGAAATCGGTTTTGCATTTAACAAGTTTACTGTCGGTGAAAACTTTTTAATTGAGAAGCTTGGGCTTTCAAAAGAACAAATAAATGATTTTGATTTCGATTTATTGAAAGCGTTGGGCTTCACAAAAGAAGAAATTGCTGCAGCTAACGATTACGTATGCGGTACGATGACGATTGAAGGTGCACCATATTTAAGTAATGAACATTACCCCGTATTTGATTGTGCAAATAAATGCGGTCGTAAAGGTACTCGGTATATTCAACCCGAAGCACATATAAGAATGATGGCTGCCGCACAACCTTTTATTTCAGGCGCAATATCAAAAACAATAAATTTACCGAACGATGCTACAATCGAAGACATTAAATCGGCTTACCTAGAGTCATGGCGGTTAGGTCTTAAAGCAAATGCACTGTATAGAGACGGATCAAAACTTTCGCAGCCTTTAAGTTCCATGTCTGCTGAAGAGATAGAAGAAATCATCGAAGACAAAGAAGATAATGATATTGTTAAAGTCGCCGAGAGAATTATTCATCGGTACATTGCTAAGAGAAGAAGATTACCGGACCGTAGAACCGGATATACTCAAAAAGCAAAAATTAACGGTAACACGGTTTATATTAGAACCGGTGAATATGAAAACGGTCAAATAGGTGAAATTTTTATCGACATGCACAAAGAAGGTGCCGCATTTAGAAGTCTGCTGAATAATTTTGCAATAGCTATTTCTCTCGGTCTTCAACATGGAGTTCCCTTGGAAGAGTTTGTAGATGCATTTGTATTTACGCGATTTGAACCCAGTGGTGTTGTTACCGGTAACGAAAGAATTAAAATGTCAACTTCGGTTATTGATTATATATTCAGAGAACTTGCCGTAACATATCTTGGCAGAAATGATCTTGCTCATGTGGACGAAGAAGAAATTCAGCAAAAAGCAAAAAATAAAGTTCATCCCGATTCTGATGACTTTGAAAGTGAAGAAGTAATCAGTGAAAGAATGATAGAACTTGATCCTACATCATACAAATATGATGATAATAACAGCCAGGATAATCCCGGAACCAATGGAAACGGTCGTTCTGAAAGAAGCAAAGTATTTGCAATGCATACACAGATGGTTAAAGCAAAAGAACGCGGTTACACGGGTGATATTTGTCCCGAATGCGGAAGTATGACAATGGTTCGTAATGGAACTTGCTTAAAATGTACTACCTGCGGTTCCACAACCGGATGCAGTTAATTAAATTATAAATTTAACCTTCGGGGTTTGCGTATTCTTTTTGAGTACTATTTCCTCGAAGGTTACTCTTTACTCACCGAATAATCATTTCGTTTTTGAGTTCAATATAAAGGCATTTTTATTTTTAATTTTCGTTGACTTTTCCTCACAAAACTGATAGATTCTCAATCTTAATTAGATGAGATGATTCGAGAAAATCTTAATAGATTACGTCAAAAAGTTGACGAAATTTGCAAAAATTGCAATCGAAAATCCGATGAAATTACAATCGTTGCGGTATCTAAGAATAATCCTATTTCCGCAATCGAAGAGGTACTTAAATTCGGTATAATTAATTTTGGAGAGAACAAAGCTCAAGAGTTACGTGATAAGTTTGAAGCCAAGTCTGAAGGACTGATTTGGCATTTTATAGGGCATTTACAAACCAACAAAGTTAAATATGCCGTTAAAGCCGCCGAACTTATTCACTCGGTAGATTCACAAAAAGTTTTGGATGAGATAAATAAACGAGCAGCTTCAGAAAATAAAATTCAGAAAATATTATTTGAAGTTAATACTTCCGATGAATCAAATAAGTATGGATTGAAAAGTTTTGATGAACTTAAGTTGCTGGCTTTTGCTGCAGAAGAATTACCCAACGTGAAAGCTTTAGGCTTGATGACAATGGCTCCATATACCGATGATAAAAAAATTATAAGAGAGTGCTTTATTCAACTCCGCCGATGGAAAGATGACCTTAACAGTTCTGGTTTTCAATATTCCGAGCTTTCTATGGGAATGACAAATGATTTTGATATAGCAATTGAAGAAGGTTCAACAATAATTCGTATTGGAACCGCAATATTCGGTGAACGTGATTATTCACAAAAATGGAATGAACAATGAAATTCACACCATTCAGTATTAAGAATCAAGAATTCAGCCGGGCAGTTAGAGGTTTTGATAAAGATGAAGTAAAAGCATACCTCGAAAAACTCTCCGATGAAGTAGAAAGAATTCAAAATGAAAATTCTAAATTGACTTCCGAAATTGAAAAAATGAATTCACGCATTGAACAGTACCAGCGAATCGAAAAGAATCTTCAAACCACTTTATTATCGGCACAGGAATCATCAACGAAAGCAGTTGAATCGGCAAGAAAACAAACTGCTCTATTAATAAAAGAATCTGAACTAAAAGCATCGCAGATTATAGAAGAAGCAAAAGAAAAAGCTAATGAAATTCGTGATGCCGTATTAAAATTGAGAGAAGAGAAGAATTTATTAGTAGCCAAATTAAAAGCTATGGTTGAAACACAATCAAGTTTAATAGAAATTAGTTTTAAAGAAAGAATAGTTGACGAAAACCATGAGATTGATTTTACATCAGCTAAAAAAGATCTCGATTCAAAAATAAATGCAGACGAAATATTGGAGAAACTGTTATGAGTAAACTTATTGATATGATCAATGAGACTTTGAGTGTTATTCGTCAAAAAACAACAGACGAGTTTGAAATTGGAATTATATTAGGAACCGGATTAGGAGGACTTGTAAACGAAATTAACATTGAACATGAAATAGATTATGCTGACTTACCGCATTTCCCATTATCTACGGTTGAATCACATCATGGTAGATTGATATTCGGAACAATTGGTAATAAAAAAATAGTGGCTATGCAAGGTCGTTTTCATTACTACGAAGGATATTCGATGAAGCAAATTACATACCCGGTTAGAGTAATGAAATTCCTGGGGGTTAAAACACTTCTTGTTTCCAATGCATGCGGCGGAATGAATCCACTGTATAAAAAAGGGGATGTTATGCTGATGGTTGATCATATCAACCTATTAGGAGATAACCCTTTAATTGGTCCGAATGAAGATGAACTTGGACCAAGATTCCCCGATATGAGTGAACCTTATGATTTGAAATTAATTGACCTTGCCGAAAAAGTAGCACTCGAAAATAAAATCAAAGTTCAAAAAGGTGTTTATGTTGCAGTTCCGGGGCCTAATCTTGAAACCAAGGCAGAATATCGTTTCTTGAGAGGTATTGGTGCTGACGTTGTGGGCATGTCCACCATTCCCGAAAATATTATTGCAAACCATATGGGAATCCGCGTATTAGGTTTTAGTATAATAACAGATGAATGCTTTCCGGATTCACTTGTCCCGGCTAAAGTTGAAGATATTATTGCAACGGCAATGCAAGCTGAACCAAAAATGACAATAATAATGAAGGAAGTTATAAAACAGTTATGATAAATAAAATTAATCTGCCTTATGCAACAGTGGTATTGTTAGGACTGATAATGTTCAGCTCAAACTTTCTTAGTCCGAAGTTGTTTACCGGTGAAATTTTAAATTTTGCCGTGTGGTTTATTCTTTCTATTTTTGCGTTTTCTTGCGGTTGGATTATTGACAAAACACTCGGATGGCGTTACGGCGGAAAGCTCGTTTTCGCTGTTATTGTTGCCACCTCTATTATGAGTGTTTTCTTAGTTACCTTCTTTAGAGGTTACTTCGGTATCAATGAATACTTGACTGAAAACTTCATTCTCTTTTCTCTCCGCAATATTATGTTGGGGGTAATGGGGATTTTCGGATTAGCAGTTGCCGAACTTTTAGCTGTTCAGAAAGAAATAGAACAACTTAAACATCAAACGCAATTAAATAGAAAAATTGCCGAAGATGCTGAAAGAGAAGCTGGAATAATAATCCGCGAAGCAAAATCTAAAGCCGATGCTATGTTGGTAGGAGCAGAAAGAGAATCTCTGGAATTGATTAATCGTAAGAAAGAAATTGAGCTCCAGCTTAAAGAATTTTTAAAAACAGAAAAAGAATTAATTAAAAAATACGAAGCAGATTAAAACACTAACTCAAAACTACGGTAAAAAAATGTTCAAGCAGTACGAAGGAAATATTTCATATCCCAAAATTGAAGAAGAAATTTTAAAATTCTGGAAAGAAAATCAAATCTTTGAAAAATCTATCTCAACTCGAGATGAAAACAATCCATTTACTTTTTATGAAGGACCTCCTACGGCAAACGGAAGACCCGGTATTCATCATGTAATGGCACGTGTACTGAAAGACCTTGTTTGCAGATACAAAACATTAAAAGGTTTCCATGTAAATAGAAAAGCGGGCTGGGATACTCATGGTCTACCGGTTGAAATTGAAGTTGAAAAAAGTCTCGGTATAAAAAGCAAAAGTGAAATCCCGGTTTATGGTGTTGATAAATATAATGCTGCCTGCCGCGAATCTGTCTTTACCTATCTTGATCTTTGGGAAAAAATGACAACCCGTATGGGTTACTGGGTTAATCTTGATGATGCCTATGTTACTTGTACAAATAATTATATCGAATCGGTTTGGTGGGCATTGAAAACACTTTTTGATAAGGGTTTGATTTACAAAGATTATAAAATTGTTCCTCAAGATCCTAAAGCGGAAACTCCTCTCTCGTCTCATGAATTAGCGCTTGGTTACCGTGAAACAAAAGACCCTTCGGTTTATGTCGTACTGAAATTAAAAGAATCTGAATTAACCAGAGAAGGGGATACATATTTCTTGGTTTGGACAACAACCCCCTGGACATTAATCTCTAACGTTGGGCTTGCCGTTGGTCCCGATATCGATTATGTAAAAATTAAAACTGATGATGCATATTTAATTCTTGCAAAAGAACGATTAGAAGTAATCCGGAATGAATATGAAATAATTTCCGAATACAAAGGAAAAAAATTAGCCGGGCAAGAATACGAACAGTTATTTAATTATGTAAAATATGATAAGAAAGCATGTTATGTCGTTGAAGCAGATTTCGTAAGTACAGAAGATGGTTCCGGTATAGTTCATATTGCTCCTGCATTTGGTGCAGATGACTACGAGATTTCAAAAAAATATGATTTGCCTTTCGCTCAACCGGTTGATAGAGGAGGAAGATTTACTTCCGAAGTATCTGATTTTTCAGGACAATTTGTTAAAGATGCCGATGAAGGTATAATAAAATTGCTTCGTGAAAGAGGTCAGCTTTATAAAAAAGAAACTATTGTTCACTCTTACCCGTTTAGTTGGCGTTTCGACAATGTTCCGATAATTTATTATGCACGCGAATCTTGGTTTATACGAACAACTCAAATTGCCGGTAGAATGGTAGAATTAAACAAAACCATTGGATGGCATCCACCTGAAGTTGGAAGCGGCAGATTTGGTAATTGGCTTGAAGAAAATAAAGATTGGGCTTTATCACGCGATAGATTCTGGGCAACCCCGCTCCCAATTTGGGTTTCTGAAGATGGTGATATGTTTGCTGTTGGTAGTATTGTTGAGCTTAAAGAAGGTTTCATTGAACGTGATGGTAAGAAAATTAATGTTACCGAATTGAAAGACGAAGAAATTGATTTGCATCGACCATTTGTTGATGAAGTTAAGTTTGAGAAAAATGGAAAACTTTTTACAAGAACCCCTGAATTGATAGATGTTTGGTTTGATTCAGGTGCTATGCCGTTTGCTCAATATCATTATCCTTTTGAAAATAAAGAATGGTTCGAAAAGAATTTCCCAGCCGATTTTATTTGCGAAGGAATTGATCAAACGCGCGGTTGGTTCTATACTATGCATGCTATTGCAACTATGCTCTTTGATAATGTCGCTTATAAGAATCTTATTGTTAACGAACTGATACTTGATAAGAACGGAATGAAGATGTCGAAATCAAAAGGAAATACTGTTGATCCTTTTGAATTGTTTGACAAATACGGAGCCGATGCAACAAGATGGTATTTAGTAACTACAAGTCCTCCTTGGAAACCTACTTTATTTGATGAAGAGGGAATTGTTGAAGTGCAGAGAAAATTCTTCGGAACTTTACTTAACACGTATTCCTTTTTCGCACTTTATGCAAACATAGATAAGTTTGATTTTTCTGAAGAGATTATCCCTTACGAAAAGAGACCTGAAATTGATCGATGGATAATTTCCAAACTCGGTTCTTTGGTTAAAGAATACGAAAGCTTTATGGAAAATTATGAAGTTACAAAAGCTGCCCGTGAAGTTTCGGAATTTTCAATTGATCAATTATCTAATTGGTATGTTAGAAGAAGCCGCCGCCGTTTCTGGAAATCGGAAATGAATGAAAACAAACTTTCGGCTTATCAAACATTATATGAATGTCTTGCAACTGTAGTGAAATTAGCTTCACCTTTTGCTCCTTTCTTAACCGAAGAAATTTATCAGAATTTGAATAAGACAACAAGCAATGAAAAATATGAATCCGTTCATCTTGTAGAATTCCCGAATATCGAATATCATGATGAATTACTTGAGCAGAAGATGGATATTGCTCAACGTGTTGTTTATTTAACACGCTCGATGAGAGCAAAAAATAATTTAAAAGTTAGACAGCCGTTAAAGAAAATTATTGTTTCGGTTAATGCATCGCAAAGAGAAGCAGTTGAACAAATGAAGGAAGTAATTCTTGAAGAAGTTAATATAAAAGAACTTCAAGTGCTGGAAGATGATTCCGGGATAGTTAATAAATCGGCAAAAGCTAACTTTAAATCTCTTGGTCCTAAATATGGTAAGTTGATGAAAAATTTGGCAGCTGAAATCGCTAAATTCGGAAAAGAAGATATAGCAAAACTTGAGAACGATAAAGAACTTGAAATTAATATTGATGGAAGTGGCGTCAAATTAACTTTAGATGATGTTGATATAATCAGCACGGAAATTGAAGGCTGGTTAGTTGAAAGTGAGGAGGGTGTTACTGTTGGTATTGATACTGAATTAACCGATGATTTAATTGCAGAAGGATATGCACGAGAATTTGTTAATAGAGTGCAAAATATGAGAAAAGATGCTGATTTTGACGTTATTGATAAAATCCGAATTTTCTATGAATCCGACGAAAAATTCATTAAATATATAATCCAATTTTCGGACTATATAACTCGTGAAACGCTTGCAAATGAGTTAATATCCGGAATTTCCGAAAACGGCTTTTCGGAAAACTGGGACATCGGCGATTACAAGTGTAAGATTTCAATTGTAAAAGCAAAAGAGTAATTTATTGCGGGAGGACTAAAATGGGAATTGCAAAAAAGACCGTAAAAAAAACGAGCACGAAAACTTCAAAAACTGCTGCGAAGAAGAAAACGGCTCCTAAAAAAACTGCAGCAAAAGCTAAACCTGTTGCAAAGAAAACAGCTGTTAAAAAAACAACTGCTAAGAAAACAGTTGCAAAAAAATCAGTAAACACAAAAACTGCTTCAAAAAAGACAAAAGTTGTTAAAGAGGTTGAAATTTTATCACCCAAAAAAGTTGTTAAAAAAATAAAGGGATACCCTAAAAAGGATCTGGAAGAATTTAAGGATATTATCCTTGTTAAGAGAGATGAAATTATCGAACAACTTCAATCTCTTAAAGAGCAAATGATGGATCCGACAACTGGTCAGTATGTAAACGAAAGCTCTCCTTATTCCCTGCATATGGCAGAACAAGGAACCGATGCTATGGAACGCGAAAAATTGTACCTATGGGCACAAAGAGAGAATAAATTTCTTACTTACCTTGAAGAAGCTCTTCAGAGGATTGAAAACGGTTCTTATGGCATTTGTGTTGAATGTATTGATGAACCGCAGAATCTTTGTGCAACCTGTCCGCTTATTCCAAAGGAAAGATTGAAAGCCGTGCCGCATACGCAGCATTGCCTGCAGGTTAAGCAAAAAATGCAAGGAAAGTAAAAGGGGGAAGCTAAAAAGTTTGAGAGTCTTATACGTTTCGCTATCGATAGTTATTTTAGATCAGGTTTCAAAACTCTTTGTAAAGGGATTTTCAATTCCGTTCCTTAATATCAAGGTTAATGGAATGAATCTCGGCGAAAGTATATCAGTTATCGGTGATTTTTTTCGACTTACATTTGTAGAAAATCCCGGTATGGCTTTCGGTATTAATGTAGGTATAAATTCCAAATTTTTTCTATCCTTATTTTCTCTTATCGCTTCAATCGGGTTGATCTATTATATTTATAAAATTCGACATGAATCTTTAATTAATCGATTGTCATTAGCTCTAATACTTGGCGGAGCAATAGGAAACTTTATCGACCGAGCTTTCTACGGTGTGTTTTACGGGTATGCGCCTTTGATGTACGGTAAAGTTGTAGATTTTTTTCAAGTGGAATTTTGGGATTTTACACTGTTTGGTAAAACATACGAAACTTGGCCTATTTTTAATGTAGCCGATGCATCCGTTACTATAGGTGTTATTTTAATGCTGATATTCCACGGTAAAATTTATGATAAATCTAAAGATGAAGATAAGGTTGAACCCGCAAAAGTCGAACCAATTGAAACGGTAAAAGATGAGCAAACTGATATCGGAAAAAATATTTAGATACGAGATTACCAACGGTAAAAAAAAGGAACGTATAGATACATACCTCGCAAACTCAATTGAAAATTCCACTCGATCGAAAATTCAAAAATTAATTAAAGCAGATTTGGTTACGGTTAATAACAAGACGGTAAAACCAAATTATTTGGTTGTACCGGGAGATTTAATTGAAGTAAGAATTCCTGTCTCTCCTCGTCCCGAACATATTGATCCGGAAGAAATTCCTCTTGATATCAAGTATGAAGATGATTATTTATTAATTGTAAATAAACCTCCTGGCATGGTTGCACATCCCGCACTCGGTAATTATTCCGGTACACTAGTTAATGCACTATTGCATTACACCAATAAATTAAGTGATTATAATGAAGATGACCATGTTCGTCCCGGTATAATTCATAGAATTGATAAAGATACCAGCGGGTTATTACTTATTGCAAAGGACGAAAATGTTCATGCAAAATTAGCAAAACAATTTGCCGATCATTCAATTGATAGAGAATATTGGGCTGTTTGCTGGGGCATTTTCAAAAATAGTACCGGTGAAATAATAGGAAATATTGCCCGAAGTAAAAGAGACCGCAAGATTTTTTCTGTTAGCGAGAATGAAGGCAAGCATGCGCATACCTATTATGAGGTTATTGAAGAATTTGAATTTGCTTCACTTCTAAAACTAAAATTAAAAACCGGTAGGACTCATCAAATACGTGTTCATATGTCCCATATAAACCATCCTATTTTTGGAGATCCGACTTATGGCGGAAGAGTGATTGTTTATGGAAGCAGTCTTCCCAAAATGAAATCAAGAGTTCATAATTTGTTGGAAATAATGCCGAGACAAGCACTGCACGCAAAAACATTAGGATTCTTCCACCCGGTAAAAAAAGAAAAAGTTTTTATTGATTCAGAACTTCCTGCGGATATGCAGACACTCATTGAAAAACTACGTTCGTAAAAGAAAGTTTATTTTACAAATCTTTCCTATATTTTAACATTATTTACAAAAGAGAACTAATATGTTTAACCCTTTTGATGTCTTAAATCCCAACCTGGTTATAGTAATCGGATTGGCAGGAATTCTTATTGGGATATTTTCATTGATGGTTTTTCTTAAAAGACGAATTTTGAAATTAGTTGGTAAAGAAGAAAAGAAAATCCCCGGTCTATTAGGAAGTAGTAGAAATTTAATCTCGATGCTGCTGCTTATTGCAGTTGGTGGGATGCTGCTTTTCCTAGGATTCTTTTTTATCGCATATCATAATTTTACTTATGAAGAAAAAGTTGCGTTTGTAGAAATACAACCTATTTCCGAACAACGTTGTAATCTTTTTTTAGAAGAATTTTTAAAAGATGGTAAAACAAATTATTACAAATTCGAAATTGCCGGCGATCAATGGATGATTGAAGGAGATATCCTGAAGTGGTCTGATTACATGAACTTTTTAGGTCTGCATAGCCGGTATAGACTGAACAGGGTTCGCGGTAGATTCATCAAGACAGAGGAAGAAATTTCAATTTCACCGACTGTTCATTCCTTAATTCAAGATGAAGAAGATTTTTTATGGAATATTTTATATGATGTCGGTCATAAAATGCCATTCGTTAATACTGTCTATGGAAATGCAGCTTATCAACTTACCGGTAAGCCGAAAAAATTTGAAGTCTTTGTAACATCATCAGGCTTCGGAATTAGAGAAATTGAATTAAATAAATAGTACCAGATCGATATGCTGTTCTAATTGACTATTGACCAATCTTTATAAAAAAAAAGACCCGGCAAAACCGGGTCTCAATAACAAAAACAGAGAATGTTCTAGAAAATTATTTTACAAGAACCATCTTCTTAACTTGAACATTTTCATTGGTTGTAATTCTATAGAAGTATACACCTGAAGCATTATTTGCAGCATTCCACTCAACATTATATCTTCCTGCAGCTATGTGATCATCAACCAATTTTGTTACTTCTTTACCTAAAGCATCATAAATCGTTAATGTTACTTCACCTGCTTTAGGAATTGAGAAACTGATTGTAGTTGATGGGTTAAATGGATTTGGATAGTTCTGAGCTAATTCAAATGATACAGGAATTTGTCCGTCTTCTGGAGCAACATCACTGATTTCACCTTTCAATACACCAAGTGTTAATTTCAACAATTCAACTGCAAACTCGGGATTGTGCATACCCCGTGATCTATCAGTCTTAATTAACAAATAGTTCCAGGCAGCTTGTGCTTGAACTTGTGTTACTGAAGAATCGGTAATCAAAACACGACTAGCGCCGTCATTCGGCAGAAGTTCAAAAATTTGACCTAATAATCCGTCCACCTCTATTTGTAATCCTTCTTCAATACCATTGCCATCATGATCTGCAATACCGTTTATGTATAATTTTTTCTGATCAAAATCATCACCGACATCACCGTGGCAAGGTGTACATACGCCAACGTTAGCAACACCATCAGGTGTTCTCATAGCAAATGTGTGTCCGCCTGCGATATATGCTTTTTGTGTTTCTTCATCAAGTGGACCTGGTCCCATATGACATCCAACACAAGCATTATCAATTGCTTGAAGGTGAGGAGAAGTAGGCACATTGTAACCCCAAGTTACAGCATTTTTACCAACCAATACATCACCTTGCCCGCTGTAGTGAGGTCCAAAGTGACTGCTTAGATTTCTCAAATAATTATTAGTATAATCAACGCCGTCTCTGCGAGCTTTGTGACAAGTAATACACAATCTTCCTTCATTACCTAAATCTACAATATAGCCATTAGTAAGTGTTGCAGAAACTAATCTAAGCTGTGCATGGTTTGAAGCGTCATGAGGATCATGGCATGTAGCACATGTAATTGGTATTGCACTTGGTGCAGCAGCTAACGGCTGTTGTCCGCCTTTAACCCATGCTACAAATCCTGAACCACTATGGCAGTTAGCACAACCGGCTCTTCCGCCCGCATAACCAACATTTGGTCCGGTAGCATGGACAGAAATATCCCATTGCTGCGGGAATACGTGATGCGAACCTTGATCGTGGCAGTAACCACAAGTTTCTGCATCAAGGTTTGTAACAATTGCATTGTTGCCTGTTTGTCCTAAGTGATTTCCACCTGGTCCATGGCAGCTTTCACATTGAATTCTTGCCATAGCCATTGCTTCCGGGAATTGTTGTACTAATTGATCCCAAACTCCGGGTCCTAATTGAGCCGGGAATTCAAAAGGATAATCATCAAACCCGCCGTTTACAGCCGTTGGATTTGCATCATATCCGGTAGAATGGCATTGCAAACAACTTGCACGGAAATGTGAACTGAGTTCGCCATTAAAAGCTCTTTCAGTATCTGAATAGTGACCGGTTCCTTGCCACTTGTTTCCAATAAATCCATAAAGTGAGTTGTTATGACAATTCATACATGTAACCGGGCCACCATCAACACCTAAATACATAGCTGAATTAAAAGTAATTTCTGCTGTCACTCCATTATCACCAAATTCAATTACATACCTGCCTGTTTTATCAGGAGTGAATTTTAAGTAAATAACATTATTGCCTTCAGCTAAAGTATTGTTTAGTGTGGTTTGTGAGCCTGCCGGAGAAACCGGCATTGTCCAAACCGGGTTTGTAAAGCTTCCGGTTGTTGATACTTTTAAGTAAACCATAGTACCAACACCAACACTCGTTAATCCGCTATAAGGATACTCGAAGAAATCATCAACGAGGTCGTAGGTAATCATACGGGGAGAAACTCCGTAGGTTTCCAGTTTTAGAGATTGTGCCATTGTTAGGCTACAAAACAACAGCACAGTACTCAGTAAAATGGTAAGGTTTTTTAACATATAACTGCCTCCTGTTTGGGGAAATGAGTTTATTTATGTTTAGAAAACATCAAAGATAATACCATCTTATTATTCGCTAAAAAATGCGAAAATTGCCAAAATGCTCTTCAAATTTCCAATTTTCAAGAATTCTATTCAATCGATTTTTTTATCTAAGAAAATTTAGGATACTTGGATAAAAAGATATAAGTCTCTCTTATCCACTAGATTAATATAGTAATTATTTTTGAATAAAGTAAGACCTATTAGTATATTTTAATCAAAAAAAAACGGCTTTATGATTATCTATAATACGCTTACCAAAACTAAAGAAAAATTCGAACCAATTAACCCGCCGAATGTTTCAATGTATGTTTGCGGACCAACTGTATATGATCTATTTCATATTGGTAATGCAAGATCATTTATTATGGCGGATATTATCAGAAAGTATCTGATCTATAAAGGATATAATGTCAAATATATAATGAACATTACAGATATTGATGACAAAATAATCAAAAAGTCAAATGAGGAAAAAGTCGATTCTAAGTTAATTGCCGAGAAATTTGCAGATGCGTTTCTCCAAGATACAAAATTATTAAATATTGCAAAAGCCGATTTGTTCCCCAGAGCAACGGAACATATAGATGAAATTATAGGAATGATTGACTCGTTAATTAAGAAAGGTTTTGCATACAATATTGAGGGTAATGTTTTTTATGATGTAAACAAATTTGATGGATATGGAAAATTAAGCGGTAAAAAAATTGATGAATTGATTGCCGGATCCCGAATAGAAGTAAATGATCAGAAGAAAAATCCGCTTGATTTTACTTTATGGAAAAAAGCTAAAGAAGGTGAACCGGCTTGGGATAGTCCCTGGGGAAAAGGAAGACCAGGATGGCATATCGAATGTTCTGCGATGAGCACAAAACATTTAGGAGAAACTATTGATATTCATGCCGGTGGGAATGATTTGATTTTTCCTCATCACGAAAATGAAATTGCTCAAAGTGAAGCAGCAACTTCTCATCAATTTGTGAAGTATTGGATACATTTCGGTTTTCTCAATATTCAAAATGAAAAGATGTCTAAATCACTCGGTAATTTTTTTACTGCACGGGAAATTTTGAAAAAATATTCTGCGGAAGCAATCAGACTTCTCTTCAGCCAAACGCATTATGCAGGTCCGTTGAATTTCAGTGAAGATCTTTTAGAATCTGCAAAAAAGGGATTGGAAAAAATCAATAATCTAGTAGAACACGTTCAAGAAAAAATTGATAAGAAAACAAAAGGGAATCATGTTGACTTTGATTTTGATAAGTACTATTTCGGATTTGAAAATAGTATGGATGATGATTTTAATTCTCCTCAAGCTGTTGCGATAATTTTTGATTTTGTCAGATCGGTAAACTCTGTTATTGCTAAGAATGATAACATTGATATTAAGTTTTATGAAGATGTGAAACTATTTCTAGAAAAAACCGCACAAAATGTTTTGGGAATTGTTAAGCTTGATAGTGAATCAAAACAAATTGGCGATTCAAAAGAAAATGAGCTTGTTGAGCTGCTGATATCATTAAGAACCGACGCTAAAAAAAATAAAAATTATGAACTTGCCGATTTAATACGGAATAAGTTAGCGGAAATTGGTTTCCAACTTGTGGACACAAAGAGTGGAACATCATTCAAAAAAAAATAAAGTAATAAAATTGATCATTACATTTTTTGTTACACTCTTAATATTATTGTTCTTATCTTGGTTCTATATTTTTAACATCTACGAAGTAAAAATAGATTTACACGAACCAAGTTCATTGAATTATGAATTGGAATTAATTCCGCTAAATTCATTGGGTAAGAAAGCTCCAATGCGAAATGTTGAATTTTCTTATACAATAATTGATGGTGAAGACAATATCGGCAATATTTTAAAAACTGATAATTTCCTAAAGA
Source organism: Melioribacter roseus (assembly GCA_020724265.1). Lineage (GTDB taxonomy): Bacteria > Bacteroidota > Ignavibacteria > Ignavibacteriales > Melioribacteraceae > SURF-28. The sequence continues at coordinate 25,889 of DYHH01000008.1, read as the reverse complement.
TAAAGCTTATTAAGTACAATACTCCTGTAAAATTGGAAATAAGAACTAATAAAACACAAAATATTTTTCTTGTAGAAATACCAAATCACAAAATGGAATGAAGATGAAAAAGATAATTACAACAGTATTGTTTTTCTTTTTAAGTGTTATTCAATTTGCACAAGGTACAGCCGGTACCGATGCAAAATATGAATACCGTTCTTTAATAGATCTTCCTTCAGCCGGAATTCTTGAAAAAGGATTTGTCGGTGTAACTGCCGATGTTCTGCCGTTCGGTGTTGTAATATCAAAAATCGAAGTTGGTGTTTTTGATAATTTTAGTTTTGGTATTTCTTACGGCGGAGCAAATATTATTGGTACGGGTAAAGTTGATTGGTATAAATTACCCGGTGTTAATGTTCGTGCCCGGTTAATTGACGAAACTGAAGGCATGCCGGCATTCACTTTAGGATTTGATTCTCAAGGCAAAGGGTTGTATGACGATGAACTCAACAGGTTTGAAATTAAATCTCCCGGTTTTTATCTGGCTGTCGCAAAGAATTTCGAATTTCTCGGTTACCTTAGTTTGCATGGAATAATTAATTATTCATTAGAACGCGATGATGATGACAAGGATTTAAACCTTGGAGTCGGTTTTGAAAAAACAATAGGTCCCAAAATTTCATTTGTTGGGGAGTATAATTTCGCAATTAATGACAATACAATTAAAGCTTACGGTGACGGCGCAGGATATATGAATATCGGAGTTCGATGGTCGGTTGGGGAAGGTTTTACAATAGGACTTGATTTGAGAGATTTAATTGCAAACAAAAAGATTACAAGCAATAAAGCAGATAGAGCCATTTTCGTCGAATTCATCCGATCCATCTTCTAATATAGCCGAATAATTGCGAACTTTTGCAGTTATAATGTGTATAAAATATTGTACACAAACGTGCAATATCTTATACAAACGCTAAACAAATCTAAGAATATTCCCGTTTTTTACCCCATTTTATCGGCATAATATTTGTAAAATTACTGTTAGTAAATGAAGATTATAAAATAAAGAGGTGTGAGATGAAATTTTTACTGAAGACAAGTGTGATAGTATTTGCATCTTCTATCTTTCTTTCAGGTTGTTACACACAAATTGCAATGAGAGATTATGATAGAGATTATGTAAGAGTTGAAAAATCTGAAACAACAGAATATTACGACGAATATGATTCAACTACATATTATGATGAATCATATGCATATGAAGATGGAGAATATTATTACTCAGACCCTGATGTTATCTACATAGAAAATTATTACGATCCGTTTTATAGACCGGCTTACAGAAGATACTTCACTGCATATTATCCCTCTTCATATTTTTATTTTGGTTTTTCCTACTATGATTATTATAGATGGGGTTATTATTATCCAACTTACATTTTCTTCCCGGATCCTTGGTTTTATCCACTAGCTTATACAGGATGGTGGGGCTATTCATTCTATCGTTCACCATATCATTATTATGGTGGATATTATTCTTACAAAGATTTTAAAGATAGATCTAATCGTTATACCGGTTTACGAAACAGCGGAAGAGGAAGAGGTATAGATGACGGTCGTGGTACAATTACACCAGGCAGTACAAGAGATGGCGGAGCCGGTGATGGTAGAACAGTACAAACAGGAAGAACCAATGATAAGGAACGAGGAACCGTAACTTCTTTTTCAAGAGATGCTGATGAAAGAGGTACATCAAGACAAGATCCTAGAACGGGAAGAAGTATTGATAAGCCAAAGACTCCAACTCCGGCAACTGGCAGAACTACGGATACAAACAGAAAAGTTGTTCCCCAAACCGGAAGAAAAGTAGGCGAAGTTGAAAGTAAAGATGCAAGAAGATATCAAGTAGATATTAATCGTGAGACTATTCCTAGCAGAACACAACCGTCAACACGTTCAACGGCACCTAAGGATAATAATAGTTCATCTCGTTCTGTTGCACCGCAAAAAACAAAAACTCCTGAACGTAAAAGTTATCCGTCACCAAACAGAAGTTATACTCCGCCAAAGAGTAGCAGTAGTAGAAAGTCAACCACTACTACACCTCGTTCAAGTTCACCAAGTAGAAGTACATATTCTCGTCCGTCTTCAAGCAGTAGCAATAATTCAAGTTATTCAAGACCAAGTAGTTCTTCATCGTCAAGATCGAGCGGAACTAGTTCATCTTCAAGTAGAAGCAGCAGTTCTTCTTCATCAGGTAGGGGAAAGAAATAATTTATGTTTCATAAATACGGAGTAGTTATGAAAAAATTCTCTAAAAGCTTATTGATCTTGTTTACACTAATTGTAACTACAAATTTTTCTCAAAATATTAATGATGCTTTACGATTATCTTTCCCCGGTATAGGAGCTAATGCAAAAGCATTGGGTATGGGTAATGCATATAATGCCCTGAGTTATGATTACAGCGGTTCATTTTTCAACCCGGCTGGATTAGGTACTGCAACACGCGCAGAATTCAGCGGTTCATTTTTATATAACTCGTTTGAAAATAGTACGGAATTTTTTAATAATAAAACAGATTTTTCAAACAGCACAACAAATTTAAGCCAAGCAGGATTGGTTCTTCCTATGCCGACTGTACAGGGAAGTTTGGTTTTCGGGTTTGGTTTTAATCAATCCAAAAATTTTAATTCTGCTTTGGAATTTAATGGTTTTAACAGCGGCAACACTTCGATGATTCAATCATTGCTTGGATTTGGTGACATTTCATATGAACTCTATTTAACAGATACAACCGGAACACAAACTCCTATAAATGGTAATTTAAACCAAAGTGGAGATATTATTGAAGAGGGGAAAATTAACAGCTGGTCATTAGCCGGCGCAATTGAAGTTGCCAAAGATGTTTTTTTCGGTGCAACGTTAAATATTATCTCCGGTTCTTATAAAAGCGATAGAAGATACTACGAAGATGATACTCGTAATGTTTATGATGCTTCAGTTCGTACAGATCCTTCCGAACCGTTTACTGCCGACTTCCAAACTTTTTATTTTAATGATGTAATTGATTGGGATATTTCCGGTTGGGATTTTAAAATAGGATTCCTATATAAACTGCCGAGTTTTATGAAAATAGGTGCGACTGTTAAATTCCCGACAAAGTACACCATTAAAGAAAATTATTTTGTTGAAGCGACAAGCGAGTTTGGTGATGGTACCCTCGTTGAAATTGACCCGATCAGAAATATTGTTGAGTATGATATTACTTCACCATTTGAATTCACCGGTGCATTTGCATATGAATTTGCCGATCTAACTTTATCGGCAGAGGCAACCTTTATCGACTATACACAAATGGAATTCGGTGACGGGTTGGATCAAGGTTTGGTAAGTTCAAATAACAGAGATATAAAAGATGCTTTCAAAGAAGTTCTAAATTACAATTTTGGTTTTGAGTATAGATTACCTGAACCTTTTATTTCTATTCGAGGCGGTTTCATAATGCAGCCTTCTGCTTTTAAAAATGATCCGTCGGAATTCAATAGAAAATACATTACAGCCGGATTGGGAATTATGCCCAACAAAGTTTTGTCTTTAGATATTGCTTATGTCCACGGATGGTGGAAAAATATTGGTGATAACTACGGATTTGACGATTCCCGTACTTTCCAGGATATCACATCGACAAACGTTTTATTAACCGTAAGATATTTATTTTAGTCAACCTCAATAGATTGACTTCATTTACTAAGCGCCTTATTTTTTCTGAGGCGCTTTTTTTTTGTGAGGAAAATATAAAAGGAAGAATTCTTAGAATAGAAAGCAAAGATTACTATGTTCTTACCGAAAAAGAAAATGTAATCCGTTGTTCGCTTAGAGGAAAGTTTCAAAAAGAGTTTGAGTTGAAAAAAGATAAACTCTATACCCTGGATATTGCAGCTGTCGGTGATTTCGTTCAATATAAAATTAATAATGACGGTACAGGTGTAATTGAGAAAATTTTAAAAAGAAAAAATCATATTTCCAGAAAAGCACCAAAGATAAAAGGCGCAAGTTACCGCGGAGAAAGGCTTGAGCAAATCGTAAGTGCAAACGTTGATAATTTTTTCATTGTCACAAGTATCAAAAAACCGCAATTCAATAACCGTTCTGTCGACAGATTATTAGTAATCGCAGAAAGCTCAAACGTTAAGCCGCATCTAATTATTAATAAGATTGATTTGGATAAAAATGATATATCGAAAAAGTATGCGGAAATGTATCAATCAATTGGGTATGATGTGTTTTTGACTTCAATAATTAATAAGGATTCTTCTATTGATAAATTATTAAGTGTGATGAATTCGAAAGTAAATATGTTTTGGGGACATTCCGGGGTAGGGAAGTCTTCAATTTATAATATCCTATATCCAAGTTTGAATTTTAAAGTAAAAGAAATAAGTGATTATTCCGGGAAAGGTACACATACCACAGTAACGGTAAGAATGGAAAAAGTTGAAAAGGATACTTTTATAATTGATACCCCCGGAATACGAGAAGTTGACCCGTATGGAATAACCGAAGAAAATTTATCACATTATTTTATTGAGTTTCTTCCCTTTGTACATGAATGCAAATTTAATACTTGTACTCATCATCATGAACCCGGATGTGCTGTTATTGAAGCAGTAAGAAATAATAAAATTAATGCTGAGCGGTATGAAAGTTATCTGAACATATTGGATTCGATTGAAGATGATCTTTATTTCTGAAGTGATTTTACAAATTGAATCATTTCATTAATAAATTCTTTTACAATTCTATTCGGAACCCCATCGAAGTGTGTTGATTTTAATCTCATATCACACTGATCGTTCACATAATCAATCAAGTATAATTCACCGGATTTAGTTAATGCGAACTCACTTGAAAAATAATCAAGTCCGGTAACCTTATAAATTGTATTCATTTCACTTACAATTTCCTTAAAAACTTCAGGGTGCTCAGATTTAACATCAAGTTCGGAATAAACCAAAGTCTCATCATCCCACAATAAAGGAATGACTTTCCCGAATGCCCATAAAACTCTAAACCACGAGCGGTGCTTATTAATTACAACCGGATAAATTTTCTTTTGAATTAAATAACTATCATCTTTGTTGGTCATTCGAGCAGCTTGAATATCATCAAAAGTAAATCCATTTTTTATTACTCCATCACTTCCTCCCGTATAATATGAGGGCTTAATAATAAAAGGTCTTCCGATTTTTTCTAAATTTCGTTCTGTTATTTTTAGTTCGGGTTGTGTTTCGTAGGGTGGGACGATTATTGTCTCCGGTATTTTCAAACCGGCATTAATCAATTTTGGTTGTACAAGTGCTTTGTCGGTTGACTGTGCAACTTTTTTGTATTGATTAATAATTCTGCAAGAAGATTTTTCAAGCAGATCGGCTAATTCTAAAAAATTACTATCTTCATCTGATGCACGATCTAAATATGCATCAAAAGAAATTTTTTTATCACGAACAAATTTTGTTATTTCTTCAATATTATTATGATTAATAAGAAAAGTTGACAAACTATTTGCTTGGAACATTTTCTCAATTAATTGAGTAAACTCAATGTCGTAAATCCACGTATATGATATGGCAAGATCGAATTTCATAAAATAAGTTTAGTCGTAAAAATAGTTATATAAGACTTTCTAAGCAAAGGAAACACCTTGTTATTCAGGCACTTAAAAAGTATTTTTCTACCAATATAATAAGGGAAATATGTATAAATTCAGTTTAGTAGTAATCATCATAGTAATTTTTTATGGCTGTTCAGGTTCACCTGAAATTACAAAAAAAGTCTCACCCGAATCCGCAAAAAATAAAGAATATGCAAAGGAACTTTTTATTTCAGGTTCACTTCACGAAATGAAAGGTAATTATACAGATGCAATTATTGATTACCAGGAAGCATTAAGATTAGACCCGTCACCGGGAATTCATTTTGCTTTGGCAAAAAATTTCATGAGAATTAAAAAGCTTCCCTCAGCTTTGATACATGCTAAAGATGCAGTAAAAGGTGATAACGATAATTTTGAGTACAATTATTTACTTGCTTCAATTTATCAATTAGGCAACCAACCCGATTCCGCCGCAAAAGTTTACGAAAGTATAATAAGTAAAAACCCTTCGGATGAAAGAGCATATTATTCTTTAGCTCAAATTTATGAATCATCTAAACCGTTGAAGGCACTTGAACTATATCATAAACTTATTGATTTAATTGGTCCGGAATGGAATGTGCTTGTTAATATTGCAAATCTGAACGAAAGAATCGGGAATGTTGAGGGAACAATTTCAACTATTGAAGAATTGATTCAAATCGATCCCGATAATCTTCGAATGAGAAAATTGTTAGTCGAGTCATATCTGAAAACCGAAAAGTATGATAAAGCACTAAATTTAACTGAAGAGTTATTGATTCAATTTCCGGAGGATATTAATCTCATTGAGTATAAAGCTAATGCACTGATACAATCGGATAGATGGACGGAAGGAGCTGAAGAGTACGTAAAATTAAGTGAACGGGCTGATATGCATTTTGAATCTAAAATTAAAATTGGTGCAGCTTTTTTTAATCATGCCGGTAAAGATAGTCTTTCACTTCCCAGAGCAAAAAAGATATTTAATGATATTGATGCCGATACTACACATTGGCAGGTAAAATTGTATTTAGCTCAAATAGCTCTGCATGAAAATGAAGATTCAACAGCCGTAGATTATTTTAAATCTGCCGGTGAACTTGCTCCTTGGAATCCACAAATTTTCATGTCGCTTGGCGGACTTCTGTTTGATTCCGGCAGGTATAAAGAAGCAATAGAAATTTTAGAACCGGTAATTGAACGATTCCCTGATGAATTTGCATTGAACTTAATACTCGGCATTTCTTATACTCAATCAACCGAGTATAAAAAATCGGAACCATATCTCAAAAAGTCTTTACTACTGAACCCGGATGATTTTACAAGTTTGTACGCATACGGGATAACTCTGAATCAACTAAAGAAAGAGGAAGAAGCATTAATTTATCTTAACCGAGCTTTGGAAAAGGAACCGATGAATGTTTCATTAATTGGTACAATAGGTTTGATAGAAGAAAATCTCGGCAATCATGATAAATCAGCCGAGCTTTATGAATATGCACTTTCCATTGATTCAGAGAATGCGCTTGTATTAAATAATTATGCATACTCATTGGCTGAACGAGATATCGAATTAGAAAAAGCATTACAGATGGTAGAAAAAGCTCTTGAAATCGATCCCTATAATTCTTCTTATTTAGATACAATCGGCTGGGTCTATTTTAAATTAGGTGATTATGAAAAGGCAAGGGATTATATTTGTCAATCATTAAAAGAAAATGAAGATAATGCCGAAGTAACTGACCATCTGGGTGATGTATATTTCAAACTGAATAATAAAATCAAAGCTTTGGAATATTGGGAAAAAGCATTCGAGTTAGACCCGGAAAGAGAAGGATTAAAGGAAAAAATTCAGAAAGGTGAATTGTGAAAAGAACTTTTATTCATGCAGTAATACATTTAGTGATTTTTATTTCAATCTCAATTTTATTTTCTTCATGCGTACCGTCAAAACCGGTTGATGAAGAACGTATTTTACCGGCTGATCGCTTAATGAAAAAATTAGAAGCCAATAGACGGAAAATAAAAACTTTTAGCGGAAGCGGAACAATTAATCTAAGCAGTCCGCAGTTGACTGCAAAGGCAAGTTTTCAAGTATCGTTAAAGAAACCTGATTCATTGAAGATATCCTTTTACGGACCATTCGGAATTGATCTCGCACAATCAGTTGCAACCAAAAGAGATTTTATTTTTTACGATGTTATAAATAACAGGGTATTCAAAGGCATAACAAAAGATTTATCTCTTAAAAATATTTTTAAAGTAGACCTTACTTTTGATGAACTAATGGATGCTTTTGCCGGCGCTGTTGACTTAACCGATAAACTTAGACGTGAACCCGACGAATTATTGATCAGGAATGATTCTTATCTTTTATCCTATTCCGAACAAATTACCGGAAGAAAGAGTTTATATGAAATATTAATAGACGACTTAGCCATTACAAAATTCAGCATAATAGAGCAACCGAGAAATTTAGTTTTAGAGGGTTCCTACAAAGATTTTGAAATGTTTGATGATGTCCCGCTTCCTTATAAAATTAATATCAATTATAAGTTGATGAATCAAAATATTGATATAGATTATAGAAGCATTAGAGTTAACAGAGATATCGGAAGTTTGAGTTTCAAAATTCCCGAAGATGCAGAAATAATTGAATGGTAAAAACAATCAAGTATTTCATAATTATTTTATTCGCGGTTTACTTCAGCGTAAATGCGCAAAGCAATAATAAGATTGAAGAGCATAATGTTGCTTTAATGAATCTTCGTTCGGAAATCTCTTCATTGCAATCCAAGCTAAATGATTTATCGGATCAAGAAAAAAAATCTCTTCAGGCACTTCAAAATATTAATCAGCAAAATTTACTGATAAGTAAAGTCATCACTAAACTCAAACAGGAAGAAAGGCAAAAAGAACGGGAGATCACTCGTTTGAATTCTGAAATTTCGGAATTAGAAACCGAAATTGAAAAATTACGGCATGATTATTCGAATTATCTTGTTTGGCTTTACAAACACAGAAAAGGTTCTTTCCTAAAATTTCTATTAAGTGCCGAATCGATAAATCAAGCTGTAATTCGTTATAAATATCTAAACTATATAACAAGCGAAAAACAAGATCTGCTTAATCAATTAAAAGAGAAAAAAAATAGATTTGTCAAATTAATAGATGTAAGAGAGAAAGAAAAACTTGAGAAAGAGCGTTTAGTAAATGAGAAAGAAAAAGAACAGGAATCTTTAGTAGATAAAAAATTTGTAAGTGAATTAATAATCACTTCATTACAAGAAGATCAAAACGCTTTGCTTCAGGAAATTGACGAAAAAAGAAAAGCCGAGATTCAAATAAAAAATTTGATTGCAAAATTAATTGAAGACGAAAGACGTAGACAGGAAGAAATGCGTCTTGCACGACTAAAAAATGAAGAAGTCAAATTTGATTATAACTATGATAATTTTGAAAATTTTTCTAATCTTCAAGGTGTATTAAACTGGCCTGTTAAGTCCGGTAAAATAATCCGCAACTTCGGTGAAAACAGAAATATTAAATTAAATACAGTTACTTTAAACTACGGTGTGGACATCCAAACTGAAAAAGGGGAAGAAGTATTTGCAGTTGCCGAAGGGATTATATCAGCAATTGAGTGGATTCCGGGTTATGGCAGTGTTGTGATCATTACACATAAAAATAATTATCGTACGGTGTATGGACACATTTCCGAAATAAGCGTAATTGAAGGTAACAAAGTTGAAGGCGGTACATTACTTGGCAAAGTTAACCAAAGTTTAGAGGGCAACATCTTACATTTTGAAATCTGGAATGAAAGAAATTATCAAAACCCGGAAGTTTGGTTGGTAAGGAAATGAAAAATAAATACCCTCAAAAGGTTTATTTAATTAGAATATTGTGGCAATCATTTAAGTGAAATTCCTAGATTATTTCAAAAGCCTGTTTAAGTTATCTGCCATTGAAATATTTTATAGATTTACAAACTATATTATATTCTATTTTATTCTTAAGAGCTTCGCCGTTAATATAGTTGGTGAAATTTTATATGGGCAACAGATATTGGCTATTCTTGTTGTATTTACAAATTTTGGTTTTGATTTATTTGCTACAACTCAAATTCAGAGGGGCAAGATTGAAGTTGTTTATTACAATATCCAACTGAAATTTTTAGTTTCTTTCACTCTTGTTTTTACAAACATTATAATCCATTCATTTATTTTTTTATCGATATCAAGTTATCTTCTTATAATTTTTTACTCGTTGTCTCTTTTCCCTTTATCCTTAAATACAACATGGTATTCTTATATTAAACATGATGTGAGAAATATAATATATTCAAGAGTGATTGAATCAATAAGTTATTTTATTTTTGCTTTTATTGTTATTAGACTTGCTTCAGCGGCTCTTATCCCGATTGCTTTACTTTTTTCTATGATGGGCTCCTCTTTCTTTTTATTTAAGAAAAATGGACTACTATTTTCCAATTTGTTTTTTATAAATAAAAGGAAATTACTCAAATTATTTTATAATTCTCTCCCATATGGTATAAGTCTTGGGCTAATTGCTATTTATCTGAGTGTAGATGTAATTATGTTGCGTTTTATAAAAACTGATTATGCTGTTGGTTTATATAGCATTCCATCTAAATTATTTTTAATAGCCCAAATACCTTTTGCAATCCTGATGTCTATATTCTTTCCAATAAATGTGAAAAATAGTATATCACACTATTACTCATTAAAATCATTTACACAGTTCTATTTCTTATCACTTGGAGTCGGTTTGATAATAGCATTGTTACTGTTCAACTGTGCAAATGATATTTTAACTTTACTTTATCTTGATGATTATTCTTCTTCAGTTGATGCAATACATGTGTTCGCAATGTGTATTATAGTGAAGAGTTTAAATATCGTTATAGGTAATTCATTATTATCCTATAATTATAAGCAGTTTTTTGCTTTAGCTAGCTTTTTTGGACTCCTTACTAATATTATTCTAAATTTTCTTTTAATTCCCGATTTTTCATATAATGGTGCTGCGTTTACGACTTTGTTAACCGAAGTATTTATTTTTTTTATGTTCTTAATTAAACTAAGAACTGTTTGCTTAAATTAGTTAAATAATAAAGAAAAATTGGTAAATGAACTGAAAAATAATATCACTATTTGCATTCTTTTTTACGAAAAGATAAAAGCTACAATTTCTTGTATAAAAAGTATTATTCCAAGTAGTTGTACAATTGCTGTATTAAATAATAATTCATCACAATATACTGCGGGTTTATTAAAAGAGTTTATCTCTGAGTATAAACAGATCAAATACTATGAAGTTGGAAAAAATTTGGGCGTTGCTAAAGGAAGAAATTTTTTAATAGATCATGCTGAAACTGATTGGCTTTTTTTTGTGGATAATGATATTATACTTCAAACAAGAAATTGGATCGAAATAATACAGTCTAAAATTTCTGATAATCCCCACGTTGGCATCTTTATCCCAATGATATTTGATAATCAAGTCAAACAATTTGAACAGAAAAGGAGATTGGAAATTCACGGGAAAAAGATTTATAATCTTGTGCATGATTCAATATATACAAATTGGTTCCCAGGTGGGGGTGCAATTGTTAAAAAAAGTATTTTTCATGATAATGGGTTATTTGATGATAAGATGTTTGTGGGTTTTGAAGATTTTGAATTTGCTATAAGGGCAATGGTCAAAAATAATCCGTTAAAAGCTATGTATATTGAAGAAATTACTCTACTACACGATCATAACTATTCTAATAAATCTGTTGATAAAAGTTATGCCAGTGTTCGATACAGCATCCTCTCTCATATTAAAAGTTCTAGAAGAATAAAAAAAAAACACGGATTGATTTATGAAGGTTATTTAAGATGGGTGATAGTCAAACGAATCCATTTTTCAAACCTTTTTCTTGAGTCTTTTTTGCGTAGAATTAAGAGATATTTCTTACAAAGAGAAAATTAAACTTTTTGATTTTTTTATCAACATAGAAAAGTAAAAATATAGATGAAAATTCTTTTTTTAGCTAATGAATTACTACAAGTATGTGGGGTTAGTAAACATCTTTACCATTTGGTTGATGGTTTACAGAAAAACTATCCTAATAATGAATATTTTATTATGACAGGTGGAGGAAATGCAATTCAAAAATTTCAGGCGCTTGGTGTACCAGTTATTGTAAATGAAAACTTAAGACATGAAACTCGTTCAATAACTGGTTATATAAAAGGTATAAAAGAAGTTTACAGTTTTGTCAAAAGGAATGATATACAAATTATTCACTCCCATCATCATTACAGTTCAAGCATTGCTTACAAAGTTTCCTTATTTACTAAAGTCGTAACTATTCAAACAAACCATGGGTTATTACAAAGAAAAGGATTGGTCAATCAGTTTAGTTCAGAGCATATTGTTGTCCTTAGTATTAGCATTAAAGAAATTCTTAAGAAGCGACTAAGGAATAAACAGGTACATTTTATAAGACATAGTTTTCCTATATCAACTAAACAGATCGAAAAAGACAATAATGTTATAAGGGTTATTTCCGCAGGGCGGATTGAAAAAGAAAAAGGATTTGAGACTTATATTAATGCAATTATCCTGATCAAAGATAAATTACCCACAAACGTGGAATTTTATGTTGCTGGTTCAGGAAGTCTAGAAAGTATTTTGGCTGAGATAGGGAAAAAAGCAAATATTAGTATCAATTTTTTAGGAGTGATCGAAGAGTTTCAAAAATATTTGGAGGCAACTCACATCCTTGTTTTTCCATCAGAGGCAGAATATGAAGGCCTCCCAACAATTTTAATTGAAGCAATTCTTTCTGAAAATTTAGTAATTAGTTCCAACTTTTTTGGACATTCGGATATTTTAAATGATGAATGTGCTGTTATTTTTGAAAAAGGTAATAGCAAAGATTTATCTGAAAAAATTATAGATTCGGTTACAAATTATACATTATATCGAAAAAAAATCTTAAAATTGAAAAATGAGGTTGAAGAATTCTATAAACAAAAGAAGGTGTCAGCAGAATTAGTTTCCTTATATGAAAAAACCATTAATGCGGTTCAGTAGAATTGGAGAACACTTTAAAAAATGAAGAAGGTATTGCATATATGTTCTGGGAACTATTATGGAGGAATTGAAGAAGTTGCTAGGTTAATATCTTCTGAACAATTAAAAAATAAATTATCTTCTGAAGTTGTTTATTTTCAAAAGGATTTTATTTCAAAAATGAAAATTAACAACAGGCTTTTTACTAAGGTATATTATTTTTTTCGGTTTATAAGACTAGTAAGATTAGAAAGATATGATATCTTACATAATCATTCGGGAGGATTATTAATAGATATATTTAATTTAATGTTTTTTCCAAATACTAAATTAATTTCTCATAATCATGGATGTCGTCTCAGAATTTATGAACTAAAATTAGAGCCCAAATTTGTGAGTATTATTAAGCAATTCACAGCAAAACAGATTTACAAGAAAATACTCAGAATTTCTGTATCTAAATTTATTTATGAGTTACAAAATAAATATGAAAGAACATCTCCCCAAAAAAATATTCGACTAGATAATCCAATTGATTTTGATAAATTAATAGACTTCACACAAAATAGTAATATGGGAACTCAATATAACTGTGGCTATTTAGGAAGAATTGTGCATTACAAAGGTTTAAAACAATTAGTAGATTTTGCAATTTATGAAAAACAAAACGGACTAAATTATAATATACTAATATCTGGGCCTGGTGATTTTGCAAATGAAATTGAGAAATCAATATTGGAAAATAAACTTGATCAAATTGTATATTTTAAAAATGATTATACCTCGAGAAGAGATTTTTTCAAAAAAATCGATATTTTTATTTCCCTATCAAAATTTGAATCCTTTGGTTTAACTTTATATGAAGCAATTTTTTTTGGTAAACCAATTATTACCCTTCAAAAAAAATCAATAGATAGAAAATTGCATCCATTCGTTTGGTGTTTAACCGATTATACTCCACAACAATTATTATGTACAATCCAAAATATTTATGATAATATTGATTATATAAAAGAAAAACATGCAAGTGAAATAAAAGAGTTTATGAAAAAAAAATATTCGATTAGTAATTACATAAAAAGTTTAGAAAAAATTTACTTAAAGTAAATATAGTTCTGGGAATACTCGAATTATTACTTTGTAATCGACTTTGCTGAGAAATGAATATTCTAATTATATCTACAAATGCTATCGGCGATGCTTATCTATCAATGTCAGCAGTTAAGCCATTGAAAAAGAAATATAAAAATGTGCATTTTACATTTATTTTCCCAAGCAGTGCGGAGAAATTGAATTTTGACCAATTAAGTAGCTCTGAATTCAATTATGTCCGGAAATCTATTTCAAGTATTATCTTGATTTTACTGACAAAACTTCTTTTTCGTCGTTATGATTTAGCATTTTCATTTTTCCCCGGTAGGATTAATTCACTTTTTCTCAAAGTGTGTAGATCATCTAACAAAGGAGGATATTATAATTATTCTATGGTGAATAGATGGGATGATAAAGTATTGTATCCTCAAATTACTATTAATTCGGGAAAAAGTGTTGGACGTCAATGGTACAATAAAAATAATTTCTTAGATCTTATCAAAAATGTTCTACAATATTTTATTATCGATTTTGAGGTAGAAAAGTATAAACCTATACCGAAAGTTGAACAAGCAATAAAACCTTGCTGTGTAACTATTCATTCAAAATCAAAATATGAGGATAAATCCCTTACTATTTCTCAATTAAATACGTTAATAAACTTTTTTCTTGAAAGGGGTATAGACCAAATATATATATTGGGTACCACATTTGATAATAATTATTTAATGACGGTTTTAGAAAACAATAACGTATCATATTTATCAGACTTAAATTTAGAAGACTTAGTAAAGCATTTAACGACAAGTTTTTTCGTAGCAATTGATTCATTCCCCCTACACATTGCTGATGCTTATAATACGGAATTTGTCGGAATATTCTCTAATACCAAGCCTGAGGCAGTTCTTGTAAACTCAAATAAGAGTATCAATTTCAAAAGAAATTCTTTTTCAGATATTTCACAAGAAGAATTTCGAAATGGACTAAATCTCATCGGGGAAAAAATTAAAATATGAAAATTTTGTTGACTGGTCGAAAAGGAACCCTCTCTTCATCAATAAAAGAGAAATATAATTGTCTAGAGATTAAAAATGATTCTCGGGAGGTAATACATAGGGTAATTAAAGAAAATGTTCATTCAGCTGAGAAGGTATTTATTCTTCACTTCGCTGCGGAAACTAA
This sequence comes from Melioribacter roseus, assembly GCA_020724265.1. Taxonomy (GTDB): domain Bacteria; phylum Bacteroidota; class Ignavibacteria; order Ignavibacteriales; family Melioribacteraceae; genus SURF-28. The sequence continues at coordinate 10,867 of DYHH01000008.1, read as the reverse complement.
TGTGGATTTGTGTGAAAAAAATAAGCTTCTAGCAATTAATTCGAACTATGTCTTTACAAAAAATATTGTAGATGAAATCAAAAACTTTTCAAATGTAGCTTTAGTGTTTATTAGTTCAGCCAGCATATTTAACGGTAAAGTGAGGAAAAAGTACTCTAAAGATGATCCGCCTGAACCAGCAAATTTTTATGCTTTTACAAAATTTTTATCAGAACAATATATAACTCAAAATCTTGATAAATATTATATTTTTAGATTTGGATGGTTAATTGGGGATCCACAGATTGACAACAAATTCATTGGTAACGTGTTTAGACAGCTTTTGAGTAAAGAAAAAAAAATGTTTGGAGTTAATGATGTTTTTGGATCACTCACTTTTGCCGATGAGTTTACAATGGATTTGGATGTCATTTTTAAAAATGACCTTGAATATGGTACTTATAATTATTGTACTGAATCAGAATTATCTCGATTTGATATTATCAAATATATTGTTGAGTACTATGATCTCAATAATAGTATTGAAGTCCTTCCCAAAAAGCTATCCGACTTTCAATTAACTGCTAATCGACCAAAGTATGAGATCTTATCCACAGAAAATTCAAGAAATAAATTGATTACTGAATTGAATTGGAAAACTGCGTTAAATAAATTTCTGAATAAATATTCTTATCTGCTTAGATGAAAAAAATTAAATTGTTCGAAGTATTTATTGCTGTCGGTAGCTATGAGGAATTTATTCATGAATTTTTTGCTCAAAAGAGTGTAAGCTTTGCGTGCGTAAATCAGTACTATATGAATTTAGCTTACGTGGATTCAGAATACACTAATCTTTTAAATAATTTTGATATTGTTCATCCCGATGGTATAGGCGTTAAACTTGCACTTGACATTAAGAGTGATGAAAAAATTCATAACCCCAAGATTACAGGCTCTGATCTTTATTTCAAATTATTGACTGAAATGAATCGTAAAGGCATGAAACTTTTTATTTTTGGTGATACAAAAAGTGTATTGGATCAAGCTTTAGATAAAATATTAAAAGACTTTCCTGGAATAGTGATTGTGGGATCAATTGATGGCTATATAGATATTCAAGATATTGAAATAGTTAAAAAAATATCCAAGAGTGAACCTGATGTATTGTTCATAGGTCTTGGTGCAAAAAAACAAGAACGATGGATCAATCAATGGAATGGTAATTTGCCGAATACTAGAATTATTGCAATCGGTGGAGGTTTAAAAGTAATCTCAAATTATAGACCAAGAGGCCCTAAATTCATCCAAAAAATTGGACTTGAGTGGTTTGTAAGATTAATTCACAATCCAAAACAATATTGGAAACGCTACCTTATCGGTATTCCTTTATTTATATTTAGGGTACTCAAAGAAAAATACAAAAAGTAATCATTCATGTTGCTTATTAATAAATTAATTATTCCATTTTTCATTTTAGGTATTACAGTTCTTGCGCAGTTTAAGGTGAGTGGCAACTCCTTTCAATTTACAATCTCAACTCCGGATTATGATTATGTAATTGACTCATCAAACGTTTATAGACAAATTGACTTTATTGATTTTACTAATCCCTCAAAACCCGGAGAATATAAATTACCCAGCAGAAATTTAATTTTTGCTATTCCACCAAATTCCGATCCCGCATTAAAAATACTGAGCAAAAAGGAAAAAGTTTTAGAGAATACAATTCCTGCGATTAATCCGAAAGCGATCAAATTAAATGACTCAACATTGGTTTACGAAAATGCTGAAACGAATACTCAATTATTTAAAAATAATTCTAAACCCATTGTCGAGTTGGGACAAAAATTTTGGTTTAGAGATTTCTATTGCGTTGAAGTCAGAATCAACTCTCATCAATTTGATCCTTCGACTAATTCAATCATTATTTATGAAAACGTTGAGATAGAATTAGAATTTGAAGGTTCCTACAATTTTCAAGATCATTCACCAATTCAAATTAAATCACAATTTGATAATTCATTAAAAGAAATTGTATACAATAGCAATATTGCAGAGCAGTTCAGAAGTAATCGCAAAGAGCTTGAGCTTATTAACTCAGATTCATGGATTAACTACAATAACGATTATATTAAAATTGCAGTCGCACAAGATGGAATATATAGAATATCAAAAACCGATTTAGAAAATATAGGAACTCCAGTAAATTCGCTTGAGCCGAAAACTTTTCAATTATTTGAAAGTGGTGTTGAACAAATAATCTTTGTAAGCGGAGAAGAAGACGGTGTGTTTGATGAAGATGATTACATTGAATTTTACGGTACAAAGAACTATTCTAAAAATGATTATCACACTATAAACTCGGATAACCAGCCGTATAACACTTTCTTGAATATTTATACCGATACAACTTATTACTTTCTCACTTGGGGCAGTTCACACGGAGTAAGATATAAACTCGATAATTCAAATGTACCGGGTGATTATGATGAATTAAACTATCATACTGCAATTTTACATTTTGAAGAAAACACAATGTATCAAAATCTCAATAACAATGAACTGCTTAACCAAACATCAGATTGGAATAAAAATAAAACTTGGTATTGGAATTGGATACTGACGAGTCGAAACTTCACAGTAAATCTTCAAGATATTTTTCCAAACGTTGACGCAAAGTTTTATTTAAAACTCATCAGTGGAGGATCAAATATTTCCAGTAATGCTCATCAAGTTAGATTGAATTTTAATTCAACAAAAATTGATTCGCAATCTATTGACCGTTTCAAACAAACAATTATGACCGGAATCGTTGATGCTTCTATTTTAAACACCGGTAATAATACAGTTAATGTACAAAATTATCCCAATGGTACAGTCCCAAACTATTTAGCATACGATTGGTATGAAATCGAATATCCACGGTACAATAAATTTATCAATGGTTCACTAATTCTAACTGTTCCTGACGGTTATAATAATCAAATCGTAGTGTTGAAGATAACCAATGCAGATAATATTAATTATGCTATTTATAAAACCAAGGGCAATTCAAAAAAGATAATTAACTATTCATATAATCCTGGCGAATTAACTTTTATTGACACTGTTTCATCGAATGATGAATATGCTATATTCTCAAATGCAGTGTTTCTCAAACCGAAAATGGTCTTTAATGGGAAATTCACAAATCTGAGAGCTAACAATTCTCAAGCAGATTATATTGGCTTAATGGTAAATGAATTTTCGTCTTCTGTATCAAATTATTTATCGGAGATTGAACAATTATATTCTATCAAGTCAAAAAAAATATTAGTCGAGGATATTTTTGATGAATTTGGTTTTGGTTATCCAACTCCGGAATCAATAAAGGAGTTTGTCAAGTTTGCTTATGATAATTGGAGTTCTCCAAAACCATCTTATTTAACTTTGTTTGGTGATACCAACTATGATTATAAGGATTATGTTTACAATAATGTTGGTGTAAAACTCAGTACTAATTATATACCGGCGTTTGGTAACCCTATTAGTGATAATTGGTATGCAATATGGGATCTCAATGCTCCATATATCCCTCAGCTTAAAGTTGGTAGAATACCGATTCTCTCAAATAATGATCTGCAATATTATTTAGATAAAATAAAAAACAATGCATCTGCAGAATTTGATGAGTGGAATAAAAGGTTCTTATTATTTTCCGGAGGCGTTGGTAGTAATCCAAATGAATTGAAACAATTAAAAGCTGCGAATGATTCGGTTGTTACAAAGATTATAGAGCCTCGACCTATTTCGGGTAATTATGATCACCTCTATAAGACGACTAACCCTCAATCGGATTTCGGCCCGTTTACACCACAAGAAATAAATCAAGCTATTAATGACGGAGGTTTGTTTATTTCTTATGTAGGCCATAGCGGAACGGCTACTTGGGATAACAGCATAAACACGGTTTCACAATTAAAAAATAACGTTAACAGAAATCCGGTTATTAGTGACTTCGGGTGTTCGACTAATAAATACGGCGAACCGGATATAATTTGTTTCGGTGAGAGATTTTTATTTGATCCGGATGGACAAGCATTAAATTACATCGGGAATTCATCGCTTGGTTTTTTATCCACCGCCGTTACGGTACCGAAATATTTTTATGAATCCTTTAAAATAGATTCGTTAAAAGAAGTTGGCAATGCTCACATTTACGCTAAATCAAAGTTGTACCAGATTTTCGGGAATTCTCAAGTCTTCAAAGTATTTGCTCTATCAAATATAATCTTAGGTGATCCGGTGGTTAGATTGAGATTCCCGGGTTTACCAAACCTAACATTTGAAGAAAATCCGTTTTTATTTACACATTCTGATATGAATGATATTTCCGATTCGGTTGAGATCGGAGTTGTAATTAAGAATTTAGGTTTAGCTCCTTTTAGAGAATTTGAAATTCAGTTCAATCATTATTACGAAAATGAATTGTTGGTATCTAAATCCAATCGTTACATATTACCCGGTTATAAAGACACTTTAAAAGTTTGGATAAAAACAAAAGAACTTTCAGGGCAGCATAGATTAGAGGTTATCCTTGATTCGAAAAATGAGATTGAGGAGCTATCTGAAACTGATAATTTATACTCAGAATCATTTAATGTGTTTTCATTCTCGTTACGTGATCTTTTACCATATACGCAAATAAATGGCAAACAAAATAATCTTGCAGTTCTAAACCCAATTAGATATGAGGAAAATGATTTTGATATTTTGATGCAAGTCTCAGAATCGGAAGATTTTTCTAATCCACAAGAATTAAATTTTTCATCTACCGAACTAATAACAACAAGCCCAACATTAAGTTTATCAAATAATAGATATTGGTTGCGATATAAAATTGATAAATCTGAATTTGATTTTTCTGCTCTAAAATCTTTTTCAGGTTATGACAACTATGATTTCAAAATTGATGATGATTATTCCTTTAGTAGTCAATCGAGTATAGGTGTTGGTTATAATAATGGAGAACTGAGTTTATCGATCGATACTTTAAATGTTTCCGTACTTTCCGCAGGGTGGAATGCCGGTGCCACATGTGTAATTTCGGTTGACGGAATCAATCAACTCGATAACTCATTCTTTGCCGGTATGGGGATTGTTGTTTTCGATCCCATAACAATGAAGGTTGATACTTCGGCTTGGTTTCAATTATTTGATAACCGACCAAATGCCGAAGCTTTGGCTGCACTTATTAACAATATACAATTAGGAAAAATTGTAGTAATGGGCGTTGCTGATGACGGTCAGCATAGATTAATTACGGAATTGCGGACAGCTATCAAAACATTAGGCAGTACTAAAATTGACCAATTGGTTTTCCGCGGTTCATGGGCAATTATCGGACGAAAAGGTGCTTCAGCCGGGGATCCCGATATTCTAGAAGATGTTAAGGGTGTTTATGATGGTTCTGTGTATCTCGAAAAAAAATATATTGTTCCAAATTCGACGGGTTACTTAACCACCACCAAACTCGGTCCGGTTTCAAGTTGGGATACTCTATTTGTTGATTATCATATTCCTAATGGGGCGGAGTTGAGTGTTACTCCTATCGGCATTAAAAAGAATGAAGAAGTTGATACACTAAATACGTTTGTACTTAACTCGAGTACAATTCCAATTAGTTTTATTAATCCGAAGTCTTACCCTTATGCTAAATTCAGATTCAAGTTTACTCAGAATGAAAATGGTGATTCACCATCTATATCACAAATTGGAGTTAGTCATCATAACACCGCAGAGCTTGCGATTAACTATCAGACAGCATCGATTGTTCGTGATACCGTTATGCAAGGTGAATCAATTGCCGTAAATTTTAAAGCAAGTAATGTTGGTGAGGGAAGAGCACTGAATGTTAGAACTAAGGTTGATCTGTTTAAAAGCAATACATACCTTGAAACTGTTCTTGATTCAACTCTACTTTTTATAAATCCCGAATCGGCATTAGGATTAAATTGTAATAAAGTTATTTCGACCGAATATGAACCCGGTAATTATAAATTTGTGATAGAACTCGATAGCGATAACAGCAACATAGAATTATATAAAGACAACAATTCATTCGAATTGCCTTTTGTAGTTATTAAAGATACTGTTACATCAATTTCATCAGTGGTTGTTTCTGCAAACTTTGATGGTTATGAAATATATGATGGAGACTATGTTTCAGCTAACCCAAATATTGAAATATTTTTAGATTATTCCGGCACATTTGAACTAAGCGATACTAATTCGTTCGATATCAGGCTAAACCAAAAAAGAATTAGTTTTTCACAATTAAATACAACATACGAATTTCAAAACAATAGAATAGTCTTCTTATATAAACCACAATTAGATAACGGGGATTACACACTTTCGGTAAGCGGTGAAAATATTCGTCCGGCTAACAGCGATGCCGCTGAGTATGTACGTTTTTTCAAGGTCTCCAATGAAAATAAAATTCTTTATCCCTATAATTATCCGAATCCTTTTATGAATGAAACCTATTTTACTTTTAAATTGACAAAAGTTCCGAACGAGTTAAAAATAAAAATATTTACAATAGCTGGCAGACTTATCCGCGAGATCAAACTTAACAGCGAAGATCTGAATTATGATTTGAATAGAATTTACTGGAACGGTAGAGACGAAGACGGTGATCTTATTGCAAACGGAGTTTATCTCTATAAAATAATTTCTTACGACGATAACGAAACAACAACAGTTACTAACAAACTTGCGATTGTCAGATAGTTTCCATTCACCAATCACAAAGTAAATCAATTCAAAAAGAATTATCTTTGCATCAATTAATTCAAAAAAGAGTTTTCAAAAATGAAGTCTAAACTTATCATTTTAATCTTAGCATTGTTATTCAGTTCAAATTCCTTTGCACAACTCTATTCACTGCGTGACAATCAAGGGATGCTTAACGGCGGGTTGGGTATTACATGGATTGACGGACAACCATATTACGGGTTTCATCTTAGACCGGAATTTGCTTTTTCAAAAGTAGGTATCGGAATTGATCTTAAACTTGAGTTTGGAGCAGATGGGAAAATTAGAACCGAAAACTTCAACGAGTTTTCCGATTACTTAAGTATAATTCGTTATGTTCGATACGGACTAAAAGGCGATCCGTTGTATGCAAGACTCGGTGCATTGGATTATGCAACTCTTGGGCATGGCAGTATAATGTATCTTTACAATAATAGTCCAAGTTATGACACAAGAAAGATTGGTATTGAACTCGATATTGATTTCAATACATTCGGAATCGAATCGGTTTATTCAACATTTGGAGAAGCCGGTGTATTGGGATTGCGGGGTTATACGCGCCCGCTGCAATTTACTGAATTGCGAGCAATCCCTATAATCGGAAATCTTGAACTTGGTGCAAGTATTGTAACCGATCTTCACAACAAGTCCGGCGTGCTTACGGGAAGTTATGATGCAATTGAAAATAAATTTACAGCTGATCAAGATGAAGGTGCCGTAACAGTTGTCGGTATAGATTTAGGTCTGCCGATTCTAAAAACGGCAATGGTCAATCTCGACTTGTATTTTGATTTCAATAAAATGTTAAAATTCGGAAGCGGTGCTGCTACCGGCTTTATCTTCAATTTAAAAGGATTGGGAATTGTTGACCTGAGAACAAGATTTGAAAGAAGAATAAACGGTGACGAATATTTACCTTCTTATTTTAATTCGTTTTATGAACTTGAAAGATTCCAGCTTGATAGAGGAACCGGTATGTTCACAAGTAAAGTACAAGCATTGAAAAATGCCGGTCCTGCGGGAAACGGATGGTACGGCGAATTACTTGTTTCGGTTCTCGGAACTCTCGATATTCTCGGCAGTTATCAAAGATTGGATAAAGACCCTAAATCCGGTATGCTTCATTTATCAACTAATGTTATGCCCGAAAGTATGCCTTATGTTTTTAGAGCAGGTTACGATAAAGTTAATATTCAAGATGAGAAAGATTTATTTAAACTTGATGACCGTTCTTATTTATTTGCAGAGTTTGGTTATAGACCTGTTCCGTATTTGATTTTATCTTTAGTCTATCATTGGACTTTCACACCGGTTCGTGATGCGGATAAAAAAATTATTGATTACGAACCTCAGAAAAGATTGGAACCGAGAGTATCTTTTATATATCCGCTCAATTTTTGAGCGAGTCCTCGATAAATATTTTGAAATCGGTTATATCATGAAAGACATAATCGGGATTCATTTTTATAACTTCCTCTTTCGCATAACTATCCCAAATAACGGAAGCGATTTTTACATTTGCACTTTGTGAAGCTTCAACATCATGCTGACTGTCGCCGATCATCAATACTTCATCATCGTTAAGTTTATAGTGATCAAGTATTTTTAATATTCCATCCGGTGCGGGTTTATGATTTTTTACATCGTCACCCGAAATTATTAAATCGAAATAATTATCATATCCAATCTTCTCTAATGTGATGCGGGTGCTTTCTCTTCCTTTTCCTGTAAAGATGGCAAGATTCTTATTACTTGATTTTATAGAGTTAAGAATTCCATCCATTCCTTGAAAAGTATTCGCTAAAATATTGTGTTGGTTCGAATAAAAATTATAATAATCCTCGCGTGCGGTTGCGTAATTATCATTCATCCATTCTTTTAAAATCACATCTTCCGTCGGTCCGAATAAGGATATAATTTCTTCATCCGATACTTCTTTATTTAAATATTTTTTTGCAACGTGCCTGAAACTCGCAAAAATTAATTTGTTTGTGTGTGCTAAAGTTCCGTCAACATCAAAAATGAAAGTGGAAAATTTCGGCATTAGTTTTTTATCCTTATTAGAGAAATTGTACCGTTGTGATTTGCAACCACGAGTCTGTTTTTACTTAATGGTGTGATTGAAAAAATAGGGGAGAAATCACTTCGGAAAATTCTGTTGTATTTATAATTTTCATCTATCTCGATTAAATATCCTTCTTCATTACCGTAATAAATATTCTTACCCAATTCTACTATATCGGTATGACTTTTATCGCCGCCAAACTTAGTTATTATTTCTCTTACCCATGTACCAAGTTTTGCTGATAAAATATGGAATCTGTCATTCGTACTCTTAGCATAAACAAGTCTGCCGTCATTTGAAGCATGTAAAGTAGTGTTCAAATTATATTTATCCATTTCCCAATTCTTTTTACCGAGAAGTAAATCATAAGAAAAAAGTTTACCGTTTGAAAGCGAGATGAATACATCACTTTGGTTAGTTGTTAAACTTGAAGCATAAATATCCGATTCATTTCTCCCGGTTATTTTCGACTTCCATGTAAGCAAACCGGTATTAGCATTAATGCAATAGAGTGTTCCGTCTAAACTGTAAAACAAAATCTGACCTTTTACGATAAGCGGTTCACCGGTAATAGCACCTTGCGTATTTGTGAACTTCCATAACTCCTGCATGGTTTCCATATCATAACAGTAAACTCTTCCAGATTGAGTTCCAACAATTACCGTGGCTTTTGATCTTGATTGTTTCGGGATCATTAAATTATAATTGCCGGAGTAATCGAAACTTACTAAGTCACTTGTTATCGGTGAGTCAAACCCGATTGATTGTAGTGGTTTGCCTGTTCTTGCATTAACTGTTTCAAGATCACCTTGTATGGTTGCAATTGCGAGATACTCATCTCTAGCGGTAGGTTTTGAATAAATATAACCGAATGAAAAATAATCCCACCGTTTTTTACCCAAAGTATCGAGACATACAACTTGACCGCTTATGTCTGCTGCATAAATTCTGTTTTCATGAGTTATAACTTTTGATGTAGTCGAATAACCAAGATCGTAGCTCCATCTTAAAATATTGTCAGGATCAAATTTATAGCTCTGTTTTTCTGTGGGGAAGATTCCGTCAACAATCGAATAAAATTTTTGAGTTGAAGTTTTGCCGGATATATCCGAAGTCGAAACAAACAGACTATCGTTTTTATATTCAATAATTTTGAAAACCTCGTTTGCTCTTGAGTTTACACTTGTGCTTAATATTGGAACATTCTCTTTTGTGAATTCTCTTCTTGTACCAACCGGTGCGGCGATAAATTTTATTTTACTCCCGGCAAACAAATTTGAGATTGCATCAAAATTTTTAACAGTTGTAGGATCGCTGTTCAAAATGAGAATTAAACTTGCAAGCCAATCAAGTTTCTGATCTTTAATAAACGTTAGGACTTCTCTCTCAAAAAACGGCTTATCGCTCCATGATACAGTCGTGTTTAAACCAAGTACTTTAAGAGTATCATAATTTCTTCTGAAAAATAAATCGTTGTAATCGTTCATAAAATCTTCGCGTGCTGAACGATGCTGCCAAAAATTTGATTGTGCCGGTAAAATATAGACGGGATGTTCAATATTCTTTATTGTTCGTTTTACAAGGTCGTTGGCTTCATTTAAATCTACCCGCAATCCGTTGAAGAGTACAAACTCAATTCCATTTTGCTGATTTAAAGTATTAACCAATTCAACAAATTTATCTTTCCCGGGCTTACCGGTAACATCAAACTCATCAACAACAATAAAATTAATTGATTGTGCAAAAAGACAAGTGCCGAGTATAGCTGTAAAAAACAATATCTTCATTTAATCTCTTTTCCGTTTTGAAAGCACTAATCTACTAAAATTTAAGATTCTACTCTAATCTAAGGGTATTGTTCCGACTATGAATTGCGAAATCTGAAAATCGAAAACACCTAATAAATTGATACAAACTTATTCTATTCGTGAAGATCGGTCAAATTAATGTAATTGCTGTTCATTAATAATTATGATCTTTACCCCAAAAAGTAGACAAAAAAATAAGTTAGTTAAGTTAATTTTT
>DYHH01000032.1 GCA_020724265.1 Melioribacter roseus | reverse complement strand
TTACTGACATTTCTATTGAGTTATTTACATGACATTTTTAACGAGTTATTACATAGAGGAATATTTTTAAGGATTTTATTTGATTTCCATCCGGGAAGTACATATTTTTGAAGACTTTATTAAAATAAACCAAAAGGTAGGTGATATTAGTGGTTGGTATTAACGTTTCCGAAAACGAGAATATCGATAGAGCTCTCAAGCGCTTTAAGAAAAAATACGAACGTTCAGGTATATTAAAAGAATATAAAAAACGAACATTTTTCGTAAAGCCGTCCATCGAAAAACGCATGGAAAGAATCAAAGCAAAGAGACGTGCTCACAAAGATCGTATGAGAGATTTTTAATAAAAAAACCCGTCATTTGACGGGTTTTTTTGTACCATTTCCGTTATTTAGATAATGTGTCGATAGATGTTTTGTTATAATATTAAATGCTTCATCAACTGTATTGCAGAAAGAAAATAATTTTAAATCCCCTTTGCTAATCGTACCCATTTCAACCAATGCTTCAAAGTTTATAACCTTATTCCAGAACTTTTCATCATAAACAACAACTTGTAATTTCTTCTGAAGTTTTTCGGTTTGGATAAGTGTTAACACTTCCATTAATTCATCTAATGTACCAAACCCGCCAGGAAAAATTATTAATGCTTTCGCAGGGTACACAAGCCAAAACTTTCTCATAAAGAAGTAATGAAACTCAAAAGCTAATTCGGGCTCAACGTATCTATTAATGAATTGTTCGAACGGGAGACTAATATTCATTCCAATGGTTGGGCCGCCGGCAAGAGTTGCACCCTTATTAGCGGCTTCCATAATTCCGGGTCCGCCGCCGCTTGTAATAATAAACCGATGATCATCGGTGGGTAAATTTAACGACCACTCTGTTAATTTTCGAGATAACTCGGTTGCATCTTCATAATATTGCGACATTGCCAAATTCCTTTCAGCATCCGCAATTTTTCTTTTATAAATGCTTGTGTTTTTATTTTTAGCAGCTTGCTTTAGTAATCGCAATTCTTTTCGTGCATCTTTCTTGGACTTTAACCTAGCCGAACCGAAAAACACAACCGTATCTGCAATACTGTTGCGTCTAAGTCTTGCCCGAGGTTCATAATATTCTGCTAAAATTCTTACTGTTCTTGCTTCCGCAGAACTAAGAAATTCTAAATTCTTATACGCTTTTTCAACCGGATTTTTCTTAACCATTTTAATACCTGACTTGTGAAAAGAATTACAAAAATAAGGTAATTAATGTATTTTTCCACTTCATTTATTTAATTACATTTTAAGAATATGATAAAACTACTCTTATTTACTTTCTTGCTAATACAAACCGTTATTCTCAATTCGCAAGATATTGTTAAAAACAAAATTGATTCCTTCTTAGCAAACGAAAGTCAAGTTGATATTTCGGTTCTCATTTACGACCCGATCTCAATGGATACTATTTATGCAAAAGATATATTCAATAACCTAATACCGGCTTCCAACGTTAAGTTATATACGGTAGCTGCGGCGTTAAATATTCTTGGAGATAAAGATTATCTTTACACTAAAGTTTATAGCGATGATGATATCTTTTCGGATAGTATTATAAATGGAAACCTATTCATAAAAGGATTCGGTGATGCACAATTTACCGATAAGAATCTTCAGCAATTAGTTGATGCTATTTTTGAATCGGGTATACGACAAATTGACGGAAATATTTTTGCAGATGAAACATACTTCGACAATGTATATACTCGGGACGATTGGATAGTTGATGAGCAAGCAAATGTTAAACTCCCTCCAATTTCAGGACTGAGCTTAAATAGAAATCAAATTGTTGTAAAATTTTTTACAAATGGGCAGGTCGGCAGCTCACCTTCTTTTGAAATTGAGCCAGAAGGAGATTTTTATAATACAACAATTAACGCAAAAATAACAAGCTCACGTTCGGTACCCAGAATAAATTTTAAAACAAGTGGGAAAAATATTGCTGTTCAAATCAGCGGTGGAATACAAAAAAGAAGAAACCCGTACAGTTATTTTGTTAACCCGGATTCGCCTGCAGTTTTTATTGCAAGTCTTTTTAAATATCAGCTTGAAAAAAGCGGAATTAGCATCAAAGGCAAAGCATATGCCGGGCGCACTCCTTCATCTGTTATAGAAATAGTTTCCTTTCGAAACTCTTTGATGGATTTAGTTGACAGGGTCAATAAAAAAAGTGATAACTATCTCGCCGAAAATCTTTTCAAAGTAATAGGTGCCGAATTTAGTGGTAAAGAAGGAAATTCCTTTTATGCAACTCAAGCTGTAATTTCTTTTTTAGAAAAATATGATATTTTTTACAGGGGAATAGAAATTGTCGACGGTTCCGGCATTTCCAGATTTAACAGAGTATCTACAGCATCGATTGTCAGTTTATTAGAATATATCTATCTCGATATTGATAAGTTTGATTTTTTTTACAATTCATTAGCAATAGCAGGGGAGGATGGAACTTTACAGGATCGGTTTTATCAATCAAGTGCTTATAAGAATTTTAGAGGAAAAACGGGAAGCCTTAATGGAGTTTCTTCCCTATCAGGGTATTTAACTACAAAAAGTAATAGAGATATAATTGTAAGTATTATAATGAACTTTAAGTCGAAAGGACAGAATTATTACAGGGGTTTGCAGGATAAAATTATTACCTATATTGCCGAAAATTTATAAAAAACCCGTCGGTTGACGGGTTAATTTTTTATTCATTATCGGGTTGCTGCTGCTGAGTAGGAACTTGTTCTGTGGGCGCTGTTGCAGGAGGAAGCGCCGGTGATGTTGGAACCGCTCTTTGCTGAGTACTTTGAATTATACTTTCCCTTTGCTGATCAACGGAAGTCGGCAGGAAGAATAAGTTAATCAGAATTGCCAATACCAACATAGAACCGCCAAGCCACCATGTAGATTTACTCAAAAAATCTGCAGTTCTTCTTGTTCCGAACATTTGACCCATATTACCAACACCTCCGCCGATTGCACCTGATAAACCTTCACCCTTACCGGATTGAAGTAGAACTATCACAATCAGCAAAGCTGCTATAATTACCGATATTACAATTAATAATGTGTACATCTTTTTCTCCTAATCGTTTCTGTAGCGGGGGAGGGATTCGAACCCCCGACACGTGGATTATGATTCCACTGCTCTAACCTACTGAGCTACCCCGCCGTAAAAAAACAAGATTGTAAATATATCACACTGCTTTTGAAACTTCAAGTAAATGAGTATCCGTTAAATTCTATCTTTTATATTCCGAATATACTCTTCTCTAAAGATAGTAGGTTCTTCAACATCCGTATATGTTCGAATTGGAATACCTTGTTCTCTTAATCTTTGTTCGGTTGTATTTATTCTATCAATCGGATCGGGGTGAGTCGAGAGAAAAGTTGCAATTCCACCACCACCTGATGATATTTTTCCGTCATCTCTTAGTTTCTCAAAAAAGAATTTTACACCGCCCGGATAGTATCGCGTTGAGCTTAAATATAAAACAGCATATTTATCCGACTCATCTTCGGCAGAACGGCTGTTGGCTAATAATGTTAATCCGGAGAATAAATTTGCAACAATTATGCTTACTTGCGATGGATTGTTGCCAAGTGCTAAACTTGCAAGCAGCTGCAATCCGTATGCATTTGTAATTCTTTGTGTAGCATGTCTCCTTTCGATGTGTGCAATTTCATGAGCAATTACACCTGCTAACGCCGCTTCGGAGTCTAAGTATTTTATAAGTCCTGTATATAGATAAATATAACCGCCCGGGACAGCAAATGCATTCAGAGTTGAATCATTATCGATTATTTCCATTTGATATTGATATACTGTAACTTTCTTCACTTCCGGAGATTCAAGTACGTGATTGAAAATTCTTGTTCTTATATATTCTTTTACTTGAGGGTTTTTATTGTAAATAGGAAATTCATCAGGTTTTGATCTAATTTCCTCATCAAACTGAATACCTAATTTAACTTCTTCTTGATCTGAAAAAAGGTTAATTCCTGTACCACAGGCAACAACAATAAGCAGAATCAAAATAGAAGAATATTTTTTTGTTATGTATTTTTTCATTTTCATCTCACTCATTTTATTATACTAAATCTTCTTCGAAGCAAATATATAAAAACAGGTGCACCTAAAAGAGCTGTAATTGCACCAACCGGAATTTCTGCAGGTGAAATTATTGTTCTTGCAATTATATCTGCAATTATAAGATAGCTTGCCCCAAGTAAAAAAGATGCAGGTACTACAATTCTATTATCAACACCGACAATTAAACGAACGATGTGCGGAATTAGTAAACCGACAAATCCGATTATTCCGCTTACCGAAACAACCGCACCGACAATCAAACTTGAAACGATATATGAAAAGTTCTTTACAAAACCGGCATTTATTCCAAGCTGAGCTGCAGTGGAAGAACCAAGTGTTAGAACATTAAATTTTTGTGAAAAGAAAGACAAAAACAACGAACCAATTACAACAACCGGTAGAACTATTATAACATTTTCCATCCCCGAGAAACTCAAATTTCCGATCAGCCAAAAAACTGCAGTACGAACGGAATCTTCCATTACCGTTAACATCAATAAAATCAATGCAGAGAAAAAAGCACCTATCATTACACCTGTTAACAGCAATACATTCGGTTCAAGTTCACCGAAACGCTGACCCAGATAAAAAACTAAAAAGACCACTATTACGGCACCGGTAAAAGCAAACAACTGAGTATAAAAAAAAGTCAACCCAAGTAGAAAAGAAAGAATCGCTCCAAAGGTACCGCCGCTTGAAATACCTAATATGTATGGTTCGGCAAGAGGATTCATCAATAAAGCCTGGAATACGGCGCCGGCAATTGAGAGACCGCCCCCCACAGCAATAGCAAGTAAAACTCTAGGCAACCTGATATCATAAATAATTCGGGCAACAGAATCATCAACTTCTTCGTAAGTAAAAAGTGCAATTAACTGTTTAATTGAAATGTCTACTGAACCGATTGATATTCCTGCAGTAATTGAAACTGCAAGAAGAATTAATAAAGAAATGATGACAATTAAAAATTTGGCAATAGTTAATTGTTTATCTGCTGCCATAAGTAATCCAATAATTTGGGAATTCCTTTCCCGGAAACTGAAGAAATGAAAAATACTTTTTTATCCGCACCGGGAAATTTTAAATTACTGAGTTCTTTTATCTCTTCATCACCGAGCAAATCACATTTGGAGATTGCAACAATTTTTTGCTTATCACTTAATACATCGGAAAATTCATTTAATTCATTCAATAATATTTTATATTCTTTCAAATAATTTTCGGAAGCAATATCAATTAATATTAATAATATTTTCGTACGCTCGATATGCTTAAGAAATTTGTGTCCGAGTCCCTTTCCCGCGTGTGCACCTTCAATAATACCGGGAATATCGGCAACCACAAATGTGTTGAAATCTTTATACTTAACAATTCCCAAATTCGGTTCAAGAGTTGTAAAAGGATAATCGGCAATTTTTGGTCTAGCAGCAGAAATTGAAGAAATCAAAGTTGATTTACCTGCATTCGGGAAACCGACTAAACCTATATCCGCAATAAGTTTTAATTCCAACTTAACATACATTTCTTCACCTGGTTTACCCGGTTCAGCTTTGCGAGGTGCTTGGTTTGTGGATGTTGCAAAATTACTATTTCCTTTTCCTCCCTTTCCCCCTTTTGCAATGATTACAGATTCTTCATGCCCGGTTAAATCGGCAATCAATTCATCGGTTTCAATATTTTTAATTATAGTTCCTACCGGTACTTTTATAATAATATCTTTTCCATTTTTGCCGTCTTTTAGAGCCGAGGCCCCGGGTGCGCCGTCATCAGCAGTATATTTTTTTTTGTAAGTGAAATCCAAAAGAGTATGAAGGTTTCTATCTGCAACGAAAATAACATCTCCACCTTTACCTCCGTTGCCTCCGGATGGACCGCCTTTTGGAACAAATTTTTCTCGCCGAAAAGCTACTGCACCGTTTCCACCTTTACCGGACTTAATGAATATTTTAGCGGTATCGATAAACATTAGACTTAACTCTGTTCGAAGTATTCTGAAATGATGTCTTTAAATGCCTGTGCTTCTTTTGAGGAAGGATTGACTTGGTTTACTTCAAATATCTCGTGCAACGTTGCAAATGCTTCCTGTCTGCTTGACGAATCACAAATTCTTTCAATTGCGTTTGCAAATTCTTCCATATCATAATCGAAAACAACTTCAATAATTCTTGTCATATTTCTGTTTTCGAGCAGGTCTGAAATATCAATTCTTTTTGATTGATTTAACGAACCGAAGTCCTTTATAAACTCATCTTCAGATTTTTCAATCAATTCTTCATCGCCAAACAATGTGGGTTCCGTTGTTTTTTCTTCTTCGTTTTGTTCATCTTCAACTACTGAGGTTTCTTCAATTTCCTTTAATTCTTCGGTATCTTCCAAATCAATATCACTTTCGGTTTCTTCAGCATTTTCTATTAGATCTTCTTTAGATTCTTCGTCCGGAATATTTTCGTCTGCAATTTCAGGGTGACTGTAATCATCTTCTACAGCCGGAGTCAGTTCATATTCTACTTCGTCTTCAAAGATTAATTCATCAATTTCTTCGTGAGGTTCTTCTATCGTTGGTTCTTCCTCAAGTTTGTCTTCTATTTTTACTTCATCGTTTATGTAATCGGATTCTTCTTCACTTTCAATTAACTCTTCATAATCGGACTGATCTTCAAGTTCAGTTTCATCTTCAACAAATTCATCAATCAACTCTTTAGTTTGTTCTTTTTCAAGATTCACATCAAACTCATGTTCTTCGGTATCTTCCGGAGATAAAATTATTTCAGGTGACGGTTCATGCTGTTCAATTAAATAATCTTCCTCCGTTTCTTTTTCGGATGTCACTTCACTAGAATTATCTTTTTCAATTACAGGTTCTTCTTCTTTTTCAATTTCAGCAACTTCTTTTTCTTTATTTGCCCTTAGTTTTATTTCTACTTCATCGGTTTTATCTATTTCTGCTTTTGATTCTTCAACAGGTTTCTCATGAGTTAAATCTAAATTTTCTTTCTCCTTTTTCTGTTCAACAGGTTTTTCTTCAACAATTTTTACTTTTTCAGTTTTCGGAGGGACATCAAAATACTCGGTTCTTTCAAACGGAACATTCAATAAAATTTTTCTTAAATCATTTACATCTACTTTCGATTTGTTTTCATCACCAAGTCTGTTTTGAAGTATTTCTAAATGAGAAGTTAATTTTTTCTCTTGAAGAAAAACAACAATTGCTTGAATAGGAATATTTTTTTGATTCATCGAGCCAATATTAAAAAAGGAAGACATTGATTTCATAGCATAATCGATGATATCGCTGCCATATGATTCAAAACTTACTTGATCAATTTTAAGAAGTAGTTCATTAAATTCTTCTTTGTCAAGAGTAATTAATTTTTTCCTTTCAAAGTAACTTCTTATGACTTTGATGATGTGTTTATAATAAAAAGCATAGTTCAATATTTGGTTTATCTCTGCAGCAGAAGCTGATTCACTCGTATCAAATATTAATTTTTTCAATGACCAATTCGGTCTTATCAAGTAATTCAGATTAAAGGAGGTAGCATGAAGAATAACTTTGCTTAAAAAATCTGTTGAAAATCTTTTTTCGCTTTTAACTACATCGGTAATTTTTTTGAAATGTTTGGAAATTTCCGTACCGGAATAATCAAACATTGAATGCTTAAGCAATGTTTGTCTATCTTCAAAAACACGGAATTCAATTTCTGCAGAGATGTACCGTAAAATTGCCGGATGAATTCCCAAGGGAAGAAGCTCGGTATATGTTGCCGATGCACCAAGTTTCTTAACTTTGTTGGAATTAAAATCGTAAATAAATTTTACTTCTCGTTCAAACATACTTTTTTACTTTTATTTAACAGTTTTGATATATATTATACCAAAACATAAAGAAAAAATCCCGATTAAATTAACCGGGATTTTTCTTTTGTGATAAATAAAACAACTTTATACTTCCAATTCTTTGGATTTTACTTTTGCCAGGAAATATTCTCTATTCATTCTTGCAATATTGGTAACAGAAATTCCTTTCGGGCATTCGGCTTCGCAAGCATAAGTATTTGTGCAGCTTCCGAATCCAAGATCATCCATAACCTTTACCATCTTTTCAACTCTGCGGAATCTTTCGGGCTTGCCTTGGGGCAGTAATGCAAATTGAGAAACTTTAGCGCTTACAAATAACATAGCCGATGCATTTTTGCAGGCTGCTACACACGCACCGCATCCTATACAAGCCGCAGCATCCATCGAAGCAGATGCAATTTCTTTTGGTATTAGTATTTCGTTGGCATCAGGTACACCACCGGTATTTACAGAAATAAATCCTCCTGCATTCATAATAGCATCAAATCCGCTTCTATCAACAATCAAATCTTTTAAAACGGGAAATGCTTTTGCACGGAATGGCTCGATCCATATTGTATCCCCGTTATTAAAATTACGCATATGAAGTTGGCAAGTTGCTATTTTGGGTATAGGACCATGTGGTTGACCATTAATTACTAGTCCGCAAGTTCCGCAAATACCCTCTCGGCAGTCGCTTTCAAAAGCAATCGGTTCTTTTCCTTCGCTTTCAAGTTTATTGTTTAATTCATCCAGCATTTCAAGGAAAGAATCATCGGGTGAAACCTCGATTTGGTAATCGACAAAACTACCCGCTGTTTGAGGTCCGGATTGTCTCCAGATTTTCAATTTCAGATTCAAATGTTTTCCACTCATTATTTATAGCTCCTCGTGGATAGTTTTACATATTCAAATTGTAAATCTTCTTTGTGCAGTTTCCATTTACCAAGTTCTTCCATTTCCCAGGCAGCTACATAAGTATATTCTTCATCGTTACGTAAAGCTTCGCCTTCTTCGGTTTGATATTCTTCGCGGAAATGTCCACCGCAAGATTCGTTTCTATTGAGAGCATCAACAGCCATAAGTTCGCCGAGTTCAAAATAATCTGCAAGTCTGCCGACCCGTTCGAGCGTTTGGTTTATATCTTTATCATTACCCGGTACTTTAACATCTTTCCAAAATTCTTCTCTAAGTTCTCTTATTTCATTGACGGCTTCTTTTAAACCGTTTTCGTTTCTACCCATACCTACTTTGTTCCACATAATTCTACCAAGCCGTTTATGAATATCATCAACGGTTTGCTTTCCGTTTATAGATAGGAATTTCTTTGTTAAATCTTCTGTTTGTTTTTTTACATTTTCAAATTCAGCATGATCAACCGACAGTTTTTCGGGCTTATCGGCTGCAAGATAATTACCAATAGTATAGGGAATAACAAAATAACCGTCTGCTAAACCTTGCATCAAAGCACTGGCACCCAATCTATTGGCGCCGTGATCTGAGAAATTAGCTTCACCTAAAACAAATAGACCGGGGATATTGCTCATTAAGTTATAATCTACCCAAAGTCCTCCCATTGTATAGTGAGGAGCGGGATAAATTTTCATTGGTACAGCGTATGGGTTTTCGCCGGTAATTGTTTCATAAATTTCAAAAAGATTGCCGTATTTTTCTTCAATTGCTTTTCTACCGAGTCTTTTAATTGCATCTTCAAAATCCAAATAGACTGCCTCTTGTCCTTTTGCTCCTCTTCCTTCATCAACAACTTCTTTTGCACTTCTTGAAGAAATATCACGGGGAGAAAGGTTTCCAAAAGAAGGATATTTTCTTTCTAAGTAATAATCTCTTTCTTCTTCGGGAATATCATTCGGTTCACGCATATCACCTTTCTTTTTCGATACCCAGATTCTGCCGTCATTTCGAAGTGATTCACTCATTAAGGTGAGTTTCGATTGACCTTCGCCATGAACAGGTAAACAAGTCGGGTGAATCTGAGTAAAACAAGGATTAGCAAAAAGAGCACCTTTTTTATGAGCACGCCAAATAGCTGTTGTGTTACAATTCATCGCATTGGTTGATAGGAAGAAAACATTTGAATAACCACCGGTTGCAACAATTACTGCATGAGCGGAGTATTTTTCTATTTCGCCGTTAACTAAATTTCGGCATACGATTCCTCGAGCAATCCCATCTACTACGACTAATTCCAGCATCTCACGTCTTGAATACATCTTAACTTTTCCCAAACCAACTTGACGGCTGAGCGCACTATAAGCACCCAACAATAATTGTTGACCTGTTTGTCCCCTTGCGTAAAAAGTTCGTGAAACTTGAGCACCGCCGAAAGAACGATTGTCAAGTAAACCACCGTATTCTCTGGCGAAAGGAACACCTTGTGCAACACATTGATCGATAATGTTGTTGCTTACTTCGGCAAGTCTATAAACATTAGCCTCTCTGGCGCGGAAGTCACCACCTTTTACAGTATCGAAAAATAACCTATAAACCGAATCGCCATCGTTTTGATAATTTTTAGCTGCGTTAATACCCCCTTGAGCAGAAATCGAGTGAGCACGTCTTGCGCTATCATGAAAAGTGAATGCTTTTACATTATAACCTAATTCAGCTAATGAAGCAGCCGCTGATGCGCCCGCTAACCCAGTACCGACCACAATAACATCATACTTTCTTTTGTTAGCGGGGTTTATCAATTTCATATTGAACTTATGATTAGTCCATTTTTCGGAAATATGTCCTTCCGGTATTTTCGAATCTAACTTAACCATTAGTTACCTCCGTAAAAAAATAAAAAGTAAATCGGGAAGGATGCAAATCCTAAAGCCATAATAACTGCATAAACAGTTCCTAATTTTTGAATAAAAGGAAAATACTTTTTGTGATTCCAACCAAAAGTTTGAAATGCACTTTGAAAGCCGTGATTGAGATGAAATCCTAAAAGGATAACTGCAATCACATAAAAAATCGCATACCACGGAATTTGGAACCATTCAACAACTATTGCATAATAAGCATCGCCTTTTTCGTGAGGTTCACCGGAAAAATTAAACAACCACCAAAATGTAGCTAGATGCAGAACAAGAAAAATAAATACAATACTTCCGGTTTGTATCATTGTTCGAGAAAAAAACGTTGTGTTCTTGGATTTTGCCGAAATCTTGTAATCATTCGGTCTTGCTTTCTTGTTTTCCCACCATAATTTGATTCCGTTATAGATGTGAAAAATAAATACAAGCCCCAGCCCAACTTCAATTACTCTAATTATCGGTTTAACAATGTCCAGGGTATGAACATACCCGTTAAAGGCTTCAGGACCTCCGTAAAGAGTGAAGTTACCGACGAGATGAAAGATCAAAAAGAGAATCAGGCCGATACCGGTAAACCCCATTACAAATTTCTTACCGATAGACGAACCAAGCGCTTCTGAGAGCCAGCCCATTAATCTCCTCCTTATTTGTCTACTGTTTGTGGATTTATTACAATGCTATTGTTTATCTGCGGTACTAAATTATCCGTATATGTAATTCTCTGGCGAGTCACAAATTTCCGATTGTTGGAGTCAAATATCTAATTGCAAAATAATGCTAATAGAAATTAATTTCAAAGATTTCTTTTGTTAATTGAATTCTGCACAATAAATTCTAACCTTCATTACAGCATTTTCCTAATTTTAACTTGCTCAAAAAGAAATTCTTATTTATGTTAAGACCAGCATTCACATAATCTTACTATTTGATAAAAGAATATGACTTTAAAAAAAACAAAAACGCATATTAAAATTTCCAGAAGTGATTGGGAAAAAATGAAAATGAACCCAACATTGAGAGATGCTCTTGAATTATTGGAAGATATTAGCGATTTAGAAGAAGCCAAAAAATCCAAAGGAAAAAGTCTATCCATCGACGAATATTTGAAGAAACGTGGCATACACGATTAAAATAAAACCTTCCGCACAAAAAGATCTTGATTCGCTTCCAGCCAAAGAAGTTTTAAACATATTAAATAAAATAAATTTGTTATCAGAAAATCCTCGTCCGGCTGGTACACAGAAATTGACAGACTTTGAAGGGTACAGAATTCGATCTGGAAAATATAGAGTTTTATATGAGGTTAACGATATCGATCATTCTATATTTATATTTAGAATTAAACATCGTAGAGAAGCCTACAAATAAAGAGATGATTATAAGCATTTATGTTTTTTTACCTATTTTTCAGTAGAGGTATTTTTTCAAATCCAATTATTAAATTTACCTTGCTCACAATGGATTTCTTCCTTAAGTTTAGATAAGTTCTTAAACAAACTTATGGTGTTAGGGAAACCGGTTAAAATCCGGTGCTGCCCCGCAACTGTAAAGGACGCAAAAAGTCTTCAGTACAATGCCACTGTCCCGACAAATGGGGATGGGAAGGCGCTGATAGATGTCCTGAGCCAGGAGACCTGCCGTAAGCATTCAACAACTAATTAACCTTCGCGGGTGAGGTTATGAACGTAAATTTCATTTTTGACGTTACATCACGCCCTCGAAGTTACAACCGATGAGGAGGTAACTTCAATGAAATATCTATATTCTTTTTTGTTTTTACTGCTATTTATTTTTTCAACTTTCGCTCAGGAAGATACACTTAAAATTTCTTTGAGTGATGTCTTAGTAACAGCAACCAAGTTTCCTACCGAAGTTCAAAATATTTCGAGTTCATATTCAATTATTGATAAGTCACTTATTCAAAGATCGAACTCGTCTACTGTTCTTCAATTATTACGAGAAGTTCCCGGAATTTCCATTGCACAACAAGGCGGACTTGGAAAACTAAATAGTCTCTTTATGAGAGGTGCTAATGCTAATCATACTTTGGTTTTAATTGACGGAGTTGAAGTAAACGATCCAAGTTCCCCGAGTAATGCATTCGATTTATCAAATTTGCAAACAAGTAATATTGAAAGAATCGAGATCGTGCGCGGTCCTCAAAGCACACTTTACGGGTCAGATGCTCTTGCCGGTATAATAAATGTGTTTACCGAACAGGGGAGTGAAATAAATAAATTTTCCTTGCAAACTGAAGGCGGTTCTAACAGTTATTACAGAGGCAGCGGACAATTAACCGGAAGTTACAGTTTATTTAATTACTCTATAAATTTTTCACGTCTCGCAACCGAGGGGATATCAGCAGCTAATGAGAAATACGGCAATACAGAGAAAGACGGATATTCAAACAATTCATTTTCATCTTTTCTTTCTGCACAAGTTTTTGATAATTTAAAATTTAGCTTGAATTATCGACATACAAATTCTTCTGCTGATTTGGATCAAGGAACACAATTCGGAGATGACCCGAACTATACTTATGATATTGAAGAGAATATTTTTAATGCTGCTGTCAATTACGATTTATTTGACAACAAATGGAAGCAAAAATTTAGCGGTTCGGTTCTCAGAAGAATCAGTAAATCAATTGATGAACCTGATGATAATAACCCCGGTTCGGCCACAAATTTTACAAACGCCACACGTACAAAGTTTGAATGGCTTAACAACCTTACATTCATTCCACATAATGTTATTACACTCGGATTAGAAACCGAACTTGAAAAAGCCAACACAGAATATATTTCTATTAGTGAATGGGGACCTTTCGAAAGTGTTTTTCCTTCTCAACAGATGAGAACTAATTCTGCTTTTCTTCAAAATCAATTAATTCTCGATGGCGGTTTTTCTACAATTGCAGGAATTCGATTTGATGATAATGAGAAATTCGGAAGTCATTCTACTTATAAGTTAGGAACATCATTTTTTTACGACAAAACTAATACTAAACTAAAAGCCAATTACGGAACGGGGTTCAAAGCGCCGTCATTGTTTTATTTGTTCGATCCGGCATTTGGTAACCCGGATTTGAATCCCGAAGAAAATACCGGGTGGGATTTGGGATTTGAACAATATTTCTTCGGAAGCGGTTTCGCTTTCGGTGCAACTTACTTTTCAATGAAATTTGAAAATATGTTCGGGTTCGATCAGAATTTTGTAACGATAAATATTAATGAAGCAGAGACAAAAGGAATCGAATCTTTCGTTACATATCAATCAAATAATTTTTATGCGAATCTCACTTATACTTATACCGATGCAGTTGACTTAAGCAGCGAACAGGAATCAAAATTAATCCGCCGACCAAAAGATAAACTAACATTATCACTTTCATATAATCCAATTGAAAGACTAAATTTAAACACATCTATAAGATATATCGGTGAACGCGAGGATGAAGATTTTTCTTCTTTTCCTTCGGCACGGGTTAAACTTGAAAGCTATACAATAGTTGATTTTACGGTAAACTATAAATTGATTTCGAATCTGAAACTATTCGGAAGAGTTGAAAATCTTTTTGATACTGTTTACGAAGAGGTACTTTTCTACGGTACACCGGGAAGAAGTTTTTATGCCGGGTTTGTTCTTGATTTGGGATTTTGAGTTTGGAAATCCCCGGGATTTATCGGTTAGAATTTTATATAAAAAACTTTCTGTTCTAAATTCTATTGAAGAAAATCCCGGGGATTTATTTTTACTACTTAATAATTCCGCTTTTGAATCTTCCGCCTGTTTTCATCGGGTCTTCGGAATAACCTAGAGCTTTTAAGTCAACACGTTTACCTTCTCTTACACCATGGCATTCGATACATTTAACCGCTTGATCTGCCGGAGCAACCATATGGTTAATAGGCCAGTACATTTCTGTTTCGATAAAATCAACTTGACCGGAAAATTCAAGACCAACTGTTTCCATTCCAATTCTTGAAGCATTAATCCAATCAAAAGTTTTCCAATATCCGCCCTCGCCAAACAAACGGGGAACAATTAAATATTTATTTACCGGATCAAACGGTTGCTTTCCTCTCATTAATTTGAAAGGATAAATTTTTGCTTTAGTATCTTTAATATCACCGTTAGTTTTATTCAATTTAACAACCTTCGCCTCAACCTGATCCCCTATTAAATAAAGATCGGTAGTACCGTTGTACCATGCATAAACCGGGGTTAGGTTCTTTTCCCAAACAAATTCGCCTTTCATTTTGGAATAAGTTTCATTTCCGTCAGCATCAACAGATTTTTCTCTATCTTCACCCGCTTCAGACCAATCCCACCAGGTTTTTGTGGGTTCAACTTTAGCAATTTGAGGTATATGGCAAGTTTCGCAAGCAATTGATTGAAGATGTTTATTAAGAATTTCTTTCTCATGAACTTCACCTTTATGACAACTTTCACAAGAAAAATGATTTTCGCCTGCTGCCATTGAAGCGTGAGATGCACCTAATATATTATGATCACCTTTGCTGTGACAATTTTCGCAAGTAAAACCTAATCCGCCCATATGAATATCAACATCGGGAGTAGGATCATAAAGACTATCATCAAGATCACCATGTTTTACGCCAGCACCGCCCCCACCGTCAAAGTGACAACTGCCGCAATTCTGTCGCGATGGTCTTCCTACACTTTTTGCCGAAGCCAATAAATCAACATTTTTTGCGGGCATTCCGGCTGCTGTCGGTTCTTTTTTATAATTTCCGGTTTGCTCATGACAAACGAGGCAATCAATATTTTCAGCTTTTGTAAAATCAAACGAACCATCTTCCCAACCATAACCAATATGGCAACTAGTACATCTCGGTTCGTTCGATGAAACTGCTATACAAAAATTATTTATAATATTTCTTTTACCAAGCTGCTGTCCTTCATATTTACCGGATTTAATAACATCGCCAAGCCATAACCAATGTCTTGTATTCATTATTTCATCAGCTACATCGTGACATTCAAGGCATCTATTAGTAACTTCTTGCGGAGTTGAGAATGGACCTCGTATAAATTTTGAATGATCTTGTGAAAAGCCGGTAACAACAATTAATAATAAAATAAGAATGGAAAATTTGTTCATTACTACCTCAATAAATTATAAATCGGACATGATCAACTTAGTTAATCCGGCGCTAAAATTCTACTTTGTGATTGGATGATATTGTAGGGACAAGTCATGGCTTGTCCCTACATTTGACAAACTTACTTGACTAGCAGCATCTTTTTGATTTGTGTAAAATTTCCGGAAGAGAGTCTATAAAAATATGTTCCGCTCGATAAATTCGAGCCATCAAATTTTACTTCGTATGTGCCTGGTGATTTGACTTCGTTAACAAGTGTTGTTATTTCCCGACCAAGAATGTCGTAAACTTTGATACTTACTTTCTCGATACTTGCTACTTGATACTCGATACTGGTAGTTGGGTTGAACGGGTTTGGGTAGTTTTGTGCTAATGCAAAATTAAACTCTTTCTGTTCATCAACACCTGTCGTCGCAATAAAAAAACTATCATGAACCCAATATGTATTTTCGTCAGGACTATTTTCATCAAATATAGAGCATCCAGGTATTGCATCAACCATGTACATAAATTGGTAATACCATGATGTCCATATTTGAGGAGGTTGCGCATGATGTTTTTCAATCCAATCAAATGCAGTAGGAAATACTTCTGACTGATGAGGTTTTCCAAATGGTAACCAATCAGAATAATTTGGACTACTCAATACAATATCCGTATAATAACACGCATAATTATTATCGGAACCATCCCCACTATAAATTTGAAGCACCCCATTTTCATATTCTGGCGCTTGATAAATTACTGTTACATCTTTCCCATCATTACTTACCATTGGAGTCGGATACGCATTACCAATTCCATTTCCCGGATGCAAACCAGAAAGTTCTTCACCCTCTTCGTCCGGATGAGAGATTGCAATCCATTCTCTATTTCTATTATTCCAGTATAAAGCCGGGTAAGCAAATGTTGTATCGGTATTATCAATATGTAAACCGTATCCGTTCATTCCGATATGAACTCCGCCCGAATCATCTAATACATATGATGCTTGTCCAAAATTGGTAAAAAGCGGAAAAGTGTTAGGTCTATTAGAAATTTCATTGACCAAATTTTCACCGATAATTTCTTCACTCCATGTTTCACCTGAATCGCTGGAATAATGCAAGATAACTTGAGTTTCGGTATTGGCATTTACAACAGCTAAGTATTGACCGTTCGGTGATCTTTTTATTGGCTGAAATGATGAACCTGCTGAAAATTCTATCTCTGTTACGCTTGATACTTGCGGATTATCTGCATAAATTAACTTCAACTTATCATCGTTTGAAATCGCATATATTTTTCCATCGTCTAAATAGCAAAAGTTTGGATATGAAACTGTGAAATCGAGTTCAACGGCATTAACAATTAAATAGAAATCCGCTAACCGAATAACCGTAAACTTCATTTTATTACCTTGCGAAAACATAATAGCAGCATGATCAGCCCAAGGTCCTGCTCTTAATACTTGAATTGCCCCGGATCCGGAAGGTAAATTATCATCTGTTATAGGAAATGATACAAACTCATTTTCCAAACCGAGAAACATTACTTGTTGTCTTAAACCATTAGCTTCTGTAGATAATCTTCTCATATAAGTACCAACCGGATCTAATTTTCCGTCAGAGTCAATGTCATACAAATCCAACTGATTTAGCAAACCGTTATTGCTTACATAGTCATAATCCGTGTAGCCAATTATATTCCCTTCTGTTGAGGAAGTATTCGCTTTAGGAATTACAAATGAATTGTTTTTGTTTACCGGAATTGTTTTAGCTTTTTCTGCCAAATCAATTTTACTCTGTGCTGTAATTATTATTTGGAAAGATAAAAGTAAAACAAGAAGAATTAACCTTTTCATTTTTACCTCACTAACAAATTCTTCAATCACATGTGAATGTAGTTATGATTGATAATTTTGTTCGTAAAAAACAAAAGTATAAAAACTGTTATTAGTTAGTCTTGACTTTAACTTAAGAAGGAAAATTATAATTAGCAATACTAATACTAATTAAGCTGCAAGCAAGAAGTGAGCCGGTAAAACCGGCTCTCTGCAAGTAATTATTTAAGTAATATTAGTTTCTTAACTGAAGAAAAACTCCCGGCTTCAAATCTATACAGATAAACTCCGCTCGATAAATTCGAGCCATCAAATTTTACTTCGTATGTGCCGGGCGATTTGACTTCGTTAACAAGTGTTGTTATTTCCCTACCAAGAATATCGTAAACTTTTATACTTACTTTCTCGATACTTGCTACTTGATACTTGATACTGGTAGTTGGGTTAAACGGGTTTGGGTAGTTTTGTGCTAAATAGAATTCGTTTGCTAACTCTTCTTTACCATTTTCGAACTCAATACTTGTCGGAGTATTAAATTTGCTTGTCAAAACATAATTTAAAAATTCT
Organism: Melioribacter roseus; assembly: GCA_020724265.1. Taxonomy (GTDB): domain Bacteria; phylum Bacteroidota; class Ignavibacteria; order Ignavibacteriales; family Melioribacteraceae; genus SURF-28. Next base: position 25,999 of record DYHH01000032.1, on the reverse strand, counting down.
TGAGCTTGAGTTTTATTTACATAATAAAGAGGCAGAGAAAGTACAATCAGATTATAATCTTCCGATAAATATTCAATTCCGATTGGTTTACCGGATAATGCTCCTTTAATATCACCCGTCGGATAATCAGTAGCATAAGAATAAATTATATCCGCTTCATCAGTTGGATGAATAACATCAATTGTTTTAATATGTCCATCAGCTGTGTTAATTTTCTCCTGGTCAAGTTCTAATTTCGGATAACCTGCAGATTCACTATCACCATTTTTAAATAAACCAAGAAGCGAATTTTCCGATTTGGAAATTTTCATATAGTCATAAATAAAACTTCCCTCGGAATATTCATTAAACATACTTGAGGAGTTAGCAAATGCTTTAGAAGGTTTATAACCGGTGAAAATAAAATTACCTCCGTAATCCAAATATTCTTTAATGATATTTATATACTGAAATGTTTTTACATCGGCAGATTTATCAACATGCCAAACAACTGTATTATGTGCACCAAGATGCGCTAAATTAAAACTATCTGTTTCAGTCATGTTGACTGCATCAACTTCATAATTGCTTCCGGGTAGTGTGAGGTAAAATTCTACTACCTGTTCAAATGACGGATTACCGATATTACCGTTTCCGTCGGTAGTTTCATTAACAAATAGAATTCCTTTATCCAAAGTAACAGCACGTGAAAATACTATTGCACCTTCAATGCTAAAATTAGAATCTGTATCAAATGCGTAGAGAACATATTCATACCACATGCCGCTGACAATATCTTCATCGATGAATGAATTTTCAGTTACATAATAAGTTAATGGTGGAAAATTATCGAATGTTGTTACCGGTACTTTATAAATTCTATAACCAAGTAAATCAACTTCGGTATTTGCTTCCCAACTTAACTCAACCGCGTTTAATTTAGGTTCGGCTACCAAATCAACAGGTGTTCGTGGTACTGAATGAGGAACAGCAGAAATATTTCTTGTGATACTTTCATTTCCTTCTTTGTCTACACTGCTAACTCCAAAATAGTATAGATTTCCTTCTTGTAATCCTGTGATTATTTGGAATGAAGTATCAACAGAAGAATGAAAAAATAAATTGTCTTCATCTGTACCAAAATAAATATTATATCCTTCTAAAAATTCTGATTCACTTTGTCTCCAGGATAATTTTATTGAAGATCCATCACCAACATCATAAGCGACTAAATTATTTACTAAACCTGGTGCTTCAATGCTGTAAATTAACATCGCAGAAGAGGCTTTAATGATCTCGGTACAATACTCCATATCACAGTTTACTACAAGATCATCTGAGGTATGGTAGTACGGACTAAAATCATATTCATCGTAATAGATTGCAGGAAATCCTTCTTCATGAAAAGATCGGCTGTCTGTCCATGTATCCCGTCCCCCATCCATTGGAGTTACAACTGTATATTCTTCTACAAGTCGTTTTGCTATATCTTTTAGATATTCATTACCTGTATAATAATTTACGCTAACCATGCTTTCATTCAACGGTCTCGGATTATTTGCAATCATATCATTATTTATCATCAATTTTAGGTTGATGTTTTGTTCACGATATTTAGCCGCCATATATTCCGAGCCGGAATTTCCGGATAGCATGAGTTCTTCTGCTGCAAAGCAGACAAACTTAATTGTTGCAGAAGGTTGATAACCTGCTAGTTTAATAGCTCTTGCAGTTTCTAATGCGGAAGCCGTCCCGCTTGCATTATCATCAGCACCCGGTGCATTTTCAAGATCACCCGTATGATTAAACGAATCATAATGACCGCCAATAATAAAAATTTCATCCGGTCTTGTTGATCCGGTGAGAGTTGCGACTACATTATACTGCATAACAGGAACATTATTATTAAATCTTGTTACAACATAAAATGAATCAAGCTCAACTTGTTCATATCCCATACCAACAAACTGATCTTTCAACCAATTTGCAATTTCTTTTCTATTCTCATGGTATTGAAATCGTGTTCCGAAGTTTTCTAAAGATTGAACATAATAAGTAACACTATCAACACTCATATAACTATGAACAGATTCAATTTTTTGTTTGAGTGTTTGTGCATTTGTACCAATAAATAAGATTGTTAACAGAAATACAAATAAAAATTTTTTCATTACATCCTCTACCTAAGCAATATTAATTTTTTAGTTGCGTTGAACTCACCGGCATTAATAGTATAGAAATAAACACCGCTGGATAAATCACCCGCATTGAATGTTACTTTGTGATTTCCTGCATTTAATTCACTATCAACTAAAGTTGAAACTAATCTACCAAGTAAATCATAAATCTTTAACGTAACTTTTTGATTCTGCGGTAAAGAAAATTCGATGTTGGTACTTGGATTAAACGGGTTCGGATAATTTTGCTGCAAACTAAATGTTAAAGAAATATTATCTTTTTCATCTGCATCAACGCTGGTTAGTAATCCGAATTTTTCTGCGAATACATAATTAATAAATTGATAAGCTTCGCTTTCATTCATATAATACAAAGGGAAACTTAAAATTACAGTTGAAAAATCTTCGCCGATATATTCTATTCCGACAGTATTACCACTTAGTGAGCCTTGCGGCGTGCCGATATCATAACTGGAATTGTATTTGTAAATTTCAACCGCTCCTTCAACAGGTTCAAAAGTTTCAATACCATTTATATGGTAACTATTACTTGCTTCGGTTTTGTTTTGATCGGTGAAAATGCTCGGATAACCAAGTGACTCGCTTTCAGCTCCGTTAAAACGACCTAACAAACTATAATTCACACTATTGATTTTGAAGTAATCATATAAAAAATCACCTGAATTAAATTCACTTGTAAGACCCGTTACACCTGCAAATGTTTTTGACGGACGATAACCCGAATAGAAGAACTTACCACCGAATTCCAAATACTTTTTTATGTCCTCAACAAATTGCATAGCATCTTGGTCTGTTTTATCATCACCATACCATAACACGGCTGAGTGAGCTCCTAAATCTGAAAGACTAATTTTTGTTATTGATTTTAAGTCGAAGGTGCTATAATAAAAATCATTTATGGCATTTCTATAGAAATCATCCACTTGTTCATCGGTTGGAGAAAAAAGTGAACCGTCGCCATCCGCGGTTTCATCAACGAGCAGAATTCCTTGATCCAAAGTTACAGCACGGGAAACTATAATAGCCGAATAATCACTTTCGTTTTGATCTGCATCCTCTGCAGTAATAAAATAATAATAATAAATACCGCTTTCGGCAGTATTGTCGGTGAATGTATTCTCGGTAACAAGCTCGTTATTTAATTTTGTTATTTCTTCGCTTTCTTTTTCCGAGCGATAGATATTGTATCCGGCAAGGTCAAGTTCTTCATTGGCTTTCCAATTTAAAACTACTGATTGCCATGAAGGTTCAACTGTAAATTGTACCGGTGACAACGGAATTGAATAAGGAATCTTAGTTCGTTCTATTATCAAAGATTCATAACCATCTGTATCAACCACCGAAACACCTAAATAATAAACAACACCTTCCGTTAGACTTGTAATTTCGTAAGTATTATTATTCGTTTCATAAACACTGCTGTAATTCCCTTCGGATGTACCTATATAAACTTTGTAATAGTCAAGATTCGATTCACTACTGAGATCCCAATTTAACACTATAGTTTCACCATCGCCCGCATCATAAATTTCAAAATTAGAAACTACCGCCGGAATAAGTGATACGGAAATCAAGGTTGCTAATGAACCTTTAATCACCTCCGTACAAAACTCCATATCATGGTTCTGAATTAGATCTTGATCAGTATGATAGTAACTACTAAAATCATATTCCTCAAAGTATACGGCATCAAATCCTCTTGACCAAAAAGAATAGCTGTCAGACCCACTGCTGTTTAATTGACCGATTAAAGCATTGGTGTTCGCGTATTTATTTACAGTTTGAACGGCAATATCCCGGTAAACTTCAGAGCCTCGATAATAATTTATATCAACAACACTTTCTGCTAGCGGTCTTCTCGAACTGCTAATCATATCATGGTTAATCATTAGTTTGATATCTTCACCACTATTAAGTGCTTTCTGAGCATGAAAGTGGCTGCCATATAGTCCCAATTCTTCTGCGGCAAAGGTTACAAATTTTATATTTGCCTTGGATTGAAAATTATTTTCTTTTAATACACGGGCAGATTCAAGAACTGCGGTTGTTCCGCTTGCATTGTCATCTGCACCGGGTGCAGGTGCAAAAGTATTACTCAAGCTCTGTTGTGTGATAGAATCATGATGCCCGCCTACAACAATAGTTTTACTGGTTGGGACTTCAGCCGGATAAGTTGCAATAACATTGTATTGCATATAACCAGAAACAACAAATGAATCCAGAACTACATCAGAATAACCCATCAACTCAAATTTTTCTTTAATCCAAAGCGCAACTTCTTTTCTGTTTGGATGACGAAGAAATCGTGTTCCAAAGTCCTGTAAACCTTGTATATAACTTGTTACGGATTCTACGTTAACATCATTTATTATGGGGATTATCATTGAATCCAATTTACTACTGGAATAAGTTGAATTATATCTTGTTTTAATATTTTTAAAAGTTCTTGTGATATTTTTTACCGGAATGATTTTTAAGTCATGATTAATAATTGAAGCATCTTCGGCAATTATTAACGAAACGTCAGCAAGTTTTACTTGCTCCAATGTTTTTATAATCGCTTCATTAATTTTTCGATTTTTCTTTTCTGAAATAATGTAGAGATTATCATAATTCACATAATCACTGAACAATTCATATTCTATTTTATATTTGTTCAAATTTTCTAATTGTGATTTTGTCGCTGCACTATAAAGTTTATCTGAAGTAATATTAAAAACCGGAAAATTTAGTAATTCAATGCGATCTAATTTTATCGGATTGGTTAGATCAATTGAAACAAGTTTTACTTCATTGGTTTGAGCAAAAATCGAGATGTTAATAGATACAACAATAGCTGTAATAAGTATGAATAACTTCTGCACGGTATTTCCCCCCATAAATGGTAGAATTGTTTTTTTGAATATACCATGCAATAAGAAATATATCAATACTTGTATATCCGGTTATCAACAAATAAAATCCCCGACATAAAAAAACTACCTCGGGGATTTATCAATCTATACAAATATTATTTTACTTGAGCAGCAAGAGTTTCTTGGTTTGCGAAAAACCATTTGAAGTTAACTGATAGAAATAAACACCGCTCGTTAAATTTGAAGCATTAAAATAAACTTCATAAGTGCCCGGTGATTTGACTTCATTAACAAGTGTTGTTATTTCCCTACCAAGAATATCGTAAACTTTTATAATTACTTTCTCGATACTTGCTACTTGATACTTGATTCTGGTTGTTGGGTTAAACGGGTTTGGGTAGTTTTGGAATAGCTGATATTCGTTAACTAGCGTATCATCTTTGTCATCAACACTTGTGGTACCATGACCTTTTATTATTAATCCCCATTCAAGCCAATTACCTTTAATGTCATTAATACCTTTATCGAATACGCGTAATCTCCAATCACCCAATGCTGATGTACCGTTGAGTTGAGTCAAATCAGAATGAACCGGTGCAAAAGTTCCAGTTGCCGAATCTGCATCAACCAACACTGCTTCATCAAAAGTGAAGTACGCATCTTGATCAAAGATTATTGAAGGTGAACCGGCATTTTCATTTTCGGTCTCGAACCAATCGCGGTTGACTAAATCGTATTGATTTCCTGAAGGATCATAAAGACGAATATGCAAATCGCTGAACCTGGGATGATCGGACTTAAAATAAATATTAATATCTTCAATAGTAATTTCATCTGTGACACTAATTGTATCATTTGTCGAAGCAATAATATGTTCACGAATTGCAATATTCGGTTCACTATAAAAATAAGTTCCTTCCGCAACATCAAATCTAAAGAAATTGCTTTCTGGTTTGGTGGCAACATTACTGTTTGAAGATATATCAACGGCGGTAAGTTTATAATCAATTAAATCACCTGTTGTTAATTCTTCAGGTAATAGATTGATAGTCGAAATAAAGATATCATTTCCTAAAAATATCATTTCCTTTTTAATCCATTCATTTTCATTAACACGGTATTCCAAATAAACGGAATCGAGACCAATATTATCCGTAACCCGCGAATAAACATATAAAGGGAAATTATATTTAGGAGTTCCGATCAAAGAGTTATGAACGATTACCGGTGCTATCAAATCAATTCCGATAAAAAAGCTAAATGTCGAGTCAGGTCCTAAATGAGGATAAAATATTTTTTCACCCAATTCGTCGGCAATCTTGAAATAATAATCAAACTGAATCTCTGCCCCGGGATCAGAAATAGTTACCGAATATTCATCAATATTTCCTGTTGGGTTTAATTCTAATTCTTGATATCCGCTTTGGTTTATTTGATAAAAAAATCTGAGCGAATCTAAATATGCAAGATTCTGCGGTGTTTCAACAGTAACTATAAACTCCAAATCACCTGTTGATTCAGTATCTGCAAATGGAGTGTGGGTAAAAACTGCGGTTTGAAATGCATCAAATTTATATTCATAACTAAAACCGGAACCTGTTGTAGATGTAACAACCGGGATAACAACAAATCTTTCAATATCCGTTAACTTTGGTTGTACAAATAAATCCAATTCAGTTGAATTACTTAACTCAAAAAATTCTACATTAGTTGTTCCATCAGTATAGATTGTTAAAACACCCGCATAATTATTCCCGTTCGGAGTATCCAATAAAACCTGCAAATATTTATTTTGATTCTGGCTGTCAAAAATCAGAAAGTTCCCTGATAGTGCATCTCTACTACAGCCTGTACTTTCAACAGGCAAAGATGTAATTAAGTTACAATGCAAGGAGGTCGGATAAAAAGTTGCTTCTCCAAAACCGGGAAGGTTAGGATTGTAATTATTCCCGGTATTAAACAACCATGTAAAATACTCTGCAAATGCTTGATCAAAAAATGCACCGTAATTAGCGAGCATATTATTTACACTGCTGAAAACAGATTCATTAAACTGTTCTCTTCGTTCCCAAATCTCCCGGTTTGTATGAATACTGTATTTCTCGGTAAAGAAGTGAAAGAAGAGATTATCTTCATAACCATCTCCTTGTGCAAGTCCGCGTCCGGGCTCGCGTATTTGTGAATCACGAAGATAATTATAATAATCATTGGTAAGATCGAATCCTATATCTTCAGACCAGGTAGCATCGGCTTCAATAAACCATCCGGGTTCTCTCCATCTGTTATATATTCTTTGAATTGCATGTTTAAATTCATGTATTGCGGTTGCTTTTGCAGCTCCTAAAACATTACCATCAGGATCACTATTATTTGGAAAACCTTCATAATTATTGTGCATCATAATATAAGACATTGCATTAGAACCATCTGGCATTGTATATCCGTAATAACCCATATTCTCAAAACCGATTTGATAATATTCTCCGGGTCCAAGTGGAATTGGTTTAAAACCAAGTGTATCAATTAACACTCGCCATGAGTGATCAAAATACTCTGCAACTCTTTCAACGTAATCGGGAATACCGTTATTATCCAAATCTTGTGACGGTACACGGTGCGTTCCCGATGTTGTATATGTCAACTCGAACTTTTGATAAGGCGAAATGTATGTTGAAGTTGTATTCGAGTTATTTGTTTTGGTTACTTTCGGTACAATCAATTTTTCAATGATTCTTATTGTTTCATCCGAAAGTTTATCTGAATTATTTTTAAACTCTGCAATTAAATGTGTTGCACATTTTTGTATTGATTGGGAGTAAACTGAAAACTCATCATTTAGTTTTGACCTGTCAAAACCGGAATAAAATTTTTGAAGTAATGCTTCTTCATAATTTATTTTTCCTAATTGATATGCTTCTTCAATTTTTTTTATAGTTTCATTTTCATGAGCAACAGTTGTTAATAAAAATAACAATCCGAAGAATAGATAATGGAATCTTTTCATAAATAGTCCTTGTTAATTTTAGGATTTTAGGGAATAATTAATCGGCAATATTAAGTTTAATTGATGAGATTAACAAGGTGGGGGATCACAGAGTACAATGCTCAAATATCTGTTTGAAATACTAAATTCTAATATCGAAACCCTAAATTCTAAACAAATTCTAAATGCTAAATTCGAATGTTAAAAACAAATTAATAGGTTTATGATTTTGAGTTTCGAGCTTTGAATTTGTTTCGGATTTAGAGATTAGGATTTTGGATTTCAGAAATAAGCATCTAACCTAAGAGAAAAATTCCTAAGAGGTTGTATGTTGCCTAGGAATTCAACATAGTTATAGTTTAGTAAATTATATACATTAGCAGAAATTTTCAGCGGCATTTCAAACAGATTAAAGTTAAACCCTGCGCTTAAATCCCACACATAAACTTCAACCCTCAGATCGCCTTCTACAATTAATTCAACCGGCGGCTGCACAATTGTTTCGTCAATCTCTTCTATTCTGCTCCAGTATCGGTAATATACGCCAAACTCGAATGGGTAAGGAGTGTAATTAAGCGCTGCATAAACTCTATGCCGGGGACGATATTTCATCGCCTTTTTTGTCTTCAGATCCTGCGACCATAAATATGTATACCCGATATTAAAACTGAGTAATTCCGGAATAATTTTATAATCCGATACAAGTTCGGCACCTTGTATTCTTGACTTAGGAAGATTTATAAATTTTATTGCCAGACCACCTTCATCGTTAATAAAATTCGGTTCAATAAAATTATCGTAATCGGTTTGAAAGAATGCCGCATCAAAAAATAAATTGGGTAAAGGTTTATATACTGCACCTAATTCGAAAGAAAGACTTGTCTCATATGTTAAGTCTGTATTCTTTTTTATATCAACACCACCGATACTGACGGTTATAAACACCTCGGCAGGAGTCGGTGCCCTGAAACCTGTTCCTATTGAGCCTCGTAAAATAACAGTATCAAATAATTTATAGTTCAGCCCTAACTTAGGCATAATTGCATTTGCTCCCTCAACTGAATCTATTTTGATGTAATCATAACGAACACCTAAGGTGGCAGTAAGTTTTGATATTCCTTTGAATTCCGTATGAATATAACCCGAACCTGTAAAGAATCTTGGACTTGAAAATACATTTGAACTGACATCAGCATACGTTTGCTCGGTTCCGGCAATGAAAGTCCAGTCTTCATTTGGTGTATAGTTTGTTATCATTTCGTTTCTCAACAATAAAGCGTTGGATTCGGTAATCTCAATACCGCGTCCTTCAAAAACAGACGAGTAAATACCGGGTTTAACTTGAATCGAAAATTTATCACTGAATTTATGATTGAAAGCAAGTGTTCCGAAATATCTATTTGAAACGACTAATTGATCTCTATCTGCATCCGGAGGACGAAGTGCATTACGAGAATTCTTCCAAAAATTAAACTGCCCCCGGTTCATGAACAAGTAGTTCCCGGTAAAAGTAAGAGATGTATTTTCGTTAAAATCATAACTCAGTTTCGCATATGTAAGATGCCGCTTGTTATGATCATTTTCGCGGTGTCCGTCATTATTTGTTCTTCTATAAGAAACCGAGTAACCAAATTTTCCCAAGGAGTTTGAATGAGTTAATGAATAGCCGTAATAAGTACGTTTCGTTTTAGACCACTTCCAAACATCAACCGACGGATCATCATACATACCGCCATGAGAACTAAAATGAACGATAGATTTCTGAGGAGCTTTTTTAGTAATAATATTTACAACGCCACCGATTGCAGCGGAACCATAAAGTGAACTTGCCGGACCTTTGATGACTTCAATTCGTTCAACATCTGTTAAAGGAACAAATTCCCAAACAATTTCGCCCGTATCACCGGTATACATAGGCACACCGTCAATAGCAACAAGAACACGCGAACCCGCTCCCAAGCTATACCCGGCAGATCCACGGATGCTGGGTTGCTCTTCCGCCATACTGAATCCGGGCACGTAACGAAGAACAGCATCCAAACTTGAAAAATTTCTTTTATCAATCACATCCGAAGGGACTACTGTTGTACTTACGGTAAGATCTTCTACTTTTTGCTCGTATTTCCCGGCAGATACAATTATTTGTCCGGTTTGAATTACTTTTTCAAGCAAAGTTATTCTTACAGGCTGATAAGATTCGTCAAAATTAATTTTTACATTCTGTTTTTGATAACCGACAAAACTAACAACCAAAACATAACTTCCGTATTCAATATTGTTTATTTCAAAGAAGCCATTTATATCAGTAGCGGAACCAATTGTTGAGCCGGCAATGATTACGTTAACACCGACCAACGGCTGATTATTTTGATCGGAAACAAAACCGGTAATATGCCCGGTTTGGGCAGTTAAAGTTGTAATAAATAATAATATGTAAAATAAATTTTTCAATTCACCAATAACCCAATAACCAAAAACTTAATAACCAATTAACTAACCCCCAGGTGGTTGTGGGGGCGGATTATCAAAATCACAAATTATATCAACATTTTCAGTCACTCTTCCTTCATTAATAATTATGCTTCCCGGTTTTGAATTATCGTTCGGCGCATAAAAAACTCCGACAACAAACCAATCTTTTCTATCTAATGATAAAGCATCTTTAGTTGATTGAGCAACAACAATATATCTATAAGTTCCCGGTGCGATGTTTACATCTAGTAAATTGTTTGTCCTTGAATCATATTCTAAAGACACTGTACCGCTGTCAATTTCATTACTTACATAACTTAAATTAGGTGGGAAAAAATCCGTTTCCATTTGAATTTGATTTTTAAATAATACGATATGAGTTCTTGCAATTCCGGAGGGCCAATTTCCGAGAAAAGTTACCGTGCCTGCAATACCTGTATTTTCCGGGTCAAGCGGTTCGGGATACGGTTCAATTCCCTTATCGCAGCTGATTAGTATATACGCAAGTAATATAATTGCAATTACTTTTTTCATTAGAATTGAAGTTTCATTATTAGCTGTGCATAACTTAAGTTTTCAGAAAAATTTTCTGTCACATGATCGCTAAAAATATAATAATAAGAAATATCAAAAATAATATCACGGAAAGGTTCTATCTTCAAATTAGCAATTATTTCGGTAGTATTCACTCTATTCCCGTCAAGAAACGGTGCATCCATCGGATCAACATCATCCCTGTAAGGTTGGAATACATCACCGCCAACATTCCTTATTAAGGTTCCGTTTTCGCTGACAATATTATTTCCTGCTCTTATATACGAATAAGATATTGACGGTCTAATCCATTCATTAAGGTTATAAGCAGCTTTAATAAAAATCTCATCGGAATTGGGACCTATTCTATGTCCGAGAATTTGATCAAATGCAGTAAAGGTATTTTTATTGTTGGTATGTGAATATGTGTATGGTCGAATTTTTGTGTATTCAACAAATAATGAAAGATCACAAAGTCCTAAAGGCTGATACCACATAGCACCAAGTTGATAAGCTGTTTTGTTAGAGAATCTTGAAAGATGCTGCAAATGCCCGAGTAAATTTTCATCGAGGAAAAAAGTACCGTGGAATTCTAAATTTCTCCAGAAGTTTGTTTTAGCATCAATAAAGAAAAGACCATTATCGCGATCTTGTAATGACATTTCTGCAAATTTGTAAAACATCAAAGGATTAAAATAAGCTAAATCAATTCCCCTATCGGAGTAAACAATCATTTCACCCACTCCGAAATCCATAAAATCCGGGAAGCTCAATTTTAATCTATTCATTGCGATATACTTTGTATATAGTTGACTTCGGTCAAAACTAAAATCACCTACGGTTGATGCATGAATAGAAGTAAAGTTTACAACACCATATTTGATATTAAATTTGAAAAAATCCATTGTAGGGTGATCGCCAGAAAACGATAACTTACTATTGTAACCGTAACCAAGAGTAATTTTTTCTCTGCCAAGCTGAACGGTTATATTAATATTTTCAGTTGGTTGAGTATTATACTGCAGATATCCTTCTACAAAATCGTAGTTAATTATATTTTCAATGTCTTCTATAAACTTAAAATTGTAATTCATTCGTGGATCAAGAATTGCGGAGAAATTTTTATTACCGCTTACTCCCCCTTTGATTACTGTAAGATTATACCCGAGTTTAGAAAACAATGTACCTCTAAAACGAAAACCGATATCGTATAATTCTGCATTATTTGTCGATGGTTTTACTCTATGCCCGTAATTAAAAGTACCGATCATCTCAACAAATACATTATTATCGCCGTCTTTATAATTGTATAAATACTTTTGTCTATCATCAAAGAGTGAAAAAGGTGAAGTGAAAATATTCGGAGAAGAACCGAAAAGATTCCAGGTATTGTAGTCGTTTATTTTATCGGTGTAAAACTCAATTCTATATTTTTCGAAAAGTTTCCTTTCGGTATTGCTCAATTCAATTTGGCGGGATTCAATTTGCTTCAAAAAGTTTTTTACTTCGCCGTATTTTAGATTCGGAATATCTTCATTAATACCATAGATTATTTTTTTTACTTCCATTTCTTTAAGGAAGGTATAAACGCCGTGATCCAAAGGAACGTTTTCTACTTGAGCAGAAACACAAATTGCAAAGAATAAAAACAGAAAAATTTTCTTCATTGATTTAACAGTTTTATTGTACAACAATATTATTAAAAAAAAATTTAGTTACGAAACCAATTTAACAATTAGCTAATCAAAGTAAGGCCGCTTGAATTCGGCAACATCCGGAAACTCTTCTTTTATTTCTTTTATTAACTTATCGAGATAAGCAAGGATAGTCAAAATTTTATCCTCGTCCTCTTTAAGATAATCATAAAGAGTTTTCCAAGCAGCCAATGATTTTTCGCATCCTACCAAAGCAATTTTAGCCGATGTGTTGACTTGCTCAAATGTAAACTCTTCATCATCATAAGAATTTTCAAATTTTGTATGAAGCGCCCTATTAATTTTTACTCTAATTAATGTGAAGTACCACCGAATTACTTCAATCGCATCTTGAAATTCATTTACATTATTTTGAATCTTTTCTTCATCAAAACCTAATTCGGCGGACTTAATAAACTCATCGGTTTGCTTTGTTAAAATTTCTTTACGCGAATTAAACCAATCATTTACTAACTGAAAGTATTTATAAGTTTTTGTTGTCAGAGGATGAGAGTTAGCTTTCTCTTTTGCATTTTCATAATCACTCATATCAACTTCTTCATTAAGATCAATTCCCCTTTTTTCGGCTTCTTCTTTTAAGAAACCACTTAAGTCCGAGAACATTTCGGAAACCGAATCCAATGTGTTCTCCAGTGAATCATCATCTTCATTAAAACCATATTCAAACCTTGTTGAATAATTTAGACAGCGCTCGGTGTATGAACATCTTTCACACCAACCGTCGCAGTAATTATAAATACCGGAGATAAAATTATTCGGTTCTTTGAGTTTATCTATCATTCCTCTAATGCCTTTTTTCTTCATAGTTGTTAACCCTTTTTAACTAACAATCCTTTTAAATAAAACGATTCCGGGAAACTTGTCGTAACCCGGTGATCACCTGACTGCCAGAGCCGATCGATTATTGAAAGATTTACTCCGGCATCTGAAGCTGCGTCAGCAATAATTTTATTAAATAGCTCGGGAGTCATAAGCCCGGAACAGGAAAATGTAAAAAGTAATCCGTCATCATTTAATAACTGCATTGCAAGCATGTTGATATCTTTATAACCTCTGCTTGCTTTATTAAGACTATTCTTTCCTTCTACAAATTTCGGCGGATCAAGAATTATCAAATCATATTTTTTACTTTCGGATTTTTGTTTTCTCAATTCTGTGAATACATCTGCTTTTAAGTTGGTAAACTTATCGGCATTTATTTTATTTAATTGAAAATTTCTTGTTGATAGGTTTAATGCTTCTTCTGAAGAATCGATATTCAAGACATGTTCGGCATCGTTTACTAATGCGGCAATCCCGAAGCTGCCTGTATAGGAAAAACAATTTAGAACATTTTTTCCTTTTGAGTATTCCGAAATAATCTTTCTATTCTCTCTTTGATCTAGATAGAAACCGGTTTTATGTCCGGTAAAAATATTTACGATATAAGAGAGATTATCTTCTTGAATAATTACTTCTCCGGAATCGATTTTTCCGTAAAGCATACCTTTGTTTGATTTCAATCCTTCTTTTTGACGAACATCGGCATCCGATCTTTCATAAATAGCAGTTGGTTCTAATTGATCGACAAGAATTTCAACAATGGTTTGTTTCCATTTTTCTGCACCGGCTGAGATAAATTGACAAACAAGAATATTGTTGTATTTATCTACGATTAAACCCGGCAAACCATCAGATTCGGAATTCACTATTCGGTAAGCATTATATTTCTTCTCATCAATAATCGATTTACGAAATGTAACGGCAGAAGAAATTTTTTCAGTAAAAAAAACTTTATTGATTTCGATATGATTAAAACTCCAAACTCTAATGCGTATTTGTGAATGAGGTGAATATGCCCCGACAGCAAAAAACTTTTTATCTGATGATAATATTTCGACTGTTTCACCCAATTCGATATTGTCATCAATTGAATCAATTGCACCGGAAAAAATCCATGGGTGTTTACGAAGTAGTGATTTCTCTCTTCCTTTGTGAAGAATTACTTTTTTCATATCGCCCTGTTTAGAATTAAGTAAAGATAAGCAAAGAGGAATGAATAATAAAAGGCGGAGTCATGTCATCTCCGCCTAAGAGGAGATATAGAAACCGAAAGGGTTAACTATCAGACTTTATTTTCATCATTGGCTATACCTAGTTCGTTGGGTGAGCCAATAATTAAACGTATCGGGAGCTGTTTGCATAAATTTAATGCCTCTTGTTTATCTGTTACGGTCATTATGCTAAAGCCCTCTCTTGTTAACAGCTCCCTTAATTTTCTTAAGATTACTTTATCGGAATCAATAATTAGAATATGATCATTCATCTGAAAATATTTTTAGACATAATGTACAATTTAAGTGCCATAACAATATCGAATGAAAACTGAATATATACTTTAACGGAGTAGTAAAGGTGCGACAGGCAATAATTATAAGTGTTGCTTAACTGCAACAATTAAACATTGATATCGAGTTGTGTTAATAATTTATGAAGGTGGCTTCTGTTGATTCCCAAAACTTTTGCTGCTTCCGATTTCGATTCTGTTTTTCTGAGTACACGCAAAATAAACCTCTTTCTAAATTCTGTTTCAGCTTCCGATAAAGTACGCTGTTCTGTTTTATCTTGAACAACTTCTTTATCATCAATAATTTCCGACGGTAAATTCTCAACAGTGATTTCCGCACCGAGGCACAAGATAACTGCACGTTGAATTACGTTTTCCAACTCACGAACATTTCCCGGCCAATTGTATGATTCAAGTGTTGCAATAGCATCATCAGTAATTGTAAATTCTTTATTCACATTAGAATACTTTTTTAGAAAAAAATGAACTAGATCTTCAACATCTTCTTTTCTTTCACGGAGAGGCGGAATATTAATTTCAATTACTTTTAAACGGTAGTAAAGATCTTCGCGGAATTTTTTTTCTTCAATCATTTTGGAGATATCTTGATTTGTTGCTGCTATAAAACGAACATCAATTTTTTTAGAATCAACCGAACCCAATCTTTCAATCTCTCTTGTTTGAACAACACGTAAAAGTTTTGCTTGAAGATTAACGCTCATCTCCCCGATTTCATCAAGAAAAACCGTTCCGCCGTCGGCAGACTCTAACCTTCCCGGTTTACTCTTATTAGCACCTGTAAATGCTCCGCTTTCATAACCGAACAATTCGGATTCTAAAAGATCGGAAGGGATTGCTCCGCAATTAACCGCAACAAAAGGTTTATCTCTACGCTTACTGTTGTTATGAATTGCTTGAGCTAACAAATCCTTACCTGTACCGTTTTCACCAAGCAATAAAACTGAGACATCTGTATCACTAACTTTTGAAGCTAGATTCAAGACGTCGTATAATTTTCTGCTGGAACCGATAATATTATCAGATTTAAATTCTTCGCGTAATTCCTTGAAACTGGTTGATGGAACATTTGCTAATTTTTCTTCGAGTGTATCGATCTCTTTAGATACTTCAATTCCCTTCACAATTTGGTTTGCGAAGGATGAAAGAAAAGTAAGATCAGATTCATTGAAAGACTTTTCAGCATTTCTTCTATCCAAATAAACTGCACCCATTACTTTCGAATTTGAAACCAACGGAACACACAATGCCGCCTTAAGTCCGAGAGTTACAATACTATGTTTGCTACCGAAACTCGAATTAGCTTGAAGTTCACTTAACTGAGATGGTTTTAAGTTTTTAATTGTGTCATTAATAATTGTCGTGCTAAGTTCTTTTGCTTCCGGTTCGTTCCCCGGTTCCATGTTTTTTGTTACTATTGTATCAATATTTAGTTCATCATCAACAAGAACAATAAACCCTTCGTCTGCATTTAATTCAGTCACAACAGTATCTATTGCCTTTTCCATCAAGCGCTTCATCTCCGTTTCAGATTGGAATAAAATTCCGGAAGAATATAACCTTTCTAATTTTTTCTTTTCCGAAGACAATTTCTCTAACTTATCTTCAAGTTTATCATTCTGATAAAATAACTCATCAAGTTCTTTTGTAAGAAAACGATTAAACTCTAGAATAGATTTGAATGTTTTATCGACTTGTTTTAATAACTCGGGATCATTCGCTGCTTTTTTTACATCGGCTGAAAGATTTAAAAACCGAGTTGAAGATTGACTAACAAATTCGGATAACAGTTTATTTATTTTATGTCTTTGTTCTGAAATTTCCATAATTATATTTTGAGTAGATCTTCCTTAATTTTTGAAGCGGAATTATATCTTTTATCTATATCTTTCTCAATGCATTTCATCACAATATTATCAATAATTTTTTCAACGGAGTTATTTAGCTCAGATGGACGCGGCGGATTTGTGTTAAATATTGAATGTATCAACGCCATTTCATTTTCGCCTGTGAACGGAAGTTTCTTCGTAAGCATCTGGTAGAGAATAACACCAAATGAAAATATATCCGTTCGTTGATCTACTTGAATATTGGTTATCTGTTCAGGGGCAACATAACCTAATGTTCCTACAACAGTTCCAAGCGAGGTCATGGTCGAGACGAGTGGAGATTTCGATAATCCGAAATCCATAATTCTAATACAATTGCTTTCATCAAACATTATGTTTTGAGATTTCAAATCACGATGCAGTACATTGTTTTCATGAATGATAATTAAGCCGTCACAAACTTCAATCGCAATATTCTTGAATAATTCTTTATCCAACGGGAAGTTATTCTCAACAAATTCATCCAGAGTACCGCCGGATAAATATTCCATTGCGATAAAGCTGTGTTCTTCTGTTTCTCCGAATTCGAATACCTTTACAATATTTTTATGATCAATTGACGATAGCAATCGTCCTTCGCTGTTTAATCTTCTTTTATTTTCCTCATCTTTTAACAAAGTCGGGTTGATAATTTTAAGAGCTACAAGTTTATTGTTTTGTGTATCGAGCGCTTTGAAAACTTTGCCCATTCCACCAATACCAAGTATTTCAAGTAATTTAAAATGCGAGATATACTTGCTTTCACGTTCTTCAATATATTTATTGGTATAATAAACAAACACTAACACAAAAAGTGCCGGTAAGATAATTGGCAGTATCCATTCAAAATAAAAATTGGTCTTAAGTGTTATGTGAATTAAAAACAAGAAGAAAATCAGTATGCTCAGGTTAAAGTACCAGCGCTTTATAATTCTATAAGATTTCCATTTTCTTGTTTGCCGATATATAAACAGCGATGCCAGAATCAAGATAAGTAATTTTACAGCAGACAATTTCCAATCTAATAAGTTGACACTTCTCTGAATTGAATTTCTTGTTAATGTTATATAGTGATTAAAGAATGATGATTCTGTTACAGTATATGTTTTATTCGGCTCAATATTATTTATTTCTTTTTTTATCCCGGACGGATATTCCACCTCAATCAAATAATTCAATGTATCAATTAAACCAAAATGAAGTTCGCTTATATTTTGCTGCGATAATGGAGATTCTCCGAAACCAAAATATTTTGTATTACGATATGCTTCTTCGCTATTCTCATTCTTTCCAACCAGAGAAACTTTTGTACCGATCGCCGTCCTATTACTCTTGTCGGTATTTAACTTTACCTTGATTGAATTTCCTTCGGATAAATTATTTCGAAATAACTTTGCAGTTTCACCGGCGGGGGCTGAGTTCTTGCTGATTCCGATGAACAAGTCCATATCACCATCGTTATCAATATCACCGAATGATGGATTACCGGTAAATGATAAACCGACTTGTTCGCTTACTTCTGTGAATTTTAACCCGTGAGAGTTAAGATATAGTTTTGAGCTAATAAAAATATCTATATAACCATCATTGTTTACATCAGCAGCGTTAAGTATTCCGCCGGTTGGTTCCGGGTGTTGAATTGTTTCTGTAAATCCGGCTTCGGATGAAACATTCGTAAAATTTGCATTGCCGTCATTTAACAACAGCATAGGAGTTTTACCGTAGTTAAAGACAAAGATATCTTGCGTTCCATCATTATTAAAGTCTGCTGAAATTGCAGACATTGAAATTAAATTTTGATTTGACTTAAAGACTTCCGATTCTTTCTCTTCGAATGTAAAATCACCTTTATTCAGATATAATTCGAGAAACTTATTATTCTCGGCAAATCTATAAACAATTAGAATATCTGCAAGCATATCGTCGTTAAAATCATTTATAATTACCCCGTAAGCTTGTCTATTCAATTTTTTATTAATCCCGGTTTCGTGATATATGTTAGTAAAATTTCCATAACCGTCGTTTCTAAATAACATATCTTCGCGACTAAAATTAGATATGTAAATATCCAGATTGCCGTCGTTGTTGAAGTCAATAAACTTAGCTGAGGTTAGCGCTAATGTTGCATCAATTATTTCAAGTTCAAGCATGCTTCTTTCAAGATCATCGGAGAAATTAAATTCTCCTTTACCGAATGCCAGGTTGTAGTTTAGGTCATCTAAAATTTCCAGGAGATCGAGTTTGCCATCCTTATCCAAATCACCAAGAATTAATGTTTGGTTCAAACTTGCGTTGGTAATACCAATTTGTTCACGAGAGATTTCCGAAAAAACATTGTTGCCAAGATTTTTATAAATAAGATTTGGTCCGCCGTCTGATATAATTGCCAGGTCATTCAAACCATCATTATTACCATCAAAGTAAGTTGCTGACCTTCCCTCATTTCTAATTGAAGCTGCAGTTGTTATATCCGTAAACGAAAAGCCGAGATTCTGTGAAGTTGTATATATTCCCGCATGCCCGATAACCCAAATTTTATATTCGTCGTTTGCATCTTTAACAAAAGCAACATCTTCAAATATATCGTTGAATGATTTTATGCTTTCAATTTCTTTCCAAGTATTTCCGTCCCACTCCAATAAAGTTGAACGCGTTCCTGTAATCCATGCCTTATTAATTCCATCAGATACCACTGAACTGAATGAAACTCTATAATCATTTTCAAAATACTGCCATTCACCATTTTCAAATTTTAGAATTGTTCCTCTATCACCGACTATCCAACCGTTGCTTGAGTCAATCATGGATATCTTTCGAAGATCAGTTTCAACCGGTGAAGCAATTCTATTCCATTTCCCATTTTCAAATTTTATTATTACACCTTCGCGTCCTACCGCCCAACCTAAATCTTTTGAAATCATTTCTATATCGTTTAAGTCACCGAAGTAAATTGATGTTCTCTCAACATTTTTTAACGGACTATCGAATTCACTCCAAACTTTTCCATCGTAGTATAAAATATTTCCAAGTTGCCCGATCATCCATGCGGTACCGTCATCAAGAATCTCAATTCCATTCCACATTGAGTAATCAGTCTCGTCCCACATTACCTTTGGTAAAATTATTTCTTTAGTTTCATTTCCGTCATATTCATAAAAACGGGGATGCCAAAAGTTATGATGTGTTTCGTGATGTATAAACCAAATCTTGTCTTCGTTGTACGCAATCTGTGGATTATCTGAATAATCAAATTTGAAAACAGATTCCCACTTACCATGTTTTAGTTGATATAAATTTCCCTTAATATCATAACCGGCACCGCGGGAAATTGCAATCCCTTCATCGACCGACCTCATAATAATTTTTGAACCAAGATCAACGTTCGCTTGTTTATACCATATTGCATCACTTTGCATCTTTTCATTAAAATCTTTTTGATCCGAACAAGAAGTGATGAGTAATAGTGTAATTACGATTAAGACTATTTTGTGTTTATTGATTACCATAAAATTGGAAACAGGTTAAGATCTCTTTTTTGTAAATTAGCGGACTTAATTTATAAAAAAATCAGAGAAGAATTATGAAAGAATACAAAACAGCTACATTCGGATCCGGTTGTTTTTGGTGTACCGAAGCAATCTTCCAAAAATTAAAGGGAGTTTTAAGTGTAACACCGGGTTATTCCGGCGGTAAAAGAGAGAATCCTACTTATGATCAAGTTTGTTCAGGTGCTACCGGTCATGCAGAAGTGATTCATATTCAATTTGATCAGGATGAAATTTCTTTTGAAGAATTGCTGGAAGTGTTTTGGAAAACACATGACCCGACAACTTTAAACCGACAGGGAGCTGACCTTGGAACTCAATACCGTTCTGTAATTTTTTATCATGATGAAAATCAAAAAGAACTTGCAGAGAAATATAAAACGGAATTGGATAAATCTGGTATTTTTTATAAACCGGTTGTAACTGAGATTAGTCCTTTTCAAAAATTTTATCCCGCTGAAAAGTATCATCAAGATTATTACAATAATAATCCGGCTCAGCCATATTGCAGCTTTGTAATTACACCGAAGTTGGAAAAGTTTGAGAAAGTATTTTCGGATAAATTAAAAAGCTGATTTCATCCATGTTGTGCATTTGAATGGTATAAAATTGAGGGTGACCAAAAAGTAATGTTTTATTTATATTAGCCGCGAATTACGCTAATGTTCGCAAATAATTTTATTGAATAATTACTTTTTGGTCACCCTCAATAATTCTGTTGTTTTAATTTGTCTTGTTTAGCGGATAATTCATTTGAGATTTTTCCAAACGAATTACCGATTCGAGTTTAGCTAATTCAATTAATTGTTGCCTTGTACCTGATGCAGTGAATATATCTTTAATTACCGATTCGATAGAGACTCCGGTCGCTTCGAGCTCACTTCTCATCTCGGTAGAAATTTCAGTATTACACTTACCAAAAAACTTAATAATTTCATCGGAATCTATTTTACTCTCGTCACTGAATTCCATTCTCAAATGTGAATCAAATTTGCTTTGATAATCTTCGTTCATTGAGGTGCATCCAAAAATTATTAATGAAATTAGGATAACTAAATAAAACTTTGTTTTCATACCTATTCCTTCTCATTATTATATGAACACTATTCCACCGCAGCTTATCCTTAGCGGAGGAGTATCATTTTACGAACATCTTGAAAACTTCCGGCAGTAATACGGTAAAAATACACACCCGATGATAAATTCTTACTATCAAATTCCGCTCTATAAGTCCCAGGAGATTTTAGCTCATTAACTAAGGTCGTTATCTCTTTTCCAAGCATATCATAAATTTTTATTTGAACCAACTCATTTATCGGTATACTATATTCAATGACCGTACTTGGATTAAAGGGGTTTGGATAATTTTGTAATAAGCTGAATTCAAACGGAACTGAATTATCATCATCAACGGAAGTAATTATTGATTGTAATGCCGCATAAGCATCAATCCTTCCGTAACCAAATTCATTGTTAGGTACGGCTCCGGTTATTCCATCTACAACCGCCGAATTTTGAAGAATTGTAAATACTTCTTCGTAAGTAAGATTTGGATTTTGTTCCAACAATAATGCAACTACACCGGTAAAATGCGGTGACGCCATACTTGTACCTTGTAAATGGACAGTTATATTATTCAATAATAATTCATTATCATAATTGGCATCTTTTGAATTCCCCGCTGCAATCCAATGTCCCGGGGCTGAAAAGTCCGGTTTAATTCTTCCATCTCTGGTAGGACCAATACTTGAGAAATATGCTCGATCTGTAATAGTTCCATCAACCTGGAATGGAGCTCCATTGATATCCGTCCAAGATAGCTTAGTTGTAAAAGCTCCAATACTAAAAACATTATATGCGGTTGAAGGTGACCCGACAGTCATAAAATTATCTCCGGGGAATATTTTATTACCCGGGTCAGAATCAGAAGTAAATTCTCCGTTTACTATCCAAGCGTTTAGCGTTGATGAACCATATGTATATAATGAGAAAACATAATTACTAAAATCGGCATCCGATTCATAGATGAACTGCATTCCAAATAAATACGGTTCCCCTGATAAAGACGGATCAACAAAATTCGGGTGACCACTCATATTTAAAGTTCCTATGCTGTTGCTATTTACGACCACATCAACGTTCATTTGTATCTGATTAAAACTCACAGCCGGTGAAGTGTAAAGAACTGTTGATAAATCTGCAGAATAAATTTTTATACCGAAAGTATAATTATCACTTTGCGGGTACCCAACTAAAAATGTTTGTTCATTTTCAATTTTTTCTACTTCCCAATAAGTTTCGGATGCTTCTTCGATTGAACTACCGCTCATTTCATATTGTAAATGATAGAAATTATCTCCTTCATTTCCAGCAGCAGCGACAATCAATTTTCCGGGTCCAACTAAATTTGTCAATGCTTGTTCATATAAAGTTGTACCGGTATTACCAATCAGTCCACCGAGACTTAAGTTAATTACAGCAGGCTTCCCTAATTGTTCAGCTCTTTTGAAAATATAATCACAACCATTTACAATATCGGTATCAGCAAAACCAGGTCCGTTTCTATAACCTTTAACGAAAACAATGTCAGCTTCGGGAGCAACTCCATCTAAAGGATATTCACTACCTCCGGCATTACCGGCTGCTGTACTTGCAACATGAGTACCATGACCATCATCATCAATTTGATTTGAATTCTGCTGATCTAAATCGGCTTTTGTGTATTCTGTACCATAGTTAAATTCTGCGGGTGGATTTGTATCATCGGACATATCCCATAGATATAAAATTCGATTACCGTTTGCATTACTAAATGACGGATGCGTCCAATCAACTCCGCTATCTAATACACCGACAACTACATCTTTTCCTTTATAAGCTCTTGGTAAGTTTTCTCCGTTATGTATTTTATCAACGTTAATGTATTTTAGACTTTCATCGAGGAAAGATTCTGAATAACGAGCTGTTTCTACTTCAAGTATATTTTCATTAAAAACAACATTCGTCAATTCATCAACTGGTATATCAGCAATTAAAATATTTTGAATAATATTGCTTACACTACCTCCAACCGATTGAATGAGTGCTTTTGTTTGTTGAGGATAACTCGATTTAATAAATACAGAAACAAAGAGTTTTCCATTTACACTTGTTATCACAGAATTTCCAGAAAATGGTTTTGATTCTTTTATTTGTGATTGGTTACTTGAAAGCGAGTTATAAACTAAATACTGAATGGTGAAATCAACTTTAGTCAGCTTTTCACCTGTAATTCCGGCATTTTCATATATCTTTTTTGTTTCTGTAATGCTTTGTGCATTGATGCTAAAAGAGACCACCAATATTAGAGTAAAAAGATAGGTAATCATTTTTTTTGAATCCATTGAAGATTCTCCTCTATTAATTTTTTGAAAGGAAACAAAACTTAAAACTGATTTAATATGAAACGCATAATAATAGACAAATGGTGTTATTATAGCAACAAGATTTTTAGCAACATGATTTAGGAATAATTGCCCTCATATATTACTAGAAATTAACACAATTGAATTCAGACCTAATCATACAAAACGATCAAATATCTACTAATTTTGAAACATTTTTATAGAATTATATCAATGATAAAGAAAGATATGGGGTGCTTTTGGCAGCACCCCAAAGAATCAAAAGACAAAACAAAAACCGGTAGAAATACTGATACAAGTTGAAGTCGATAATAAATTTTCAGTTATAGTCGTTGTACCGGTTGAAGCGAAAGAAGACTGACAAACCTCAATTGAACGCTTCGAAGTGACACGCTGCTGACGACTTCGGAGCAATTTACTATCAACCAAGCACAAACTTCGATACAATAACAAAGTTTGATTTAACAACCGAATCGCCGCATGCGGGTTCGTGTTGCTAGCTGCTTGTATCATATTAGGGTAATGCATAATGAAAGTTCTTCCATTTAATATTTTATTCCCATTAATTTTCCTATTACCCCAAGAAATCTTAAGGCGAAATCAGGAGGTTTAACGGCTATAATTTCATTACGGTATTTATTCGCTACAACAGACATGTGCAATTTAGCCTTCAAATTAAGCTTAAATTCCTCTGTTCCATTATTTGTTATTCTGTTTAAAAATTTTTCTCCGTCTGCAAAAAATTCTTCCATCCTTAGTGCAGGTTGGTGGGTGTTGTACACCTTCGCTGTTTTATCTGTCGGGTTTCTAAACATATGAGTAACTCCTTTAGGAACAGATAGTTTATCACCTTTTATTGCGGTATACCATTTATCATTTACAAAAAACTCCATTTCGCCTTCAAGAATCTCGTAAGTTTCGATTGCGTTTGGATGTTTATGAAAAAAGGGGTCTAACTCCATATTAAGGTATGGCGGAACTTCCCATTCCAAATCTAATGACTCCCCATTGGTATCAGTTGCGTTTCTTATAACCGTCATGATAGGTCCCATAGGACTAATATCAATTATTTTTTTTTCTGTTTTCATATAATTGATTTTAGAATTTAACATTTCTTACTTGCAGCTAACTTCTGTCAAATCCAACATTCATATTAAGGCTAACACTTTATACTTACTGCAATATAATATCCATGATCAATTTCGCACCCGGTTTCTGTATTTTTATCCATCTATAATTACCGGGAAATTTATCTTATAATTTTATATCAATTCCAACGCCGAGTAAAATCCCGGATAAATCTAATTTTTTCTCTTCACCATTTACTTCAAATTTACCTTTTTGTCCATTGATTTCGAATTCCTGTGCACCGGCATTGGCAATGCGATAGCCAACAAATGCATTGAGAATAACAGAGTTCAGATCAAATTCTACTCCACCTTGTAACCGACCGGAAAAATATGCATCACTAGCTGATCCTTTATTACCGCCAAAATTAAGATCAAATGAAGGGAGCCCTACTCCGGCATATCCTCTAAGAGCAACTGCAGTATTTGAACCGAACGGAATTTTAGTTCCTAATACACCAAGAATTTCAATCGTAGAAACATCCATCTTCACAGTATAATCTGATCCTCCTGCTGTTCCCTCCAATCCGCCGCTACCTGATATATAATTAACCGATAAACCTGTAGTAATCGATTTGTTGAATGTGAAAAGTAAATGCCCATCAAAATAAACACCACCGCTTACATCTTCGTGAGATACCGAATAATTCGAAAATTGATTTTGAATTTCTTCATATACTTTTTTAGTTGCATCATTAAAATCCGACATATTCATTCCGCCATATCCGACGTTTGCACCGAATGAAATATCGGTTTGTGCTTTCAACGTGGAACTAAGAAAAAGCAAAGACATTACTAAAACAAAAGAGAAAAGTTTAAAAGAGTTTTTCATTTGAGACTCCATTTATTATTTGGTTATTAAGTGAATTAATATAAAGCTGCTTTTTACTTACAGAATTTACTAAATATTTATAACTCAATTTTATTTATAGTTTAGGTCAAATGACCATAGGAGAGTATATTTAATTAATAAAT
>DYHH01000031.1 GCA_020724265.1 Melioribacter roseus | reverse complement strand
TTTATTAATTAAATATACTCTCCTATGGTCATTTGACCTAAACTATAAATAGTATCTTAATTAGAGGAAATGTAAAAATCCCGTTAAGAATATTAGCGGGATTTTTAAGTGGAGCTTAGCGGGATCGAACCGCTGACCTCCTGAATGCCATTCAGACGCTCTCCCAGCTGAGCTAAAGCCCCAAATTCAGAATCCATTTAATACAATTTCTAAAGAACATTATTTATAAATATATTTTCGACTTTAGTGCTGACCTTCCCGATTTCATCGGGACGCTCTCCCAGCTGAGCTATAGCACCAAGCAATTCATAAAATTTTGTGAATCAAAAGTAGTTAACTAATAATAAAGAATCAATTAAATATCTATAAGAATGCATCATTTGAAATCTCGAACAAAAATTTCTGTTCGTCGATTCTAATCAACAGTGTCTATCTTCCAATTTTGAATTTAGTTATTGTTGATAGAGCCTCACAAATGAATAAATATTTTCAA
Organism: Melioribacter roseus; assembly: GCA_020724265.1. Classification (GTDB taxonomy): domain Bacteria; phylum Bacteroidota; class Ignavibacteria; order Ignavibacteriales; family Melioribacteraceae; genus SURF-28. The sequence goes on along the minus strand of DYHH01000031.1, from coordinate 44,079 downwards.
TAGTATCATGTCATTTTATGAGATTCATTTTAATTGTTTTAAAATTATTTCCGGCAGTCAACCTTGCAAAGTAAATTCCGCTTGGTAATGATTCTCCTTTGAACTGTTGTGTATATTGACCGGCAACCTGATATTGATTTATTAAATCAACAATTTTTCTCCCCAGTACATCATAAATTGATAAATTTACGAAGCAATTCTCCGGCAATGAATAATTAATATTTGTTGATGGATTAAATGGATTCGGGAAATTCTGTGATAAATCAAATGTAAGGTTTAGATTTTTTTCGTTTACATCTACTGGGTTATCACCCCATACTACTAATCCCGTATTTAACCCGGCATATATCTTGCCGTTTGCTATCACAGGAAACGTTGTAATTGGTGAACCCACAGCAATTAGTTCAGTTATCTCATTTCCGGTTTGCCAATCAAATTTAATTATTCCTCTTCCTAATTGAAGATTCCAATTAGCTACATAGATAAAACCATTGCCATCAATTACGGGGGCTGTACTATTGTCAAAGAAAGCATTCTCAACTTTCTTTTTCCAATTTAGTGTGCCTGAAAAATTATATGAATAGAGAGTATCATTAATAGCCATGTATACTTTCGCTCGATTATTATCGATTCCAATTTTTTCAGCATCACCAAATGCGTAGCTGATACTCCAGTTAAGATTAGCCCCAGGCATGGCAATGGATCTTAATAATCTGCTTCTTCCGGAGTATAGATTCCCCGAATTATCGACCGCTACAGGATAAGGAGCCCAAAAGGTTTCAAACTGAATATATTGTGCTGCTCCAATAGAAACATCAATGACAAATAATTTATTATAACTTCCGACGTATATCGTACTTTCATCAAGTGAAAAAGTCGCCCAGTGATGATATTGCTCATTCGATAAACGCCATTTAGTTGAGCCGTCAGGTGAAATACAAATTATATTTCCATGGACAAGAATGATATCCCCGTTGGATGAAACCATTGGAATTCCCCAGCCATAATCCTTAATGAACTCTTCTGATTTCCACTTTAGAGTACCATCGTTGGTTCTGAAAGCATTTAATTTTCCATCCTCCCAATCAAATAAGTAAACAGTCGCTTCATCGGGGCTAAGAGCAGGATATGAGTTTATGCTTCCCCAATTCCAATCCAGAATACCTAACTTTTGTTTCCATAAAATTTCTAGATTAGAATTAAATGCATATAAAGTATCATTTTGACTAGCAGCAAAAATATTACCTTGTGAATCAACTACCGGTTGTGCATAAATTCTTCCATTTATTGTTATTTGTTTTTCAATCACAGGAATCTCCGGAGTTATTGAAGATGTATATCCTGTATTTTGTGGATTATTTCTATGTTGTTTCCACGGGGTCTGTGCATAACTTGAAGCAAAAATAAACTGAAGTAATAAAATGATAATCCCTAGCTTTAGTATATTTTTCATAGTCATCTCCAATTTTAGTTAGTATTCATTCCCACTTCTTTCAATTCCTTTGTTGCCAATAGTGTAATTATTTTATTAAATGTTGTTAGAAAAAAATGAAATACTTGAAAAATTCATATAGTTTTTTCTCCATTTACTTAAATAAAGCTCTTCAAAAATTATTGAGTGAACTGAATATAAAATCCACCAGCTATTAGCTTAACTATATACTTCTTTTTGATTATATCCGGTGAATTTATGAAGTTTATTGTGTAAACGGTGGGGGATGAAGATCATCCTTTAAATAATAGTTTACATTGCGGTAGATAAGAATAATTAATACTCTGAAGAATACTCTGATTTCGATTTTAGATCGATCAATATTATTTCTTTGTATAGAGTATTTCAAAATAATTACTCATGTTTACAATGCATTAGAAAACAAGAAAATTTTTCTTTACGATAATTATGATTTACTTCAAAAGAATCATTTTCTTACTTAATTTTTTAGTTGGAGTTTTAAATTCGTAAAAATATACTCCGCTACTGAGAGAATTGTCTTCCAAAACTACTTCGTATTTCCCTGGTGATTTTAATCCTTGATCTATGACTTTAACTTTTTCACCTAAAGAATTGTAAATAACCAAAGAGACCTCAGAAGATTTTGCAACCGTATATACGATTCTTGTAGAAGAATTAAACGGATTTGGGTAATTCTGATACAGGTCAAAATCATTTATTAGCTCATCATCGTTTACATCAACCAAAGAAATGTATGAGTACATATATTTATAATTAGGGTCCCAACTTTGACCGTTCCAAATGAACATTTCCATTACTGTAACATTATTTTGTGAATTATATGACATATTCATTAATGATTGATTTATCCACTGATTATTCTCCCATGATTGTGAAGTTTGACTTACAAGATTGTCTGCACTATATGAAAAGAGATCTTTATATTTAAATATATCATAAGGATCGTACATCCAAGAAGTTTGAACACTTTCTGTTATCAAACTATTTTGATAAAAGTTTTCTATCTGTTCGATGTTCTGCCATGTAGTACCTTCAAATCGCCTATATATATTATAAGTTAATTGGTCGTTCATATTATAAGCTGAAGAATCACTTGAAACTGGTTGCCAACTTGTAATTGTGGAATCATACTCTTCTGTATAAGATGTTTCTGATTTCCCGGAAGGTGTGTATGTATAACTAGTTCTGCTTGAAAGGTTCCAGTTAACACCGTCGTAATAATAAACATAATCCAACTCAACCTGTGAAAGAGAATTATATTGATTTGTTAATTTGTAAGTATAAACCCAGCCCGGAGGTACCTGCCATTGATTATATGAGCTGCCGACTTGTTCAACTAATCTTTGTTGGCTGTCATATGAGAACTCACTTTTATAACTTGGTCCCCAAGCCGAATTATACCAATAATAATCTACTATTTGAGTAAAATTGTTATAAGCATTGTAAAATCGTTCGGTCTTGCTTGAATTCTGCCACCCCGAAGCATAGTATTGATACAAAGTAGCTGATAGAAGTCCTTGAGCATTATACGTATTCTCCATTCGATAGCTGTTTTCCCAAGCTGAATTATTCCAAGTTTGACTCAAATATTCTGTTTGATTTCCATCATTATTATAGCTGTACAATGCTCTGTAGTAATTAACATATTGATTAGTTTGATATTGCTGAATTAGTAATTCCGAAACCTGAGATGTGCTATCGGAAAGAAGTGTAACTTTCACTTTATCGGACATGTAAAAAATTGTTGAATCAATTTTAGGAATGTACTTACTCTGTCCGATAAGAATTGTGGATAATAATATAGCAAGGATTAAAAATCTTACTGGGTGTTCCATGCTGTCCCTCCGTTATTAAAACGATCAACAACATGCCCTGGTGAGTAAATGAAAAGAAAAGAGTTTGGCGGAAGAAATATTTATTTAAAGTAAAACAAAGTATTTCATAGTAAATTGTCAAACACCTTTATATCCGATTTGACGCTAAACAAGTCGATTAAATTCTTATGAATTACCGGGCTTTCTATTTTCTTTCAATTTTATTAACTATATGGGAAATTTGATCTATTCCGGTCTGCAACTTACGAAGTTCTGCTTCCAGTAGATAGGTTCGGTATGCTTCCATAGTTTCTTTACCGCCGAGTAACCAATTAATATCACAACCTTGACGCAAAAGTTTTGCGAGGATTTTTGCACCCGGTTCTCGTTTGCCGCTTATATATTGTTGAAGTTGTTGAGGAGAAATTCTCATTGCTTCGGCAAGTTTTTTAAGTGTGCCGTATTTCCGTTTAGCAAATATTCGTATTCTCTCACCCAAAATAACAGGTAGTTTGCTTTCTTCAAATAAGTCAAGCGTTTCTTTTGGCTTTTCATCATCAAAAAGAGCTAAATCAAATTGGTAGTCGTCAAGTATGGATTTAATTTTATTAAAAAGATCTTCATCAAGAATTGGTGCGTCATTTAATAAATAGGTAAGAGTTTGGTTATGAATACCAAGCTTATCGGCTAACCAACTTTGTTTTATGCCGAATGTATGAAGAAGATATTTTATTTCTTCTTGTCGGGTCAATTAAAAGCCGTAAAAGTTGACTTATTGATTAATAAAGATAACAAAAATTCATTTAATAGTCTTTTCAAAGAAAAAATATTTTTCCTTCATTTATGCAGTTTTTGATAACAAGTAAAATGTTAATAAATAATTAACTTTCAAAAAAAGAGGTAAATGAATAATTTTACTGCTTATGAAATTCATTGCTGAAAGTTCTGTATATAAATATATCCTAAAAATGGCTCTCCCCGCAATTGCCGGACTGTCTACGCAAATGGTTGTTTCACTTGTGGATACTGCAATGGTTGGTCGTTTACCCGATGCAGAGTATTCGCTTGCGGCTATGGGATTAGGTGTTCTTGCTACCTGGGCGGTTGTTAGTTTCTTTTCATCACTTGCTACCGGAACCCACGTTTTAATCGCAAGAAGGTTCGGTTCAAAAGATTACGACGGTTGCGGAGATGTTCTCAATACATCTTTAATTATTTCTTTTATTGCCGGTGTGCTTGTTGGTGCACTTATTGTCGGGCTCTCATTTCCTATTGCTCATTTTTTTGCTGCCGATGATATAGTCGGTGAATATGCCGGTGATTATCTCTTTTACAGGTTTATGGGACTTCCGTTCTTTCTTCTTTCAGTTTCCTATAGAGGATTTTTCTTTGGTATTGGGAAAACAAAGATTTTCATGTTCTCCGGAATTCTTGTTAATTTTTTGAATATCGTCTTTAATTATATTTTCATTTTCGGAGCTTTCGGATTTGATGGAATGGGTTTAGCAGGTGCCGGCTTGGGTTCTTCACTCGCTACTTTTTTCGATGCATTATTTTATCTCGGGATTTCATCACTTAGTTATTATCGAAAGCGGTATAATTATTTTGTTAATTTCAGATTTGTTAAAGATTTTGCAAGATCAATTATTAAAATCTCACTACCCGTTTCATTTCAGAATGTATTTATACTTATCGGATTCCTTAGTTTTGTTGCTATTACCGGAATAATCGGAACACTTGAGCAGGCAGCTAGTCAGGTAGTTATTTCTTCGCTAATGATATCTTTAATGCCTTGCTTCGGTTTTGGTATTGCCGTACAGACATTAGTTGGTAATCAGTTGGGGAGTGGAAAATTTGCAATAGCAAAATTTTATGGTTTTGAGACAAGTAAAGTAGCAAGTTTGTATACAATATTTATTGGGATGATATTTATTTTTGCCCCAAGAATTATTTTGATTCTCATTACAAACGACACTAATGTTATTGAAACCGCTGTTCCTATTTTAAGAATTGCCGGATTCGGACAAATTTTTTATGCAGTTGGAGTTGTTCTGGCAAACGGTCTTCAAGCAATGGGACAAACATTTTTTGTTATGGTTGCAGAAGTTATTTCAAACTGGGTTATTTTTGTACCGCTCGCATATCTTTTGGGAATTGTTTTTGATTTGGGCTTGATAGGTGCATGGTCTGCGTTACCGTTTTATGTGATTGTTTATTCTGCAATTGTTTTTTATAGGTTCAGCTTTGTTAAAGAGAGTAAAGTACTCAAAGTTTAATCTATATTTGAAGATATTTTTATACTAATAATAACTTGACAATATTAAATCGACCCAATATATTTAAGGCATGAAATTGTTCAAAATCTTTTACATACTAATGTTGCTTTCAATTGCAGCAATTTCACTTAATGCAGGCGCAACTATTGCAGAACCCGGTGTTACTGCTAGAAGCAATGGCGAAAATGTTCATATTACCTGGCAAACCTTAACCGAAAATAATATTAAACATTTTGTAATAGAGAGAAGAACTAAAGATAGTTCTTTCATGTCTATTTCAACATTACTGCCTGAAGCTGATAAGTACTATGAGTTTATTGACGAAACTGCTTATAAAACAGCCGGAACTATTTATGTATATAGAGTTGCAATTGTTGATAACGACGGTTCAATTTCCTATTCAAATGAAGCTCCCGTTTTGCACGATAATATTTCCAGTGTAAAGAAAACTTGGGGAAGCATTAAAGCTCTCTTCAGATAATTTGGTTTCATGATAAATACCAAACTTCCAATTTACCTTGCATCAAAATCACCGCGTAGAAGAAAACTTTTAAATCAGTTGGGTATTAATTTTAAATCTTTTTCCGTTGATTTAAATGAAGAAGTTGTTGATGGCGAGCATCCGGTTAAAACTGTCAAGCGTTTAGCTCTTCATAAATTAGAAGTAGCAAAAAGAAAAGTAAGAAAAGGAATTATTATTACTGCCGACACAATTGTAGTATTGGATAAAAAAATCATCGGTAAACCGGAAAATAAGAAAGAAGCAAAATTGTTCTTAAGCAAACTTAGCGGAAGAACCCATACTGTTTATACTGGTTTTGCAGTTTATAATTCTGATACTTCTAAAACAATATTAGACTACGAAAAAACATTTGTAACTTTTAGAGTACTAAACAAAAAAGAAATAAGTGATTACGTTGATGCCGGAAGTCCGATGGATAAAGCCGGCGCTTATGGAATTCAAGATGACTTCGGAGCTGTTTTTGTAAGTAAAATTAACGGCTGTTATTATAATGTGGTAGGTCTTCCTCTTTCAAAATTATATGCATCACTTCATAAAATTGAGTCGTAATTAAAGTGTATTATTAAAAAATCCTTTTCTTTTCCCTTCCTTTTTGATTTGTGTGCATTTTTTTTATTCGCTATATAATTACCTAATGTAAAAATTTTAATTAATTATTAACATGAAATTTCTTTGAATGATCTCAAAAGTTGGTGATAATAGTAGCATTTATAAATACATAGACTCGGTTATCCTTGATTTTCGGTCGCTTGCTTGCTATTTTAGTTAGACTGTTAACTAAAAATAAATATTAGGAGGAAATTATGGCAGATGAGAATGGATTAGGTAAAGGATTATTCCTCGGATTATTAGCTGGAACAGTTATTGGTTCGGTTATTGCATTATTATATGCTCCCAAATCCGGTAAGGAATTAAGAGGCGAATTAAGAAGTAAAGGTGAAGAACTTCTTGATGAATCGGAAGAGTATCTCGAAAGAGCTAAAGTTAAAGCTTCTGAGCTTATAAATGACGGCAAAAAGAAATCCGAAAAGTTAATCTCCGATGCTAAAGCTAAAGTTGATGATCTGCTTGAAGAAGCTGAAAAAGTGCTGAATGAAGCTAAAGATAAAACCAGCAAATACGTCGGCGAAAGTAAAGGTAAAATTGACAAAGAAAGTGAAAAACTGAAATCAGCGGTTAAAGCAGGTATCGATACTTACAAATCTGAAAAAGAAGCTTAGTTACTTTTATGTTAATTGAGATACTTATAATAATTGCATTAATTCTTGTTAGTGCTTTGATCGTATTTTGCTTTGTTACTCTCAAAAAGTTGAATCGATCGATTGATGTATTAAGTGCAGACGTACACCGTTTGATCGATTCAACCATTCCGGTTTTGGATAATCTAAATGAAGCTTCCAACAAAATTGCTAAAGTTGCAAATGATGCGGAAAGTCATATGAATGAGTTAAATGAGTTTATTTCTAATGCAAGATATAAGCTCAATACTTTTTCAGCTCGTTTTAAAGAAGGTACTGACCAAAACCCCGTTATAAATCTTATTAAAAACCTTAGTGCTCTCTCGAAAGGGATCAGCGCATTTTGGGAAAAATATAAATCATAATTGTGACATCGAAACATAGAGGAGAGACATCTTGAAAGAGTATAATCCGGATGCAATACGCAATATAGCATTCATTGGTCATGGAGGAAGTGGGAAAACTACTATATCAGAGTTATTACTCTACACTGCTGGAGAAATTAACCGTATAGGAAAAGTGGAAGAGGGAAATACCACTTCTGATTACAATCCGAATGAAATCGAAAGACAAATATCAATTTCTTCAGCCCCTCTTCACATTGAGTGGAATAACACTAAAATTAATTTTATCGATACACCCGGTTATTCCGATTTTATCGGGCAGGTAATTAGTAGTTTGCATGTTGCGGAAACTGCTGTCGCAGTTGTTAAATCTGCCGAAGGTGTTGAAGTTGGTACCGAAGCAACTTGGAATTATGTAAAACAATATAATCTTCCGGCTTCGGTTATTATCAATAAAATCGATAACGAACACTCAAGGTTCAATGATACATTTCAAATGATCAAAGAACATTTAAGCCAGGATGCAACAGTTATTACTATGCCGGTTAACGAAGGAATAAACTTCACTACCGTAATTGATCTTATTAAAATGAAAGCCTACCAATATGAAGATGTAACTTCTAAAAAAGCCGTTGAAGTTGATATCCCGGCTGAATTAAAAGATGAAGTAGAAACTATGCGCGAAGAGTTGATTGAAAAAGTTGCCGAATCAAGTGAAGATTTGATGAATAAGTTTTTTGAAGAAGGTACATTAAATGATGATGACCTTAAAAAAGGTTTGAAAGCTGCAATATTAACCGGAGCAATTGTTCCTGTATTTGCAGCTTCAGGTACAAGAGGAGTTGGATTAAACAATTTTATGGATTTTGTAGTAAACTATTTCCCGTCTCCTGTTGAAGCACCTTCACCTAAAGCAACAATTAAAGGTAAAGATGCAATTGAAATTATATGTGATCCTAAAGGTGAAGTTGCTGCTTTAGTCTTTAAATCGTTATCCGAACAACATGTTGGAGAATTATCTATTTTCAAAGTTTACAGCGGAACGATGGAACCCGGAATGGATCTTATAAATTCATCCAACGAAAAACCGGAAAGATTAGGACAGTTATCGATATTAAATGGAAAGCAAAGAAAAGAAGTCAGTAAAGTTGTTGCCGGCGATATTGGTGCTGTGGTAAAATTGAAAGACACTCACACCGGCGATACTCTCGCAAGTAAAAATTTCCAGGTTGTGTTTGATCCGATTAAATTCCCGGAACCTGTTATACGCGGTGCAATTAAACCTAAAGCAAAAGGGGATGAAGATAAAATCTCATCCGGTTTACATACCGTGCATGAAGAAGATCCCACATTATCGGTCCATTTTGATCCTGAACTTGCACAAACAATTGTTACGGGTCAAGGTGAACTTCAGTTAAACCTTGCAATAAAATTATTGAAAGATAGATACGGTGTAGAAGTTGATCTTGTGGAACCGAGAATTCCTTATCGTGAAACTATTAAAAAAGCATGTGACGTTGCCGAATACAAACACAAGAAACAATCAGGCGGTAGAGGTCAATACGGTCACGTACTATTGAAATTAGAACCGCAGCCTCGTGGTACAGGATTTGAATTTGTTGATGCAATTGTCGGCGGTGTCGTACCGGGCAGATTCATTCCAGCAGTTGAAAAAGGGCTTAAAGAAATATTGAATAAAGGAATTTTAACCGGAAGTAAAGTAATTGATGTTAAAGTAACTTTGTTCGACGGTTCATTCCATAACGTTGACTCTGATGAAGTATCTTTTAAAATTGCTGCTTCTCAAGCATTTAAGAAAGGATTTCTATCTGCTTCGCCGGTTATTCTTGAACCGATTTATGATATTACGGTTAAAGTACCCGAAGAATATATGGGCGATGTTATGGGAGATATTTCAAGTAAGCGCGGTAAAATTTCCGGCATGGATTCCGAAGGTCCTTTCCAGATTATTAAAGCTAAAGTTCCGTTATCGGAATTGTATAAATATTCAACACATCTTCGTTCGTTAACTTCGGGAAGGGGTATGCATTCAAGGGCATTTTCTCATTACGAAGAAGTACCTAAAGATGTTGAAGCAAGAATTATCGAAGAATACGAAAAGTCAAAAGAAGAAGATTAATAGTATTGATTTTCATAAAGCGGAAGAATACCACTTCCGCTTTTTTTATTTTTGAAATAGAATTCCACTGTCATTCTCGTGTGGTTTAAGCGGGAATAACAAATAATTTGATTAAATAGCAGGCAAACAATGGATAAACTTTGGTCACCGTGGCGTTCCAATTATATTCAGTCATTCAAACATAAAAGCGACAATGAGGAATGTGTATTTTGTTCCGTTCAGCAATTGGATATTAACAATGACGAATCGCTGGTTGTTTATAAATCCGATTTATGTTTTGTGATGCTTAATTTGTATCCTTATAACAGCGGTCATTTAATGATTATCCCTTATCGCCATATCTCCGATATTGAAGAAATTACAAAAGAAGAATTTGCCGAGATAACCAAACTCATAACTCTATCGAAAAAAGCATTGACGGATTTAATGAAACCGCAAGGATTTAACATCGGTGCAAATATCGGTAAAGCTGCCGGTGCCGGAATCGATCAGCATATTCATTTTCATATTTTACCACGTTGGATTGGCGATACCAACTTTATGCCCACAATCGGTGAAGTGAAAGTAATTTCGCAAGATTTGCTGGAGACTAAGAAGGAGTTGGTGAAGGTATTTGCGGAAATTGGTTAATTGGAAATCAATTATTAGGCAGAATAACTACAGAATTTCCTGATTTGTAATTTTCTCTAGCTTCCCGAATAGAATTTAAATATTCTTTACTTGTTAGAGCATTTAGATCTTCAAGATAATCTTCTATTGCTTCTTGAGCGGTTTTAGAGATCAGAATCTTTAGTTCATCAACCGTTAAATCAGAAATTTTTGTATCCATCTTTTCTCCTTACAAAGAATTTTTGTACCTAAAGTTTAACGAATATTATGCTTTTTTAAAAGCTCATATGTAAGTAGCTCGATAATTCTTTAATGGAATTACTGAGGTGTTTGGGAAACAAACTGATTTAATCCAATCTTCAATACAAATTATTTTTTCAGTAATTTTTTCAAATTGTTTAGCTAATATTAGTTTGTGATAATTCTGTTATAACGGACAAGACTGACAATTAATAATACTTATTTTTAAAAATTATGTAGATTTTATTAGGATTTATATACAATTAATGAAGTACAAACGGTTGATGAATATAATAACTTTTTAATCGATAGTTAATAATTTAAAATTATTTTCTTGACACAAATTCTATTTTTTTTTTATCTTCATCTTAAAGATAAATCAATTTGAGTTTGATGGACTCCTTATCAATAAATAAGTCAACTATCAATTACTCCAAGAAATCTTTATTATATAAATGGTTTTACTTCTTCAATTATTACCTCATTTCATTTGTTCTTCTCTTTTCCGGCATAAGTAAAATAATTGATCCTCAACCTTTAATTGAGACAATTAAAAGTTTGGGTATGATTGATCAAAATCTGGTTCTTTTACTCGCCACAGCCTTGCCGCTTTTAGAAGTTGCCCTTGCTGTAATGCTTCTTCTAAAATTGAAAATTAAGATTACACTTAGACTAGTTGCTACATTATTTGGTTTCTTTTTTCTATTTAGTCTTTATGGATTTACAATTGGTTTAGAAAGTGATTGCGGTTGTTTTGGAAATACAATCAAATCAGATTTTGGGATTGGAATGATAATTAGGAACTTCTCCTTACTATTAATTTCAATTTACTTAACCATAAATTCAAATAAAAACCCTGTTCAAGGGAATACTCATCTATTAATAAAATAAGGAGTAGAATTATGAAAAAGCTGTTTGTAACACTAACTGTTATAATTATTGGATTTATCAATCTACTTATTTCAACAGAAGATGCCCAAGCGGCGTATGAACAAAAATATAAAATGTCTTATGGACGTGGATGTATTTGTAGCGGTTCAGGAGATTATTGGGTTAGTTGTCATCTACCGAGTTCCTTAAATGAGTGTTCGATTTTTTCTTGTACATGTTTTGATGATCCATATTAAAAAGTAATGAAAATTTTGGGATTTAAAATGAGAATAATAAACTTATTAGTTGGACTGTATTTAATTCTGTTAAACTCAATCAGCATTTCACAAGAAATTAATTTTTATCAAATTGCCAAGCATTCAAAAACAATAAACTTTCCAGATGAAATAGTAATTGGCAATATAAACTATCTTGATGTAAATAATTCCGATGATTTATTAATTACTGATCGTGTTGCGGGGGAGGTATATTTATTTCAAGAAAGTGGTAACATTATAAATAAGGTTTCCCCAGTTTCGTGTCATCCGGGATTCAATTGGAGACCTATTTTTTCGAAATTTGATAAAAGCGGAAATATACTTGTGATAAATGGAGGACCTTGGGGATTTCGTTTTGACAATTTGGGAAATTGTCTTGGAGAAATGGATGTTTCATTTCTCCCTCCGATTCATTTTGATTTCTTAAGTGATGGAAATCTAATTGGCTATTACAATCTAGACGATGGTAATCAATTAAAAAAAATGACTCCTTTCGGCAAATCAGTATATTCTTTCGGAAATTTTCCAGGTGAATTTAAAAATTTGATTTACAGATTTGAAGGCGGTGGATTGGTTGTTGATGACTCAGAATATATTTACCAAGTGAACTTGGTTAGTCCAGAAATTTTCAAATTTGACCAAAATGGGAAACAACTTGATGTATTCGTAAAGTATCCAAAATATTTTCGAAAAGTTGAAAGAGACTTGAATGATAATAATCCAGCTCAAGTAATGAAAGACATTCCAAAGGTATTGAATAATAAAACGACAATTCAAAATATTTTCTATTATGATAGAGATAAATTGCTCATTCTGTTATATCATAATAGATTGTATGGTATTCAAATATTAGGGACAGATGGGAAATATTTTTATAACGATATAATAGTTGATAAACCGGTTTTAGCTGCTAAGAATGCTAAAATTTATTTTATGCATCAACCTGAAATAAAAAATGGAATACTTCCTAATCCGGAAGTACATGTATATGAAATTATTGAAGATAAATAAAGATAAAATTAACTATAAAACCGGATTTTTTGCAGTTGTAGTAATACTTATGCTTTTAATTACGCTATGCAATTACTTGTATAACAATAATCAGGCTAACTCGGAGCTGATTAATTTTAGAAAAGAGAAAATTCTTAATTCTCTTTCATATACACAAAGTATTATCGGTAATCTATTCCCAATTGAAAAAGTGAGTAATATCATTACTGGTGAATCCAGCAAAACTCAATTCGAAGATTTTACAATATTAATTTTATTATCGAATTCCGGGTGTAACCCCTGTCAAGTAAGGGAACTTAAGCTACTTCAAAAACTTAAGAATAGATTTGGTAATAATCTTAGTTTCAAAGCCATTTATGCTGGTGATAGTGAGCTTGATGCGTTAAGATTGAGAAAAGTAACGGAAGTTGATTTTGATTTTTTTGCTTTCATGGGTTCAAAACCTTCATTAATAAAAGATATTAAGCACTTTCCTCTGATAACTGTTGTCGCCGAACGACGTATTGTATATTCCTATCTACCAATTCCAGATAATGAAGATTTTTCACTTTGGTCCATTGCAAATATTGAACAATTAATTAATGATATTGATGAGGGTTAATAACCTCCAACGTATAGTGATAATAATATAATAAATAGGGAGTAATATTATGAAAAGGTTTTTAGCAACATTAACAGTATTATTTTCCGTAATTATAAATGTATTTTTTTTAACTGAAGAAGCTAAAGCCGCTAAAGAACAGCCCTATAGTGTCAACGCTTTACTTGACAAAGAAAATAATAAGCCCAGTGCTGGGTAAAATAATAAACAATAAATAACAAATTAGGAGGACAAAATGTCTGTCAGGGTGCAAAAAGGAGTAAAAATGTGCAGCAAAATTTTGGGATATTTTCTGTTTGTTGTTTTATTTCTCTTAAATATCCAAATTGGTTTTTCTGATAATCAAACGGATAATTTTGAATTGTTTGGAATGAATATATCCTTAGGTAATGATATTAATGCTGCCGTGTTGAAGGATGATCCCGAATCCGGTGGTGGTGGAGGTACAGCAACAGCCTATTGCGAATCTATGAATTGTATTGGTGGTTGTGCAGTAACTGGTCAAGAAGCTTATTGTAGTTCTTATAATTGTGCTTGCAGTTGTATTTACAGAATAGGTTCAACTTGGTACCATTATTCTCTAAACTGCCCAGGATATTATTAATGCTAATAAACTTGAAAATAAAAATGATTTTTTTCTTAATAATTTGTACTGTTGCATTTACAAACTGTAATACAGACAATTACGATAAAGCAGAACTCTCCTTCGGTCTATTTTTTAAGAAATTAAGTATGCAATCCTCCCCCCAAGATGTAAAAAAGCTCTTTACGGAAAGAGAACTAAAGCTATTGAAGGTTGATAATATGGGTAAAATGAGAATGGATTTTTATTCAGGTGGTAAATTTTTTAATCACGATATCCATAACCTATTAGCACAATTCTATGAGGGGAAATTATATTTTCTTCAGTTTCAACTATTGTCATTAGATTCTGAATTAAATGAGTTATACTTAGATTTTATTAAAATCGTTACAACAGATTATGGCGAACCAGAATTATCAAACGATAAACACACAAAATGGAAGTTTGAACAAGAAACTCAAAGAGAAGTTACCTTGAACATATCGTTGTCCCCCCAAACTCAGAAGGTAATTCTAATATATATCAGATATCATAATTATGAATCAATAGAATAATATTGCAAAGAGTTAATTAATGAAAAAAAATCATATAACTTATATTTTAATAATTATATTATTCGGATGTACCGATACAAAGGAGAATAAATTTTCAAATAACAATAATATTGAAAAAATTCTTCAAAGAATGGAAATAACTAAATTTGATTTAGATGATATTAATTCGGATACACTTTTACCAAGTGTTATTATCGATGATAAGTTTATTAAAGGTGTTGAAAAAGAAATTTTTCTAGCCTTCCCTACTTCTTGTCTCTTTCAAGATAATAGATATTTTATATCGGACAGAATATTAAATACAATAATAGAGATTGATAGTTCAGGTAATTTTATAAGCAAAATAGGAAGGAGGGGGAAAGCTCCGAAAGAATTCATAGAACCATTTTCAATAAAATCAAATAGAAAGTATATTTTTGTACAAGATGTTGGCAACGGGCGAATTCAAATTTTTGATAAAGATTTTACCTATATAAATTCAATAGAAGCAGCTTTTATGCCTTTTGTTCAAGATTTTTCACTTAATTTAAAAATGCTATTAGTTCCTACTGAGATGTACACTTTTTATGATGTTTATAATATAAATAAAATTAATTATCATCAAATGGAAGAGGATACAACCTACACATTTCCTCCGATTTTTAATACTAATAATCCCAAATACAATTCTATGCTTTCTCTAAATGCATTATTTGTTTCTGAAAATATTATTTGTTTCTATTATCATAGTTTACCTTATATATTTTTTACAAATATTCAACAAAGCATATTTCACGGAATCAAATTAGTAAGTAAACAAATAAGTGATTTAGAGAAAAACTTAATTGATCAAGAACAGGGTGGAACTGCTATGATCATAACCGATGTTGAAAAGCTTGGTGACAATCATATCGTAGTAGCAAGTAATCAATATTTGTTGATTTTTAATATTAGTTTAACAGAATCATATCTAGAAAAACTATTTATGGTACCAAAGGAATTTGCAGTTTCATCAATTGATATAAGCGAAAAACATTTATTTACATTTGAATGGAGTAAATCAAGGGTATTAAGATTTGATATTTCCTTTTGATTCAGTTTTACAAATTGAATTAGCTATTATATACTAAGATTTAACGGAATCTATTGTCTGGTGTATTTCGTTAAGCTAATATTATTAATTTCATATAAAAAATTAATAATAATAGAAAACTAAGGAAAAAAGTAATTTCTAAATATAATTTTGAAGGACGATAGTTGTTGATTTACAACTATTTTCACTTACTCATTCATCTACAATAAATGAAAAGCAAACGTTATAATTTATTTACTAATTTATAATTAATGGTGAAACATTAAAAAATTTTTCTTGACACAAATTTCTTTTTTTTTATCTTCATCATAAAGATAAATCAATTTGAGTTTGATGGACTCATTACCAATAAATAAGTTATCGATAAATCTGCAAAAAAGTTTATATCTTTTCAGCTACTACTTCCTTGCTGTCCTTCTTCTATTTACCGGCATAAGTAAAATAATTGATTCACAGCCGCTTATAGAAACAATACAAATTACCAACTTAATTGAAGATAGCTTTATAATACCATTAACATCCCTTTTGCCGGTTATTGAAATATCACTTGGTATAATGCTGATTCTAAAAGTAAAAATTAAAACTACACTTCGAATTGTTACAACATTATTTATTTTCTTTTTTCTATTCAGTCTTTATGGATTTACAATTGGTTTAGAAAGTGATTGTGGTTGTTTTGGAAACACAATCAAATCAGATTTTGGGATTGGAATGATAATCAGGAATTTTCTATTACTCATTGTAACAATTTATCTAACAATGAATGAAAATAATCCCAGCGCTGGGAGAGTAAATAATAAATAATAAAATAGGAGGTTGTATGAAAACTAAAGTTATGCAAAAATTGTTTAAGTTTATTAACATATCTATTCTATCTCTATTCTTGGCTACTTTTGCTGTTAATATTCAACTTGTTTTCGGTGATGACAACGGGAAACTGTCGTTTTTTGGTTATAAACTTGAATTAATTCAAACAAGTAAAGCTGAAAAAGAAGACCTGTGTAATGAAATTTGTTCTAATTCAAATAACGATTATTGCACATGGGTTGTTGGTCACGGTTACTGTTTTGGTTATTTTATTTAGTTAATTTGGCTATTCTAAGACAAAATATAACAAAGTATTTAATTCATTTTAGATAACTATCTGCAGACCAAGATGCTAAATGATCCAAGTTTTAGAATAGCCTGAATTTTTCTTAATGGAGGCTTTTTTGACTAAAAGAATCAATGTTACATTTGTAATTATTCTAATTTTAAGTATATCATGGAGCTGTAAAAAAGAGCAGAATGATAAATTGGATTTGGAGAAAAGTTTTCCATTAAAAAAGGAGAGTATCGAAGTAAGTATTGGGAATCACTAAAGAGAGATTAAATTTATTTTTGCTGAAGTGGAAAATAAAACATGGGAGCGAGATTTTCGAGAATATGAAATTCATTCTTTATTTAGTTTTGGGGGAATTGACAATGAAATGTTCCTTCTTCCAGCTAATATAAAGATTGATAAGTTTGGAAATATTTACGTGTTAGATTTCTTAGATTGCTCGGTCAAAAAGTTTGATAGAACGGGTAAGTACATCCAGAAGTATGGTAAAAAAGGAAGAGGACCAGGAGAATTTACAAACGGATTTTATTTTGACGTAGATAAGGATGGTCGGATTAAACTGATCAACCCGAATGATAACAAATTTGCTGTTTTCGATAAGGAAAAAGTTTATGAATATAAAACTACACTTACTCCTGGTAGAGTTTGTTTTGTATCAAATAATGAGGTAGTAACCTTTCAATTTATGGATCCTTTTACATTTTCTCCTTTTCAAAGAATTAATTTTCTTCAAAAAGATATTTTTCAATATCAGAATGTTTTTGACACAGAGACTATAAATGATAATGAAGATTTGGGGATGTTGCCTTTTTTGATCGGAGATATACATTATACTGTATCAAATAGACTTATTTATATTTCCAGTATTTTAGGTTATGTTATTATTTATTCTGATGAAGGAATGATAGAGAATGTTTTTAAATTAATTGACGAAACAACGAACCCAAGGGTAGAAATTAATAAAAGCAAAAAAGGGAGTCGAAACATTATAAATTTCCCACGTAGAGAGGAATATATTTTTGCAAGTACTAACATATACAAAGATGATTTATTTGTTTTCATTATGCCCACCGAATTACAGATGAAAGCAGAAGAATTTGTAGTTGATATTTATTCACTTTCTGAGCGAAGATATAAATATTCGTTACTTTTAAAAAATATCGGAATGGTATCAAAGATTTTTATCTCTGACAAACAAATTTATATAACTAAAGAAAACACCGAGATAGAGGTATTCAAATATAAATTAAAAGATTATAATGAAAACTAAATTATATAAACTTGGTTTCTGGTTTTTATTACTTGTTGTCTTCTCGTTGTTTAACTTTTATCGTATTAAAATTGAAGATTTTGAGTTCACTTTTAATGCAGAAAAAGCGATTTACGAAAAAAGAATAAATTCCTTGTGGAACTCTAATGCTATCCTTGATAGAGAAGTAGCAGAAGTTTACGATGTTAATAATCAGAAATTATTGTTGAATAAAGATTCTACTTATCTAGTTATACTTTTGTCAGATTTTGATTGTGCTAAATGCCAGGAAAGAGAGCTTATTAGGGTAGACAGTTTGCGGAATCAAATGAAAAGTAAAAGTATTAATGTCATTGCAATTACCACTGAAGAGAAGCGCAATAAGTCCCTAATTTTCAAAAAGCAAGCCAATCTAACAATCCCTATTAAGGTTGTGAATGAAAATATATTCAAAAAAGAGTTATCTTTTGATACAACAAAATACCCACAACTTATATTTGTTAAGAATGGAGTAAAGACTTTTAGCTTTCAACCAGTTACGAAGGACTTTGAATTCTCGGAAGTATTTTATTCGAAATTTTTAGATAAGCTTAATAGTGAATATTAATTCCATCGAAGCATTTCTAAGTTTATGTTATTGAGCAAGCTTTTGAATCTATTATGGCAACTTTGGTAAAAATTAATCATCTTAATAAGTGTAAAATATAGAATATCATAATACATTTTGCTCAAAACATTTATAAACCGATCAGTTACAACCACAATGCTCTACCTCGGATTAGCTTTCCTCGGTGTAATCGCATTTTCGCGGCTTGGCATTGATTTACTGCCGAATATATATCTGCCCCATCTTGTAGTACAAACAACATATCCAAACGCAGCACCCGAAGAAGTTGAGAAGCTTGTTACAGAACCGCTCGAATCATCTATCGGTACAATGACGGGTGTAAAGAAAATCTCATCAGTTTCTAAAGAGGGTATCTCTGTTATATCTATCGACTTTGTTTGGGGAACCGATATGGATATGACCGTTATCGGTTTAAGAGAGAAGCTGGATAATATAAGTTTCGTATTACCACCTGAAGCAGGCAGACCGACAATAATCCGTTCTGATCCATCAGGCTCTCCGATTCAATCACTTGTTCTTACTTACAGAAAAGATCAGAGAAACCTTCACCGTAAAGGATTTGAAATAAAGTATGTCGATCATTCATCACCGCAACATGAAATTGAACGATTGATAAACCTTAAAGAAGCTGCACGCGTTATTTTCAAAAGAAGACTTGAACAAATTGAAGGAGTAGCGCAGGCTATTGTTACAGGTGGGTTGGAAAGAGAAATTCTCGTTGAAGTAAATCCATCTAAGTTAGATAACTACAATCTTACCTTCGATAGCATAACCAACTCAATTAAAGCAGTTAATTTAAATTTACCCGCCGGTTCAATTATGAAAGGACTTTTCCGTTATTCATTAAGAACTTTAGGTGAATTTAGAAATACAGAGGAAATTGAAAATACCGTTATAAAATATTTTTCAGATGGCTCGGTGCTGTTGTTAAAAGATGTTGCGGATGTAAAGGAAAATTTTAAAGAAAGAGACGGACTTACAAGATTAAACGGAAGTGAAACCGTTGGATTGCTTATCTACAAACAACCTGAAGCCAATACTGTAACAGTTGCACAAAAAGTTAAAGAAGTAATCGAATCACTTCGAGCCGAATATCCCGAATTCGATTTAAATATTGTTTCAGATCAGTCCGGTTTTATTGAAGATGCTATCGAAAACGTTAAGCAGGAAATTTTATACGGTGGTATTCTTGCTTCTATAGTACTCTTTTTCTTTCTCGGTAATTTAAGAAATATCTTTGCAATTGCTATCACGATACCCGCATCATTGGTAATTACCGTTTTACTAATGTATGCATTCGGAATTAATTTCAACATAATATCTTTAGGCGGCATTGCAGTAGGTATAGGTATGCTTCTGGATAATTCTATAATTGTTATTGAAAATATAGTTCGATACATTGAACAAGGGTTATCGTTAAAAGAAGCGGTAATAAAAGGTACAAGTGAAGTTTCGATGCCGGTTGTCGCCGCAACTCTTACTACCATTGTTGTCTTTCTACCTTTGATATTTATAAAAGGAATAACCGGTGAACTTTTCAGAGACCAAGCTTTGGCAATTGTCTTTTCACTGAGCGCTTCAATTTTTGCTGCATTAACTCTTATTCCGATGATTGTATCGAGAGAGAAACATTTTCAAATTGACCGAAGCAAGTACATGAGTGAATATATTATAATTCCAAAACCGGATTCATTAAGTATAACAGCTAAACTATGGTTTTGGTCTAAAATTCCTTTTGTTCTACTTTTTACTTCTGCCAAATATTTTGTCATTAAGACTTACCTGTTATTATTTAATAAGCTCCATTCAATCTTTAGAAAGTTTTTTCATAGAGTTGATCTATGGATGGAAAGATTGATTGAGTATTATCATAAATTACTTCTATGGTCACTAAACAACAGACCGAAAGTTATATTAATTACGCTTTTACTTGCAGGGGCAACTATATTAGCAGCTATCGATATTAAGAAAGAATTTATACCTGAAGCATCTCAGGAAGAGTTTGTAATTGATTTAACATTCCCTAAAGGTATATCATTACGAGGCAACGCAAATTTAACTTCCGAAATTGAAAATGCCGTGCTGAAGCTGCCAAATATTCAAAGTATCGTTTCAAATATCGGGAGAGTAAACGAATTCGATTTCCTTAATAAGGAACAATTCTCAGTTGAAAAAACCAACTTAATTGTGAAACTGAATAACAGCAGTTATTATTTCGAAACACAAGATAAACTTAGAGAGATATTTCGTAATCTCAGTGGAATAGATTATTCATTTAAAAATATAAAGACAGCATACACTCAAGTAATTTCACCTTCGGAATACGACATTGAAATAAAAATTAAAAACAACAACATTGATGATGCCGTTGCAAAAGCAAAACTGTTGATTGATGACTTAACGGAAAATAGAATTGCGGGAATAAAAGAATTCGTTTTTGGGATGGAATCGGGTTTGCCCGGTTACAGTATTCAAATTAACCGCGATAAATGTAATGCATACGGCATAAACGTTTCCAATGTTGTCAACACAATTGTATCAATGGTAAAAGGAATTGAAGCGGTGCACTTTTCCGATTTCGATAAGAAAGTTGCTGTAAAATTAACAACAAATGAAAATCAAAGAGATGAATTAGAGAAAGTTCTTCAACGTTCTGTGAAAATTGAAAATAGAACCATACCGTTGGTAAATCTGCTCGACGTTAATAGGAAAGAAATCTATTCCGAAATTTGGAGAGAAGATCAAGCTCGCACAGTTTATATTTACGCCGATATTCAGGAAGCAAATATAGAGAAGGTTGCAAAAGAAATTGAAAAAAGAATTGATGAGTTGCCAAAAACACCTTCGGAAGTAATTATTGTTGCCGGCGTTAACCAAGAAATTGAAGATTCATTTTCGAAACTTTATGTTGCTCTGCTAATTTCTGTTTTGCTAATGTATATTATTTTGGCATCGGAATTTGAATCACTGCTTTATCCGTTTATTATAATCTTTTCAGTACCTTTGGGATTAATTGGTGGGATATTAACCCTTTATCTTTTGGGCGAAAGTCTAAGTATTATTTCTCTTATGGGATTGGTAATCTTAATCGGAATTGCAGATAATGACGCAGTTGTAAAAGTTGAATTTATATTACGAAAAAGGAAAGAAGGATTATCTGTTCGTGATGCAATATTGCAAGCCGGAAAAGATAGATTCCGACCGATTGTCATGAACAGCTTAACGGTTATATTCGGTTTAATTCCTATGATGATTGGAATTGGCGCTGCTACACAACTAAGAATGTCACTTGCATTAGCAATTACCGGCGGATTAGTTTCTGCAACATTTTTAACACTAATTATTATTCCTGTTCTTTACAGTTATATTGAAAAGTATTCAAAAAAATGAAACAACGGGCAGTAATATTTTTTAATTTTGATTGCTGATAATATATTAATCAGACTTATGCTGAATGAGCACAGAATTAACATCAAAATAAATCAAAAACGGATTTCTAATGAAGATAAAAATCAAATATGCTTCAGCAATAGTAGTTGTTTTCATAGTGGTGATTGGTTTACTCGTAATTCCATTTTCACAGAGCAAAAAGAATGATGAGACTGAAGCAACCAAAATCGACTATGAAAAATTAGATGAGGTAATATTCGATGTAAAAACTGCACCGGTTTTACTTGGCAGTTTAGTTTTAAAAACTAATGCGAATGGAATTGTAAAAGCCGCTAAAGAGGTCAGTGTAAGCTCTAATATAACAGGTTACATTAAGAGCATTAACATTTACGATGGAAAACTAGTAAAGAAGGGAGACATATTAATACAGCTAGAAGATCAAGAGTACCAAATTGAACTGAAAGAAGCTGAAGCCAATTTGATTGAAGCCAGGGTTGAATATGGCTTATTGATTAAATATAACCCGATTGAAGGTGTTTCAACAGATAAAGAAAATCAATTGGAAAAAACTCTTGATAAACTTTACTCGCAATTTTCATCCGGATTAATTTCTGAAGAGCAATATATTAATAAAAGAGATTCGCTTGAGCTGGAATTAATTTTTACCGGAGCTAAAAAAGAAGAAATGCTGCTTAGTAAGAGTGGGTTTACACGAGCACGAAATACTCTCGAACGAGCCAAGTTAAATTTAGAATACACTAAAATACGTGCTCCATTTGACGGTGTTATTGGAGATTTTTATTTATCCGAAGGACAGAGAATCGGTACTGGCGAAGAACTTTTTAAATTGCTTGATAATTCAGAATTAATTGTTATTGTAGGCTTAATTGAGAGTGAAACCCCTAATATTTCTATAGGTAATTCAGTTGACCTTCGTTTCAACGCTTTACCGGGTAAAATCTATACTGGGAAAATAAAACATATTAGTCCATATATTGATCCCGAAACGAAAACTGCAAAAGTAACTATAACTGTTAAAAATGCCGATCGTATGGTAAAACCCGGAATGTTTGCCTCTGCTTCAATTGAAACTGAACGGTTGGAAAACAGATTGTTGATTCCGAAGGCAGCATTGTTGGTTCGTGACGAAAGGGAATTAGTCTTTACAGCAGAAGAGAATTATGCTAAATGGAAATATGTTGATACCGGGAAACAAAATGATCAGTATATTGAAATAATGAAAGGTCTTTCTCCTGTAGATTCAGTTATAGTTGAAGGACATTATACTTTAGCACATGACTCAAAAGTAAAAGTAATAAACCGTTAACATCGATTAATAAGTTGAAAAAAATATTTTACATATTTCTTCAACGACCCGTAACCGCTTCAATGTTTTTTTTTATTGTGGTAGTTGTGGGTATAACAGTAATATTCAATACCCCAATAGAATTAACACCTCATGCAGAATACCCTAAATTAAGCATCAACGTAAATTGGTTTAGCACATCCCCGGAAGTTGTTGAGTCATTTGTTACAGCTCCTGTCGAAGCCGAAATTGCATCTGTTAAAGGTGTAAAAAATATTTCATCTCGTTCAACTACGGGTTCTTCATTTATCGAAATTGAATTCCATCCAAATACAAATATGAACGTTGCAAGAATTGAAATTAATGAAAAACTTTTTTCATTAAAAGATAAACTGCCATTTGGTGTTTCTGCTCCAAAAGTATCGGTTTATATACCGGAAGATTTAAAAGAACTTCAAGGATTTATTACATATACAGTTTCGGCTGATATTAACGCATCTGAAATTCGCAGAAAAGTAATCGATTCTTTTTATTATCCGCTTCTAACAATAGATGGTATTTCTGAAGTATCAATTAGAGGTGGTACAAATAGGGAAATTCTTATTATAGTTGATTATGAAAAAGCCCTTTTATTCGGATTAACCTATGATGAAATTGAAAATGCGGTTAATAATTCTGAAATAATTCTTTCCGCGGGTCAAATACGATATGATAAATACTTTTTTCATTTGTTGGTTGACGAAAAAGTTCAAGATATTGAAAAAATAGAAAATGCCGTTATTAAAGTTTTTAATAATACTTCCGCCATTAGAGTTAAAGATATTGCGAAAGTAGTTGATTCTTATGCTCAGCCGTCAAATTATTTTCGTATCAACGGTAAAGAAACTGTATCAATTATTATCTCAAAAGAACCCGGTGCAAATTCTATTAAAACCGCAGAAGCGGTGAATTCGAAAATTGATGAGTTAACATCTGCATTGCCACCAAATTATATTATAGATAAAGAGGTTGATAAAAGTGAACATATTTCAAACGAACTAAATGAATTATTACAAAGTGCTGTTTATTCTTTAGCAATTTTGATTTTGCTTTTATTATTCCTTTTTAGAAGTATTAAATATTCTCTGATAATTCTTTCGTCTTTAATTTATTCTCTTTTATTCGCGTTTATTTTATTCTATCTCTTCAATCTCTCTCTAAACATATTAACCATTTCTGCTTTCATTCTTGGATTAGGTTTGATGATAGATAATTCAATTGTTGTGGTAGATTATATCGACAAGTATTATCAAAATAAAGGTATAAAGGAATTAGTTGTCCATTTAAAAAATATTTTCTCTCCTTTATTTGCATCAACGCTCACAACAATTGCTGTTTTTATACCGATTCTTTTTTTTACCGGAGAGTTAAGACTTTACTTTGAGCAATTTGCACTCGGAATTGTACTTACTCTTTTCGCTTCTTTAATTTCTTCTTTTACATTCATTCCTGTTCTATACATTAAATTTATAAAACGTCACAAAAGTACATCGAATTCTATTGCTGATTCGTTTTCTAAATTTTATACTTTTATAATAACATTTGTATATCGTTTCAAAAAGGCAGCTCTTTTATTTTTAATTCTATTAATTGGTCTGCCCGTATGGTTAATCCCAAATCGAATAGAAGGAAATTCCTTCTTAGTAAATACCTACAATTCCTTTTTTGATTCTGAAGTATATACAGAAGTAGAACCTCTAATACATACTCTTTTCGGCGGGGCATTGAATTTATTCTTTAACAAAATTTCAAGAGGTGAAATTTGGCATTATGGTGATCAGACTTATATTATTGTTCAACTTAAGTTGCCGCACGGTAATGATATTAAAAGACTGAATCAGCTTGTGAAAGATTTTGAACGGGAAATTCTTGCTTACAAAAATAATATTTCTCTATTAACAGCAAACATTTATGATGAGGAGAATGCTGTTCTAAAAGTTGAATTCGATGAAAAACAAAATTCGTCATCGTTTCCATACAAAATGAAGAATTACTTAACCTCGTATGCTACCAGAATTGGCGGATTAAGAGTTGGGGTTTTTGGCTATGGCCCCGGATTTTCTTCAGGCGGTGCACCAATCAGCACAATGGCGGTGGTTGCTCGTGGTTATAATTACGAAATCACACGAAATATTGCCGAGAGATTCCGTTCCGATTTGGTTCGTAACCCACGTATTGATAATGTCGATATAAATAAAGCAAGGAATTATTGGGCTGATAATATTTATGAAATTGTAGGTGAAATAAAGAGAGATAAGCTGAAGTTCTACGATATCACAGCCACTAAGTTGTTTTCGATTATAAGCGGAAGCACCGGCGGTAATTTAACGTATAACAAATTTTCAATCGATAATGATGAAGTAATTTTCCAAATTAAATACGATAATTATAACAATATTCAGTTAGATCAACTTAGCAATAAGATCATTTTGACGGATTCAGGAAGAGAAATTAAAGTAGGTGATTTTGTTGAATTCAAACGTTCAAAAGTTATTCCGGCAATCCACAGAGAAAACCAGCAGTATATTCGGTTTATTACTTTTGATTATAAAGGTCCATTTAAATATGGAAAAGAGTATGTACAAAAAACGATCGATGATCAACTCTTACCTGAAGGTTATTCCATTGCAATGCGGGAATTCCGTTTCTCTTTTAATGAACAGGATGAAGCAAATATGTCAGCTATATTATTGATGGCTGCTGTTTTAATTTTTATGCTTACTGCAAGTTTGTTTGAATCTTATAAAAAACCATTTCTCATTTTACTTGCTATCCCATTTTCTGCGGTAGGTGCTGTTTATTTGTTTTATTTCACAGAGTTGAATTTTGATAGAGGTGCTTATGCCGGGTTATTATTGTTAATCGGATTGTCTATTAACAATTCTATTTTATTGATTGATCATATTTCGAAAAATTTATTTGAATACAATTTTAAGAGGATTGTTCAGTTATCTTTTGATAGAATAAGACCGATTTTCACTACATCTATTACAACCGCATGTGCTTTGATCCCTCTAGCTCTCAATCCTGAGGAGTCTTTTTGGAGAAGTTTGAGTTTGAGCATAATTGGTGGGCTAAGTTTCTCATCAATTATTATTGTTCTTATTTTACCTTTAATCTATGCTCTTATTTCAAAGGATAAATTCCGATTACAGAAGAATCAATAACATATTGATTTTTAATTAAGCTCAGAGCACTAAATGTTGGTCTCCTCAATTCTCCTTTTTCCTTTAATTTATGTATATTCCGCATCGTAAAAAAGTATAGAAATAGACTAAAAAATTTCAAAATTCGGGGTTAAATGAAAGAATATCACGATCTTGTCAAACTTGTACTTGAAAATGGGGTTCGTAAAAAATCCAGAACCGGCGTAGATACACTTTCGTATTTCGGCGCTTTTTATCGAGTTGATCTTTCAAATGGTTTCCCTCTTCTTACAACCAAACAAATGATGTGGAAATCACTTTTGTATGAAGTACTATGGTATTTATCAGGCGATGACCATATAAGAAATTTACGCGAACATACAAAAATTTGGGATGCATGGGCTGATGAAAGCGGGAATTTACAAACGGCTTACGGAAGATATTGGAGACGTTATCCCGTCCCCGAAAAAAGTGCTGCATTAGGCGAAGAAGTTTTTGTAAATGAATCAAATCCATTCGTAAAAAAAGAAGAAAACGGATCGTTAACTTTCGATCAGATCGGATGGGTAATTGATCAAATAAAAAATCATCCCGAATCGAGAAGAATGGTTGTTAATGCCTGGCATCCGGCAAATGCCGTTGTTAGTAAATTACCGCCTTGTCATTATACATTTACTTTTAATGTAAGCGACGGAAAATTAAATTGTCATCTTACGCAACGTTCGGGTGATATTGCACTTGGCATCCCTTTTAACCTTGCGGCTTATTCTTTACTTACACAAATTATTGCGCAAGATGCGGGATTGGAAGTCGGTTATTTTGCTCACACAATTGTTGATGCTCATATTTATATCGCCGATAAAGGTTCCGATACCGAAGAATATGATCATACGGAAGGATTGAAACTTCAACTTACACGGGAACCGTATGAACTTCCTAAATTGAAAATTGAAAAAAAACCTTTGGATGAATTGACTTTTGATGACTTTGAACTTGTCGGATATAAACATCATCCAAGAATAAAATTTGAAGTCGCTGTTTAACAATAAAAAAAATACTATGAAGACAATATATCCGGGGGGATAAATGAAAAAGTTCTTCGCAATATTTGTAGTTGTATTGTTATTCTGTGCTTGTAGAGAAAATGCCGTTGAGTTTACACTCGAACAATCAACTGCTAATGTTTTTGTTAATTCATCGCCAAGTGAAGCCCAAATATATTTGAATAATTCATTTACCGGGAAGCTGACACCCGATACCTTAAAATATCTTGAACCCGGTACTTATTTGGTTACTCTGAAATTAACCGGTTATATGGATTCGACAAAAGTAATAAATGTAGAACCGGCTGATAGAATTTCAGTCTTTATTTTGATGAGAGATAAGTTGTGAAAAAAATAATAATCGCTGCCGTGGCAAAGAATAATGTAATAGGTAAAGATGGTATTATGCCGTGGCATTCAAAAGAAGATTTGAAACATTTCAAAGAAACAACTATGGGATTCCCTTTAATTATGGGAAGAAAAACTTTCTTCTCAATGGGGGGTAAACCGTTAAAAGGTAGATTAAATATTATTTTAACAAGAGATAAAAATTTCGAGAATCCGCATGAAGATGTAATGGTGTTTGCATCTATCAAAGAGGCTTATGATTATTGTGAAAATCAGAATTATGAAAAAGTTTTTGTTACCGGCGGTGGAGAAATTTATAAACATGAAATCAATAACGTTGATGAGTTACTTATAAGTGAAATGAAAGTTGAAGCAGAAGGAGATACATTTTTTCCACAGATAGACGAAAAGATTTGGCAAGTTGCCGAAGAAATTGTGTATTCTGAATTTACACTAAAAATTTATAGGAAAAGGAATTAACTTTTGCGTCTTAGCGACTTTTCGGTAACTCTTTTGAAAATCAACCGCTTGACACTGAGGGATTAAGATTATGATTAAGAGTAAGATTAAGATATTACCTGAAAATATTTCGAATAAAATTGCAGCCGGTGAAGTTGTCCAGCGCCCGGAATCCGTTGTCAAAGAACTTCTTGAAAATTCCGTCGATGCAAATGCAAAAAATATAGAAGTATATATTAAACAAGCCGGAAAATCTCTCATTCAAATTGTTGATGACGGCGACGGTATGAGTGAAGAAGATGCTGTTCAATGTATTCAAAGACATGCAACAAGTAAAATTAGCTCTGTCGAAGATTTAGAATCGATTAAAACCTATGGATTTAGAGGTGAAGCTTTAAGCTCAATTGCTGCGGTTAGTCTTGTTGAAATAAAAACAGAAGAACATGATTCTGAAATCGGTACTTTAATAAAAAATAACGAAAGCGGTGAGTTCACAAAGGAAAAAGGATCATTCCCTAAAGGAACTTCGATAGCGGTTAAGAATTTATTCTTCAACACTCCCGCAAGAAGAAATTTTCTCAAGACAAATTCAACCGAACTCAAACATATAATTGAAACATTTAAAAAGATTTCAATAAGCAGACCGGAGATTTCTTTTAAATTCTATAACGATGATGATCTTATATTTGATTATGCAGCCGGTACTTTTGAAGAGAGACTTCAGCAAGTTTTTGCCGATAATATTTTAGATGCTGTAATCCCGGTAAGCGAAAAGACTGATTTCCTTTCTATTTACGGTTATATCGGCAAACCTACTTTTACAAAAAAAGATAGAAGCGATCAATATGTTTTTATTAACCGTAGATTTGTTGTTAGCAGAACTGTCAATCATTCGGTCTTTAGTGCTTATGAAAATATTTTGGAAAAAGGTGACTATCCTTTCTTTGTTTTGTTCGTTGAACTCGATCCGCGAAGAATCGATATTAATGTTCATCCATCTAAATTGGAAGTCAAGTTTGAAGATGAAAAAGATATTTATGCATTCATTAATGCTGTAGTTAAAAAAAGTATCGGGAGCCATGACCTTGTTCCGTCAATGACGTTTAATGAAGCGGTTGATGAAAATGAAAGATTAAAATTTACTTCACACGGCAGAAGCGATAGAGGTGATTTCTCTGATAGACCTCGATTTATTACCGATAGGAACTCAAATAGAAACAGCATATTTTCGGAAGAAGAGATTGACCGATTGTTTGATTCACTTAAAAGTGATATCAGTACAACTTCGGTGACGGATGAAATTGAACATCCGTTTGAAGAAAAACAATCCGGTGAAATATACCATTTGCCGAAAGAAGCAAAACTCGAAAGAAGCAGAAGAGACGAACCGGTTGATGCCGATAGTTCTTTTATTGTGCTGCTGCATAATAAATATATTCTTTCTCAAATTAAAAGCGGGTTAATGATTATCGATTCGCACGTAGCGCATGAAAGAATACTTTATGAAAAAGCTCTCCGTTCATTTGAAGCTAATATTCCTTTTTCACAACAGCTTTTGTTTGCTCAGAAAATTCAAGTAGACCCCGCAGATTATGAACTTTTAAAAGAATTGGAACCGTACTTAAACAAACTCGGATTTGAAATTAAACTGATGTCTAAAAATATTGTTGCAATCAGCGGTGTTCCTTCAGATGTAAAAATCGGTTCCGAAAGAGATGCTTTGTTGGAAATTCTAAATGAATTCAGAAAGAATGAACAAGAAAAACAACTTGAAGTTAGAGATAACCTCGCAAAATCATTTTCATGTAAAGCTGCAATTAAAGCTGGGGATAAATTAAACGAACAAGAAATGAGAATTTTAGTTGACCAATTATTTGCTACATCAATGCCTTATGTTTGCCCCCACGGCAGACCCATTGTTATAAAAATTCCTTTAACCGAATTAGATAAACGTTTTGGAAGAACTTAACCCATTTATTATTTTTTCTACAAAAAATTATTTGAAAGTTTAGAGGATGGAATGAAAAACGAAGAATATAAAAAAGCAAAAGAAAATTATCTTGATAAATTAAATCAATCAAAAACAACCGGGATGAAGTTTACTTCGGTTTCCGGTGAAGATGTTCAAGCTTTATATTCACCGGATGATATAAGCAATATTGATTTCTTAAATGATATAGGTTTCCCCGGTGAATATCCTTTTACCCGAGGTATTCATCCAAATGGTTACCGCGGTAAAATTTGGACAATGCGTTTATTTGCCGGTTTCGGTTCGCCCGAAGATACAAACGAAAGATTTAAATACTTGTTGCGAAACGGTCAAACCGGTTTATCCGTCGCATTCGATTTACCGACATTAATGGGCGTTGATGCTGATGATGATTTGAGCCGCGGAGAAGTCGGGATTTGCGGTGTTGCAATCTCCTCACTTAAAGATATGGAAACTTTGTTCGATGGAATTCCCTTAGACCAGGTATCAACTTCTATGACGATCAATTCACCTGCCGCAATGATATTTGCATTTTATCTTGCAGTTGCAAAAAAACAAGGTGTCGGTTTCGATAAACTTCGCGGTACTTTGCAGAACGATATTTTGAAAGAATACATTGCTCAAAAAGAATATATTTATCCCCCCGAACCTTCAATGCGAATTATTACAGATATGATTGAATACTGCACTAACGAAGTTCCCCAATGGAACCCTGTTTCGGTTAGCGGTTATCATATTCGTGAAGCAGGTTCGACTGCCGCTCAAGAATTAGCTTATACTTTAGCTGATGGCTTTGCTTACATTGAAGCTTGTATTGATAGGGGAATGGATGTTGATGATTTTGCTCCTCGTATCTCTTTCTTTTTTAA
Organism: Melioribacter roseus; assembly: GCA_020724265.1. Lineage (GTDB taxonomy): Bacteria > Bacteroidota > Ignavibacteria > Ignavibacteriales > Melioribacteraceae > SURF-28. The sequence continues at coordinate 12,883 of DYHH01000031.1, read as the reverse complement.
TTCACATTTAGACTTTTTTGAAGAGATTGCCAAATTCAGAGCAGCACGCAGAATTTATGCAAGAAGAATGAAAGAAAAATACGGTGCGAAAAATCCGCGCTCGTGGTGGTTAAGATTTCATACTCAAACAGCTGGCTGTACACTTACAGCACAACAGCCTGAAAACAATATTGTTAGAACTGCGTTACAAGCACTTGCCGGAGTTCTCGGCGGTACACAATCCCTTCATACAAATTCAATGGATGAAACGCTTGCATTACCGAGCGAGAAAGCAGCAAAGATCGCCTTACGTACACAGCAATTAATTGCTTATGAAACCGGCGTTATGAATACTGTAGATCCGTTGGGCGGAAGCTATTACGTTGAAGCGTTGACAAATAAAATGGAAGAACAAGCAAATAAAATATTTGATGAAATTGATTCTCTCGGCGGCGTGATATCTGCAATTGATGCCGGTTATTTCCAGAAAGAAATTGCCGATGCGGCTTACCGTTATCAACGTGAGCTTGAAAAGAAAGAAAAGTTTATGGTCGGTGTAAATGAATTTGTTGAAGAAAACGAAAAGATAGATATACCGATACTACAAATCTCTCCCGAAGTTGAAAAGAAACAGAGACAGCAATTAGCTGAACTTAAACTAATCCGTAACCAGCAAGCCGTTGAAGCTTCTTTAGCTGCAATAAGTCAAGCTGCCGTTGACGGCTCCAATTTAATGCCGGTATTTATTGAAGCTGCTGAAAATTATGTTACTTTAGGTGAAATGGTAAATGAACTGAAAAAACATTTCGGTATTTACGAAGAAGCTATTGTATTCTAACTGATGGCAAAGGATTATTTCAAATTACTTCGCATTTCACATTGGATCAAAAATCTTTTTGTTTTTGTTCCGATTATGTTTTCACAACATCTCTTTGATTGGCTTTATTTAAGTGATGTATTGCTTGCATTCATAACCTTTTCACTTACATCAAGCATGGTATATGTTTTTAACGATCTAATTGATGTAGAGTTTGATAAATTACACCCGGTTAAAAAATACCGCCCGATTGCGAGTGGCAACATCAATCCATCTCAAGCGAAAATTCTTATTGTTGTATTATTTGTTATTATCATTTCTCTTTTATCACAATTAAACCGGGAATTTATATATGTACTTAGCGGATATATCCTAATAAACTTTTTTTACAGCATAAAACTTAAAAACATAATAATTGTCGATCTGTTTTGTATTGCTAGCGGTTTTATGCTTCGTGTTTTAGCCGGTGCATTTGTTGCCGATATATACGTTTCCAACTGGCTGATTTTAACTACAATATTTTTAGCACTGTTTTTAGCTATTATGAAAAGACGTTCCGAGTTTATCGCTTATGAAGGAGATAATTCCACCAGAATTGTTCTTAAAGATTATTCGGAAAGATTTATTGATCAGATTTCTGCAATTTCTGCCGGGGGATTAATAATTTGTTATGCACTTTATTCTGTCTCCGAAAGAACAATAACTCAGTTCGAATCAGAACTGTTTGTTTTTACAACCATTTTTATTGTCTTTGGTGTTTTCAGATATATGTTCTTAGTTATTAAGAAAAGCAAAGGCGAAAACCCAACCGAAATAATGTTGACTGATTTCCCAATGATTATCAACACTATCTTATATATATTTGTAATTATTGCAATAATATACTTTCTCTAATATCATGTTGAAAACCATAAGCTTTGTTATAATAATTTTATTCGTTTCTTACGCATGTGCTTCAAGCGAGTGTGCGAAAGAAAATAACGATAAAGTAAATAAAGTTGAATTTACGCTAGATGAAATAGGAATAAATCTTAAACAAGTTTTTGTATGGATAAATATGATGCCCGGACCGGATTTTAATCCGCGCATTAACATTACCGGTGAAATAGAAGTTACGGAATCGTCCGAATATGAAATTGAACAAATAACTTTATCAACCATAAATATTTATCAGAACGATTTGCAATTCTATTCAATTGAACCGATAATTAGATTTGGTGAAAATCCGTCGGGCGATAGTAACAAACTTCTAATATTTTCTACCAAAGACGGCATGAATGTTAAAGAGAATTTTGATGTAAATGCCGAAGTAGATGTTGAATTTATTTTTACATCGGATGATGGTACTTTTTCCCGTTTTGAAAGGAATCTTGTAATTCAGAAGGCACACTAACTGAAATGGAATTGTTAATTCTAATAGTACTATTATTATTCAGCGCTTTTTTTTCATCATCCGAAATAGCATTTGTTGTTGCCAATAGAATCAAAATTGAAGTCCGCGCAAGACAGAAAAATTTATCTGCAAAGAACTCCAATTACTTTGTAAAAAATCCGCAAATATTTTTTTCTACAATATTAATATCCAACAATTTTGTAAACATTGCTTTTGCTTCAATAGCTACGGTTGTTTTAACAACCCATTTTCACCTTAATGATTTTGAAATATTATTAATTACTGCAACCTTGCTTTTAATAATAGGTGAAATAATACCGAAATATGTTGCGAGGGAAACTGCTGATTTTCTTTTCGGAGTATTATCAACGCCGATTAGAATAGTTACATTCATTCTTTTCCCGTTCGTAAAAATAACATCATCTATTTCCGATTTGTTAACCCGAAGAAAAGACTTGGATGAGGTTGAAACACATCAATTATTTGACAAAGAAGAATTTCAAGAATTGATATATGAAAGCTCAGCTGCCGGTGAGGTCGATGCAAGAGAATCGGGAATTATTAGTAAAATTATTGATCTGCGCGAACAAAAAGTTTATGAATGTATGACACCCCGAACCGGTATTGTTGGGATTGAAATTAACAGCTCAATAGAGGAAACATTGCAAGTATTAATAGATTCCGGTTATACAAAAATACCTGTGTATGAAGAAAATCTTGACAATATAAAAGGATTAATAATTGCTAAAGATTTATTCAAGAACCCGGAAAATATAAAATCTATTATGCGTGATATTATATTCGTCCCCGAAACTAAAAAGACACTTGAAATGCTGAACGAACTTTTAGAGAAAAGTATTTCAATTGCAGTTGTTGTAGACGAGTTCGGTGGAACTGCCGGAATTATTACAGTTGAAGATATTATCGAAGAGATGTTGGGTGAAATAAGAGACGAATATGACGACGAAGAAGAAGTAAACAAAAAAATTAATGAAACAACTTATGTATTCAGCGGTAAGGTTGAAATTGACCGGATCAATGAAGAGTTCGATCTCGGTATTCCCGAAGGTGATTATGAAACAATTGCCGGCTATATTATTTCGGAACTGGGAAGAATACCGGCTAAGAGTGAAGCTTTTTCAATTGGGCAGTATAATTTTTCTATTCTTCGCTCCAACAAAACACGTGTTGATCTGGTTAAACTAATTGTTGAACCGGATATTATTGAAGACATGTAAACCTTCGAGGTAAGAGTTTGCGGTTTAAGAACTTTATCCTCGAAGGTTGCTATCGATGCTATTTGAAATGAATATTTTAGAAGACATGTAAATCTCACAAATCACACCATGAATCCTTTTTAACTCTACTACATCATACCACCGATAAAATTAAAGTAAAATTATGGAAATATTAGGCTACATAGCTGCATTGTTTGTTGGAATTGCACTTGGTTTAATTGGTGGCGGTGGTTCAATCTTAACGGTACCGATTTTGGTTTATCTGCTAAATATTGACCCGGTGCCGGCTACTGCATATTCCTTATTTATTGTAGGATTAACTGCTTTAATAGGTTCGTTTACTTATATAAAGAGAAAAGAAATAAGTTTTTCTACTGCGGCTGTTTTTGCAGTGCCTTCGTTTATAGCCGTATTTACAACAAGAAAATTTATTGTTCCGGCAATTCCGGATGAAATTTTGAGCTTTGAAAGTATTGTTATCACAAAAGATATATTCATTATGATTTTATTCGCTGCGTTGATGATTACAGCCTCAGTTTCGATGATAAAAAAAAATAAATTAGCTCCGGTAGAGTCGGTAATTCCATTTAACTATCCGATGATTTTTTTTGAAGGAATTGTTGTTGGATTTTTAACCGGCTTAGTTGGTGCGGGCGGAGGCTTTCTGATTATACCGGCATTAGTAATACTTGCTAAACTTCCGATGAAAGTTGCGATTGGAACTTCTTTAGTAATTATTGCTGTTAAGTCATTGATTGGTTTTACAGGTGATATCGGTACTAACTTAACAGTGGATTGGTTATTTCTTTTTGTTGTTTCCGGGTTAGCAGTGGTTGGTATTTTCTTCGGCAGCTATATATCAATGTTCTTTTCAAACGAAAAATTAAAACCGGCATTCGGTTGGTTTGTTTTGGTAATGGGGATTTATATAATTACAAAAGAAGTTTACACAAGTTTATAGTATAAAATAAGGAGTAATAATGGGATTATTCGATTCGGCAAACAAAGTTCAAGTTGTTGATTTGGATTCGTCAACATTTGAAAAACAAATAAAAGAAGATAAAGATGCAGTTTTAATTGATGTGCGAACAAAAGGTGAACACGATGATGCTAAAATTCCGAATTCAAAATTAATTGATATTATGGACCCGATGTTTCTTGATAAAATTGAACAACTCGATAAAGACAAAACTTATTATCTATACTGCAGAAGCGGTAACAGAAGTTATCATGCCGGAAGAGCAATGATTCAAAAAGGCTTTACAAAAGTTTATAACCTTGAACCCGGCATAATCGGCTGGATGGGAGAAATAGAATAAATAATAATGATGCCGCAGATTTTATGTCTGCGATAAAGTTTATAAAAAAAGTGGAGTATTAGAAATGTATTTCGAACATGTTTATGAAAAAGGATTAGCGCAGGCAAGTTATTTTATCGGATGCCAGGCAACAGGTGAAGCAATCGTAATCGATCCTAAAAGAGATATTGATACTTACCTGCAAATTGCAGAACGGGAAAATATGCGCATAACAAAAGTTACGGAGACACACATCCACGCAGATTTCCTAAGTGGCACAAGAGAACTTGCTCAAGCAACCGGTGCGGGTATTTTACTTAGTGATGAAGGGGGTGAAGATTGGGAATATCAATTTGAACATACCGGACTAAAAGACGGTGATAAATTCAAAGTTGGTAATTTAATTTTAGAAGTAATGCACACTCCCGGTCACACACCCGAACATATTAGTTTTCTATTAACCGACGGCGCAGCAAGTACAAAACCGATAATGATATTTACAGGTGATTTTGTTTTCGTCGGCGATATCGGCAGACCTGATTTATTGGAAAAAGCAGCCGGTATTTCCGGTACGATGGAAAAGGGTGCAAAAGATATGTTCCGATCACTTAAAAAATTTAAAGCTCTTCCGGATTATATTCAAGTTTGGCTCGGACACGGAGCAGGCTCGGCTTGCGGTAAATCATTAGGTGCAGTTCCGAGTACAACCGTTGGTTATGAAAAATTAGTCAACTGGGCAATGAATATTAGTGACGAAGATGAATTTGTTAAACAATTATTAGAAGGTCAACCCGAACCTCCGAAATATTTTGCTATGATGAAAAAATTAAACAAAGTCGGTCCGCAAATTTTAGGCGGTATTCCCAGACCGGGTAGAATGACTTTGAACCAATTCAAAAATGCGGTTGATAACAAAATTAAAATAGTTGATACACGGGATAAACTTTCTTTTGCAGGCGGACATGTTCCCGGTTCATTAAATATTCAAGATAACGGTTCTTTCAGTACATGGGCTGGATGGATGTTAAATTATGATGAACCTTTCGTTCTTATCGCTCCCGATCATAGAATTGAAGACTTAACAAAAAAACTTGTTAGAATAGGATTGGATAATATTTTCGGCTATCTACCAAATATGGATGCATTAGCAAATGCCGGTAACGAATTGAGAACATTAAATCAAATTACATGTTCAGAATTATTTAATTTGATTGAAGAAGATAATGTACAAATTATTGATGTTAGAGGATTGAGCGAACATAAAAGCGGAAATATTAACGGTTCGGATAATATTCATGTCGGTTACATAAATGAAAATTTAGACAGGATTGAAAAGAAAAAACCGGTAGTTGTTCACTGTCAAACCGGCGACCGTTCTGCTATTGCCGCAAGTTATTTATTGAACAAAGGATTTGATAATGTGATTAATTTAACCGGTGGTTACACCGCATGGATTCAAGACTGCGGGAAGAAGAGCAGTCAAAAGTCAAACGTGAAAAGTGAAATAGAAACTGTATAGTTGATGTACTTTAGATAAGATATTCATTAATTCTTTCGAGTAAAGTGAATTTTTATAGTGGGCTTTGTGATACTTCGTGTTCTTAGTGGTAAAGCCTTGAAACCACAACGAGCACAAAGATTTCACAAAGTGCACAGATTTATATTAACATAAAATCTAATTTCTTCTCCAATCAACAAATCTGATATATCCTCCGTAGCTTAAGCGAAGGAGGAAATCCTCCGTAGCTTTATGCGAAGGAGGAAATCCGCTAATTCCCTCCCCATTTCCAATTATAGTCAAAGTTGATTAACTTTCGACTCCAAAATTTTCCAAACTCAAAATTTCCATTAGAAATTAATTATTAATAGAATAAATATAGGATATACCAAATGGCAGATTACAAAATTATTTGGACAAAGATTGACGAAGCACCCGCTTTGGCTACATATTGTTTCCTTCCTATTGCAAGAGCATTTACAAAAGGAACCGGAGTTGGATTCGAGACAAAAGATATTTCATTAGCCGGAAGAATTATTGCAAATTTCCCCGATAAACTTACCGAAGAACAAAAGATACCGGATTATTTAGATGAACTCGGAAAATTAGTTAAAACTCCCGACGCTAATATTATAAAACTTCCCAACATAAGTGCATCAATACCGCAGCTTCAAGCGGCAATAAAAGAATTACAGGAAAAAGGTTATGATATTCCCGGCTATCCCGAAGAACCGAAAAACGACGAAGAAAAAGCATTACAAAAAAGATTTGCTAAAGTATTGGGCTCGGCGGTTAACCCGGTTTTAAGAGAAGGGAATTCCGACCGCAGACCTGCTGCATCGGTAAAAGAATTTGCAAAGAAACATCCTCATAAAATGATGAAGCCCTGGCCTAAAGATGGTTCAAAAGCTCGTGTTGCTCACATGAATGAAAAGGATTTCTACGAATCCGAAAAATCTGTTACAATAGATGAGCCGTGTGATGTAAGAATTGAATTTGTAAGTAAAGATGGAAGTACTGAAGTATTAAAACAAAATTTTCCGCTATTAAAAGGCGAGGTAATTGATTCATCGACAATGAACGTTGCGGCATTAAGAAAATTTTATGCCGAACAAATTGAAGAAGCAAAAAAAGATGATGTACTTCTTTCGCTTCACTTAAAAGCTACAATGATGAAAATTTCAGACCCGATAATGTTCGGGCATGCAGTTTCTGTTTACTTCAAAGATGCATTGGATAAACATGCCGAAACATTAAAATCAATCGGTGCTAATGTTAATAACGGTTTGGCGGATGTTATTTCAAAATTGGATAAACTTCCAGACGATAAAAGAGCTGAAATAGAAGCAGATATCAACAAAGTTTACCAAACACAACCTGCACTTGCTATGGTTGATTCACGAAAAGGAATTACAAATCTTCATGTACCTAATGATGTTATTGTTGATGCATCAATGCCGAATGTTGTTCGCGACGGCGGTAAGATGTGGAATAATAATGACGAGCTTCAAGATACAATTGCTATGGTTCCCGATAGATGCTATGCAACCATGTATAAAGAAATTCTTGAAGATGCTAAGCGAAACGGTCAGTTTGATCCGGCAACTATGGGTAATGTATCTAACGTTGGATTGATGGCACAGAAAGCCGAAGAATACGGCTCGCACGATAAAACTTTTGAAGCCAAAACCGAAGGAATTATCCGTGTTGTTAATTCAAAAAATGAAACACTGCTGGAACAACCGGTTGAATCCGGCGACATATTCAGAATGTGTCAAACAAAAGATGAAGCAATTAAAGATTGGGTTAAACTTGCAGTTAAAAGAGCAAAAGCTTCCGGGTCACCTGCAGTTTTTTGGCTCGATGAAAGTAGGGGACACGATGCCGAGATTATTAAAAAAGCAAATCAATACTTACCTGAACATGATACATCCGGTCTCGATATTAGAATTCTTAAACCCGTGGATGCAATGAAATTTACTTTGGAAAGAGTTCGTAAAGGACTTGATACAATTTCGGTTACCGGTAATGTGCTTCGTGATTATCTTACAGATTTGTTCCCGATATTGGAACTCGGCACAAGTGCAAGAATGTTATCGATTATTCCGTTACTTAACGGCGGCGGATTATTTGAAACCGGTGCAGGAGGATCGGCTCCTAAACATGTTCAGCAATTCTTAAAAGAAGGTCACTTAAGATGGGATTCGCTTGGTGAATACTGTGCACTCGTTCCTTCACTTGAATTAGCCGCTGAAAAAACCGGTAACCGGAAAGCAAAAATACTTGCCGAAGCGCTCGATAAAGCAGTCGGTAAATATTTGGAAAATCAGAAAACTCCTTCCCGTAAAGTAAACGAAATTGATAACAGGGGGAGTTCATTTTATCTGACAATGTATTGGGCTGAAGAACTATCTTTACAAAATAAAGATGAAGAAATAAAAAACCGATTTTCTAATGCTGCCGGTTTGTTGAAAGAAAACGAAGATAAAATAAATGAAGAGCTTCTTACTGCTCAAGGCAGTCCGGTTGATATCGGCGGTTATTATTTTCCCGATGACAAATTAGCCGATAAGCAAATGCGTCCGAGCAGTACGTTTAATGAAATTATTGATTCGATGTAAAAAGCAGAATTCATAATTCAGATTACAGATTTATCCCCCGAAACTTTAGTGAAAGCGGAATGCAGAATCCCGGTTCATTAAAAAGCCGGGATTTTTTTATTGACTATTACGGATTTTTGATCGGAGTTGTAAAAATATTGCTTCATAAATTGAAATTAGCTATATTAAAAATTAATAGGAGGTCAGGTATTATATATCTAAGTGATTGTTTCTTTTATTCTTATGGTATTACAGGTAATATCGGCGATGTAGTTAACTGATGTTTTTCTCAGCGTAATTATTCAAATATTATTCGGTAATTAAAATAGAAAATAAGATTATAGAACACCATGCCAAGATATAAGGAATATAATGTAAATAGGGTACTGCTAAATGCAATGTATCAATTCTGGCATTCCGGTTATGGAGCAACTTCCGTATCAAATCTATGCCGAAAAATGAGAATCAATAAATTTACATTCTACGAAGCTTTTGAAAGCAAAGAAAACCTACTTCTTCTAACCATCAAATTCTATATCGAACGATTCCAAACCCAATGGCTCGAACAATTAAAAAATGATAAAGACATCATCAGCTATTTCAGGAAGATGTTGGAACCCTGCGACCATGACTTTCATGGATGCTATATGCTAAAAATAACAGCCGAAATAGGTGAAAGTATACCTGAGGTAGTAAAGATGCTTGAAGAGTATCTTGCCGAAGTCAGATCTATACTAAATGAAATCATTCATTATTACCATCCGGAATTGGATATGTTGGAACACATGCAAAAAGTAGAACAGCTCTTGGCACTATTCACGTCAATACCGCTGGTAAGGTCTATCAAACCAACAGATTCATGCATCGAATACGCAGAGACAGTTCTTAATTTTATAAACCTTCCCCGCCGGGTGAGTAATGCCTAAAGAGATTCAAATAGAAGATAAGGAAATGATGGTGAAGCTGATGAACTTATTCTGGATTAAAGGGTTCGCTGCCACAACCATTAACGATATAGTAGAGGAAACCGGGTTAAGTAAAACTTACATCTATACTAAATACGGCAAAAAAGGTCTATTTGAGACTGTTTTTCATTACTATCTTAACAATTACACCGACCCTTTCCTCGGGGCGCTTAATGATGATTTACGCGGTATCGATGCTATTCAGGAGAAGATGAGCAAGCTGGCGGATTCTCTCATTAATAATACCATGCCCAAAGCGTGTCTATTTGTTAATACCGTTGTTGAAATGGGAGGGAAAGATCGCGACATAGTAGACCTGAACGAGATGTATATAAAACGAGTTACCGAGATGTATTCTAAAAAATTACAACATTGTTACAAACTTGGTGAAATTAAAAATGAGTCATATATTCCTTTTTATACCAATATTCTGATTAATCTCCTGTTTTCGCTTGCCGTTCTCTATAAAACCCACTCAAAAGAAGAACTGGATGCCTTTATTGCTTCTCAACTAAAGCTTATTAATTAATTTCACCTTTTTGATGCACTACAATATCTGACCGATTTTTTTTTATGTTTTGTTATCCTTCCATATTTTGCTTTTGTCACTTCAACATAAACAAAAGGAGTTATTATGGCACGACAAGGTAATATACAATTCAATATGATCTTTACTGTCCCTTCCGAGTTAGTTTCCGAAGGTGACCGTATTTTTGAATCACATGCCAAATGGATGGCACGTACTCATCACCGGGAGGGTGATAAAGCGTTACTTGTATACGATCTTTCAAAAGCTCCGGAAATGAAAGACCCTATGGATCCGAATTCCGTTCCCACCGGTAATACTCACTTTTTACTATGCGAAGTTTATGAATCACCGGCGGGCTTAATGGATCACTGGCAGCAGGCTGAAAACAGTTGGGAAGATTTTGAAGCTCTTAAAGCCTGGATGATGAAGGGCAAATTTTTGTTGGTTAACGGCGCAAAGATTGTTCATTCTCTTTGGTAAGAGAATCACTTTTTATTTGCAGTTCTTGTTAATTGTCGGATCAATACATTTATTTAAAGCGAGTATAATTATTATAGAGGGTGTTCAAAAAGTAATTTACAATTTTTAAACCGGTGCAAATAAACCAACATTTTTTTTGCCTGTCATCGGTAAGGTTAGCAGAATTCTCTTTTTAAAAAATTACTACTTTCAAAACACCCTCGTTATAATGCAAAAGCCATAAATATTCTATCCTTGTAACTGCTTTATTTTCTTAATGATGTTTTTAGCAGTAATTCATACCTGTCCAAAATTTTTTTACAATAATTAATTACTTGTTTGAGTTTGAAAAAAATCTGTTATTCTTGTGCGTAAATAAAATAACGTTGCGGTAATGAGTTCAAACAAAAAAAAATTTCTCGAATAAATACAATATGTACTTCTTATATATGTACGAAAAATTATTTTGGACAGCAGTGCCGTAATTAAAAAAGTGAATCGATATTTTAAAATAAGTGGGCAAATATCTTCTTCACTTAAATAGAAAATATGTTACTATTCCGGTATGTTATACGTTGGGGACCTATTATAATCCAAGTTCATTATGAGCCGGGATTTCTTTATTCGCGAATTCGCGGCAAATGTTTTTTTGTTTTTATTCGCGATTTTAAAAATTTATTCATTACATCCCGCCAAAATAACAACTCAGACATGAATTGGAAATAAGAAATCATCTATCAGAAATCAAAAATATAAATTTTAGTTCAATATGAAACCTGGATTTTTAAATGAGAATAGATGTCCATTAATAAAATATCTTGCTATTATAAATTGATTAAATTATTTTAATAAGCAATTACAATACTATTAAAGTTATAGTAATCACTTGAAAAAAATTACAAATACTTTTAATAGCAAACCCAAGCTGCTTGAGCAGGTAAAGCTAAAATTACAATCCGAGCGCTATAGCAAAAAGACGATTGAAGCATATACTAAATGGATCAAAGAATTCATATTATTCGACAAAGAAACACATCCACGCGATAGATCAAAAAAACAAATTGAAAATTACTTATCACATCTCGCAGTTGAAAGGAACGTTTCTGCATCTACTCAAAGTCAAGCTCTTTCCGCACTCTTGTTTTTATATAGAAAAGTTTTGGATAAGGAATTTGGTTGGTTGGATGAAGTTATTAAAGCAAAATACAGTAAACGAATTCCGGTTGTGTTCACAAGAACAGAAGTAAAAGAAGTGTTAAATCATCTTGAAGGAGTTCCATGGTTAGTTTGTTCACTATTATATGGCTCCGGACTCAGACTCGGTGAAGCATTAAACCTAAGAGTAAAGGATATAAATTTTGAATCGCATCAAATAATAGTAAGAGAAGCAAAAGGTGATAAGGATAGAATTACAACATTACCGAAAATTATTGTGCCGGAGTTAAAACAACATTTGAATAGAGTTTTTGTGCAACACAAAAACGATCTTAAAAAAGGCAAAGGCAGAACAAAACTGCCATTCGCACTAACAAAAAAATATCCAAACGCAAATTTAGAATTTGGATGGCAGTATGCTTTCCCGGCAGATAAATTTATTAAAGATAATGATTCGGGAATTTTGTACAGGTATCATATTCATGAAAGTACAATTCAAAGAAAGATAAAAGAAGCTATTAGAAAAGCCTCTTTTTTAAAACCAGCTTCTTCGCATACTTTTAGACATAGTTTTGCGACGCACTTATTAGAAAGCGGATATGATATTAGGACTATACAAGAATTACTTGGACATAGTTCTGTTAAGACGACTATGATATACACTCACGTAATTAATCAAGGTGCGGGAGTTATTAGTCCGTTAGATAGGTAGTTCTATGAGAATTTATTATTGCAGATATTTGCATAAATAAATTCTTGTAGATGAAAAGAAAATTTAATTAACTGGTTGTTCTTAAAGCACTTAGAAGTTTTTGCGAAAATCTCTCAGAATTTATATCTGCAATTTTTGCAATACTATCTGAATGTACTAAGAACAATCGATCTATTTAAGTAATAGTTAGGCAATAACAATATACAATATTTTAAAAGGAGTATATATGGATATAGATAA
>DYHH01000007.1:167719-168173 GCA_020724265.1 Melioribacter roseus | reverse complement strand
CTAATTAGTAATTTAATACTTTTTTAGTGTGTCTACCAATTGGGGGAAGCTCAATATATAAACATTGATTTTATTTGATTAACATCATTTTTTTAATTTGGTTAAATTTCTTTCCATCAATACCTTTCGCAACAATTTGATAAAAGTAGATTCCGCTGCTTAATCTATTTACACTATCAAATGATATTGCATAATTACCTTCATCAACAAAACTATTATGTAATATTTCTACTACTTCACCAAGTATAGTGAAAATAGTTAATTTAACATCAGCGCGGATGGGAACAGCAAAATTAATTGTTGTACTTGGATTAAACGGATTAGGATAATTTTGGTTTAGTTTAAATTCTGTGATTTTGCTGTCTTCTGATATACCTACTACTGAAGTTAATGTTATCGTATATGGATTATTCTCTGGATTTAATACGATTGCTCCTCCATTTCCGTCTATCGC
>DYHH01000007.1:0-167619 GCA_020724265.1 Melioribacter roseus | reverse complement strand
TCTCATTTTCTTTCCCTTCTATACTCGTTCCATCTACACTTATCATCTTTATTGACGCCTCGGTCGGTTCACCTCCACCTGTTCCGGTTAATGTTATCATATATGGATTATTCTCTGGATTTAATACGATTGCTCCTCCATTTCCGTCTATCGCTTCTATATTCGTTAAATTAAAGCTAAGAGCTGTATTCGTATTTATATCCTCTTTTATACGTAACTCACATCTTGCAACTATGCCACTTCCGTTTTTCCCACCACTCGTACTTGTTACACCTACTTCTATTCTTCCATCAAAATTCTGTCCTAATACTAATGGATTCGAACCTACAAATGTACCTGCTGTTGTATTTATTCCTTCTACTAATGATGCATTATCCCACGTTAAATTAAATGATGCGCCTACCAGATCTTCTACTGCTGTTGGGTTCCCTACTTCGATCTCTATTATAAATGTCTCATTTTCTTTCCCTTCTATACTCGTTCCATCTACACTTATCATCTTTATTGATTGAGTATATGCTGACAATAAAAAAACAAAAAACAGAATAATAATTTTTAATAGTATTCTCATAATACTTTCCTATTTTATTTAACAAGCAACATTTTTTTAGCTATTGTTTCTTTCTCGGCAATTAAACGATATATATATATTCCACTCGATAGCTTACTTGCATCCCAACTGTATTTATATATACCGCTCTCTAACTCTTTTCCACCTATTATCTCCGATACCTCTTCTCCTATCATATTATATATCTTTAAGCTTACAATACTTCTTTCCGGTATTCTGAATTCTATTATCGTACTCGGATTAAATGGATTTGGATAATTTACTACACTGTATCCGGTTATTGGTTCACCTTTTTCTCCATTTGCTACTTCATTCTCTTCTGCTTTTATTCTAAAGTAACTGCCGTCTTTTTTCATACCTACTATTTCTTCTATGCCTATTGCTATCGCTCCTTTATACTTCTTAACCACCTTAAATCTTAGTAATTCTCCTTCATCCTCTATTACTTCGCCTCTTAAATTGCTCAATCCTACCTCTATTGTATTCTCTTGTTTTACTTGTTTTACTAAGTGTAAGGCGTCTTCAGCAAATGATTTTCCTAATACTTGATCTTCATCTGATAATTCAATTAATCCTCTATCATATTTTATATTGAATGACAACCCTACAGCATCATTTATCGAACTGCTGTTTACAGCTACATAAAATTCATCTGCAGATTTTATAGAACTCAAATTCATCGGTTCTCCTTTTTTATTATAATATTGTAGCCATAAATAACTATCTGTACCCTCTTCCATTTTTGCTATTTGCTTTTGCATTATTCCATGTGTTTTGCCATAATTTATACCAATACATAATACATCGGCTACATCCACTATCCCGTCACCATTACAGTCGGCATATGCAGCTTCCTCCGGGATCCACCCTTCTGCTACCGTTCGTGCACCCCAAGTACATCCACCGTTATTTCTTGCCGGTCCTGTATATCCATAGAAAAGTCCTATTGGCAATACATCTGGAACACCAACTATTCCATCATTATTTGCATCGCCCGGCCAAATCACTAAATCACCAGTCATGTTAACATAGAAGGAAATTATACTTTGAGCTGATCCGATATTGGATATATCAATAGCCCCATCATTACCATTCGATAAAAAACAAGAAGGATTGGAGCTTGAATTAAACTCCGTTCTACCCACATCTGAACTAAAGTAAGCTTCGGCAATATCACCATTATTAGTCGCCCCACCATTGGGACGATAAACATAAAGCTCATCTGGTGGCCCATTTCTATTCCCTTCTCCATCTTTGTTTGTATTAATTCTATAAATTATAATTCCTGAGCCGGGCAAAGAAGACTCAAAAATACCTTCCTTCTTTCTATATTCAAGAATAAAATATTCTATCTGGCTATTGGGAGAAATTATCTTATAGCAATTACTTTCACTGCTCACTAAGGGATTTAGAGTATATTCTCCACCGGAAATTATCTCTGGAATATTTTCTATCCATTCTCCATATCTATATTTCATATATGCTGTCATATGCTGAGGGGGATTCGTAGTAGATGCCATTAAATCCCATATACCGGCAGGACTAAGCCCATCTTGACTATAATGATAAAGATCTGGTGCTCCTAAAGTATGAAACATTTCATGGCATAAAACTCCATTACCACTCCAATCTAAAAAATCTCGAAGCTGAAAATTATAATCCCACACTCTCTTATTGTGTATATAAGCAGATTCAGAATATAGTACCCATCTATGCGGCCATAAAAGTTCACTCCAACCGTCGGGACTTCCACTTACAACAAAAACCACATTATCGACTAAACCATCATTATTACTATCAATATTAACAGAAGAAGGCACTTCATTAGCTATATACTGAATTGCATTTTTTAGAAGATTGTGCTCTCGGCTAGTTCTTTGCGCTTCAGTTATATATCCGTTAGGGTTGCTAAGAAGATGAAAAGGTTGATAATAGCTGCGCTGATGAGCATCTTGATACGAAATAACGTAAGTTGAACCAGTAGAAGGATAAAAATGTGAGGTTATAAAGAGTTGATCATAGGAGACCTCGGAGAAATAATTATATAAAGAATTCGCATTAATTGATGAACTATTAAATAGTTCATCATAATAACTAATATTATCTGTAAACTCCGATTCATCACTAAATCTTATAAAGACAACCAAATTGTTGAAGGTTCCGGTTTTGGGTGCATAATGAAAGTACTCATCATATTTTCTGTAGAACTCGTCTCTCTTTTCTTGATGAGTATTTTCGCTGATATTTACACCCTTTTCAAGAGATAATTTTTGGGGATCGTATTCCCCAACAATATAATTTGATGCTACAATTTCATTATTCTCGCTAATGGCATATACATAATATCCTGTTTGCGGGTGCTGAATAATTGTATAATCATTTTCATCATGATACCAGTTATGATATTCATCACCACTTACAAAACAGTCAATTTGTTCACCATTAGGTTGATATACTGTAACTGGAAAATTTCTAATATAACTTGCAAATGAGTTGATTTGAAAGAAAACAATAACTGTTAATATTAAATAAATTACTTTCATTATATTTCTTCTCCGTTGGATTCTACTCGAAATTAGTTTGTAAAAGGGCTAATGAGTGTGTTGCCTCCTAATAAAATCACATTGCACGATTTTTATTAATTTCATATCATCCTAGAAACTCTAATTGAAAGTGTTGTCATCACAAAAGGTTGGTATTAGTCATTAACCCTAAGTGTAATTCAATTTGCACAAGTCGCTAGCCATTTTTTTCTTAGATATACTCAAACTTATATCATTATTTCTGATACTTACATCTATATCAGGTTTTTCATCGCTCGACCGTCCGATAACATCCCATTTGGTCACTTGTGAACAACTCAAAAAAATTTATTATTTCTTTTTATATATCAAGGATATCGATTAATACAAATAGCACCAATATTATTTAGTATTGGTGCTATAATTTTATGATTATTACTTAATTAACAACATCTTTTTTACTATCGTATTGTTGTTAGTTCTTAAACTATAAATATATATTCCGCTTGGCAAATTGCTTGCATCCCATTCAACTTCATACTTCCCGCCCTCTAACTCTCTGCCACCTATCAACTCTGCTACCTCTTCTCCCAACACGTTGTATATTTTCATATCTACTCTGCTTTGCTCCGGTATACTGAACTCTATTTTTGTCATTGGGTTAAATGGATTGGGATAATTACTTAGAGTATATTCTTCGATCTCTTTATTACCACTTAGCTGAGATTCCAAATTGTCAGTATCCATAACACTAACCATATACTCCCCATCTGTATTCATCTGAATCATCTCTTTTATATATACTTTGAGATTATCCTTCGTTTTTAGTTTCAATTTTACACGAACTATTTCTCCTTCTTTAGATATCTTGTTACCGTTTTTATTACTTAAACCAATTTCTATTTTGTTTTCTTCAATTATCTGATGTGCTATTATAAGTGCATCTTCATCAAATATCTTTCCAACTTGTAACTCTCCCTCAACTAGTTCTAGTATGCCGCCCTCAAATTCCAGACTGAAGGCTAATCCAGCAGTTTTATTTAAGCTGCTGCCTTGAATACTTAGATAAAATTCTTCACCTACATTGAGTGATTTTAGGGTTTTGGGTAAATTGTGTTTGTCGTAGACTTGCATCCAAACCTTCGAATCTGTTTCTTCTTTCGTAGATACCTTCGCCATCGTTCCATGGGTTCTTCCATAATTTAGACCAATAGCTAAAACATCTCCCGCATTTACCAATCCGTTACCATTACAGTCAGCATATGCAGCTGCTTCAGGATTCCATCCGCTGCTTACACATTGTGCAACCCAATTGTTGGGACTATCACTATTTCTTGCCGGACCGGTCTTATTATAGTGTAACCCGATTCTTAACAGGTCAGAAACATTTACAACGCCATCATTATTAGCGTCACCTGGCCAAACTTCTATACATGAACTAAAATTTATAATTGATGTTCCGCACGTTTCCAAATTCAAACTCGAACCATCACTCTGTGTAGCTGTAATATTTGTCAAAGTTAATGTAATATTTTCCTGCTGTGGAGGCTGAGATTTAACTTTTAAAGTGCAAACAATTACCACACCTCCACTAGTGCTGCTACCTGATGTTCGTGTCGCACCTACCTCAATTCGATTGTTAAATGGCTGAACTAGTACGATTGGGTTACTTCCTAATACCGCCCCATTTGAGTAACTATCATATTCAATGTATTCTGGTTTATTCCATTCTAGGTGAAACGATACCCCATAGAAGTTTGCTGAAGATGGGATCCCATCAACTCTGATTTCTAAAGGAATTGTGGTTCCTACAGACCCACTAGTGTTTTGTTCACGCGGATAAATACATAGACTACCTTGGGGTCCTCCTGTACCCTCCTGAGTAATTGTTACTGTTTTGGGACTTCCGGTTGCTCCCGGAGCTGTTACAGTGACTGTTGCCGTTCTTGGACTTGTACCTGTGTTAGCCGTATATTGTACAGTTACTGCAATCGTTTGTCCAGCACTTAACGAACCGGATGCTGGTGATAACGGCAACCATGTTGCATTACTGGATGCCGACCAACTCATTGTTCCTGAACCACAGTTTTGTACTGTAAATGTTGTGCTTCCAGATCCTGAAGTAACATTTCTACTGGTTGGTGTTACACATAACTCTGCTGGTGGCGTAACTCCTTGTTGAGTAATTGTTACTGTTTTGGGACTTCCAGTTGCTCCAGAAGCTGTTACAGTAACTGTTCCCGTTCTTTGACTTGTACCTGTGTTAGCCGTATATGTTGCAGTTACTGTAGTCGTTTGTCCAGCATTTAACGAACCGGATGCTGGTGATAACGACAACCATGTTGCATTATCGGTTGCCGACCAACTCATTGTTCCTGAACCACAGTTTTGTACTGTAAATGTTGTGCTTCCAGATCCTGAAGTAACATTTCTACTGGTTGGTGTTACACATAACTCTGCTGGTGGCGTAACTCCTTGTTGAGTAATTGTTACTGTTTTGGGACTTCCAGTTGCTCCAGAAGCTGTTACAGTAACTGTTCCCGTTCTTTGACTTGTACCTGTGTTAGCCGTATATGTTGCAGTTACTGTAGTCGTTTGTCCAGCATTTAACGAACCGGATGCTGGTGATAACGACAACCATGTTGCATTATCGGTTGCCGACCAACTCATTGTTCCTGAACCACAGTTTTGTACTGTAAATGTTGTGCTTCCAGATCCTGAAGTAACACTCCTACTGGTTGGTGTTACACATAATTCTGTGCTTACCCATGGAATCGGTGTAGTCCATCGCCATTTATTATCATCTTCATTGCTCTCAGAAATTTGCTCCTCCGAATCTATATAGAACCAGTAATAATAAGTACCTGGGTTTAAAGGTGGATTTGATAAGGCTAAATCGGAACTAAATGGAAGTGTTACACCACTACCAGCAGAGATATTTGTTGTAACATGATTCCAATTTAACAACCTACTTCCATTTGGATCCCAAAGATTGGATTCTGTGGATATAAAATGATCTACATAAAATGAAGCACCAGTTGAGGCATTGCCATCATTAACAACCCTTAAAGATGAACTAAGTGTAGTATTATTATATGAAATTGAAGTGCTAGCTTGGTTCAAGGTCAGATTTGGTAACCCACCTGGATCCCCTGTAATTTTCATGTCGTCAATAAAACAGCCAACATCAGTAACTGAACCATCAGAAACAAACTGAAATCTCCAGTAATATGTAGAAAATCCATTGAGATTAACTGTATATAAACCCCAGGAACTAGGCCATCCGGATGAAGTCCCGCTATACGAATTACCTAATGTCCATGAAGTGCCAGTTGACGAATAGAATCTATTCGTCCCATCAAAAGAATCTTCAGTTTTATATTTCATTCTAAAAGTCATTACAACATTAGTGTAATTTGAAACATTAATACCGGTTGTTTTATGAATAGAAGTGTTCATATTATTAGGATATTGACTGCAATCTGAAGAGGCTGAATTATTGTACAAACTCCATGAACCTTCATAGCTTTGACAATTTTTATCAGCCCAGCCTGGAGAACCGGTTATAGTATAAGGACTCATTGAACCTTCAAATCCTTCACTCCAAATTGTTGATTGAATATTATTTTGTCGAGATCCTTTGCCTATAATTTCGTCGTCAAAGTCACCATGTTTATATTCAACAACATCATAACTAATCATTGCTTGATCAAAGTTGCTTAAATAATGTTGCGGAAGCCAAAGTAATACATTATTTGATATGTAAGACGGTATGTTAATGTGCATCTCACGAACCAATGCTCTTACTTCATTTGTTACTTGCACTCGGATCATTTCCATTTGTGACAATCTTTTTTTCCCAACCAAAGCATCATATACAGTAATTTCAGATATGAATTCCTCAACATTTTCAACTGTTGGTGCTAAAAAGTATTCATGTTGTCCATACCATCTTTGCCATATTACCCCATCTACATTCATCAACTCTTCGAGAGCATCTACCAAGGGGTAATTCTGATTATCTAAAAATTCACTGTAAATTTGGGCACTGTTTTGAGAAATACTCATCTGATTTAATAAAATATTATCTAAATTATTCAATTCTCGTTCTTTTATTATTCTTTTATAGTTACTTTCTCCTTTTTGCTTTAGGGTAGTAGACATACGTGAATTGAACTCATCTTTAAATGATTGGGACATTTCTTTGAAAGAAACTAATCCATTACTATCCACTACAATTTCTGTTAACCCTGAAACCTGCCCATCGATTTGTCCCTGTGAAGGGATATTGAGACAGAAAAATGTTAAAATAAAAAGATAGGATAAAGTCTTCATCGATACTCCTTTAGTTGTTTGTCCTAAAAGAAATATCAAAGAAAGTACCAAGATAGAATACAGCTAATCACTTCGTGTTTGTCAGAATGGGTTGCAATTAATACACATGAATTCACTTTGATGATGTGTTTTTTGCAACATGTTGTGTTAAAGTAAGTTTGATTATTTCGGTAAGAGATAGAATTAGAAGTACTACTAATTTATTTTTAGTATTTCATAACTCTTCATCTTCTTAAATAGATTTGTCCGATCTATACCAAGTGCAGCTGCAGTTTCTTGGATTTTCCAACCATATTCTTCGAGAATTTTTTTGATATACTGTTTCTCGAATTCTTGTCTTGCTTCTTTAAGTGAATTGAATTCCTTATGCTCGGCATTTTGTTCGAGCTGTCTAATTATATTTTCATCGAAAGAATTAATTATATCTTCAAAAGTAATTGTGTTCCCGCTGCAATAGATAATCGTCTTTTCAATTAAGTTTTTAAGCTCGCGAACATTACCGGGCCAATTATAACTTTTTAATAGACCGAGTGCACGAGTATTAATTCCTTGAACTTTTTTGTTATAGTCTTGATTAAACTTCTGAATAAAATAATCAACTAATGTTTGGATATCCTCTTTTCTATCACGAAGGGGAGGAATTTTTATATTTACTACATTCAACCTGTGATATAAGTCTTCTCTAAATCGCCCCTGTGCAACAAGTTCTTGCAGATTTTGATTTGTTGCACAGATTATTCTAACATCAACATGACGGGTTTTATTACTTCCGATAACTTCAATTTCCGAGTCTTCGACTGCACGTAGTAATTTTGATTGAAGCCGCATATCCATATCACCGATTTCATCAAGGAAAAGTGTACCGCCATCAGCTTGAATAAATTTACCTTCATGATTATTTAATGCACCTGTAAATGATCCTTTCTTATGACCGAAAAATTCACTCTCCAATAATTCTGAAGGGATTGATGCACAATTAATTTTTACATAAGGTTTATTGTTTCTATCACTCAATTTGTGAATAGCTCTCGCAATCAACTCTTTGCCGGTACCGCTTTCACCGTAAATCATTACCTTAGCTTTCGTAGATGCCATATGCTTTACTTTATGCAGTATATCTTCCATCCATATACTTTTATATACAATTTTATATTGGTCGGATAATTCTTCTTGCATTCTCAGATTTTGATCATAAAGAATTTTTATAGAAGCGGCATTTTTAACCGTAACTATTAGTTTATCCGGATCTATAGGTTTCTCAATAAAATCATAAGCGCCTTGTTTCAATGATTGAACGGCTGTTTTTATATCACTTTCTCCGGAAATCATTATTACGGGAATGTGGGGATACGTAGAATGTATTTTACCAAGTAAAGTTAGACCGTCAACTTTCGGCATTTTTATATCAAGTAAAATTACATGATAGTTGTTGATTTCTTCCAGAAGTTCAAATTTAGTGGGATCGTCTAAAGAATTAACATCATATCCGGTAAGTTCTAATGTTTTTTTAATTGATGATAGGAGTACATTGTCGTCATCTATGGCAAGAACCTTGTATTTCATAATTTTATTTTTCTATATGCAAAAATATTTTGAATGTACTTCCAATACCAACTTTAGAATAAACTTCAATTGTGCCTTTATGTGATTCAACTATTTGTTTGGCAATTGGTAAACCCAATCCGTTACCTGTTGGTTTTGATGTAAAATGAGGATCAAAAATTCTATCGATTACTTTTTCATCTATTCCAACACCATGATCTTCAACTGAAATTAAAATTCTATTACTAACACTATTTGGTTCGGAATCGCAAACTTCGGCTGAAATATTTATTATACCTTCAGTGTTCATTGAGTCAATTGCATTTTCAATAAGTACCTGGAATACTTCTCGAAATTGGTAATCATCAATATTCAGATAAATGTCTTCTTCTATGTCAACATCAATTTCAATGCCATTATTTATATAGTGGGAGAAGGTTTTGATTACATCTTCGATTAACTCACGGAGATTTGTAATTTTTAGTTTTGGTGTATCAAGATTAGTAAAAGAAAGAAAACCTCTTGTTACTTTATTTACCCGCTGTAATTCGGATTGAATAACATCAATATCACTCAATATCTCATCCTTTTTATCAAAGACAACTTTATCAAGCCTAATGCCTACAGCTTTCAGATTTAATAGTATCGATGAAATAGGTGTTTTTATATCATGTGCAATTTTTTGAATTGATTTTGCCCATAAACCAAGTTTTGAGCTTTCTTCTATTTCTTTCGATTCGATGACTAAATAAATTAACGAATCATGAATGAAATTATCTGCTTCGATAAGTTCAAATTTTAGAACATTTTCCTTATGCTGAATTATTTTCTTGTTATCGTTCGATCTTAAGTCTTTAATGAATTCTTTTAGACTCATCTTTACATTAACAGCATGAAATAATTCTTCGATTGAGTCTGCATTGAAAAATGTCTTCATCTTGTGAGATGATTCAATTAATTTTCCATCGCCTGAGAATACTGCATAAGAATAATTTTTCAAAATATGTTTTTTTCTAAACGAGTTAATGAGAAAACTATTATAACTTTTTAATGTGATGAATGTTAAAGCAAATGTAAAAAGGAAGAAGGCAATTAAATATAGTGGTAATAGTCTATAATGAATATTTTTCAAGATAGAATAAAACTTAAAACCATTGTGCGAATTCAATAATATTCCGGCTTCACCAAGTTTATTACTTTGATAAAAAGATATATGATTATTTTCCCAAGTGGGTGCTTCTAATAATTTCCTGTATAATATAGGTTCCAAGTTTTCCGAATATATATACATATCGTTTGATGAGAGCAGAAAAATTTCATTGTATCCATCATAATCAATGTCAACTATTCTGATTGAATATTCATCCTTAGAATTAAATGCGGCTTCTTTAACTACATTTAAATCAGCATCGATTATTTTTATTTCTCCGGCGTTTGAAACAAAAACTGCAAATTCTTCATTATCTATTTCGATTGTTTTTATGTTTGCAATGTTACCGTTATGACTTATTGTGTTAATCGTCCTAAATGATTCGTCTAACAGTTGAAGTTTTACCCGCTTACCTATACTACCGGAAAAAGTTTGTAATAATATAATCTTATGCTCATTATTTTTAGATACTAACGTATACAATAATCCGGCTTCCGGATAACTTCCCCTGTTAATTGGCGGTAAAACAAAGTTTAAATCTTGATCAAGCAAAAACAACCAACTTGTCATATCGGAGTAATCTTCACCCGGTCTATTACCTGTTCCCGCTCCTATAGCGATAATCTCCATAATACCATCGTTATTAATATCAACGATATCAAAATCAACAAAGGTGCTTGCAACATAAAAGCTCTTTGTTACTGTTTGAGATGCTAAATTATATTTAAGAAATACTCGCGGTTTTTTAGAGTATCCTGAGCCAACAAAGAAAAATAAATCGTCCTCAATACTTCCAATGTAATAACAAGATAAATCCCAAAACATTTCGTCATTTTCCTCTCTCGCAATTATGAATTGTTCTTTTTGTATGAATTGCAGAGAATGTAAATCAATAATTGAGAGAAAGAGAGAATCATTATCAACCGAAAAGAAAATTGCATCATCATTTTTATCGTCAGTTATATCATCAAAACTATTCCATCTTAATTCTGTTCTACCTCTAACTGAAAACTCTTCAATAAATACATCTCGATTTTTTTGAAATATTAGAATTGCTCTATTAGCAAAATCTTTATTAACAATTTCAATAAACTCACTTGTTCCGGATTTGTTATAATCATGCAATGTTATTTGTCTTGCTTTTCTTTCGAAAGAAGTTGAGAGTTTTAAAGGATAAACAAGTTGATAAAGATAAGCAGTAAAAATTATGGTAAGAATACTCGCAATCAGTAAAGATAAAATCAGAATATACTTTTTATTAATCATAAGAAAACTTGAGTATTTTAATTTTAGCAAGTTATACAACAAATTCAAAAAAGTAAATCTTTTTCGTAGTTCTACTTCAATTACTTAATAATGGATATCAAAAATCCGACTTCTTCTATTTAAGGGCAATTAAAGTGAAAAGCTTTTGCTCTATTTCAAACACAACAATTTTTATATTATTTTTGAATTACACTTCGAATAAACGTATGGTAAACCGATGGCAAATCTTAAAGCTCCAAGACCAAAAGAACTAAAACCGGAAGAACTTCGGTGGTACTGCAACCCCGATATTTTCGAATTTGAATCTACATCTAAAGTAAAACCTATTGAAGGTGTTGTTGGTCAAGAGCGGGCGTTAAAAGCTCTTAAACTGGGTGTGGATATGGATAGTCCCGGTTATAATATTTTTGTTACCGGTCTTTCCGGAACCGGCAAGATGTATACTATAAAATCAATGTTAGAGACAATTTCACCAGAATGTTCTAACCTGAAAGACTATGCATACGTAAATAATTTTGAAGATGTTGACCGACCGAAACTTTTGGAGTTTAATGCAGGCAAAGCATGCAAGTTCAGAAAAGACTTACTTGATTCTATTAAATATCTTCAAGAACATATTCCGCAAGCTTTAGAAAGTGAATCTTTTTTAGAAATTAAAAAGAATGTGATTGCAAGTTACTCTGAAGAACAACAAAAAATGTTAAATGAATTTGAAGCTCTATTAAATAAAGAAGGATTAACATTAGGGCAAATAAAAGTCGGTGAAGTTCCGCGACCAGAGATCCTTGCAATTATTGAAGAGCAGCCGGTAATGGTTCAACAGCTTGAACAGTATGTTAAAGAAAAGAAAATTACAAAAGAAGACGCGGAAAGAATTATACTTAAGTACGGTGAGTTTCAACAAGAATTGCAAACACTTTTTAAGAATAGTTTAAAACGAAGTCAAGATTTACGTGATGCAATTTCCAAACTTGAAGCAAATGAAGTTGAACATCTTATCAATGCTGTGATCGGTCATCTTAAAGCTGTTTACAAGAATAAATCCGTCTCGGAATATTTAGAGAAAGTTAAAGAAAACATTAACACTAATCTTGAAGTTTTTAAAGGTGTAAAACCTGCTCAAGAAAAATCGGATGTCGGTTTTATTGTAGATTATCTAAAAGATTACGAAGTGAATATTATTCTTGATAATACCAATACAAAACAATGTCCGGTTTATATTGAAACAAGTCCAACTTATACCAATCTATTCGGTACAATAGAAAAATATTCCGATGGACAAGGTGGTTGGTATGCAGATTTCACACGCATTAAAGGGGGTTCGTTATTACGTGCAAGCGGGGGTTATATTGTAATCAATGCAATGGATGCATTCAGTGAACCCGGTGTTTGGAAAGCATTAAAACGAGTTTTACTTTACGGGAAACTTGAAATTCAAGACCTTGCAAACTTTTACCAATTCTCACCAAGTATAATAAAACCTGAACCGATTGAAATAAAAACAAAAGTTATTCTCGTAGGCAATAATTATGTCTATTCAATACTTTCTAATTACGAAGATGATTTCAACAAAATATTTAAAATAAAAGCCGAGTTTGATTATGAAATGAAATTAACCGACACGGCTTTAAATGAATATGCACGAATAATAAAGAAACTTATTGAAAATGAAAACTTATTTGAGTTTGATAAAACAGCAATTGCAAAGATTGCGGAATACGGAGCTCGTTATGCAGGAGAAAAAAATAAACTTACAACACGTTTTGCTTACATAACAGATCTTACAAGAGAATCAAGTTTTTGGGCAAAAGATAACGGAGACGATATTGTCACAGCTTATCATGTTAACCAGGCTTACAAGTCCGCAAGAGAAAGACACAATCTTTATGAATCGAAAGTTTCCGAAATGATTACTACCGGTTCAATTATGATTGATACAAAAGGTGAACGTATCGGTCAGGTAAACGGGTTAGCGGTTTACGGCAACGGAAATTATTCTTTCGGCAAACCTACCCGTATTACAGCATCCGTATCATTGGGAAACGGAAATATTATTAATGTTGAACGCGAAGCCGGTTTAAGTGGAAATACTCACAATAAAGGTGTACTTGTTATTACAGGTTACTTCAAGGGAACATTCGGAAATAAAGTACCTTTATCTTTCAACGCTAGTTTGGTATTTGAACAAGGTTACGGAATGATTGACGGAGATAGCGCTTCAATAACGGAGATATGTGCTTTGATTTCCTGTCTATCGGAAATTCCTTTGAAACAATATATAGCTATTACAGGCTCTGTCAATCAAAAAGGAGATATACAGCCCATCGGTAGTGTGAATGAAAAGATAGAAGGTTTCTTTGATATTTGTAAATCTGTCGGTTTAAATAAAAAACAAGGTGTTATAATTCCCAAGCAGAATGTAAAAGACTTAATGCTGAAAGATGAAGTTATAGATGCAGTATTAAATAAAGAATTTCACATTTACCCGGTTGAAAAAGTTGAAGAAGCAATAGAAATATTAACCGGTGTAAAAGCCGGCAAATTAACAGCAAGAGGTAATTTTGAATTAAATTCTGTATTCGGGAAAGTAGAAAAGAAACTTGAAAAGATGCATAAACTATCACGACCAAAACAACAAAAACAATCATCACATACAAAATCTAAAACAGCAAAAGGTAAAAAGTGATTGAAGGATTAGCAAAAACAAAAATACTTTCAACAATTGGTCCGGCTAGTGATTCCGAAGAAAAGTTAACACAATTAATTTATGCCGGCGTTGATGCATTCCGTTTAAATTTTTCTCACGGTAGTTACGATTATTTTGATGATCTTATTACAAAAATTAATACTGTAAAATCCACACTTGGTTTGCATATACCAATACTACAGGATTTGCAAGGTCCGAAAATAAGAATCGGAGAACTAAGCAAACCGGAAATAGAACTTACTGCCGGTAATTCCATTGAAATAACTAATAAAGATATTTTAGGAACACAAAAAATTATTTCATCTTCATATAATGAATTGATTGGTGATGCTGAGGTAAATGATAAAATATTAATCGATGATGGAATGATAAGTCTTGAAGTAAAACAAAAGAAAAACGATTCATTAGTTTGCGAAATTATTGAAGGTGGAATTCTAAAACCGAGAAAGGGAATGAATCTTCCGGGTATGAAATTAAGTACGCCTTCACTTACCGAGAAGGATTTTCAAGATATAGACTTTGGAGTTAATCATCATATTGATTTTGTCGCTCTTTCATTTGTTAGAAGTCCGAATGATATTCTTAAACTTAAAAAATGGCTTAAAGAGAAAAACTATAATATCCCGGTATTAGCCAAAATTGAAAAGAAAGAAGCTGTTGATAGTTTTGATGAAATTTTAAAAGTCGCAGATGGAATTATGGTCGCTCGCGGTGATTTGGGAGTTGAACTTCCTCCGCAAGATGTACCAATAATACAAAAACAAATAATAGGTGCATGTAATTCAGTTGGTAAACTAGTAATTACCGCAACGCAAATGTTTGAATCTATGGTAAATAACCCGGTACCGACAAGAGCCGAAGCTTCCGATGTTGCAAATGCAGTTTGGGATGGAACCGATGTTGTAATGTTGAGTGCAGAAACTTCAATTGGTAAATACCCGGTTGAAGCTGTAAAAATAATGAACCGCATTCTCCTAAAAACCGAGAAACATCGAGACTACAAAATTCAAACGAGTTATAAAATTCCGGAAGCTATTGTTGATAATCTTTTCGATTCACTCGGACGGTCGACTTCAACTATTGCTGAGCAAGTTAAAGCTGCTTGCATTGTTGTGTTTACAAATCACGGACGCAAGGCAAGAGTTATTTCAAAGTTTAGACCAGACTCCCCCATTATTGCAATCTCTAATAATTATAAAACTCTAAACAACCTTAATTTTTATTGGGGAATCTTTCCGCATTATTTAGAAGATTGTTCGGAGGAAGAAAAGGCAATTGAATCGGCAACAAGAATTATCAAGGATAAAGGACTTGTAAAAGAAGGAGATGTTGTTATATTTACATCAGGTGCACCATATAACGAACAAGGAAGAGAAAATTGGATGCGCTTTGCTGTGATTTAGTTTTTTTGGTAATCCCCGGGATTTACCCAGCTACTTAAGTAACTAAAATATTTTGTCAAACTCATTCTAATCGAAAAATCCCCGGGATTTGTTGATTTAATTTTGTTTTGTAAAAAATAAAGGATTCACATTTTATCATGGAAAATCCCGGGGGTATATTAAAGAATAAAGAAGCACTTTGGTGGGAATTAAAAGATAACGGGAAAATCCTTTGTACGCTTTGTCCGCGCTATTGTACTATTGGAGAAGGACAAAAAGGATTCTGCTTCATTCGTGAGAACATAAACGGAAAACTATATTCAATCGGTTACGGAAGACCAACCGGTTTTGCTGTTGACCCGATTGAGAAAAAACCGCTTAGTCATTTTTATCCCGGCACCGATATATTAAGTTTTGGAACAGCCGGTTGTAACCTTGGTTGTAAGTTCTGCCAAAATTGGACAACCAGTAAATCGAAATATGATGATCTTCGTTCGGTTGAAGCTTCACCGGACGATGTAATAAAAATTGCAAAAAAATATAAAACTCCTTCAATAGCTTTTACATATAACGATCCGACTATTTTCGGTGAATATGTTATCGATATATCTAAACTCGCACGAGAAGAAGGAATAAATTCCGTAATGGTTACGGCAGGTTACATTGATAAAGAAGCACGTAAAGATGTTTACAAATATATCGATGCAGCAAATGTGGATTTAAAAGCTTTTACCGAACAGTTTTATCACAAAATTACTTTTTCACATCTTGATGATGTATTAAATACACTTTATTGGTTAAAACATGAAACCGATATTTGGTTTGAAATTACAACTTTGTTAATACCCGATGAAAACGATTCACCTGAAGAAATTCAACAAATGTGCGATTGGATTTTAGAAAACCTCGGCGATCAAGTTCCGATTCACTTCACGGCTTTCCATCCCGATTTTAAAATGTTGGATAAAACAAGAACACCGACTTCGACTTTAAACATGGCAAGAAATATTGCACTTAACAGCGGTATTAAATATGTATATGTCGGTAACATTCATAACCTGGAGGGACAAACAACTTACTGCCAAAATTGCAAAGAACCTCTTATTATAAGAGATTGGCATTCCGTGATTGATATTAAACTGAAAGACGGTAAATGTTGGAAATGTAATACAAAAATTGCAGGAAGATTTTAAATAGAAAACTTTACCGATAATGTAAATTTATTATGCAGCTAACTCAGAATAACGTTTTATTTCAGTTATATTTTCCTCCCGTAAGATACTATACTGGTAAAGAATCAACGAAAATAGAATCGTTAAATCCAGGTAATTGTAATTCTTTCTTAATGTTTTATAAATGAGTCTCCAAAAAAATTTTTTATTATTATCAGCAAAGCCGAGTATATAAAAAATTCTTAGCGCTGTAAATATATCTTTTAATGTTATTTTCCTTTTAAGCGGCTGTTGAACTTTATACTTTCTTTCCAATTCAAAATATTTTTCAATACGTTTGTAAACACTTTCCGGGGAATAAATCCGGTTAATTATTTTTTCGTAACCTGACTTCAGTTTTTCCATTCCCATTTTGGGAATTACATTGGTTGCTTCTTCACCAAACTTAAAAGTATCGAGTAATCTATTCTCACTTTTCATTCGATCGTATAATTCCGTTCCGGGAGGGGCTTTGAGAATATTTACAATAGAAAGAACAATTCCGCTTTCTTGAATGAAATTAATTACATCATCGAAAACTGTCGGTTTATCCGTGTCTAACCCGACTATAAATGTACCAGTTATTATAAATCCCAATTCTTGCAAATGGCGAATATCCTCTAATATATTTCGCCGCGTGTTTTGTTTCTTCTTCATTGCAATAAGGGACTCTTCATCAATTGATTCTATTCCCACAAGTATATGACGGAAGCCAGCCTCCAACATTAGCTTGGCAAGCTCTTCATCATCGACTAAGTTAATTGTAACTTGAGTTGCAAAACCGGGTGCATACGGGTTCTTCTTTCGCCATTCTATTAAAGCAGGCAAGAGTTCCTTTTTTAATAAATTTTTATTGCCGATTAAGTTATCGTCTGCAAAAAGTATTTGTTCGTTATTACCGTGGGCAATCAAACTGTCCAATTCATTTATTATCTGATCCGGTGTTTTAACTCTCGGTTTTCTTCCGAAGAGTGCGGTTACATCACAAAAATCACAAAGGTATGGGCATCCGCGCGAATACTGAACAACTGCATAGAGATAATCCTTTAAGTTTGCCAGCTCCCACATAGGGTTTGGTGTTTTGTGAACATCGGCAAACTCGGTGGATTTATAGATATGTTTAGGATTACCGTTTTCTAAATCGGTTAAAAATTGTGGGAGGGTTATTTCGGCTTCATTTAATACAAAATAATCTACACCGTCATACTCATTATACTCATGTGTAAACAATGGCCCGCCTGCGACAATTGTTTTATCGTAATGATTAAGTCTTTCGATTAATTCTCGAACGCTGTTTGATTGAACATTCATCGCGCTGATAAAAACCAAGTCAGCCCAAATAATTTCACTTTCATTTAATGGTGCGGTATTTAAATCAACTAACTTTTTATTCCATTGCTCAGACAAAAGTGAAGCAATTGTAAGTAAACCAAGCGGCGGGAATGCAGATTTCCGTCCCGCTACTTTTACCATATCCGTAAACTGAATTATCGATTTAGGAATTTCCGGATAAACTAAAAGAATATTCAAAGCAACATCCTTTCTCTTTTGGTTAATCAGAATTTAATCCCAATTTAATTAAGATCGTTGTGAATGGTAAACTACCAAACATATACAATAATTTCACCTATAAGGAAAATAAATAAAATTAATTCGATATAACGAAGTCCTATCTAATTTTATTATTTTTGAACAATTGTAACATATTTATTGAGGAAACAATGTACCGATTTATACTGATTATTTTGATATCTGCTTTAACTTTTGCACAATCCGATTTCATAAAATCCGAAAATCTTATGAAGACTGTTGAGTACCTTGCAAGCGAAGAACTTGAAGGAAGACTCGGCGGTAGCGAAGGTTATTATAAAGCAGCAGTATTTATAGCTAATGAATTCAGCAAAATTGGTTTGCAGCCGTTTCAAGGCAAATCATATTTCCAAAAATTTAATGTTGAGTATAATGAAGTTTTCCCGCCATGTTCGCTAAATCTAATTGAGGATGACAAAATTGTAAAAGAATACAAGCTTAGCGATGATTATGTATTTCGCGGTTTCACCGGTTCTGGAGATCTTACCGGAGAAATAGTGTTTGCCGGATATGGAATCTTATCAGAAGAAATTGGTTATAATGATTATGCCGGAATCGATGTGAAAGATAAAATTGTAATGGTGTTCAAAGAAAATCCGAGATGGAAAATTAATGATAAAAATTGGCCTGAAGGAACTCCCCGCCCTAAATCGATAGTTGCCGCTAATCATGGAGCTAAAGCAATATTATTTGTTTCATTTCCGAATGATCAAAATCCGAGAAAACCAATTGGTAGTGTTTTACACGGAAGCGGCGAACAGCTAACGGATTTCCCACAGCTTCATATTGATTTACATGTTGCCGATGATCTATTTAAAAATTCAGGTTATACACTAACCGAACTCCAAACAAAAATAGATGAAGAGAAGAAACCTTTTTCGGTTGAATCAAATTCGAAAGTACAAATTGTTGTAAACGCAAAGTATGAAAAGGAAAAGGAAACAGTAAACATAATTAGTATTCTTCCCGGAAGTGATGAAAAGTTAAAAGATGAATATGTAATTCTCGGTGCGCATCTTGATCATGTTGGACAGCAAGGAAAGGAGATATTCTTTCCCGGTGCAAATGACAATGCCTCCGGTTCCGCTGCGGTATTAGAAATTGCAAGAGCATTTGCTACTCAAGAAGTAAATCCAAAAAGATCAATAATATTCGCTCTATTTTCTAATGAAGAATCGGGATTGGAAGGTGCACAATTTTTAGCCGATAACCTTCCGGTTGATAAAGAGAAAATTACTGCAATGTTAAATATGGATTGTGTTGGGCATGGCGACAGCATTCAACTCGGCAATGGGAAAAGCGTTCCTAATTTATGGAACTTAGCTCGTGAACTTGATAAGCAAAATGCAAATCTATCAGTAGATGCAACATGGGCTGGCGGCGGTGCCGATCTATCACCGTTTCATAATCTGGGAATCCCCGGTTTATATTTTGCAAGCAGATTCAGTTATACTCATCTTCATTCAACAACCGATAAGCCGGAAACTTTAAATCATGTTCTCTTTGAAGAGATCACTAAACTTGCTTTTAGAACTTTGTATGAAATAGCGAATAATAATTATTCGCGCGAGTCAATTGTCACTAAGTAACACAGAGTTTCACAGAGAAAGGACAGAGAGCCACGGAGAAATTCTTTGTGGTTCTCAGTGTAATTAATTTGTAAACTTTTTTATTCCTATAAAAACACGTCCGAAGAGATTACCTTCATTTCCGTCAAAATAAGATTCGGGATTTTGGGATGAATTGATTATCACTTTATCAGCAACTTTATAACCGAAGACTTCTATTTGATCATTATTGTTCTTTATTACAGTCAACTTGAATTCGGGAAGAGGTAATTCGGATTCATCAATATCAACAAATTCAGAGCCGCGGAGATTAGCTAATTGTCTTAATGCGGTCTCGGTCTTTACCGAATCTAACATTGTACCGTTTGAAAGCTGCCAAACATTATCAACTTTTACAATTTGATAGGAACTGTCGGCGGGATAAGAGAATGCCAAGCTGTTCCAATTATTTACATTATCATTAATAACGGTTTGATCCCTATATGAATTTGCATCTTGATTAAATGTCATACTTAAGAACCCGTCAACTTCATAAACATCCGTATCTTCAGCTAATCTCACAAAAGATTTCATTGTTCTCGGCTGTTGGAATGTAAATTTACCGATTAACAGGTCGAGAGTTTTATTGGAACCTTCATACACTTCAACCCTTGTAGCGGAATCATCAACTTCAAAATCATTATAACTTGCCTCTCCTCTTCCCGCTAATCTTTCTGGTTTTATTTGAATCAATTGAGAAAGTAGATTGTCGATTTTACTCTTTGGAACTGAAGCAATTTTCTCATTTTCAAGCTGCACTTTCCATGAACTATCTTCTTTAAATAATTTTACCGGTGTGCCTTCTTTATTTTTTGCGTAAATAACAATCTGCGTTACGGAAGTTGTATCAATTTTCACAAGCTCGGAACGGAAAGTTCTTTCATTTGACCCGGGGTCGGAAATAAAAATTACCAATGCAATTATTAAAAGTATTCCAAAAACAATTCCTAATTTTTTGTTTGAAGTATCTTTAAGCATAATCAACATTCATTAATTTGTTTTTCAATTTACGCTTTAATTGGAAACGGAATACACCGTATGCAATAATGGCAATAATTGGCAGCAGGAAGTTGATATATTTCAGTAAAGTTTTTGTTCCTTCTTCAATACTTTGATCAATTGGTCTTCCTGTAACACCTTTAGTTCTAAGTTGAATCAACCCGGTATCATCTGCAAGCCAATCAATTGCATTTACAAAAATGTTTACATTGTCTTCATTCAACTGCTGTTGGTTTTGACCGCTTCCGTTAATAATAAAATCACCGTCACCGAAAACGACAATTCTCATATCCCCTTTTTCCAAAGAAGCTGCAACTGGCAAGTTTGATAAGTTAAAATCACTTTGAGACCATTGTTTCATCACATCAAAAAATACTGTTGAACCCTGCGTTCCCGATTTATTGGAAGAGAAAGCTAATGGAGTAATATAAACAGAAGTATCCTGCGGATTAAATGACAACGGACTTGCAAAAGGAAATAGTACTTGTTCCAAGCCTTCTGTAATCGGGTGATCGGAAAAATTAGATATAATCGGCAAATAAGGAAATCTAACCGGGGTATTCATAATAAATCCGGCTTGCTGCTGTTGCACCATTATGTTGCTGCAATTAATATCAATTAAAAATTTGTTTTCAACTGTAATTCCTTTTCGGCTTAACCAACTTTCCAACCCGGTATTGATTTCGACACCGCGTGCATTTTGCAAATCACCGTCAACTCTATTTAATGCAAGAAGTAATTTACCGCCGTTGTTTAAGTAATTATCAAGTTGGTTCAAATGGCTCTGCGGTATTGAATCCATTGGTGCAATAATCATTAACGCTTCATAACTGCTTGGAATAACCGTTGTATCCGTAATCCTATAAGATTCTACATCATACATAACTTGAAGTTTGTTATGTGCTTGTGCAATTTCACCTAATGTAGGCTCATCGTAACCCTGAAGCAGAGCAATTTTAGGTTTATTAACCACGGATAATTTTTTAATTGCCGAAGAAAGTTCATACTCCATTGCAGCGCCCGGTCTTACAAACGGTATGGCTTCTTTTCTATCTCCCATTTGAATAACTGCTCCGAGAAAAGCGCGCTGCTGTTTCATCTGGTCTTTCTCCCGAACATTAATCATTAAAGGAGAAATACCGTTTTGCTGAGCTTCCATAAGTTTCTGCTGATCGTCGCCGGGGTTGACAAATTCATAAACTAAATTGCCGCCGGAACGAGTTGAGTATTCAACCAATAAATCTCTAAAGTCTCTCCGTACTTTTGCAATATCGGGAGGAAGATTTTCTGAAAAGTATGCAGTTACCGTAACGGGATTATATAAGTCTTCCAAAATATTCTTTGTTGCATCACTCAAACTGTATCGTTGGTCTGCTGTAAAATCTAATCGAATAAAATATTTATCGGAGATAAAGTTTACTAAAACGACAATCCCGATTACAAACGCTATTGATATTTGAATTTTTCTTTTAGTCAGCATAATTATTAATTCTCAACAATATTTCTTTTTGATAAAACGGATTCTGCTAAAGTTAAACCAATGAAAGCAATCGAAACGAAATAGATTATATCTTTAGTATCAACAACCCCGCGCGAGATTGAATCGTAATGAGTTGAGATACTTAAGAAATGAAATAACTGCGCAAGGTTCCCGGTAAAATTATTTGCTAGTACATTAAAAATTATTAGGAAAAACATTCCAATAAAAAGTGCGGTAAGAAAAGCAACTATTTGATTATTTGTTATACTGCTTGCAAACAATCCGATTCCTATATAAGACATGCTCATTAAAATCATTCCGAGATAACCGCACCAAACTGCACCCTGATCAACAGGCCCGATTGACGAAACAGTTATGTAATATGGGATTGTCAATGCCAATGCTATTACAATCAATAATAATGATGCGGAAAATTTACCGAGAAGAACCTGCCAATCCGATACAGGTTTTGTTAAAAGTAGTTCAAGTGTTCCACTTCGTTTTTCTTCGGCAAGCATTTTCATTGTTAATGCAGGAATGAAGAAGAACAGTGTCCAATATGCTACCGAAAAGAAAGGCTGTAAAGTTGCCTGTCCCAATAAAAATATATCCGAACCATACAACCATGTAAAAAATCCGCTTAGTCCTAAAAAGACCGTTATCATTATATAAGCAATAAGCGAATCAAAAAATGCTCGAAGTTCTCTTTTAGTTATTATCCAAACTGGTTTCATAATTAATCTGTTGTTAATTCTCTAAATATATCTTCTAATTTTGTTTCGATCGGGGACATTTCATTCAACACCCAATTTTTTGAAACACAAAGATTAAAAATATCTTTGCGTGATGAATGCTCTGGTTTACTATTGACAACAAAAGTATTTTCATTATTCTGAACGGGATCAACCATTCCAATTGTTTCAATACTTTGTAATGAAGAGATGATTTCATCCTTGCTTGACGCATCTAAAATCTGCACACGAAGAATTTCTTGTCCTTGAGCTTTATTTCTTAAACTATCCGGCGTTCCGTCTGCAACAATTTTTCCTTTGTTGATAATCAAAATTCTGTCACATGTAGCTTCAACTTCCGACAAAATATGAGTACTAAGAATTACAGTTTTTTCTCTACCGAGTTCGCGTATTAATTTTCTTATCTCAACAATCTGATTCGGATCAA
This sequence comes from Melioribacter roseus, assembly GCA_020724265.1. Taxonomy (GTDB): domain Bacteria; phylum Bacteroidota; class Ignavibacteria; order Ignavibacteriales; family Melioribacteraceae; genus SURF-28. The sequence continues at coordinate 144,078 of DYHH01000007.1, read as the reverse complement.
GTCCGGTTGTAGGTTCATCAAGAATTAAAATATCGGGATCGTGAATCATGGCTTGAGCGAGACCGACACGCTGGCGATAACCTTTCGAGAGCTCACCGATCTTTTTATGTTTCTCGATATTCAATCCGCAAACACGCACCATCTCTACAATTCTTTTTTTGATCTGATCTTTTTGCACACCTTGAAGTTCAGCAACAAATTCAAGGTATTCTAAAACAGGCATATCATGATACAACGGGTTTGATTCCGGCAGGTAACCGATTTTCTTCTTTATTAAATCAGGATGTTCATGAATCGAATAACCGTCAACATTAACGTCTCCATCTGATGGAGCCATAAAACATGTAATGATTTTCATTGTTGTTGTTTTACCGGCTCCGTTTGGACCGAGAAATCCCAGGATTTCTCCTTCCTTTACTTCAAATGAAATGTTATCGATTGCTCTTTGTGTGCCGTACTTTTTGGTGAGGTTTTCTACTTTTATACTCATAGCTTTTCAGTAATTGATTAAAGTCGCTGCAAACTTATTAAGTCAAAAAATAAAATTCAAAAAAAGATATAAAAAAAATGATGCCGGTTTTTCTTACAATTAATTTACCAGAGAGGTTTCAAAAAAAATTATTTTTTTGTAATTGTTCTTATTCCGTTAGGTGAAGCAATAATAACCTCGTGCACCAATCCAATAAATATTCCGTGCTCAACAATTCCGGCTCTCTGTTCTAGTTTACTTGCTAAAGTTCCCGGTGATGATATAATTCCGAAATTTGCATCAAGAATATAGTTGTTCTCGTCGGTCATGTAAGGATTACCATCATCAGCTTTTCGGAGTTCAACAGAAGCACCCAAAGACTCTAAAAATCTTTTCTCAAGTTGAAACGAAAATTTCAGGACTTCAACCGGGACATGCCACTTTTCTCCGAGTTGTTTAGAAATTTTGGATTCATCAACAACAATTATTTCTCTCTTACTGGCTTGAGCAACAACTTTTTCTCGAAGCAAAGCACCGCCGCCGCCTTTTATTAAATTAAGTTGATCATCTACTTCATCGGCGCCGTCAATTGTTAAATCAATCCCATTAATCTCATTTAATGTAGTTAACGGAATACTAAGTGATTCGGCTAATTTTTCTGTAGCTTTTGAAGTCGGAATTCCAACAATATTCTTTAGCATACCATTCTTTAACAACTCTGCAATCTTGGTAATAGCAAAATTTGCGGTACTGCCTGTGCCAAGCCCAATAATATTACCGGATTTAATTTGTTCGACGGCTTTTTCGGCTGCTTGTTTTTTTAGTTCGGTGTTATCCATTTTTTATTTCGGATTAGTTGCAAAAACCGTTAACTCTGTTATAAATCCCCTGTCATTCATTTCTAAAGCTGAAATTACTGAATGAGCAATATCTTCGCCGATTAATTTTGTAGGATTGAATTCTCGTTTTCCTCTTCCGGAATTAACAAAAAAATCGGTTTGTACTTCGCTTGGATTAACATGTATTACCCGAACATTGTGTTCTCTTAGTTCCGCTCGCCAACATTCAGACATTGCTTTTAATGCAAACTTGGTTGCCGAATAAGCCGTACCTCCCGCATATCCTTTTGTGCCTGCTGTGGAAGAGATATTAACAATGTTACCGTAATTTTGTTTTTTAAAAATTCTTGCAGCATATTTTGCCATTAATGCCGCACCCACAACATTTGTATTAAATACTTCTTCGAATTTTGTTTTATCAAGGTCATCCAACATAGAAAAATAACCGAAACCTGCGTTATTAATTAAAGCATCAATTCTACCGAATTCTTTCATAATTGTATTATAACATTCTGTTACGTGTTTTTCATTTCCGACATCGCAAACAATTGGGAATGCCGAAAGTTCTTTAGCTGCTTTATCTAATTTTTCTCTGTTACGAGCTGCTATTATTACTTTCGCTTCTTTATTCTTTGCCATCTCTGCAATGGAATAACCAATTCCGGATGAACCACCGGTTACTAATATTACTTTATCTTTAAGTACCATTTAAGCCCCTTTCTAAATTGAAAAGAATTTCTAGAAATCAATAATACGAATGAAACTTATCAATATGATATGCATCAAATTAAATCTAATTCACATTTTATAATTTTGCGTGTTAAAATAATTAGGAAATATGTTCAGAAAAAACAAATATAACGATAACCCTCCGAATATCCACGAATTCAAAAAAAGACAAAATAGAATGCTCTTCTTCTCATTTGTTTTTGCCGCTGTAATCATAGTCAATATTGTATTATACCTTTTGACTCGTTATTAATTTTTATATCTTTTGAGTTCTTAAAACTCATAACAAGATAAGATGACTAAAAATAACGTATATATAGAAACATACGGCTGCCAGATGAACGTTGCCGATTCCGAATTGGTAATGGGTATTCTCCAAAAAAAAGGCTACCAATTAACTTCGGAAGCCGATAATGCTAATATAATTCTGTTAAATACATGCAGTGTAAGAGATAATGCAGAACAAAGAATTTACGGCAGACTTGGCAATCTTAAAAAATATAAAGATCAAAATCCTCAAACCGTTATCGGTATTTTAGGTTGTATGGCAGAACGATTGCGGGAAGACCTTGTCGAATCTAAAAAAATGGTTGACCTTGTTGTTGGTCCCGACGAATACCGAAGACTACCGGAATTAATTGATACGGCCTTTACCGGTGAGAAAGGAATTGGGGTTAAACTTTCGCGTACCGAAACTTATGATGACATTATTCCGTTCAGAGAAGATGGTTTATCTGCGTGGATATCCGTAATGAGAGGATGTGATAAGTTCTGCACATTCTGTGTTGTTCCTTTCACAAGAGGAAGAGAACGAAGCAGAAATCTTGAATCCGTAGTTGATGAAATAAAGCAACTTTCCGAACGAGGATTTAGAGAAGTTTCTCTTCTTGGACAAAATGTTAATTCATATAATGATAACGGGAGAGATTTTGCAGACTTATTAGCCGCTGCAGCAAATGTTGATAGATTAATTCGTGTTAGATTTACAACTTCACACCCTCAAGATTTATCGGATAAATTACTTTACACAATTGCAGAACATCCGAACTTATGCAACTATATTCATCTACCTGTGCAATCCGGTTCAGATAGAATATTAAAATTAATGAACCGCACATACACGGTTGAACATTATCTCAACATAATTGAAAAAGCGAGAAAGATAATTCCCGGTGTTAGTTTTTCAACGGATATAATTTCAGGATTCCCAACCGAAACTTATGAAGATCACATCATGACACTTGATGTAATGCAGAATGTTCAATATGACGGCGCTTACATGTTTAAGTATTCTCCGCGAGAAGGAACTAAAGCTTATAAGATTGATGATGATGTGCCCGAAGAAACAAAAGCCAAAAGATTGAATGACATTATTGATCTTCAGCAATCAATTTCTTATGAAATTAATCAAAAAATGATTGACAAGGATGAAGTAGTATTAGTGGAGGGTCAGAGTAAAAAATCCGATCAGTTTTTGGCAGGAAGAACCGATACAAATAAAGTTGTTATCTTCCCGGTAAATGACGAAATTAAAACCGGCGATTATGTGAAAGTTAAAATTAATCGTGCTACCTCTGCAACATTGTTCGGTGATTTAATTGAGGTTGTTAATCCAAGCGGGGAGAAAATTTCCCTAACCGCTTAGTTAAGGGATGATAAAAAAACTCATTATATTATTTTTATTCACTTCAATATTTCTTGCTCAAGAAGCAAACATTGTCCCTTATTTAAAATCAATTGAAGAAGGTGAAATTAATACTGCCAAAGAGGGATTGAACACGTTGAAAAAAAACAATCCGAATGATCCTTCCGTAATTTTTCTTGATGCGGTTTTAACCGAAGAGGGCGAAGCAGCATTAAAAAAATATCAAACTATTTATGAACAGCATCCGAAAAGTAATTATGCAGATGCCTCTTTATACAGAGTTTTCTCATATTACTTTTCACTGGGTGTATATCAAAGAGCCGAAGAATTACATAACAAGTTGAAAACCGATTATCCCTCTTCTCCTTATATCAGAGCTGCAGATAGATCAATTCCGGATCAAGCAGATATTGTTAAAAGTGAACCAGCTGCAATACCTCAAAAACAAATTACTGAAGAACCAACCGGTAGTTACAACTTTACAATTCAAGCCGGTGCATTTTTGAATTTAGAGAATGCACAAAATTTAGCAGATGAAATTAAAAAAGACGGTTACCCGGTTGAACTCGGCACAAAAAGTGTCGGAGGTTCATTATTGAATATTGTTACATTCGGTCGCTTGCAAAATGAAACGGAAGCTGATCCGCTTTTGTCTTACCTTAAAAATAAATTTGACTTAAACGGCAGAGTAATTACCGTAGAATAAAATGAAACTTCAATTTATCGGAACCGGCTCCGGGCAGACTTCACTTAAGCGAAATCACTCTTCAATATTAATCGACTCTCTCGATTCAAAATTACTTGTTGACTGCGGCGATGGAATTTCAAAGGCATTACTGAAGAATAACATTTCATTTAAATCAATCGATTCAATTTTGTTTACGCATTATCATGCAGATCATTTCAGCGGTATAAGTACTCTCATAACTCAAATGAAATTGAATGATAGAAAAAACGAGTTAAAAATTTTTACTCACAAAAATCTTGTTGAACCCCTTAAAGAATTTCTTCATACTTGTTATTTGTTTGAAGATAAACTTGAATTTGAAATTAAATTTTTCGGTTATGAATTTGACAAAGATTATAAAGTCGATAAGAAATTATATTTTACGGCAAAACAAAACTCACATATAAGAAATAAGTATAAAGTGAATTCAATCGATGAAAATCGTTTTGTTTCGGCAAGCATCTTATTGACCGGTGAAAATGCTAAAATAATTTACACTTCCGATATTGGTGAAAAAGAGGATTTATTTTTGTTTGAAACAAGAGAACCGGAAATCTATATAACAGAAACCACTCATATCGAACTTGAATGGCTGTCAGAAGTAGTTAATTTTTACAGACCAAAACAGATTTTTTTAACGCACATTTCCGATGAAGATGAACGAAAAATTACGGTTTTTCTCAAAAATCAAACATTTTTAGATACAGAGAAAATTGTTGTTACAGAAGACGGACAATATGTCACACTTTCTTGAGATTTCACTTAATTATCACATCGATTTGTATTATTTTTAAAGCTCTGAAAAATTTATGTTATGACCACACAAGAATTTCAAAATAAGTTCGGTATTATTGGTAAATCACAGGAGATCCGTGATCTTTCCGATATAGCTTTGCAAGTTGCAAATTCCGATATTTCCGTGTTGATCTACGGAGAATCCGGAACCGGAAAAGAAGTATTTGCAAGGGCAATTCATGGTGCAAGTAAAAGATCACAAAAAAAATTAGTAAGCGTTAATTGCGGTGCCATTCCCGAAGGAATATTAGAGAGCGAATTATTCGGTCACAAAAAAGGTTCATTCACCGGAGCATTTGAAGATAGAAAGGGTTACTTCGAGATTGCGGATGGCGGAACATTATTCCTTGATGAAATTGCTGAAATGCCATTAACTACGCAAGTAAAATTGTTACGCATACTTGAGACAAAAGAATTTATGCGTATCGGGAGCGAAACGGTTACCAAAGTTGATGTTCGCATAATTGCTGCATCAAACAAAGATTTACAGGATGAAGTCGCTGCAAAGAGATTTAGAAATGACCTTTATTTTAGATTGAAAGCTGTTTCGCTAAATATTCCTCCACTAAGAAAAAGACCGAGCGATATATCGGCATTGGTAGAACATTTTTTAGAAAACTATGCAAATGATAATAATTCAGTCAAACCGAATATAAGTAAAGATGCTTGGGATTTATTATTAGATTATAAATGGCCCGGTAATATTCGCGAGTTAAAAAATGCCGTTGAAACGGCAGCAGCGCTTTCTCGCGAATCTATTTTAACTGAACAAGATTTTCTTCCTCTGCTATCTACAAGAGATGCAGCCGAACAAATTAAAAATTTACCGGTACATTTAAACCGTTCTCCCGAAGCACTTGATAGAGAAATGATTTATCGCGCACTTATTGAGATAAAAAAAGACTTAATTGAATTGAAGGATATTGCAATTAATAATCAAAGCGAACTTCAAAGTAATGGAAGAAGCTATCGTGTTGATGAAGTAATTCCAATTGATAAACTAGAAAAAAATGCAATAGAAAATGCGCTTGACTTTACTCGCGGCAACAAACGAAAAGCCGCTAAATTATTAAACATCAGCGAAAGAACATTATACAGAAAATTGAAAGAGTATGAAATTCAGTAATCGCATAAAAATATTATCTGTAATCACTTTATCGGCTTTAATTATTGCCGGATGCAGTTACTCCTTTACCGGTGCATCGATACCTCCTCATCTTAATTCGATTGCAATACCCTTGTTTGATGACCGCAGCGGTTCAGGCGAACCGAATTTAAGAGAGGATTTTACAAATGAATTAATCACTAAATTTATAGACGACAATTCTCTTCAAATAAGAGAAAGAACCGAAGCCGACGCAATTTTAGAAAGTACTATTCTTTCAATCAGCGATGCTCCCTCTTCTGTGGGTGCACAAGGGGGTATTGAAACTGTTGATGCGCGTCGCGTAACAATTACTGTTAAAGTTATCTATAGAGATTTTATTAAAAAAACAACCATCTTCGAACAAAATTTTTCAAACTATGCAGACTATGTTAACGAAGGGGATATTATAGCACTAAGAAACGAAGCAATTCAAGAAGCTATCGATAAGATAACAGAAGATATACTTCTTGCGGTTGTTTCAAATTGGTAGAGGGAAAAATGAACTTCGATGAAATTGTTTTACTGGCTTATATTTCTTCATTATCAATCCTTATGATTTTTGCAAGTCATGGATTTATAATGGTTTATTATCAATGGAAATACGGTAAAAATATTCCAAAAGAAAAAGAAGCCGAAGCATATAACAAAACAGTAACGATTCAGCTTCCACTTTATAATGAAATGTATGTTTCAGAAAGATTGATCGATGCTGTTTGCGATATCGATTTTCCAAAAGAACAATTGGAAATTCAAGTGCTGGATGATTCAACCGATGAAACTGTAGAAGTTGTTGCTCGCGCTGTTGAAGAAAAACAGAAGTTGGGTTTTAATATAAAACATATTCACAGAACGGATAGAACCGGATATAAAGCAGGAGCTCTTAAAGAAGGTCTTAAAACTGCAACCGGAGAGTTTGTTGCTATTTTTGATGCTGATTTTATTCCCAAACCCGATTTCTTAAAAAATACTCTTAAGTTTTTAGGAGATGACAATGTTGGAATGGTTCAAACAAGATGGGAACACTTGAATGAAGATTATTCTATATTAACAAAAATTCAAGCTCTTGCATTAGACGGTCATTTTGTAATCGAACAAACGGTAAGAAACCGTTCCGGATTTTTTATCAATTTCAACGGCACAGGCGGCGTCTGGAAAAGAAGCTGTATTGAAGATGCCGGTAATTGGCATGCAGATACTTTGACGGAGGATTTGGACTTAAGTTACCGCGCTCAATTAAAAGGATGGAAATTTATTTATCTCCGAGACTTTACAACACCTGCCGAGTTGCCAGCCGAAATGAATGCACTTAAAGCCCAACAATTTCGATGGACTAAAGGTGCAATTGAAACTGCAAAAAAAATCCTCCCCGAAGTTTGGAAATCAAAAATTCCGTTACGTGTAAAACTTCAGTCAACTTTTCATTTAACAAATAATATTGTTTTCCCTTTCATTTTATTAGCAGGTATTTTAAATGTTCCGCTTATATTTATAAAGAACAGCGGTCCGTATGATACATTTTTTAACTTTATGGCAATTTTTGTATTGGCATTCTTGAGCTCTTTCGTGTTTTATTTGTTCGGTCAAAAAAATGTTCATCATGATTGGCGAAAAAAGATTGCACTCTTTCCATTATTTATGGCTGGCAGTATGGGATTTGCTGTAAATAATACACGTGCGGTTGTTGAAGCTTTGCTTGACAGAAAAAGTGAATTCGTGCGTACACCGAAATTCAAAGTTCAGAAAAAAGACGATTCGCTTGAAAAAAATAAATACTTTATGAATATGAAAATCGAAAGCTCAGCTTATGTTGAAATGATCCTTGCAGTTTATTGTTTTATAGGAGTAGCTGCATCAATTTATTTTATGGAAATTGCCGCACTGCCATTTCAACTGATGTTCTTTTTCGGATTTGGTTCGGTTTCATACTTTTCGTTTAGGAATTCATTTACTAAAAAACAAAAGATTGCCGCATGACTAAAGTTTTAGATAAAATAAAACTTATTTACGAGTTCAACAATAATTCACCTTTATTTGCTCGGGTTGCCGAATCCGAACTTAAAAACGGTAACATAGAACAAGCAATAACAATTTTAGAAAATGGATTTCATAATTTCCCCGATTATATAACCGCAAGATTAATTTACGTCGAAGCTCTCGCGAAAAAGGGTGAATACCGAAAAGTTATCGATATCATGGAAGAGCTTCGTCCGGAAATAGATGATGATGAATTGATTAATTATTACTTGGAAAAGATTGAAGAAGAAAGAGCAAATCTTGAGATTGAAGAAGATATTCAAAATGCAGAAAAAAAATCGTTGGAAGACGACCTTGAAAACTTAGCGGATGTTATAAGTAAAGCAAAAATTCCTCCCGTCGATGATAATAAGTCGAATCAAATTAATGAGGACTTCTCTTCAATGGGCAAACAATTTATTTCCGAAACACTGGCTAATATTTATTTTTCACAAGGAAACTATAACGAAGCTTTAGATATATATCAGAAACTTCTTGAAATAAATCCGAACAAAGCTGCTCATCTCAAAGAAAAAATTGAAGAAACAAAAAAGATGATGAATAAATAATTCATCCCGGCAAATCTTAATGAGTTCAATCTCACCAAAAACAATTATCCCGAAAGAATTTTACTTACAAGATCCTGTAAAGCTCGCTCCTAAATTGCTGGGCAAAATATTTGTTAGAAAATTAGGCGATATATATCTGACCGGAAAAATTGTTGAGGTTGAAGCCTATCGAGGTAAAGATGACGAAGCGGCACATACTTATAATGGAAAAACTAAACGTAACGATGTAATGTTTCGCGAAGGCGGATTTCTTTATGTTTACTTTACTTACGGAATGCATTTTTGTGCAAATATTGTCTGCGGTAAGAAAAATGAAGGTTCTGCGATTTTAATAAGAGCAGTTGAGCCAATAGATGGTATTAATATCATGGAAATGAATAGATTTGGGAAAACCGAATTACCTTATTCACGAAGAAAACTTTTAACAAACGGTCCGGCAAAGTTTTGCAGTGCTTTTGCAATTGAGAAAAAAGATAACGGTTTGGATTTAACAAAAGAACCAATATTTTTATTGAAAGGAGAAAAAATTCTGAAAAACGAAATTGTTACTACAACTCGTATAGGAATTAAGAAATCGGTGGATTTACTCTGGCGATTTTATATTAAAGATAATCCTTATGTTTCTAAGAAATGAATGATAAAAGAAAAATATTAATTATTAGAACCGACCGAATAGGTGATGTTGTATTAACTCTGCCTTTGGCAAAAATTATAAAACAATACATATCAAATGCATCAATTACATTCTTAGTAAGAGATTACACTGAATCTCTGCCGCGTAATAATAAGTACATTGAATCTACATTAGTGTTACCTGTAAAAAACGGCAGGATAAATTATTTTAAACTTGTTTCGCTTTTAAAAAATGAAAGTTTCGATACTGCCGTAATAGTTTATCCACGCTTAAGAATTTCGCTTGCGGTATGGTTTTCGGGAATTAGGCAGAGAATCGGTTCTGGTTACAGATTATTTTCATTTTTATTCACACATAAAATTTATGAGCATAGAAGAAGCGGTGATAAACACGAATTAGAATATAATTTAAGTTTATTGGCGCCGCTTGGTATAAAAAATATAGAAAAAAGTAGTGTATCGTTTGATATACAAATAAACAGCAAAAGTGAACAAAAAATTGATTCATTATTACAAGAGTTTAATGTTCCGGTTGATAAAAAACTTATAATTGTTCACCCTGGGAGCGGTGGAAGCTCTATTGATCTCCCGATTTCAAGCTTTATTAAATTAACAGGGCGTTTGGCACGTGAATTGGAATATTCTATTCTGATAACAGGTTCGGAAGCAGAAAAAACGACATGCGAAAAATTCATGATTGATAAAAACACATATAACTTAGCCGGCAAACTAAATCTTGAAGAATTGACCGCTTTAATAAACCGAAGCAATTTGTTGATAGCAAATTCAACAGGACCGATTCATATTGCTGCTGCACTTAATAAATATGTTGTCGGATTCTATCCTAAAATAAAAGAATGTTCGGTTGAAAGATGGGGACCATACACGCATAATAGATTAATTTTCTCCCCCTCTATTGATTGCAAAAATTGTACTAGAGAACAATGTGAACGGTTGAATTGTATGAGCAGTATTAATATTGATGAAGTCTTTTATAAAATAACCAATTTATTGAATTGAGAAAAACGTGAGAAATATATATAAACATATAACTCTAATATTGTTACTGGTTTCTTCTTTTTATTCGGAGGAATTCAGAAAAATCGAAAACAATGCATTTAAAGAAGGCGAAAAATTAACTTTCGATGTTAAATACGGTTTTGTTACCGCAGGTATTGCAGAAATGGCGGTTCAGAATACTAGAAAGTTAGCCGGAAGAGATGTTTACCATGTTACCTTCCGCGTAAATACCGTACCGGCATTTGACCCATTCTTTATAGTAAGAGATAGATATGAAACTTTTTTAGATGTTGAGGGATTATTCCCATGGCGTTTTGAGCAGCACATCCGCGAAGGAAAATACACAAAAGATTTTTCGGCTTTCTTTGATCAAAGAAGAGGATTTGCAAAAACTACTGGCGGAACTTTTGAAATACCTCCTAATGTAAACGATATTCTCTCCGCATTTTATATTACAAGAACTTTCGATTTTAGTGACATGAAACCGGGCGATAGATTTCATTTGGAAAATTTTTATAATGACAAAGTTTACCCGCTTGATGTAATTTATCACGGCAAAGAAAGAATTAAAGTTGAAGCAGGTACATTTGACTGTATAATGGTAGAGCCGCTTGTTGTTGAAGGTGGTTTATTCAAAAATGAAGGCAACATTATAATTTGGCTAACAGATGATGAATTGAAAATTCCGGTAAAGGTTAAAACCAAAGTAATTATCGGCTCAATTGATTCGGAACTTACAGCATACGAAGGGCTTGCCGGAGAACTTACCTCAAAAGTAAAATAACTCTTTAATATCTTTTCGATAGAGAAATTTTAAGCTTTTTCTTATCTTAAATTCCATATGAATGACGACTTTAATAATCCGGAAGAATCTCCCGATCTAGGGGACTCACAAGAAGAAAAAATATATCCAACAATGTCTCCCATTGCAGCCGCATTTACCGGTTTGGTAGTAGTATTTGTATTATACCAAATCGGCGGAAGCATTTTAACCCTATTAATTTTCGGTTTAGATATAAAGTCGGCAAACGTAAATGCCATGCGGTTAATGACAATAGGCGGACAGATTATGTTCATTCTTCTACCGGCTCTTGTATTTGCTAAGTTGATTTATGAAGATGTCGGTACAATCATTCGTTTTACACTTCCTTCATTCAAAGAAATAGTTGTTTTTATTGTTGGAATGGTTTTGATCACTCCCCTTCTTCAAACATATTTGTACGTACAAAATTTTCTGATAAATCTATTAGCCGAAAAATATGTTGTCGTTGAAAAAATCAAATCTATTTTAGATCAATTAGATAAACTTGTAACTGAAACATATTCCGATCTTCTGCGCAGTGAGACTGTTTTTGAAGCATCGTTCATTGTAATTGTTGTTGCTGTTGTTCCGTCTATTTGTGAAGAAGTTTTCTTTAGGGGTTATGTACAAAAAAGTTTTGAATTTAGAATTAAACCGGTTTGGGCAGCTTTAATTACTGCAATATTTTTTGCATTGTATCATTTTAATCCTTATGGTCTTGTTGCTCTTCTTGCTCTCGGTTTCTTTTTCGGTTATTCGGCGTATATAAGCGGGTCTATTTTTATACCGTTACTTCTTCATTTTCTCAATAATTTTATTGCTGTTATGACTTACTTTATTCTTGGGGAAGAAGAATTTATTCAAGCCGATGTTTCCGATCCAAGTCAAATCGGAACTAATTTGTTTCTTTTTGTTTTCTTTTTATTGTTATTTATACTATATATTTTTCTTGTAAATCGTAATTATAACAAAATCAAGCAAAGAAAGGAGCTACCATGATATGCCCCAAATGTGAACTCGAATTTGTTGATGGTATTGTAGTTTGCCCCGATTGCGGAGAAAATCTTGTTGATAAAGAAGAGTTCGAAGGAAATCTTGTTCATCCCTCCGATTGGTTGGTAGTTTATACTACAAGTGAAAATTATGAAGCGGAAATGTTCAAGGCTAATTTGCTTGGAGCTGAAATAGACTCTTTAATACTTGGTCAAAAAGATAGAAATTACCCGGCAGTCGGAGATCTTGCAGTAATTAAATTACTTGTAAAAAAGATGGATGCCGAATCTGCAATTGAGATTATTAACGACATTAATTCAAGAAAGGATAATATTAACGAGGAATAATGTCGCAGAATAAAACCGGTACAAGAATAATCGTTTCAGTTATTGCAATTCCGTTTATTGCAGCCGCATCATATTTGGGTGGTATTTTATTTTTGCTGTTTGTTCTTGGAATTGCTATGATTTCCTTTTATGAATTTGTTCGATTAGTTAAAAATAAATCTACTTCGCCAAATATATTTATTGGTTTAGTATCTGTTGCCGTAATTGTTCTTAATTTTTATTTCAAATGGATCAATTTTCTCTCACTTGTAATTATTATATCATCACTGCTTCTCTTGTTTGAACTTTTTCATAACAAATCTTCGGCTATTCTTAACTTAGGAGTTACTTATTTAGGAATCTTTTATATAGGTTTATTCTCTGCGACTCTAATCGGAATAAGGGAGCTTTACGTTTTTTCATATTTACTTTATGACCAAGGTGGTTTCTTAATAATTGCCATTCTAGTAACAATTTGGATTTGTGATTCAGCTGCTTTCTTTTTGGGAACGGCATTTGGTAAACACAAACTCTTTCCTCGTGTAAGTCCGAAAAAAAGCTGGGAAGGAGCAATTGCCGGTTTAGTTTTTTCTTTGATAACAATGATGGCAGCTAAATTTCTCGTGTTAGAATTTCTTTCAATTACAGATGCAGTTGTTATCGGCGGTTTGGTTGGTACAATAGGTCAAATGGGAGATTTGGTAGAAAGCTTAATAAAACGCGATGCAGATGTAAAAGATTCATCGGCATTAATTCCGGGTCACGGAGGTGTGTTTGATAGATTTGATTCGCTTATTTTCACCTCACCGTTTATTTATCTTTATTTGACACTTCCATTATAGTTCGAATTACTTTTTAAGACTTCCTATCTTTTCGATATATTTCATTAAATTCGTATTAGCAATTAAATAAGACTATGAAACAAAATAAAATAAATATTATTACTCTAGGTTGTTCAAAGAACACAGTGGATTCCGAACGATTAATGAGGCAGTTAAATGCAAACAATATTGAACTTGTTGATTCAAGCGATGATGCTGATTCGATTGTTATAAATACATGCGGATTTATTGATGCAGCTAAAGAAGAATCAATCAATACAATTTTACAGGCTGTTGAATTAAAGAAAAAAGGTAAAATAAAAAAAGTTGTTGTTGCCGGTTGTCTTTCCGAACGATATATGGATGATTTAACAAAAGAAATACCCGAAGTCGATAAATATTTCGGAACAGAAGACTATGAAGGTGTTGTAAAAGAATTTGGAGGCAGCTTAAAATATGAGCTTTTAGGTGAAAGAATTATTTCAACTCCTAATCATTATGCCTACTTAAAAATCAGCGAAGGCTGTGATAATCCTTGTTCTTTTTGTGCGATTCCTTTGATGCGGGGTGGTCATAAATCTAAACCAATTGATGAATTATTAATTGAAGCAAAAAATTTAGCCGGTAACGGGACTAAAGAATTAATAATTATCGGGCAGGATACTACCGATTACGGAAAAGATATATACAACAAACGAAATCTTGCAGAGCTCTTAAACAAATTGAGTGATATCAACGGCATTGAGTGGATAAAACTTTTATATGCATATCCTTCTCACTTCCCGGACGATGTAATTGAAACAATTGCAGAAAATCCGAAAGTCTGTAAATATCTTGATATGCCGCTTCAGCATATTTCCGATGAAGTTCTTAGATCAATGAGGCGTGGAATTTCTTCGAGAAGAACAAAAGAACTCCTTTATAAGATTAAGGAAAGAATTCCGGGTATAACTTTACGTACAACATTTATTGTCGGTTATCCAAACGAGACGGAAAAAGAATTTCAAGAATTATGTGATTTCGTTCGCAATATTGAATTTGACAGAATGGGTGTTTTTAACTATTCAATTGAAGAAACAACACCGAGTTTTATTTTAGGCGATCCGTTTTCTCAAAATGAAAAAGAAGCACGAAAAGCCGAGTTAATGAAAATACAAAGTGAAATTTCACTAAAGAAAAACGAAAATCTTATCGGTCAAAAACTAAAAGTAATTATTGACGATATTGAAGACCGGCATTACATTGCACGTAGCGAAAGAGAAGTACCTGAAGTTGACGGCGAAATTATAGTAAATCCCAATGGGCAATATTTAATTAGGGGTAATTTTTATGAAGTTGACATTTACGACTGTAATGAGTATGATTTATTTGGTGAACACAGCGTAAATGGGGGAAAAACAAAATGAAAAAACTTTTTTTAATTACATTTATTTTATTTTCTTTTTTGAGTCCGTTTGCTCAAGAAAGCAAAGAATCAAAATCTCAGGTTTATAGCACCGCACCTAATTTTTTTCTCGATTTTTTGAATTATAAAAGTACTGAAGAAGGGAAATCGAGAGTGGACCTTTTTATACAAGTTCCCTACACGAATATTCAATTTATTAAATCCGGCGATACATTTATTGCAAAATATTCTGTAAACCTCAGCATTTTTGATGAAAACAAATCAAATATTATTAAAAGTAATATTTGGGATGAGACCGTAACTGCCAACAGTTTTAATCAAACTTCTTCATACAAGAATTTCAATCTTAGTTTAAGAAGCTTCCAACTTGAACCCGGAAATTATTTTATTAGATGTATTGTTGAAGATACCGATTCAAAAAGAAACGTTACAAGCGAACATACTCTCGAAGTTCTTCCGTTTTCCGAAGAAGTTAGCTTGAGCGACCTCCTGTTAATTACGGAAATTATTCAAACCAATGAAGGAAAAAGATTTGTTCCCAACATTTCTCAAACTGTTGAAAGTAACGACGAGATAATAAACTTCTATTATGAAGCTTATTCCGATAGCAATAGAGTTGCAAAAATCATTTACGGTATAAAAGATAAAAATGAAAACCAAAATTATACACATACTATTATCAAAGAATTAAATGAGGGTACTAACGAAATATTAGGCTCACTCCAATATCCTTCGTTTACTTTCGGCGAGTATGAGTTAGTAGTTAGAATTGAAGATACTACCGGAACATTGCTTGGAGGAATAGGGAAATCCTTTTACGCAAGGGTTATCGGTTTACCGAGAAGTGTAACTGATTTACAGAAAGCCGTAGATCAAATGAAATATATTGCCGAATCAAGTGAGATTGCTTATATAGAAAATGCCGAATCATTTCAAGAAAAATTAGAAAGATTTCTCAAATTCTGGGAAGAGAAAGACCCGACACCTAACACAAGAGCAAACGAAGCAATGTTGGAATATTACAGACGAATTGAATATGCAAATAAAAACTTCAAAGCTTATCGCAGAGACGGCTGGCAGACCGATATGGGAATGGTTTATGTTTCTCTCGGTGCACCGGATTATATAGAACGTCAGCCATTTGCAATTGATTCCAAACCTTATGAAGTGTGGGATTATTATCACATTAACCGTCAATTTGTTTTTATTGATTATACCGGGTTCGGTGATTATAGATTAACCAACAGAGATTACAGAGACTTGAACAGATATCGCTATTAATAAATTATAATAATGATATTAACCGTTACCCCAAATCCCCTCTTGGAAAGAAGATTATTCTTCAAGAATATTTCTTCTGGAAAAATTAACCGTGCTTTTTCTGAAAATTTTTATGCCGGAGGTAAAGGAATTAACGTTAGTAGACAGCTTAATCAACTCGGTATAAAGAATCTCGCATTAACCTTTTTAGGAGGACACAACGGGAAACTCCTTAGAAAAGCACTCGAAAATGAATCTATCGATTTTAACGCAGTCTCCACAAAGGATGAAACCCGTTATGCGTCTATCCCTATTGATCAATCAAACAACATGTTGACTTGTTTCTTCTCTCCAAATTCTAATATTAGCCAAAGTGAAGTAGATGAATTTATTAGTAAGATGGATAAAGCAATTCAAAACTGTTCAATAGTTGTTTTTGCAGGAAGTGCCCCGAATAAATTATCGCAAAAGATATTTACTGAAGGGATTAGTTTAGCAAATAAGTATGATAAGATTTCAATACTCGATACATACGGTGAACATCTGGAAGAATGCATCGAACACTCACCCTTTGCAATTCACAACAACAGGAAAGAAATTGAAGATTCGCTTGGTATCAATTTTTTGAACGAAGAAAATATTTTAGATTGGTTAGATGCTTTATACAAGAAAAATATTAAAATGACTTTTATAACTAATGGTGAAAAAGAAATTTATTCTTCCAAGTTTGATTTTCATTTCAAAACCTCTCCGCCTAAAGTTAATGCGGTTAACTCCTTAGGTAGCGGGGATGCTTTTGTTGCCGGAATTGTTTACGGACTCGAACGTTCTCTTGTTTATGAAGATTTTCTAAAATTGGGAATCGCTCTCGGTTCATTCAATACCCAACAGCTTGAAGCCTCAAATGTAAAAATGAGCGAAGCCGAAACTTTGTTGGATTTAATCGAAGTTAAACCGGTAGGAAAAAAGATGAAGCTGATTGATGACTCACCGAACTATTAAATATTTTTTTTTCTTTTTATTATCCTTTTCGCTGAATTCACAAATCGTTAAATCAATCGATATTTCGGGCAATAAATATTTCTCCTCTTCGCAATACTTGAATTGGATTAAAATCAATAACGGCTCACCAATTTTTGAAGGCATTATAGATTCAATTAAAACACGCATCACAATTAATTTAAATGACAATGGTTATTTTTTTTCTGTTATTGAAATTGAAGACACGGTAACGGAAGATACATCTGCTGTAGATTTTTCAATTGTTATTGATGAAGGTAAGCCGGCGGAAATTAGAAGTATAGATTTTTTTAACGCCAACTCCGCCGATTCAACTTTATTACAAAATGAATTCAAATACTTTATTGGAGAAAGGTTTAATAAATATTCAATTGAATCAGCTATCGCCAATATTTTAGATGAATATGAAAACATAGGATTCCCTTTTGCAAATATTACTATCAATTCAATTGTTGTTGAAGAAGAATCAACGGGAATATTTGTCGATATAAACATTGCATTAGAAAAAGATCAAAAAAGTACGATTGATAAGATTGAGATAATCGGGAATGAAAAAACAAATAATCTTGTTATTACCCGTGCCGCCAGAATTTTTCCGCCCGAAGTTTATTCTCATTCTAAAGTTGAATCGATACCAAAGAAATTAAATCGCCTCAGATTCTTTGAACCTGTTAATGTACCTTCGTTTTATTTCAATAGTCAAAATGAAGGTGTTCTTCAAATTACGGTTAAAGAAAAGGAAACAAATAATTTTGACGGTATTGTTGGATATGTTCCGGGTGACGATAATGAACCTGGTTTTTTTACAGGTTTCCTTAATATTAGTTTGAGAAATTTATTCGGAACCGGAAGAGCAGCAGCATTTAGATGGCAGAAAGAAAATCGATTCTCTCAAGAGCTTGAGATAAAATATCTTGAACCTTGGGTTTTAAGTTATCCGTTCAATGTAAGTCTTGGCTACTTTCAACGCAAACAAGATACTACTTACGTTCAAAGTAAATTTGAAGGAGCGGTTGAATTTTTGGCAACGGACGATATTTCCGCAAGTTTACTTTTTGCAACAGAGTCAGTAATTCCTACCGAGAATGATAACAACATTTTTACGGTGTTTAACTCAAGTATTATTTCAACTGGAATAAAACTTTCAATCGACAGCAGAGACGATGTTTATGCACCAACGGAAGGATTATTTTTTGTTAACTCGTATCTATACAGTAATAAATCAATTAACGGACCTGAGCAGTTTATAACACCGGAAACAAAAACTGATATTAATCTTCAGCGTTTCGAATTGGACTTCTCATACTTTATCGAAATATTTAATAGGCAAGTAGTTGCGGCGGCTGTGCATGCACGAGAGATGCGGGGCGACATTTTTGAAATTAGCGACTATTACCGGCTCGGCGGAACTTCAACTTTGCGGGGTTATCGTGAAAATCAATTTCTCGGCAACCGAACATTTTGGTCGAATTTAGAATATAGATATCTATTAACTCCGCGTACTTTTGCATTTCTTTTTTTTGATACCGGCTACTACTTGCGTAATGAAGATCAATCAAAAGGAATTACGGAGCTATCGGATTTTAAGTATGGTTATGGTCTCGGTTTAAATTTAGAAACCGGTTTAGGAATTTTAAGCGTTAGTTTTGCTTTGGGCGAAGGAGATAGTTTCGGTCAAGGTAAAGTCCACTTCGGTATTGTTAATGAATTTTAATCATACCACGTAAACTTTTGCAACATCAACTATAAGCGAGGGTTTCTTTGCCAATGCAGTTACAAAAAATTTACCGAGTGTTCTTTTCTCTTTAGGGATTTTTTTGAGCTTCTTAATAATATCGTTAAACTCATCATCTGATATATTAAAAATACCCTCTTTCAATTTATCAAATATCAGATGAGATTTCCCGCGTTCTTTCATCCAAGCATTATGATAATTATCAAGTAGTTGCAAATTGTTTTTCCGAATTGCCTCACCGGCAATTTCCCCGGCAACTCTTCCGCCGATCATTCCGCTTCCTATTCCCCCGCCTGTTAAAGGATTTACTTGTCTTGCCGCATCACCAACTAACATGATTCCATCACCTGATATTCTTTCCAATGTTAATGCACATGGTACACCTCCGGCAATTTGTGTTAGCACGGAAGCATTTGGAAAAAATTTTTTCATATTATCATTCAGAAAAGATAAAGCAGAACGTTTTTTATTATCTCCCCCGCTAATACCTAAACCTATATTTGCAAGTTTATCGCCCTTAGGAAACACCCAGAAATATCCGCCGGGGGCATAGTTCGTACCGAGATAAAAATAAAGCGTACCCGGATCAACATTGTCTACATTAGCTGCAGTAACCTGAAAGCATGATTCCATATCGCGATAATCAATATGAGTTTTTATTCCTGCCCATCTGCCTACTCTTGATTCTACTCCGTCGGCACCAATTACAATTTTCGATCTTATTTCAATTTGTTTACCTTGAAATTCGGCTTTAACACCGCAAACTTTTTCACCTTCTAAGATTAATCCGTTTACATAAACCCGGGTTTGAATTTTAGCCCCGGCTTCAGAAGCAAGTCTACCAAGTTCATAATCAAATATTCTTCTTTCCAGCACATAACCATTTACTTCATCAAATTCAATTACAACCTCTTCGCCATTAGGGGAAACAAATGCATACTTATTAATTTTTGCTGCAATCCATTTATCGTTCGGTTCAATAAAAGGAACAACATTTCTTTTAGATATAGCTTCCGCACAACGAACCGGATATCCAACATCTCTATCTTTTTCCAAAACTAAGACATCAACACCTTGCATAGCGGCAAAGCGTGCAGCAACCGTTCCTGCAGGACCGGCTCCGACTACTATTATATCATATTGACTTTTTAACATTAGTAAATAGCTTCCTTCAACACTCCGTCTTTATTAAACACAATAACTTCAATAGGACAAGCCCAAATACATTTTGAACAGTTTGTACATAGCTCATCAATTATCCTAATTTCTGCTTCTTTAAGTTCGATGGCATCTTCAGGACAAACGCCCACACAGCATCCGCAGAAATCACATTTATCGGGAAGTATTTCAATCATTAATTTTTGCCCGGTCTTAGCAATACGATACATTCTTTACCTTTCATAAAAATAGGATTACAGATACGAAAATATATAATTAATTATTACTTTAACACAAATCATAATTATTTTTAGTGAAATTATTTATTACAAGTACCTCATGAAAATTGTTGCTGTCATTAAAATAATTCGTCCGGTTAATCTGCTTATTACCTTTTTCTCTGTAATAATATCGGCACTTATATCTTCTTCAATTAATCAAATTGATTTGTATGTTTTTTTAATAGCATTGTCAGTTACGTTTTCATTCGCCGCCGGTAATGTGTTTAACGATATTATTGATTTTGAAATAGATAAAATAAACAGACCGGAAAGAGTACTTCCAAAGCGTTTATTAAGTCTGTCGTTCGCAAAATATCTTTTAACAAGCTTGGGTTTGTTTTCACTTCTTTTGTCTTTATTGGTTTCTATTGAATTCTTAATCATTATTTTCTTTTTGAACCTACTTTTGTTTTTTTATTCGATTCATATTAAAAAGATAATTCTTATCAGTAATGTTACAGTAGCATTTGTTACTTCTATACCGTTATTATTAGGTGGAATTGTAGTGGAAAATATTATTGGAAGTCTAATCCCTGCCGGGTTTGCTTTTTTCACTAATTTTATACGGGAAATCATTAAAGATATTGAAGATATAAAAGGTGATAGTTCGGAAGGAGTTATTACTTTCCCGCAAAAAGTCGGAATTAATAAGTCGGTTTATTTTACTTCTATCTTGATAATTTTACTGATGCTGCTCGCAACTTTCCCGTTTGTTTTTGGGATTTATAACGCTGAATACTTTGTAATAATTATGGTATTTGTTAACCCGGTATTTGTTTTTGCTTTAAAACTTCTTTTTACAAACCGGGATTTATTTACATTTAAGAAAGTGAGCGGTTTACTAAAGATAAATATGATATTAGGTTTAATTGCTATACTAATCGGTGCACAATGAAAAGTTTTGATAACTCATATTATTGCGATGAAATAAAAATTATTTGCGGTGTTGACGAAGCCGGGCGAGGTCCTTTAGCCGGTCCGGTTGTCGCTGCTGCAGTAATATTTGATAGATCAACTGTTATCGACGGAATTAATGATTCAAAAAAATTAAGTGAAAATACACGCGAACAGCTTTTTGACTTAATAACAAGCAATGCAAAATCTTATGGAATCGGAATAGTCGATCACACGAAAATTGATGAAATAAACATCCTTAATGCATCACTTCTTGCGATGAAAATTGCTGTGGAAAAATTAAATATATCACCCGACTTAATATTAATCGACGGCAATAAATCCTTCGCATCAAACGGTAACACAAAAACAATTATTAAAGGTGACACAAAATCATTTTCAATTGCTGCTGCCTCCATAATTGCTAAAGTTACACGCGATAGAATTATGAAAGAAAATGCTAAACTTTATCCTGTTTATTCTTGGCATACCAATAAAGGGTATCCGACCCAAAGACATATTCAAGCTATACGAGACCATGGACCTTGTGAACTCCACAGAAAAACTTTTTTAAAGAGAATAGTTAATCAAGAGTTACAACTAAAATTTTAGATTAAAAATGCCACACGCAAAACAAAAAGCCGGTAACTACGGCGAAACTCTTGCCGTAAAATTTTTAGAAGAAAAAGGTTTCGAAATTATTGAACAAAATTACCGGTTCGGACATGGAGAAATAGATATTGTTGCAAAAGAAAGAGATATCCTGGTTTTTGTTGAAGTCAAATATAGAAACAACTTGGAATACGGTCCGCCTGAATTGGCAATCACAAAATCAAAACAAAAACAAGTACGTAAAATTGCCGAAATGTTTATCTATCAAAAAGGAAAAGAGATAGATTTCGAAAGATCTCGAATTGATGTTATTGCAATATTAAAACTGCCGAATGAGCAGCCCAAAATTAATCATATCATTAATGCGTTCTAAGAAGATAATAAATCTTATTCATCATGAGTAATTTCTTTCTTATTTATTTTTTATTTTAGAGTAATAAACTCCGGCAGAGAAAAATATTTATGAATCTCCCGCAATTAAAGTTCAACAAACGAGCAACTGCATCCGAAATTATTTTTAATTTCTTTGCCTCAATAGGCGGACTGACAATTTTCGTTCTTGAATTCTTCAAACAGGTCTTCATTCCGCCTTACGAAATATCCGAAATTAAAAAACATATGGATGAACTCGGAGTTAAAACTTTCCCGATTGTAAGTGTAACCGGGTTAATAATAGGATTAGTATTAGCATTACAAAGCTGGCCTGTTCTAGCTCGTTTCGGTGCAACAGATTTTTTACCGGCGATGGTATCACTTTCCGTTGTGCGTGAACTTGGTCCGGTTATTACGGCTTTAATTTTTGCAGGAAGAGTAAGTTCGGGTATCGGTGCGGAACTTGGATCTATGAGAGTAACGGAGCAGATTGATGCGATGGAAGTATCTGCAATTAACCCCTTTAAATATCTTGTTGTTACGCGAGTTATTGCAACAACAATGATTCTGCCCGTACTTACAATATATGTTGTATTTATTGCTATAATCGGCGGATACATAGCCGTTATTATTGCAGAAAGTATGAGCTTCACTTATTATCAAAATGCGGTAATTAATGCAATTGAGTTCGGTGATTTTATCCCCGGTATTGCTAAAACTTTTGTGTTCGGTTTTATTGTCGGAATTGTAGGTGCATTCAAAGGTTTCACCGCTGAAGGTGGAACAGAAGGGGTTGGACGGGCTTCTACTACAGCGGTTGTAATGGCTTCTTTACTAATTTTAATATTTGATATGATTCTTGTAAAAATTACGATGTGGTTATGGCCGACTCTAAGTTAATCAGAATTGAAAACCTTACTAAACGTTTCGGTGATCTAATAGTCTTAGATGATATTTCAATGCACGTTGATTACGGTGAAAATTTTGTTGTATTCGGACAAAGTGGAACCGGGAAAAGCGTCCTCTTAAAATGTATAATCGGTTTAATGAAACCTGAAGCAGGTATAATTTTAATAAAGGATAAAAATGTAATCGAATTAAAAAAGAAAGAATTGAATAAGATCCGTAAAAATGTCGGTTTTCTATTTCAAGGTGCTGCTTTATATGACTCTATGACAGTAAGAGAAAATTTGGAATTCCCCTTAAAAAAGAATTTCGACTTTACCCAAAAAGAAATTGATGAAAAAGTAATCACGGCACTTAAACATGTTTCTCTTGAAGAAGCAATTGACAAAATGCCTTCGGAACTTTCCGGGGGAATGAAAAAACGAATCGGACTTGCACGCTCTATTATAACAGAACCTGAGTTGATGCTTTACGATGAACCTACTACCGGTCTTGATCCTATTACTTCTAAAGAAATAAGTGAATTGATTCTAAATCTACAGAAAAGTTTAAATATGACATCAATTGTAGTTACACATGATTTAATATGTGCTAACATTATTGCCGATAGAGCTATATTTTTAAGAGATTCAAAAATTTCGTACGAAGGTTCTATTGAAGAACTTGTTAAATCGGAAGATAAATTTTTAAGAAATTTTTTCAGTACAGAAATTATTAAAGAATAAGGGGCATAAAATGTTTAAGCATTTAGAAGGCGCCCGGCTCGGGTTATTTGTTTTTCTCGGGACGGTACTTATCATTATAGCTATTCTATTTATTGGAAATAAAGACTCACTTTTCGCAAGTACCATTACCGTGAAGTGTTATTTTCAAGAGGTGGAAGGATTAAAAACCGGTGCACCGGTTCGTCTAAGTGGTTATGATATAGGTAGTGTTAGATCAATTTCTCTTGCCCCGGATACTACCGGTAAAGTCATTGTTGAAATGAGAATTGAAGAACGAGTTAGAAATTTCGTTAGACTTAACAGCGTTGCTTCAATTGCAACCGAAGGGCTTGTCGGGAAAAAAATCGTAACTATAACACCGGGCACAACTGAATACGAAGTTGTTCAAGACGGCGGGATGATTGAATCGATAGACCCGGTTAATTTGCAGGAAATTATTGCTGAAAGCCAAGGTGTAATTGCCAACTTACGAATTATGACTGCAGATTTTGCTGAAATAACTACTAAAGTAAATCAAGGATACGGCACAATCGGGAAAATTTTTAATGATGACGAGCTGTATTATGCAGCGGTTGATTTAACTCAATCCGCAGATAGAAGTCTTGATATAATGACTACAAAATTAGATGAAATTACAGATTATATTGTTGATCTCGGGGCGGGGTTAAACAGCGTAATGCAAAATGTAGATACAACTATGTCAAACATTAAAGACCTTACCACAATGATTAATAAAGGAGAAGGTGCGCTCGGCGCTCTTCTTGCAGATGAATCTGTTTACGATTCTGTTAAAACAATTATTGCTAATCTTGTAGAAACCTCCGAGTTCGCAAGTTCCGGTGCTTCAAAATTTGCAGAAAATATGGAAGCATTAAAACATAATTGGTTATTCAAATCATACTTTGAACAACGCGGTTACTGGGATCAGGTAGAATACCAAAAAGAAATTGAAGCTAAATTGAATAAACTCTTCCAAGAACAACATAACCTCGATAACAAGATTGAAGAACTTAAAAAGCTTGAGCAGAAGTTGAAGGAAACGGAAGGAAAATAGAACACACTAATAAAACAAAAATCTGATTTTTACAGAGACATATATTGTTTTTTGTGTTTTATTAAACCAAGAATTATTGTATTATTTTTTATAAATAAGTTGTTAGGCAAATAAAATGACTGAATTATTAAACAAAGCATTAAAGGAAGCTTCAAAATTGCCAGAATCATTGCAAGATGAACTCGCTTTACAATTACTCGATGATATTCGTAATGAAATAAAATGGCAGAGTACTCTCTCAAAAGAACAGGATAAACTCAATAAATTTGCTCAAAGGGCTAAAACTGATTCCTTAAATGGGAAAACCAAAAAAATTCATTTAGATGAATTGTGAAATCCGAATTAACACAAGAGTTCATCACCCTCTTTAAGAAACTCCCGACCAGAGTCCAACTGAATACTAGGAAAAATTTTAAACTGTGGAAAGAGAATCCAAACCATCCTAGTATTGAGTTCAAAAAACTAAAATCTTCTGAGTCAATTTATTCTGTTCGGGTAGGAATTGGTTGGAGAGCTTTGGGTATTAAAACTAATAGTAATACTATTGTTTGGTTTTGGATTGGAAATCACAACGACTATGATAGGCTTATCTCACACTTATAAAAACAAAAATTCATTTTAACTACTTTTCACAATTTTTTATTATACTAGAACTTTAAACTTTACGACTTGCTCAAATAATGACTAAAAACCAACCGAAATATTCGAAAGATAAAATAATTGTTAAAGGCGCACGACAGCATAATCTGAAAAATATAGATTTGGAATTGCCTCGTAATAAATTAATTGTTTTTACCGGAGTCAGTGGTTCGGGTAAATCATCTCTTGTCTTCGATACAATTTATGCAGAGGGACAACGGCGTTATGTTGAAAGTTTGTCATCGTATGCACGGCAATTTCTTGAACGGATGAGCAAGCCGGATGTTGATTTTATTTACGGTATAAGCCCCGCCGTTGCAATAGAACAAAAACAAGGTGCACGCAATCCCCGTTCAACAGTTGCAACTAGTACAGAGATATATGACTATCTACGCCTGCTATTTGCCCGCATCGGTAAGACAATCTGTTTTAGTTGCGGAAATGTTGTAACTAAAGATTCTACTTCTTCTGTTGTTGAATGGATAAACATGCAGAATGACGGCGGCAGATTTTATCTCGCCTATCCCCCGCCACTTCATGAAGGTAGAAAAATAAAGGATGAAATAGATCTCCTCAAACGAAAAGGTTTTTTCAGGATTTATTATAAAGATAAACTCTATGATCTGAATGAAGAAGAAATTAAAACCAATTCAAAGAATGAAATCTATGTTGTGATTGACAGATTCAAATCAACTAAAGACGATATCAGAGCTAAACTTGCCGATTCGATCGAAACAACTTTTAAAGAAGGTGACGGCAGACTTGCAATTATTCACGCAGATACAAATGAAATAAAAATATTCACAAAATTTTACGAATGCTGCGGTATTCGATATGAAGAACCTGAGCCAAGGTTCTTCTCGTTTAACAATCCATTCGGCGCCTGCCCGGTTTGTCAAGGATTCGGAAGAACAATGGATTATGATATGAATCTCATCGTTCCCAATCCGAAGTTAAGCTTAGCCGAAGGAGCAATTGCACCATGGCGAAGCGTTAAGTACAGTAAATATTTGAGGGATTTAATTAGGTCGGCTAAAGAGAATAACATCCCGATAAATGTTCCTTTCGAAAAATTAACTGATGCACAATATCAAAAAGTTAAAGAGGGATTCAAAGGTTACATAGGTATAGATGGTTTCTTTGAGAAGTTGGAAAAGAAAACCTATAAAATGCATATCAGAATTTTATTGAGCAGATACCGCGGTTACAATACTTGCAAAGCCTGTAAAGGTTCCCGTTTACGAAGAGAAGCATTACAAGTCAAAGTTGATGAACATTCAATGCATGATATTATTAAAATGTCGATTGAGCGCGCTCACAAATTTTTTGAAATTTTACAGCTTACCGAATATGAGGAAAAAATTGCGGACAGAATTCTTAAAGAAATAAGAAAGAGATTATCATTTCTTAATAATGTCGGACTCGGGTATTTGACTTTGGATCGACTAAGCTCAACGCTTTCCGGCGGCGAAACTCAAAGAATAAATTTAGCAACTTCACTTGGTTCAGCGTTAATAGGTACTCTATATGTTTTAGATGAACCGACAATCGGTTTACATCCAAGAGACAACACCCGGTTAATAAAAATATTGAAATCACTTCGAGACATCGGTAATACCGTTTTAGTAGTAGAACATGATTCGGAAATGATGGAAGAAGCAGATTTAATAGTAGATATGGGTCCGCATGCAGGAGTTAACGGCGGGCAGATCGTAGCAATCGGAACATATAATGAATTAATTAATAATTCTGATTCGCTAACAGGTAAATATTTATCCAAGACAATTTCCATTCCTCTACCAGACGAAAGAAACACAAAAGAAACACAGGTAATAAAAATAAAAGGAGCACAAGAAAATAACCTCAAAAATATTGATGTAGATATCCCTCTGAAAAAATTTGTTGTCGTAACAGGTGTAAGCGGTTCGGGTAAAAGCACTCTTATACATGATATTTTATACGGAGGTGTTGCAAAGTTACTTGGTGAAAATCCTCCAAGGATTGGGAAGTATGATTCGATAGAAGGGACAAAATATATCGATGAAATTGAAATTGTTGATCAATCACCAATTGGTAAAACTCCCCGTTCAAACCCTATTAGCTATGTGAAAGGCTTTGAGCACATTCGAGAGCTTTATGCCGATACACCTCAAGCAAGAGCACGTGGTTACAAACCAGGTTACTTTTCCTTTAATGTCCCCGGCGGTAGATGTGAAACTTGTTCTGGTGAAGGTTACGTTAAAATCGAAATGCAGTTTCTTGCTGATTTATATTTGGAATGCGACGATTGCAAAGGAACACGCTATAAAAAAGAAACCCGCGAAATAACATACCGCGGGAAAAATATAGTCGACGTGTTAAATATGACTGTTGATGAGGCATTAGAATTTTTTAAAAGTAATGATAAAATTAATCGTTACCTGGAAGTACTTTCCGATGTTGGATTGGGATATATTAAACTTGGTCAACCTTCAAACACTCTTTCAGGCGGTGAAGCACAAAGGATAAAATTAGCTTTACATCTTTCTGCTCAGAAAAAAAACAGACACACACTTTTTATATTTGATGAGCCGACAACAGGGCTTCACTTCGATGATATTTCGAAACTTTTAAACTGTTTTCAGATGTTAATTAAGAACCAAAATTCTGTGCTGATTATCGAACACAATTTGGAAATAATCAAAAATGCAGATTATGTTATTGATTTAGGGCCTGATGCCGGAGATAAAGGAGGAAATGTTGTTGCAGTTGGAACTCCCGAAGAAATAGCAAAAGTGAAGAATTCATTTACAGGACAATATCTAAAAAAAGTTTTGTAGAATAAATGGAGATAAGTAATGGCAAAATATTGGCTGATTAAATCCGAACCTAATGTATATTCAATCGATGATTTACAAAAGGATAAAAAAACTTTTTGGGATGGAGTTAGAAATTATCAGGCAAGGAATTTTATGCGCGATGAAATGAAAAAAGGTGATCAGGTAATTTTTTATCACAGCAATACCGAACCGCCGGCGGCAGTTGGAATATGCGAAGTTGTAAAAGAAGGTTATCCAGACTTTACCGCTTTCGATCCCGGTGACAAGCATTACGATCCCAAGAGCAAAGAAGATAATCCAACATGGATTATGGTTGATGTAAAGTTTATCAAGAAGTTCAATAACCCTGTTTCTATTTCAGAAATTAAAGAGAATCCGAAATTAAAGAATATGAAACTTATTCAACGCGGAAATCGTTTATCGGTTATGCCGTTAACAAAAACAGAGTTTGATGAAATTGTCATAATGGGAAAATAATCCTTTGCGTCTTGGCGGTAATTAAGTTTTCAGATGATACATAATGTGAAATAGCATTAATCAATTTAACAAGTTCTCTGTGGTTCTCGGTGATACTCTGTGTTCTCTGTGTCCAAAGTTTTTTACACCTACATCTATTATGAATTTAAAAAGAGTCATACAACAAAATGAAAAAGTATATGGAAGTGGTCCAGTAATTTATTGGATGCAGCGTGATCAACGCGTACTTGATAATTGGGCTTTGCAGTTTGCAATAGAAAAAGGAAAGGAATTAAAGAAACCGGTTATTGTTGTTTTCTGTCTCATTCCCAATTTTCTTGAAGCAACAATCCGGCAATATGGATTCATGCTGAAAGGTTTACAAGAGGTTGAAGAATCACTTCAAAAAATTAACACCCCATTTTATATGTTGACCGGCAATCCAGGGCAAGAAATTCCAAAACTTGTAAATCAATTAGATGTTTCCGTTGTTGTTTCGGATTTTAATCCACTTAAAATAGTTCGGAAATGGAAGAAAGAAGTAATCGAAAATATTTCAGTTCCGTTTTTTACGGTTGATGCACACAATATAGTACCGGTATGGGAAGCGTCGGATAAACAAGAATTCGGAGCTTATACAATTCGACCAAAAATTAAAAAGCAGCTTGAACAATATCTTGATGAATTTCCAAAACTGAAAAAGCAACATGAGCATAACCTTCCGGTTAAAAAAGTCGACTGGGGAAAAGCTCTTAAATCACTTAAGATAAACTTCGATGTGAAGGAAGTTGAGTGGATAAACCCTGGTGAAAGTAATGCTATTAAAATGTTAAATTCATTTTTAGATGAACGCTTTACAAACTATAACAATAAAAGAAACGATCCGAATGAAAATGTTTTATCAAATCTCTCACCTTATCTGCACTTCGGACAAATTTCCGCACAAAGAATTGCATTAGAAACTCTTAAAATAGAAGGTGAGGAAGTTAATAAAGAAGCGTTCCTTGAAGAATTAATTGTAAGACGAGAACTCTCTGATAATTTTTGTTATTATAACAAGAACTATGATTCATTCGAGGGATTCCCGGAATGGGCAAAAAAAACATTAAACGAACATAGAAATGATAAAAGAGAATTTATGTATACTTTAGAACAATTTGAAAAAGCGGAAACTCATGATGAGCTCTGGAACGCAGCACAAAATGAAATGGTAACCACCGGCAAAATGCATGGATATATGCGAATGTATTGGGCAAAGAAAATTCTTGAATGGACGGAAACTCCCGAAGAAGCTTTGGAATATGCAATTTACTTAAATGATAAATACGAGCTTGACGGAAGAGACCCGAACGGATATGTCGGCTGTGCATGGTCAATCGGGGGTGTACACGATAGAGCCTGGACTGAAAGACCCGTCTTCGGAAAGATAAGATACATGAACTACAACGGGTGCAAACGTAAGTTTGATGTGAAAAAATATATTGAAAGATCTAGAAAATGAACCTATTGGTTTTAGCCTTGCAAGAGAATTTTTTCATTATTTTTTAGTAATAATAACTTACTATAATTTTTGAACTCATCCCCCGGCCCCTTCTCTTGAAAAGAGAAGGGGAGATTTTTAGGAACGTGTATGTCCATAAACAATAAAAAAGCACTTATAGAAATCGCAAAAATTATCTGTAGAGATCTTAGGCGTAACCCTACACCTGCAGAAAAAATGCTTTGGAACTCCGTTCGAAACAGACAATTAGACCTGAAAAAATTTTTGAGACAGCATCCATTATTTTATGATTCAACCGGTAAAGAATCTTTCTTTGTCGCGGATTTTTATTGCCATGAAGAGAAATTAATAATCGAACTTGATGGCGTTTATCATAAATACAGATTAACAGAAGATCAAAATCGAACACAAATTATTAATTCTCTCGGATTACAAGTGATAAGATTTAATAATGAGGAAGTAATAAATAATTTACCGCATGTTCTGCGAAAAATTAGCAATCATTTTTCACGACTCATTTAAAAAGAAAAAGTCCCTCTCTTTCCAAGAGAGGGATTTAGGGTGAGTTCCTACCCTTGAAAATAACAACTAATATTCTACTCTACATAAACCGCAGTACCATAAACTAAAATCTCTGCAGCATTAGCCATTAAATAGCTTGTTGAAAACCTGCAGTCAACAACGGCATTAGCTCCGAGTGCTTTAGCTTCTTCCAACATTCTGTCAATCGATTGATCTCGTGATTCGGCAAGCAGTTTTGTGTACTCTTGAATTTCTCCTCCGAATAAATTCTTGAACACTGCCAGGATATCTTTTCCGATATGTCGTGCACGGATAGTATTGCCCCTTACAACTCCGAATGTTTTTTTAATTTCTTTACCGGCAATTTGTGAAGATGTGGTTATTATCATCTCTGTATCTCCCTATATTTATCTTTTTTTCTTGTAGCAAGTTTTTCGCGGATAAGTGAAAAAATTAAAATAGCTAATCCGATTACAAAAACTATAATCGAAATTTTCATAAAGCCCGGTATATTCGTATCTGCTAGTAGATTTGTTATTGCTTCGAAAATGCCGTAGCCTGCAATTATAATTGCGGATATGGAAATTAAAATCCATGCAATGCCCCGCTCTATGCGGTTATAGATACTGAGCCAATATCCATCCCAAAATTCTTTACCCGGATTTTTTAATGACATATTCATAAGCACTCCTTTAATTTTTTTCTGTTCATCGTATTCAAATTTCAACTGAGGATTAGTTTCAAGCAGCTGATTGAATTCATTCTGTTCTTCTGAATTTAGTTCACCTTCAAGAGCTAATTCAAATAAATAGATTTCTCTTTCCTTCATAACATTCATTTCATTTTGTTTGCTAATTTTTTTCTTGCATAAAATAATTTAGACATTACCGATCCTATAGGAATATCAAGCATTTCCGCTATCTCTTTATAACTGTAATTTTCGAATTCTTTCAACATTAGAATTTCTCTGTCGGAATGTTCCAACTGATTTAACGCTCGTTTAACTTTTTCTATTTCTTCATCTTTTTCAATTTCGGATTGAATATCATCCATTGTTCGATAAGTAATTTCCTCAATTAAATGAGATTTGTTTTTATTATCACGAATAAAATTCAAACACAGGTTGCGTAATATTTTGTAATACCAGGTAAAGAATTTTCTTTCAGGATCATACTTTGAAAAATTATCATAAGCCCGAATAAACGCTTGCTGCGATAATTCCATCGCATCATCATGATTACCTACAATAACAAGTGCTGAATAATATGCACGTTTCATATTATCCTTTGCAAGTTTAGTGAACAAAATTTTATCCGCCTGTTTTTTCAACTTTCACCAAATTCCTACTAATGATACACTTAAACTAATTATTTATTCAAAATAATTGTATTGATTTTGTTTTTATTGAGATTTATTATCATATTAAAATAAAAAGAAAGGACTGTCATGCGATTTTTAAATTATGCTTTATTGTTTGTTTTTATAATGAGCTGTTCAATATCAGCACAGTTACGTTATGTTCAAGCATTCCCGAATCTTTCATTTAATGCACCGGTCGATATTCAAAATGCAGGAGACGGAACCAACAGACTTTTTGTTCTTGAACAAGAAGGAAGAATACGAGTTTTTCAGAACGATTCATTAGTAAATAGTGCCGAAGTATTTCTTGATATTATAGTCAAAGTCTTATACGGTGGCGAACAAGGTTTACTCGGTTTAGCTTTTCATCCAAACTTTAAAGAGAACGGGTTTTTCTATATTAATTATACGGCAAATAATCCGAGAAGAACGGTTGTATCAAGATTTTCAGTTTCACAAAATAATTCTAATCAAGCCGACCCAAACAGCGAATTTATTTTATTGGAAGTCGGACAACCATACAGTAATCATAACGGGGGGCAGACTTCATTCGGTCCCGATGGATATTTATATATTTCTCTCGGCGACGGCGGAAGCGGCGGTGATCCGTTAAACAGCGGTCAAGATAGAACAACTCTATTAGGAAATATTATCAGGATTGATGTTGATAATCCCGATTCCGGTTTGAATTACGGAATTCCCGATGATAATCCTTTTGTCGGAAACTCAAACGGATGGCGCGAAGAAATATATGCTTACGGACTTAGAAACGTTTGGCGATTTAGTTTTGATTCAATTACGAATCAACTTTGGGCTGCCGATGTAGGTCAGAATGCTTATGAAGAAATCAACTTAATTGAAAAAGGAAAAAATTACGGCTGGAGAATAATGGAAGGTTTTCATTGTTATAATCCTCCTACAAATTGTGATCAGACTGGTTTGGAACTACCTGTTTGGGAATATGCTCATAGCGACCCAAACGGCGGACAATCAGTTACCGGTGGTTTTGTTTATCGTGGATTTAATGCAAGTGAATTACACGGCGGTTATGTTTATGGCGATTTTGTAACAGGAAGAATTTGGGTTTATTTCCATGGTGAAAATCCAACTAATATGTTGATATTTAACAACACAAGATTAGCAATTTCTACTTTTGGCATTGACGAAAATGACGAACTATACTTTGCATCATTTACAAATGGTAGAGTTTATAAATTTATCGGAAAGCCGACAAGTGTAGATGATGAAGGTAAGTTGGAAATTAACTATCAACTTTATCAAAACTATCCTAATCCGTTTAATCCCGACACCGTAATTTCATTTTACATATCCAAACCGGAAGAAGTAAAATTGGAAATCTATGACGGATTGGGAAAACTTGTCGAAGAAATTTTTAACGGGAATGCTAAGAAAGGTTTAAACAGATTTGTTTGGAGCGGAAAAAATTATGCAAGCGGTGTATATTATTTCAAACTAACATCACAGAATTTTTCCGATACAAAGAAGATGGTTTTGATGAGATGATTTTAAAGTAGAACTCTATTAATAACTATCGAATATCGAACAAAGTAACTTGTGAACTTCATGCATCCTTTGTGTACCTGGTGGTTAATATATTTATTTAGAAATTTTTTTTGATAATCCATTCCAAGATAAATTCTCTCCTTAAGAAAGACGTTCAATAAGACCTTTAGTACAATTTAAATTATGTTGATTCTGCTAAAAGGAATTGTTAGTTTATATTTAGTTTCAACAAGAGGGAAACGACATGAAAAAGATAATATTAATTTTAATTGTGACTCTCTGCGCAAGTATAGTAATTGGGCAACCTAAACCAACAAAAGTAAATTACGAAAATCTGAGTGTTTACAATATTATTGATGTTAATAATATCCGGTTTTATATCAAGGATTACAACTTAGACGCAAGTTATAGAACCGGCGGCGATGCAAATTGGTTCATTGAAAATTACAATGGCTATGGTTTGGTATATGATCACGGAATGTGGTTAACCGGGAAGATAAACAACAATGTTAAATCCGGTATTCGTGAGTGGTGGTATCAATATTCACCGGGACCAATAATTGATGGTCAGCCTGCTTTAATTTCTCACCCTGAAAATTCCGATAAATACAAAATCTATAAACTAACCGGCGGAGACGATGAAACTAATCCGGATTATGCAGAATGGCCCGTTGAGTTCGGCGCCCCGGTTGACATGAACGGAAATCCGAAATTATACGGTAATCAAATGTTGTGGACTGTTTATAATTTACTGGATACCAATTTTGTTCCGACTAACAGGTACTATATTCCGACAAGTGAAGAAAAGTTAGATTACATTTTACCTGTAGAAGTAAGAGAAACTGTCTATGCTCATGCAGCTATAACTAATAAAGACGACGATCTTCTTTCCAACATTATTTTTATCGAGTACGAATTTATCAACAAAGGTGATATACAAATTGATTCTGCATATTGGGGATTTTGGTCAGATATTGATTTTGCAAATTTTATGGATAATAATCCTCTTGTTGATCCAACTCGGCAACTTGGTTTATGTTATTCTTCAACAGATGTTTCAGGTACATATACGGATGGAACACCTGCAGTGGGATATGCTTTGTTATATGGACCTCAAGTCGAATCACCAAGTTCAACGGCTGTTTATAAAGGGAAGGAAATAGAAGGTAAAAAAAATCTTAATCTCAATACATTCCATCCAATAATGGACGATTCTATTTACATGCCGGCAGATAGTAACAACGTGTATCCTGGTCACTTAGAAGTCAACAACTTGATGGGACCGATTTATGTCTATACTCAAGCATGGAATGTAGCCAGAGGAAACGGCGCTTATAATATTCCTTATTACGATCCTTACAATGAAGAATACACAAACTTCCCGTTCAGCGGTAATCCGGAAACCGGAGAGGGATGGTATGCATATCAAAACAATCCCGGTCATACGCTCGGAGGCGGTGCAGGGTTCGTCTTCTTTGCCGGTCCATTTGATTTCGCCCCGGCAGATACTCAATGGGTAATGCTCGCTTTAATTCCTGCTTTAGGTGAAGATAACTTTGATTCAATTACAAAACTGAAAAACAAAGTTGATGAGCTTAGAAACATGCCTTATGATTCATTAGCTGTTTCAAGTAGAATAATTTCATCGGTTGATGATAATGCCGAACAACTCCCATTGAAATACGAATTGATGCAAAACTATCCGAATCCTTTTAATCCGACTACGAGAATTGAATACACAATTCCGAAGATAGAAAATGTTAAGCTTGAGATTTTCAATGTGCTTGGAGAAAGAATTGAAATTCTATTTGACGGATTTCAGCAGCCTGGGAAATATACAGTTGATTGGAATGCATCAAAATATTCAAGCGGTGTTTATATTTTTAAAATGACAAGCGGTTCTTATATTAGCAGTAAGAAGATGCTTTTGGTTAAGTAATCTGAAAACAAATTCTGATTCACAAGAAAGATTAAGATTTTAAATGCGTTCTTAATCTTTCTTTCTTTATATTTTTATTTACTTATAAAAATAAATCCCTCCATTATTTACGCCATTATTAAAGATTGTCAAAAACTTTTCATCCATTTTTATCTCGTATGTTTGTGGATCGACATATTGAGCAATTATCTCAACCGAATCGTCTTCATATATTCGCAGCTTAACATAATTATATACATAACCATAATTAGGATGATTAATTAACACAGTTTCCGAACAAGAAATATAAGCTTTGTCATTTCTAACAACCCCCTTTTCAAAATATTCATAAGGATTCAATTTCATTCCTCCAATTGCATCGGGTGCTTTCTTTTCTTCGCCGTCAATAATCATTTTTGTCATGCCGTACTTAAAAACGATATTTACATTTTCACCGTTCATCAGAGATTCAAAAAGTTCGTTAAATGTTTTTAACTGATTTGTCTGCGAATAGGAAATTAAACCGATGAAGAAGAATAACAACATTAATCTTTTCATGATAACCTCAATATTTAGAAATATTTACGGTCAATTTTAATAAAGAATAAGTAAATTTAGAAAAAGAAAAAAATAAAATGACAACACATACCTATCCATTTATTGCACGTTTAATTTACCGTTGGGCAAATATTCCGCTTACAATAATATTGGGGTTCTATTTAATTGTATATATCCTTGCTACTTTTTATCAATGGTATTATATAATTGCCGTAATATTTGAATTAGCAATTTTATATTTCTTAAATAGACATTACATACGCGGGTATAAACTTTTTCCATATAAAATATCAATCGATAACGAGAAAATGATTTGTGAAGATTTTTTCTTTTCAAAAAAAACACATACTATTTATCATAGCGATATTACAAAAATCACCGGAAGTATATTCAGCGGGAATAAGGCGAGACCTTTATATATTTATGACGGAAAGAATAATATAACTATCGGATTAAGAGTTCATCTTAACGGGTACAACCAAGTATTAACAAAGATATTGAGTAATGTGAGTAAAGAATTATATGATTCATTACTTGAAGATGTAAAAGCATTTAACGAGGATATAGCAAAATTAAGAGACAAACGAGCGAAGAAAAAAAAACCCGTCAAATGACGGGTTTGTGCTTTGCTTAAAATAACTTATTTAATAACTGCATCTTTAGCAGCTTTAGCAAATTTGAACTTCAATACTTTTGAAGCAGGAATTTTAATTGCAGCACCGGTTTGTGGATTTCTGCCCATTCTTGCTTTTCTTTTACCAACAGATACTTTTCCTAAACCGGGAATTACAAATTCATTTTTAGCTTGTTTGTAAGTAAGGTCAACAAATGTTGTTAAAAATTCATTTGCTTGTTTTTTTGTAGTGCCTACTTTATTTGCTAAATGGTCTACAATTTGACCTTTCGTCATTGATTTAGCCATATCAACCCTCTTAATTTGTTTATGAAATTATTTAGTGATATGTGAAAATAAACATTTTCATTAATAAACAAAATGTTTTTTAACACATTGCTTAATTTTTTTAAAGTGGTCAACCTTACCAGCTTCAAGTCTGGCAAGGGGTTTAGCGGGTGTCTATTTCAAATCAACCTAATAACAATACTAATCTTGGCTCTCCAAATTTTTATGATTATTTTTAGCAGTTATTTACAATTCAATTGAAGATGATAAAAAAAATCTTGTTAATTCTTTTACTATTTCTTTTTTCCTCTCCGATCTATTCTCAAACGGATTCGAGTTTCGTAATTCTTAATGACTCGCTAAAAGTTGACTCGTTAATAGTTATTTCCGACTCATTAAAAGTAGCTTCCGACTCGTTAAAAATTTCTATACCTCGAGACACATTAAGCCCGGTCTATTATAAAGGATTAATTGATGAATATTCGCTAGGTCATTCAAAAGACAAATATAGTATTGACCGTATAGATTATAGATTTACCGGAGATATTTTGAATTCACTTCCCTTCGGTTACCTTGCCGATCTTGGTTCTGTAGGAAACCCAAGTGAGGTTTATTTATACGGACTCGGTTTCAATAACATATCTTATCAAGAAAACGGAATTGAAATTACTAACAGATACCAAAATGCTCTCGATCTGAATTTAATTCAATCAGAAGCAATTGACGTAATTGAATTACCTACACTTGCTTCGGGATTTATTTACAACAACAGAAGTAACCCGGTAACACTCAACATTATTACAAGAAACAGAGTAACAAGCAGACCATACACAAGAATGAAGTTTTATCAAGCACCGGAAAACGAAGGATTTATAAACGGTCAGTTCAGCGGTTATATTTTTAGAAGAATTAATGTTGCGTTCGGATTTACTAATCAAAGTGCCGATACACGTTATAAAAATTCCGAGTTAAGTAATTGGTTGTTTAATACAAGCATCAGATATATGCCGTCTAATAAGCTGAATGTTATTGCCTCTTACAGCCATTCAAAATTGAACATGGATTTGAACGGAGGTGTTGATATGAGTTCAACTCCGGATTTGATTTATAATAACGTTCAAGCAGATGTAAACTTTCTTGATAGATATAATAAAGCATCACGACATAATTTATCTCTAACATCGATTTATGAAATTGATTCAACAAGTTACACCAACCTATCTGTTTATTATCAATACAATCTTAATGAATTTCGGTTGAATGAATTATCAGCAGACACAACCGATCTTCGAATCAAAAATAATAATTCTTACAAAACATTCGGTGTTAATCTTCATCAGAGAATAAATATTAATGAGATCAGTTTCGATATAATCGGTAATTATGAATATACCAATTTTGATGTAGCTTATAACCAAATTCCCGATTATGCAGCGTGGTCTTTGAGCGGTAAACTTAATTGGAATATATTATCAGGTTTTGCTGTTCCTTCTGTATTTGTTAAAACCTCCGGTATGGATGATAATAGCTACTTCGGGTATGGCGCTGAATTAGTTGTTAATCCCACAGAAGGTTTAAGTATTCATGCCGGAATATCAAATTACGATAAACCATTAAACCGGTTTCTGAATTTAATCAATGAAAAGAATGATGTTACAATTTTTGAAGCAGGTATAAAATCAAATCTTCCTTTTATGAAAGCTTCGTTAAAATATTTTTCAATCGAACAAAGTAATTACCGGTTCGGAAGTCATGTTGAGGATATAAACTTTTTCCAACAACCTGAGATATTTACTTATTCAATAGATGATTTTAAGCGGAGTGGTATAAATCTAAATTTGAATTTGAAAATTTGGAAGTTATTACTGCAGACTAATTCTTCAATATATTTTAACGAATCACATCTTTCGAGATATTCGATCCCTGCTCAAACATCTTTCGGCGGATTATATTATGTTGATACTTTGTTTAATAAAAATCTCGACTTGAAAGCCGGAATCAATTATAAATTTTTCGGCGAAAGAGGTTTTGCAGTTTATGATTTTCAAAGGATGCAAACAGCATTTAACTTTGCAACCGGCGAACCGATTACCGGAATTGAATTAGAAGAATTAATTGGCAGTAGTTACCAATTTGATTTATTTGTTGCCGGAACTATTCGCAAGAATGCAATTGTTTATATAATATTCGAAAACTTGTTTGATGAGCAATACTATGTTGTCCCCTATTATCCCATTCAACCGCGAGGGCTTAGAATTGGTGTTGCATGGGAATTCTTTGATTAGCATTATACATCATTGATTCAACAAAATTCTATTTACGTGAAACGGAATTATTTACCGAAAGGAATAAAAATGAAAAGAATAATAATTTTATTATCAGCGATAATTACAATTTCAATTCAAGCACAACTTGTAACATGGGAACCCGTTTATTTCACCGAAGATGATGCTGTAACAATTTATTTTAATGCGGAACTTGGTAGCGGCGGATTAAAAGACTATACCGGTGATGTTTATGCTCATACCGGTGTAATTACATCACTTAGCAACACACCATCCGACTGGAAATATGTAATTGCCGCATGGAATGTGAATAAACCGAAAGCAAAACTTATAAGGGTAAGTACAAATCTGTATAGTTTAGAAATTTCGCCAAGTATTATAAACTACTACCTTACGTCAGAAGGTAAATCATTACAAACCGGTGAAATAATTGAAAAACTTGCATTCGTTTTTCGAGCATCGGATGGAAGCAGAGAAGGGAAAACAGCTGCCGGTGGCGATATTTTTATTGATCTTAGAACCGGAGTCAACATTTTTGAACCGGCTTCGAGACCTTACAACGCGCAAGCCGATGAAGTCTTTACGGTTAAAGCCGCCGGATCTTCTATAACGGATACACTTAAACTTTTTATTGAAGACAACCTAATCTACTCAACTTTGGATGATACACTTAATTATGACATTACTGCGAGCGAACTTAAACAATGGATTAAAGTAGTCGGTAGTAATACCGAAGGAATAGTTGTAGCGGATTCTTTTTATTATTATGTAAATCCACCTATAATCAGCGAGGAAATACCCGGTGGTATTTTAGACGGTATTAATTATATCGATGATAATACGGTAACCCTTGCGCTTCATGCAACAAATAGAGATTTCGTTTATGTCATCGGTGATTTCAACAACTGGGAAATTGATCCCAATTATTTTATGAAAAGAACAACCGATGAGAGTAAATATTGGATTACAATTTCTAATTTGGAAGCCGGAGAAGAATACGGCTTTCAATATCTTGTTGATGGTACTTTGAGAATTGCAGACCCGTACACCGAGAAAGTGCTTGATAGATGGAACGATTCTTTTATAAGTAATGATGTTTACCCTGATCTTAAAAGTTATCCGTTGAATAAAACCGAAGGATTAGTTTCTGTTTTACAAACCGCAAGACAACCGTATAACTGGGAAGTTGAAAATTTCGATAAACCTGTTAAAGAAAAACTTGTTATCTATGAATTACTTGTACGTGATATTGTATCCACTCACAGTTATCAAACTTTAATAGATACTTTAAGTTATTTAAAGAAACTCGGTATTAATGCTATTGAACTAATGCCGGTTTCCGAATTTGAAGGTAACAGCAGCTGGGGTTATAATCCGAGTTTTTATTTTGCACCCGATAAATATTACGGGAGAGATGTCGACTTAAAAGCTTTTATAGATGCATGTCATAAAGAAGGCATTGCAGTTATTTTAGATATCGTTCTCAATCATGCTTTCGGTCAAAACTCTCTTGTGCAGTTATACCTGGATCGTTATGCAACGGATGAAATTATTACAGTAGCCGGGAATCCTTACTTTAACGTAAGGTCTCCTAATCGTTCGTTTTATTGGGGAGCAGATTTCAACCATGAAAGTCCATACACAAAAGAATTTGTAAAACGAGTGCTCGAACATTGGATAACAGAATATAAGTTTGACGGATTCCGTTTTGATTTCACAAAAGGATTTACAAATAAAGGTGGTGACGGTTGGGCTTATGATGCATCTAGAATTGACATATTAAAAGATTATGCCGATCACATGTGGTCTATCGATCCCGATAGTTATGTAATCTTAGAACATCTTGCAGATAATTCTGAAGAAAAAGTTTTAGCCGATTACGGAATGTTGTTGTGGGGAAATTTAAATCATAGTTACAACGAAGCAACTATGGGTTATCATGATAACAACAAATCTGATTTTAGCTGGATATCTTATAAACAGAGAGGTTGGAATAATCCGCATCTCATTGGTTATATGGAAAGCCATGATGAAGAAAGGTTGATGTATAAAAACTTACAGTATGGTAACTCAAGCGGTGATTACGATATCACAAAACTTAATATTGCACTGCAAAGAATAAAACTCGCTGCTGCATTTTTCTTCACCATACCGGGACCCAAAATGATCTGGCAGTTCGGTGAACTCGGTTATGATTATTCAATTGATTATAACGGTCGTGTCGGTGAGAAGCCGATTAGATGGGATTATCTTAATAATGTTAACAGGGTAAAACTTTACAAAACTTTTGCGGCATTAATTTATTTAAGAGAAAATTACGAAGCCTTCCACACCGATAATTTTCTGCTTGGTGTTTCTACCCCGGTTAAAAGAATTAGACTAAATCACGAATCAATGAATGTTAATATCCTCGGTAATTTTGATGTTATAGAAAGAAGTACTTCCGCAATTTTTCAAAATACCGGATGGTGGTATAATTATTTTTCGGGTGATAGTATAAACGTGAGCGATGTTAATATGAACATAACCCTTGCACCTGGTGAGTTTCATATATTCAGCACCGAAAAACTTCCAACACCCGAAGGCGATATATTAAGCAATGTCATTGAAAATAACGATGAGATACCAAATCAGTTTTATTTGTCACAGAACTATCCTAATCCGTTTAATCCTACTACAATAATAAATTTTACAATCGGTGTAGTGGACGAAAATTTTCGTCCACTACAAACACAATTAATTGTTTATGATATTCTCGGAAGAGAAGTAACCACATTGGTTAATCAAAAATTACAACCGGGTAATTACGAAGTAAGTTTTGATGCCGGTAATTTATCAAGTGGAATTTATCTTTACAAAATTACATCCGGTAATTTTTCACAAACTAGAAAAATGATTCTTTTAAAATAAACTTGGGTGGTTTGATGTATAAATTCATTATAGTTTTTCTACTTTCACTTACATTTTTGTTTGGTGCAGATACAAAATCTGTTTACAAATCAACAAATGATAATATAATTGAACCGGGTAAAGTTGTTGTTAAGTATAAGAAAATTGACAACTACGGTTCAGTTAATAAATCCGCAAAAATTCAGGTCAGTTCAAAATTCGGACTTCAGCAGGAACGTGCGGTTTTTGAACGGGCAAAGAATATGGAAATAAAACAAAGACTAAATTTGGATAATGTTTTTGTTTATGAAGTACCCGTCGTTACAGACATAAATAAACTAGTTGCAGAATTGAATTCCGACCCTTCAATTGAATATGCAGAGCCGGTATATCTTTCTCCGATTAATACTATTCCAAATGATCCACTCTACAGTTCTCAGCAGCATTTACCTCAAGTTTTTGCTCCTGAAGCCTGGGATGATATGTATGGAAATTCCTCCGTAGTAATAGGAATAATAGACTCAGGTGTTGATTGGGATCACGAAGACCTTGCAGATGTTATTTGGTCTAATACAAATGAAGTTCTTGACGGTACCGACACCGACGGTAATGGTTATATAGATGATATAAGAGGATGGGATTTTGTTCACGGCGTTTCAGGTTCGGGTGATACAAATTCTGCCCCGGACGAAGATGGTGAAAATCCCGACAATGACCCTATGGATTATGACGGTCACGGCACACATGTCGCCGGAATTGCTGCTGCTTCAACAAATAATGATATCGGAATTGCTTCAGTAGCATCGGGTGCTTTAATTATGCCTTTACGTTGCGGCTGGCATGCTAATGACGGCAGAGGTTATGTAAGCAGTCTTTTTGCTTCTCAAGCTTATCATTATGCAGCCGATAACGGTGCTCATATAACAAATCAGAGCTCGGGTAGTTCAGGACAATTAATAGTGGACGGCGCTTTTTATGCATTTCTCAATGGTGTATTAATTATCGAATCGGCAGGTAATTCTAATAATCAATCCCCCTCTGCTCTTGGTGCACAACCATGGATAATTTCTGTTGCTTCCTTGAATTCCAACGATACAAAATCTTCTTTCTCAAATTTTGGAGATTACATTGCTGTTTCCGCACCGGGATCAAGTATACTTAGTACTATTGTAGAACCGTCAACGTTCTATGGCGGCAATAAATATGTTCGATTATCCGGTACTTCAATGGCAGCGCCGGTGGTTGCTTCGGTTGCCGGTCTTGTTAAAGCTAAATATCCGCATTTCGATGTTATAGAACTTTTCACACAAGTTGTTGAAACCGCAGATAACATCGATGCCGATAATCCTAATTATGTTGATTTACTTGGCACCGGAAGAGTCAACGCAGCAAGAGCCTTATCGGAAACTGTAACTGCCAAACCAAGATTACAAATTAATGGATTAACTATTAACGAAACTTCAGGTAATTCAAACGGTGTTCTTGAACCCGGTGAAACAGCAAATCTTATTATTGAAATAAAAAACATGTGGGCGCCAGGCTCAAATATAAATGCAACTTTGTCGGTTTTGGATGAATGGCCTGTTACAATCGAGAATAACTCAACAAGTATTTCTTCCATAGGAAGTATTTTGGATACTGCAAATTCAAGCGCATCAATATCTTTTTCTATTAGTTGTTCTGAAGATGCATATCCAACATCGGTGCAAATGGAATTGCAGTTAAGTGGCGCTGGTCTTAATCAAACTCTTAACTTTGTACTAGGAATTTCACCGCAAATTCTTTTTGTTGCAGATTTTGCGGAAGCTGATGACGGCGAATTTGATTTCAGCTCGTTTTATTTCGATGATTTTAACTCGCAAAAAATTGCTTACGATTATGTTCACCGTGCATTGACTGAAGTTACTTACGAAATGTTAAGTAAATATGACGTTGTTGTTTGG
Source organism: Melioribacter roseus (assembly GCA_020724265.1). Classification (GTDB taxonomy): domain Bacteria; phylum Bacteroidota; class Ignavibacteria; order Ignavibacteriales; family Melioribacteraceae; genus SURF-28. The sequence goes on along the minus strand of DYHH01000007.1, from coordinate 99,814 downwards.
TCTTGCGAATGGGCTTTCCCTTCATTGACCGCAGGCGATAGAGCGGCAATTGCGCAATATCTTGACAATGGTGGTAAGTTGTTTATTTCGGGACAAGATATTGGCTGGGACTTAAACGAAAATTCCGAAAATCTTGACGTAGCATTTTTTAATAATTATCTCAAGGCGCATTATTTATCAGACGATGCAGGCAAATCTGTAATCTTCGGTGTTGATAACGATCCAATATCTGATGGTATTACTGCTGATTTTTATCAAATAAGAAGAGCAAGTACTCAGCAGTACCCGGATGAAATTACTAACTTCGGAGGATCTGTTCCTATCTTAAAATATAGTGACGGTACAGCAGGCGCAATTAGATACCGCGGTAATTATGATCTTGTATTTTTTGCTTTCGGTGGTTATGAATCTATACTTGATGATGACATTCGTCAATTAGTATTAAGACGAATTATGAATTGGTTTGCCGGTATAAATTATTCGTTGCAAGTTTTTACCGATACCGAGGATACACAATCCGATATTGAAATTAATATAAATGTTGAAACCGAATCCTCACTTGCTTCGGTAAAACTATTTTATAGTACGAATAATTCTTTCCCTTATGATGTAATTGATATGACTGATTTGGGAAGCGGAAATTTCCAGGCATCAATACCTGCACAATCCGACGGAACGGACGTTTCATATTTTGTTTACATCAAACCTACAGATGGAACAGGTATTTTAACCGAAACAATTAATTTTTATGTCGGTGAGGATTTGATTCCGCCTACTGTTGAACTATTAAGTAACCCGGTTAGAAATTCAATCAATCTTTTTGGTATTGACCCGTTTGAATTACAGGTTCTGTTTACAGATAACTTCGGAATAGATGAATCAACTGCTATGCTGCATTATTGGGTAAACGATAACACTCCCAATTCTATACTACTTACTCCTTATGAAGAAGATATATTCAGCGGTACATTTTCTTTTGATTCACGACTTCATTTCGGTGATCAAGTCAGCTACTATTTTTCCGTGAATGATCTTTCATCAAATGCAAATTTAAGCCGTTCCGATACTACTGTTTATTCGATTGATTCAACTCAAGTAGTAGATGATTTTGAATTGCCGATTTTAGATTGGGATGTGACAGGCAGCTGGGGTTTAACATCTGCTGTGAAGAAAAACGGGAACTATTCGCTTACCGATAGTCCGATAGGACCTTATGCAAATAATTCTAATAGTACAGCGACATACAAAATGCCGTTTGATCTCTCCTCATATACAGCCGGTGAAATTTCTTACTGGATAAGATCACAACTTGAAGTAGGAGTTGACTCCCTACTTTTTGAGTTAAGTTATGATAACGGGACAACATGGAAGATAATAGACGCGGTTTCACAGAATTTTATTTTCTTCTCTCAAAGATTCGTGAATATTTCCGAATATACTGGGGACGGGTATGATAATGTTGTATTAAGATTCCGTCTTTATGCTAATGCAACAAATAATGCAGACGGAGTTTATATTGACGACATTATTATTAATGTTACTCCCGACCCGGCTTTATCGGTTTCGGATTCCGAAATAATTCCCTTATCGTATGAGTTAAGTCAGAACTATCCCAACCCGTTTAACCCGGGCACTACAATTAACTTTGCAGTACCGGTTCGTTCTGATGTTAAGATAACCATTTTCAATATACTTGGTGAGGTGGTAGAAATATTGCATAATAGTAATATCGAAGCCGGTACATATTCTCTCTCATTTAATGCGGCAAATAAACTAAGCAGCGGAATTTATTTCTATCAAATAATTGCAAACGGAATTGACGGTAAGAATTTCAACCAAACAAAGAAGATGATGCTTTTAAAATAGGAATGTTCGTAGAGGCTTCATTAATGAAGCCTCTACACCAATAATCATGACAAAAGAATATTTCATATCGTTAATTGAATACGAAATGTGGGCAAATAAAAGAATCGCAGAGGCTTTAACCGGTAATGCAAATCTCCCTTCAAAATGTAAAACATTATTCCATCATATAGGTGCAACAATTGATTTATGGTATGTCCGGGTTACCGGTGAAGAACGATTATTTCAAAACTTGTTCGAGGAAACTTGCCCGCAGAAAACCGCAGAATTAATTAATAAAGGACTAAGCCGATGGAATGATTTGTTGAATAACCATAAAGCCGATTTAGACGCGGTTGTATCTTATAAAAATTCACAAGGCGAACATTTCAACAGTAAATTGGCTGATATATTAACTCACTTATTCACCCACAATCATTATCATCGCGGACAAATTAATCAAATACTTCGTCAAAACGGATTTGAACCTATTAGGGTTGATTATATTGTTTATGTGAGAGAATAACTATTTAGTAAGTTCACTTAAAAGAACAGCCGAAGCGCTTGCAACATTCAGTGATTCGGCTTTTCCTTTTCTTGGAATAGTATTTCGAGTATCCGTTATTTGTAATAATTTATCGGAAGGTCCGTGAGCTTCATTGCATAAAATCAAAAAGATATTTCAGTAATAGTCTGTTAAGATTTTATTGGTCGGTCAAATACTTTTTAATACATCTATTAATCACTATCTATGTTCAAGTGATTTTTAAGATAATTTCTACCAAACTCCAAATCAGAAGATTTATTATTTCCGTAAAATCTTATCCATCTTTTTTCCCTTTGCTAACTCGTCGATCAACTTATCGAGGTATCGAATTTCGCGCATCAAAGGTTCTTCGATGTTTTCCACCCGGATCCCGCAAACAACACCTTTAATTAAAGCTCGAGAAGGGTTCAACTTGGGAGCTTGAGCAAAGAAAGTTTCAAAGTCCGTTTGCTTTTTAAGTTGGGCTTCAAACTTTTTCTGAGTATAGCCCGTCAGCCAACGGATAATTTCATCAACTTCCTCTTTTGTCCGCCCTTTCTTCTCCGCCTTAGCAACATAATGTGGATAAACACTTGCAAAGCTCATTGTATATATTCTGTGTTTTGTCATTTTATATATTCCTATTAATTAGATATTCTTAACATATTAAACTTTTCTATAGTAATGATTTTTGTGAGATTTTACAAAGAGTAACAACTAAAATCACGTAATAATATATTGACAACACACATCACAATTTCCGCAAGGTTTTTCGCCGGGGAATCCGAAATAGTCTGAAATATATATTCGTCTGCATGTTGTCGATTTGAAATAATTTACAACAGCGAGAAGTTTCTTATTATCATTCAAAAGTTTTTCTTTCAGTCGTGCATCATCTTGAAGTTCGTCGGGAAGTTCGTCAACCAAAATTAAATCTTTGTTTTCTATACTTCCTTCAATTACTCCGTACCTATCCAGCATTGATAGAACAGTTTCAATTCTAAAATCATTTTTATCCTTAAAGCTCATCTGTTCACGCAGATAATCAACACCCATAGAGTTGACGGAATTCAAATTGCTTTTCAAAATATCATAAACACGTGAATAGTATTCCGCATTCGGATTAGACCATTTTATAAATTCCATTTGAGTGTAAAGATCTTGCTAATTGTAAAGAAGTTTGCATAGCGAGTCTTTCCCATCCCGTCCCGCTCTACCGATTTCTTGGTAATAAGATTCAATAGATCCGGGTACTTCGGCATGCAGCACAAATCGAATATCGGGTTTATCTATTCCCATACCAAAAGCATTCGTTGCTAAAATCAGATTTTCCTTACCCGATAGAAAGTCCCGCTGAGTTTGTTTTCTTTTCTTTGCTTCCAACTTACCGTGATAGATTCCATGTTTGTATCCTTTGTCGCCTATCTTCTCAGAAAAATACTCAAGTGTTTTGATAAGAGAAAAATAAATTATACCGGGACCTTTATATTTATCGAGCACTTGATAAATTTCATCGAATGAATCTTTTTCATCAAAGATATCTGCTGTCTCAAGTCTTAGGTTAGGGCGCTGTATCCCTTGATGAAACAATTTAATTTCATCTTTGCTCAACCCTAATTTGTTAATGATATCCTTCTGTACCGCGCGGGTTGCAGTTGCCGTCAATGCTATTGTTAAAGGATTTCCCATTAACACCCGGAATTCAATAATGCGCGAGTAATCGGGACGAAAATCATGTCCCCATTCCGAAATACAATGTGCTTCATCTACAGCAAGTAGTGAAATTTTTGTCTTTTTTATCTCTTCAACAAATTCTGTTTTTCTAAATCGCTCGGGAGTTACGTAAAGGAGTTTAACTTTTCCATCAATAAATTTTTGTAATCGTTCTTTTCTTTGCGCCGGTTTAACCGTGGAGTTTATAAATTCAGCCGGAATGTTTTTTTTCTTCAGAGCGTCAACTTGATCCTGCATAAGAGCAATCAAAGGACTGATAACAATTGTCCCTCCCTCAAATATTAATGCGGGTATTTGATAGCAAAGAGATTTACCTCCACCGGTCGGCATTAAAACAAGTGCATGACCATTATCTAAAAGTAGTCTATTAATTATATTTTCCTGCTCACCCCGAAATTCAGTGTGACCGAAATATTTTTTTAGTATGTCTGATGGATTTATCATATTGTTTCTCTAAAAGAATCGCATCCGGTATTCTAAAAATTGAATTCCGGATTTGATATTACACTTAATGCGAAAATAGAATTCAAAAATTATCGAGTAAGTTTTTTGTATTTAATTCTTTTGGGAATATCAGCATCTTTGCCGAGTCTTTCTCTTCTATTTTCCTCGTAGTCGGAAAAATTTCCTTCAAACCACACGACTTGACTATTACCTTCAAACGCTAATATATGCGTGCAGATTCTATCCAAGAACCATCTATCGTGACTAATAACAACAGCGCATCCGGCAAAGTTTAAAAGTCCTTCTTCTAAAGCGCGCATCGTATTAACATCCAAATCATTAGTAGGTTCATCAAGAAGAATAACATTAGCACCGGCTTTTAACATTAAAGCAAGATGAACTCTATTTCTTTCTCCGCCGGAAAGAACTCCAACTTTTTTCTGCTGATCTCCGCCGCCAAAATTGAACTGCCCGACATAAGCTCTTGAGTTTACTTGTCTGTTGCCAAGTTGAATTACATCAGCCTCTTCTGAAATTTGCTGCCAAACTGTTTTATCCGGATCTAATGATTCTCTGCTTTGATCTAGGTAAGCAAGTTTTACAGTCTCCCCAATTTTAAAAGCACCGGAATCTGCTTCTTCCTGCGCGGTGATCATTTTAAATAGAGTAGTTTTACCGGCTCCGTTTGGACCGATAACACCGACAATTCCACCGGGAGGAAGTGCAAAATTTAGATTTTCAAAAAGAAGTTTATCGCCATAAGCTTTGGAAACATTTTTCGCTTCTATAACCACGTTTCCTAATCGAGGACCTGCAGGGATATAGAGTTCTATTTCTTTCTGAGCTTTTTCATTTTCTTCTTTTAACATTTGCTCATAAGATGTAATTCTAGCTTTTGATTTTGCATGTCTTCCCTTCGGCGACATCCTAATCCACTCTAACTCTCTTTTCAAAGTTTTCTGCTTTTCAGTTTCTCTTTTTTCTTCCTGCGCAAGACGAATTTGTTTTTGTTCTAACCAAGATGAATAATTACCTTTCCAAGGAATTCCTTCACCGCGATCAAGTTCAAGAATCCAGCCGGCAACATTATCCAAGAAATATCTATCATGAGTTACAGCTATAATAGTCCCGGGATAGCGATTCAGTTCTGCTTCCAACCAAGCGACCGTCTCGGCGTCAAGATGATTAGTAGGTTCATCCAATAGTAAAATATCAGGTTTTTGAAGAAGCAATCTGCACAATGCAACACGTCTTTTTTCACCACCGGATAGAACCTTTACCGGCGTATCACCGGGAGGACAATTCAACGCATCCATTGCCATTTGAAGTTTTGAATCAATATCCCATGCACCCATTGCATCTAATTTATCTTGAACTTTTCCTTGTCTTTCAAGTAAATCATTCATTTCATCATCTGTCATTTCTTCCGCAAATTTCGCATTTATTTCGTCATATTCTTTCATCACATCAAGAACTTCTTTAACTGCTTCTTCGATTGTTTCCTTTACTGTTTTTGAGTCATCAAGCAAAGGTTCTTGTTCTAAATAACCAATTGTGTAACCGGGCGAGACTGCGGTTTCTCCATTAAAATCTTTATCTACTCCCGCTAATATTTTTAGTAAAGAACTTTTTCCGGAGCCGTTTAATCCTAAAACTCCAATCTTAGCACCATAGAAATATGAAAGAAAGATATCTTTTAGAATCGGTTTTTTATCGTAATACTTACTAACACCAATCATTGAATAAATAATTTTATTTGCCTCAACACTCATTGAATCCCTATTATCGATTAATTTTTATTTTGTAAGCAAACATAATGAATTTTCTTATCTGGCATGCACCTGATTTGTATAGAATTGATAGCATTGGTTACATATGATTCACGTGCTAGGGAATTATATCCGAAAGCACTGTGTGGTAGAAGTAAATCGAAATTGGCTTAAAGTGTAGCTTTATACGAATTTGCTAATGATATCTTATTGAGCACTGATCAAAAATCGAGTATCAAATTAATAAATAATCTCTAAGCATCCCATAAGGTCTTAAATGCTTCTTTCAATTCATGGTTCTCAGATACGTTAATTTCCAATGTGTAGCACAATACATAAACCCGTCTCGGACGGGCAAAATCTGTAAATCCGATAATCCAAAGTCTTCATTCTAAATTATTAATCAACCCTTCTCAATTCTCCCCTACTTAACCAACATCATTTTCTTCACAGAATTAAACTCATTACCAATACTAATCCTGTAAAAATACATTCCACTTGAAAGATTGCTTCCATCAAATTGGACTTCATGATTTCCGGACTGAAGTTTTTGATTAACAAGAGTTGCAACCTCTCTTCCAAGTATATCAAATACGATTAACTTGGTCTGTAGGGGACGAATATATTCATCCCCTTCGTTTGGGACTGTAAATTTAACTGTAGTTGTAGGATTAAATGGATTCGGATAATTCTGCTCTAATGCAAATTCATAAACCACTTCATCTTTAACAGAAGTAATTGTAGTCAAATCAACAGTCACTACTTTCGAATAAGCGAAAGTACCATCATTATCAATCTGTTTTAATCTATAACTTACCTCTTCGGAATTCGGCAATTCGGAATCCGTAAATTCATAATTCTTCGGTGAGTTCGTTGTACCGTTACCTTGCACAAAACCTATTTTCTCCCACTCTCCACTTCCCCTATTCTCCCTTTCCACCTCAAATCCAAAGTTGTTTGTTTCCGTAGCCGTTTCCCAGTTTAATTCAACAGCATTACCTACAAGTTCACCTGTGAATGAAACAAGCTCTACTGGGAGGGCTGAATTTGAGTTACTAATTAAATCTGGATAATTAGCACCATCTCCGCCTACAATTTGCCAAATTGTTACAAAATTCCATTCGGTAAATGTAGATTGGGTTTTCATTTCTGCCGTTGTTTTACCACTAGCTGATGATATAGCTCCGCTTCCAACACCGGTGCTTGTGCCGGATGTTTGGGTATCCCAGTAACTAGGCCAAATTACGCCACCATTATTGCCAACCAGCCCGCCCCGTGAGTTATTGTTTGCTCCCGTCATATCGCCGTTCGCATAACAATATGCTATACTGCCACCACTATTATCCCCAACTAAACCGCCATAGATATTTTGAGAGGCATAGTCATCAACAGCAACCGAACTGTATGAGTTACTAGTGGTTCCAGTGGCACTTTGGGTTCCCACTAATCCACCAAGTCGGTTACCTCCGATCACTAAGCCGGTAGAATAACATCTTTGAATTTGCCACTCATTTCTACCGATCAAACCACCTGCATGAGTTGCGCCGTCAATAAGAGCATCAACAATACTACATTCAGTTATCGTCCCAGTGTTGTACCCCACCAGCCCGCCGACGTATTGATTACCTTTTATATTACTAACTTCTATACCAAGATTCTTTACTTCGCCAGGTGAGCCAGAGACTCGTCCGAATAAACCGACATAATCAGAGGAACCACGATTTATTTTAAGATTAATTATCTTATAACCGTTTCCGTCATACCTTCCCGTAAAGTTAACGCTGTTATTTCCTATTGGAATAAACTGACTCCCACTATTATAAAAATCTCCACCGCTTTGGAAATCTGCGTCTGCAAATGTTATATCTGTTTCTTGTCTAAAATAATTGCTCCATTCGCCGGAGTTTTCGGAAAGATATTTTAAATCGGCTTTATTGGAAATTAGATAAGGATCTCCAGAGGTTCCGCCCCCGCCACTATAGCTTTGGGCGAATGTATTAATAGTTCCACAAAGGAATACTATTCCAACTACAGAGAATTTATTGAAAATCTTTTTAAGCCAATTTACATTTTGGTTTAGTCGGTTGGTAAAAATATATGTCATTTTAGTTTCCCTCAAAGTTAATGTGATAAAACTTTCACACGTATTAATATTGGATGTGAAATAACAACAAAATTATAACCGAGGGAATACCAAGTTTAGGGTATTTTTAAAGTGATTTGGAAAAGTAATTGTATTAGGTCACGAGATTATAAAAATACCCAGTTTTAGGTATTCCTAAATAAGATGGGATATTATATCTATACTTTCGTTAAATTAAGTCACATAGTTTACTAACCTCTATTCCGAAGGTAAGGATGACGGAAATTGTAATAATTGAAGACAATGTTTCTTATTCGAAAATTATCCGAAGCGCAATAAACCAAAGCGATTGGTGTAAGTGCGAGCATGCATTCACAACAGTAGCAGATACGTTAAATTATCTTGCTAAGGGTGATCACCCTGATATTATTTTGACTGATATTAATCTGCCCGGGATGAGCGGCATTGATGGAATTAAGGAAATAAAAAAAATAATTAAGGAAGTTGAAATTATTGTACTCACAGTTTTTGATGATAATGAAAAAATATTTGATGCGATATGTAACGGCGCCAATGGTTATCTTCTTAAAAACTCTTCTCCGGAAGAAATACTGGACGCAATAAAAATTGTAGTTGACGGCGGCTCATCTATTAATGCGGAACTTGCCCGTAAAGTTTTCGGTATGTTTACGGCTTTAAAGAAATCAGAAAATTCTTACGGACTTACAAAAAGAGAAAATGAGATTCTTACTTATCTTGTTGATGGTAAAACTGCAAATGAAATCGGAAAGATTACTTTTACGAGTCCCCAAACAGTACAGACACACATTAAAAACATCTATCATAAACTGCATGTTAATACAAGAAGTGGAGTTGTCTCTAAAGCATTAAATGAAGGGTTGGTAAATAAAGGATATTTATCGTTAAAATAACTTAATTCACTAATGGAACTTGGAGAACTATTTTTGTTCCCTCTCCCTCCTTACTCTCTATCAAAATTTGAGCACCTATTTGTGCCGCTCTATTTCTAATATTCCTTAACCCTTCCCCCTTGGTAATTAATTCTTCATCAAATCCCTTTCCGTTATCAGTAATTGTCATCTCAAACTTTTTATCTTTCTCTTTTAGCGAAATCATTACCTTATCTGCAGTTGAATGTTTTACTATATTATTCAATGATTCTTTGAATATTAAATACACATGCCGCCTTTTGTTCAGGTCCGGCAAAAGATCAAATATATGTTCATATTCTTTATTTGAAGTAAATGTATAATCTAAATTGACAAGCATTTTTGAAGCAAGTTCTTTCATTCTAATCAGCAAGTCTTCGGAGTTATCGTGATAAGGATTTATAAACCATACTATATCTCGTATAGTATCTGTAGTAGTTCCCGCAATATCGGTAATATTTTGTAATTGTTCTTTTGAGTTTGTATCAAGCATGGATCCATTCATCATCAATCTGCTCTGTAAAGCAATTGAACTTAAATTGCTTCCAACTTCATCATGAAGATCCGCGGCAATCTGATTTCTCATCAACGATTTCTCTTTTTCTTTTTCGGCTCTTAAATAACTAAATCTGTAACCGACTGTTGCTGCCAAAATCAATGCTTCCCAAAGGATGCCGAAGCTAAGTACATTCTGCGTGAAAAAATTCCAAGGTAACGGAAAAAAATTATTTCGTGCAGAGGTTGAAACGATAATGCTTATGGTGATACCGGACAATGCAAGAAGATAATTCTTGGCTAAATATACTTCTTTTCTTATAGCCAAGATTGTGATCACAGCTCCAATAAGATAAAATCCTAAAAAGGTAAGTGCGAGTGCCGCACTAAGCCAGCTAATTTTAAAAACAATGGAAATAAAACAAAGAATCGGAGCTAAGGGAATAAGAAAAGTCAATAATCTGTAAGCACCGGGTAAAAATAATTTTGTCGATAAAAATTCTCGCGTAAGTAATAGCCAAAATGTAGCTGTAATTGTCACTGTAATTAATGTCAGTATGAAATAATCATGCTCAAAAATTCGACCGATAACTTCAAAGAAATACCCCTGCATGATAAAAATAAACAGTGCAAAACTTGCTATATAAAGCACGTAATAAAGATATACTTTATTCTTAATAGAAAAATAAAGTATGGAGTTATATACAATCAGCAGCAAAAATATTCCGAACAAAACCCCGTGAAACATATTTCTTTGTGAACTGCGGATAACATACTCACCGTTAGTAAGCATATTGAAAGAAATAATAAACTGTGATGCAGATTTAACTCTTAAATAAACCGTATCCGGTACATTTTTGTGAACAGGGATATCCGCAATAAAATCATTTGCTTTTATCGCCTTATCTCTGGTTGGAATTATACTGCCCGCTCTTTTTTCGATGAATGTATTTTTTGGCTCTATATTATTTTTGTAATAAACTCTTATATCTTCTAAAATTGGATCGTTTCTTATAAGCAGCCATGTTCTGTTTGTTCTTGAGGTGAGCATCCCGGAAGCTAGTTCAGAAAGAGTATCAATAACTATAAATCTGCACCAGTATACCGATGAAGTAAATTTGAAATTCAGAGTTTCCTTATCGTAAAAAACATATTTCTCTCTAAAGGATTCGGATGAAACATCATTTATATCTAATGTACCTTCTTTATCTTCAAGTACGGATAAGTAATGTCCAAGTGCATAGTTCTCTTTCCCTTTTTCAAGAACCAAAGGTGTTTGCGCGCAGAGATTGCCGCCGTAAGCCGCAGTTAAAAATATGAAGGCGACAAGCTTAACAATTTGGACCAAGCATACCCTCGTCTGAAAGAACAAGCAAAGATAATAAGTTTTTGGTTTTTTAAAACTAGATTTTACTACGCTCTTGAATTACTGTTTTAAAGAAGTTGTTATAGTAAGTCACTGCTGTTCACCGCAACTTAAAGCCGCGGCTATTTAATATAATATACTTGTTCAATAAGGAAATAAATTCAAGACATTCGCATATCAGTCGAAAACCATTCCTCAACTCAAATCACATGTCATTCCGGTAATCTTTTAACCGGAATCTAAAGCAAACAAAAACCACTTGTCATTCCGGTAATCTTTTAGCCGGAATCTAAGCACGAACATAAGAGATTCCTGCTAATCGTACTGGGATTAACATCGTTGATCCCTCAAGGGTATCCTGTACAAACAATAAAATCCCTACCGCTTTCGCGGTATTGGTTTTTTCATTCCCTTGCTTATAAAAGTATGCCTTTAACGCTAGGAAATAAAAAAACCCGTCTAAAAGACGGGTTTTTAATGTTTGCGGAGAGTCAGGGAGCCCACGCAATTCAATATTTGTTTCGTTTTTAGCTTATTTTCGAAAGATTCTGAGAAAGGCGATGACCAAAAAATGACCATACAAACAGTATTAAACTTTTTTGTCTTTTTCCAAAGTTGAGGATTTTTGTTTTTCTTTAAGAATTTTATCCATTATTTCTCAAAAGTCAAACTCTTCTTTTTTGCTTTCAAACTTTTTCGAGCGAAAGAAAATTTATACACTCCCCTTTCCCTGAACTTAGTTTACAATTTGATTACGAGACTTAAGCAATTTTACAATCTTAAATGTAATTTGAATTCTACACCTGTGAATTTAGGTTCATAGCGACAAACCCCTCCAATGCAAATATTCCCTGCTTCTCGTGACCCAAAAAGCAAACTTAAATCAGTATGAGATCCAAGCTTATACCCAATCTGAATAAAACCAAAGAACTTTCGAATTATTCGCCCTTCTTGCGGCTCTTTAGTCTGAACTTCCCCAACCAAGGCAATATTAAAATCAGGGGAACGTAAATACTCAACTGAGAACAAGTCAATATAATAACTTTCAGAGGTAGAATTATCATTAACCATCTGATGCTCCAACACAAACTTTAGAGTATTAATCGACTCAAAGTAATATTTTACCTCCAGTATGGGAGTAATACTTTTTGTATCTGACGATAATTCTTCCATGTAACCTACTCCCCCTTTTAGGTACAATGATTCATTTAATTCATATGCACCTTCGGCATATGCTTCCTTTAAAGCAAGCCGTGAACTAATATTAATTCCGGAACTTCGTTTATAATAAGAATCTGTTCCGAGAGTATTGGTGATACCATAGTTTACACTAACATAGTCGGTGTTATCGAAATAATAGCTTCCCTCTAACTGAAAACCTTTTTCATTGGACTGATTAAGTGGTGATGGATGTCGATTGAGTAAAATATATGTATACTCTTTACGAACCGCGGGGGGTGTATTATATATTACTGTACCATCTTGGTTTGTAAATGTATAATTGTCATAATACTTGTATTCCCCGGTAAATGCAAAAGACCCAAGATAAAAATTAACACTTCCGTAAACCCCTTTACCTATTATTGATTCCCGGTTATTAAAAATTTTTTCCTTCAGATCGGCATTCTTTTTAACGCCATATTCTCCATAGAAATCTAAATTCCAGATTGAAAATTCAGTTCTAAGGGAAGTCATCATTGTTCTCGATAAGGAAGTGTTTTCCGGCTGATTGGATGCAAATGAACTGCCAATTTTAAAATTACTTAGTCCGGAATATTCCAGATCCACTGCATGTAAAATATCTTTCAGTTCATTATTAACATTTTTCGATTGTCCAGTTAAAGCTATTAGATTAAAACCCATGAAGGATCCATGGAGCTTAACCCCAAGTAAGTTATTATCTATTCTAATATTCCTGTTTTCATAACTCTTCAATATCAAACCTCTACCGAATATTGTGTAGAAATTCCCGACAGTAATACTTCCCCCTTTTCTGGCAGTGCCAATTCTCCCTTGCACATATGTATAATCAATCGCTGCAAACTTATTTTTCCCACGAGCTATTGTAGGATCGGGGTCATTTGGTTGAAAAATGTCAAATCTAATACCAGTTGAAAACACTCCTCGACTATAATCAAGATTTAACCAATTCTCAAAAATTTCTTGACTTGAATTTGTATCATACGAATATTCAAGCTGGTTTGATAACCGTAAACCAATAGGAAGACTAATTGAATTTTCAAGTGATTGAGCAAAAATTAAATCGGTAATGAATAGGCTGATTACACAAGACAGGATAACTGTATTAAAAATTTTTATCAACTATAGACCCCGTATAATTTGATGGCTAGTCATTTTTAAAAGCTAATTTGTACTTAAAAGCCCCTTAATTTTGTCTTCTGTAATTTTTTCATCGCCCTTCATATAGCCAGAGTGTGAATAGACTATTTCTCCATCTCTATTAATCAGAAATGTAAATGGAACGGTTTGTACATAGTAAGTTCTGGCAATATTTGAATTCGGGTCTAATAAAACCGTAAAATCATACTTATTGGATCTTATAAATGGTTTTACTTTATTAATTGTTTTTTCCGAATCAGTTGAGATTGCAACAATTTTTAAGCCTTGAGATTTATATTTGTTGTAGAACTCGTTATAGTGCTTCAGTTCAGCAATACAGGGAGTGCACCATGTTGCCCAAAATGTAAGCAAAACCGGTCCCTCTCCTATATACTCATCTAATGAGACATAATTTCCGCTTAGAGTTTCAGCTTCAAAATTAGGCGCTCTCCGAATATCATTACTACCCTCGTCGACTTCCTGAGCCAATGATGAAACTAAACAAACAAATAGGCTTAATACTGGAATAAAAAATTTCATAATTCTCCTCATTCAACTACTTCTTATTGGTTTCCAATTCAATTTGAACTGCTTACTTGTAAAATCTCTTTGGTTTCCAAATTCTGAATAAATACTACTACTCTAAGTTGATTTATTGCCCAATTAGATTTTATACTACTAGAATTATTATAGGTTATCGATGAACTTAGGTTATTGCTGCTTAAAGCCTGACCATCACTTCCTGGAAGCATTTCTCTGGCCACATCATAGAAGATCGTTTCACCGGTTGCCCCTGGTGGTTCACTAGTTTCGATCCTCTCTTCCACAATCACAGTATGTAAACGAAGACTCTCAATGCTTACTCCAATAGTATTTATTGGAATAATTGTTGATTCAATATTTATTGAGTTACCTGATATAGTTAACGAAATTTCCACTTCAAACTGAGCCTGTATCTCCAATGCACTTATAACAGCGTTCTTTATATCTGTCGAATCTGTGGGAATAGGCTTGGAAACACCATTAACAATAATTGTTGGTGCTGCCAATATATTATAGAAACTCATTCTCTTATCACAATAACTTTTAGCAGCTAAATAAAAGGGATCATTAGGCGAAGGGAAATTAGTCGGAAATTTTATGACAACTAATTGTTCAGTATTAAATCTTTCAGATAACTGTTTAATTACTCTGTTTGATTCAATACAAGGAATACAACTGACATTTGCAAAGTCCTCAATGAGTACTGCTTTTCTTGTCGTTTCTTCCTGCATCTCCACATAAACAGAAATTATACTATCTTTTATAACTTCAATGTTTCTTTCCACACTGATATATTTTGATTTAGTTAGTTTGAGTTCATGATCACCAACAGAAATGAATATTGTATCTGGGGTAAATTTTCCAGTTGGTTGACCATCAATGTGAACTTGTGCACCGATAACATTTGATTCAATATAGATACCACCTCGTTCCGGTTCGGTTTCACTAGCTTCAGTTGGTGGATTGGTATAACAACCATTAAAGGAAAGCAGAGTAAGCAGGAATAAAACCCATATAGCAATTAGATAAATCTTCTCCATAAATCTCAACTTAGATTATTTTATAATCTGCATTTTTTTTGTTATAACTTTGTCACCAGCTTGTGCACAGTAAAAATAAATACCGTTTGGAAGATCGCTTGAAGAAAAGCTGACACTATGTAAACCTGGCGACCTAATTCCGTCAACCAAGGTTTTTATTTCGTTACCAAGGATATCAAAAATTTGTATTACAACTCTACCGGTCTTTTGCAACCGATAACTGATTATTGTTGATGGATTGAATGGATTTGGATAGTTTTGGTGAAGTATAAAATCGAATTGCTTCTCATCATTCTCCTCGACAGAAGTGGAAATTGTAGAACCTTCGACTTCTATAATTACTCTATTATTTGGATCGGTAATTGTTCCGGCTTCCAATCTAACCATGCCGGTACCCGGTTTTGAAGTAGTAAAAAAATGTAATGATACTTCTCGTGTTTCACCTGCTTGAAGAGGACTACTTCCGTATGTTTGATTCGTTACTACACTATCAACGCTCGGAGCAAAACATAGTGCAAAACATAGTGATGACGTCCAGTTCTGAGGTAGATTTTCAATGCTTCGAACAATAAAAACTGTTTGAGGTTCATTACTATTATTTGTTAAATCAATATATACTATCAACTCTGAGCCCGCTTCACCAAAAACAACAGTATCGCGAGGAATAAACGAAATAGTTTGTGCCCCTAACTTTAAGCTCAATCCAATCATTATTATAATCAATCCAATTTTTTTATATATGCATACACTATTCATAATACCACCTTATTTCAGTATTGTTAGTTTCTTTACATTTTGAAATCTTCCGGCTTCCATGGAATAAAAATAAATACCGGAGGCCAAATTACTTCCATCGAAAACAATGGAATACTTCCCGGCATCCTTTATTCCATTCACCAACGTAGTTACTCGCTCACCCATTATATTAAAAATAGTGATCTTTACAGGTGTTCTTTCAGCAACGCTATATTTTATTGTGGTTGATGGATTAAAAGGATTCGGATAATTTTGGCTCAAATTAAATTCAAGGACAAGAGTCTCATCATTAGTATCAATACTTGTTGTACCGAGCTCGGGCAATTTTATTACTTCGGTCTGAAAAATTCTTTTAGTATCCATGTTTTGAAGAAATACTATTAATTCACAATTATCTGCAATCCAGCCAGAATCAAGTACAAAGTTCAATTCAACATTGGCACTAGCACCCTGATCATTCAACAATACGGGAGTCCCGTTTTCATCAGGAATCATTAATCTTTCAGCAAAGTTTACTTCTGTCTCATTAAACCACTCGTAATCTATATGAGATTCCGTAAGTACTGCTTGAAGTGTTAAATTCGATTCAGGTTCCTTAATTCCTACTTGTTCGAGATCTATATACACATAATAATCCAAGCCTTCATTAGTCCCGGTTACATTAATTGAATACGCCGAATTAAAAACTATCCTGTCATTGACAATTTCCATATATCTATCATACACGATATTATCTTTTGTGCCTGGATGAGAATATTTAATTCCTTCAAAAATAGGCTCAGTTAACTCTATAATGTTATAATATGTCCATCGAGCCGATGCATAAGGACTCTGGAAAGGATCACTAGCATGATATTCTATTACTGATATTGAGACTTCATCTTCAATTAGTTTATCTAAAACTCTTGCGGTTACCTGACATGGTTCACACCAAGTGCCGGTAGCTGTCTCAAATAGTACACTTCCAAGTTTTGCAGTAAAGGTATTACTTTTCTCTGTTATAAAATTATTTGTATTATCCAAATCCGATTCTAAATCAATATAAACTGATATCTCGTATTCCACATTTTGAACCGGCGAACTATATTCAGGAAATTCAATTATCTTTGTCTGTTCTGAAGCCAGATTAATTGAGCTAATAGTTTTTTCATATACAATATTATCTTCTACTTTTATCTGACAACCTGCTTGAAAAGTTTCATCATTTTGACCGATATTTTGTAAAATAGCTTTGGGTACTAGAGGAGTGTTTGCCACATACGGAATATGAATTATATCAGCGACTTTCAAATCATGAGGTAATATGCCGGCAAGAAATAAGTCGTCTAAATACCAAGAACTGATATTTCCGGAATTGCCGTCAAAATACCAACAAATTTGAAAGTGATTTGATCCAACATCTTCGTTCTTTATTTCGAGATCAACTGTAATAGCTTCTGTATCACCTGAAGGACTATTAATCTCCCAAACTGGCGTCCAATTGCCATTATTGGATCTGGTAGCAACACCTAATTTGTAATCTCCGTCATAGTGATCAACCAGATACCTGAAACTCAATTTTAATTGATCTTTTCCCGTTAGATCAAACAATGGTGATATATATCGTGACTGCCCGATAAAAATTGGATTAAATGCAAATCTAATTTCACCTCTTTCACCACCAGCATAATTAGTTCCGGCATACGACCAATGATTTAAGTGGTTATCAATTGTCCATCCAGGTGACGGGAAAACACCATTACTGAAAGTTTCATCGAATAAGATTTGTGAAAAGCTTGCCATCTGAAATAGAAATAATATTGAAATATATTTTAGTATGTTCATTTTCGTCTTTCGCTTATCTTTGCTAACTATGATTTAGTTAAAATTATTAGCCGGTAAAGGGGTCTTACCGGCTAACCTAGTTTTACTTTTATATCTTGCATAACTAAGGGAGGTTAAAAAACTAAATGCTAGATAAAAAGTAAACATATCACTGATTCTATTTGATCAACAACATTTTCCGAGTCAACTTTTTATCTCCTATTGTAAGAGAATATATATAAAGTCCGCTAGTCAGATTTTGGCCGATAAATTCTACTTGATATTGACCTCGAGTATGGTATCCTCTTCGCAATGTTTCAACTAATTCTCCCGCAATTGTATACACATTTAATGTTGCAAAACCGTCTTTTGCAAGCGAATAGCTAATTATTGTACTCGGGTTAAACGGATTTGGGTAGTTTTGATCCAATGTGAAGGAGTATTGTTTTTCATCTGAATCGCCAACATCTACTGTAGAATCTTCACCAAGCTTAACAATATAGAAGTCAAGAGAACCTGCCCCAAATGAAGTTGTTGATCCCACTGCTAAATATCCGTTATCCGATGTTTGAATAATATCTAGACCGTTTTCAATTCCCTGAGAACCGTAGGTATCTTCCCATATAATATCCCCATCTTGATTAATTTTAACAATCTTCATCATCACCGTTGTATTTCCCCATTGGGTATCATCGCCAATAAAAACGAATCCCCCGTCTACTGTTTCAATTATACTACTGATATCATATTTTCCGTACGTCTTTGTCCAGAGAGTATCTCCGTTTGAATCTAACCTCAACACATACATATCGTAATTGTAACTTAGATCCGGTGCTTTGTTTCCACCCACGATATAACCGCCGTCTGAAGTTTGTTGTATACTTATTGCTTCTTGGTATCCTTCACCACCGTATAACTTAGTCCACTCCTCATTTCCTTCTGTGTCTGTTTTAATTATATAAACATCACCTTGTACTCCGAATGAACCATCGGATCCTGCAAGTATAAAACCGCCATCATTCGTTACAGTCACACTTTTCCCAAATTCAGACCAAATACCACCGAATGTTCTCGACCATTCAACTTCGCCTTCGACACTTAGTTTTACAAGATACATATCTTGATAGCCTGCTCCGGCAGAAGATGTTGTTCCAAGAACGACAAACCCACCATCATCAGTTTGATCTACGCTTTCCGCAAAATCATGTTCAATACCGCCAATAACCCTTGCCCATAGACTATCGCCATTGCTATCTAGCCTTACTATGTACATATCTCGTTTCCCGGAACCGAATGACTCTGTATAACCAACAGCAATAAAGCCACCATCGGTAGTTGCATCAATATCTAAACACCAATCATCTTTAGACCCACCATATGTTTTTTCCCATATCACATTTCCTTCAGTGTCAATATTTATTATGTAGAAATCATTTAAACCTGCTCCGAATGATTTTGTAACACCGCCAAGTATGTAGCCACCTGTTGAGATTTCTTTAACAGATTGACATGATTCGGCTTGAAATGATCCATAAGTCTCTGTCCACTCTATAGCCGGTCCACTTGATTGAGCGAATAAGCATATAGTGCTCAGCAAACAAATAATAATTGCACATATAAATGTTCTCATATTTTCTACTCTCCTTTTTGAGTAAAATTTATTTTTAAAAATAACCCTACTTGATCAACAGCATTTTTTTGATATTTCTAAACTCTTGACCACTCTCTGTTTTTGCATTTAGTCTATAAAAGTAAACCCCACTACTAAATTGAGAGGCATCAAAGGAAGCTACGTACTCTCCTGGAGTCAATGTAGAATTTACCAGCTGCGTAACTCTTTGACCGATTGCATTAAAAATATCCAACTTAACATGTGCTGAGTTCGGTATGGAGAATTTTATCGTAGTACTTGGGTTAAACGGATTCGGGTAATTCTGACTAAGGTCAAATTGATTTAGAATGTCCTCATCCTCCCTAACACTAGTTGCGGTGTCGGTTTTAATCTTAAGAAGGTAGATGCTGCTTTCTTCCACACCAAATGAATAAGTTTCGCCGGCAATAATAAATTCATTATCATCAGTCTGGCTTATTGCAAACCCCCTATCGGATTCGACACCACCATAAGTTTGCATCCAAGTTGAATCTCCATTAGCATCTGTTTTTAATAACCATATATCATTACTACCTGCACCATAAGAATCTGTAAATCCTATAAAAATAAAACCACTGTCAGCAGTACTTACAACATCAAAACAAATATCATCGCCAGCTCCGCCCCAGTTCTTTTCCCAAAGCAAATTACCATCTACATCAACCTTTGCACCGTAAAATTGCCAATCCGAACCGAAATACCTTGAACCGACTATAAAACCACCGTCTAGTGTCTGATCGACAGCAACTTCAAATTGCATCAAACCGAAGTTTGAAGTCCAGACAGTCTCACCGGATTCATTAAGTTTTACTAATACAATATAGAAATTATTGTCGTCTGACCCGGCAAGTATATATCCGCCGTCAGGAGTTTGTTGAACATCATAACAAGTTTCTTTACTTGCAGTACCAATTGTTTTTGACCAAGTAGTATCACCGTTTGCATCGGTTTTAAGAATCCAAAAATCCTTTAACCCTTCTCCAAATGAATCTGTATCACCTGCAAATACAAAGCCCCCATCTTCAGTTTGAATACCACTGTAACAAATATCCGATCCTGTTCCTCCATAAACCTTTGTCCAAATCGGATTACCATCCCCATCGGTTTTCATTAAATAAAAATCTTGATCATACTGGCCAGTTCCATATGAGTCACTATTACCACTTAATATAAAACCTCCATCTGAAGTGAGATTTACGGAGCGAAATCTATCGGTTAAACTATCTCCATACATCCTTGTCCAAAGAGTATCCCCATTACTATCAGTTTTCATTAACAAGGCATCATCTTGGAACTCAGTTATTGTTTCACTCTGAAGCCTTATTATTAAGCCATTAGCATCATTCAAATTTGAGGAAAAAACATAACCGGCAAGAACAAACCCATCATCGTTCGCTGTTTGTAATATTGAGTATGAATGCTCATCGGTTTCTTCATTGCCATATGATTGTGACCAAACGGAATCACCATTTGCGTCTGCTTTAAGAACCCAAACATCATTTCCTCCGCCATCGTTAAACGAGTTTGATTGACCAGTAAAAATAAATCCACTGTCCACTGTTGCGGCCACATCGAAACAGATGTCATCGCCTGACCCACCCCAATTCTTTTCCCAAATTACATTTCCTAGTAGATCGACTTTAGCTCCATAAAATTGCCAGTCATTTCCAAAGTATCTTGTTCCTATTATATATCCGTCGTCCAAAGTCAAATCAACCGAAACATCGAATTGCATCAATCCAAATTTTGACGTCCATTCAGTTTCCCCATTAGCGTCTGTCTTCACAAGAACAACGGTAAATGCTTGATCGTCAGAGCCCGCAAGAATATACCCCCCATCTGGAGTCTGCTTGACTTCATAACACTTTTCATCACTTCCAGTACCGATCGTTTTTGACCAAGTAGTATCTCCATTTTCATCGGTTTTCAACAGCCAAAAATCATTAAAGCCTTCGCCGAATGAATCTGTATATCCGGCAAAAATAAAACCACCATCATCTGTTTCCTCAACACTTCGGCAGATATCAGAACCCGTCCCCCCATAGATTTTAGTCCATAGTTCATTGCCTTCAGCATCCAGTTTGACCAAATAGAAATCATTATCATATTGACCTGTTCCAAATGAATCGCTGGTTCCGCATAAAATTATTCCGCCATCAGATGTTGGCTTTACATCGTAAAATGCTTCATTTAATGTGTCACCCATGACTTTGTACCAGGACAATGTACCCCACGATTTGTACCTCAAAACATAGGCATCCTGTCCTTGAGCATCTAATGAGTTTGTATAACCTGCAAAGATAAAATCTCGATTCGCTGCTTGTGTAGCACTTGTTAATATATCGTTCTCAGATCCACCCGGAAAATCTGCCCAAATTGCCTCTGGTATTCTAGAAGTATGGGTATATAGTCTTTTTGTGCCGGCAAATATTAACCCACCATCTTGAGTCTGTCTTGCACTGGTGACAGCTTGATAACCATCTGTCTCATAAACCCTTTCCCATTCCAGAACCGGTTCTTGCGCTGTTACAGAAATTTGAATGAAGAATACTGTAATCAAAAAAAGTAGATTCTTATACATTACTTTACTCCCAAATTAATTTAATTTCAGTTGCTTATACATTCTTTGATTCGGACCCAGAATTATCCAATATCCTTTTTTTAACTAACAGAGATTGTATATAGATCGAATAACCAATAAATGTTAGAGGAAATCTCCTACTGATGATTGCTAAGACTTCAACTCCCTCTTTTGGTATAAAGAGCAGATTTGATAAATCTACAATGACGTTGTTATATCGAGGAATAATTAACTCAATTTCATTTACCAATTCAGTTTTAAGATTTCTCACATCATCAATGTAGCCCTCAATAAACAGAGTACATTTATTAACTTCTGCTTTACTACGAATTGTGTACATGATCTACCTCTCAGACCGTTCAAGTAATCGATTTAAATTATAACCTATAGATTAAGAGTATGACTATGGGAACAATTGGTGTGCCGTAAAAAAGCGTATAAAAGAAGAAGAATTATGGATGTGAGGATGAAGAATCTAACCACATTTGGTTATTAACCATATTTGGTTAAATCATATCCTGGTTATTATGTATAACCGACTAGTTAATGGTTTTAACGAATAGTTGATGAAATCTATACAAAATTATACTCAGTATTATTCAGATTGGATTTTTCTACTAAAAGGAATATTAAGTTTGTCCATTCGATGCCGAAGGGTATTATGATGTAACCCAAGAATATCCGATGCACTATTCTTGCCACTAATTTTCCAATCAGTTCTCTGAAGAACTTCAATAATATATTCTCTCTCAACCTCTTCTAAAGTGACCAATTTTGACCTTCCGGGTACTGCATTGGTATTAGGCGAGTTATAATCACTGGATTGCAGGAAAATATCCTCATCAGTTATGGTACTTTCTTTACAAAGTATAACGGCTCGATTAATTATATTTTCC
Organism: Melioribacter roseus; assembly: GCA_020724265.1. GTDB lineage: Bacteria > Bacteroidota > Ignavibacteria > Ignavibacteriales > Melioribacteraceae > SURF-28. Next base: position 76,995 of record DYHH01000007.1, on the reverse strand, counting down.
AACTCTCTTATATTTCCTGGGAAGGAATAGTTCTTTAATTTTTCTAAAGCCGATTTGGAGACATCCGTTATCTTTTTATTAAGCAACCTCGCATATTTGTCAATAAAGTACTTTGCAAGCATTTCGATATCTTCTTCTCTATCCCTCAATGGTGGTACGCGTAATTCTATAACATTTATTCTATAATACAAATCACTTCTGAACTTTCCTTGTTTAACACGTTCTTGTAAGTCGTGATTTGTCGCAGCGATTATTCGTGTATCGACTGTAATTTCTTGATTACCTCCAACTCTTGTAAATTTTTTGGACTGCAATACGTTTAAAAGCTTAACTTGGAGCGATAAATTCATATCACCAATTTCATCAAGAAAAATTGTACTACCATCTGCAACTTCAAATTTCCCAATCCTTCTCTCATTTGCACCAGTGAAAGATCCCTTCTCATGACCAAATAATTCGCTTTCAACTAATGACTCGGGGATACTTGCGCAGTTTACAGTGACTATAGATCTATCCTTTCTGCTGCTCAAAGAGTGAATTGCTTCTGCTATTAGATTTTTACCAACACCGGTTTCTCCAGTTAATAACACAGTAGAATCTGTTGGTCCGATTTCCATAATCTTATCTTTGATACCAATTATTGCTTTACTTTCACCAATTATTGAACTAATTGCCAGTATTCCACCTTGCTTTTCCTTTAAGTAAATATTTTCTCTAATCAATCTGTTTTTTAAAACTTCGATTTCCTTATATGCAGTTTCAAGTTTTTCTTTTTGTACAAGTTCCTCTTGAATTTCCATTAAACTATTATACTGCTCTTCAATTTTATTTTTACTATCCAATAGTTCTTCAGTTTTTTTATTCACCATTTCCCTTAATACACTATTTCGTTTTCGAATGTATGCTTGGCGATAATTAACCCAAAAATAGATCATTAACAATACAAAAATGATTGCAAGTATGATGAACCAGCTCCTTTGCCAAATTGGGGCAAGTATCTCGAACTTTGCAATTTGCTCATCACTTCTAACTCCTAGATAATTAACTCCCCTAACGTGGAAAGTATATACTCCCGGTTCAAGATAAGTGTATGAGATGTTTTGATAATTAGAATTATTAGACCAAGGTTTTTCAATTGGTTCTAGGTAATATTCCATTCTATTATCATTTTCTTCAAGGTACGAAAGGACTTCAACATCAAACGACAACCTATTTTGCGAAGGTTTGAGTTCATAAACCTTATCATTGGGAATAAAAGTTGTTGAGTCATTTACCCTAATTTGGGTAATATAACATTGTGGTCGAATATTTAATGATGGCATTTCATTTGGATTAAACTTTGTCAAACCCCCAACCGTACCAAACCAAATATTTCCTTGAGAATCCTCGAATATTGTCCCAGGTAAGGTAAACTCATTGGATGCTAAGCCGTTATTTTGCCCAAAAGTAGCTATTAAATTGTAACCATCCGCTTGCCTACTAAAATAATAAAGATATTTTGATGTCCCTGCCCAAAGATTTCCATCGCTATCTATTAATAATGCATTTACAATATTATTCCCAATTATATTGTAAGGAGATTGATTTGACTCAGGAAAAACTGTTAACCCCCTATTGGTAGCTATTATAGTATCTGCTAAATCTGAAATTACAACATCATACACCTTGTTCGAAATTAAACCGTCTGATTCTTTAAAGAACTTTATTTTATTTTCATTCTTTAACACAGCCCATTCATCTATAACAACCAAACCGCTGTCTGTTCCCACAAACAAATCTTTACTTCCAAAATCTTTAATTACATGAATGAAATTGTTTTCAAGGCCAAGATTAATTGGAACAACTGAGTTGTTGTCGGAGACTTTTAATAATCCGGTTATTGTTCCAACCAGGATTTCATCTTGCGCGGTCTGATGGGCTGTTTGTACCACCGAATTATGAACCCCTATTCTTGCATATGTTCCTCTATTATTATGCGTATATATTCCTGTGCTTGTTACAAAATTTACTTCCCCAGAAACACTCCTCATTATCTTAACAAATGTGCTGTTGGAGAAATCATTTTTGTCTTCATCCAATAATTGTAATCTGTGGAACTCTCCATCTGAAAACAAAAAAGCTCCTCTCTCACTTCCTACATAAATCTCTTCTTCTTTGCTAGGACATAAAGTCAGTATTGCATCCTCGGTAAATCCTTCTTTTTTTCCATAAGAAACAAACATAAGGTTATTAAGCTTTGATAACCCTTTCGAATATGTACCGATCCATAAACTTCTCTCTCTATCTTCATATAAGGTATATAGGGCATTAGAAATTAATCCGTTCTTTTCATTTATTTGCAGTACACTACCTTCTTTATCAATTCTCAATAAACCGTCATTCTTGGTCGCAATCCAATAATAGTTCTTGGAATTCTGAATACTGAATTGCGATGGGATTTTGGTAATGGGCTTATAATGAAGAGAACCTTTGCTCACATCTTTTGTAATTACTTCAACAACACCACCGTTGCCTGTTAAAATCAAATTACCTTGTGAATTGAAATAAAAATGTAATGCTCTAATTTCTGCAGCCATACCGCTATAATTTGACTTAGTAAGCGAGTTTAAAAAGAATTTATATATCTCCCTATCGGCATTTAAAAAATATATCGCACCGTTTACATCACCTGTTACTTCAATCATCCTTTGATCCTTGAACCTATATTGTTGGGAAAAATTTACAAGTGAATCATTCTCAAAATAGTAAACGTCTCCCGGCAATCTAATGCTGTAAACCCATATTCGTTGATAGTTGTCAATAAATACTCGGTATGAGTTTGAGGATTCTCCAAAAGTCCAGCTCTTAACACGCTCTTCTTCAATAACGCTCACTGCATCAGTCGAACCAACCCAAATTCTTCCTTTATCATCTTCTTCTACATTAAAAATAATGTTACTTGGAAATCCATTTAGTTCACTGTAAACCTTATAGTCGGAGCCATTATACTTTATCAAGCCGGCAGAAGTACAAAACCACATGTAACCCTTGCTATCCTGAAACACTTTAAATACCTGGTTACCTACTAAATCTCTATCCTTGGTATAGTTTGTGATAGAATAATCTTGTGAATTACTTGTTGATAGTAAGAGGAATAATAAAATAATCGATATTAAGAAGTTTGCTGTTCTCATTCTTATTTCAAGTTTATCAGAATGCATTTATAAATTATATAAGATTAGTATGGTATGCAATAGCAATCGCAATGCAACAAATGAACTGATACCGGATACTTGAATGTATCCAATTCGATGCCAACACTTATAATTCTACAATAATAACCCCTTTGGAGGAATATGAAACAGATACTATATATGATTTTTATACTGGCAAGTTTAATTACATCTGCCCAAGATACTCTTCAATATAAATTGGATGATATTGTTGTTACATCATCATCAGTTTCACCAATATCCTTTTCTAATATTTCACGTAGTGTACAAATAATAACCTCTGATGAGATAGAGAGACTCCCTGCAACCTCATTAAACGAATTGCTTCAATATTCAGCGAGCCTTGACATCCGGCAAAGAGGTGTTGATGGAATCCAATCTGATATCGGCATCAGAGGAGGAACCTTTGAACAAACTCTTATTCTGATTAACGGAATTCAAGTAATTGATCCCCAAACCGGGCATCACAATTTAAATCTCCCCTTTCGAACAGCGGATGTTGCCCGCATTGAAATATTAAAAGGACCCGGCGGAAAAATCTTTGGGGCTAATTCATTTTCCGGGGTGGTAAATATTATCACTAAAGAAATATCTAAAAATTCCTTTGCTGCAACCGTTGTTGGGGGACAACATTCATACTTTCAGCAAGGGATTAACGGCTCAATTATGCTTTCGAATTTCTCAAATAGAATTTCATTTAATAGATCAAAATCAGATGGGTATATACATAATACAAATTACGAAGACCTTGGGTTTTCAATTCAATCAAGTATGAAATTTCCAAGTGGAAATCTTGAACTACTATATGGTTATAATAATAAAAAATTTGGCGCCAACAGCTTTTATAGTAATAATTTCCCAAATCAGTGGGAACATACTTCTACAAATTTATTGAATCTCTCTACAAATATTGCGAACAGCTTCATTTCTTTTTCATCCAAGTTCCATTGGCGAAAGAATCATGACCGGTTTCTTCTTGATTTTACAAACCCTGCTTTCTATGAAAATATTCACACGACTGATGTATATGGAATTGAACTTTCATCCTCTTTTAAAACAGTTCTTGGTATAACAAGTATCGGCACGGAATTCAACATAGACCTGATTAAAAGTTCTAATCTTGGGGATCACAGAAGAGAGAGAAAAGGTTTCTTCATCGAACAACAAACCACCCTCTGGGAAAATATAAACCTCAATGTAGGTTCCTTTTTGTATAAATACGGAAACAGTGATTGGAAACTCTGGCCGGGAATTGATTTATCACTGAGGTTAAATAATCGATTTAGAATTTACGGTACTTATGGACAGGGTTTTAGAATCCCGACTTTTACAGAACTATATTATAACTCCCCGGCAAATATCGGGAATATAAATTTGGCGAGCGAAGAAGTATCTTCTTATGAACTAGGCGTATATTTTCAAGACCGGAATTTATTGCTCAATTGCTCAATCTTTAAAAAAGACGGAACAAATATAATAGATTGGTTTAAATTCTCTGAAAATAACCCTTGGCAGGTAAGAAATATTGCTGATATTACAACTCTTGGTTTTGAGGTTGTTCTCGATTACGTAATTAATGATTTTTTCATTAATTCTCTTTCGATTGGTTACACATATCTCAATATAGATAAAACTACTTCTTCAGTGGATTCAAGATATTTCTTAGAACACCTAAGACATCAGATTACTTTGAAAGTTTTTAACACGCTGCCTTTTGGTGTTAGTCAATCTTGGTGCGCAAGATTTGAGGATCGATTACAGTACCTTACAAATTTTATAGCAGATACAAAGATTTCAAAAAATCTAAATCAATTTACTCTGTTTTTATCTGCTACCAATCTTTTTAATAATAGTTATGTCGATTTTACTAGTATTAAGATGCCCGGCAGATGGATTAAGTTTGGTTTAGAGTACAACATAAATATTGATTAGGCGTTTATTGTTTTTTCCCCAATTCAAAAAAATAGTACACAATATAATTGGCAAGTTGATCAGTATAAAAAATATTGTATGTACTGGTTACGGGATAACCGAAACTAAGCAACGCCTAATTTCTTTACGCTGCTCAATCAGCTTAGTTTCAGGGAGGCCTCGCATTCCGATATTTATTTCGTTTTTAGCTTATTTTCTAAAGATTTTAAGAAAAGCGATGACTAAAAAGTGACCAATTTCTTTTTATTCTTACATGCTAATTGATAAGAAAATCAAAAACTCATAAATCCCAGTATTCATAAGTGTTTCGTGAGTACTGCCATAGTGATTGCCATAGTAAATTTCGCAATCTAATTCTCAGCAACAAATTTTAAATAGTCCTCTAACTTTTCTTTATAAAACTTTTTTCTCAAAGAAGGTTGATGAGGTAATGGGTAAATTACTCTATCCAGATTATTTTGATATTCTTCAATTCGTTTGAAATTGAACTCACTTCTTGCTTGCCAGTCCTGAGTATAATCCCAATAGAACCGCACATATTTATTAAAATTATCTTTCACCAGCACATTAAGAATTGGTTCACCCAAACAAATTATTTTTGCTTTTGGGAATTCTTTAATCTCACTTTGTAATAACGGGAGCCAATATTTTTTTGACTCTTTAAGAACATCAATCTCTTTAATCAATGTGGGAGGAGATATGAAAAAATTTTTTGAGAAGTTAGTTGCAAAAACATTTTCCTCCAGCTTTATACCTAGTGCACCACAGATTCTTACGACATAATTTTTTATCGAGCCGTTTTTATCAAGATTTAATACTGTCTTAATACCTTTTCTACTTTCAGCTCTTTGAACTGTGGGGTCTTGACCTATAAGGATAATCTTTATTTCTCCTAGACCTCTAAAATTACTGGGTATTGGAACCGAAGTATCAATATACCTAGTTAGCAATGAATCACTCTTCATTAGTTCCAGCACATCTTCTGCTGATATTACATTCATATATTCTCCAAAGAAATTTTATATAACTTCTTCAAGCCATTCAGTCTAACCCGGTTGATATTGAGTCTATGTTATACTGACATTACCCGAATACTTTTTCATATAACATGTTCTTCATACTCTCATCCGGATGCCATTTATACTGTGTTTCGATTCGCCTTTCTAAAAAGATATTTGTCGCAACAATCACATTGCCTTTTATTGAAACATTATCCTCGTCTTCTTTCTTTAAGATTGATTGCGCTAGTAATTTTAATTGAACTTGATAACCGTCATCATTAATTCTACCCTCTTTATCAAATGAGTAAATATTATAGAATTCATATAATATTCTAATTGGTTTCCGGTTTTCTAATTCTACTATAAACTCAGCAATTTTTACTTTGCTGTTACTAAATTCCGGGAAAGTCGCTTTCGTATCATTACGGTTCAGAATATAAAATTTATTATTTGCGAGTTTTTTTATGCTGCCGTCATCCAGAACGGCAAAAACTCTTGCTGAGTGATTCATGATTTTATTTTGATTTATATGAGACAACTAATTTGGGATGTTTTTACTAACTATTCGGATACAGCTATTAAAAATAATATACTGTTTAAAACCTCTCTCCTAATTCTCTGAACATTTCTATTATATTTTTATATTGAATATCAAATCCATCACAAACTTCCGGGATTTTTATTTTTGATTTACGGTTGGGTTCGCTTTTTTCTTGGGTTGTTATACTGCATTCTTCATCCAATGAAAGAACATAGGCTGCCAGCCAGGCATCAGCATTTTTGAAATCAAGAAATTCATTGATCGCTTTAGGTAAATAAAAAGCGTTCTTTGAGTTTGCCCAATTTACAATTCGTGAGTAGTTTGATAAAACATCTTGTGTATCAGTAGGTTTAAAGAACTTTGGTGGAAGATTATCATCAATCCAAGTGGTTAGTTCATCGTCGTTATTATAAATTTCATTTTTCACTTTATCAATGCTGACTATTTTGTTCTCATTTGCGATTTTTATTACGGTGTTCCAAAACCCTACTGCTACATCTAAAGGGTAGGTTACCCTATGAGATTGAATAAAGAAATTTGTATCGACAATGAAAACCGACATTAATAAAGATGTTCCCTCATAAATTTATGATAAGTATTGCCTTTCAAATCAGTAAGCTGGTAGGCGTCTCTTATTAATAATTTATTTTCTAAAACAGCTTGATTTATAAAGCTTAAAAACCGGACGCTTAGCCTTTTGCGTTGTGTTCTGTAAAAATCTCCACCGCTTTCTTTATCTTCTTTTTTTTGTACATCGCGTTTGATATAATCATCATAAAATTCAAAAAACTCAGCTCGGCTTAATTTTCCAAGGTCAAGTAATCTTCTTGCGATAACTATTTGACTGACTTTAAAATATCTTGCAATCTTTTCTATCTCAGACTCACTTCTTAAAACATCGATGATTTCATTCTGCGGAACTAAAAACTCAGCAGCAATTTTATCGCACAGTATTTCAGAAGGGTTATCGGCAGGCTGCAACTGTCGAAAATCAAAACCGGCACTTTTACCAAGCCAGATATGAGCCAATTCGTGTGCAAGTGTGAACATTTGGGCGGACTTGCTATCTGCGGAATTTATGAATAAGAAGGGAGCATATTTATCAACAAGAACAAAGCCACGGCATTCCTCAACTTTGATGCTGCGATGTGTATTATTACCGACTATGCTGCTGAAGGTTGTAACAATGCCGGCGTTTTCAATCTTTTGTGTTAAAAAGTCCTTTGCTTTCTCCCAAGATGGAAATTCATTAGCCCAATTGTTCTTAAGACCAAGAGTTTTCTTTATATCTTCAGATATTTCTTTTATTAATTCATCGTTCTGGTTAATGTTGTTTATGCTGCCATATTTACCAACAAATTCAAGCTCATCGTAATCGTTTTCTTTTAGATAATCAGCGAGCCATCTTTGTCTCTGCTGTAATAAAAGTATAGCATCATAAACGTTTAGACTTACTCTATCGGCTAACCGCCCGGATTGAAGTGTGCGAAAGAATGGTATGGGAATTTTTTCTTCGGGCGGAGATTCAAGAAAAAGATACCCAAAAGGAACGTGAACTTTTTGAGAAAAAGTTTTCAGTTGTTTGATAGTTGGCTTCCTTTTGCCGGTAAGCCAATTGGAAAATGCCGGCACCTTCCGGGAAATCTCGTCAATATTAGAGCCGGCGCGTTCAACAGCCCAGATTAGAACGTTATTATTTATTTCAAGTTCCGCTTTCATATATTAAATATAATACAAACCATTTTAAGGAGTTTCAAACTACTCGAATTCTATCTTAATAACAATTCCTTCAAAATTGGTCTTGACCTCTGTAAAAGTTTCAATGCTCTTTATCCTTCGGCTGATTCGGATCATTACCCGGTGCTATTGTGTCTTTACTTCTTATTTAACCGTCTCTGCCCATAAAATTTATTATTGTTTTGATTCATCACAAGAGTAATTTTCTAAAGTTATCATAAACTAATTGTTTGTAAAAGCTATAATCGCCTAAATATATATTTGATAGGTTTTTGATAACAACATTAATGCTTAAAGGTGAACAAATATTGTTATTAAATTTAGTAAACGGTCCATCAGATTCTGTCAAAATTCTCTGTTGAGGAATGGATTTTATAACTTTCTGTCCAGATAAACTTATGGTCATTGGCAAATTAACAGAAAAATAGAATCCATATTCAACAGCCCGCTCAAGTTCTTTTAATGACCCGGAATACCAATGCAAAATAACTTTGTTTGAAAAATCATTTCCTATTATATCAATTACATCCTTATAAGAACCCCTTGAGTGAATTGTTAATACTTTATCATTGTGGTTTGAGCATGCATCAATTATTTTTTCAAATACTCTTTTTTGTTCTTTTTTATCTTCATTACTTTGTTTGCCGTAATCAAGCCCTATTTCACCTATGTACTTAGTCTTTTTAAGATTTTCAAAGAAAAGGGGTAATTCACTTTTCCTTTGATAAACAAGCTCGGGATGGAATCCTAATGCAGGTCTGATATATTTAGATTTTTCTGTAAGATTATATGTATGGAAAAAAACACTTGGTGTGTTCGTGACTGCAATTGTATAAATTTTGTTTTTTTCTATTTCTTCAATGATTGATTTTGGATCGTCCCATAAATCAAGATGGAAATGTGTATCAATGAAATGCATCAGTATTACCTTATTTAATAAACTCTTCTACTTCCTTCATACCTCTTTTGTAAACATCCAAATAATTTTTTAAATCATGATCAGATCCAGGCAAACTCCCCGCAGATAATAGTGAAAAGAATACTTTATCTTTATCACTATTAAATCTTTCAATCCCTATCTTGAATGCTCTCAAATCTCTCCCACTCTTTTTCTTGGGTGAAGGGGGATTACTTACGATATCACAAAAATATTTTGAATCATAATTGTCAAATTCAGCTTTTTTTATTGCTGATCTTCTAATAATACATGGGGTACAGAAACCACAATGTTTCTCTTTTGCACGGTGCCACTGCTGTGAGTGACCAGCTTTCGCACAAGATAGAGTTTTACCAGCATATTTTACCAAAATATCTGAACGTTTACAGTTTTGAAGCATCTCTCCTTTTGTAAAGAAACTGTAGGGGTTTAGAACTTTGTTCTGGATTCCTATATTGCTTAATAGTTTATTCACATTATCAATAAACCTAGGGTGTGTTGTTTTAGTACTATAAGAACCAAGTCGAGTCTTTGTTAAAGGAATATTTAATGAAATTAAACCGTTCTCAGGTATTAAAAGTTCTGTCTTATCACCATAAGAATTGGCGACAAGAAGACCAAGTGCTATAAAAATAATTGACCGAGCTCTTTGAGATGATTCACCTCCATAAGAATTATTTTTCTTCTTGGGTTGAACTAAAAAATTCAAATGAGGAATATCTTTCAATTGAAACTCCCCTTTTAATGCTTTGACAAGCTCTGCCTGAGTGTCTTTCTCCCCAGAGTTACCACCTTGTTTATGATGACTTACTAAAACAGTATCCTTGTTATCTTCAATTGCATTAATCCCACCAACAAATGAATCAAGACCACCCGAGAAAAGACACACATTTTCTATATTTGGTTTTACGCCTAATGTTTCATTGAAGTAACTATTTCTTGAACGAAAAAATATTTCCCACTTATCACCACTCAAAAATGATAAAAGTTGCTCAACTAATTCTTTGTTGTTATCCCAAAGTTCCTTATTCATAACTGGCAGATGTAATTTAATGTGGCGACTCCAATTGAAAAACCCATATTCTTCTCTTGAGATTAGTTGATCTGAACAATAGACTGCCAAACCCATATTCATAAAATCTGATATTTCTTCAGAAGGTGATAACTTATACTGAGAAAGAATACGATTGATGTTATGAGAAATTGGATAAGCTCCCCATTCATAATTGAAAGGAGGTAAACTAATTGTCTTCATTATAGCTGACTCCGCTACAGAAAAATTATCATCTTTTGTTGATTTTAATACAATATTGAAAATCATAATTCCTCTAATGATTGATAAGCAGTTTCAAAAACATCATCCATAATTCTATTAATTTCATTTTTCTCAAAGGTTGATTTGTTTTTAAAATCAATTTCAGAAAACTCAAGTTTAATAGAATCTTTAATAAATTCTTTCATCTGTCTTTCTATTTTCACAATCTGAGTTTCACTTATTTCCTTATTCTCAAGAACAATTCCAATTTCATTAATCCATTTTGAATAAATATATGATGAAGCATAGCTAGTAAATATATCTTGAATATTTTCATTGGTGATATTATCGAGTACAGATAAATTATTGTTACTCAGATCAAAATCTTTATATATTTCATATAAGGTTTCTGTAACTGCATCTGTTGTGATTGAATCTTCAACAGTGCCATCATAAGGGGAAAGAAAATCAACAATTTTATTAATGGCTGATTCAAGTGATAGTCCATCAAAATCTAAATTGAAATATTCTCTAAATGTATTGGCAACCCCATTATTAGAAAAACTTGAGAGCAGAGAACCTAACCTAACGCCAGCTTTTTTCCCTGAAATAATTGATTTAGAAATTCCTTTTGCACCACCTCCATTTCTAACATAAGACTTGGCTGCTGATTTGAATTTGGCTGAACTAGGATTCTTACCATAGCTCGACAATGAATTTTTTGCAGGCTTCCATTCACCAGACAATGGTATTTCTACTCTAGGGGGTTGAATTACATCATCTTCTGAAGTTGGTTGATTTTCACTTTCTTCTCCCTCTTCATCTTCAGCAATTGTAGATGGTAGATTTGGCTCAGGTGGATTTGAAACAGGCTCAGCCCATGAAGGAAGTAAAGGCGTATTATTTGAAGGACCATTATTTGATGTAGATGTTCCCATTATTTTTTCCTTAATGATTTTTGGGATATAGAAGCCAATAATTTGTTATCTTGGTTTTGACTCCACTTTTCCAATAAATTTTTCAGATTCTTTTCGTATGGAGTCCCTTTTACCGCTGATTGCAACTGAGGTACAGCTGCATAATTTAAATGCTTTTCGGGAAATTTGTTGTAGAAAGTAAATAACTCTGATAGTAATTCACTCCGAACACCACAATATTTATTTACTGATTTAAGTATATTTTCTCGCTTTATATCATCTTCTGACTGGTTCACTTTTTTAATAAGTATTTGAAAAATATTATTGGCATCAATTGAATTTAGCATAGGAACTTCTTTTAGAGCTTGTTCTTTCAACGCATCTGATTCAGAGAGGAATTTATTCAGTAATTCTTCAATCCTGGGGCTCATTCGGATTGACTCAGTAGATAGAGAGGTAATTCTATCTCTACTCAAATAAAAATATGGACGTAAGTCAACTTCCGAAAGTTGTGGCTCCATTTTAAACCATTTTATCATCCATTCATCTTTTAACCATAGATCAATATTAACTTCACCTTCAAAAGTTTCATTTACTTGTTCTTCGCCAGAATCATTATCGGTTGCACCTACTAATTTCCCTTCAATAAAATTTATCTCTGCGGGTTTACCATCTTGGGAAGATTGTAGTTTAAAAATATTTCTGAACGTCTCTGTTCTAAAATATTCTAACAACATTAGTTTAGATAAGATGCGTTTTTTTATATTGAGTTTTTTATCGTTGGCCATACCTATTCGCATCATAAACATATTTAGAAAACGCTTACATTGCCTTGGATTCCCATTTAAGCCCTCTGTCAAAATAGGAGTTATTTGAGAAGACAGTATTAAATCCTCTCTTAAGTCGCTTGTATTTGAATCGCTATCAAAAAATACTTCACAATTCTCAAAGGTGTACACAGAACCAAATACAGATTCATTTTTCTTTTGCAAAACTTTCTCTCGAACATCTTCAAATCCTTCTTTAATATGCAGCTCTGTAAACAAAAGATTTATGTACGTCTCAATTTCAACGGCGCCTAATTGTGGGATTCTGATAGGATGCTGTATCAACTTTTCAAGATAATCACTGCTTACAGAGTCGCGAATTCCTTCTACTCTTGGAAATCTTTTACTAACCGCATATTTAATAAGTTGTTCATCAGCACTTATAATAAAAACTGTATTATTGGTATATAAGAATAATTTTATGGCTTCAAGTGTGTCTATAATTGTATCTGGCATACATCTATCCAAATCATCGATAAAAACTATTAACTTAGATATCTTTGTTTCAGACAACAATTTTTTAAAATCTGAATGGAATTCTCTAATACTAGTTCTCAAGGATTCTTCTTGATCTTCATCGTCTGGCGATTTAACGAATTTCTCATAATCAATTTCACTAAGTTTGTTTGGTATATCCGATAGAGCTGCAATACCCAACCCAACTGGACCCATTGTTGCAAATGATACTCCATATTTTAATCCATACTTTGCTAATTTCAACCAGTCGATTTTTTTAAATAGCTTAACTGCTAATTTCTTTGCTTCTTCCGACAGTGTTCTATTACTTGTTATCTCTTCTAAAATTGTCCCCATTAATACTGACTTAGCATCTTCATAACCTTCGAACAACCAACCATTGAACTTTACCGTAAGAATCTCAGCTTCATTTTCATAACTTTCCTCAACCATCCTCATCAAGCTTGATTTACCACTTCCCCAATCACCAAAAATGCCTATCGTACTAGGAATCAAATCGTCATTTTCTATTATTCTTTGAACAGCTTTAACTAAATGATCATAATCAATGAGATCAATACTAGTGTCTTTATCGTTCCACATTATTATACCTGCAATTAATTGTTAGTTTTTTCCAATACAAAAAATAATAATGATCAATTTTTTTCTACAATAAATATTTCTGATATTATTAATTTTAATCTTCTACCCCCCCTCCACAATCCTTATCTCCTCTTCCTTTAAGCCGTAGAGTTTGTAAACCAGTTCGTCTATCTCTCTTTCGAGTGCGCTTGTGTCTGCTTCCGGGTTCTCTTTTTTTGATGTGAGGATTTGGTCGACTAATGAAATGATTGGTCTCTGTCTTTCATTGTTTACAACCGGAATTGGGAATTCACGGACATATACGTTTATCCATCTAATTGTACCCATTCCACTTGTGTTGGCAATCAACATCATATAAAATTTGATTAATCTTGAATTTAATACTCCTAGCAAATATAGACTTTCAAATTCTTTGGGCGGTATTAAAAAGTAGGCTGAATTAAGCAAATAAATCTCATCTTTACACAAAGCGAATCTATTTTCATCTGATAACTCTATCCAAATAATTTTTTCTTTCTTAAAGTCATCAAAAAAAGAACAAGCCCTTAAATTTGACCAATGTTTTCCTTTTGCACCCCTTTGTTTAAACTTTTCTCCAAATTTTTCAAAGTAATGAATTAGTGACGGAAATTCTTTACTTACATCTATTTCGTTCTTAGTCAAGATAATATAATTATTAGAAATGCTATAAGAATACTTCATAATATCCTTACCACGAAGAATAGGCTTTATTATATTTTTGTTTTTAGGATCAAGTTTTATTAATTCCTTTCTTTTTGCTTCATCAATAATAAAAACATTATTAGCCCCCGTCGCAAGTCCCAAATTAATTTGTGTGCCAAGATCTACTAATCTTGCACCCATTAATTTTATTTTCTCTCCAAGCTTTAACTCAGTTGGTTTTACTAGATTCCAACTCACTGTTTTAAAATCAGTTTGTTTATAAATTAGCTTGTTCGTATTTACAAACTCAAAAAAATCTAATCTAAAATCATATGTTCTGTTTACAACTAATGCTTCTTGATCTTTATACCCAATCTCTAATAGCATTATAACTGTGTTTACGATAGCATCTTCAAATACTTGAGTATCATCAGTATTAATGATTTGCATTATAGCACACTTATCTAAAATCAAATCCCTTAAAGGTTTCCCATATTCAGCTCTCAAAAATGAATTTGATGTTATTAATGCTATCAAAGTATTCTTATTAGAAAGGATTATGCTGCGTTCTATGAAGTAGCAGTATAAATCTGCAAAAGGTTCATAGCTCTTAAAATGTGTCGCGATAAAACTCTTCCCTTCAATTTTATCATGGCTAATATACGGCGGATTCCCAATCACAACATCAAAGCCTTCAAAGTTTCCATCTTCATCAAGCACTTCGGGGAATTCAAAACGCCATTCAAATGCATCGTGGTAAATTAGTTCATTTTCTTTTTCCTGCTGATTTATTTTTTTCTCAAGTAGGCTTATTTTCTTTTCGAGCTTTTCTTTTTTCTCTTCAAGTTTTTCATCTTCAAAACCGCTTATCTGCGTAGTTAGATCATCAAGTTCTTTCTGCATATTGCGCAGCTTTTTCTTTTCATCATTCAACGGATCGACATAAATTCCTTTTATCCTTTCTCTTAATCTATCAATGGAATCTTTCAGCTTTCTTCTCTCGTCTCTGTCGTCAGCGCTCTTGTATAGCTTTACGTTCATCTTGTAAAGTTCCAGACTCGTTCTATCCCCTTTCCTAAAAACTTGATCACCTAGATCGAACCGGCTTATAAGCGAGTTGCCCTGCTTTATGTTTATATCGATGTTCGGAAGAGTTTCAAGTTCTTTATAACCGGTCTTTATTGTATAGTATGCATTTTTCAGAAGCTCGATCCACAAACGGAGTCTGCATATATTTACCGAGTTGGGATTTATATCAACACCGAACAGACAGTTTTCAATTATCTTCTGCTTTTCGTGGAATACGGCTTCCTGTAATTTCTGCAGTTCGTCAATTACATTTCCTTTTTGATTTAGGTGATACTTGAAAATATCTTCGGACTCAACATCAGTTATAATTAATTCATCGTTTTGAATCTCAACGGAATAATTCTGTATGCGGCTTCCGTCCCGGTAACATAACACGCCGAGTTCGGATTTAATTGTTATTATTTCATTCAACACAGAAACGAGAAAATGCCCCGAACCGACGGCGGGATCGCATACTTTAAGACTGTTGATTATTTCGTTCGCTTTTTCTCTGCCCTCTTTTGTTCTGTCTATCTCAACTTTCAATTCCTCAAAATCTTTGTAGCTGCTTTTTAACGCATCGTTAAATTTCTGCACCACGGCGCGTCTTAAAGTTTCGCGGCTCATATACATCGTTATGAATCCCGGTGTAAAGAATGAACCTTCTTTGTAACCGTTTATCTTTTCGAATATCAATCCGAGCACCGATGCATTTATAAGCGATTTCCCTTCCTCCTGAATCTCTTCGCCGGTGCTTTCGGTTGAAAAGTCGTAAGCATCTAAAAACTTCAGCAGGTATTTGAGAGTTGAGAGTTCACCTTTGAAACGGTTATCTTTTTCATCTTTCAATACGGTGGAAGGATGAACTTTTATTTTGAAACGGTCTTTTAAGCTGTCTATTGAAATTGTGTTTCGCTCAAGTTCGCTCCGTTCAAAAAGCGAACTGTTGAGGTAAGGAATCTTTTTGAATTTCTCCCGTACGGTTTTTGATCTTTCATTTAACTTGCGGGCTAATACTTCATGAAAGAGTTCATCTAAGTCGTCGTACTCGGCTATAATTTTTGTATCTAAGAATTTATAATCGGTATTTCCTTGATGATAATTCACAAGCTGTGCTTCGAGAAGTTTTAAGAAGAGTATCCTGTTTATCCAGGTTATGTTTAACTGCAATGCAATGTTAAAAAGTTTTTCTTCATCATCTTCCCCGAACTTATCCGCATCAATGAAATATGTAACCGTATCTTTCGACTTCAACTTCTCGATCGTGTTCTCAATTATCGAACCCGGTTCTCTTTTCTCTTCATTTTTTCGGCGGATTAACTTCTTGCTTCCTTCTTTTACTTCTTCCAACCCGATTATATACAGTAGTTCGTTATAAAATGATTTATCCAGCGAGTTGCTGTCGTTTGTAAATTGCTCTTTTAATAAAAACGGTCTGCTGAAAATTTTATATAACGAAATCAACTTCGTTTCATTGCCCGATTTTGACTTTAGTTCTCTTTCATACTTTCTTAAATCGAAATGAACAAACTCAATTTCGGCATCAAGATTATTCAAGAAATCCGCAGCAATTTCTTTGTAAAAGTGATCTGTGTTTGAACTTACTTTTTTATCCGCAGCCCAGGCTTTATAACGTTTTACAAGTTCATTGTTTTTATAGAAAAGCTTTTCAAAAAGTTTTGCGTCAAATATAAACCATTCGTAACCGTTGGTAATAAAAATATTTTTTATGTCGTCATTTTTCTCTTCAATTCTTTCACGCAGGTAATAAAGTATAACTTGATGCATCGCCTTTACATTCAAGTTATCTTTTGAAGGCATATCATTTTT
This sequence comes from Melioribacter roseus, assembly GCA_020724265.1. Taxonomy (GTDB): domain Bacteria; phylum Bacteroidota; class Ignavibacteria; order Ignavibacteriales; family Melioribacteraceae; genus SURF-28. The sequence goes on along the minus strand of DYHH01000007.1, from coordinate 60,016 downwards.
TTCGGAAGGAGCTTTCACTTCACCGATAACACCGACTTTGCTTTTAGTATCTTTACCAAGATAAATCGCCAGATCAATCTTTCCACTTGTGTTTACAAGGTTCACTGAATAAAAACTGCTCTCAAAAAATTTCGCAACATAGTTTTTGTTATGCTCTTCACTTTCCTTCGGATTAAGCTCATTCAATAATTTTAGAAGATTATCCCTAAAAATATTGAATTCATTACGGAATGGTTTCTGTCTTTGATATGCTTTGTTAAGTGCTTGTTTAGGGGAAAGGGTTTTTAAGCGCATGACCACTCTACAAGTTTGAAAACGCCGGCAATTTACAACAATTATCCTTTATAATAAAGATTTGAAGTTAGAGACTCGCATTTTGTAAACATTAGAAGTGGCTGTTTCAAAAGGCAGCCTCTTAAGGTGAGTTCTTAACAAACAAAATCCGAAATCCACTAAAACTCAAATCACACAATAGTATGTAAATCACACACATCACAATTTCCGCAAGGTTTCTCACCGGGAAATCCGAAATAGTCTGAAATAAATATTCGTCGACATGTAGTCGATTTGAAATAATTTACAACTGCAAGAAGTTTCTTATTATCATTTAAAAGTTTTGCTTCCAACCGTTCATCATCTTGAAGTTCATCGGGGAGATCTCCTACTATTGTTAAATCTTTGTTTTCCGGACTTCCCTCAATCACTCCGTAACGGTCTAACATTGATAGAACGGTTTCAATCCTAAAATCATTTTTATCTTTAAAGCTCAACTGTTCACGCAGATAATCAACCCCCATAGAGTTAACGGCATTCAAGTCACTTTTCAAAATATCAAAAACGCGTGAATAGTATTCCGTATTCGGATTTGACCATTTTATAAATTCCATTTGAGTGTAAAGATCCTGCTGATTGTAAAGAAGTTTACATAGCGAGTCTTTCCCATCCCGTCCCGCTCTACCGATTTCTTGGTAATACGATTCAATTGAACCGGGGACTTCGGCATGAAGTACAAATCGAATATCGGGTTTGTCTATTCCCATACCAAAGGCATTTGTAGCTAAAATCAGATTTTCCTTACCCGACAAAAAATCACGCTGGGTTTGTTTTCTTTTCTTTGCTTCCAACTTACCGTGATAGATTCCATGTTTGTACCCTTTGTCGCCAATCTTCTCTAAGAAAAATTCAAGTGTTTTGATAAGAGAGAAATATATTATACCGGGACCTTCATATTTATCGAGCACTTTATAAATTTCATCGAATGAATCTTTTTCTTCAAAAATATCTGCGGTATCAAGTCTTAGGTTAGGACGCTGTATTCCTTGATGAAACAATTTAATTTCATCTTTGCTCAAACCTAATTTGTTAATTATATCTTTCTGCACAGCTCGGGTTGCTGTAGCCGTCAATGCTATTGTTAAAGGATTTCCCATAAACTCCCGGAATTCAACTATGCGCGAGTAGTCGGGACGAAAATCATGTCCCCATTCAGATATACAGTGCGCTTCATCAACAGCAAGTAAAGAAATATTTGTCTTTTTTATTTCTTCTATGAATTCTGCTTTTCTAAATCTCTCAGGAGTTACGTACAGAAGCTTAACCTTACCATCGACAAATTTTTGTAATCGTTCTTTTCTTTGTACCGGTTTAACAGTAGAGTTTATAAACTCAGCCGGAATTTTTTTATTCTTTAAAGCGTCAACCTGATCTTGCATAAGAGCGATGAGCGGACTAATAACAATTGTTCCTCCCTCAAATATCAACGCCGGTATCTGATAGCAAAGAGATTTTCCGCCGCCGGTGGGCATTAAAACTAGAGCATGACCATTATCTAAAAGTAGTCTATTAATTATATTTTCCTGCTCACCCCGAAATTCAGTGTGACCGAAATATCTTTTAAGTATGTCTGATGGTTTTATCATATTATTGTTCATTGCGAAAGTAAAAAATAGTCAAATTTGAGATAAGAGATTGGATAGAATTCAACTGTATTTAATTAGCTGTCGAGGATCACTTCTTGACGTACACCAATAAATGAGGATTAACTTCGTTGATCCCTTGGGGGTACCCGGCATAAACAATAAAAACCCTGCGAAATTCAAAGGGTGGTTGATAATGCAAATAAGGGGGTAGTTCAGTTTTTCTTCAATTCTTTTTTGTCCATTTTTTGTCCACGTTTTGCCCAAGAGATTTTTTGGGAGTAATAAATTTGAACAATTACAGTGCAAAAACGCATAAAAAAGCCCATAATCGACATCTAAAAAGTTCAATTATGGGCAATTTATAAGGGGCGGAGAGTCAGGGATTCGAACCCCGGAAGGACTTGCATCCTTAACGGTTTTCAAGACCGCCGCATTCAACCACTCTGCCAACTCTCCGTGTATTTCTTTAAAATTTTGAGACGTAAGAATAACAAATTTTACTCAAAATCTCCACAAACTTATCGTTTAGTTTTTTATTTTTACCTTATCAATTCAATGAACGAGGGTATGTATGAAAAAGTTAATTTTACTTTTAATCGCTATATTATTTATCAGTTGTAATAACGAAACGAAGCAGACAATCGAATTGGAAGATGTTCCGGACTGGGCAAAGGAAGCCGTTTGGTATCAGATATTCCCCGAAAGATTTCACAATGCAGATCCTTCTAATGATCCGCAGCCGATTGATATGGCTGGTGCATGGCCTTATTTTGTTCCCGATGATTGGCAGGTTCATCCATGGACTTCTGACTGGTACAAGCTTCAGCCCTGGGAAGAAGCAACCGGTAGAGATTTTTACGGTAACGCCAATATAAGACGATACGGAGGCGACCTTCAGGGCGTAATTGATAAACTTGATTACTTGAAAGATCTTGGAATCACAGCAATTTATCTTAATCCTATTTTCGAAGCCCCTTCTTTACATAAATATGATGCTTCAATGTATCATCATATCGATAATAATTTCGGACCAAATCCTGAAAAAGACAGGGAAATTTGGGCAACCGAAGACCCGAACGATCCTTCAACATGGAAATGGACTTCTGCTGATTCACTCTTTCTTAAACTAATTGAAGAAGTACATAACCGTGATATGAAAATAATTATCGACGGTGTATTCAACCATACCGGTACAGAGTTTTGGGCTTTTAAAGATATCGTAGAAAATCAGGAAAACTCAAAGTACGTTGATTGGTACACGATCAAAACTTTTAATGATCCTAATACAGAAGAAAATGAATTCGATTATGAAGGATGGCTTGGTATAAAGGATTTACCTGAATTCCGGGAAGATGAGTATGGATTAGTTTCCGGTCCGAGTGAACACGTTCATGCAATTGTCAAACGATGGATGGACCCAAATGGCGACGGCGATCCTTCCGATGGAATTGACGGCTGGCGTTTGGATGTTGCCGAAATGGTAAGCCATAATTTCTGGAGAACTTTCAGAAAATGGGTGCGCGATATTAATCCCGAAGCTTATCTAACCGGTGAAGTTTGGTGGGAAGATTGGCAGAACAACAAAATGTTTAATGCGTCACCGTGGTTCGGTGATCAGTTTGATGCGGTTATGAATTACCGCTTTACACGCGCTGTTAAACATCTAGTTTTTCAAACCGAAGAAATTGTCGGTCCGCTGGGATTCATTGATTCGATGAAAGCGCAGTATGCGGACTATCCGAAGGATAACATTTATGTTCTGATGAATTTACTCGGAAGTCACGATACCGAAAGATTGGCGTCGCTGATTGTTAACCCTAATAATTGGTATGATCATTATGCCAGCGTTAAAGACAATCCCGATTTTGATGTGAGAAAACCGAATGCCGAAGAAAGAGCAAAGCAAAGATTAGCAGTCGGTATTAACATGACAATGCCCGGAGCTCCGTTTATTTATTACGGTGATGAAGCAGGCATGTGGGGCGGTGATGACCCCGATGATAGAAAACCGATGGTATGGGCTGAATTTGAGTATGAAGATGAAACTACACATCCCTTCGGAAAAGAAAGACCGGTTGACAAAGTTGAGTTCGATCAAGAACTTTTCAATTGGTACAAAAATTTAATTGAGATACGAAAAGACAACATAGTACTTTCTTTAGGTGATATTGATTTCTTTGTAATAGATGAACAAAATGAAGTCTTCGGTTATATTAGAACACTTGAAGATGAGTCTGCATGGATAGTTATAAACAATAATCCCAACTTATTTTCACTTGACTATATGAACCCGGAATTATTCCCGATGGATAAAAGTGTTTCCGACATGATTACAAATGAAGGTTATAAATTCGATAACAGGAAACTTAAAGCAGAGTTACAGCCGTATCAGATTTTAGTATTGAAGTAGGTTGAATAAATCCGGGGTGAATGACGGTAATATTGATTTGCTTAATAAACTTTAATTTAATTATCTTGTCCAATTAATAATTACAGATAATTTTATGCTAAAAACATCAACGGAAAATTTCGAGATAATTTGAATGAATTGACTATGGAAAGAATTATTAATATACAAATCGAAAAATTACCTGAAGGTTTATACCTGGCAACTTCGGATGAAGTGCAAGGACTTGTTGCTCAAGGCAGAACCATCACTGATACTATAGAAATTGCTCGAGACGTTGCAAAAAAGCTTTTAGAAGCCGTGAAAGTGAACGTTACTCATTTGTGTGGTAAGGAATTATAATTTGGTTATTAATATTTGTTTTTGATGATAATAGATGAAAATAAATTTATTTGTTAATAGGAGAGAACATGAAATATAAAGTGTTAATTATGTTTGATAAAGAATGTAATGGTTATGTAGTTGATGTGCCTGAACTGAATGGATGCATTAGTCAAGGAAAAACTATTGATGAAGCTTTGGAAAATATCAAAGATGCAATTAAAGGATGGCTTACAGTTGAAAAGAAGCATTCTAGAATGGATAAAAGTGAATTCGAATCGTTCTTTCTTGGCGAGGTAACTGTTTAATGGGAATTCTCTCGAATATCTCGGGAAAACAGGCAGTAAAGATTTTCAACAAATTTGGCTATATACTCGATCATCAAACCGGTAGTCATTTTATACTCTATCATAACCAACACTTTCAGTTCCATATCATAAAGAATTAGCACCTGGCTTACTTAGAGCACTTATTAGGAAAGCTGGAATAACAGTAGAAGATTTTTTAAAGAATAAATAGATACTAAAGTTTTAGTAAAGCTGTCTTAATACAAGCAAACGATTCGGTGGAAGAATTTTTATCCAAATAAAACCAAGAAACCATTTAACCGGTTATTCTAGTTGAAGTAATTTGAAAGATGAAGGTGACCAAAAAGTAATTATTCAATAAAATTATTTGCGAATATTAGCGTAATTCGCGGCTCATATTAATAAAACATTACTTTTTGGTCACCCTAATCTTTATTCTCAATCTTCGAAAATCTCGCCAGAGTTCGGTCGAAGATTCAGTTGGAGTCTCCGGACTCTAAAGAGAGTAGTTCGTAGAATCCGTTAGATTCTACGGAATCTAACGATCTGCCGACAGTTACAATAGTGTAATCTGCATTCCATTGTTATTAAAATATTGCGTAGATAAATGGAGCAAGTGCGGAGCCTTGCGTAAGGACAATCAATCCGCCGAGTAAAACTAAAAATATAATTATCGGCAGAAGCCACCATTTTTTTCTGACTTTCAAAAACAACCACAATTCAGATAGTATTGATAACTTACTCATTTTTATTCCGTTAAAATTGTCTTTCAGTTAATTCTTTGTGATACTCAACTTTTTCACGCTTGTGCCAATAGCTTTCTTTATCCCTGTCTATTTTTCTATCAAGAAAATCTTTCTTTACCAGCTTTGCTATTAGTCCGATAAAAGTGACAATAATATAAAACAAAATTGAAAGAATAACTCTCGTCATTATAAACCCGAGAATTAATGCTAGTGTCATCCAAACTTTGTGCAATGGAAGCAAAACTGTGGGTTGTACTATTCCAAATAAAACTAGGAACAAACCAATACCGCTTAGTATGTAAAATGTAAATTGGCTGTCCCAAACAAATTGAAACAGCAATCCTATTAAAAATAAAACAAGTCCTACGGATATCCCGAACTTCCTTAATTCTTTTTTTGAACTATCGATATGTTTTATTTCTTCAATTAACATTTAATCCAGCTCGAATTCTTTTCGCCAATCTTTATCTTCTTTTAATTCAGGTTGTTCTTTTTTATCGAGTAGAAAATTACCTAGAACTAAATAATCCATTTCGGTGCGCATAAAACAGGTGTAAGCTTCAAGAGGTGAACGGACAATCGGTTCTCCTCTCACATTAAACGAAGTATTGATTATAACTCCGCACCCGTATTTCTTATCAAACTCTGAAATCAATTTGTGGTAAAGAGGATTTGTTTCTTTACTAACCGTTTGAATCCTTGCGGAATAATCAATGTGAGTAATTGCAGGAATATCGGAGCGTACGATGTTCAATTTATCAATACCGAATAATTTATCTTCTTCATCGCTCATTCTTTTTTGACGCTCGTTTTTTACATCGGCAACCAAAAGCATATACGGACTTGGTCTGTCTATTTCAAAATAATTCGATACCTTTTCTTCAAGAACAGACGGTGCAAAAGGTCTGAAGCTTTCTCGGTATTTAATTTTCAAATTCATTATCGACTGCATTTTAGTTGAACGTGCATCACCTATTATAGAGCGGTTGCCGAGTGCACGCGGACCAAATTCCATTCTCCCCTGGAACCACCCGATTACATTTTCTTCGGCTATTAAATCGGCCGATTTTCTTATCAATTCTTCTTCATTTATTTCTTTGTAAGGGAACTTTCTTTTTTCTAAAAAGTTTTTTATTTCTTCGTTAGAATATTCCGGACCGAGATAAGAACCATTTTGAAAATCATTTTTATTATCGGCAATACGTTCGTTATTCAAATATTGATACCAAGTAAACAAGGCAGCACCGAGTGCTCCGCCCGCATCTCCAGCCGCCGGTTGAATCCATATATCTTTGAAGATATTTTCTCTTAGAACTTTCCCGTTAGCAACACAGTTTAAGGCAACTCCTCCCGCTAAACATAGGTAATCTTTATTTGTTTCTTTCTTAATATGTCTTGCTAATCTAAGCATAACTTCGTCTGTTACATCTTGAACCGAACGAGCAAGATCCATATCCATTTGAGTTAATTTACCTTCAGGCTGACGCGGTTCTCTTCCGAATAATTTATGAAACTTACCGTTAGTCATAGTTAACCCGGCGGCAAAATTGAAGTACTTCATATTCAACTTGAACGATCCGTCTTCTTTTAAGTCCATCAATTCATTAAGAATTGTATCGACATATTTCGGTTCGCCGTAAGGAGCTAATCCCATCACCTTGTATTCACCGGAATTAACCTTGAAGCCTGTGTAATATGTAAATGCGGAATAAAGAAGTCCAATTGAATGCGGGAATTTTATATCGGCGATCAAATTAATTTTATTCCCTTCACCAGTCCCGTAGCTTGTGGTTGTCCATTCCCCGACTCCATCGATTGTTAAGAATGCTGCGTCTTGAAACGGTGAAGCAAAGAAAGCAGATGCAGCATGTGACTCGTGATGTTCCGGGAATAAAACTTTTCCTTCAAAACCGATTTCATTCTTAATTAATTCTTTCATCCACAACTTTTCTTTTATCCACAGCGGCATAGCTTTAATGAATGATTGTATACCTATCGGTGCATAAGTGAGATAAGTTTCCAGTAGCCGCTCAAATTTTAGAAAAGGTTTATCATAGAACGCAACATAATCGAGTTTCGATGAATCGATACCGGCTTCATTTAGACAATATTTTACTGCATTAATGGGGAAACGATGGTCATGTTTTTTCCGGGAAAACCTCTCTTCCTGGGAAGCGGCAACAATATTTCCATCAACCACTAATGCAGCGGCACTATCATGATAATAAGCCGATATTCCGAGTATTTTCATAGTAATGAATAATAAATTAATTTGGTAAATTTATAGTTATACATAGTGATTGTAAAGTAAATTCACCATGGGAGGCGATTTGGCTTTAAGCAACAAACAGAAAAAGTTTATCGAAAAAAATTGGAAAAAGTACAGCGCAGAGAAATTTGTTAAAGAATTCAATTTAGATAAAAGTGAAGTGGAAGAATATATAACTAAATTGAAGGAAGCACACAAACCTGCCCCAAAAATTTTCTATGTGATACTAATTATAATACCAATATTATTTTTTGTTTTGCTGGAATTAGGGCTGCGACTTTTTAATTACGGATATAATTTAGATCAATGGGTTGAGGTTACTCATACATCGTTAGCTTTAAATCCTGAAATCGGTAAAAGATATTTTTATACAACTCAAACAATTCCTGAATCAATTCAAGATATATTCGATAAGGATAAATCTCCAAATTCATTTAGAGTATTTGTATTGGGTGGAAGCAGCGCTGCGGGGTATCCATATATGCCTCTTGGTTCTTTTTCACGTTATATCCGTCAAAGATTGGAACACAATTATCCACAGACAAAGGTTGAAGTGATTAATATTGGTCTAACTGCAGTAAATAGCTATACAATAAGAGATTTTATTCCCGGTGTAATTGAACAGAATCCGGATTTGGTAGTTATTTATGCAGGTCATAATGAATACTACGGCGCTCTCGGTGTCGGGTCTATGGAATCTTTAGGCAAATCAAGAAGCTTTATAAACCTTGTACTTTATCTGAACAAATATAAAATCACTCAGTTAGTTAGAGATTTCATAAGTTGGTTTAGTACTCAAATTGCATCCGATTCCGAATCAACGACCGGAACTTTAATGTCGCGCATGGCAATGGATCAGGAAATTGTTTATAACTCGGAAGTCTATGAGTTAGGAATAGAACAATTTGACGGTAATATAAGCGAGTCTTTGGAAATGTTAAGTAAAGCAAATGTAAATGTTATTATGGGAACGTTGGTATCAAATTTACGTGATCAGACGCCATTTATTTCAAAAGCGGCAGAGGATCTCCCTTCGGCAAATGAAGTATATTCGAAAGCAAAAATATCTTTGAATGATGGATTAATTGAAGAAGCTGATAGTTTATTCAGATATGCGAAGGATTTAGACCTGCTCAGATTTAGAGCACCCGAAAAAATTAATAAAACCATTTTATCATTTGCAGATCGTTATAATATTCCGGTTGTTAATCTTGAAAGTATATTTTCGAAAAATGATCCTGTTGGAATAATCGGCAACAACCTTATGACCGATCATTTACATCCGACTTTAGATGGTTACATGCTAATAGGAAAATCATTTTATAATGTAATGATTGAAGAAAGATATTTACCGGATGGTTTACCTTCAATAAGCAACTTGGACAAACAAGATAGCATAACCATTGCCGATTATAGATTTTCTAAGCTGGATTCCGTTATAGCCGATTATAAAATAAAACAGTTAAAGAACGATTGGCCGTTTATCAACAGACAAAGAAAGTTGAGCAATGAAAAATTGTTAATGCCAAAAACATACATTGATTCGCTCGCTTATCAATATCTTACGGATAAGAAAGCCTGGTTGGATATTCAAAGAGAAGCAGCGTCTTACTACCTTAAAACTAATCAAATTAATTTGTTCATTAACCAAACGAAAGTTTTAACTCATCAATACCCGGTTTTATATGAATTAAATAACTATGCGGCAAATAATTTACTTCAACGAGGATTTATTGATGAAGCATTTTATTTTATAAACAGACGGTATCACCTTTCACCGGATGCTTTTTCATCTAAATGGTTAGGCATTATTTTACTTTCAAAGGAGAATTATAACGACGCAATAAATTATTTAGAAGAATCATTACGGTACAATGTTAATGATGAGCAAGTTCTTTATAATCTTGCCGGAGCCTATTCGCAATTAAAAGAATATAATAACGCCTTAGAGAAAGTAAAGCAGGCATTATTAATTAAACCCGATTACGAAGCCGCTATTAGCTTGAAGTCGCAATTGGAGAAAGTTGCAAAGTAAAACTCATTCGAATAATTATTGAGATAAATAAAAAAGCCGGATTTATTCAACCCGGCTTTCCATTAACAATTAACCATCAACATAAAGGATTACTTGAGGAGCATCATCTTCTTTGTTGCTCTGAAACTACCTGCTTCTAATGTATACATATATACACCACTTGCTAATTCAGAAGCATTGAATTTAACTTCATAAGAGCCTGCATTCATTTCTTTATTGATTAAAGTAGCAACTTGCTGACCGAGAATATTATAGATCTTCAAAGTTACAATGTCAGTAACAGGCACTTTGAATTTAATAGTTGTCGACGGGTTAAAAGGATTCGGATAATTTTGTGAGAGTTCGAAATTCTTGGCTAACTCGTCAAGGTCGCGAACAGAAGTTGTCCAACCAGCCGGTTTATCTTCAAATTGGTCGGATTTATTTTCTTGATTTGTCCAAGTATCGGTTGGAGCACTGTATGGTGTTACAAATGCACGTGCACCGGTCATTTCATTATATCTTACTCTATAAGCAAAATCACCGAAACCTGAAGGTTCGGAAGTCCAGCTATTTTCACTCATATCCTTAAATGCATATCTATATTCGAAAGCATTAAAAGCCGGTCCAACAACTGTTAATGTTCCTGTATAGATACCATCTGCATCGGGATCAGTAAGCTGTAATACTTTCATTGTATCGGAATCTGCCCAATTCATTACTCTTGTAAATGCGGGTTGTTCGTTGATCCAATACAATTCATCTTCTGCCGGATTAAACGGAACTGCAGTTTGACCTGGATCCATTGCCGGTCCCATATCAACACTAAAAGTAATTTCAAGTGTTACACCTTCGGGAACTACCCAATCAGGATGAACGTCATCATAATAAACATCTCCAGCTTCCTGGGTTTCACTTCCTGCAAAAGCAACATCCCTGTTACCGCCGCCTTGGCTAAGTGGTCTTTCATAACCATCAGTCCAAATGTCGTCCTCATCTGCTTTGTTAACAAAGAATTTATAGAATTGATTCGATCCTATTTCTGCATTGACAAACGGAATATTTAATTGCCATAGATTAGGATCCAAGAAATCCTGGTTCATTCTTGAGATATCCGGGTTACTTGTACTCCACCCGTTAAAACTTCCGCGAAGTTCGAGAGAATCAACAATAGGATCATAAATACCAAGTTCTTCCATAACAGTAAGATCAACCGAGAAGAAAATATTACCGTCACCAAGTTCAACGTTAGGATCAGTATTTTCCCAGAATCTTCTTACCTCGGTATCTGAATCAACAACACCGAAAATTCTGTTACCGTTGTCAGCGACATCATCCCCTTCAAGACCTTCTTCCCAGGAACCCGAACCAACATCGCTTGCACTACGAATAAATTTGTAATAAAGCACATCACCTGATGTGAGTGTTTCAACTGTAGCAGTATACACAGAATCACCGTCATCATCGGTCATTGCAACAGCATTATCGCCCCAATCTGTAAAGTTCCCGGCAACGTAAACATTGGTAACACCGGGGGTTACTAATCCCTGTCTAATTGGAAGCTGCATATCAACTTGGAACTCGATTGTGGTAGCAACACCTGTGTATTCACCTAATTTGTTGAAGAAAAATGGTCCGACGGTTCCTTCTTCTGCAACAACAACATTTCTGTTGCCGTCAAAGTAACCTTCTTCCCAGGTACCGCCTCCGCCGCTATGATAAAATTTATAATCATAGCTATCCGGAGCTAACGAAAGAGTAACTTCATAAACTCCATCGCCGTCACCGTCTTCCATTGCAGTTTCGCCCCAATCGTTCATTGCTCCTCTAAGGGCAACTGCATCGGTTGCTGCGTTAAAATTTCCTTTACCCATTTCTACATTCATATCAACTTTGAATGTAACGTCTACCTGGGCAAAAGTTGAAGTGCCGATTAATAACAGTAAGACACTTCCAAGTGTTAACAGTTTTTTCATTATAATACCTCCCATTTGTTGGTGAAATTTATTTTTGATATAGAAAAAGAATTATACAACATATTTTTAGAATCCTAATGTTATTCCAAATGAGTGAACATTTTCTAAGTATTCAAATTGTTGATAAGCATAGTCGACGGAAAATCTGAAAAATTCCAAACCGGAATATTTAAGACCGAACCCGAGAGTGAGCCCTTCACGGTTTTCATCTAAGAACAAAGCTTTATAACCTCCGCGCAGAAATACCATTTCGTCAAACAGGGCAATTTCTCCCCCTATATTAACCCACTGATTATTGTCGTTAGGATGAGTAGCATCAATTGCAAGTGTAAACCTATAATCCTCAGATAAATAAAAATCTTTCGAAATACCTATTTGTAATCTCAAAGGTAAATCGAATGATTCAGTTCCCAGGTAAGCATCAACAGTTTCGTTATTACCTGTACTTTGCGGGTCAGAGTCATACCTTACAAGTAAGTCATCGCCTTCCATCTGCATCTTTGTACCGTAATTCGAGATGCTGCTCGCTAGAACAACACCAAAAAACGGAGTCTTAAATTTTGTGCCGATATCAAAAGCAAAGCCCGAAGCACTTGAATTAAATATATCTTCTCGAATATATTTAACGGTAGCACCGAGTGAAAAATCATCTGTAATGTTTCGAGCATAAGATAATCCGAAAGCATAACTACCGGCACTAAATATTTCACCTGTACCATCCGGAGCAAACTCGGTGGTTACTTCCATTTCTCCATAATCTAAAGCGGTAACACTAATACCTAACGAACCTGCTTCGCCAAGAGGAATCACCATTCCAAAGAAGTTGAGATTTATATCCGCAAATAATTTGGTATAAGTAAATGATGCTTGGTACTCATTTACGCTGGCAATACCCGAGGGATTCCAATATAAAGAAGTAGCATCATTAGCAACGGCACTGTATGCACCTCCCATTGAGTTAGCCCTAGACCCTATCCCGATGCTTAAAAACTTAGCCGCGGTTGTTCCTGTTTTTGAAACACCCTGGGCAAAATTTATTGAGCTTATTAGGGATAAGCCTATAATCAAAATTAATTTTATTTTCTTTCTAAACACTGTTAACTCCTAAAAAGTTTTATAGAGTTTTCAATTATTTAATGATTGCAAACTTCCCTATTTTTTCTCCAATTCCCGGTGCATCTACATGAAAGACGTATACACCATATGAAATGGTTAAATTATCCCTAGACAACATATCCCATTCTGCTGTTCCGTTATTGAGCGGTTCGTCATGTTCAATTGTCTTTACAAGTTCTCCGCTGACAGTAAATATCCTAATAGTACATTGTGCAGGAAGATGAATAAAATGTATTGAACGAGGACCCCTTCCGGAAGTAAATGGATTCTTCGGTTCCCATCTTGCCGAAGCAACATAAGGATTCGGGACAACTTTAATTTTATCGAGGTCTTTTTTTGCCTGGTCTTTATCGACAGTGGCTGACTTAGCAACAAATTCAAAACGATCACTTTCTAAGAAAGGTTTTCTTAATACAATTGTTGCTGTGTCGCCTCCTGCAGGTATTCTATATCCTTCAAAATTTTCTGCACCACTTGGGAAATAGAACCACCATGTGAAAATATCTCTATCCGAAACATCTTTTTCGACAAAGACAATTCTATCTCTGTTTGCACCCCTTACGGATAACTTGCCTTCACCGTCTGTAACATCAACTTCAATAAAACCGAAATTAATATATTTATTTTCGCTTATGTTGAAGACTTTGAAGTTAACGTCTTTGGCAGGAAATGTATTATTGCCAATTCTAATCTCAGAAGAACGTCCAAAACCGACATTGTCATCAAATTCGATTCTATAATCATTCGGTTTTTCTGTTCCGCGTACTTGTCCGGCGGTTAATTTTTCAAATACGAAATCCGGGAGTGTTTCGTCACTCCATCCGGAAAGTTCATTATTCTTCGCTACTCTTACTTCGTTAAATAAGGATATACGGAAACCTTCGGTAATCGGTTGTTCATAATCTGAAGAAAGATTTTTACTTTTATCAATTAGTACCGTTCCATCAGTAAGATTAGTTAATGTGAAGTTCTTTGTTGTTAAGGTATCGGATGCAGTAGGAGTTTTTGCTTGTTTAACCGTATCTTCAAATGTAACCGAGTATTTATGCCCTTCTTTAATGAGAAACATATCAATAATTTCAAAACCGATTTTACCTGTGGTAGTACCCTCAACAAGTTCAACTTCACTTATACTTGCCGGTACAAATCCGGCAACGGGAGCTTCGGGTTTAACAACGGCAACATTCGAACTTTTTTGAACAGTTCCGTCAGCCCTAACAGTGATACTAAACGGAGATTCTGCCGGAATAATATCGCCTTCCGGGAACCCTCTGTCAAATGAAACTACTGCATAGTAATATGTAAACCCGTTAACTACTGTTGAGTCGACAAACGAATGTCTTAAACCACTGTCGTCGCCAATGTAATAGTGTACACCGTCAATTCCTACAGGATCAAAACCGTTTATACCATTATCAAGATCAAAGATGACTAACGGGGTTTTGAATTGAGGAGTACCGAAACCGCTGGTAATATTTTCAATATCCTGGAAAGCGGGATCTGTTGATCTGTAAATTCTGTAACCTTCAAAATCGTATCCGTCACCACCGATCCCGTCTATATAACTATCAAAAGAAGATTCGGCAATATCATCCCAGTATAAGGTTACTTTATTATCACCGGCAATGGCAGTAACAGTTGGAGTTAACGGAGCTTGTGCAAATTGATAATCATTGTTATAAGTTTCTTGGGCTCTTACACGCTTTCTCAGAATTTCTTGTTTTCTTAACTCTCCGTTAGGATCAGGAAGAGGTGCATTTCCAAGTAAAACAACAATTGCAAATGGTTCTCTTTCGCCGGCTCTAAGCGGGAAAAAGCTTGAAGAAACAAATAGATCGTATTCTCCAACAACAACAGGGAAGGGTTCGAAAAACTTGCCGGGTATCATAAAGTCAAACCACATGGTTGCATCGCTGTTAATATTGAGAGCACCGGCAGCTATCTTTTGAGCATTCGTAATACCTATCTGGTCGGTTTCGGAAACATCCGTAACATCAACATTAGGTTCTCCGGGTAATCCGAAACGTGCACCTGAAGTCGGCTTTCCATCACCTTCGCCGTAATCACCCGTATTAGGAATACCGTCAACACCGACGTCATCGGTTAAAATGTTCCAATCATAATCATTATCAAGTCCGTCATCTCTATCTTCATCAATTAAAACATCTATACCCTCATCAATTCCTTCATCAATAACACCATCTCCGTTATTATCTATTCCATCAGCATGCTTCATTCCAAGTGTGGATTGAACAACATTATATAAAATAATTTTATCGTTAACACGATATCTGTAGTATGGAGCATCTTGAGCTGCCTGGTCAATCATTGCCTGAGTAATTGTGGGACTTCCTTCCTCACCATCACCATTATTATCGATATTATCTTTAAATGGAAGACCGATATCATCCTCTTCAACCATAATAAGATGAACAATACCATTCTGAAAATCATCCGGAGGCGGCCATAATTTCCATTTATTACCTGAAGCAAATTGAACCATTTCTGCAGTAACAACCGGGCTATTCGGTTCTACCTGAAATGGTCTTGCCCGTGTAGCAATCCATTGCGGATCGACAGGTTGCGCAATTCCGTCTGCGTAAGTTACACCTTGTTGAACGCCAAACGGAATATGAGTCTGGTTTTCATCTATTAAACCATTTCCATTATCATCAATACCATTATCGGGAATTTCACCCTCTAGCATTTCAGCAGTAACTTTCGGTCCTCTTTCCGGGCTGTCACCATCATTATCAATTCTGTCAATTGAATTACCGGGGGTTTCAAGGAAAGAGACGGCAACAATACCAACCGGGTCATTACCGAAAAGAGGTGCTCTATGATCTTGATCTCTTGCCCATAAAATATCTTCTAATAAATCAAATTCGGAAATATCGTCTTGAGAGTCACCATCACCACCGACAAAGTCTGCAAACCAAATAGTTACACCAACTTTGTTAATGTCTTCGGTTCCGTCGTTAATAATTGTGTGAATATGAAACATTGCATCCTGCACAAGAACTTGAGTCCAAGTCAATATTCTAACATCGAGTAATATACCTAATCCCTTTCGTGTTCTATCGGTTGAATCAGGATAATAATTTGCATACCTGGAGTATCTATCATCCGAGGCACGATAAAACATTTCCATATCAGCTTGAAATTTATCTTTACCGAAATAACCGTTCCATTTACCCACCCATCCGGGATCGGTTTCATCTCTCATTCTATCAGGCCAAGTCATCGGCCATGTTTCAGGCTTCTCGCTATTAGCAATTTCTTGAACGGTTGACCCGTAGAAACCCGGGACAGGTTCAAAGTTCCAGCTTTGACCTTGAGGTGATTGACGGTAGTTCATCACATTAATTATTCTTTGAGTTTGACCGGCTTCGTCAACTACTTCACCGCCAACAAATATTCCTGTTAAAGCGAGATATACTTTACCCGTATTTTTAGGCCATTCGTAAGGTGTTTGTTCACTTATCGGAAATTCTCCACCATACCTTCCGCTTTGCCCGTGGTTGAAAATACTGGCTCGAATACGGTTACCTTCCATCTGACCTTTCGCTCTATATCTCGGATCACCTCTATGTTTGGTTGGCACATGCTGTGCAATACTAAACGAAGCCAAAAGCATTGCAATAAGAATTGCTAAAATTATTTTTGATCTGGTAAACATTTAATTGTACCTCCCGATTTCAAAATTTTTCTTTTTAAAACTGAAATTCAAACCCAAACTGAACAAGTCTTGGCGGACCATAATGCCACGGGTAATTTAAGTATTCGTCAACCGTGTTTGGTCTAGCGGGGTCTTCGCCAATATTTTGTCCTTCAGTTGTAAAGTCAGCTTTCCCTGTATCACCGAATACATTTACAACAATTTTATTATCCAATAGATTAAATACATTTACAAATGCCGTAAGACTATATCCGAACAAATCAAATACCTTATGAGCCCTGAAATCTACATTAAACTGAAGCGGGCGTCTTCTGCTGTTGGTTTGTAATCCGGACGAGATTCCACGGTCTGATGTATACTGTGTAATTGCCGGTGTATAAGGAAGACCTGTACCGTACCTAGCAAGAGCACTTATTCCCCAATCAGCTTCGCCAACATAAATATTCAAATTAGCCAAATGTCTTTGATCCCAATCCAACGGAATAAGATACAATCTAGGTTCTTGATTGTTGATCAAAGTATTGAAAAGATCGTCCGGTCGCGAGTTTGTTCCTTCGGCAACTTGATAGGTGTAATTCAAATCAATTGAATAGTTGTCGGCGAACCGTTTTTTAAGATTAAATGTTACGCCTCGAACATTTGAGTAATCTTTGTTTGTGTAAATAGAATATGTAACATTATTCCGTGTGGCTTGCAGTGGACCGGCTGTAATCCAGTTTCGTATATCTCTGTAAAAAGCTGTTACATCAAGATAAAAGTTTTCCATAAACTCTTGTTTAAATCCCAATTCATACATAATTGTTTTTTGAGCTTCCAAATCGGGGTTACCATAAGGACCATAAGCCGAGCCGGTTTCAGGAACAAGAAACTGACCGCTTTGAAATAAATATTGAAAAGTTGGAATCTGTAGAAAATGCCCGTATGAAAATCTTAACACGCCTGTTGGACTAATAGGATATGCAATACCGAAACGCGGGCTTAACTGCCATTTGGGCTCTGCATCTTTATAATAGAAAGGAAGTCTTTCTTCATATGATAACTCCTCCATTTCTTGTCTTAACGGAACGTTTGGGTTCGGGTCAGTTGGGTCAACTAATACTTGCCCTTTGGAATCAAAATAATCGAACCTGAGACCAAAGTTTATTATTACATCGTCGTATTCAATTTTATCCTGGATAAAAGCAGCAAATTCAAAAGGGTCAGCACTATATTTCGTACGATTTGGAGTGTTTATTTCAGGAATTGCCGGTTCGAAAGGTTCAACCGGAATACCATTTACGCGTTTTGGTTCTAAGTAATAGTCATCAAATTTAAGGTCATGAATGCGGGTTTCGGCGCCAAATTTAACCAAATGCCTATCTGTTAATTGTGTAGTAAAATCAAATTTTGCGAGATAAGTATTTGTTTCTCTGAAGAATCTATGCAGGTTGGTACCTTTTGTTCTGAAAGAATAACCGATTGTATTAAGTGAATCAGGATGCAAATACCTTGGATCAAAAGGATCTTCGTATAAATATTCTTCAAAATCCTTGAAGAAATATGAAAGACGTAAATTATAAAATGCAGTTGATGACAAGGTATGTGTAAATGAAAAAGTAGTATTGTAAGCTTCGGCAAACTTGTTAACATTCCCGTCGGGAGCCCACTTAAAAGAGTGGTCGTAATCCTGGAATTGTTCTTTAGAATAAAGAACTTCCAAATTGAATTTGAGTGCTGAAGAAGCAAACCAACTTAGGTTAGATTGCCCTATCCACCTTTTACTCCAGTTCATAGGAACTATTTCATCATTACCTGTAGAACCGTCGATATTATATCTTCTTTCTCCATAAAGATAACCGTCATCGTAAACATATCTACCATTAATAAAAAATCTTAACGAATTTCCGATTATAGGAACCGGACCACTTAAACTTCCTTGAATATTATAATTTGCAAACGGATCAACATTATCAATATGCGCAAAGTGGCTCGTAAAATTGCTTACGTAGTCGCTAGAATAAACTTTAATGTTTCCTTGATATTTCTGTTCCCCTTCTTTTGTAACGGTATTTACAATGCCGGAGAGAGCCTGCCCGTATTCAGCATTGAAAGTTCCGGTTATCACTTGAAGTTCTTGAATACTGCTGTTGTCAATTTCAATACCCCTGCTATTATCAAAAGCGTCGGTAATTGAGACACCATTTACCCAATAAGCAATTTCGGTAGTACGACCGCCGCGAATATGAAAACTTCCGTCAGCTCCGGTAGTAACCCCTGCTTGAAGTTGCAGAACATCGTTCATCTCAGCCACCGGCAGGTTTCTAATATCGGCAGCAGAAACCAAAGCTTGTGTAGCAGTAATATCTTTTTGAAGAGATTCTTTCCCTTGAACAACAATTTCACCAAGTTCAATGGATGCTTCCGTAAGTTCGACATCCTGGCGTGTAGTAAGGTCTATAGAGATTTGCACACCTTCGACAATAACGGTTTGATAACCTATGTATTGAAACTTAACCGAATAAACACCCGGTGGGATGTTTAGTATAGTATAATTTCCGTTAATATCGGTTGCGGCACCGATATTTGTACCTTCAAGGGTAATATTAACAAACGGGAGCGGGTCACCTGTTGTTGCCTCGGTAACTAAACCAGTTAGCTTACCGGTAGTACTTGCCTGAATAGTAACAAGGGCAAAAGCAAAAACAGCCAAGAGAATAAGGTAAATATTTTTTTTCATAAGTTGCTCCTAACTAACATTTAAACCTCAGTTTGGCTTATAAATAAAATTAAATCGAGTTAAGCAATTCTATATTTAAGAGTCTAACTGCTTCGGTATCAATAAATACATCAACTTGTTTATGCAAATTCTCAATATGCTGGAAAAGAAGTTCGGATTGGTTATTTTCTCTGTAAAAGTGAGAGACTTCATCTTTAATAGAATCAAAATCAAAAAGCTCTCTTTCTTTTTTACCGAGAATTTTGAATATGCCGTAATAATCGTCAAACTTATGGGGTCCGATTATTGCGCCAACTTGTGCATCCCAAAAAATTGATTGAAATATACCAAATTTATGAAAAGGTGCAAATCCAATTTCACCGTTATTGGCTGCCGTCCATGTTCTGATTGAATATTGCTGGGCTAGATTTCCGAAATCTTCACCGGCTTTTATTCTCTGAACCAGCTGATCTGCAAATGACTTATCTTTTACAATAATTTCCTGAACATTTATTTGATTATCACTATAAAAGAAGTCAATATTTTCATTATAGAATTTTTTTAATGCAGAATCACTGACAACTGTTTTTTGAGCAATATCATTTTTTTTGTATTTCAAATAAAGATTGTTAATCATCTGAGTATATTTGTCCTTAAACTCGTACTCTTTTTCATATTTATTGCTCTCAGCGATTTCCAGCATAATGTCTTGAACAATGAATCCTTCTGCGGCAATCTTTAGACTGTTTAGATCAGCTATTTTTTCTTTATGATAATTTGGAGTGTTGTTTATCTTTGTTAAAAGATCGGATACAAACATTTTCCGATTCCGGTACTGTGCACAGAGTTTGTTATCATATTTTAAATCGGCTTCCGACTGCAAATTTCTCTGATACAAAAAATCAAGGGCTTCTTTCAAACCGTCGTCATATATTGAAAGCTCATCTTTATTATAGATACTTTCAAGAAATTTTCTTTCGGCAGGTTTTTTCTCTCTAAGTTTGAGCATTCTTTCCATATGTGATTTCTTGTTAAGGAAGTCATATTCGGTAAGAATCGGGTTATACTCTTTGTCTTCAACTTTAATAATACTGAAGCCTTGCGAAGTATTAACAGGTTTAGAAATACCTCCGACAGGAAGAGCAAATGCAGTATCTTCAAAAACCGGGTCCATATCTCCCCATGAAAAATAACCTAGGTAACCCCCATTATTTTTAAGAGTAGAATCGGTAAAAACTTGTCTTGCTAAAAGATTAAAATCTGCACCGGCTTGCAGAAGAGAATAAAGCTCATCAGCTTCTTCTTTAGTTTTGGCATAAAGGTGTCTTGCTTCTATTCTTTGATTGGCTTTAACAAATGCTTCTCTTAAATCTGCATCCGTTACTTTTATACCGGCATATGCTTCTTTATCTTTAAGGTATGCTAATAATGCTTGTTTTCTAGTCCACTCTTTTTCTACTTTGTATTCTTCATTGTTATAGACCGAGCTGTTATCATCATATTCCTTTAATAATATTTCACTTACCATATTATTCAGAATTGCGATTCTTGCTCTAAGATTATCATTGATCCCGCTTACAACAATATAATCTGTATATCGTTTGATAAATTCATCGGATGTTATTTTATGACTGCCGACTTTTGCAAGTACTTCATCGCTTTGAGTCGAACAATTATTAAAGATTACGAGAAACAAAATCATTAGTAGAGACATCAAAACATATCTTTTGGTTAAAACATTATTTCTTTTTGCAACAGATAACATAGTATGTAATTTTATTATTGGATCGTTCGTTTATAATTCTATTTAAATAACAGAAAGAACACAAAGTCAAATTAGATAAAGGAGTATAATTCAACAAAAATTAGACTTTTTTAGATATTTTTCCTACTACCCAAATTGAGTAATTGGAGCCATTTTTAGCAATTTTACATTAGAAACCCACTCATTTGAGGTGGATAAAATAAATCCGCTTATTCTATATTCTTTCCTCAATTGTTTCATTCTTTTCGTGCAGCTTATTGTAGAGAAGAAATAATTTTTCATAAATACTTTCAACCGGAAGATTTAGCTTATCGGAAATTGCAGCCGGACTATTTCCTTCGGTTAAATATTTCAAAACGATAAAGTCATTTGTATCCGGCTTTTCAATGATCCGATTAGAGTTGTTGGATAATAAAAAGTTATAAATCTTCCTTGCGATAAATGAATTCATCTTCGACTTGTTGTTGTATACATCTTTAATTAAAGAAAGCATTAGAGCCGGGGGTGTTTTCTTTTCCAAATAACCGGAAGCGCCCGCCGCTAATGCTTCAAAAATATTTTCACTTTCTGCATGAACTGTAAGGATAATTATTTTCTGATTTGCTTTTAACTTTCTGAGTCTCTTAATTCCTTCAATACCAGATATTCCAGGTAAGTTTATATCCATCAAGACTATATCTGTTTCCAATTCGAAATAATTTTCCAGTAGATTTTCACAGCAAGAATAATCTGCAACACAGGTAAAATTATTAGTCTCCTTCAAAAACTCTTTTAATCCGTTCCGGATAGTATCATTATCTTCAACTATAGTTACATTTATCATTTTATCAATAATTTACTTAAAAAAAATTGCCCGGGTTTATAGTAAGCTACGATTTTGATTAAAAGAATACTACTCTCCAAATGAAGGTATTTTGAGTAATTAGTTGAATAATCGGGGGTTTTATCTACCTAAATTGAGGTGCAGATAAGAAATAAATTAGATATGCGGAATATTAAACCAAACCTTCTTTAATTGCTTTAACAACCGCCTCGGATTGAGAATGAACATGCAGTTTTTTATAAATATTCCTAAAGTGGAAACGCACAGTTTCAATACTTATGTTAAGCGAGTCTGCTATAGCTTTAATACTATGACCCTCTACCAACCCGCTTAGTACTTCTTTTTCTCTCGGTGTTAAAATGACGGATTTGTCTTCATGCTGAACAGGATGTGAATTCTTCTGAAAAAAATTAACTACTTTCCTTGCAATGTGAGAGCTCATCGGCGCACCTCCTTCATAAGCTTCTTTTATAGCTTCCAATAATCTTGATGGAGGAGTTTTTTTAACTAAATAACCGCTTGCTCCGGCATAAAGTGCATCGAATACTCTATCGTTCTCATCGTATATTGTCAGTACAAGTATTATACTTTCCGGGTAAATCTCTTTCACTTTTTTAATGCCTTCGATACCGGACATACCGGGCAGGTTAATATCCATTAGGAGTATATCGAATTTAAGTTTGGTTATTTTCTGAAGCATGTCTTCACAATTAGAGAACGTAGCAGAACAATGATAATTATCCGTACCATCTATAAGTATTCTCAACCCCTCTCGAATCGTATCGTTATCTTCTACAATTGCAATGTTTACCATAAAAGCTGTTTTTTAAAAGGAAAATTACTTGTTACTTGAATCTATCAATTTTTTGTGAAAAGTATTAGGAAATTCGGTTAGCCTATTCTTCCTCTAAATTCCAAGCTTGTACCTTTGTTAATTTCCGAATTGATTATCAATTCTCCGCCGATCTGCATTGCTCTATCAATCATGTTTTTTAGCCCGTTGCCTTTATAATGATTTTCGGAGTTGAATCCTTTTCCATTATCGGATAAAATCATAACAAGGTTTTTCCCATTAATATGTGCATCTAAAGTAATCTCGGTACAGTTACTATGATTAATACTATTATTCAATCCTTCTTTAAAAATCAAAAAGAGATGCTGCCTGTGTTCCATTGATAGAGAAATTTTTTCGAGTGATTTCAGATTCTTCGAAGTAAATGAAATGTTTGTTAATGATAATAATTCCGAATATGTGTCTTCCAATCTTAATATCAAGTCGTAAAGAGTATCCCGTTTGGGATTAACAAGCCATACAATATCACTCATTCTGTCAATTAATAGACGTGAATCTTCACTAATTCTTTTAAGATTTTTCTGAATACTTTTGTCTTCATCTTTAAGTTTTTTGGAAATCACTTCACTTAGTATTGATATCTCCGTTAAACTAGAACCGATATTATCGTGAAGATCGGCAGCTAATTTTGTTCTAAGTCTTTCAAGAGCCAGCATTTGTCTAACTCTTGTAGTAATAAAATAAGTTACCAACCCTGTAATTGTTAAGATAAGCAACGTTATGAACCATAAATTAGCCCAGAAAGGCGGAAGAACGGTAATGTCTATAGATCTTCCTTGTTCATTCCAGATACCATCGTTATTTGAACCTTTTACTTTAAAAGTATATTCTCCGGCACCGATACTCGAATAAGTTACAAATCTTCTGTTCCCCGAAGGAATCCAATTTTTATCGTAACCTTCCAACATGTACATATACTGGTTTTTTTCGGGGATCGCATAATCAAGGGCAACAAATTCAAATGTCATTACATAAGAATCATAAGAAAGTTTTATGCTTTCGGTTTCTAGAATAGATTTCTGTAAAGGTGAATTTTCGGAAATAGGAACAGGTTTATTAAAAAGTTGAAAATCAGTAATATATACTTCGGGAATGTGCTGATTATCAATAAGATCGGAAGGGAAAAACGCGGTTAAACCATTGATACCCCCAAAGTACATTTTACCGGAATTACTTTTGAAAGCCGCACCCCAATAAAATTGATCGCTTTGCAGACCGTCACTTTCGTTATAGTTACGAAATGAGTTTTCAGAGGGATTGAATTTGGATAACCCGTTATTTGTACTTAACCAAATATTCCCCGATTCATCTCCTAAAATTGCATAAATAGCGTTATTCGGAAGACCATTTCTTTCGGTAAAATGAGTGACCTTAATCTCTTCAGTATTTTTCTCAAAGTTCCTGGAAACTACTAATTCGTTTAACCCGCCGGATACCGTTCCGATCCATAAAATAATTTTATTTTTAGTGGAAGCAGGATCTTCATAAATAGATATAACCCTATTATCACTAATGCTGTTCAACAAATTAACATCATTCTTATATGTAGTAAACTTAATTTCATTGGCATTTTTTGAATTGATTTTTTTGTTATTGGAAATTCTATTTAATCCATCCCACGTTCCAATCCAAAGGTTATTTGCTTTATCTTCATAAATTGAATTCGATTGGATTCTGTTATCACTAATACTGTTAGCAGCTTGGGGGTCATGTTTGAATCTTATAAACTTGTTTTCCTCTTTATTGTATACGCATAAACCTATTTCCGTCCCAACCCATAAGTTGCCGAAGGAATCTTCATAAATAGCTTGAATCGTATCGCTTGGTATAGAGTAACGGTTATTAGAGTTATAAGTAAAGTATTGAAATTCATCAACTTTATTTTTGTTACGTGCACTAAGTCTATTCAACCCACCGCCCCAGGTGCCGAACCATAATGCATTCTCACTATCTTCGTAAATAGCGGATATACTATTGTTACTAATACTCCCCTTTATATTACCATCATTTTTATAATGGAAAAAATTATTCGAGTTTCTATCAAGGCGATTTAATCCGCCTCCTAATGTACCCACCCATAAAATTCCATCACTGTCTTCAAATACGGCTCTTATCATATTACTGCTTAAGCTAAATGGAACCGAGGGGTTATGTTGATGATGAACAAATCTTTTTCTAAATGGGTTATACTTGTTGATTCCACCCCCAACAGTTCCAATCCAAATTAATCCTGCTCTGTCTTCGGTAACAAATCTTATAATATTACTGCTCAATCCTGTTAATTTCTGAGGATTATAAGCAATGTTATAAAAACTGTTTTCTTTCGAATCAAAAATGCTCAATCCACCTTCTGTTCCAATCCATAGAAGACCTTGTTGATCTTCATAGATTGAAGTTACGTTATTGTTTATCAACCGGTTTTCTTTATTCGGTTCAAAAGAAAATGAATCAAACAACATAGTTGACAGCTCGAGTTTGCTTAGCCCTCTCCCGTATGTACCGATCCAAATCGTACCTTCTTTATCTTTATGAAGAGACCAGATAAAATTACTACTGATGCTGTTAAACTTAGCTGGGCTAACGGTAAAGCGGGTAAATTTTCCGGAAGCGGAATTAAATTTATTCAATCCACCGCCGTTAGTACCGATCCACAAAATTCCGTCGTCATCTTCAATTATGTCACGAATACTATTATTGCTGATCGTATTTTCATCTGCGAAGCTATATTTATATTTAATGAAAGATTCATCCGAATAATTAAAAAGATTTAATCCGCCGTTATTAGTACCAATCCACAAATTACCGCGACTGTCGACAAAAATTTTCCTAACATCGTCTTGACTAATGCTAAGCGGATCATCCGGGTTATTTTTATAACGAATAAAGATTTCCTTTTCTCTATCATATTTATTTAAACCGCCGTTACTTGTGCCAATCCACAAATTTTGATTTTTATCTTCACACAAAGTCCAAATAAAATTATCCGATATAGAATTTGAATCTCTTTCATTATGTCTGAAAATTGTAAAGTTGTAACCGTCATATTTATTTAATCCGTCCTCAGTACCAAACCATAAAAATCCTTTGCTGTCTTGCAAAATACAATGTATTGTTGCCTGCGAAAGCCCCATAGCGGGGGTTATATGTTCAAACTTGATTTCTTTTTCCTGGCTTGCATAAAAAGTTGTAGTTCCGCAAAGAAATATTAGGATGTAGATAAATGATTTTGATAAATAATTCGTATATGATCTCAGAATTCTTTTAAAAAGTAGGGAACTTATTTTGAAGTGATTTAAGTGGGTTTTATTATCAAAAATTAATCGCATAGAGATCAAATGTGAATTCCAATTCCTCAATAGAAATTGCAATTCCAAACTCGTTGATAATTCTTTCTTTGCATAAAAATACAGGAATTACCTTAAACGTTCCAATTAATAAATAAGAACTAATCATAACATATTTGCAACGTTAACTAAATATTTTCATTCCTTATAAAGCTCGAAAAATATTTATATTGTACAACATTATTTTCATTATTAATTAATCTATGACCGATCTCTTTACAAAAAAACAAGCAGAAGATATAATCACCAGTCTTTATTATACCGTAAAGGATGTACTTCAAACTAACGAAATAATTGAAAAAGATTATCACTATGAATTTTCTATCAAAGAAGAAAAAGAAACTGTAAAAGTTCTTGTTTACTTCGGTAAGAAAGGTGTAAAAAAAGTTATTCAAGGGAACCCATCGGAAAGTTTACGCTATTTGCTTGTTGATGAGATAAAACCGGAAGTAAACGAACCAAACGAATATATCGGCAGCGATGAAACCGGTAAAGGTGATATTTTCGGTCCGCTTGTTACTTGTGCGTTTTATATTGATGATAAATTACAAAAGAAATTAAAATCAATCGGTGTACGGGACAGCAAAGAATTAAGCGATACACGGATAAACAAGATTGCAAGTGAACTAAAAAAAATCGCCAAAGATAATTTTGAGATTATATCTATCCATCCGAAACGTTATAATGAATTATATGCAAGATTCAAAAACATAAATGAAATTCTAAATTGGTCTCACTCGAAAGCAATAGAAAATTTATTATCTCGGAAACCTGTTGAAAAAATAATTACCGATAAGTTTAGAAAGAAGGACTTAAAATTCTCTAAGCAATTCGATTATAATAGTTATGAAATAATACAAGAAACGAAAGCAGAAAAATATACTGCAGTTGCAGCCGCTTCCATACTTGCAAGAAGCAAACAGCTTGAGTGGTTTTCTCAGCAAAAGAAAAACGGACTCGAATTAAAGCGCGGAGCTTCTAAGGAAGTTAATGAGATTATTCATAACCTTATTAAGAATTACGGTAAAGAATATTTAATAGATTTTGCGAAAATGCATTTCAAACCGATAAGTAATTTATAATAATTTACTAAACTTCCTTTTTATACCACCGATTATATTTATTATATTTGCGAAACTTTGTAGAAAGATTAGAGGAATTTATGACCAAGAGAAACGGCGGAATTAAGAGAATCGGAATTTTAACAGGCGGAGGTGATTGCCCGGGTTTAAATGCTGTGATTAGAGGCGTTGCAAAACCTGCTCATGATCATGGTCTTAGTGTAATCGGTATACTTGACGGATTTGAAGGTTTAGTTGAAGGCAGAGCCAAAGAGCTTTATAATAAAGATGTATCTGGAATTTTAGCAAGAGGCGGTACTATACTCGGTTCTTCCAACAAAGGCGATCCATTTCATTGGCCTGAAGAAGATCACAACGGCGATATAAAAATTGTTGATCGTTCTAAAGCCGCAGTAAAAAATTATATGGGATGGAATCTTGATTGTGTTATTGCAATCGGCGGTGACGGAACAATGCATATTTCCAACAAGTTAGCACAGATGGGCATGAACATTGTCGGAGTACCGAAAACAATTGATAATGATATTGATGCAACAGATCAAACCTTCGGACACGATTCCGCAGTTTACGTCGTTACAGAAGCTATTGATAGATTACACACAACCGCATCATCACATCATAGAGTAATGGTTATAGAGGTTATGGGAAGATATACCGGATGGATTGCTTTACACGGCGGACTTGCCGGCGGTGCCGATATTATTCTTATTCCTGAAATTCCATTTAGCTGGGATGCCGTTTATGATAAAGTTGTTGAACGAAATATGATGGGTAAGCGGTTTAGTATCGTATGTGTTGCTGAAGGTGCAATACCATTAGGCGGTGAGATGGTTATTAAAAAAACCGATAAGAAAAGAACCGATCCCATACAACTTGGCGGAATCGGGAAATTGGTTGCCGATAAAATTGACGAGAATACAAAATTAGAAACCCGGTATACTGTTCTTGGACATTTGCAGCGAGGCGGAAGTCCAACCCCTTATGATAGAATATTATCAACAAAATTCGGTACATCTGCAATTGAATTAGCAATGAAGAAAAAATTCGGAAGAATGGTAGCATTAAAGGGAATGGAGATTTCGAGCGTTAAAATTGAAGATGCAATTGCAAAGCAAAAATTAGTTAAAAAGAACGATCAAGCTGTACGTGCGGCAGCTGCGGTTGGTATGAGTTTCGGCACTAAAGACTTATAATTTTTCTTGCAAAGGAAATGAAATAATACTATTTTTTCAGTCTCGTTTTTCAAGTAAAGTGTTCTTTAGAATTTAGTGTTTAGGATTTAGTATTTAACCACGGGGTCATAGTTTCCGTCTTCGTTGAAAATCAACTTCGACGGGACAAGCAGTTTGGTTACCCTTCTTGTTCTTTAGAATTTAGTGTTTAGGATTTAGAGTTTAACCATGGGGTCGTAGTTCAGTTTGGTTAGAACGCCTGCCTGTCACGCAGGAGGTCGCGAGTTCGAGTCTCGTCGGCCCCGCATAGAAAAGCTTCAAAACAGTTTGTTTTGAGGCTTTTTTTGTTTCTACACTTCCTTAAAATCCCACTGTCATTGTACCGAAAATGTACCGACTGTGTACCCATTTTGTACCCACTTTTTGAAGGTACATCCTTGTTTTTTTGTGATTGGTTAATATGGTTAGTTAAATTTAGCGACATCTTAAAATGAAATTAGTGATTGCTTTCCTCTTTAGCAACTAGAACAAGTGTAATTTTACCAGGTTGATATATAACACGATATTCTTTCCCGATTTCAAAACCGACATTGACTAACTGTGAATTTTTTATTTTAATCTGCGGGACTTTTTTATAATCTCGCATTGTTGGATGGCTGCTTTCATAAACTTTCATCTTATCCCCTCCGGGTTGGATTCTTTAAACTCTTTACCGCAAAGTTTACACTGCTTAGTTTGTGCAATTACAATATTGTGCAATGAATTAACTGAGTGAGTCTGGGAAATGATTTTGAGGTTTTTACTGCACTCGTGTTTTGGAATCCAGCCGGTATTTTGACATTCCTCAAAGAATAATTTCAATTCATCTGGTTTTTGATTTGAATTCATTGTAACTCCTTTTGTTAAGTGGATTATCAAAAGGGCGTACTGCCCCACAAAAAACATTTTTTGCCCGCTTAACTACGTATTTGCGTTTTTTATGTAAGGACACGGTGATGGTGTTCGTTAGCTTGATTATTCAAGTCAAGGGCAAATACCGCTTGCAAAGCCAATAAAAAAGAGCGGTATTTGTTTATATACCCTTGACCCGATTTATTGATTATGTTCGTTTAACACTAAGCTTGAAAAAGAAGCGGGCAAAAAGTGCTTTAACGTTTTGCGAGCAGCAAAACATCAAATTCGTAGTTAGTAGGTGTTGACGCCGTGTTTTTTACGGTGGCAAGAGCTACGTCTAATTGACGCTGAATTTTAGGATTAACTGAGAGCCTTGTTGAGTAAACCGGAATGAAGTGATTGGAGTGAACGAAACAGGGCGAAGTAATCGGCAGCACTACAAATGAAATGATTTAGTGATAATAAAAAGCCCCGATTATAACGAGGCTTCTGGAAGGATTCCGCTTTCGCTAGACTAATGCGGATAATTGTTATCAATACTAAAGACTAGGTGTTTTTAGTATATGTTGCAGAATACTGAACTACTTTTCCAGCGGCATCTTTGGAAGCAACAATAAAATATAAAATTGAGTTCTGGTATTTAGCTGCAACGGCTTGCTGCAATACATTCAATGCAATATCAACAGTGAACGGCTGTGTGAAATCATAATTTGCCAGTTCATCATTTATTGAAGTGATTTGATATACCGGGTCATCAGGATTAGTTGGATTGAAGTAGCATATAACTCCATTTGCAGATAGGTTGACTTCTTCCGGGATGAATACAGAAGCTGTGTTAAGAGCTAACAGCTCTACTGAAACATTATCAGAAACAACGGTGGCTAATTGCACCGGGAGTGCAAAACCGCCGGGTGTTATAATATTCTGATCTGTAGGCTTTTCTGCTGAAGAATAAGCAAAGTTATTTTTGAAAGCATAGTTATAAACAGAAAGACCGACTGTTTTAACTTCCTTCCATATTTCATATAAAGCAGAAAGTGAAATCAATGTTTTTACGAAAGTTGCTGTTGAAGAAAATTTCTTACGAATATCTACTGCAGCAGGGTCTTGACTTGCGTTAAAACTGGAAGGCCTTGCAGCAAGGATTGTTCTTCCATCTACTGTACGTGCTGAAAGATTACCAAGTCTTCCGCTTAGATTTCCGAGTACCGAACCTTTTACTATAGCCATTTTATTACCTCATATATTTAGTGAGAGTTTATGACACAATACTAAAAAAGAATGAAGTTTATTACACTGTAAAGATTTGAAAGTGAGACTATTTAGAGACTTGTTGGAGACTTGGTAGAAAATAATCAGTCGCCAATAGCGGTAACTATAAAACTAAAAAATTACAAGATAGGTTGATTGAGAGTTGGTTACGAAAGTGATAGAAAGAATAAATTACTTTGTGAAAGAACACAAAATGAATTAAATTTTAAATAATCTTTTAATACTTGGTTAAGAGAAATTTATATGCCAATGATTCAACATCCAGAAAGACTAATTGAAGCACTTCAGATTCTCGATTGTAAAAGAGAACAAATTACTGTTTTCTATAATTCCATACTTAGTCTTGAAGTTCAAGCTGATGGAATTGATAGATTCAGAGATGCTTTCCGTGCTTCTATCAGTGAGAGACGGGGTGCATCATTCAAACGTGGAGAAGTTGCTTTCCAAGAGTTTGATAATCGTATCAATGAACTAATTGAAAAAGTGAATTTACAGATCAAGCATAACCCAGAACAAGCACATCGTACGTTGTTCGAGACAATTATAATGATACCGAACGTTAATCAGAAAATAGTATCTATGTTTATTAAATTCCTTGTTGTTTACTTGGACATCTGGCATAAAATGCTTCCTTTCTTGTATGTACCGCTTGATAGAGTGGTTCTAAAGATTCTCGGGAAAAAACTTCAGGTTTATGTTGGTAAAAGGACTGCTTCTCCTAGTATTTCGAAAAAGTTATACGTTCGGGGTAACAGAATGTCAGTGCAATATGACCGATTCATTGAATTCCAAAATGAACTAAGAGAAATCGCACGACAAGCTGGCGTACAGAGAATATTAGTAGATGAACTTTGGTTTATTGGACATATCTTTTGTAAAGAATACCCTCTTTGTCACAGATGTTGGATAAGAAAAATTTGTCAGGGAAGTCCGTTTAATTGAATACTTGCCTTTCATACTAAAGATCAATATTTAAGAAAAGACAATAGGGACTTTGGATTTTGAGATTCTATTTCGGAAAAGAATATTGTTAAGCGCTGAATCAGAGATAGAATATTTATCCATTAAGATTTGGAAAGATGCAGAGGCGGTATATCTTTCACGTAATTCTTTATACTCGTTTCTAATTTTAAGATTGCGGAGTTCTGTCTCATCAATAAGTTTGAGTGACCGTAATCTTTGAAAAAGATTTGTCGATACAATTTCTTTGAGATCAAGTTTATTATTCATCGGACCAAATACCCAAATTTTTTCTCATTGCAGTTCTACGCAAGTTGTAAAAGATGTGATAGTATCTTTTATCTTTGTTATAGTAACTAATTCTTGCGTAACCTTTCTTCAATAATTCAGCTTGAATAAAAAGAGAATCTTTTCCATTTGTATCTGTTAACCAAACGTAGGCTAGTAATCTTCCGAAAAAATCGAATGATTTACCCTCGAAAGTGAGTTTTATTGTTTTACCATCAATAAGCTGCTTGGTAAGAGCCTTAGCGGAATCTGAGAAGGGTTCAGCCGGTTTACCATTTCTTTCTAATTCAGGTGTGTCTATCCCCAGCATTCTTACGTGTTGTGAATCTGAAAGTACAAAGGTATCGCCGTCAATTACGCGAGCTACTTTTGCTTTTATTGTGTAGCCGAAGGGATAATACATTTTGTATTGACAACGAATAGTACCGGAAAGAAAGAGAAGTAAAAAAATAAGTATCCAGATATTCTGTAATAAGAGTGTCTGTATTTTTGGTTGGTGATATGTATGTGTATGACGGCTAAACATTATCAACTCAATTTCCTTTTTAGAAATTAGGAATTGAGAGAATTTTAAACAACAATCGATGTTTATGTTTCTCTTGCCCTTGTTTGACTTGATGATAAAAATAAGAGCGAAATGGAGATTGGACGTTTTGGACTCAAATTTCTGTGGTTTTGAAACGCAAATGAAAAGTGGTATTAATTGTGTCCAAAGTGTCCAAACCAATGTAAGCGAATGGAGGGTGTGCCGGAATCGGCGACCCGGAATGAGCGATGTTTGGCTGAAAATATTTAGACAGAAAGAACAATGAAAGGTTTTACTGATGGCTTTTCCCCAGTGTAAGCGAAACGAAGGTGTGTTCCCGAAGGGACGACCGAAGTGGAGCGATGATGAGCTGACCAATGTTTCGCCCGCCTTAAGTATTGGCGGGCAGGTGCCGAGTTTGCATAAACCAACATTATGTGCTTCGGTAGAACTACAAATGTTCCGTTGGGACTACTCAAAGATTTGCACATAATGTAGGATTATGTAATACTGGCTGTCCCATTTTGACCCCGTGAAATATTCTATATAATAAAAATAATTTCACGGGGCAAGTTGAGCTGAGACCTCCCGTGCTTTGTTGCTTAACACATAAAGGTTTTTGGGTTTTTGGTTTTTCTGGTTTTCCTTCAAGGGTTATTAATAAAGTGTATGTAAGGACATAAAGGACACATAGGACAGATAATAATCACCAATTAATCGCCAAATAATCGCCAAGAACGACAACAATTAGGGCTGATTGTTTGTATGGTTTTTTAGAAATGATGCAATTATGATGCAAATGAACCAATTATGATTCCTTTGTGAGCCGACTATGCCAATAGGTTTATCCGCCAGTTAACCGCCATAACAGCTAATTAGCGGTCAATTAACGGCCAATTCGGGCTATTCTTGCGCTGATTTTGAGCTTCAATAAGCATTTCTTGTGCAATAGATGTGCAATTTGTGCAATGGTTGAAGGACATAAAAGAATATTGGAAAATGGAACCAGTGGGTGTTGACGATTGTCTAAAATAGTGTTAATTTGTCAACAGTACAAAATGAAAGAATTATTATGAATGGAGAGAGATTAAAAGCAGCCAGAAAAATGGCTGGATTGTCCTTAGAGGAGCTTGCTCAGAAAGTGGGGGAACTCACTAAGCAAGCAATCAGTTATTACGAAACCGGAAAAAGACAACCGGACAGCAAAACCTTATTGCGACTTGCAAAAGTTTTAGGGGTAAGACCGGAATATTTCCTCAGAAGAGATGAAATAGAATTTGGAGCTTTCGAGTATAGAAAGAAAGCGAAAATGGGAGAAAAGGCGAAAGGAATTATTGAGGAAAAAGCACGCTATGTTGCCGAAAGATATCTGGAGATTGAAGAATTATTAGAGTTTGGAAAGGATTGGGAAAATCCACTAAAAGGGCTGGAGATAAGAGATGGAAATGATGTTGAAAAAGCTGCATTGGAATTAAGGAAAAAATGGAAGTTAGGAACTGATGCAATAATAAAATTGATTGAGACCCTTGAGACTTACGGTATTATGATAATAGGTGTTGACGCCGATGATAATTTTGACGGGTTGACTAATTTCGCTAACGGTAAACCGATAATTATTTATAACGAAAGAATAAAGGAGAATGTACGAATAAGATTTACTATTGCGCACGAACTCGGACATATTCTCTTAAATTTAAGTGAAATAAAAGATATTAAGGAAAAAGAAAAACTATGTCATCAATTTGCCGGTGCATTCTTATTACCTAAAGAAAAAATCTATTTAGAACTAGGCGGAAAACATAGAAGCAAAATTGCTTTTAGTGAATTGATATCGATGAAGGAAGAATACGGAATATCGATTCAGGCAATAGCAAAACGGTTGCAGTATTTAAAAATTATAACTGATTCTGCTTATACCAGGTTCAATATAATTGTAAATAAAAACAAATGGCGTCAAAATGAACCCGGAGAATTTAAGATAGAGGAGAAACCGGAAAAGTTCAAAAACTTAGTACTACGAGCGTTAGCTGAAGAAATAATATCACTCGGTAAAGCGGCAAGTTTATTAAATACTTCAATCAGTGATCTCGAAAAGAGTGTCCGATACGTAATATGAAGATAGTAATAAGCGATACGAATATATTTATTGATTTGATAGAGCTTGATATTTTCGAAGGTTTATTTCAGTTACCTTTAGAAATAAAGACAACGGATTTTGTTGTTAATGTAGAATTAGATGAAGTAAAACAAGCAGTTATTTTGCAGGCTGCACTTCAAAAGAAAATTAATATCATTGAATCTTCAGCGGAAGAGATGCTGGAGATTGAACAGATATTTAAAGAGGTAACAAAATTATCATTTACCGATAGTTCGGTTTATTATTATGCGAAGAATGAAAAAGCGATATTGTTAAGCGGTGACGGAGCTTTAAGGAAATTTGCTGAGGAAAAGAAACTTGAAGTAAGAGGAATTATCTGGGTCTTTGATTTATTTGATGAACATAATGTTTACAGCAGGAAGGTTCTTGTTGAAAAGATGGAGAAACTTTTAGAGATAAACAGCAGGTTACCGAAAAAGGAATGCGAAAGAAGAATTAAAAAATGGACTCAGTAAATAAATTACGATTAATTTTGAAAGAGAACCCGGCTTGTTTGAAGCTTGACGTCCGGCGTCAGGTATGAGAGTAGAACAAGCGGGGTTTTTTGTTTTAAAGATATCAACCTTTCTTAATAGAATTGTCAACTCAAGATTATTTCGTAACTAATAAGATAGAAGGAAAACAACAAAACAAAGCTGTTACTTGATATCAAGTAGCTCAAAAATTTCTCTCGACCTTTTTTCGTCTATTGTGCGTAGTTTTCTGAGAGAGTCTTTTATTAAAGATGTTTGGGAATTTTTTGCTTTGCGAACAAGCCAATCAATTTTGAATAGATTATATATTTTTCTTGCAAGAGCTTTATTAAAACTTTTTAGATTAGTTAAAGAATTAGCCAATTGTGTAAATGTAATATTTTTACTTCGATCAATAACTTTTTCCCAATTTATTTGTTCTGCGAAATGATATGCTGAAATGCTATCAAAATTTTTGAGTTTGTTTAATGCCCCTCCGATATTTTTAAGATGTTCTGCTTGAGCTTTGAGCAATAGTTTCGATTTGTCAATACTTTCCCAAATTGTTAATGCTAGTTCTTTATCAAAACTCTTGAGAGTTGCAATGGAAATACAAAAGTTATTAAAATCTACAGCAAAAGCTTTTTTAACAATATTTTTTCTATCCGCTTTTGAAAGAAGGTAGCGAATTTTTGAGAAATCAGCGTCATACTTTTTGAAATTCTGAACTACTATACCAATTTTTTGAAACGTGATATTCTTGTTATGTAATTTGTTTAGTAAAGTTTGATTATCAAGAGATTGAAAAAGATTTTTTGTTTTTTCTTTATCTACGGCATTCATCTCGCTTAAACTTTGAGAAATCTGCTCTAAAGATGATCTATTTAACGAATCTAATATCAATTGATCTTCTAACTGCAGAAACAATTCCCTTGCCCTATCAGAATCGATTTTATTAAACTCTTTTAGTGATCTTCCGATACCTTCAATTTCCAATAGCTTTAGATTTTCTATTAGTTTATTGTTATCAAGTGAATGGAACAATAAAATGGCAACATTTTGATCTAATTCAGCTAATTCATTCAACATTTTGCTGATGTATTTAATATTGTAGTCATTAAAATTGTGCTGTAATTTTTCTATGTCAAGCTGATTTACAATAGATTTTGTTTTCTGTTTGTCAACTCTGTAGAGTTCGCTTAAACCTTTACCGATATGTGAAAGTGAAGAATCATATATCTTAGCCAATAGTAAATCCATTGAAAGAGATTGGTATATTTTATAACCGATTTTCTTCTGCCCGGATAATAAGTCTAATTCCCTTAAAGAATTAGCGAGAAGATTAAATTTTGTACCGATGGAATACTCAATTAGCTCTTCAATGTTAAATTCTGATAAAACTTCCGAAGCTTTTTCCGGAGCTGTATTATTCAACTTCAATAACCCAACAGATATTCCAGCTATAGAGAAATTACGGAAATCCTCTGCCCATTTTGTTGCAGGTAGTTTATTAAAAATAGTTTTAACCAACGATTTATTTTTTTTGCCAATACGATAAAGGATGAACAACAATTTCAGGTATTGACCGTTATTTAAATAATAATTGATAAATTTCTTAAAAATGTTTTCGTTTCTAAGCAATTTAACGGCAATACTTTGACCGTGGTTATTAATCAAGTTATGAAAGAGTTCCCCAAGATTTAATGGATAATCATCGAAGGAAAGAATATAATCTTGGAGTTTTATTAAACACAAGTTTTCCAAATCTCTGTATCTTTTAAAAGCAGTATGAACTGTATATGAATTTAATAGGAGTTTTGCGAATGATGAATGATATAAATAATAGTATGACGAAAAAGGATGATTCCTAAGAATCCCATCATTAACCAAGTTGTTTAATTCTTGTGTTTCGTTTTCTTTTGCCTCATAGTAAATTTCATATTTATATAATGATGCAATCAAAAGAAGTTTTTCTAGATTTTTACCCTTGAGATATTCATCAAATAATTCACGGAAAATTTTCTCTTTATCAATGTGCTTGTCTAACTGAGTAGAAGGTTTCCAATACAATAAGTTATAGTATAGAGTTAATAAATTTTTCTGAGAATTGTTTATAACAAATTTTTCATTACCTATCACTAGTGTTTCATTATATTCATTTTCGTACCATCCTTTATACTTATGTATAATACCGGAAGCCTTTTCAATAAATGGTTCTTGTGAGATGTTGAAATTAGAAGACTCAAAGTAATCTTTGAATGATAAATTATCATATTCACTTAGCTGCTGTTCGTAGTTATCAGTTGGTCTTGATAAGAATAAAAAATTAAGGTTTTGTATCTTATCATAATGCTGGACTATATAAGCGGCATCGTTTAACGATACGTGACAGTTATCAGCGATAATTAGAGTTTTACCGGTTGCATTTAGAAACAATAAATCTTGCCAAAGAAGATTTATATCCGGTAAACTATCAAATCTGATATAGAAAACTGAATAACCTTTTTCTATAAAGTTAAATCCAATTTTATAACCAAGTATTGATTTCCCGGTTTCAGGTATTCCAGAAATAAGGGAATACTTCTTTTCATTTTCTAATAATTGCTTCTCGACTTGATTGATTATGTTGATTTCTGACTGTGGAAAGTAAATTAGATCATTGTCAAATAAAAATTTGTGCGGGTCTTTTGACGGAAGTTGTGAGAAATAAGTCTGAAGAGAGGTTAGAATTTGAGGGAAATGAAACTTAACCTTTAGCAGGTCGAGAAACTCATTTCTTATTAATTTTTGTTCTACTAGAAATTCTTCAAGTTGAATCTTAATAGTAGTAATATCATCAGCTACTTGAAGTTGTGCTATCTTTAATTCGCCTATATTTGCTTTAAGAAATTCAATTGTTTCGTTTAATAAAGCTTCTTCTCTAGCGTCTTTGAAAGCTAAAAGTAAATCAGTTGGGATACCGATATAACTAAGAAAAGCTCTGGCGAGTTTAAACCACTTGATTCTATCAAAATTATCTTCGCTGTTTTTTTTTATTTGGTAGTGATTAACCACTTTACTTACCTTCAAAATGAAATACTAATCTACTTTACTTACTATACTCATAATTGCTCACCAAATGCTCAAAGCTCATATTTAGATTAACTGCATTGTGCGGGATAAGGAGATATTTCCATTCCTTGCCATTATTGGCAAGTGCATACTCTGAAGCATATTTGCAATATTCTTTTGCTGCTTTCGCTTTCTCAATTACTTCTGTATCATCAATATCACCTTCTTTCTTTATTTCAATCATATAAATATTTGATTCGGTCTCAGCTATGAAATCGGGGCGGTATTGACGGGAGTTATGATCCCAGTAAATTCTAAATTGAATAGGTGCAGGACGAAGCCACTTTATTACAGCATTGTCACCTTCAAGTATTATGGAAAAATCCTTTTCAGATTTTGAATCGAACTTGTAAAGATTATGATAAGTTTTTTTGAAACCGGTAAATATTTTGGATGGAATTGAACCGGTTGGAGTTATGGTTTCACGAAAGTCGTGAATTTTGTCTTGGGTGTATTTTGAATAGTTATGGTCTTCAATTTTTGTAAATGCCTTAACATCAATAATAGGTTTTTGGAAGTCGGGAGATTCAATATAGAAATTTTCCATCATTTGTTGATATATAAATCTGCCAATTTCACTTTTATGATATTGAACTACATTTATAATGTCATCTTCGCTATTAAGATAGCTTTCAAATTTCTCAACACTTTGGTTTGCTAATTTAAATAACAA
This sequence comes from Melioribacter roseus, assembly GCA_020724265.1. Lineage (GTDB taxonomy): Bacteria > Bacteroidota > Ignavibacteria > Ignavibacteriales > Melioribacteraceae > SURF-28. Next base: position 21,193 of record DYHH01000007.1, on the reverse strand, counting down.
TTCAGACTGCTCATCATAATCGATTTCGGGATAGTTCATCAATTCATTTACTATAAGATTCTCTAAGGTATCGTTTTGAATTCTGCCCCATTGTTTACCGGCAATAACATCTGTTTGATGGTCTCGTAAAGTTCTGCGAATAATTTCTTCCGATACAGGAAGATAATTAAGGTTAGATGTGTCCAGATCAAAATCTTTGAAGCCGGATTTGACTTCTTCAACAGGCTGAATTGTAATTCTTGGTATTTCAATCAAGTTTTGTTTGAAGTCTTCAACAACAATATCATAATTTTCTTGAAATTCCTTAACCCTATCTTCAACAAACATTGATTGCTGAGGATCGCTTACGATTTTCCGTTTATAGTTTTCAACTGCTACTTTTTTTACTTCTTCAGTAGATAAATCATTAACATTTTTTGCAACGTCTGTTAATGATGGTAAATGTTCGTAAATATATTTTTTAGTTTCGAGTTTAGATTTTGCTTCTTGTTTTTTCTCCGGTTCTTCAATAGAATCAATTCTTCTCTCTTCTTCGATAAAGTCTTGAATGAATTTCGAAGTTGATGTAACCGCTTCTTTAGGCTGTTGGATATCCGTATCATCAATAATGATAATATTCTCTTTACGAATAATTGAATCGGGTTTGTTTGCTTCATCAATAATTTCTTGGAATTTGTCGTGAGAGACGATTGTAAGTTTATCAACTTTTACTACGCCGGTTCTCTTTCCGAAGGGAAGGCGTAAGCCGCGCCCAATTGTCTGCTCTCTTAATGTTAAGGATGCAGCGGTACGTAGAGGAATAATTGTATAGAGATTAGTTACGTCCCAACCTTCCTTAAGCATATTAACGTGAATAACAATTTCAATTTTATTGTCATAATCCTCGAGCGAAAGCAAACTTTGAATGTTTTCTTCTTTTTCTCCGCCTCTTTGATTGGAATGAATTTCCATTACTTTATCAGCATAGCGGCCTTCGAAGAAGGCTAAGGATTGAATTAATTGTTTTAGCTGTGATGCGTGTTCGGTATCCTTTGCAACAACCAGTACAAAAGGTTTTACTAATTTTTGTTTGGAATCTCTATGGTAAATATCGAGTGATACCTTTGTATCCTCGTGAATTCTTATTCCATCTTCAAGTTTGATTCTGTCTAATTCTTCAAGCGTATATTTTGATGGATCGAAATCTCTTCTTGTTGCGACTGCGGGTTCTTTAACAAAACCGTCTCTAATTGCCAAAGCAAGTGAGTATTCGTAAACAACGTTTTTAAACTTTATTGTATTGTTTCCTCTTTCAACTTGAGGCGTTGCGGTCAATTCCAAACCGATAATCGGGTTGAGTTCATTAATTACCTCCATACCTCTATCTGCGCGGTAATGATGGGATTCATCCATTAATAATACTAAGTCTTCCAGGCTTGTTAAATATTCGAAATAGGATTGACCGAGATATTCCGACAATCGTTTAATACGGGGAACATTTCCGCCGCGTGTTTCGGCGTTTATTTTGGAAATATTGAATACGTTTATTTTAATTTCAGATTCATCAAAAACTGTTTTTGCATATTGATAGTTATCACCGGTTACTATAACCGGTTTATTATGTACAAATTCACCGATTCCTTTGAATACGTATTTAGGATTAGAAGCATCTTCAAAATCAGTTATAAGCTTGTTGTAAATTGTAAGATTAGGGGCTAGTACAAAAAAGTTCTTTATTCCTTTTTCAAGATAGAGATATGTAATAAACGCGCCCATTAACCTTGTTTTACCAACGCCGGTTGCAAGTGCAAAGCATAGTGAAACGAAATTTCTTTCAAAATCTTCACAAGTAGGATAGGAGCTTTTTACTTTTTCTAATTCTGTTTCAAGATTTACAGATTTACCTAATTCTAATTTTTCCAAAAGCTCTGCGAGAATGAATAGACTATCTTCTTGAGGTTTGCGAAGACTAAGACGATTTTTAATATAATGAGCGTTTTTATTCATCTGAATCCTTTAAAAATTTTCTTTCTTTTTCAAACTGTTCTTTTTCGCGAAGAATTTCATTTTTCAATTCATCTTCTGTCGGCAGATATGGAATATATTTTGAAATAAAAATCTGCTTCTGGTTTTCGGGAAGGGTGTATTTAATTACGGCATTATTCTTCTCGGCGCATAATAGAATTCCGATGGTTTCATTTTCATCTTTCAATTTTTGCGTACGGTTATAATAATTAACATACATCTGCATCTGCCCGATATCTTGGTGAGTTAACTTTCCCACTTTTAGATCGAAGAGAACGTGGCTTCTTGTAAGACGGTTATAAAATACGAGGTCAATACGGTAATGATCGCCGTCGAGTGTAATTCTTTTCTGTCTTGCAACAAACGAAAAACCTTTTCCTAACTCCAACAGAAACTTTTGAAGATGATCAATTAATGCATTCTCCAGGTCTTCTTCATAATATTTTTCCAATTTTTCCAAGCCGAGAAATTCCAATACATAAGGGTCTTTTACCAAATCGCCGGGTTTTTGAATATGCTGACCTTTCCGTGCCATTTTTACAACGGATTTTTTATCCTTGCTCATTGAGAGTCTTTCAAAAAGAAGTGAATTAATTTGCCTTTCCAGTTCTCTTGTGCTCCAGTTATTATTGGCAGCTTCGTTCATATAAAATAGACGGGCTTCTTCTTTTTCTACTTTGAGCAAATGTCTGTAATGAGTCCAGCTTAGTTCCGGTCTTAGAAAATCTTGAAGTTCAACGAATTTGTCACTCACTGCGTGACGAATTGAAGCAGGCAAATCTCCACTCACTGCGTGGATATTTTCGGAGTTCTTAGATTCTCCACGCGCTGCGTGGACAATTGGGAAAGTGACGAAAAATTGCCTCATATACCATATATTGTTTTCGGAAAATCCTCTTCCAAAATCTTTTGTCAATCTTTCGGATAACTCTTTAATTAAATATTTACCGTATTCCGCCCGCTTTTTCCCTTTCTGTTCTTCTTCTACAATTAACCGCCCTATATTCCAGTAAGCTTCTACCATTAAAAAATTTACCGTACGAAAAGCGGTAGAACGCGCTTTTTCCAAAATTTGCTTTATATCTCCGTAAAGATTTTTTGTTATAACACTTTTACGTTTCATTCTTCACTTTTGTCGTTTTCTGAAAATAAATTGGGTTCATCGGATTTTTTTACTTTTGATTTTGGAGGACCGGTTGGAACAAATTCTTGCTCATTTTCATCTTTCGGCATTGTAATTATATTAAGACTGTAATCTTCTTTGCCGAACTCACATTTGCCGAGAAGCATTTGAGGTATCTTTTTTATTGTAATATTTGTGTATCTGTTTTCACAGGCTTTTGAGAATTTTTTACAGCAGATAAGAAGGCTTTCATCCGGCTGCATCTCTTCGTGGATTTGATCTAACTTTTCTACTGTAATGAATTGGGTGGTTGTATAGATAAAATCTTTTTCAGATGACTGTCCTTGCTTCCAGTAAATTTGTTCATCAGGTTGATATTGAAAACTATTATGCTTAGCCATTGCTGCTGCGAGCATATCGGCGTTATATTTTTCTTCAATTACCCAATTGCCGTATTTATCTTTTTTTAGAAGACTTGGTGCAAGGTAATAATACTTAAACCCGCCGCCGCCTTTCCAATTAACTGATTTGGAAATACCGCCTTGGTCTGTACCATTGCAGACTTGTTTAAGTCGTGGAATGCAATGCGTATGGCAATGTTCTCCTAGTTCAATGCCTATCCATTTGCGGTTCATTTTGTGTGCTACTGCTGATGTTGTGCCGGAACCGAGAAATGAATCCAGAACTAGATCATTCTCATTTGAAGAAATTTGTAAAACTCTTTGAATTAGACGCTCGGGTTTTGGTGTGGTAAAAACATCATCTGGATTGAACTGTTTAACTTCTTTTTTTGCTTCTTGATTATCACCGACTTCTTCTTTGAACCAAATCGTTAGAGGAACTAAACCCTCTTGTACTTCTGTAAGAAATCTTTTGTACCGGGGAACATTATTACCCTTAGTTCCAAAATAAATTCTATTGTCATCAATTAATTCTTGAAATTTTTCTTTTGAGAAACGCCAACTTGTTCCGGGTGGTGGGTTTAAAATTCTTCCAGAAGGTGTTTCAATTGGATATATATCTTTCGGATTTGGAGTTTTAGCGTGACAAGGTCCAGAAGCCCAAGGACCCCTTGGATCATTATCAACATTGGAATAGCCTTTATCAGTAATATCTGTTCTCGGCAGTAAATTTCTGTTCCAACTCGATTTATTTTTTGCATAGGCTAAAATAAAATCATGGTTATCAGACAGCCACTTGGCGTCATTACTCCTCGTGTGTTTTTTGTGCCAAATAATTGTGTTAATAAAGTTGTCTCTTCCAAAAATCTCATCACATAAAACTTTTAAGTAATGAGATTCATCATCATCAATAGAAATCCACAAACTCCCATCTTCAGAAAGTAAAGAACGTAATAATTCGATTCGCGGCTTGATAAGATTTAACCAAATGGAATGTTCTAAATTATCATCATAATGATCGAATGCATTCCCAGTATTATACGGCGGGTCAATATAAATACATTTAATTTTACCGGCGTAGTTTTGTTCAAGGGCTTTAAGAGCGAGGAGGTTATCCCCATAAATAAGCATATTCTCAGTGTTGCTGTAGCCGTAAGACTTTTCCGGGTCTTCAATCAAAATACGCGGTTCAAGTTTAGGTTGCTGGTCTTTGCCTATCCAGGTTAGTTCTAGTTTTTGTTTGTTGTTCATAAGTTTTACTTATTATGTTTCTTGTACAATGAATATGATTTATTAAGATTAGCGTTAAACTCTCTGGGGCTGCCGGAATTTTTAATAAATTTATTACGAGCATCAACAGATTTGTAAAAGTTCCGTGGTTCTAATTCACGTTTAGGTAATATCGAAATATAATGAATGTAACGCTTCTTTGAATATTTTATAATACCACTTATAAATTCCGGGCTGTCAATAAATTCGAGCCATTCAAACCTTCCACTTAAAAAATACTTCTCTTTCCAATTTTGTAATTGCTGATAAACATCCACTAATACGTACCACACAACATAATTGAAATATTCTAACTGCCTATCAGAAAGTTCGTATGAAAACTTACGACGGAAAAGAAAATATAAATTCCAACATTCTACATAATTGAATATAATGTGGTTTATATCATGACCAATACTTTTTTTTATATGTTGTTCAGGGAATGAATCATTATATCTTTTATCCTCTTCAAAAAAAGACTCTATCTCACCCGCAACACCTTCATCTGGTTTCTTAAAGTTACATACATAGTAATATAGAGCAAGTCTTGTCATAAAAATATTGTAGGGGCTGGATACTTTACCTTTATCACCTCTCTTACGGAAATAACGATAAGGTGTACCAAGCTCATCCAATCTGTTCTCAATCATCACTTGTCTGGGATCGGTGGAATGCAAATCAGACGATTTTATTTTATTCTGAGAGTTTAGTGCTGCAATAATATCAATACTGCGTTTATACGTTTCTGAATCTTCATATGGCAAACGATAAATCCTTGTTAATATTTTTGCCGGATTATTTAGATTCCTACTCAAATCATATGCTTTATAAAGCTGTGTAACAGTTTGACCACCATTTACAATCTGGGGATTACGAACTGTTAAAATGGATTTATCTCTGTCAATTTCTAACCAATCAGCAAATATAATTATACCATTGTGTTTGTACCAAAATAATAATGGATCGTCTTTGAAACTTTTCTTAATTGCTTTATTAATAGGAGATTTATCACCAACAGATTCACGAACATTTTTTTGGAGATATGTATTAATTTCATTTGCATTATTAAACCAAGAGAGTAATTCTTTAGCCTTCACATTACATACAATACATTCAATATTATTTCTATCTTTACCGACATGCATGTATTCTCCGGTTTCAATAGGAAGTGTTTTTTTTCCAGTATGTGGAACATACCCGTGTTTAATATCATAGATAACACCTTCCAATGCGAATCTATCAATGAAATTAATTTCGGCTGATATTTCCCATTTGTATTTTCGAGCAAAACTTTCCAAATAAACTTGCGATTCCCGTTTAACTTTATTTGAAACCTCATTTGTGGTTAACCAAATAATTTCGAGATAAGACTTATCGTTATTTAGGTCTCTACGAAGAGAATTTATGAAATCAGCCGCTTTATTGTTTGTATTCTCCCCAATGATCGTCTTTACAATTTTTTGAAGTTCATTTTTAATATTATCAATACTTTCACGTATGCTTTGTTCATGATATTTTGATTGTATTATATAAAAAGTATTTCCTTCAGCGAAAAAACAATCTATACCTCCATCATTACGCCCATCAACACTATAAATATCTTTAAATTCTTTCTGAGAGATTCGAAACCTCGCATACATATAAAACCAAGTTAAAGCTAATGTTTGTTCATAATCATTTTTTATTTTATTAACTGATTTTAAAAATGATGTAAAATCATCCGGTTCAATTTTTGTTAATTGCATAGGACTCTCCATTAATCGATAATTGGATATAATCTTTTTCTATTGCATCTACATTCATAATAAGAACCCGATCTTCTTTTGTAAGGAAGTTCTCCGCATTCCGAACAGATAAGCGCATTAGCAAGATTTAAAGTGTTATCAGCCATTTCTTTAATATCATCATTGCTATATTGGTCACCAGTCAAATTAAAATGACAGCCAACTTCATTTCTAATCATACTATCTTCAGGTAGTACATTGAAGGAATTAAGTAATGGAATCTCTTCAATAGTATTTCCATCTTCATCGACTACCTCGACTTTTAAGTTACGTTTAAGATTGCGGTCAAATGCGCCTATATATTCACCCAGCGTATAAAATGGATCAGATTTTCTTGGTAATTTACAACGATACATCAAAGCAAGATTGTCGAGTATTAATTCAAGAAATATCCCGCTTTTAGAAGCAACAATCTGCTTGTCCATCGGTTCTTGTTCAACATATTCTTCCAGTTCATCTATATATAATTTGGTTCTATCGTGCCGAACTCCTCTTTGTAAAGTCCATCGAAGCAATTCTATTAATTGAGTATTGCCGCCACCATATCGATATTTATCGCGCCAAATTTGATAATGTGTTGTGATAATCGTGTGTTGAAAGTTATCAAGCTCATCCTCAAGCATAGTCAAAAAACGCGAAAGATGAATTTGATCTGCTGAAGTAATGACATCATCAAAAATAAGAATAGTATCTTCATCACCAAACAACTTTGCGAGAGCAATAAATAAACATATACCTAAAGTATCAAGGTGAGATTCACTATAATATGCTTGCGGATAAGTTTCCTCTTCAGACTCAAACATTGCATTCAATATAATAGAAGCTCTTTTACCAGGATCAGGTGTTAATTTAATTCTTCCAAGATTCTCATTGGGATGAATTTTAGTATACATTCTGTCAATATCATCTGAAATAGATTCTAATAATTCCTTGACATAATTTTTTCTTTCTTCTTCAAATATCTCATGGAGTAGTGTTGTTCTATCGCGAAGTAATTCTAATTCTTCAGCTCTTTGTTTTTTCTCGTTGATTGTATTAAGATAGTTGGAAATTGAATTAAAATTATTCTTTGTTTTTGTTAAAGCATCTTTTTTCTGTAAAAGTGTAGCCTTATGGGATATTAAATTTTGGCTTAGATTTTGGCTTAATTCAATCTTCTCTTCATTCTTTTCTTCACTCTCATCAATAAGCAATTCATAACGTTCCAAATCAAATTCTTCATCATTCAATTCCGTAGGAACAAACTCTAATAAATTACTATAAACTTCTACACCTACAGTTAGAAATTGAGAAGTATTATCATTTAACCGTTCTTTAAGTGAATTAACAGATTTTTCTATGCGAATGAGTTCATCTTTTAATTTCACAAAATCATTTTTGCTTTTTAGTCTACTTTCAATATTAGTGAAAAGATCATCTTTATTAACATCTTGTTCACATACTGGACATTCATCAAGCTTTACAGATTTTTCAATGTATTTTTTAGCTTTATCTAAAACATCGATTAGTTCAGAAATATTATCCTCTTCAGTAGATGCCAATTCATTAAACTTTCTATCTTTTTCTGCGAATTCATCTTCTTTATTTCTCAAACCACTGGTTGCTGAATCAAATGCATCTTTTATACGCTCCAGAGCTTCAATAAGAGACAACAAGACACTATAATTATTAATACTATCTTCAATTTCTTCCGGGTCAATTGCGATTTCACCTTCTGCCCAGGTAATATGGTCTTCACCAGGGGTATCTTCGAATGTCCATAAATTTTTTAAGGCTTCATCTGCATCGGTTACTGATTTTACAGCGCTATCATATTCTCGATTATACTCAATACTTAATTTATTAAGTAAATCTTCTCCGTTTTCACAGTTTGGTGTTTCAATAAAGTCTTTTATTTCCTTATAAATGTCTTTGGGTTGAGCCGTTACCAATGAGTGTATCTTCTCTTTTCGTAAAATCGCAACTTTAGGTTTATTATGCGGGCCAGTGGTAGTTGGAGAGTAACCACTTCCCAATGTGGCTGTCCATTCTGAATTGTTGTAGTTTAGTTTGATTTTACAATCAGCTTTTTGTTTAGTGAGATTAACCAAATATTTTTCTTTCTTACCGCCCACACTTTTGCTTTCTAATGACCCAATTTCGTTGTTACACAAAATATCGAATGCGTCTACAATGGAAGATTTACCGGTTCCGTTTTCACCAAAAATTACTGTCAAATCTGAATCATTCCTAAAGTTGATTTCTGTCTGTTCTGTAGCTCCCTTTAGTGCTTCCAAAGAAATTGATTGTAGCCTACTCATCATCAACCTCACTATTGTTTTCAGACTCTTCTGATATCTTATTTTCAAGAAATAAGATAATGTCCTCTCTGCTCAATGTTGAATTAGATAATTCTTCTCTGAATCTTTCCAGGTCTGTTTCACGAAAAAGATTCTTTTCAGAAATTTTTGGAATAATTCTTTCAATAAGAGTATCGTCGGGTGACATAATTCCTCCTAAATTATTTTCCACTTTATTAAAAATAGGTTATCCAAAGTTGTATCTTGTTTAAGCTTTTGTTCAATCTCATCTATTAAACTTTCTTTCTTTATATCTATCTCATCTTGTGACTTAAATAATTCCCGACGTAATTCATTTCTTTTTTTCTCGAGTTCCTTAATTTGACGTTGTGTTTTTACCTTATCTTCAAGATTAAGAATTTTCTTAGACTCTGTTTTTCTTGTTTTAATATCTTTATCTAATTGCTTCAACTCCAGTTCAATACTTGTCTTTTTATCCTCCGCCCATTTGTCGAGTTTTTCAATTTCTTCGTCAAAGAGTTCTGCGTTTCTTTGTGTAATTTCCCCGATTATATCCGTTTGGTATTTATAATTGAGTTCCTCTAATTTCCCAAAAGTTGTTTCATCAGGTTCATTAAAACTATTTTTTACTTCAGCGGGTAGTGAAAAGAGTCTAGCGCATTGTTCCGCATCTAAAGTAACACCATCTTCGGAAAGGGCGGTGAATATTAAGTGATCTTCGGATTCGAATGATGAAATTGTAAGATTGGACAACTGGAGCCAACCGCTCTTTCCAACTAAAGATTCTAGTATTGTTATTTTTTTGTCCGCAGTGTTAGTGTAATCAAAGATTAGTTCCGTATTGGTTGTTTCTAACCTTTTACATCTTTCAATAATTTTTTGCGCAAGCGGATGACCAATTCTATAATTATTTGCTTCTTCTACTTTGATTCCGATCTTGTATGGACCGGAATGAATATATTGTTCCGGGAAGGGATTTTCAGAGAGATAAAATAAACCGTCGCTTTCTTCAAATATAGCATAAGGTTCCAAGAAATACTTGGTGATTTGCCATAACCAATTTTCATATTTGTTTAGATAGCGTTTACTTTCATCGAAACTAATCTTTAGTTTCTCGTGAACTTCTTCATCGAAATTTTCTAAGAGTTTTTTTCTAGTATGCTCCATCTTTTCATCTATCTCAACTTCCATTTCCTTTTGCAACTCATCAAAAGCTTTTTGAATTTCTTCTTCAGTTCGGCAGTATTGATAAATAGCTGCTATGCGTTTTTCAAAATCAACACCGGATTCAATTGTGCCAAGTATTTCATCACTTGCACCAAATACACCATTGAATAACTTGAATTTCTCAGATAATAACTCAAAGACTCTAACATCCGCAGCGTTCCTTCTGTTAAGAAAGTTTACAACAACAACATCGTGTTTTTGTCCGTACCTATGACATCTTCCGATACGCTGCTCAATTCTTTGGGGATTCCAGGGTAAGTCATAGTTTACGACAAAAGAACAAAATTGAAGGTTGATTCCTTCGGCGGCTGCTTCAGTAGCTATTAATATTTCTGCTTCATCTCGAAAGTATTCAATTATTGCTGCTCGTAAGTCTGCTGTTTTTGAACCGGAAATTCTATCTGTGCTTTTATGTTTCAGTTTCCATTTTTCATAAATCCGAAGCGCTTCTTTATCGTTATTCGAACCGTTAAAAAGAACCAATTTTCCTTTATATTCAGAATTTTCCAGTAAATCTTTAAGATAAAGTTGTGTTCTTCTAGATTCAGTAAATATAACAGCTTTTTTATTTCCGCCTTTTAATACTGTTTCCGTAAAGCCCCTTTCCAGTGCTGTAAGTAATACTTCACCCTTAGCGTTTCTTTGAATTGATTTAGCTAATGTGAAAAACTCCCCTAACTGATTAATCTCATTTTTAATTTCTTCAATTTCTTCAACAGAATACAATTCATTTTCAATGGAATCTACATCATCGTTCCACTCATCTTTTTCTTCATCATAAGTTTCATAATCACCGGCAAGTATTCTTTCCCAGTCTTTCTTTGCTTTGGGATATGCAACAATACTTTCCAATTTATTTTTCAGTGATTCCAAAGTACCGGCAATTGCATAGGTTGAAGAAGCAAGTAATTTTCGTAAGATAAGAGTCATTAATTGTCGTTGACTAGCGGGGAGTGCATAAAGATTGGGTTTTTGTAAATAGTCGGAAACTAGGTTATACAAACGATGTTCTTCATCTGTAGGAATAAAATCTTGGGTAATTGATATTCTGTTCGTGTAACTAATATATTCGGAAACTTGTCTTCTTAAAGTGCGTTTGCATACCGATTGCAATCTAGATTTCAAATCATCGAAGTTACCGGTTTCTGCTAAATGTAAAAATTGATTCTTGAAGCTTTGTAAATCACCAAAGGTGTATTCATCAATGATACTAACGAGACCGTATAATTCAAGCAGAGAATTTTGTAACGGAGTAGCAGTCAATAAAATTTTAGGCGAACGGAAAACTGAATCCTTAATTGAATTGGCAATTTTATTTTGAGGTTTATAAACATTTCGTAAACGGTGCGCTTCATCTATAACAACCAAATCCCAAGAAACAGCTTCGATATAATCTTCTTTATTCCTAGCAAAATGGTATGAGCATATAACAATTTCAATTTGTATAAAAGGGTTATGGTTTCCGCTTTTGATTTCATCATTAAAAGATTTTGATTCAAGTATGACAGATGGGATAAAAAATTTATCAAGTAATTCTTGGTTCCATTGTTTTCTTAAATTCGATGGAACAATAATTAATATTTTCCGTTTACGTTCAGCCCATTTCTGAGAAATAACAAGACCAGCTTCTATAGTCTTCCCTAGACCGACTTCATCAGCAAGAATTGCTCCTTTTGACAAAGGTGAACGAAAAGCAAATAATGCAGCTTCAACTTGGTGGGGATTCAGATCGACTTGTGCATCGAGTAAGATTGAAGCTAATTTTTGAATACTGTTAGAGGGATTACGCTTGGATAATTCATAAGAAAAGTATTTTGCGTGGTATTGGGTTAGCTTCATTTGAAATATTTATAAATGGATAGAAAAAAATTAATAATAAAATGGGCTAGATAAGTAAGTAAATTTTTCATAACCACTAAGAAATAGACACTGAATAAATTGTTAACAAATTAAGAAAAACATTTGATTCTTTAAATACATACGATTAATTTAACAGTAAAGCTGTTCATAAATAATCTAAAATTCCCTTGCTGCTAAACGGCTCCCAAAAATTCTTAAACATAAGATAAGAAATTTAGATGGGACATAAACGGTACGGTTATCTTAGAAAGACAAAAGCTTGGCGCTTAATTGTAAATGAATTAGCCGGGTTTGCAGCAGGTACCTCCGAAATATCCGCAATAGCTCAAAAGACACTTCAAGAAGTACAAGACAGATACAGCAATCTAAAAAACGATCCTTCCATAAATGCGGGCTTCGAGTTTTTAGTCCACGTTTCTTTGGCTTTCCAACAAGAAAATCCTTTAAAATATCTTGCCGAAAAAAAGATTTTAGATAAAGAAGAACTTTCTTTAATAAAATTAGCAAGAGGTGCAACAAAGTATAAAAACAACGAAGTAGTTTCCCACGAGTACCAAACATTTGCAAGACAAGCTGCTATAGACGCTATAAACAACTGGTACAAACAGAACATTGAAAGAGGACGAAGTTTATTCAGCGAAGGAATTGATTCCAAAGCTATATTTTATAAAGCCGCCAATGGAAACGGATTCTGTGAACTCTCAAGATTATACTTCTCCAAACTGACTGAGAGGTATTTGAAATATTACCTAGAAAGAGAAGCTGCTGTAAAAATAAATAATGTAAATGACAGGAATAGATTTTCTAAAGAGCTAGAAAAACAAGTAAATCAAATTTCGCAGCACGCTTTTGAAACCGCTAAAATTACAGAATCATTTGCAGCGGGGTGGTACAACAAAAATGTTAAGAATACATTCCCGGAAGAAAATGAAATAAAATATTTTCTATCACGTTCTTTTGGTAAAATGAAAAGCGAACTCTTAATGGAAGAAGAGAAATGAGAGAGTTCGTTGAACATATTGTAGCTTGCAACGGCATACACCTTAAAGATGCTGTTAAAGACTCAAGGTATCTGGAGCTTAATCATAAGAATGAGAACGGCAAGAAGAACGTAAATATTAACCTCAATAAATTTGTAACCAACATATACAAGTTAGACAACAGGTATAAAGATTTATTAGAAATTGCTGCTTATATATTTGCTGCCGACAGAAGGACATATAGAGGTAAGCCGGATGATAATGAATATCACAGCTGGAGCAGATCATTTAATTTCCATATAACCGTAAGAGATTATAATTTCTGGAACAAATCCGAAGTAAAGGAATTGTTAGAAGAAGCCTTACGCTTTATGAGCGGCGACCATAGTTACAAATTTACATTTTATAAGGGTGGTAAGGATTTCCCTACCAGTATTTTTGATGATGAGAAATTTACTGTTGACAGACCGGATAATTTGAAGGTTGTGCTCTTTTCGGGTGGGATAGATTCACTTGCCGGAACGATTGAATTGTTAGAAACAACCGATTCGGAAATATGTTTGGTAAGCCATCAAACAGGGCTACCGGGCGTTCAAACTACACAGAAGGGATTGTATAATGAGATTAAGAGACTATATCCCGAACGATGTAAACATTATAAATTCCGCTGCGGTTTAAGCAATACACCTTCAAGAGACGAGACTCAAAGAACAAGATCATTCTTATATACATCAATAGCTTTTGCGCTTGCAAGAGAGTATAACCAAGATTCCATTTATGTTTATGAAAACGGTATCACATCAATAAACTTTGCCGAGACACAGGATTTAATGAACGCACGGGCAAGCAGAACGACACATCCGCAAACTATAAGAAGTTTAGAAGAGTTATTTACGGTTATTGGCGAAAAGCAGTTTTCAATACAACATCCCTATTTGTATAAAACCAAAACCGATGTTGTTGAAGTATTAAAGACGTATGAACAAACGGCTTTATTAAACAGTTCAGTTTCGTGCAGTACAACAAGGAATAAAGCTCCGGGCACAACTCACTGCGGTGTATGTTCTCAATGTATTGATAGAAGGTTTGCTGTATACGCAGCAGAAGCTGAAAAATATGACAACACCGGACTTTACCATTTTGATTTTTTAGAAGATGACTTAGAAAAAGAAGTTACCAAAAAATTGCTAACCGAGTACATACGTTTAGCGCAAAGTTTTACAGAACAAAATATTGATGAATGGTATGAAGAACGTGGAAGTGAAATTATAGACATAATAGATTTTATTGAAGGCTCTTCCGAAATCGACAGACTTGAAAAATTATATGAACTGTGTCAATGGCATTCGAAACATATAGAAAAATCGATAAAGAGAATGCGAGATTTACACGACTCGCCTTATAAGCATCCGAGACCTAAATCATTTTTCAATTTGATAATAGGTCCCAGAGTTTATCAACAGGAGGCGGACCAAAACAAATCTCCTTCGAAAAAGGAAATAGAATTAGAAAAAGAAGTTCCTTCGAAAGGTCTAAAGAAATTAGCGAAAGAGGCTTGCGAGAAATTAATCAAACAGAGAAAAATTACTGAAGTGCTGACTGAAACCAAGACAAAAAGAAATATCAGCAACTTAGTAGTTGAGCAATTGAAGAAGGAACGGTACATAATCACAAAAAGAAACGAAAATACTATCAGCGATTATTTTAGAAAATTTGAATTACAGCTTAGAAAAGAAAGAAACGGAAAATTAGTGGTAATAGAAAACCGTATAAAAAGATAAAAAAGGATCATCCCCAAAATCCCCACGAAATCCCCGCTTGTTCCCTTCTATCTTCCCCTTTTTATTGGAGTTAAAAAAAGGAGAAGAAAAGAAAATGAAAAAAGATGCAATTGCAAATCAGTTGGAAGAAATCAAAGTACTCCTACGAAAGAAAAACGACAAACCTCTAAACTTCAATCAGGCTGCGGATTATCTAGGCTTCAGCCACAGCTATCTTTATAAACTTACTTCACGAAAAATAATACCGTGTCATCGACCTACGGGCAAGATGTTGTTTTTTTCTAAGTCGGAATTGGATGAGTGGATATTTGAGAACAGAAGTCAGCCCTCCAAAAAAATGGCGGGTAAAAATTCAGAAGTCAGTAGTCAGAATGAAGAAGAAGACGACGACGAAGAACCACCGTAAGTGCTTCGATACAATCACAAAAATCGTGATTTACTCAGCAACCGGAAATACGAAGATTGGTTGATTGAGTGATTGGATTAGAACTTTAAAAATAAATTAATCTTTGGAAGCCCGCCTACGCTAAAGCTACGGCGGATAGAGATTAAAAAGTTATTAAGACTGAGTAGAAAATGGAAGGATTAAATAACATAAATAGTGAGATGCATAATACCGGAAGCAGTATAGATCCTATGCAGATGTTTAAGAATTTTTCTGCTAAGGAAATTGAAAAGATAAAACTGCTTGCGGGATTGCTAGGTATTGGAAATCAGCAGCAGAATGTAAAAGAAACTGTAACTGTTGAACAGGGTTTTAGTGAGTACAATCATCTTATAGAGTTCAATCTTGCAAAAAAATCTGTTGCAACAGCAAAGACTGCTGAAAGAAGATTTCTAGAATTCATTCCGGGAAACAGAGCATTAAATACTATCGAGAGAAAAGATGCTGAAAATTTAATGATGAAGATTTCCAAGTCCGCGCCTCTCGGTTGTTATAATTACCTAAAAATATATAGAACACTATTCAATGTGTTTGTAGATTGGAATTATATTGCTTCAAATCCCTTCCTAAAAGTAAAACTACCCAAAAGACAAAAAGATGAACCGGTTGTATTCACTGAAGAACAGATACGGATAGTCTGTGAACGACTTACAGCAAAAGGTAAAGAAGTCATCACCGACATGGTTCTCTTTGCAGTGGAAACAGGATTAAGACTAGATGAAGAAAATAATTTAAGATGGAGCGATGTTGATTTTAGGAATAAGGTAATAACGATCGGTAATAAACTGTTCAAAACAAAATCTAAAAAAGTAAGAAGGATTCCTTTTAATGAAAGAATGGAAAGAATCTTATTACGGAATTCGAATAGGCAACTTGAGAAGAGTAAAATACTCAGAGAGTTTGTTTTTGTCCAGAGTAACGGAAAGCAATATAAAAAGGATACTGTTTCAAAATCGTTAAAGAAAGTTATAAAAGAAGCAGGGCTGCCCGACGAACTTCACTGGCATTGTTTGCGTGCAACTGCAGCTACCCGATGGGCAAGTAATAAGGTTCCAATATTTACGGTTTCAAAGCTTCTTGGTCATTCAACTGTAAATGTAACAACAAGGTATTATGCAGGAATTGACTTAGATGAGTTGAGAGATGCGGTGAATAGAATATAAACTTCACCCAATGGAGAGAGTATTTAGAAAATATTTAACGGAGTAATATTATGAGTACTTATAAAAAATTAGCAAAAAATTATAAAAGCAGATTGGGGATAAATGTACTGCCGCTGAAAGGCAAAAGACCAATGATTGAATGGGATAGATGGCAGAATACTTTACAAACCGAAGATGATATTGAAAAAATGAATTGGAGTGGCTCTACCGGTCTTGGTGGAATACAAGGTATCAGCGATTGGCGATGTCTTGATTTAGATGTTGTTGAGGATTTTGAAATTGTTGAACTGATTTTAAAGGAATTGGGATTACCGGAGAATTACTGTTGGGTTGTACAGAGTGGGAGCGGCGAAGGATTTCATATTTATATCAGGATTCAAAATGATGATGAAGTACTTAAAAAGTTAGGTGGTGATAAAGCGGTATATAAATTCAAGCTAAAAAAAGATGGTTACTGCAAACATATTGAACTACGCTGGATGAATTGTCAAACTGCTTTGCCTCCTTCAATGCACGAGAGCGGCGGCATTTATAATTTCTACTTTGAAAACCCAGAAGAACCGCCGGTTTATGTCGATTTGGATAAACTGATTAATTGTTTGGAAAAGTATTGTGTGATAGAACCCCTCACCCCTACCCTCTCCCCGAAGGAGAGGGAGAAAGACACTGGAAAGGTTTATTATGATAAAGCAAGATTGGAAAGTGCGCTTGATTACCTTGCAGAAAACTTACCGGATGGAAGTTATGAAGAATGGTATAAAATCGGTTTTGCATTAGTGCCTTTGAACGAACAGGGCGAAAAATATTTTGTTGAAATGAGCCTGAAAAATCCAAGTTATAATGACTCTGAGATTGAGTTAAAGAAAAAGTTTGAATCCCTTGTAAAAGATTATAACGGCAGTGTTACAATTGGAACTATATATCACATTGCAGAAATATACGGCTGGAAAAAGCCAATTATTAAATTCTGGTTCCCCGCCGGTGGCGGGACAAGCACCGAAAATGGAAGAATAAAAATATCACGGATTCGCTTTAAGAAATTTTTAGAAAGTGAAGGTTTCTGTAAATATAAGATAGAGTCGAATCATCTATTTGTAAGAGTAGAAAACAACATTGTTGAGGAGATTGACAGTGTTGATGTAAAAGAATTTGTGATGAACTATTTGGAGCGAATGGCAACGGAAGAATTTGAAGGTACGAGCAGAAATGAAATAATAGAGGCACTAATTAAATCTGCAAATCAACTTTTCACACAACAGTTTCTTGAATTTTTGATTACCAGGAATATTGAGTTTAATAAAGACACATTTGATACAGGGTATTTTTATTTCAAGAATGGTTTTGTAGAAGTGAGTATAAGTAGGATTGATTTTCACAACTATAAGAATATTAATAAACACATCTGGAAGAAGCAGATTATAGACCGAAACTTTGTTGAAAGCAGTAGGAGAAGTGTATTTGAGGATTTTCTGTTTAATGTTTGCCGAAGCGAGGTGAAAAGATACCAGGCATTAAAAAGCGCAATTGGTTATTTATTGCATACTTATAAAGACCCTTCAATTACAAAATCCATTGTTTTCATTGATGAGAAGTTAAGCGACGGCGCATTTGGCAGAAGTGGGAAAGGTCTGGTTATTAAGTCAATTTCTAAAGTAAGGAATGTAGTAGTTGAAGACGGAAGAAATTTTAATCCTTCAAAGAATTTTGCTTTCCAGAGAGTTAAGGCAGATACAAACATAATTGGTTTCGAAGATATTAGAGAGAAGTTTCCGTTTGAAAGGTTGTTCTCGATAATTACTGATGGTATTACTATCGAACGAAAAAATAAAGATGAGATTCATATAGGTTATAGTGAATCGCCAAAAGTGGTTATATCAACAAACTTTTCAATTTCCGGTGTTGATGATTCAACGATGGACCGGCAGTTTATTATTGAGTTCTCCGATTACTACAATAAATCACATAGACCGGTACACGATTTTGGGAAGCCTTTCTTTAGCGGGTGGAATGAAGATGAGTGGAGTGACTTCGATAATTTTATGATTGGATGTCTGCAACTGTATCTAAAAAACGGACTAGTAACTTATGAGTTTGTGAATCTTGATAAGAAAAAGATGATTGATGAAACGTGTCAAGAGTTTGTCGAATTTGCTGATGATGTAATTCATACCGGCAAAGAGTATGAGAAAAAAGAATTGTACGAAAGTTTCAAAAAAGAGTATGAGGACTTCGACCCCGTAGGGGCAGGCAAACTCACTCAAAGTAAGTTTACCAGGTGGCTGAAGGTTTGGGGTCGGGTTAAGAATTACGAAGTTGTTGAGGGGAAGAGTGGAAGTAAGAGGACGATTGGGTTTAAGGATAAGATAAAGAATGAAGCCACTTTTAGTTTTTAATTATAAAAATAAAGGAATTAAAGAAATGCATTTATCACCATTAAAAGCTATTAAAAAACATTGTCTTGATTGTTTCGGCGGAGTAAAAAAGAAGTGAGGGAATGTATTATCCAGGACTGTCCGCTTTACCCTTTTAGATTAGGGAAAAATCCAAACCGTAAGTTGAAGGGAAAGAGCGTCTCAACTATTGAAAAGAAACAGACAGGCATCGTTGAACATAAAGATGTTTTTGAAAGCACTTTCTTTGAAAAGTGAGAGTTGAGACGGAAGATTTTAAGAATAAAATAGAATTTTAGTAGAGGTTCAGTAATAAAATGATTGTAAAAATTTCTTAATTAGACTATATTTGAAATAAAGAAATTACACACCCGTAGCTTAACTGGAAAGAGCATCTGATATAGATCAAGAGTTTGAATATTTCATGTCCCCCTCATCTGCCAAATTGTTTCAGATGATGATTTAAGTGAGCATAAATTATTCTGCCCCATTGCTGCTTGTTTAACGGACCAAAAGCAGGATGGTTAATAATTTCATTTTCTTTAAGGTTTTCATTGAATTTTTTTATTAGTTCTATCAAAGTGTTTTTATCAGTATAAAATTCGGTAGGTTTTGTACCACCATTGCCTTGCTTAATTTCCGTTATAGTTTCAACCCTCCCTTTCGGCGCCGGCATTCCCCGGAGTATAAGATATTTTAAAAATCTTTCTTGCAATTTGTTCCCCACATAGAGTGCAGGTTTTAACCCCAAAGCCAGTCTTATTTGATCACTTAAATGGCAAACTACCTCACTCACATTCATTTTACCCCAACGGGGAGTATCTTTATCACTAAGCTATTTAATTCTGTTAATGATGTCAATCATTTCTTCGGAGTAGAAAATATTTTTCATTTTGAACCACTTTTAAGTTGAAACTTCCTTACCGAACAAATTTTTTGTAATTACTTTCAGAAAATTTCTTGCAAAGATGAAAACATTTCAGTATGTTTTGAACATTCTAATAAAAAGTTTGAGAGCCATTAAATGCCGGACGAAGTAAAAGATGCAAAAAAAAGGACTAATACTCGATGTAACCAGAAGTTTGATTGCACAATATGGTTACTCGAAGACAACACTTGATGATATAGCTAACGCGATAGGGATGAAAAAATCTTCTCTCTATTACTATTACAAAAACAAAGAAGAAATTATTTATGCAGTTATAATGAGAGAAAAAAAAATCTATTTTAATTTGGTTGAAGATGCTTTAAAAATTGAAGGCAGTACTTATGATAAAATAATTAATTATGAACGAAAAAAAGTGAATTATTTTAAAAAATCAATTAGCCCTTATGATATAACTATAAATCAATTTATTGAACTAAAAAAAAATATAAGATCTATTTTCAATCAGCTCGAGTGCGATGAAAAAGAGAGTATAGCAAAAGTTGTTTTAGCTGGTATGAAGAAAAATGAGATAAAAAAGTGTAACAAAGAAAAAGTTGCCGAAGCTATTATTGCTATTTCTGAAGCAATTAGATTTAGAGAAGTATATAACACAGAAACACAGAGAATGAGGGAAGTGGATTTCGATCTTGTTTTAAAACAAACTGAAGAAATAATCAACTTAATATTCGATGGAATCAGAAAACAATAAAACACTAACGAGAAAAGAAAAAGAGTTTCTATATCACAGAACTGACATAATCCATTTTGCATCTAAAGTATTTGGCGAATATGGTTACAATAAAGCAACAGTTGATAAAATTGCAAAAGAATCAGGTTACTCGAAGGGCTCTATTTACAATTATTTTAAAAGTAAAAGAGAGTTATTTCTTGAAGTTGTTATTAAAATTTTGAATGACATAGAACAAATAATTGATGAATGTTTCGTTCAGAACAATACGAGGCAAAGTTTAGAAAGATATTTTAAAAACTTAAGCGCTTATTTCAGTGAAAACAGATCTGCTTATGAGATTCTTATGAGAGAGGTATATGAATTGCGTAAAGGAGGTCTTAAAAAAGAAAGCCCAAAACTGTTAGAAAAAATTGTTCATTTAAATAGCAAGATTGCTGGTAAATTAAGTTCCTCGGTAAAGATAAGGAACTTAGATAAGGATGAACTGGCATATATAGTGACGCTGCTGCATAGTAGTTTTTTCTTTTTACAAATGAAGATCAATCTCTCACCTAACAACAAAGAGAAAATTTTAAAATTGCTTACAAAAGTTACATTCGATGGAATTCTAAAATAAAGGAGATATTTAGACGTGAAGAAACTCATTTTAATGTTATTTGCAGGAACGTGCATTCTTACCGCACAAGAAAACGTAATGAATCTGGATTTACAGCAAGCGATTCAGATAGCTTTAGACAAGAATACAGAAATCAATGTAGCCAAATTAGAGGTTAATAAATCCGAGGAAAAACTTCGTGAAGCAAGAAGCGGACTTTTCCCTCAAATAGATGCTAACGGACAGTATCAG
>DYHH01000030.1:36608-45673 GCA_020724265.1 Melioribacter roseus | reverse complement strand
CTGTTGAACCATTTTACTGATCCTTGTTTGCGCTCTGCCATAACAGATGCTCCTTTTTGTAAATTATAAATTGATTGTTTTTTGACAGGGCTCTAAAATTGTACTGGGGGATTTTCGAATTACTTCTACTTCTACATTACCACTTACTGCGGGTTTACATTTAAAGTTACTGCCTTACAGCTTCAAACATACCATTAATTATGGTAGTAACCTAATTGTATTTACGAAATACACTTCATCAAGTGAATAAAGTGCTTTTTCAGCACAAAAGTGATGTTTACTCAATAACTATATTCTAACTATTCGGTAATTACCGATAACACAGCGTTGTCAAAATATACTTTTCCTTTCGTACTGTCGAACATTAGGAAATAGACCGTAACACTTTTAATATCATCGGGAAGAATATCCGATACAACTTCATAATCTTTCCAATCATGTGTACCGTGAATTACTCTTTTGCCTTGAGTAGTTGCAAACTTTTCTGCCGAACCCTCAAGTTTTTTGGTATCATCTGCACGGATTGCAATCCCGACTCCGTTTCCTTCAACTTGATCGAGTTTTATTTTCACCCTTAGTTTGAGTCTGTTGTTATTTGGAATGTTGTCACTAATAGTTTGCCCCCAATAAGCGAATGATTCATATAAACTATCACTGCTGATTAAAGCACTATATGATCCTTCAAATGAAATTGAATCAACGATATCGGTGTAATACTCATTGTTCATACCTTTGAAAGTCCACCAATCGTTAGTATACCCAAGAGAGAAATCGCTATTTAATAAATAGTTGTCGGGATATTCGGGTGTGCAGTAAAAAAGAAAGAGTGAGGTAATAATTGCGAATAAAAAACTATGTAATTTCATTGTACCCTCCTTATTTTTTATTAATCATGGTTGAGGGAATACCAGTACACAAATTAACAAAAACAAGCCAGTATATTACTGAATGTATTTTTCAAAGAATCCTATATCTACCAATCCATTTTTGAAAAAAGTTTTGCCGTCGGGTAAGATTAAAATATTCGTTGGATAACCTCTTATCTTAAACTTCTCTTCAATATCTTTCGGTAATTCAATTTGCAGCCAATACATGTTATTTTCTTTTATGAATTCTTTCGCGTAATCTATTTTATATGTTTTTAGAAAGCCGATAATTTCTAATTTATTTGAATACAACTTATGTGCTTCAATTAAATCGGGTATTTCTTTTCGACAAGGTGCACACCATTCACCCCAAAAATTCAGTAACAGATACTTCCCTTTATAGTTGCTCATATTTACCTTATTGCCGAGTAAATCCGTAAAAGAATAATGCCAGAAATCTTGGTCTAATTCATATCTGGCTTCGTTATAAGAAATTTTCTTATTCCAAATGGAGAAATATTTTGTCGGTTCTTTGTCAGTTTCTTCAAGGATTAGTTTCTTACCATACTTGTCGATGTAACTAAGCTGATAATTCTTATCGACTATTCTTATAATATCTGAAAGTTTATAAATATCTTCATCATGCAGGAAATCAAGTTTTCCGTCCCTGTTCATATCAATTATTAGTACATCGTCATCATCACTAAAAATACCGTTATTGTTATAATCAAAAACACCTATCGGAATTGAAAGGTTATCAATATTTAAAAAACCCTTGCGAAGCGATAATCGATCATCAAAGTAAAAAGTTCTTGCTTTACCTGTAAAAGAATTCATTTTTTGTGCGGTTGAAAATAAATTAGTGACATGAGGGTGTAAATTCCCTTCTTCATCAACAAAAAAACTTAAAGTAGAATCGGGGAATTCGGGTTTTCTAAAAATTTTTAAACGGGTTATTTGTTCTTGATCTTCTTCAGCCTGAATATTAAACGTAATTGAGTTTTGTGATAAGGGGAAAATAATTGGCGCTCCATCATTAGTTAAATCTTCATCGTTATTTAAATCAGGATAAAGAATATCCGCTGTATCATTTTGTTCTATTGCTATTGAAATGAGATCATCATTTGTTGAACTCCCACCATAGAATAGAGTAAAGAATTTGGGGGATGAAATGTCCTCAGGTAAAATAAGTTCTTCTTTTGGTTCATCACTTAATACTTCAATATGAACCGATTCGTCATCAAGAGTTGATAATGTGGTTAGTTCGACTTCTATTGTTTGTGAAAATATGATTTTGATAAAAATGAAAAAGATGAAAGTATTTTTCACCCTACTATCCTTGTTTTAGATTATCCTTTTCGATTTCAATCTTTATATTAAATATAGTACCTTCGTTTTTATCGGAAGTAAAGGAGACTTCACCATTGAGATATTGTTCAACTAATAATTTTACACTATATGTTCCAATTCCTCTTCCGCTTCCTTTTTTGGTAGTAAATGACCTGTTGAAAATTTGTAATTGTGTAGATTCTGGTATATAAGTCGGATTCTTAACACTAATAACAACACAATTTTTCCCGGTTGCAGCATAAATTTCAATCATATCTCCCGAAGATGAAGCCTCGACTGCATTTTTAACGAGGTTTGAAAATGAACGGATTAATAACCGCTTATCTGTATTAATTACAATTGAGTCATCAATTTTTCTAAGCGATAATTTCTTGCCGTCGGTCATTGAATGCTGATAATATTGTCTATATACGCTTTCAAGAATTTCGTTAACTTTTACGGGAATTAAATCGACCGATAATTTGCCGTCTTCTGCATTTCTTAAATCCCTTTGTGATTGTATTTCTTGAATTAATTGATCTGAAGCTTCTTTTAGAGACTGAAGTAATATCTCAAAATCTTCACCTTCTTCTTCATGAAGAATTGAACTAATGCTGTTGACAACTGCCGCAGTATTTAAAACATCATGAAAGAATATTCTTTCTAATGTTAATCTTCTTTTCTCGTTGGAAATATCGCGGACAGCAAAAACAGTAAACTTACGTCCGTTAAGGTGTAATGGATTTGTAGTTACTAAAAAATCATAAGATTCTTCTTTCCCTTTATTGTCGCTTGTTATGCGGCATTCTTCAATTGCTTTAACAAGGTTTTCGCGGGTAAATTTGATAGCATTAGCAGCACCGCATTGAGCACAAAACTTAGAAGTACCGCATGTGTTTTCTCCCATTTCATTGCTATGAATACAGCAAATCGCTTCGCCAACCCGTCTTCCTAATATTTGTTCAAAAGTGCTTTTCCCAAAACCAGTAATTGCATTTTGATTACATGCAACAATTTGCCTGTTCTCGTTAAGGATCAATGCAATTTCAGGAAAACTTTCTAATAAGGTTTGAATTAACGGATAATTATCAATAAAATTCTTTTCAGATTGTATTTGCTTTGCACTGCTTCTTTCGGGGCTGTCAAAATATGTGACGGGTTTTTGTTTCATTTATTGTCTCAATTAAAATAGTATCTTGCACCTAATGATAAATCAATTTCAAGATTTGTTTTTGGAAGCAGCTTAAAAACCGGTACAAGTTCGATAAAAATATCTATTGGGACCGAATCGGGATAAAACAATATACCACCCACGCCTCTAAATCCCAAGCCAAATTTATTGGACTCGGTCCTTATTCTAGCTCCAAATCCATAATACAAAGGAAATCTGAAATTTGTTTGAAAAGTGTTATCGATATGATATAAATAATCAAGATGAATTGACAAGCCGTCATTAGGACCAATAAAATGACCGCCTATTCCTGCAGCAAAAGCATTACTTTCACTAACCCAGTATTTGCCGCTTAATCCTGTTGGTTCGCCGACCATTAAACCAATCCCGAAATTATTATGCTGTGCATAAGTCAATTGAGAAGAAAGAATTAGCAAAAAGAAGAAAATCCTTAATTTCATATGCCCCCGGTTTTTTTTGAACATAATACTTGTAACAAATATTTACTAAATTATTACGGCAAATTTAACATTTTATACATGTAGTTAAAAAGGTAATTATAATGAGCAACATGAATGATAACTCAAATCTTCAGGAATTATTAAAAAGTTACTCTTCAAAATTCGATCCCAAGAAAAATGAAACTGTAATAGTATTAGCGGCGGGTCATGGTAAACGAATCAAATCACATAAATCGAAAATGCTTCATTCAATTTGGGGTGAACCGACTGTCGCCCGGGTTTTTGATGCATGCAATAAAGGTTTGGAAAACGTTAATATTATTGTTGTAGTCGGTATTAAAGCCGAAGATGTAATCCAAACAATTGGTAAACATGAGAACGGAAGCTATGTTTATCAAGCCGTTCAAAACGGAACCGGTCATGCGGTTCAAGTTGCACTTGAAAGAATAGAAGATAAAAATTATGACGGAATTGTCTATGTTTTCCCGGGCGATATGGGATTAATCGATGAAACTGCAGTCCGAAAATTTAAAGAGAAATTCTACGAAGCAAATTGTGATATGATGGTTCTTACAGGCTTGTTTGACGGTGATTATAAACAAAATTACTACGGCAGGATTGTTCGTGTAAAAGAAACCGATATTATTGGAAAGAAATCTTCCGATGCCGGACAAGTTATTAAAATTATGGAACACAAAGATATTTTGAGTCTGCCTGATGATAAAGAACACGTTATTGATTTTAAAGGAAAGAAATATTCCTACACAAAAGAAGAGTTGCTAAAAAATAACGAATTCAATTCCGGTGTTTTTGCATTCAAGTATAAATATCTCGCAAAACTCATCAATGAAATAGAAAGTAATAACGTTCAAGGAGAAATTTATCTTACGGACTTGATTTATCTATTTAACAAAGAAGGTTTATCGGTCGGTGCGGTAAGCCCCAAACAGCAGCATGTTATAATGGGCTTCAACAACAAATCAGTTCTTAAAGAAATGGAAAAAATTGCCCGCAACCATGTTTACGATAAACTAAAAGATATAATTGAAATCGAAGATGAAGAGGATTTTTTCATTTCAGATGATGTGGTAGAAAAAATTTTAGAGATGGATTCAAAAGGTACTCCGTTAGATATTCATGTAGGCAGAGGCGCCTTTATTTGTAAAGGAGTTTCAGTTAATTATGGATGTACTTTTGGTCGCGAATGTATTGTAAAAGATAATGTTATACTTGGAAAAAATGTAAACATCGGAGAAGGTGTTGAAATTTCCTGCTATCCCGGTCAAACAGTTAAGATTGGCGATAATGTAGAAATATTGAAAGGGGATATAATTAAAGGAAATATTTCAATAGGAGATAATGCCCGGATTGAATCAAGTGTAAATATGACAGGCAGCGATGAGTTTCATATTGTTATAGGAAGTAATGTAATTATTAAAGGTACTTCATACATATTCGGGTCTGTTATTTCCGATAATGTTCTGGTTTATCACTCGGTACTTGTAAGAAAAAATGTTGTTAACCCGAACAAAGACGGAGCGCAGTTTAAGATTGGTTTTTATATTCCGGATGTAATCGGCGAAGAGGGGATAAAAGATTTAACCCAGATTTTCCATTAGGAAAATTTATCAATAAGGTAATAGTGACATAACTTGTTAAATGATAAGTGTTTAATCCCGACTTAGATTTTCTTGGGCTTGAAAGATTTTCTAGTAGTTATGTTGCAGTCAAGCCCTTAGAAAATATTAGTCGATTTGTCATCCCGATGCATCGGGATGACAAATTTGGGTTTAAAATAAAAAAGGAATGCAGTTCAGCATTCCCGTAAATTTTTAATGAAGCGAAGAAATTACTTTGCTAATGTATTAACGTATTTGGTAATTCTTGCTTTTTTTCTTCCGGCTGTATTTTTATGAAGTTTTCCTTTTACAGCAGCTTTATCAATTGTTGAGACCGCTTCTTTTAGAATAACTTCAGCTTGTTCTTTTTCCGAAGTAGATAATACCTTCTTAACCAAAGTATTGATTTTTGAGTGAATTGCTTTGTTTCTTAATCTTCTCGTCTCATTCTGACGCGCTCTTTTTACCGCAGAAGCGTGATTAGCCATTCTTATAACCCTAAATTAGATTTTTAATAGACCTCAAATATAAGAGTATTACCCGTTTTGTGCAAATAAAAGTTTGAATTACGAATTCATTTTTTATACAAGAAAACTAAGATAAAGCATCTTAATATAATCAATTTTACAATACTCCGATTTCCATTGACATAAATTCAATATAAGTATAAATTAAATCACCCAAAATTAAACATGTGGAGGTACTTAAATGAAATTTCCAATCAATTCATTTTGTAAAAAGATGCTACTTTCTATCTTTTTGTTTTCTCTCTCTCTCTCTGCGCAAACTAACAGCTATTTACTAGATGGGAAACAGTATGTGAAAGATAACGGCAAATGGTATGTTATTGATAGCAAAACAGAATTAAAATATCTTCTTGACGAAACCTCTTTATCAGTAAAACTTAAAGAAGGTTTTTCGAAACAGGCATTTGAAAATTATTGCAAAGCTTTAGGTATTGAAATTGAACGCGAAAATATGATCGGTATTATTGACTTGAAACTTCCCGAAACAGCTAACATATTTGGAACCTACAATCAATTTAAGAACAGCGCTATGTTTGAATGGATTGATATTAACTCTTATGGTGAATTTTTAACGGGATTTTACCCTAACGATTATGCTTTTGATAATGATGAACAATATTATTTAGATGATGAAAGTGGGGATATAAATATAAATGTTAATGAAGCTTGGGAAATAATATATGGCAATAATATCTCACCCGCTAATATAATAGTTGCTGTAATAGACCAGGGGGTAGACTATAATCACGGTGATTTGGCTGGAAATATTTGGACAAACTCACAAAACTATCATGGATATGATTTTTATGATAATGATGATTTTCCTCTTCCATTAACGGATGATCATCACGGAACCGGTATAGCAGGAATTATAGCAGCAAAGACCAACAATAACAATGGAATTGCAAGTGTTGCGGGCGGATGGAACGGAAGTATTTCCGGAGCTAAAATTATGGCACTTAGGGTAGGTTATGGTACCTATGTTGATGCTTCAGTAGTTGATGATGCTATTATTTATGCAGCAAATAATGGCGCAAAAATATTAAACCTAAGTTTTGCAACAGATGAGTTAAATGCAATTAAGAATGCAATTGAATATGCATCTGCCCAAAAAGGCTGCTTGTTGATTGCAGCAGGAGGAAACGCATTGCCTGGCCTTGACCCGAAAGGGATTAAATTTCCGGCAAGACACAATATGGTTATGGCTGTGGGTGGAGTAACCAGAACAGGGGGGAAATATGGTGATTGGGGTCCAGAGAAAGAAATTGTTGCCCCAGCCACAGAAATAGTTGCATTATTAAATAGTACGATAAACGATCCATATAGATACGGTTTGTTTGATTTAACAGGGAAGGGAACTTCTGCATCAGCTCCTCAAGCTGCAGGAGCTGCAGTATTACTATGGGCTGTTTATCCGGAATTACTTAATCTTGATGTGAGAAAAGCATTAATTCAATCAGCATTTGATATCGGTGATCCCGGTTTTGATGAGGACTATGGCTATGGGCTATTAGACATTACAGGGGCGATTTTAGAATTAAATTTAAGTGGTGGTTCTTTTCCCCCCCAACCGCAAAATCTTACCATTTCAATTGTTTCTCAAAGAGCAAAATTAGATTGGACCAGTGTAAATGGAGTAAATAAGTACTATGTTTATAGAGCTGTAAGTACTATCGGGAAATATGGTTTAGAAAAAGTTGCTGAAGTAAATCATCCTACAACAACCTGGACAGATTATTCTTACTATGCAACATTCAACCCTTCTACACCTTCAACACCGTGGTATTTTTATCGTGTAACAGCAGTAAATAACGACGGAAAAGAATCAATTCTTTCAAACGAAGTTTCAGTCTCAAGAGATTTTATTGAGAAACAAACAGCAGATGAGTCGTTAAATTTTTCTTATAAATTGGAAGATAACTACCCGAATCCATTCAATCCAAGTACAACTATAAATTATGAGTTAGCGGAAGATACTAAGGTAGTTCTCAAAATATACGATATACTTGGCAGAGAAATTGCTGAATTAGTAAATGAGAAAAAATCTGCCGGTTTTCACAAAGTAAATTTTAATGCATCCCATCTACCAAGCGGCATTTATATGTATAGAATTAAAACAGAGCATTATTCCGATAGTAAGAAAATGTTGTTGTTGAAGTAAAATCGAATAAGTTTGAGGAGATGCTCAGTATTTGAGCATTTCCTATATTAAAAACTCCTATAGGTTATCTTATGAATTATCTAAATAAATTTATCATTTTATTTCTCTTATCAAGTATATTATTTGCACAGCAATTAGAGTTAATTGGGCCACCTGGTGGGTTTGTACGTGGAAATCAATTGACAATACATCCATCCTCTCCAAGAATAGTCTATTCAGCAACTTGGAATGGCGCGTTATTTAAGACGGCAGATAACGGACATACAGTAACTGCAATTGAAACTAATTTGAAAGATATGCAGATAACGGAAATTGTTTTAACAAGAAATAATTTATATACAATAATTCTTAAAGCCGGACTCTCAATAAGAAGCATTAATGGTGGTAATAGCTGGGATGTTTTGGAACCAACAGCCTTAGATGCAAACTATATCTTTAATCCACACAACCAACAAATTATTTATAAATCAAGAAGAGAGAAAAAGGAACTCTGGCGAAGTAATGATTTAGGCGACACTTGGGAACACTTATACACATTCAATGAAATGATACTATCTATAGCGATATCCAAAACAGATACCTCTAAGATGTATTTATCAACTCTCTGGGGTAGTTTGTTTCGAAGTACAGATTCAGGGCGTAGTTGGGAATTGAGAAACACTGAAAATGTATTTAGAGGAACACCCTGGCAAATAAAAATAAGTCCGTATAATGATAACACAATATATGTTGGAGCAAGCGGCATTTACAAGTCGAATGACGGTGGGAAAACTTTCTCGGTACATTTGGAAGTGAATAATTTAACATCATTTGCAGTAAATCCTTTGGATACATTAACTCTATATGCATCTGTAGGTGATTACGCATTTGCCCCTCTAGGAGGGATATTAAAAACCACAGACGAAGGGGAAACTTGGGAAACAATAGTAAA
>DYHH01000030.1:0-36508 GCA_020724265.1 Melioribacter roseus | reverse complement strand
GAAATTGGACAAGGATAGATAGCAAATTGAATGAACTTGATAATGGCGGGCATGTTGCAACTATTTGGTTGGATGAACTACAATCCGGTAGAATGTACGTAGGTACATATTCATTCGGTCAGCCGTTAACGGATAACTTTTCAAACGGCGGATTATACTTAACCGAAGATAACGGAAATAACTGGCGCAAGGTTTATGGCAGTGCAGTGAATGTAATCAAAGCAGACAATGAAATACCTAGAAAAATGTATATAGGTACAAAGTTCGGTGTTAAGACGTTTGTAGATACATTAACTGTTACTTCTGTTAGAAACGATGAAGAAGAAATATTACCAAGTGAATATGCTTTGTTTCAAAATTTCCCTAACCCGTTTAATCCAAGTACACAGATAAAGTACGCAATTCCAAACGGAACAAATGTCAAACTGAAGGTCTTTGATATACTCGGGAAAGAAATAATTACCTTAGTTAATGGTTACAAAAATGCCGGTACATATGAAGTTCAATTCGATGCTTCAAATTTACCAAGTGGTGTTTACCTCTACCGGCTTGAGACCGAGAGCTTTTCACAGACGAAAAAATTGATGTTAATCAAATAACAAACATGAATCAATTCATTATTTCCTAGAAAGAGAACTATAGAAACCCGTGGCTTCGGCTGCGGGTTTCTTTATTGAATTTTATTTATTTTTCCCACAAGAATAGAAACTATACCAGATGAAAAATATCTCAGCCAAAGAAATATTAGAAATATTAAGAAGTAATCGAGACTTATTGCGGAAATATCGAGTTAAAAAAATCGGTTTGTTCGGTTCACATCTTAATAACCAAGCAACTTCGGAAAGCGATATTGATTTAATTGTAGATTTTGACGAAAAGACATTCGATAATTATATCGAACTTGTTTTCGCGTTAGAAAAAATATTCAACAGAAAAGTTGATCTTCTTACAGAGAAAGGAATTAGTCCTTATATTCTTCCATACATCCACAATCAAATTCAATGGTATGAAGCATAACATAGTATACTTGCGACATATAATTTATGAAATTGATTTTCTACTTAAAACAACAGAAAATCTTACTTTTGAATGAATCAAATAAAGTATCCGGTTATTATCTTTAATCTCACCAATTTAATAGCTATTTTTGTCCTCTAATTTTTAAAGATAAATCAGCGAAAAATGCTTAAAATCAACGAAATTTATCATTCCATTCAAGGAGAGAGCACAAAAGCCGGTCTGCCTTGTGTATTTATCAGGCTGACTTACTGTAATCTCCGCTGCACTTATTGCGATACCGAGTATGCTTTTTATGAGGGATATGATAAATCGATTGATGAAGTTATTGATGAAGTAAAAAAATATAACTGTAATTTGGTTGAAGTTACCGGCGGTGAACCGCTTGTTCAAAATGAATCGATTGAATTGATGAAAAGATTATGCGATGAAGGTTTTGAAGTTATGCTTGAAACCGGCGGAAGTCTGCCGATTTCGGAAATTGACAAAAGAGTAAGAATTATTCTCGATCTCAAATGTCCTTCCAGCGGAATGATGAAGAAAAATTTATACGAGAATATTGAATATCTAAAATCTATTGACGAAGTAAAATTTGTAATCGGTACACGTGAAGATTATGAGTGGTCAAAAGAACAAGTTGAAAAGTATCAATTAGATAAAAAATGCACTGTACTTTTCTCAGTTGTTTTCGGAGAACTTGAACCGGTAACGTTAGTCAATTGGATATTGGAAGATAAACTAAATGTGCGTTATCAATTACAAATGCACAAAATAATTTGGGAACCCGATAAAAAAGGTGTGTGATGAAAATTTCAAAAGAGTTTAAGTGGGAAATGGGTCATAGACTTCCGTTTCATTCCGGTAAATGTAAAAACATTCACGGGCATACTTACAAAATGCGTGTTGAAATTGAAGGTGATTTGGATGAAAACGGAATGGTAATAGATTATTACGATGTCTCAGAAATTATTTCTCCGATTGTTGATGAACTCGATCATTCATTCATGGTAATAGAAACCGATAAAGAAATAATTGATTTTCTTGATAAGCTGAAATCCAAAAAAGTTGTAGTTCCTTTTGAAACGACGGCTGAGAATATTACTCTACATATGTTAGAGAAAATAAAAGAACGAATTACTTCCGATCGAATAAAAAGAATAAAAGTAAGAGTTTACGAAACAGAAAAGACTTATGCTGAAGATGAAATTTCTTTATAGATTGGAACGCTGATTTTTATGATGGTTATGATAAGTTATGATTAAAATCTGCGTCGATCATAATAATCATAAAAATCTGTGTCCTATTGTTTTTTAGAACTTTTGATTTTTTTCACTTCAGATAAAATTTCAGGCAAAACTTTTCCGGCTTCTCCAAAATAAGAATAATGTGCATGAGAACTGAAATCGGTCGGTTCAATATTAACTTCAACTAAATACGAACCGGCTTGTAACGCTGTAAAAGGAATGTAAGCAGCCGGGTAAACAACAGCAGAAGTTCCTACCACAAAACAAATATCGCTTCGACCGGCTTCCCATTCGGATTGCTTAAATTCATCTTGAGGTAAATATTCACCGAACCAAACAACATCGGGACGAATTAGTCCGCCGCAATCACATTTAATTGCACCCTTTTTGTTTTCGTCTATCGGAACATCATTATACCATTTTTTGCAGTCGATACAAAAATTTCTTTCAATATTGCCGTGAAGTTCGTAGATCTTTTTACTGCCGGCACGTTTATGGAGGTTATCTACATTTTGTGTAACAACGGTAACGTTCGGAAAATAATTTTGAAATTCGGCAATAGCAAGATGTCCCGGATTCGGCTGAGCTTCCCTCACAATTTTTCTTCTGTATTGATACCATTCCCAAACCATATCGGTATTCCGGAGGAATGCATTGAAGTTTGCAAGTTCCTCCGGTTTAAGTTTATTCCAAATACCGTCTTTACCGCGGAAAGTAGGCACACCGCTTTCGGCAGAGATGCCGGCACCGGTAAAGAAAACTATATTTTCGGCGGTGACTAATTTGTCTAATAACTCTTTAGGAAATTTTGTTTCGCTCATTCTTTTAAACAAATATTATTTTTTTATTTTTTTATTTACTTCTGCTAAAAGTTCTTCTGCTTCTATTAAAAGCTTCGAATCATCTTCGTCAATGATCGGGCATTTTAAAGCAGTTTCCAGTGATTGTTTTGCTTGAACCCATTCGTCTTCTTCCATTAATGCTTTTGCATATTCTACATGTATCATCATAAATTCGGGATAAAGTTCAATTGCTTTTTTATAATGTTCTATCCCGATATCGTAATCAGCCCAGCCAAGACCAAGAGCAGCACGAGCTACAGACCATTTATCGGATATTTTATCATGTGTTCTTGCAAGAACATAATGAGCAACTCCCTGTACTTCATTACCGCCTGTACCAAGTTCAATTGCTTTCTCACAATCAGCTTTAACTTGGTCAACAACTTTACCGACAGAAAAAACACCTTTGAACAAAGCAATTCTACCGTTAGCAATTGCTCTTCTTAAATAAGTAACCGATTCACCCGGTGCAAGAGCAATAGCTCGGTCTGCATAATCAACTGCCTTTTCATACATTGCAAGCTGTGCCTTTTCCTGTTCACTTGTGGAAGTTGGTAAGTGTTCTGCAATATCCGTGTATGTTCTGCTTAATCTCCAAAGAATTTCCCAATTACCCGGATATTTTTCATCACCTTCCAGAAAAACATTCAGCGCTCCTTCATTATCAAAACTTTTGTAAAGGGAATCTCCTTTTTCGAGATACTGTTCGATTGTTTGTGAGAATGCAAAACCTGAAATGAATAAAATGAGCATGAACGAAAGAAGTGATTTTCTTTTCATAATGCTGTCCTTGATTTAGTTGTCAAATAATGTTTCTGGTTCAATATCCAGATTATCTTTCTCGGGAATAAAAATTGCGGTACCGGCAAGCTGTTGAAATCTTGTCCAGTTACCTTCTTTGTTTTCGTCTAATTTAATTGCGTACTTATAAGCATTTACCTTTGCGCTTAATTCATCTGCATGGTAAAGTGTTATTGCTTCCAATGTTTTGGGAACAACCGGCGAAGCTTGTTCAAGTTTACCTTGATGACTTAAAACCAAGTGGATTACATGGTCTTTCAAATCATCCGGGAAATTCTTAATCGATTTAGCTGCACTCTCAATTTCCATTGCCGCAAGTACAATATGACCTAATAGTTTACCTTTATCCGTATAATCAAAATTTGTCTCGTAGTTTAGTTCTTCTGTTTTGCCGAAGTCATGTAATACTGCCCCGGTAATTATTAAATCTCTGTTTAGTTCGGAATGAATATCACACATCAAATCACAGATTTTTACAATTTCTAAAGTATGTTCTATTAATCCGTGTACATAAGCATGGTGCCATGCTTTGCCGGCGGGGACGTGTTTATACTTCTCATACTTTTCACCGGATAAAATTTTCTTAATAAGTAATGTTAGATTTTCGTTATTAATTTCCTCTATTCTTTTTTCAAGTTCTGAAGTCATCTCTTCAATATTGCGGGAAGATTTAGGCAAGAAATCGCCCGGATTAACTTTATCTTTTTCATTAGCTAATCTAATTGAGCTGACTTTTATTTGAGGAGAGTTGTTAAATTCTTCCATTAATCCTTTTATCTTAACAACCTTTCCGGCTTCTGCTTCTTTGATAAAACCCGAAAAGTTATCCCAAACTTTAGCTGCAATAACTGTAGATTTATCGCGTAGCTCTAAATTTAAAAACGGGTTGCCGGTTTTGGTTTTTCTTTCTTCAATTTTAGTAAGAATTAAGAAATGATCTACCGGTTCGCCTGTATTAATTTCAATCAACTCTTTCTGATTCATCATCAACCTTTTTTAATTCTTTCACAACACTTTCTTTCGGAAGTCTAACTAAAACAGAGCGTCGTAATAAATCTATTGTAATTCCCAATAATTTACCGTCTTCATCGCTTTGGCAAACTTGACCGATAACGCCCGCAAATGGACCTTCGACAATTTTTACTTTCGTGCCGAGTGGAATCATATCTCTAATAAACACTTCCCTGTTTTCCGAAAGCAATTTTTTCAAGTTTTCAATCTGCCAATCGGGAATGCGTGCAGGCTTTCCTTCAAAACAAACCGTGTTTAATATTGAATCATGCTGCAATGCTTCGTATCGCTCTTTTTCGTTGCAGTAAACAAATATATAGCCTCTTATAAGAGGTTCGGTTACTTTCTTTTTTCTATCGCTCCATTTTCTTACGGTTGTTATAGTTGGCAGGTAATATTCAATATCAATGCTGTCAAGATAAATCCCGGCTTGAAATTCATGCCGCGGTTTTGTGTAAAGTGCATACCAAAATTTCTCGGAAGAGATTACAGGATTCTGATTATATGTTTTGTCAGCGGGTTGATACATTATATTATCAATTCCTTTAATGATTTTACAAAATCTTCGGATTGAATTGGTTTATACAAGATTTTAGCTACACCCATATTTTCATATTTTTTTTCTAATTCTTTATCTAATTGAGCAGAGACTACAACAATTGGAATAGCAAAATTTTTATCTCTTTTACGAATTGCTTCAACGAGTTGATAACCGTTCATCAGAGGCATGTCATGATCGGTAATTACAATTGTCGGAAGACAATTCATAATTATACTCATAGCCTCATAACCGTTGGCAGACCTAATTACTTCGTAATTTGGAAGTGCTCTTTGTATTGATTTATTATAAAGATCCATTATGGATTCGTCATCTTCAACAAGAAGTATTATATTTTTTGCTTCTGGTAAGGTAATGTGAAACTCTGTCCCTTCGTCAACTTTAGAGTAAAACCAAATTTCTCCTTTATGTTTATCAACAATTTCTTTGACTAAAGTTAAACCGAGCCCGCTTCCTTTTTCACCTTCGGTTCCTTCTAATGTAAATTTTTCATCTATCTTAAAAACCTTTTCTTGATCTTTTTCGGCAATGCCTCTTCCCTCATCCTTAATTATTAATTCAACTGTACCGAGCTTAAATTTAGCGGATGTAATTGTAACTGATTTATTCCGCGGTGTGAACTTGATTGCATTACTTATCAAATTTGTAATTGCTTGCGAAATAAGTTTTTCATCTGCTTGAATAAAAATATCATTATCAATTTCTTGAACTACATCAATATCTTTTCTTATCGCATTACCTATTAGTGAAGCGACACAAGTAGAAACTACAACACGAAGATTCAAACGCTTTGGTTCCATTTGAATTCTTCCGGTTTGTAGTCTTGACCATTCTAACAGATAATTAATTAACTGAAGTTGATTTTGGGAAGCGTCATAGATATAAGATAAATACTCATTCTTTTCTTCATCGGATAATTCGTTTTCATTTAGTAGAATTTCTGAAAAACCGAGTAAACTGGTAAAAGGTGCTCTGAGGTCATGTGATACTATTGATATAAATCGGTCTTTCGATTTATTTATTTCTCTAAGATGCTGTACATCGTTTTTAAACTTTTCTTCATTTTCTTTGATTGAATTGATATCACAAATAATTGTTAATTCTTTTATAATTCTTCCGTGTTCGTCACGTTCTACATTAATTGATTGTTTTATCCAATGCGGTTTTCCTTCTTTATCAACCAGCCGGTAAATATGCTGCATAGAAAAATTTTTGGGATTTGTCTCAAACTCACTGATGTTTCTCTTTACAAGAGCTGAATCATCCTCATAAACTAAGGCGAATAATCCACCCTGCATATTTTCAATCTCTTCGGATGTATAACCCAGTATATCCTTTACCGATTTGGATATTTGTAATCTTTTTGAAGATTTTCTATTCCTTTCAGTTATAAAGAAATCCTTAAATTCTCCGACTGATGTAAAGGAGTTGCCGCTAAACGTATTAATTAGCCGAACTAATTCTTCAAAAGCCTCGTCATCTTTAGCCAAAGCTTTTAATTTTTCAAAATCGATGCCCATAGAAACCGTTTTGTGTTGATATGACCACTAAATATAATAATAAGTAGAATAATAGAACAATCTACATATCTTTGAATATGAAACTTTATCTTTTGAGAATTTGTTTTAGAGTAAAAAAGGGAATTGATGAAAAAAATAATTTTTGGATTGTTTTTTATTTCGCTTGTAATTAATGCTCAATCTACCGGTACAATAATAGGCAAAGTAGTTGAGAAAATATCCAGGCAGCCCATACCCGGCGTTAATGTGCTTTTAGTTGATACCCAAATTGGAGCAGCTACTGATATTGAAGGTAGATTTGAAATTAATAATGTACCTATCGGTAATTATCAGGTAAGAATTTCTGCGATTGGTTATACAACATCGGTAAGATCAGACGTGGTGGTAAATTCAGCACGCCCGACTCAACTTACAATTGAATTAGTAGAAACTGTTCTTGAACTGGAAGGAGTAACGGTTACGTCCGGTTTTTTTGATTCTGAACCCACCGAAGTAATTAGTCTCAAAAAATTTTCGTACGAAGAAATAAGACGAGCGCCCGGCGGATTTGAAGATGTAGTACGTGCTCTTTCGGTTTTACCCGGTGTCGGTCAACAGTCCGCGGGAAGAAATGATCTAGTTGTCAGAGGCGGCGCTCCTTCGGAAAATTTGTATTTGGTTGACGGATTTATTTTCCCGACTATAAATCATTTCGGAAATCAAGGCGCAACCGGTGGTCCGTTGAGTTTTATCAATCTTGATTATGTTGAAGAGACTTCATTTTCAACCGGAGGATTTTCTGCAATTTACGGAGACAAACTCTCATCAGTTTTGAAAATTGATTTGCGCGAAGGAAGATCTGATAGAATTGGTGGTAAAGCAACAATTTCAGCTTCACAATTCGGATTAAACTTGGAAGGACCGGTTGAAGATAAGAGTAATTTTATCTTTTCCATAAGAAGAAGTTATCTCGATTTTATTTTTAATGCCGCCGGTTTCAATTTCGTACCCGAATATTATGACTTACTCGGTAAATATAATTACAACATTGATAACTCGAATAGAATTTCATTTTTGTTTGTCGGGGCGCTTGATAGAGTTAAATTCAACAACAATGATGAAGACGACATATTCGACAATGCAAGAATATTAGGAAGCGATCAAAACCAGTATGTCACCGGAATATCGTATGATCATCTATTTAGGAACGGAATTTTAACTTTCAGTGCGGGAAGAAGTTATATTAAATTCGATTCGTTCCAGAACGACACTTTATTGAATCCTATCTTTATAAATAATTCTATTGAAGCGGAAAATGAATTGAAGGGGAGTTTAATCTATAAACTTTCTTCGAATGCGGAAATTAATGTTGGTGCTTCGGTAAAGTTTATTGATTTTCAAACGGATGTTTTATTCCCGAATAATTTTATTACAACGCTTGGCGATACTTTATTGCAGAATAATTTAACAGCGGATAAAAATTTTACTAAATACGGTGCATATCTCCAATACAGTAATCTTTTCTTTAACAAGCTGCGATTTAATTTAGGCGGTAGAGTTGATTACTTTGATGCAATTGATAAATCGTTTTATTTAAGCCCCAGATTTTCTGCTTCGTACAACTTCAATAACCTGACACGATTAAATTTCAGTACAGGTGTTTACCATCAATTTCCTTCCTACATTTGGCTTGCAGCAGGGAATAATAATTTGGAAGCAATAAAAGTGAATCAATACATTTTAGGAGTGAGCCAAAGATTAACGGAAAATCTTCAAGTTAAGTTGGAAGGATTTTATAAAGATTATAAAAATTATCCGGCAAGTACGTTGCGCCCATACCTTGTTTTAGCCAATACCGGTGCGGGTTACGGAGGAGCAGAAGAAAATTTCGAATCGTTCGGATTTGAACCTCTTGTAAGTGATGGATCTGGTAACGCAAAAGGAATTGAATTATCTGTTCAAAAGCGTTCAACCGGTCAGGGGATTTATGGCTTGATTAGCGCAACTTATGCTCAAACGGAATTTACAGGACTTGACGGTGTAAAACGTCCGAGTGCATTTGAACAAGAATGGATTTTTAATTTAAGCGGCGGATATATTTTCGATCATCAGTGGGAAGTTTCGTTCAAGTTCAGATATGCTTCGGGTAGACCGGTAACTCCATATAATTCAAACGGAACACAAAGCTTATCAAATTACTTAACCGATAATCTTCCTCCGCTTCATACATTGGATTTACGTGTTGATAAAAGATGGGATCTCGGCGGGTTAAGTTTAATTACATATCTGGATATTCAAAATATCTATAACAGAAGCAATGTGCAGAATATTAGGTGGGATTATAAAAAAATGAAAGTTGATGATACTTCT
The DNA here is from genome assembly GCA_020724265.1 of Melioribacter roseus. Classification (GTDB taxonomy): domain Bacteria; phylum Bacteroidota; class Ignavibacteria; order Ignavibacteriales; family Melioribacteraceae; genus SURF-28. Next base: position 27,165 of record DYHH01000030.1, on the reverse strand, counting down.
TCAATCGGAATACTTCCATCATTCGGTATCAGTCTGGAATTCTAATTGTAGTTAGGGTGACCAAAAAGTAATGTTTTATTTATATTAGCCGCGAATTACGCTAATATTCGCAATTAATTTTATTGAATAATTACTTTTTGGTCACCCTCACCACATAATTAACAACTTAACGAAGCAGAATCATCTTCTTAGTTGATATAAAATCACCGCTTATTAATCTATAAAAATAAACACCGCTTGCAAGCTGCGAAGCATCGAATGTAATTTCATAATTACCAGGAGATTTGACTTCGTTTATTAGAGTTTTTATTTCTCTACCCAGAATGTCATAAACAATTAATTGAGTTTGTAGTGGACGAAGATTTTCGTCCACTACACCTATTCTATATTTTATTTTTGTAACTGGGTTAAAAGGGTTTGGATAGTTTTGAGATAAGTGAAATTGTGTCGGTAACTCTTCGTGTTTGTCTTCTACATTTACTAGTGTACTGAAATTTCTTTCGTATTCTTCGTGAACATAACGGGTTATTTCTCTTGCTCGGTCAATTGAGTTAAGATGATCGATTCCTCTACCTACGACATACGCAACGATAATATCCATCGGTTCATTTTTGCGTAGAGTAAAAGTACCTGTTGAAGTTAGATCTCTCATATCTAAGGAAATGATTCCAATCCAACCGTAATTTGTAACGGGATCACCGCTAAACCAAAATTTATTATTTACTTCAGCACAATTTACTCCACCCCGTACTTCACCGAATTCAAAATTACATGGATCAATTTCAGATCCATCAAAAGGATATAGAGCTTCTTGATATCTTCTTGCCTCAAGTGGATTTTGAGGATCGAGTAATTTATAATGATTTTTATGCGGCGGTGCGAATGTTGTCATTCCTAAATTTTTGTATCCTTGAAGAGCATTGAAACCAATATCGGGTCCAAATTTATTGTAACCGTAATCAGTGGAGTTCCCGGTTTTAACAAGCGGACCTTGAACAATTGTTTTAAATACTGCAGGTGGATTTTCACCAAATACTTGATCGGAGCCATTATTATAAGTATAACCCGAGTGTAAAGTGGTATCGCAACCAACTTTATCATCTCCGTGATCGCCGATGTCGCTGTCTGTCCATACTGAGAAATAGACATCTGTGAGCGAATCCGGTTCGTTGGCATTTCCTAAACCATTATACAAGAGTGAATATCTTATGAAAATTACATCATCAAGAATAGAATTTCTGTTGGAAGCAAAGATTGATTGTCTAATTTCAATGCCCATTGGTTTGGTAGTTTTAAATCTTCGATCATTAGATGGTACACCATCATTATAGACAGTATAATAAACACCGTCGTATAAAATAGCTGGTTTGTCTTCATCGGGATCCCAAATACCATTTTCATTTTTATCGATAGGATTATATACTCCGTCATTATCTCCGTCGTAGAAATAAGCACCGTTATCAACAGCTTTTTTCCAATCCTGCCATGAATGCCCGAAAGGTGTATCACCTGAAAGAACCGAATAAATTAAATTATCCGGATCGGTAGGATTACTTCCAATCTGTCCGGCTTGATAATCAACTATCAGGCTACTTGAAGAAACAGCACTGAACCATAATGAGGTATCGGCATATCCTGAAAGAAAAAAACCGCCGCTGAATAAAATATTCTTTCCATCATATTTTCCGTAAGACCCGCTTAGTTCATCCAAATAAACATTTGCTGTTCTGTTTATTTCGTTCTGCTCGGTATCAACTGCTTTAATAGCAAGTCTAATTCTTTCAGCTGAATTGATATCAGCAATTATTCCATTATTTCCTATCGGAAGTTGAATATTATTTAATCCAATAACCTTACTTTGATTAGGACCCAAAGATGTATGTGAAGGAACACCGTCAATAGTTCCACCATAAATATAGTCTCCTGCAAGTAGATCGTTATGGTTGCCATCATCGTAAAGAGTATAAACTTTGTGATTAAATTCTACACTAACGGAATTAATCCCGGATTCATCATATGCAAATACTTGAATTTGAAAATCTTGATCAAAATCAATCGGGTTAGGAAAATCCATCCAATTAATTGCCGGTGGGGCAGGGTCGATTGTTTCTGTTAGAATTCCAAGATAAGTATCTTGTCTCTCTTGGTTTACCCTATTTGAAAGAATAAGTGCAATTATTTGTTCACCGGAAAGTTTGATTGATGAAATTAAATCGTTACGAATATATTTGGTGTATTTAATTTTTCCGGACCAATTATTTCCATTATCATTACTGCTTAAATAACATACATCTGTTTGAAAATCATTTAATTGATCAACAAATATGTGTTCTTCAAAAGCGATAAATAATTTATCGCCATCGGAATGAACAGATACATTGGAAATTGATTTATCATTCGTAAAAACATCAAACGGAGCACTCCATGTTACACCATTGTCGGGACTTACAACAAGAGAGATTTTGTTTTCTTCAACAATAGCAGCGTAGAGATTACCATTATGATAAGATGTAATTATTGGTCTGTTGCCGGTTAGTATTCCCGGGAAACTATGATTTGTTGACCACGTTAAGGCGCCGTCGTCAGTTCTTACATAAAAAACATTATTACCTGAGTCCTTTAAAGAAGCAAAGTATGTGGATTCGTCAATATATGTAAATTCAATTTCTTCGACCCCGGAACTAAGCGAGTGTGCAGTTCCAATTTGTTCAAGAGACTTTGTTACAATATTATAATTAAAGATCGAGAGTTTGCCGGGGAATTGCAGATATGCAATAAAAACATTATTGCTGCCTATTTGAATTATGTCAAAACTTCTCACATTTGTTAAACCAAGCGGAAGTCCGGTAATTTCATGATATCCCTTCCAAGTTTTGCCAAAGTCATTACTTATCTCAATACTAATAGATTGAGAACCGGGTAGTCTATAAAAATAATAGAGAGTTCCATTGTTTTGGAAAACGTATGATTTTTGAAAGTCGGTATAGGTTTTACTTTCAATTGAGATTTTCTGCAATTCTTCAAGTTGTGCAAAATTTGTTAAGATAAAGATTAAGAAGAAGGTAAACTTTATTAGCTTTCTCATGACCAGCCTCTTTTTGTAATTAAAGAGTTAATTGCTTGCTTCAGAAAAAGAAGATTAGAATAAATGTTGCAACTTTATTTTTTTATTGAATTAACCTATCGGTGAGATTTCATTAAAGCAACCATTGTCAATAATAAAGATTGCCTTAATGAAATCTTTAATTATGTACTTAAGGTAAGAAAATCAAAATTAAGAAGAAACATAAAATTTCAATAATCGAGATATGTATTTTAAAGGATAATTTGTCTAATAATCCCCACTTTTTATCGTGGGGATTTGGTTGGGATTTTTAGTTCTTCCATTTTTCTGTAAAGAGAAGAAAGACCAATACAAAGGGATTTTGCAGCTTCTTCTTTATTGTAATCGAATTTTTTAATGATTCTTAAGATGTGCTCGCGTTCAAAACCGGCAATTGCTTCTTTGAGTGAATCGGGATAACCATGAGGATGAGCTTCACCGCGAATATGTTCTGCTAAATTTTCAACTGTAATCATATCACCGGAAGCAAAAATTACAGCACGTTCAATAACGTTTTCCAACTCCCGAACTCCGCCCTGCCAATCGTGTCCCATCAAGACTTTCATTGTTTCATTATCAACGCCCAATACTTTTTTCCCCATTTCGTTACAGTATTTTTCAATAAAGTGGTTGACGAGTAAAGGAATATCATCTTTTCTTTCATTCAAAGAGGGGAGTTTTATTTCAACTACATTTAATCTATAGAATAAATCTTCACGGAATTCACCTTTCTTAGTTTTCTCATAAAGATTTTGATTTGTAGCAGCAATAATTCTCACATTTGTTTGAATATGTTTTGTACCGCCGACCGGAAGGAATTGTTTGTCTTCAATTGCGCGCAAAAGCTTAACTTGTAAATTTAAAGGTAAATCACCGATTTCATCTAAGAATAAAGTTCCGCCATCAGCAACTTTGAATAATCCTTGTTTTTCCTCTGTGGCTCCGGTAAAAGATCCTTTTTTATGTCCGAACAATTCCGATTCGATTAAGTTTTCCGAAATTGCCCCGCAGTTAATAGGTAAAAAGATTTGATCTTTTCTTAAACTGTTATAGTGAATAGCTTTTGCAACAAGTTCTTTCCCGGTTCCGCTTTTACCGGAAACCAAAACGTTTGAGTTAGTTGGAGCGACTTGTTTAATTAGATCGAATACTTTTTTCATCGGTTCGCTTTTACCGATGATGTTGTTGAAATCGCCTACTTCAACAACCCGTTGTCTTAATAATTTATTTTCCAGTGAAACTTTTTTGTAATCAAGTAAACGCTTTACTCTCATTATCAAGTCATCGAACTCGACAGGTTTAATAATATAATCATAAGCCCCGTATCTTAGTGCTTCAACTGCCGTATTAACAGATGCGTAAGCAGTCATTATAATAAAGAAAGTACTTGGTGAATTTTTTGCCCCTTTGGAAAGTAATTCCATCCCGTCTATGTTAGGCATTTTGATATCGGTAATAACTATATCAAAATCATCTTTATTGATAAGGTTAAGTGCTTCTTCGCCGTCTGCCGCTGAGGAGACCGCATATCCTTCATCCGATAAAATCATATTTAAAGAATCACGTATCGCTTTTTCGTCATCAACTACTAATATCTTTGCAGACATTTCATTACTCCTTAATTAATTCTCTTCGATTGGAATTTTTATTGTGAACTTTGAACCTTTATTTAATTCGCTTTCAACGGAGATATCGCCGTGAAATTTTTTAATTATGCCGTAACTAACGGAAAGACCCAAACCGGTTCCTTTCCCGACTCTCTTTGTAGTGAAGAAGGGATCAAAAATTTTACTTTGAGTATTTTCATCCATACCGCATCCGTTATCTTCAATTGTAACGTATAAATATTTATCATCGTGCGAAGATTTAATATCAATAATTCCGTTTCCACCAATCGCATCAAGTGCGTTTATAAGAATATTCACAAATACTTGAAGAAGCTGATCTGGTACCAGCATAACAAGCGGTGAATCCGTATCGAGATCAGTTTTGAAGTCAACCTTTTTAACGCGCTTATCATACTTAACAATTCCAATTGCCGTTTTGATTATATCTGTAATTTGTATTAAAGTTTTCTCATGACTCGGCGGACGTGAGAAATCAACCAACTCTCTTACTATTCGTGAAATTCGATCAATATTTTCTTTTATTGTAGATAACTGCTCGCTGAAAAATTCATTTGGTGATTTTCGCTGCAATATTTGTACAATTGATGAAATAGATGTAAGCGGATTACCGACTTCGTGCGCAACCCCGGCAGCTAATTGTCCTATAACAGCAAGCTTTTCAGATTGATCTACTTGCTGCTGTAATTTTTTTACTTCGGTAAAATCTCTAATAATTACGGTTCTGCCGGCAGATTCTCCGTTACTTCCAGGAAGTTTTGTTACTGTTAATTGAACGGTAACAATTTTACCTTCTTTTGTAAGCCGTTCAGTTTCGCTTATTGTTACAAATCCATTATTTCTAATTTCATCTTGAATATATTTTAACTCCGACTCATATTTTTTCCCTTTAGGAAAAAGTAGGGATGACGATTTTCCTAATACTTCATCTTCAGAAAATCCAAAGATTGATTCCGCACCTTTATTCCAGGAGATAAATTTCTCGTTGTTATCAATAACCATAATTGCAGAATCTGAAGAGAACAATATATTATGTAAATACTGTTGACTTGCATCAAGCTTGTTGGCGAGTCTATCCCGGTCAGATGCCAATTCCTGCATTTCAGCATTTTGATGAAGCATTCCATAACGAGCATATATTTGCTCAATTACTTCATCTAAAAATCCAAGTAATATTAACGGGTCAATATCATGATTATCATCTTTTTCCAGATAATTAATTATTGCATAACGACCGATTGTAAACAATTGACTTATCTGAAGTAAATTAAGTTTGGTTTTAGAAAACAGTTGATATGAATCAATTAAATATTGATCGGCTCGTGTATAGTCCGCGGTGTCAATTACATCCAAAAGAGTGTTTAAAGTACTCTCTACAAAGGTTGTTACTTGTGCTTTCGACAATTTTTTGTCGAATTCTTGTGTAAGCTTTTCAACCCAGCTTTGCGTAATTTGAGAAAAGTATTTTTTTATTAATTCAATGATTAGTTTTTTCATGTCGTACTTCAAAAAAAAAAATTGGGAATATCGACCATAATAGTCTGCTTATTTAACCCTCTTCCCAAAATTGAGAATTGAAAAATACGGATTGCATGTATGAATTAAAAGGTTATTCGAATCATGTTTTCTATTTATAGTTTAGTTTATAGACTCAATTTTAAATTCTTTACAAGGAGTGATACTAAGCAATATTATTAACACGAGAGGAACCGTAAAAATAAATTAGTGTATAAAACGAAGCTTAAAACTTTTTGAGGATAAAATGATAAAGAAAATATTTGTACTCGTGATTTCAATATTTGCGGTAGTTAATCTATACGCAATGGAAATTCCCGCCGATACAAAATTAAATTCCGTAACAGTTTTTCTCGGGGGAGCTGAATTAACCCACACAGCTCAAATTGATGTACCACAAGGCATCCATGAAATAATTTTTGAAAATGTTGCAAACAATATTATCGGAAACAGTTTGCAAGTAGGGGGAACCGGTGACTTTGTAATACTTTCGGTAAATCAGCGGCAGAATTATCTCAAAGCAAAAGAAAAAACTCCGCAGCTTATAATTTTAGAGGACTCACTAAAATTGTTAAAAGCCGATTTAAACAAGTTGAATAACAATAGACAAGTACTTCAGTATGAGCTTGATTTACTACTCGCAAATAAAAATTTGGGAAATGATACTAAAACAATAACTGTTCAAGAACTTCAAAGAATGTCGGATTATTTCAACAAGAAATCGACACAGCTTTTGAACGATATGACTTCAATCGATCTGAAGAAAGAAAAATTAAACGAACGCATTACAAAAATTCAGAACCAGATTAACGAAATTAATAGCAAAGCAAAATCATCTGTAACGGAAATAGTTGTTACAGTATCTGCCAGTAAAAATACTAAAGGGAATTTTAAAGCAAGCTACTTAACTTATGATGCCGGCTGGAATCCTTCCTATGATTTACGAAGTTCGGGGATTGATACTCCGATTAAACTTGATCTCCGTGCAAATGTTTGGCAGCAGACCGGAATTGATTGGAATGATATGAAAATTGTACTTTCAACACGATCCGCAAGACAAAATAACAACAAACCCGAATTAAAAAGATGGTTCATTGATTTTGTTAATCAAATGAAATATAGAGGCGGCGGAATAAATGAAATGCAAATGATGAAATCAGCTGCAGCCCCGACAATGGACGCAGCCGCAGAAGCAGAATCAATGGCGGATTATATGATGGTTAGTGAAACTCAACTTGCTGTAGAATACACTCCACAAATAAAATATTCAATAGCGGCGGATGGTAAACCACACATTGTTGCACTTCAAAGCTATGATATGCTAGCTGATTACGAATACTATGCCGCACCGAAAATTGTTGCCAATGCATTCCTTGTAGCGAATGTTAAAGATTGGAGTAAGTATAATCTGCTCCCCGGATCAGCTAATATCTATTTCGAAAATTCTTTTGTCGGTACCTCGTTTATTAATCCCAACATTACCGAAGAAGCAATGACTTTCTCTTTGGGAAGAGATGAAAGTATTGTCATAAAACGAGAAACTTTACAAGACTTTACGGAAGATAAATTCTTCGGTAGCGATGTTGAACGATTTTTCGGTTATGAAATAACTGTTAGGAATACTAAGAGTAAAGAAATTAAGTTAACCCTCGAAGATCAATTCCCGATTTCAAAGAATGAAGATATAAAAGTAAAATTGATTGAAACAGCTGATGCAAAAATAAATAAGAATGATGGTATCTTAACTTGGAATCTTAAACTCAATCCGGCAGAATCAGTCTCTAAAAAGTTTACTTATTCGGTTAGGCATCCCGGCGATAAACCGGTTAATATTTATTAATTCAACAGAACACAGATGACGCAGAAGGATAGGATTTTTGCAGATCGGTGCTAATCAGATTTTTCTGTGTCATCTGTATTCTATGTTTTATGCACTAACAAGTAAGTTAGGTTTATGACAGGAAATAAATCTTTCTCGTTTTTCATTTTTTATAAGATCGACATCGACTAAAATTAGTCCATCTATACAATTTTCAAAAGATTCATCAACCGCAAAATCTAGAAATTTTACTCCACCTTCATAACACAGTTCCGAATAATGTTTGTAAAGAATCGGAACGGAGAATCCATATGGCTTAAGCATTGTTTTCAATATTCTGTAATCTTCTTTATAATCATTCCCGGTAAATATTTGATCATACTCAAATTTTGAAGTCTCCGGAATATTAAACGGTGAAAATGCCGAAGCAAGTAAATTTTCATTTCCGAACCACTTTTTAAAGTAATATACAATCATTTTCTTTGCGCTTTCCGGATAGTTATTGCTTATACTCACACCGCCAAACATATATTTAACATTTTCATGATGAACAAGGAAAGCACCGATACCTTGCCACAAATAATTCAATGCATTGGTATTCCAATATTTCTTCTGTACGAAACTTCTTCCGAGTTCAATTGAATTGGGCATGATTTTTTTCTTAAACTCGTTATCATACTCAAAAATTGTTGAAGTATAAAAACCATCATTGCCGATGGATTTAGTAATTTCACTTCCTAATCCAATCCTGTAAGAACCGACAATTTCTAATTCATTTTCATCCCAAACAACTAGATGTTTGTAATGCTTATCAAAACGATCAAAATCCATTTTCTTTCCTGTTCCTTCGCCGACTTTACGAAATGTAATTTCTCTTAATCTGGCAATTTCATTTAATACATTCGGTGAATCATAGAACCCCGTTAATAATATTTTCTTCTCATCTGAAGTAACACCAATTAGTTGTGCATTATTCAACTCACGTTTAATTGATTTTCTATCGATTGGATGAATTATATTTTTTTCAGTCTTGTAAATTCCATCCCTATTTTTCGCGATCAGATAAACATGCTTTTTTAATAATTTCGTTTGATATTTATCATTAATAAAATTATTTGTGAATGCAACCGGGGGAATCGGATCACCGATTTTCATATTAATTATTTTATTTCTTTTATTGAATAATTCATGCGAAAGAAGAACACGAGAAAGACCTTTGTGTATAATCGAAAACAGGTAGAAAAAAGAGGAGTTTTTTGCATCAATATAAATCGGTAGAATAGGCGAATTATATTTTCTTGCAAAGTATATTGCACCTTTGTGCCATTTCCCATCCAGTACTTGAAACCAATTTAAACGAGAAACTTCGGCTGCCGGAAATATTATTACAGCCATTTCTTTATTGAGTGCTTCACCGATTGCAAGAACGTTTTGCTTTTGTGATGATTGACTCTCAAGATTGAAAGGTAAAAATAAATTTCTCAAATTTTCTATATTCAGTAATACATCGTTGGCAACAATTTTAACATCAGTTCTGATTTCTGAGATAAGTTTTATTAATGACAAACTATCAAGACTCCCGATCGGATGATTAGCTACACAGATTAATCTTCCTTCCGACGGAATTCGTTTAATATCTTTGTTTGCAATTCTAAATGAGAAGTTCAGCATTTCAAAGACTTCGTCAATAAATTCTATATCTCTTGTGTCTTCATGTTTTTGTATAAATGAATTTATTTCGTTTATATGTAAAACTCTTTCGAAAATTCGAAGAGTGAGATTTTTTATAAAACGCGGTTTCTTTTCGAAGAGTTTTGGGTATTTCTCATCAATCAACTTTTCAATATTGATTTTTTGCATTTCCGTAATACTCCTTAGCTTATTGCATGGAAAGTTAACTACGGAAATAGGCGAGGACAAGTTATTAGATTGTTAAAAAATAATTAAGAGAATGTTAAGAAAACTGTTTATACGATTTCATGTCAGAGCTGTGGATAAATCAATGACAATCATAAAAAATCATAATGATCTGCGTTCCCATTTCTTTTATTTTTTCTTCCGAGCTTTAGAATCCATAAAAGCAAAAATGAACTGCATGATAAAATTATCGGGGAAGTAAGATTTCAAACCATATTCTTTTGGTTTTTCCGGACGGGGGAGATATGCGGAACCCCAAATCCAATCCCAAATTGCGAGCTTTGTAGCAAAATTTCTGTTGCGTCCTTTACCTACATCGTGATGCCAGCGATGCATTTCCGGTCCGTTAATTATATACTGAAATCTTCCGGTATTTACATTAATATTTGAGTGAATATACATTCCCCAAACGGCACTTATGACACCTTTATAAGCAATAACTTCCGGTGGTGAGCCAAGTAAAACAATCGGTGCAAATTCAATTGTTTGGTTGATAAGAATTTCAAATGCATGTGAACGAGAACCGCTTAGCCAATCGACTTTCTTTGGTGAGTGATGTGCTTCGTGAATTCTCCACAACCATTTATTCTTGTGCTGCCAGCGATGCATCCAATAGATGTAAATATCATGTGTGATTGTAAAGAAAACTAACTGAATCCAAATCGGGACATTTGCAAATAAACCGAGTCTTGATAAACCCGTTGTATTGTCGATGTAATAAATTATTCCACCGAAAATTATTATTCCGAGGATATAACTCTGTGCGATTGTATATAAAGCAAGATCATTAAAGAATCCTTCACGTAAAAATTTTTGTCCCTTTGTATAAGGGAAAATTCTTTCGAGTAAAATTATAACAAATGCCCCGACAATAATTAATCCAAATGAAATTAATTCCGGGAAGGAAAGTGAGTTATAATAATTTGTGATGAAATTTATGATCGAATCTATCATAAGGAAACTCTGTGGTTCTCCGTGTCTTCTCCATGGTTCTTTGTGTTTAAGTTTCACAAAGTACCACAAAGTACACTCAAAGTAACACTAAGGTTATTTTACTCTTCTCAATTTTACCAGCGAAGGTTTTTCACTATTGTAAACTTTTTTAATTCCGTCGCCGAGAGCTTTTTCAATATCGCGAATATCTTTAACAAGTCTTGTCATACCAACCATTTCAACTGAAGCAGCTTGATCGGTTCCCCACATTGCTCGATCCAAAGTAATATGTCTTTCAACAAAAGCAGCACCCAAAGCAACTGCAGCAAGTGTCGGCGCCAGACCGGTTTCATGTCCCGAATATCCTATTGGTACATTCGGATATCTTTCTTTGAACGAACCAATCACTTTCAAATTAAGTTCCTCAAGTTTACAAGGATAAGAAGACGTAGATTGCGCGAGCATTAAATTATCGGTTCCTGAAATTGAAATTGCTTTATCGATTTCTTCCAAGGTCGACATACCGGTAGAAAGCATAATCGGTTTACCGGTTGATTTAACTTTTTTAAGAAGAAAATTATCCGTTAACGAAGCCGATGCGAGTTTATAACAAACCGGATTAAATTTTTCCAAAAAGTTTACTGCTTCTTCATCCCAGGGCGAGGCAAACCAATGAATGTTTTTCTCCTTACAATATTTATCAATAATCTCGTATTCTTTTTCATTGAACTCAATTTTATGACGATATTCTATATAAGTCATTCTACCCCAAGGAGTTTCACGTTCAATATACCATTGATCAGAAGGGACGCATAATTCGGGAGTCCTTTTTTGAAACTTGACTGCATCACAACCTGCTGCAGCAGCACCGTCAATTAATTTTTTTGCAATATCAATCGATCCGTTATGGTTGATTCCGATTTCACCAATAATATAAACAGGTTCACCTTCGCCAATATAACGGTCACCGACTTTTACTTTTGTCATTAATTTTTATCCTCATTTTTATTCAAGTTGGCTTCTATAATCATTTCGGCAAAATCACGAAATGCACCATGTCCGCCTTTGCTTTCGACAATTACATCCGCAAGTTCTTTCACGAATCTAGTTGCATCGGACGGGCATGCGGTTAAACCGGCAATCTTCATTATTTCGATATCGTTTGTGTCATCGCCGATGAATGCAATTTCATCCAACTTTAAATTCAATCGCTCGCAAATTTCATTTACGCATGATACCTTATCTTTAATACCAAGATGAACTTCGGTAATATTTAACTTTGCAGCGCGACTCGTTACAATTCCGCTGTTCTCGCCGGTAACAATTCCGGTATCTATATTACAGAATTTTCGTAATCGTTCTGTTCCCATTCCGTCACGTATTGAAAACCGTTTCATCTCTTCACCATTTGCGGTATAATAAGTTCCGGTATCGGTTAAAACACCGTCGCAATCGGTTAGGACTAATTTAATTTTGCGTGCTTTTTCTAGTGTGTTTGATTTCATAGAGTCCTTATTATTCAAACTCCCTCAGTGTTAAAAAGAGTTGAATCATTTCATTTTACGTGAGTATTTAGGTTTTACACCATACTTTTTTCTGATGCTTTCTAAATCTTCTTTTTGTTTTTGTGGATTCTTTTCATACTCACGAGATAACTTTTCGCGAATCTCTCTCATCATTTTAACAGCGTCAAATTTCTTGGCTTTGGTTTTACTCATTTTCAACAACCTCTCTTGGTGAACGGATTTCTAATAAAGGATATCCGTTCTTTAAATTGATTGAATTATACAATTTTATTCGTCTTAAGTTAACTATATGCTTAAAATTCCAGCTAACTAATACATCGACTTTGTTTACCGTAGCAATTGCAATATGTTGTGCATCTAATAAAAAATTTGGACTAATTGCCTTTTCATTAATGTATTTATTTGCAAGTGTTTTAGAAGCATGATCTAATCTAAATATTTTTATGTGTTTTCTAGAAACTTCTTTATAAATATTTTGAACTTTTTTCGGTGCTCGTTCCAATTCTTGCAAAGTAACCTCCGATACAGCGGCAATTTTATTCCCTAAAATAAATTCTTCAATTAACATAGATGAATAAGAACTAAATTCTTCATCAAATACACCACCTAAAACAGAAGTGTCTATATAATAAATTTGGATCACTTTAATATCCTCTTGTTAATTTCTGATTGATTAAATGGATACACAACAATCAAATCATTACTACCACTCCGTCCAACCTCCGTCAACAACAAGGTTAGCACCTGTCACATAATTTGATGAATCACTTGCTAAGAAAATCAGTGCACCTTTGTAGTCGGTTGGTTTTGCCATTCTGTTTAACATTGTTCGTTTAGAATACTGTTCAATAAAAAATTCATCTTGGTTATTTTCAACTCCGCCGGGAGTTAATGTATTTACTCTTACATTATCTTTTCCCCAATAAGCGGCGAGATAACGAGTGAACATTATCACTCCACCTTTTGTTGCCGAATAAGCCGGAGGTTTGAAGAAATCCTGTGTTCCGTCTTTCTTAATATATAATGATTGATCGGGAGCGGTCATACCGTAAGTCGATGCAATGTTAATTATGCTGCCGGATTTCTGCTTTGCCATTTCTGTCCCGAAAACTTGTGAACAGAGAAACACTCCGGTTAAATTTACGTCAACTGATTTCTGCCAGAGTTCTAATGGATAATTTTCAAACTTGCTCTGTTCGCTTGCAGCTTTAGGATTTTCAAACATGTCATTTATTGCAGCGTTGTTTACAAGTATATCAATGTGACCGAACTTTTCTAAAATTTTATCTCGTGCGTTAATTAATGAATCTTTGTTTGTTACATCTATTCCAATCCCGATGGATTCTGTTTTCAAAGTCTTTGCAAATTCTTCACTTTTCTTATCATCTATGTCGGCTACAATTACATTTGCGCCGGCTTCGGATAAGGCTTTGCAATGTTCCTTTCCGATTAACCCAAGTGCACCGGTAACGATTGCTGTCTTATTTATTAACGAAAACATAGACACGAATTTCACCAATTACGCTAATTATAAAATTACTCTTTTGTATTTTAATGAATCTTCTCCAAAATTTACTAATAAACCTAATTTCATTTTAGATGCTGCAAGATAGTTCAATGTTTGTTTTATGTTAGAATTAGATAATGATTCAATTGCTTTTGCTTCCAAAATTATTTTATCATAAACAACAAAATCCGCATTGTATTGACGTGGGAGTTGAAAGTTTTTATACATCAATTCAAATTTCTTTTCTCTTTCATAAGGAATGTCATTTATCTTAAATTCAATCTCAAGTGCATCTTTATAAACAATTTCATTAAAGCCCTTGCCTAATGTTTTGTGCACTTCCATACAACATCCAACAATGGCATAAGCTTCATCTTTATATAACAACTCTTTCGTCAATTAATATCTCATTTGTGTAATTCGTGAAATTAGTGTCTGGGCTTCATGTTAAAGTTCTCTGTTTTTCGGAATACGGGCTGCACCGGTTTTCCTCTTAATAATACTTTTGCATTGTTTTCTTCAACTGCCTTTTTCAAAATAGGTAAAGCTTGTTCGTAAGCATTCAATGTATATTCAATATCTTCATCGGTATGAGAGAATGACATATTATGAAATCCTCCCCAAAGTACACCACGCTTAATCATTTCCTGCTGAACAAGTGATTTTAATATCAACGGGTCCCCGGCTTTAGCATCAAATGTAACAATTGAACGCCAATTATATCCGCTTGCTTTGGTATAATCTATTCCGAGTTCTTCGGCAATTTTATTATAACCTTCTTTTAACTTTGCACCTTGTTTATCGAGATATGCCGGAACATTTCTCTCTTTCATTTCTGCAATTGTTGCTTTAACAGCTGCAAGTGATAATGCTTCTCCTCCGAATGTTGTGTAGAAGAAAATGTCTTCATCGGCTAACTGCATAATTTCCTTTTTCCCGGTTAGAATTGAAATCGGCATACCGTTGGCAACAGCTTTAGAATAAGTTGCGAGGTCGGGAGTGATACCAAAATATTCTTGAGCTCCGCCGAGTGCCATTCTAAATCCGGTCCACATTTCATCAAAGATAAGAATAACATTTTTTTCATTACATAAATCAGCAACTTTATGAAGGAAATTATCCTTTGGTTCTTGAAAAACAACCGGTTCTAAAATTACCGCTGCAACATCATCATCGATTGAGTCTTTTAGTGAATCAATATTATTATAATCGAATGTGTAAGTAATCGCTTGAACAGCTTCCGGAATGCCGTGGTTGCGTGCGGTGACCGAAACATACCAATCGTGCCAGCCATGATAACCGCAGCATAAGATTTTATTTTTGCCTGTGTAAGCTCTTGCAAGTCTGACGGCTGCACTCGTAACATCCGCACCGGTTTTACTATAACGAACCATTTCTGCATTCGGAATTATATTACGAATAATTTCTGCAACTTCAACTTCCAAAGGATGAACGAGAGAAAATGTAATTCCGTCTTTCAATTGTTTTTTTACTGCTTCATCAACTTTATCGTATGCATAACCGAGCGAGAGGGGACCGATACCCATATTATAATCGATGTATTCATTTCCGTCAACATCCCAAACATGTGAACCTTTACCTTTAACTAAATATTTCGGTGCCATTCCGTTTACATATTGTGTCGGACCTTTTGCGAGTGTTTGTGTGTTTGAGGGAATCAATCCAAGTGAACGTTTGTAAAGCTCTTCTGATTTTTCAATAACGGGATAGTCATTATTTAAGTCAATTTTATTGGGCATAAAGATGCAACTCCTTTATCAACTTTTTATTCTTATTTCAATTTTATCAGCAATTTGCTTTGCCGTAAACCCTTCATACTCTAAAACATCATTAAGTAAAGCCGGTTTGAACCATTTATCCATTAACGCAATTGGGAA
Source organism: Melioribacter roseus (assembly GCA_020724265.1). Classification (GTDB taxonomy): domain Bacteria; phylum Bacteroidota; class Ignavibacteria; order Ignavibacteriales; family Melioribacteraceae; genus SURF-28. Next base: position 11,322 of record DYHH01000030.1, on the reverse strand, counting down.
TACATCTGCTGTCTGTTTATTTTTTAATAACAATTCTGATAAGATAGAAAATAAACCTCCGGTAATAAAATGATCTTCTAATGTGACTAATAGTTTACAATCATTTGCGGCATTTAAAACTGCATCTTCATCTATTGGTTTTGGAGTTCGAAGATTAATCAATCTTACGTTATAACCTTTGTCTTCAAGTAATTCTTTTGCTTGATATGCTTGATTAAAAAGAAAACCATAAGTTAAAATTGCGATGTCTTTTCCATCACCAAAAATTTCTGCTTTACCGATTTTAAAATCTTCATGTTCAACCAATGGTTTTTGATTGTTATATCTAATATAAAAAGGTGATTCATCGGTAAAGACTTTTGGTAATCCTTTTAACATATCGTCTTCATCTGCCGGACAAAATATTTTCATATTCGGAATTCCGCGCATCAATGAAATATCTTCAATTGCTTGATGAGTTGGTCCGTTTGCGTCAGATAAAAATCCCGGAACAGCTCCTACAATTTTAACAGGTAAATTACCGATTCCGACATCTGTACGAATAAACTCAAATGCACGCATTGTTAAAAATGTTGCAAGTGCATGTACAATCGGGATTCTATCGCGCAATGCCATTCCGGCAGCAACTCCAACCATTGTTTGTTCCGTAATTCCTGTATCTAAAAATTGATTCTCAATTTTTGACGGTAATGTTCTAATCGCCGCTCTATTTTCAGCAGTGATAATAATGTATCGTTGATCATTTGTAGCTAATTGATGTAATAAATCTTCGTAGTTCATTAGCGCACCGTCAATGTTTCTGATGTAAGTTCAGCTTTTGCAACACCGTGTAGTTCTTTTAAAAGTGCTTCTACTTCTTCATCTTTAAAATTTACAAACCATCTATCTGCACGTTTTTCAATGCTTGGTAAACCTTTACCTCGAATTGTATCGGCAATTATTACAGAAACATTATTTTTATCAAAGGGGAATGAAGAGAATGCATTCTCCATCTCTTCAAAATCGTGACCGTTAATTCTTTTAACCGAACATCCGAATGCTTCGAACTTTTTCTCAAGCGGTTCAAGCGGAATTAAATCTTCTGTAGGCATATTAGCTTGAAATGCATTTCTATCAACTACAATACATAAGTTATCAACTTTATGAGCTGATGCAACTAAAAGAGCCTCCCAATTAGAACCCTCGTTAAGTTCACCGTCACCAACAATCGTAACTACCTTGTTAGTCTGTTTTTGAAGTTTGCAATCAATAGCAACACCGAGAGAAACTGAAAGTAAATGTCCCAAAGAACCGGAATGGAATTCAATACCGGGAATATTTCTATTGGGATGCCAGTAAATATTATCATTTGTTTTAAGATGATTTTTTAATCTATCCTTTTCCATCCAACCTAATTCAACAAATGTTCCGTAAAGTGCCGGAACGTCATGTCCTTTTGAAAGGAAAAGATAATCACGATTCGGATCTTGTAAATTATCTTTTGTTGTGTTAAGAAATTTGTTGTAGAGATAAACAGTAAGATCGGCACAGCTCAGTGATGCACCAATAAAGCATCCTCCGTTGCCGGACATTCGAATAATATGTTCTCTAACTCGTAAAGCCTGATCTTGTAATTTCTTTATTTCATCCTTAGTCATTGTTTTTGAATTCTCTCTTCTGCTTGTATTCATTAATGTTATTTAGTTCATCAAGATGATTTTCATACCAATATTTACCGAGATGCTTTTCATTTATTTTATAAATATAAGGTTTTTCTTTCAGCAGATTTAGAATATCATTTATTCCGAAGTTGGGATTAATATCAAACAATTTTTCATACACAGTCTTGATAAATAAATAATCTTCTTCATAATCAATCGTCCAGCGGTGAGTTGTTGAATAATCCAATCCGGTTTCCCATTCAACATTACCTATTCTGAATTTATCCTTATTTTCCCAGATGTATGGAGTTGTATGTTCACGTTCAAAATCTTTTGCTGCTTCCATCCAGGCAGTTTTTAATGTTTTAAATGACATTATTTCTACATCATTCCCATCGGGGTAAGTTGCCGGATGAAGATTGCTCACATAATCATATTTATCAATGTTTTCAAGAAAATGTTGAATCACTGTATCAATTGCAGCCGGATCTATTAATGGGCAATCGGAAGGAATTTTTACAACTGCATCAGCATCGAATAGTTTTGCAACTTGGTAATGTCTATCAAGTAAATCATGTGAACTGCCTCTGTAAAATTCTAAATTATTTTCTTTGCAAAGTTTTTCTATCGGGTCATCTTCTTTGTCTGCTGAGGTTGCGACAACAATAGATTTGGCATACTTAGAAGTTTTAACTCTTTCCAACATTCTCAATAGTAGAGGTTTACCTTTTATGGAGAGTAGAATTTTATTCGGTAAACGCGAAGAACTTGTTCTTGCTTGTACGACTGTTACAATATTAATTTCTTTCATAACACATCATTAACTTAATGAGAAAGAACTTGTTTTAATTCAAACTCATCGTGGATTTCTTTTTCATTTTTTGCCGGTTCTTCAATTAAACATCTTCCAAGTCTTGCAATTCTTTCGGCAGATGTTCCGCCATTTTGAATCGGTGCTAATTTTGTTAATTCTTCTTCGGATAAATCCGAGTAAACTTTTTTGCCAAGCACTTTAGCAACGAGAACAACAGAGGAATAACGAGTTAATAAAATCTCACAATTGGCAATCATATAATTTGTGTTGCCGTTAGTATATGTTAATGAACCGGGCGCGTATTTGTTAATTTCTTTTGTTGCTCGTTTAACATTTTCATTCGGGTGCAGTTTGAAGATTATTTGCCTACCATCTGCAATTTCAACAGCACGCTTTATAAACTTTTTCCGGTTTTCATACTTCAATGTTTCGCGCATGTCGGAAGTAGCAACCAGCAAATAATTTTTATGGGGGAAATCATTATCAAGATATTGATGAACACTATCAAAATTTGGTATCCCGGTAACGATTAGTTTTGACGGATCGGCACCTTTACGAATGAACAATTCCCGGTAACCTTCCGAAGCAATACAAAAATATGTGTAAAGATTAGACATGCCGGTTGTTGATGTACTTGCAGACCATCGCGGTAAGTGTAAATATTTTACAAGATAATAAGGAAAAGTTTCAGGATCGGTCATTCCTTCTTGTACAAGAAGAATTTTTTTGTTCCTAACATTTTTAGGTACTATTAAATCCGAACAAGTAAAAACAAGTTGATAATCATCGTTATATTTTTCACCTCTGTTATCAATCTGTAAATTATGCTTGCCGAAGTATGCTAAAGTTTGCTTTCTAAAATTTCCGTTGCCGACAATTGTATAATCGATTAAACGGAGTTTAGCATACAGTTTGACAAAATCATCAGCATAATAAGGAGTAAACCAGCAATCATAGTCATCTGTTAAATTACTTGCTATTTGGTGCATGATTGTTGTCTGGTTAAGCGAACCGCATATAAAAAGTATTTTTTCCTTTTTCATAACTCTCAATTTTTTTTCTACAAAATTCCGTAAAAAGAATAAGCTTAGTATTACGAGGTTGTTAAGAATATATTAATAAATTGTTACTTGATAAATCCTAAAAATGATAATGATTTTTTAACATATTGTTGATTTTTAATTAACATCACTTGAGTATGTTCGTAAACAAAAAACGACATAGTTTATGCGGATTGCTCATATTTCAGACATCCATCTTAATTCGGATCTAAGAAAAAATAATATTGGTAAAACTAAAAAGTTAATAAATCTCGCCCTTGAGATTGGTTTTGATCATCTAGTAATTACCGGCGATATTTCCGATAATTCAAATGAAAAAGACTTTGTTATCTTTCGTAAAATACTAAAAACTTTTGACTTACTCGACAGCAGAAAGACCTCTATTGTAATCGGAAATCATGATATCTTTGGCGGAGTCCAAACAGTAAATGACGTATTAAATTTTCCTTCTAAATGTTTAAAGACAGATTTTCATGAGAAAGTTCGTCAATTCGGCGTATACTTTGCGGAGCTTTTTGAGAATTGTTCATTCTCTAGAAAGGATTTATTATTTCCGTATTCAAAATATGTTAATGATGTTCAACTAATCGGAATCAATACAATTGATTTCTATTCCAGAATAAAAAATCCATTCGCATCAAATGGAAAAATCTATCGTGATCAATTTAATGCAATTAAAACTTTGCTTTCACAAACGGATGAAAAAATCGCACACAAAGTAGTTTTGTCCCATCATCATTTTTATAAAAACACCGAAGAGGCAACGAGTTCTAATCCTTATTGGAAAAAAATTGAATGCTATACTCTAAAACTACGTGGAAAGAAAAAGTTGATTAACATGTTTTCTGAAAATAAAGTAAAATTAGTTCTTCATGGTCACAGTCATGAAATTCGTGAATATTATAGAAAAGGTATTAAGTTTATTAATGCCGGCGGATCACTGGATAACTCTTTTTCTGAGGCATCATCAATTCTAATAATAGATACAGATAAAAATTATGAAACAGAAGTTTATCGACTGGAGAATAATTTGATTTATGGAAATTCACTTCTAAGTTCCGAATTACTTGTACCCTCCCATGTAGCTTAAAATACATTCGGTCTTCTTTTTCTCATATACTAAATCCATTTTTCAATAATGAAAAAATTCTCTATTTATTTTTAGATTTTACTCAAAAAACATGGTTTTTGAGTTCAAAAGAACATAAAATCAGTGCTAAAACTGAGTATCATCTGGCATAGTATATGCAATTGAAATTAATCAATCAAAAAATGAAAAAAGAATGAAACTATTTACATCAACCAAAACATTTCAAGGCGGAGTTCACCCGGCTGAATATAAAGAACTCAGTGAAAATTTATCATTTGAAATAATGCCGAATCCTAAGCAGGTAATACTTCCTTTAGTCCAGCATATAGGTAAACCTTCAAATCCATTAGTTAAAAAAGGAGATGATGTAAAAGCCGGTCAAATAATAGCCGAAGCAGACGGGTTTATATCTGTTCCTATTCATAGTTCGGTTTCGGGTAAAGTAAAAAAAATATCAACCGAAATTACACCTTCGGGTTTTCCAAAAGATTCGATAATAATTGACGCAGCTGATTCAAACGAAATAGAATTAAAAGAACCACTTAATCCTGAAACCGTAGCCCCGGAAGAAATTCAACAAAGGGTTAAATGGGCTGGTATTGTAGGGCAAGGTGGAGCAGCGTTCCCGACATTTGTAAAAATTACTCCCCAGCCAAATCAAAACATTGAAGCGGTTATTCTTAACGGTTGCGAATGTGAACCTTACTTAACACGTGATTATAGATTTATGATTGAAAGAACCGAGGAGGTAATTGAAGGATTGAGGCTAATAATGAAATCTCTCGGTGTCGGAAGAGGTTATATTGGAATTGAAGACAACAAACCAGAAGCTATAAAGAAATTAAAAGAAGCTGCAGCAAAATATGATAATATCAATGTGGAAGTATTGGTAACAAAATATCCGCAAGGTGCCGAAAAGATGTTGATTAAAGCAATATTGAATCGTGAAGTACCTCCCGGAAAACTTCCTCTTGATGTCGGTGCTGTTATACAAAACATAGGGACAGCCTTAGCTATTTATGATGCAGTTGTTAAGGGCGAACCTCAAATAACTGCAGCTTTAACTGTAAGCGGGTATGGTATTAAAGAACCGAAAAACTTAATTGTACGTGTTGGAACTCCAATTGCCAATGTTATCGAATACTGCGGAGGAATTACCGAAGATGCTTCAAAAGTTGTAATCGGTGGTCCTATGATGGGAGTTGCACAATTTGATTTTTCAGCCCCGGTTACCAAAGCTACTTCGGGAATTTTAATATTAACAAAAACCGAAGAAAATTTACATGAAGAAACAACATGTTTGAGATGCGGAAAATGTATTGAAGTTTGTCCGATTGGATTAATACCGACAAAACTTTCCCGGTTTTCACAACTTGATAGATTTGAAGATGCCGAAGCGTATAATATTACTGTTTGTATGGAATGCGGAACATGCACATTTACTTGTCCGGCAAACATCCCGCTTGTTCAATGGATACGATTAGGTAAACAAAGAGTTTTAGCAATGCAGAAAGAACGAAAATCTGCATAGCTTAAGCGATATATGTTATTCCGGTCTTAAACCGGAAGTCAATTTTAATTTATTGAACTGTCTTAATCAGTTCTGAATTAAAAACGATTAAGATTAGGATTAAGATAATGATAAAGAATCAGATTACTGGAAAAATAAATGACTACTACAACTACTGATAATCCTGTTTACAAATTAGAACTTGCGAGTTCACCGCACCTGCATTCACGATGGAATACCAAACAAGCTATGTGGCTTGTTGTTTTGGCATTGCTTCCTGCTGTAATTTCTGCGGTGATCTTTTTCGGTTTTTATCAATTATTAATAATTGCAGTTGCAATTGGCTTTGCGGTAGGTACCGAAGCTGTAATTAAAAAGATTCGTAATCAGAAAGTTACAATTACCGACGGAAGCGGAATTATTACAGGGTTACTTCTTGCATTAATTTTACCACCTAATTTTAATTTAGCATTTACAGCAATTGGCTCTGTTGTTGCTATTGGTTTAGGTAAAGAAATTTTCGGCGGACTTGGTTACAATATTTTTAACCCGGCTTTAGTTGGAAGAGCATTTCTACAAGCTGCATTTCCCGTACCGATGACAACCTGGACAAAACCGAATTTTACCGAAGTTGATTCAATTACTACTGCTACTCCTCTTTCGGCTTTTAAGTTTGATTCCGTAGCAACTGAGTTGTCCACAATGTTTATCGGAAATATCGGCGGGTCAATAGGTGAGACTTCGGCAATTGCAATATTAATCGGTGGGTTATTTTTAATATTTGCCGGCGTTGTGAATTACCGCGTTCCTGCTGCAATGGTTATCGGTGCTGTTATTTTTGGCGGAATTTTTTGGTTAATTGATCCTATTGCATATCCAAATCCTTTATTTCATTTATCAGCAGGTGGATTTTTATTCGGTGCTCTGTTCATGGCAACCGATTGGGTTACGTCCCCAATGACATTAAAAGGAATGTGGATATTCGGTTTAGGTATTTCACTTGTATTAATAATTATAAGATTATTCGGAGGTCTGCCTGAAGGCGTTATGTATGCAATTTTATTTATGAATGCTTTCGTTCCTTTGATAAATAGATATACCAGACCAAGAGTATTCGGGGAGGTGAAATGAAAACAGTAATCAAAATGTTGATCACACTCTCTTTAATCGGTGTTGTTTCCGGAGCTATGCTATCTCAAATAAGCGGGTGGGCTGCTCCTAAAATTGAAACGCACCGCAAAGCCACAACGGAGAAAGCAATCTTTATGGTTCAGCCAACCGGAAAAGATTATGAAAAAGTTAATGCAATTGATTTTGAACTCTATAAAGTTTTCGATGAAAATAAAAATGTAATAGGCTATGCAATGCCTTATGAGGGGAACGGTTTTCAAGGGAAGATTAGAGTTATGGTTGGTGTTAAAGAAAATTTAAATCAACTTGTTGGATTGGAAGTACTTGAACAAATTGAAACACCCGGTTTGGGTACAAAAGTAACCGAAGAACCATTCACTAAACAATTTATTGATTTAATTGCTCAGCCCAAAATTGACTGGATAAAAGGAGCCCCGGCTTCAAAGGAAAATGAAATTCAAGCGATTACAGGAGCAACAATTTCTTCGGTTGCAATTGTAGATATTATTAATGCGGGACTGCAAAAGCTTCGCTCTGTTAAAGAGGAAGGTAAATTATGAAAAAACAATTGACGTTAAGCAAAGAATACCTAAAAGGATTGTGGGACCAAAATCCGGTATTTAAACAAGCTCTTGGGCTGTGTCCTGTACTTGCTGTTACTGTTTCTGCAATTAACGGTATTGCTATGGCGCTTGCTACTACTTTTGTTTTAACATCGGCAAGTTTAATTATTTCATCAATCAGAAAATTAATACCTACGCAGGTTAGAATTGCAGCCTACATTTTAATAATTGCAACATTTGTTACCATTGTTGACCTGGTAATGAAAGCCCAATTTCCCGAATTAAGTAAAGCACTTGGACCTTATATTCCGCTTATTGTAGTTAACTGCTTAATCTTAGGTAGACAGGAAGCTTTTTCTTCGAAAAATACGGTTGGTCGTTCTTTACTCGATTCTTTAGGTATGGGAACCGGGTTTTTGATTGCTCTTTTTGTTTTAGGCGGATTAAGAGAAATATTTGGAACCGGTACCTTGCTTGGTTTTCAAGTTATGCCTGATTTTTATGAACCTTGGTTGGTAATGATTTTACCGGCAGGCGCATTTCTTACTTTAGGATTGTTATTTGGTGCGGCAAATTCTTATCTGCAAAAGAAAGAACAAGATGAGAAAAATTATCTCATCGAAAAATACTTGAAAGCAAAGAAAGAAGCGGATGAAATGGGAGGACAAGCAAAATGGAACTAATACTTATTTTCTTTTCTGCTGCGATTGTTAATAATTTTGTCCTTGCATACTTCCTTGGGATTTGTCCGTTTATCGGCGTATCTGGTAAAATTACTTCGGCATTTTCAATGGGAATGGCAACAACTTTTGTAATGACAATTACGGCTATTGTAACCTGGCTGATTTATCATCTCTTGCTTGTTCCGTTTCAATTGGAATTTCTTCAGTATGTTTCTTTTATTTTGGTCATAGCATCACTTGTTCAGTTTGTTGAAATGTTTGTTAAAAAAGTAAGTCAACCTTTATATAGAGCACTTGGAATATTTCTTCCGTTAATTACAACAAATTGTGCAATTCTTGGTTTAGCTTTATTTATGGTTCTAAAAGATTATACATTTATCCAAGGTGTTGTATACGGTGTCGGTGCAGGCGCTGGGTTTACGTTAGCAATTACTGTTATGGCTGGAATTAGAGAAGAACTTGATTTAGCAGATGTTCCTAAGCCTTTCAAAGGTGTACCGATTACTTTAATTGTAGCAGGTTTACTGGCTTTAGCTTTTATGGGTTTTTCAGGTTTGATTTCTATTTAGTATCGAGTATCAAGTATCAAGTATGAGAAATAAATTTATATACATATTACTTTTAATTTTTCTATTAGGTTGTTCCTCTCAACAAGTTAGAATAAAAAGAACAACTATTTCAATGGGAACCACTATTGAAATTCAAGTTATTCATAATGATAATCAAGCTGCGAATGAAGCTATCAATTCCGCGTTTGAAGAAGTTGAAAGGATAAACCGAAAATATTCTACATACATTGATAGTAATTATTTATGGGTTATAAATAATTCCGGGGTAAGTGAGCTAAAAGTAGATGATGAAACTTTCTACTTACTTCAAAAATGTAATGAATTTTATGTAGTAACAAACGGAGGTTTTGATGCGGCAATCGGTACCTATATTGATATTTTAGGATTTGAAACCGATAACCCGGATGAACCGTCAATTACGGAAATCCAGTCTGCGCTTGAAAAAGTGGGTTGGAAGCATATTGAACTTTTAGAGAATAATCTTATAAGAAAAACTAAACCGGTTAAAATTAATTTCGGTGCGATTGCAAAAGGATATGCAGTTGACCGGATGGCAGAAATATTAAGGAATAACGGTATTAAAAAGTTCTTAATCAATGCCGGTGGTGAATTAATTGGTGAAGGAAATGAATGGACAATTGGGATTCAGCATCCCCGGAAAAAGAATGAATTACTCGGGAAAGTAATCCTTAATAATATTTCGGTTGCAACATCCGGAGATTATGAACAATTCTTTGAAAAGAAAAATAAAAGATTTCACCACATCATTAATCCGAAAACCGGACTTCCGTCTTTGGAAACACAAGCGGTTACTATCATTTCAGAGAAGAATATTGATGCGGATGCTCTGGCTACAGGGGTGTTTGTAATTGGACCGGTGGAAGGACTAAAAATAATTGAGAGTTTAAAAAATGTTGAAGGATTGATCGTCGACAGCAGTGGAACAATAATTAAATCTTCCGGCTTCGATCAATATTTTAGGAGGTAATATTTATGGATGCTACTTTATTAATTGCTATAGCAACAATGGGCGGACTCGGTTTTATATTTGCAGGCGGACTTGCAATTGCGGATAAGAAACTTAGAGTTTTTGAAGATCCTAAAATTGCACAGATTAATGAGTTACTACCGGGTGCAAACTGCGGCGGATGTGGATACGCAGGTTGTTATGATTTTGCAGTAAACGTAGTCTCCGGGAAAGCACTTGTAACGGGATGTCCTGTAGGCGGGGAAGATTGTGCGCATGATATTGCTGCAGTGATGGGTGTTGATGCCGGGGCAAGTATAAAAATGCTGCCGAGAATTTTGTGCAGAGGCGGCAACAGTGAAGCCGTTAAAAAAATGGTAGAGTACTATGGTCCGTTAAGCTGTTCTGCTATGGCAATTGTTTCGGGCGGAGATAAACAATGTTATTACGGTTGCTTAGGCGGCGGCGATTGTGTTGAAGCTTGCCCGTTTAACGCAATGGTAATGAATGAAAATGGATTACCTGAAGTAATTGAAGAATTATGTACAGGTTGTGGTAACTGTGTTAAAGCTTGTCCGCGCAATATTATCGAAATGCATCCGGCTGATAGACAAGTATTTGTTTTTTGTAAAAACCAGGATGACCCGAAAAAAGCAAAAGAAGTTTGTTCCGTTTCTTGTATGGGCTGCGGAATATGTGCTCGCAAATCCGATGGCGGTGTTGTAATGGATAATAATCTTGCAGTGATTAATTATGCTCAATTTGACTCGAGTAAAATACCCTTTGATAAATGCAAAACCGGTGCTATTGGTTATTTAAATAAAAATGAAAAAGTTGTTATTGAAATCCCGGTTGGTGAAAGTACAAGTATGGAAAAAGAATTAGCTTAGTCAATCATAATGCAAAGTGAATCAATCATAGAAAAAGGAATTGTTCTTTCATCCGCCGATGGTCATGCAGAAATTGCATTGATAGAAACCGGGAGTTGTGAAGAATGTTCCGCAAAAATTTTCTGTAAACCTTCGGAGAAAAAGGATAAAAAAATAATCGAAGTTGATGATCCTTTCGGTGTTAAAGTCGGCGATGAAGTTCAAATTGAAATTGCCGGTGCGGAAATTTTTAAAGCGTCATTTACTCTTTACGGTATGCCGCTATTACTTATCCTTGTTGGAATTATAATTGGTATGAGTATTTTTAGCGGCACTGCATTGCCGGAGTTTTTTTCTTTTCTTTTTGGTATTGGGATAATAGCTCTATACTTCAGCAGTATATTGTTTATAAATAAATTCAAACA